>JACTMP010000018.1 GCA_014584575.1 Chloroflexota bacterium
TGACGCCCCATTGGAAATAACAATTTGAGATAAATTTTCCAGGTTTGGGCATGACTTTGTTGCTTCCTTTATCTTTTGGTTATGACTTTGCCCAATTTGGTTTTTGCTCATTTTTTTGAGCGAACGCCCTGTTATTACCTGACCAAGTTGAATTTGAGGAGTTCGCACGCCCATGTGCGAACGAGCAGCACGTGGGCGTGCTGCTCCCCTCACCTTATCTCACAAAACGGGGATGTCGTCACTTCTTACTCATGCCGTAGGGCGGAGACCGGGTCGAGGCGGGCGGCGCGGGCGGCGGGGTACAGCCCGGCCAACACGCCAATGAGGGCGGCAAAGGCCAGCGCCCCCAACGCCAGCCAGGGCGGAATCACGGAGAGCAGCCCCACCCCGGTTACCCCTTCTTCAATCAGGTAACGATGGGCGATGTAATCTACCAATCGCCCTAACAGCGCCCCCAAAATCAGCCCCACAAAACCACCGATCAGGCCAATCAACCCCGCTTCCACCATGAACAGCAGCCGGATTTCACGGCGGGACGCGCCCAACGCTTTCAACACGCCAATCTCCCGCGTGCGCTCATAAATGGCCATGAGCATGGTGTTGGCCACGCCGAGCGCCGCCACCAGCAGCGCTAACGCCCCCACCGACCCCAACAGCGCTTGCAGTAGAGACAATACCTGATTGGCCACATCCAAAATCGCTTCAAAGGATTGGGGAGCAAAATTCATCTCGTCAATCTGTTCGATGACGGCCGTCACACTCCCCAAATTCTCCGCACGTACAATCAGCCGGTCATACCCCTCTGTTTCCAATAAGTCGGGCTGGCCGAACCACCAGGTGGTAATCGCTTCCCGCTCCGCCAGCCCCAGGTCAATGGTGCGGCTGCCAAAACTCTGGCGCACACCGACAATGCGGCTGGGGAACTCCTGGCTCTCGCCGCGGGGCAGTTCCGCCCGCAGCGCCACCGGCTGCCCGATCAGGTCGGTATAACCCTGCTCTGGCCCCAACAGCGTGTCGGCCAGTTGGTTCGAGAGGACAATGCCCTGCGTTTCGCCTTCGTCTATGCTTTCACCGGCCAAAACCTCGTTTGTGCCGCCAAAGCTGAAGCGCCCTTCGCCGCCTTCGGTGATGCGCACGGGAATAGATTGATCATCGGCCGTCAGAAGCACCAGATTCACGCCGCGCGGCAGGTCGAGGATGGGGGTGACGATTTTGACGCCGGGGATTTGGCGGATTTCAGTCACGGCCGTAGGCGTCAATGCCCGCTCTGGTTCCGGTGGGGCAAAGGGATCAAACTCATCCGTCTCCGCAAACCGGGGATTGACAAAGATGTTTTCCAGCCCAATCGTCTCAAAGTTGCGCCGGACTTCCTGCTGCACCCCCACGCCAAACGAGACCATGGCCACCAGGGTAATGATGCCAATGACCACACCCGCCGCCGTCAGCACGTTGCGCACCGGGCGGCGGCGCAGGTTGCCCAGGGCACTGCGCAGGATGTCGCGGTACGGAAGATGAGCAGGTGAGGGCGGCGAAGACGCCGGGGAGATAGGGTGAGCAGGTGATGGGGTGATGGGGTGATCTGTTCTCACCTGCTCACCCCTGCCCCTGCTCACCTGCTCACTCTCCACACGGCCGTCACGCAATTTCACGATCCGATGGGCATAGGCGGCCACTTCTTCGTCATGGGTGACGACGATGAGGGTAATGGATTGCTCCTGGTTCAGTTGTTGCAGCAGCGCCATGACCTCCGCGCCGGTGGCCGAGTCCAGATTGCCGGTCGGTTCGTCGGCCAGGATGAGCGCCGGGTTGTGGATGAGGGCGCGGGCAATGGCCACCCGCTGCTGTTCGCCGCCAGACAGTTCGGTGGGGTAGTGGTGCAGCCGGTGGCCCAATCCCACCTTTTCCAGCAGGGCGGCGGCTCTGGCCTCCCGCTCGTTTTTTGGCAGCCCGTTGAGCATGAGGGGCACGGCCGTGTTCTCCAGCGCCGTCAATTTGGGCAGCAAATTAAAACTTTGGAAGATGAAACCAAGTTGTTCGCGGCGGTGGCGGGTGCGCTGTTTGTCATCGGCGTTGTGCAGCGCCAGGCCATTCAGCCACAATTCGCCGCCGCTGGGCCGGTCCAGCCCACCCAGCAGATTGAGCAGCGTAGATTTGCCAGAACCGGAGGGGCCAACCAGGGCCACAAATTCGCCCGATTGGATGGTCAGGTCAATGCCGTGCAGAGCATACACGGCCGTTTCGCCGCGCATAAAACGGCGTTCCAGGTTGGTGATGTGGATGGGATCGGGCATGGGGGAGGGCGTGATGCGTGAAACGTGAAACGTGACCGGGAAAACCTCACGCCTCACGTTTCACGTTTCACGTGATCATTGCAATGATTCTGCTATCGCCACCGCCTGTTCCGCCGTCAGGTCGCCGCCGATCCAGAACTGGATGCCGCCTTCCGTCCAGGTGAGCAGGGTGCGGGTGGCGCTGTCGCTGGCAAAAAGCTGTCCCGTTACACCGCGCACGGTCACGGCCGTGCCCTCCCCATCAGCCGGTGTAAAGCTGTCGGTGGCCTTACCCTGGGCAACGGTGAAACCGGCCCCACCGGGCAGGCTGTATTGCTGCACGACCACACCACGCACAACGGCCGTGTCCACCAATGTGGCACTATCCGGTAAAACAGCAGGCGTCAGCAATACCATGTCCGCCGCCGCTGCCGCTTCTTCCAGCGACACCGGCTCTATTTCTGGCAGTTGCAGGTCGGCCACCTGAATCACTTCTGCCCCTTCGGGAATGGCAAAGGTGAAGAGCGCCTCGTCTACACCCTGGTTGATGTCGAGTGTGGTGGCGGTGATTTTGCCGTAACCGGCGCTGCTTTGCGCCAGTTCGGCCCCCAGCGGGGCGCGATCATCGGGGCGCAGCCAGACGTTGATGTAGCCACCGGCGGCGCGCACTTCGGCCGGCATCTGGTCGGGGATGGGCAGCAAGCGCAGGGCAATGGCCCGCGCCCCGTTCAGGTTGGCGTATCCCTGCCGCTCGGCAGTGAAGTAGGTGAGCAGTTTATCAACCGCTTCCGCGACCGTTTGCGGCATCTCTTCTTTGTTGAAGTCGTGGTCGGGGGTCTCAAATTCTTTGCCCGCCATGTGGTCGGTCAGCAAGATAGCCAGTTCGTCAGATGTGCCGGTGAGGACTTTGTTTTGCTGCGGGTGATAGAGCCAGAAGGTGTAGCCATCGGTCACGGCCGTGACGCCCACAAATTCCCCTAAACTGGCCTCCAGCACGTGGGCACGGAAAGCCGGTTCACCATTTGGCCCCATGCCCAATTTGCCCCACACCTCCACCGTACCGCTGCCCTTTTCGCCCTGGGCGTCAAACTCAAAGCTGGCGATGGCGTGGCCGTCGGTGATCGTTTCGGTCAGTTCGGCCGCTTCCACCAGCAGGTCACGGGCGGAGGGCTGCAAGGCGATGGCGGCAACGGCCGTGCTGGCCAAAACTAACAACACGGCCAATACAATGAGCATTTTGCGATTTCGTTTCATGGGTTCTCCTTTTTTAGTAACGCAAATTGTCAATTTGCCAATTCCACCCCTCTAAACACCACGTTTGTTTGTTTTGTGACAATTGTAGTGCGTTGGGCACGGCCGTAAACAAAATCTCATCCTCTCCCCATCCCCCAGGGCAATCGCATATTCCTCGATGCGGCAGATAAATCTGCACCAACAGAAGGCAAAGTCGGCCTTCGCCGACTGGAACCCAGCCCACGAAGGTGGGCTCATCCCCACAGTCTGATTCACCTTGTGCCCCTGTTAAGGTATACTTCCCCCATGTTCCCAAAAGCTAAACTCTCCTTACTCGTAGTTATGTTGCTTTTGTTGGCCTGGGTGCTGCTGGCGCAGGCGCAAACGGCCACCCCACCGCCCCCATCAGCCACACCCGCGTCAGCCACGCCCGCCCCAACTGAACCACCCGCCATTTTGATCATCACCCCGGTGCCTGAGCCAGAACCGCCCACCCCGTTTTTCGAGGAGTTCTGGCAGGAGATTCTGGTAGTGCTGGTGGGCGCCGGAGGGGTGTTGGTGGGCCTCTTTTTGAAGCAGATTGCCGAAAAGCTGGCGGAGTGGAGCGGCCGTCTCTTCCATTTCCTTTTTGACCGTCTTGCCGCCGCCCCTATTGTGCGCCTGCGTTATGAAAAGGTGTACCGGCGCACACTGGCGGAAATGGTGCAAACCCTTCACAGTGGGCATGTGGTAAAGGCAAAAAGCCTGCCAACCCTCCGCCTGGATCAGATGTACGTGCCCACCTTACTCACGCTGAACCCAAATCCCACAGTAAATGAGCTGGTTGACTTGTTCCGTACCCGTGAAGATGCGCGTCGCCAGCAAGAGAAAAATTCTCTCGATTCCTGGCAAGCCGTGCGCCAGCATCACCGTCTGGTTGTGTTGGGTGAACCCGGCATTGGTAAAACCACCTATCTCTACTACCTGGCCTTCATGTGCGCCGACCGCCGTCGCCCGGAAGTGCAAGACCATCTGCCTATCTATTTTCGCTTTGCCGATCTGGTGAAGGATTTGCCCAAACTGGAACGCCTGGAAGATGCGTTTCCTGACGATTTGAAAAGCAAGAACTTCCCTAACGCCCAAAAATACCTTGAACGGCAGCTAAAGGACGGCCGCTGTCTCATCCTGCTTGACGGGCTGGATGAAGTACCCAACGAAAAAGATCACCAGGAGCTGATCAAACTGACGCAAAAATTTGCCGATCAATATGTACTGGGTGAAAAACAAAAAGGCCGTCGCAACATCCTGATTGTTTCCTCGCGCCCCTACAGCTACGAACATGGGCAGGCGCTGACCGGATTTACCAAAACGGCCGTCATGGAGCTAAATCAACCAGCCATCGAAACGTTTGTGCATAACTGGTTTGGCGCAGATCAGGGCAAACTGGCAACAAAACTGCTGCAAAACCTGGCTGACAACCGGCGATTCATGGAACTGGCGCGCAACCCCCTGTTACTCACCCTCATCTTAGACCATTTTGAAGATGAACTTGCTCTACCGTATCGGCGAACAGACCTGTATGAAAGTTGCGTCACCCGGCGTGTGGTGCTTTGGAACCAAAAGCGTGGGGTGTATGAAAGCCTTTTTACCAAATATCACATGGTGCCTTTGCTGCGCGCCCTGGCCCTCCATCTTTTTCAAAACGAAAAACAACGCTTTCTGACATATGAAGAGCTGTGTATCTGGGTGGAAAAATGGGCCGCCGGTAACCTGAAGATGCCTGCCGCCAACTTGACGCCGACCATGTTGTTGGATGAAATTATTGAAGCTACCGGCCTCATTCAAGAGTGGGCCATTGACCGCTACGGCTTTTCGCACAAAACATTTCAAGAATATTTTGTGGCCGATGCTCTGGCGCAGTTAGTCGCTGAGGAAAGCGCCATGCGGTTGGCCAGCTATTTGACCAACCCCGATTGGCAGGAAGTGATTTTGCTCTATTGCAGCAAAGCGGAAAATGCCGGCCCCTTGCTGCAACGCCTGGCAGACCAGGCAAATACCGCCGACGACAGCCAACCGTTGTGGTTGCTGGCCGGAAAGTGCCTGGCGGAAGGCGCGCGGCAGGTAGCGCTGCCTGTCCGCCAGCAGGTGGTGGCGGAACTGGTAGCCATGCTGCGGTCGCCGGACACTCTGACCCAAGATGTGCGCGAGGAAATTGTTGACCAGTTGCAAACTTTTGCGGCCGATTTGCTGCCCGCCCAGGTGGAAACCTTGTTAGCCAGCGCGGAAAGCTCTGATGTTTTACTGGCGCAGCAATTACTGCCTGAAACTGGCGCAAACGAGCAACAGCGTCACCTGATTCAGGAACGGCTGGCTGTTCTCTCGCGTTCCGGGGATAGGGAAGTACGGCAGGCAACCGTAGCTGCCTTTGGCCGGTTGGGGGGTGGGGCAGAAAGTGTGGCGGCGCTGTGGGCCGGGCTGCGCGATGGCGACGCGCCGGTGCGGGCGGAGGCGGCGCGGGCTTGCGCCCGGTTGGGGCAGGTGGATGAGGCGCTGGCCGAGGTGCTGCGCCAGATGTGGCGTGATGATGCGGCTGATGACGCCCGCCACGCCGCCCTGGAGGCGCTGCTGGCGCTGCGGCGGGAGGCGGAGGTGGGCATGGTGTATGTGCCCGCCGGGGAGTTCCGCATGGGCAGTGATGACGGGGACAAGGCGGCCGATAAAAACGAAAAGCCGCAGCACAGCCTTTACCTGCCCGCCTATTTTATGGATCGGACGCCGGTGACCAATGCCGAATACCGGCGTTTTATGGCCGCGGGTGGTTATGCCAACGCGGATTACTGGCGCGAGGCGATAGAAGCCAAGCGCTGGATAGGAGGTAAATATGTAGATTACGACAAAACAGAACGTGCCCAACCGATTTATTGGCATGATCAGAAATGGAGCGGCGACGATCAGCCGGTGGTGGGCGTGAGCTGGTATGAAGCCCTGGCTTATGCCCGGTGGGCAGGCAAACGGCTGCCTACGGAAGCGGAATGGGAAAAGGCAGCGCGCAGCGCCGATGGCCGTCTTTACCCCTGGGGCGCGTGGCAGCCTGACCACGCCAACACCAAAGAAATGAAACTGGAAAAAACCACCCCCGTCGGCCAATTTTCGCCAAAAGGGGACAGCCCCTATGGGGTGGCCGACATGGCCGGGAACGTGTGGGAATGGTGCAGCACCCGTTGGGGACATGATTACCCGTATAACCCCGACGACGGCCGTGAAGACCTCAGCGGCGGCGATAACATCGGGCGTCTCTTGCGCGGTGGCTCCTGGGCCAGTGACAAAGACACCGCGCGGGTCGCGCACCGCCTCAGGAACTATCCCAGGTACTGGGACTACTACTGGGGCTTTCGATGCTGTTGCGCCACGTCTTCTCTCCCTCTTTCCGGTTCTGAATTCTGATGTTCTGGTTTCTGGCTTCTGATCTTTCTGCATCCTGTTGGGGGGTGTGGGGGGCTTCCCCCCACCGGCCCCATTTTGGTAGGGGCGGGACGGGCGGGGCGATACCTGGCGGGTTCACCCATATGTTCATTCCCGCCCGTCTCGCCCCACGACAGGCAGGCAGGGCGAGACGGCGCGGAAAACATGCCTCACGTTACGGCTCGCTATCGCCCGCGCCGTCCCGCCCCTACGACATGGTATGAAAACATTCAAAAACCTCTATCCAAAAATCTACGCCTTCGCCACCCTGGAAACCGCCTTTCACAAAGCGCGGCGCGGCAAACGTAGCGATACCTGGGGTCTGCGCCGTGCCCTGCTGCGCCCGCCTATTCCTGTCGTGCCCAAGACCTGTCATTCCGAGCCGTCTTCGGCGAGGAATCCTTCGCCTGGACCAACGCGAAAGATTTCTCGCTCCGAAGACTCCGCTCGGAATGACAGTTAGCATTCCCAAATGAGTTGTGGATGGAGGAGAGGCTTTAGCCGATGCGCGGTTCGCCTAAAGGCTCTCCTCCGACTGTCCACATTTTCAGATAGGGTTGCTATATTAGCCCTGCCATCGCTGCCACGAGTCCGGCTGTTTTCCGTGAAAATCTGTTTTATCCGTCAAATCCGTGGCCCCATTCTTAAAATGTGCGGTGTTTGAAACGGCCGTCTACCAGCGTGGCGTCAATCGTTATGTCTAGTAATTCGTCGGGTGGGGTGGTGAAGGGGTCGGCGCTGTAAATGGTGAGGTCGGCCAGTTTGCCTGGTGCAATCGAACCCAGGCGGTCACTTTGGCCGCTGGTAAGGGCGGCGGCGGTGGTGAAGGCGTAGATGGTTTCGTGCATGGTCAATTTTTGCTCTGGATACCACCCCTCTGGGCCAGGTGAACCATCGGCGCGGCGGCGGCTGACGGCGGCGTGGATACCGGGCAGCGGGTCAATCTTCTCTATCGGCGCGTCGGAGCCAAAGACGACCAGGGCGCCGCTGTCCAGCATGGTGCGCCAGGCGTAGCTGTGGCGGGCACGGTCGCCCCAGTGGGTATCGGCCATCTCCATATCCGAGGTGGCGTGGGTGGGCTGCATGGAGGCGATGATGCCCAACTGCGCCAGGCGTAGCTGGTCGGCGGGGTGGATGATTTGTACGTGTTCGATGCGATGACGTAAGGCGTGATGCGTGATGCGTGATTTTTCCTCGGCGCGGACGGCTTCGTATACGTCAAGCACGTCGTGGTTGGCGCGGTCGCCGATGGCGTGGATGGTGACGCTGAGGCCGGCGGCGCTGGCGGCGCTGACCTTTTCCATCATCTCCTCTTTGTCGGTGACGACGATGCCGGTGTTGGTGGGGTCGTTTTCGTAGGGTTGCAACATGGCGGCGGTGCGTGGCCCTAATGCACCGTCGGCAAAAATTTTGACGCTGCCGATGCGCAGCCAGTCGTCGCCAAAGCCAGAGCGCAGCCCCACGCCGATGGCGTGTTCCAGCCGGTAGACGGGCACGTTTTTGACGATGCGTAGGCTCAATTCACCCTGTTCGCGCAACATCTGGAGAGCCAGGAAACAGTCACGGCCGTCAAAATCATGCAGCCCCGTTAACCCCACCTGCCAGCAATACTGCTGCGCGGCTTGCATGGCCGCGGCGATTTGGGCCGGCGTCTCGCGGGGGATGTGCCGGGACACCAGTTCCATGGCGTCTTCAAAGAGGATGCCGGTGGCTTGCCCGGCGGCGTCGCGCTGAATCTGGCCGCCAGGTGGGTCTGGGGTGTGCTCGTCTATTCCGGCGATGCGCAGGGCACGGCCGTTCACCCAGGCGGCGTGGCCCGATTTGTCGCGCAGGCAAACGGGGCGGTCGGGCACAATATGATCCAGGTCGGCGGCGGTGGGAAATGCACGGGTGGGCCAGTCGTCTATGCGCCAGCCGCGGCCCTGGAGCCAGTTATCGGTCATATGTGATGCGTGATGCGTGATGCGTGATGCGTGATCCGTTAGGCGTTGGTGGATGCGGGTGAGGGCGTCGTCCAGGGAGGTGGCGCCGTCCAGGTTGACGAGTTGCAGGCTGAGGGCGAAATGTTGGAAGTGGACGTGGGCGTCTACCAGGCCGGGGGTGAGGGCACGGCCGTGCAGATCCACCCATTCCCCACCCTGGCCCAACAGGGCACGCATGTCGTCGTCGCTGCCGACGGCGAGGATGTGGTTGTGGCGGATGGCGACGGCCGTGGCCTGGGGCTGGTGGGGGTTCATGGTGTGGATACGGCCGTTGCTGAGGACAAGAGTTGCGGACATGGGGTTCTCCTTTTCTCGGTAATCGGTAATCGGTGAACGGTAATCGGTATAAGTTTAGCGTGGTTACGGCCGTTGGTCATTGTCAGCGGCGTGCCGTAAGTGCCGTAAGACAAATTTGCTATATCATATTATCCGGCATTTGCCTAACAATAGACCCAAAGGGTTTCAAAAAACCCGTTGGGTCTTCATAAGATTATGTTTCGCTTACAGCGCTATTTCACCATCACCAGTCTGGTTGCTTTTGTCCTCATTGCCCTGTTATTAGGTTACTTCTTTCGTGTGCAGGCGGTGGCTGATCTCGTGGCCGCCAGCGAAAGCAAAAATGTGGCGCTGACCCAAACCTTCTCCAACTTTCTCTGGCCTCAATTTGCCTCATTTGTAGATGAAGCCAGCGAGATGGATACGGTTGAGCTACAAAACCATCCCCGCACACAAGAATTATATGCCTATATTCAGTCCCAAATGGAAGGTTTGTCTGTGGTCAAGATCAAAGTATATGACCTGGATGGGTTGACCGTGTTTTCCACCGAACAGGCACAAATTGGGCAAAACAAACTGGATAACGCCGGTTATTTATCGGCACGGGACGGGGTGGTGGCCAGTGAGTTGACCTTCCGCGACACCTTCAGCGCCTTTGAGCAGACCATCGAAGACCGCAACGTTTTTTCCAGTTACGTGCCCATTTATGGCGCGGATGGTGAGGTTGAAGGGGTGTTTGAAGTATATGACGACGTGACGCCGCTGGTGCAGCAGCTAGAGCAAACACAGCGCACCATTGTCATTGGCGTGGCCGTCATCCTGGCGGCGCTTTATTTCATCCTGTTTTTTATTGTGCGCCGCGCTGATGGCATTATCCGGCAGCAATACAATGATTTGCAGCAAAGTGAAGTGGCGCTGCGGCAGGCGCGGGATGAAGCGATGGCGGCGTCGCAGTTCAAAAGTAAATTGCTGGCCAGCGTCAGCCACGACATGCGTACCCCTATCAACGCCATCATGGGGTACACGGAGATGTTGGAAGAAGGGGTGTATGGCGATATTACCCCGCAACAAAGGCAGGCTACCGGACAGGTTTTGCGCAGCACGGGCATTTTGAATGAGTTTGTCAGCAACTTGCTAGACCGGGCGCAATTGGAATCTGGCAAAGTAAAACTGGAAATGAGGCCGCTGGTGGTGGCGGAATTTGTTGAGGAGATCCAGCCGCAGATTGAGATTGTGACTGCTGCCAAAGGGTTAAAATTTTGGTGTGAGATAGCCAGTGAGATGCCGCAGACGATCCTGGGGGACAGATATTGGCTGCGGCAAATTGTCTTGAATCTGCTGGCTAACGCGGTGAAGTTTACCGACCAGGGCAGCATCGCGTTATTGATTTTCCCGCAAAATGGGCAGTGGGGCTGCCGGGTGTCTGATACCGGCCCCGGCATTCCACCGGAAGCCCAGGAGCGTATTTTTCAGGCGTTTGAACGGCTCAATGCCGAGCATATCGGCAGCTCGCAGGGGGTGGGGTTGGGATTGTCCATTGTGAAGGAATTGACGACGTTGATGGATGGCGAGGTGACGATGGCAAGCGCGGCGGGGCAGGGCAGTACGTTTACGGTCATGTTGCCGCTGCTTTTACCGAAGGATGGAGAAGTATGAGTCAATGGCTGGCGCTCGTGGTGGAAGATGATGGCCCGGTTGCCAATGTGTACACCGAGGCGCTGCGTGTGGCGGGGTATGAGCCAGAAGTGGTGGGCAACGGCCGTGACGCCCTCTCCCGTATTAGTCTGACAGTGCCCACTTTGATTTTGCTAGATTTACATTTGCCAGATGTGATGGGGGATGAGATTTTAACGGCCGTGCGCGCCGACCCGCGTCTGGTGGATACCCGTGTTTTCCTGGTGACGGCCGACCATTTGCTGGCCGAACAATTGCGCGAGCAGGCTACTCTGGTGCTGCTCAAACCGGTCAGTTTTGCCCAGTTGCGTGATATGGCCGTGCGCTTTCGGCCCGGACGCTAAGGGGTTGTTTATACCTGACAAGGTGGCAAGGTGACATCTGACAAGGTGAGAAAAATGTCAGATTCTGACCTTTGCCAGTATAAAAGTCGCCACGACGCATTACAAAAACTCACCGCCGTCCAGGGGGAGAATGACGCCGGTGAGAAAATCCTGACGAAGTAGATGCAGCACATTTTGGGCCACAACCTCCGGGCTGCCGGGGCGCTGTAAGGGGATGCGCTCCTGGGCCAGGTTGTCCAGGTAATCCTGCCCTTTGCCGGGGGGCGGCAGGATGGCGCCCAGGGCCACGCCGTCGACGGTGATGCGGGGGGCCAGTTCGTGGGCCAGCATTTCCGTCATTTGCCACAGCCCGCCTTTGCTCAGGCGGTAGACAAAGTGGTCGGCATACGGCCGTTGCACCCGCGCATCCAACACATTGACAATGCAACCGGGCCGGTCGGGCGGCAGTTGGGCGGCAAACGCCTGCGCCAGCAGGAAGGGGGCGCGCAGGTTGATGGCGAATAATTCGTCCCACAAGGCCAGGTCTGTGCCGGTGAAGCTGTCTTCTTCGGGGAAAATGGCGGCGTTGTTGATGAGGATGTCCACCTGGCCGAAGGTGGCTGTGGCGGCGCGCATGATGGCTTGCACGGCCGTCGCCTCCTGCAAATCGGCGCTAAAAATCTCGGCACGCACGCCCAACGCCTGGGCTGCCTGTTGGGTTTCTAAGGCGGGGGCGGCGGAACGGTTGTAATGTATAAATACATTACACTCCGATTCTGCCAACGCCAACGTGATGGCCCGTCCAATTCGTATAGCGCCGCCGGTGATGACGGCCGTTTTGCCTTTTAACTCCATCTCTTCACCGATTACCGTTCACCGATTAACGATTACGGATATCGCCCCCCCACCGTGCCGCCCGGACTCACCAGTTTGGCAAAATCCTCGACGGCCGTGTAGTTGTGGATGCGTACCCGTTTCCACTCAAAGCGGTTTTCATAGCCATGCCAGGTGCCGCCCATGGTGGTAACAGACCCCCAAAAGCCCAACTCTTCCAATACCTGCATCGCTGTCTCGTCGTAGCGCCCGGAGGGGTAGGCGAAGTAACGGGGCATATAGCCAATGTGCGCCGCCACAGTTTCTTGGGAGCCGAGCATTTCATAGATGAGGAAGTCCCGACCCCGGCCGCTCAGGTCGCTGTGCGACTTGCTGTGCGGCTCAAAACGAATCCCGGCCTCTGACATTTCCTTGACCATAGCCCAGGTGAGATAACCGGGATGGCCGTCGTCCAGAAAATTTGTCGCCAGGAAAATGGTGGCCGTAAAGCCAAACTCCTTCAAGATGGGAAAGCCGTTTTCGTAATTGTCGCGGTAGCCATCGTCAATGGTGATGATGACCGGTTTCTCTGGCAGGCCGCCATGTTGGGTGATGGCGCGGGAAAGATCATATAGATCAATGGGTGTAAAGCCATTCTCGGCCAGATATTGCATATGGGCGCGGAATAGTTCTGGGGTGACGGAAAGGTCGGTGCGGTAAATGTCTGATCCTTCCGGGGGTTCGCTGATGTAATGGTACATCAGCACCGGCACTTTCATGGTGTAGCTGTAGATGCCGTTGGGGGTGGGCAGTGGCCCGGACAGCGGCGGCGGCAGGGTAGCGGTGGGTGTGGGGGTAAAGGTGGCGTTGGGCGGCGGCGTGTTGGTCAACGTGGGGGTAGGTGTATTGGTAGGCGTTTGTGACGGGGTTGGGGTGTTAGTGGGGGTGGGTGTATGGGTAGATGTCGCCGACGGTTTGAGCGTAGGCGAGGCGGCGGGCGGTGGGGTATGGGTGAGGGCGATGGTGGGCAGGGCGGCTACGGCCGTGACCGTCTCATTCGCCTCTACCACTGTCTGAACCGGGGCCGCTGTCGTTGTGCCCGGCGACTGGCTCAACACCAGCGCCAGGAAAAAAAGGATAATGATGGCTACCAGGAAGGAGGCCACGCAGCCCGCCCGCGGCGTTGCTCCCTGATCATCTTCGTACTCATACATGGTGGCGGAGAATAACGGACGGCCGTAGCCCCGTCAAGCGGTTCTAATCTCCGTAATCGGTAATCGGTAATCGGTAGTCGGTTTACGCATCACGCATCACGGGTCACGGATTACGGGTCACGGCCAATTTCTGTTATACTGCCAGCAATTAAGCAATTTGTGGGCAGAAGTAGACACGTGGAACAGACAGTGGCCGAGACAAACCCGTCGCCAGACCCGGCAGAGATGGCGCTGATTGACCAGGCGCGAAACGACAAGGATGCGTTTGGCGAGTTGTATGCCCGTTACCACGACAAAATTTACAACTACATCTATTACCGCACCGGGAATGCCGAAGACGCCGAAGATTTGACGGCCAAAGTGTTTATGCGCGCCATGCAGCACATTGGCAATTACGAAGATAAAGGCGTCCCTTTTTCCGCCTGGTTGTACCGCATCGCCCATAATCTGGTGGCTAACTGGCACCGAGACAACAGCCGCCGCCAGATGCTGTCGCTGGATGACATTGCTCAGTGGCGCGTGGCCGAAGACAGCCCGGAATTTACGGCGCAACTGATGGAAGATAAGGCGATGCTGCTGTCCAGCATCCGCCGCCTGCCGGCCGACCGCCAGGAGTTGTTGACGCTCAAATTTGTGGAGAACCTGTCCAATGCGGAGATTGGCGAGATTATGGGGCGCAGCGAAGGGGCGATTAAATCGCTTTATCACCGCACGCTGCTGGCGCTGCGGGAAGATTTTGAACAGCAAATGGACGACGGCCGTGAACGGACCTCGGAAAAGAAACGCGGATTTTTTAGACGGCCGTTCTGAAAAATTATCCCTCGGAGGCTCAATTAGCCTCCGAGGGGTTATTGCCCGATAAGTAGATTGTGCTAAAATCCACAATCGAACAAGAAGAGGATACAACTCGACTGGTTGACGCCCTCAAAACCTCAACGTCGGCCAGGAAAAAATAAGTAGCCTGAGCAGGAGAAAACCTCTTGAGTAAAACAGAATCTTGGAAAACCTGGCTCCCTGTGATTGTTGCCCTGTTTGCTTTTGGTATGTTTGCGGCGCTCTGGCCGTCCCTGTCTTCCGGTTTGGGCAGCGGCTCTGGCCGGAAACCCGTCCCCCGCGTACCATTTGAATCGCAAATGGTTGTATTGGCTATCCCGGAAGTGCCGTTGCCCAATGGGACAACCGTCGGCGGGCAGACGTTTACGATGGAACCATGGCAGGCAGTGTTGGGGGTTACGGCCGTGATTGTTGTCTCCGTCATTGTTGTTGGCGCCATTCTGGGCTTCCTTTATGTGTTCCTCTCCCGGTTGGTAGTAAAAACTACCGAAAGCGACTCCTTCAAAGAGAACCTGGCAGCTTTGGGAAACAAAGAAAACGACAGACTCAAAGAAAAACGCGCCGGCCGGGCCGCCTCCCCACCCAGAGCCGACACCTCCATGCCGCGATGGTCTATGGTCAGCACCGGGCTAATTGTGCTGCTCTTTGTGCTGTTTGGCATGATGACCATTGTTACCAGCTTCTTCCCAGAGCGGATAGTGGAGTTGGGTGGGGAACTGGTCAACCCGGCCATTCTTATGGTTGGCATCCCCCTGCTCATTGCCCTGACCGTTTTTGTCTTTGCACCGCGTTGGGGCATGGCCGCCCTGGCCCTTCTCATCATGTGCATCACCTCGCCAGCGGCTTTTGGTCTTATCTTCTCGCTAAACGATTATTTCGGTCTCGATTTAGCCCTCTCGGCCATGCTCAACCTTTCCCTGCTGGTGCAGGTGGTCATCCTGTTTATTCTGGCCTGGCGGTGGCAAAGCACAACGGCCGTGGAGTTTAACCAGAAAATGATCCAGGCCGATGAAAAAGGGCGCGTGAAAGGCATTCCGTATGATACGATAGCCGTCCTCTTTACCGGCTTGCTCATTCTCGGCTTAGGTATTGGTTTGATGGTCTTGATTAACTCGCCTTATTGGGCTGCTAACTAAACGAGCAGGTGGATAAGTACATATGAAAAAATACAGACACGCTTTTGCCGTTTTCGTCCTGACGATTCTTTCGACGATAGGCTTATACGCCCTTTTTCGCTTTTTCTTGTTTCGTTTCCCCACCCAGGCCAGCGCCGAAGCTATTATCATTGACAACTTCGCCGACATTCACTTCTGGCTGCAAGCCTTCCTCTTTGCCCTGATCATGGTCATCATGCTCTATGCGGTGTTTGCCTTTCGTCGGCAGCCGGATGACGAAAGCGAAGGGCCTCACGTCCATGGGCATACGGGGCTTGAAATCATCTGGACGATTGTGCCCACGGCCGTCGTCATCGGTTTTGCCGTCTACTCTGTGGGCATCCTCAACAGCCTGCTGGCTCCCCAGGCAGGCGAGCGCACCATCGAAGTGGTCGGTCGGCAGTGGTCGTGGAAATTTGTTTACCCGGATATAGATGATAAAAGTGGTACCGAATTAGGCCTGCTGGTGAATGAACCGGTGGTGCTGCACATGTGGTCCGAAGATGTCATCCACTCCTTCTGGGTGCCCGAATTCCGCGTTAAACAAGATTTACTGCCGGTGCAAAATTCTGAAACAGATTATTATGTGCTGCGTTTCACCCCCACCGAAGAAGGTGAATTCAAATTGCGCTGCGCCGAAATATGCGGCCTGCAACATTCGCAAATGTTTGCCACCGTGCGCGTGATGAACCAGACCGACTACAATGCCTGGGCGGCCGAAATCGCCAGCAAACCCGGTCTGGATGAACTGGAAGGTATGACGGCCGAAGAACGTGGCGAATTCTGGTACACCGAATTTGGCTGTAATGGCTGCCATTCCCTCGATGGCGCCGCTATGGCCGGGCCAACCTGGTTGAATTTGTACGGCAAGGAAGAACAACTCGCCGATGGGTCCTCCGTGATTGTGGACGACGCGTACCTGTATGAATCCATCCTCAACCCCAACGCCAAAATTACGGCCGGTTACAATCCGGGTATCATGCCGCAAAACTTTGAAGACCAGTTTAACAACTTTGGCTGGGGCGATGCTGACCAGATAACCAATGATTTAATCGCCTTCATCAGAACGATTACGGACGATACGTCAGCATCGTCCAAGTAATATAGGAGACCTGACATGAGAATTTTGCTTGGATTTTGGTACATCCTTACCTCCTCCTATATCAAAGGGTTGGTGGGTCAGGCGCTCTTTACCTTCCTCGGGTTCCAATTCCTGAACCTGCTGCTGCCAGATAGACTGTCCGAGTTCAGCCTGATGGTTGGCTCCATCATCGGCGTCATTGGCTTCCTGCTGTTTGCTGGCGTCCTCACCGACTGGCTTTTATGGATTGGCGGCAAAGAGACCCCGCTCAAACACGGCGCCCCTCCCGGAAAACCAGAATGGACGCGCTACCTGGGGCCAGATGTCAACCACAAAGTTATCGGCATCCAATATGGTTACACCAGCCTGTTTGTACTGCTGGTTGGTGGCCTGTTTGCCCTCATTTTCCGTCTGGAACTGGCCCAACCCGGTATGCAGTTGATTGATTACCAGCAATACAATACGCTCTTCAGCGCGCACGGCATTGTCATGATCGTCAGCATCCTTTTGGGCGTTGGCGCCATGACCAACTATCTGGTGCCATTGATGATTGGCGCTTCAGATATGTCCTTCCCTCGCCTGAATGCCTTTAGCTACTGGATTAGCATTCCCGCTATTGTATTGGTGTTGGTCGGTATGGCTGTTGGCGGTTGGGACACCGGCTGGGTGGGTTATCCCACGCTCAGCCTGGTAGGGCCGGTGGGAACCATGTTCTTCCTGCTCGGTTTCTACATCAACGGTATCTCCTCCATCGCTGGCTCCATCAACATCCTGGTGACAACGGCGACCCTGCGTGCGCCCGGCATGAGCCTTTTCCGTATGCCTATCTTTGTCTGGGCGGCGCTGGCTACCTCCCTCATCCAGTTTACGGCCACCCAAACCATTGCTGTAGCCCTGTCGCTGAATTTATTGGAACGGGCCACTGGCCTGGCCTACTTCAACCCGGCGCAAGGTGGCGACCCGCTGCTCTACCAGCATCTCTTCTGGTTCTACTCACACCCGGTGGTTTATGTATTTGTGCTGCCGGGTCTGGGCGTCATCAGCGAACTGCTGCCGGTGTTCTGCCGCAAACCACTTTTTGGTTATAAGTGGATTGCCCTTTCCAGCCTGGGTATTGCCCTGGTTGGTTTTCTGGTCTGGGCGCACCATATGTTTGTGGCCGGGATGTCCGACACGCTGCGCATCGTCTTTATGATTTCTACGCTGTTTGTCGCCATTCCCACCGGCGTCAAATTCTTTAGTTGGGTAGCCACACTGTGGGAAGGGAAGATTGAGCTAAGCACACCGATGCTGTTTACGCTTGGCGCTATCTCCGTTTTCTTGATCGGCGGCATCACCGGCCCCATTTTGGGCACGGTGCCCACCGATTTGCATTTGCATGACAGTTATTGGGTGGTGGGGCACTTCCACGCTACCATGTTCGGCGGTTTTATCTTTCCCTTTTTTGCGGCGTTGTATTATTGGTACCCCAAAATTACCGGACATATGTACAAAGAGGCGTTGGGTAAGCTGCATTTCTGGTTGATGGTGCCCGGTTTCTGGGTGATGAGCTTTGGCCAGATGAGCGCCGGCATCATGGGTATGAACCGCCGTTATGCCGATTATGACCCGGCGTTGGGCATTGAAACGCAGCAGGTGTTGGTGACGTTGGCGGCCTTTGTGATTGGCTGGTCGGTGCTGATTATGATTTACAACTTCATTGCCAGCGCCCGCATGGAACCGGTGGCGGCGACCAACCCCTGGGGTTCCCGTTCGCCGGAGTGGCAGATTCCTTCGCCCGTGCCGGAGTTTAATTATGATGTGCCTTTTGAGGTAGTGGGCGACCCGTATGATTATGGGCTGGACAGGCCGTATATTCGGTTCCAGGCGGCGGCTGGGGACTGATGGCAATCGGTTATCGGTAATCGGTTATCGGTAATCGGTCATGGAGAGAGACTGTGGAAAAGAACGAGGATTGGAAAAAGGCGGCGCAGCGTTTGGGCATGAATGTCTTTATTGGCCTGATGGTGCTGACGCTGATTGAGTATGCGCTGAGTGTCGTTTTTTACACGACGGTGGGTTTATTTATCACGATGCTGATAAAGTCAGCTTTGATTGTGTATTACTTTATGCACGTCTATCGCCTGTGGCGGGAGGATAGTCACTGATGAGTGCAACAACGGCCGAACACACACACGATTCGCACCACGAGGCGCACAGCCATGTGCCACCTTACCATGTGCAGTTGAAAAGCAATCGCATGGGATTGTGGTTGTTTTTCATTTCGGAAATTTTTCTGTTTGGGGCGTTGTTTGCCGCCCGCTTTTACCTGTGGTATGTGCCCGGCGTGGGCCAAACGCGGCCGGAATTAAGCCAGGAATTGGGGCTGCTGGCGACGACGGTGCTGCTGGTGAGCAGTTATTTTGTGTTCCGGGGCGAAACGGCTATGGAACATGGCGACCGCAGCCGCTTTTTGAATTCGTATATGATGGCGGCGTTGTTGGGTCTGGTCTTTTTTGTGGCTGTGGTGGTGATGGAGTGGAATGTCTTTGGCCTGGAAGGCAGCATTGCCGGTATTGAACTGTTCGGCCACCTGGGTGTGGACGATGGCGTCTATGCCGGGGTATTTTATGCCATGACGGGGATGCATGCGCTGCACGTGATTACCGGTGTCATGTTATTGCTGTTCGTCTGGAATCGTGGGCGCAAAGGGGATTATTCGCCAGAACGTCACTGGGGTGTGGAAGGATGCGCCCTGTATTGGCACTATGTGGATGTGGTGTGGGTGTTTTTCTACCCGGCGCTGTATTTGATTGGCACGGCCGTGCATTGATAATGGGTACTTGCGTAATTGGGTAATTACCCAATTACCCAATTACGCAAGTACATCTCCCATGGATCCTGTAACCGAAGCTGTCCTGCGCTCGTGGGATTGGCGGATAGAAGTTATTTTAGTCCTGGCGTTGGCCGGGATTTTTTATCTACGGGGGTGGTGGCGGCTGCTGCGGCGGACGGGCCGCAGCCAACGGTATAGTGGGTATCGGCGTAATCCCTGGCGGCTGACGGCCGTGTGGCGACCCATTTCCTACGTTGCCGGACTGCTGCTCATCGCCCTGGCCTTGCTTTCCCCCATTGACGTACTCAGCCAACAGTTGTTTTTCATGCACATGATCCAGCATTTATTTCTGATGATGCTGGCGCCGCCGCTGCTGCTCATCGCCAGCCCGCTGCCCTTTATTCTATGGGGCTTGCCGGATCGCTGGCGGTTGGGCGTGGGCGGTGTGTTGGGCAAGGGGCTGCACCGGGATTCCCGTTTTCGCCGGGGATTGCGCAACGCCACCAATCCTGGCATTGTCTGGCTGATCTGGGTCATTGTGCTGATTGGCTGGCACGACCCTGGCCTGTATAACCTGGCGCTGGAAGTGGGGTGGGTGCATGATTTGGAGCATCTCTCCTTTTTCCTGGCAAGTATGCTGCTGTATTGGCACATCACCGGGGCCGGGCCGCGCATTCATAAGCAGTTTAGCCTGGTGGGGCGCACGGCGCTAACGGTGGCGGCCATTCCGCCGAACATGCTGTTGGGGGTAGTGTTGGCGATGGCGACCTCGGTGATTTACAGCCATTATCTGAATGTGCCGCGCATCTGGGGCATTGACGCCCTGGCTGACCAGCAAATTAGCGGCTTTATTATGTGGGTGCCGGGCAGCATGATGCACATTGTGGCCGCGCTTTTCCTCATCTACCGCATTTTAGATAAGGAAGAGCAGAAGCCGGCAATGCCTGTGTCTACGTGGGGGCGGAAAGAGAAAGAGATTGGGAGATTGGGAGATTGAGAGATTGGACAATCTCCCAATCTCCCAATCTCTCAATCTCATCACGCCATATGCAATTACTCAAAGCAGTTTTTAGCCGCAGATGGATGGCCGCCACGCTGGTGGTGCTGCTGGGCATGGCGCTGATGGTGCGTTTGAGCATCTGGCAGTTTGACCGGCTGGCGGAGCGGCGGGCGGCTAATGCGGTGTTGGCGGCGACGCTGGCGTCGGAATTTATGGTGCTGACCGGAGAGCCAATCAGCGGCGATGTGACCCAATTAAAAGACCGGCAGGTGGTGGCCGAAGGAGAGTTTGACCACCAAAATCAGGTGACACTGCTGGTGCAAAGCTGGCAGGGGCGGGCCGGGGTGCATCTGATTACGCCGTTGGTACTGGCGGGAACGGACACGGAGCCGCTTCGGGCCGTGCTGGTGGATCGTGGCTGGGTGCCACAGACAGAGGTGGACAACGGCAATCTGGCTACGTATGACGAAACGGGGCCGCTGCGCCTGACCGGAGTGGTAGCCCTGTCCCAACCATTGTCCCGGTATGGTAATCCTGAATTAGAAGCGACAGGGCGGCAAACGGCCGTGTACCGCATAGATGTGCCGCGTCTGCAAGAGCAAATGCCGTATGACCTGCTGCCGTTTTACGTGATTCAAGCGCCGCCGCCGGAAGGCAACACCGCACTCCCTTTCCGCGAACTGCCGCCAGTTGACCTGTCCGAAGGGCCGCACCTGAGTTATGCCCTGCAATGGCTGTTGTTTACGCTCATCCTGGGTGGAGGGTACCTCATTTTTGTGCAGCGCAGCCTGAAGAATTGATCCGCGAAGGTTTTAGATGGCATCTTTTTTTAATCATCCGCGTTTACCCGCGTTTATCCGCGTCCTTCTCCTCCTCTCTGTTTTATCCTTTTCTGTGGCAGAGGTGGCGGCGCATGGTGGGGGGGCGTTGCAGATTGCCAATGCGCCGGTGGGGGCGTGTCTGGCTTCGGTCTGGTTGGCCCCGTCTACGCCCCGCGCCAACAAGACGCTGCATGTGACGGTGGGGCTGGCAGAGGCCGCCAGCGGCGCGCCGGTGTTGAATGGCACGGTACTGGTGGCGGTCGCCGACGTGGCCGATGGGCGGCAGGTAGCCGCCGCCCCGGCCACAACCGCGCAGTCGGTGAACCGGCTCTTTTACGAAGCCGATTTGCCGGCGCAGCCCCCCGGCGATTACCGGTTCGCGGTGACGACAACATGCCAGGGGGTAACGGAGGTGTTGACGTTTGTGGCGGTGGTACGGCCGTCTACCAATCCGCTTTTCATTGCCCTACCACTGTCCATTGGCGGGCTGTTGGTGGCAACCTGGTTGTGGCGGCAATGGCAGCGGGACCCGATGCCAAAGTCGGTACGGAGGGGCGTGATGCATGAACCGTGATGCGTGACCGGAGGAAACTCACGCATCACGCATCAGTACATTAAGTGCATATAAAACGTTGGGAGGATGGGTGGTTAGGGGGTACGGCCGTCATTATAATCCATCAGTGGTGCGTATAATGATGTGGAAAGGATTCTCCCAAAAACGAGGTAAACATGCACACTCGTCCTAAACTTGAAGAAGGTTGGTCTACGCTCATACTTCTGTGGGCCATGATGTTCGTCACCGCTTTTGCCATCCAACAGGCTGACCTGATTAACGGCCTGCAAGTGATTCCCCTGGTGGGCACAGCCGCCATTTTAACCGGCACATTGTTAGCGAAGAGCCGCTTTTCCCCCAATACCGCTCACCTGTATGCGCTGCTCTACGGCACATTTGTGCTCTTTTATCTGGTGGGCAGCACCGATACTTTTATAGGGATTGCCTGGCGGGATCGGATCATTCATCCCGAAAATGGCATGATTGCCCGGCAGTTGGCCTGGTTTGGCAAACTGGTGGATGGCGGCACCAGCCGGGATGGGCTGATTTTTGTCTTTCAAACGGCCGTTATCTTCTGGCTGCTCGGCTATACGGCGGCCTGGTATACTTTCCGCTTCCCGCATGTGTGGCGGGCTATTGTGCCCATGGGGCTGGTGTTGTTAAGTGTGGTGTATTACTATGCCGGGCCACGGCCGTTGCCCTATTACCTGGCAGTGTATTCCCTCTTAGCCGCTCTGTTTGTGGCCCGTACTTATCTGGTGGAACAGGAACGAACATGGCGCAGCACGGCCGTGCGATACGAGAATAGCATCTGGTTCGCCTTTGCCCGCGCCGGGCTGATTGCCGCCGCCATTGCTCTCATCCTGGCCTGGGGCCTGCCGCCCCTGTCGGCCAATGCCGCTGTCAGCGACGCCCTGGGTGGCACACGTGGCCCCTGGCGCGAATTCCAGGACAACTGGACGCGCATGTTTTCGGCGCTGCGCACCTATGGCGTCAATACCGCCGATCCTTACCAGGATTCATTGGTGTTGGGCGGACCGCGCACGGTGGGCGCCACCCCTGTCATGGACATCATCGTTACGGAAGAGTTACCGTATGTTTATTGGCAGGCGGTTGTCTATGACACCTACGAAGACGAAACGTGGCACAGGGGTAACGACCTGGTTTATGAACATTATGAAGACGAAGGGCTGTTGGCAATTCCGCCCACACGCAGCCGCCAGACGGTGACGCAGACGGTCTACTCCTATTTCCCCAGTTCCAGCCTCATTTATGGCGCGCCAGACATCATCAGCGCCGACCGAGCCTTGCTGGTCAGTGCCCGCGAGGATGCCAGCGGCAATAAACTGATCAGCCAGGTGCGCGCCAAATACATTTTGCAGCAAGGCGACCGGTATGAGGTGCTCTCCCGCCTTTCTGTGGCCGACGCCACCAGTCTACGCCAGGCATCCACTTCTTACCCTGACTGGATAAACGACACCTATTTACAACTACCTGATACCATTTCGCCGGAGACATTGGCCTTGGCTGCCGAACTTGCCGCGCCATATGACAATCCGTATGACAAGGCGATGGCCGTGCAAACCTATTTGCGCGAGACCATCAAATATAATGACCAGATTGCTGCGCCGCCCGATAATGTAGACCCGGTGCATTATACGCTGTTTGTTAGCCAGGAGGGGTACTGCAACTATTATGCGTCGGCAATGGCGGTCATGCTGCGTTCTCAGGGCGTGCCGGCGCGGGTGGTGAGTGGGTATGCCCAGGGCACCTATGATCAGGATTCCCATCTGTACCGGGTGCGCGCCAATAATGCCCATACCTGGGTGGAAGTTTATTTCCCCACCTATGGCTGGATTCAGTTTGAGCCAACTGCTTCGATTCCGGTCATTACCCGTCCGGAACGTCTGAGCGAGGAGGGCAATGACCCGCTTAGTTCCTTTGTTTTTAATGACCGCCGTGAAACGGCCAGTATCCCTGAAGAAGATTTGCTAGAAGAGGATGACCCGCAAGATTTGATTGCGGATGAGAATAGAGGCGGCCCGGTTACGCCGCCAGCGACCGCCCCACTGTTCCCCATTTGGGAAGCGTTGGGGGCGGTGGTGATTGTGCTGGCGGCGGTTGGTGTGTCCTGGACGGCCAATTCAATGAACCGGCGGGTGGAGATGGATGTGGACCGCAGCTATAAGCGGTTGAGCAGTTGGGCGCGCTGGATGGGGGTGCCGCAGCGCCCCGAACATACGCCCTATGAACGTGCTGATTTGCTGGCTACGGCCGTGCCTGAAGGCAAAGACGCCATCCGTACTATTACCCGACAGTTTGTCCTCAAACAATTCAGCCGCCAGCGCACCTATGAAGATGGCTTTAGCCCGCTGCCGTATTGGAAAGAGTTACGGCCGTTGCTCCTTAAAAAAAGCATCGCTGCCCGTCTCCACCGCTGGCAGCAAAAAAGCAAGCGCAAAAAATAAATGCTCACGTGTTTATGTGTTCAAGTATTCACGCGAACACATAAACACGCGAACACATAAACACGCCCCCTACATTTAGCCAAAATGTAACCAACAGCGCCAAAACTGTTATAATAACCGCGTCAGGGGATTGTAGTGCGCCTGTCTCCGGCAAAATGAACCAAAACCTGGTTTAAGTTTCATCACTCATCCTTCAACATTCATAAATTCGTAGGAAGAAACCCGGTGGAAGACCCATCAACAACCCAGATACACACCAATCTCAATGACCTGCGCAAACTGATTGATAACCTGGGCACGGCCGTGAATCAGCAGCAGCAGACCATCATCACGACCCGGCCCGATGTTGCCCATCCCGTTATCTCCCGCTCCAGCGACGAAATCACCCGCCAGTTGGTGGTGTTGCGCCGTACCGTTGAAGACCTGGAAAGGCGTGTCAAAGCCCAGGAAAAAGAGCGCGAACAACTGCGTGCCCTGCAAGACGTGGGCGCCATGATCAACTCCTCCCTTGATCTTGATCAAGTATTAGTGGTAGTGATGGACGCCATCATAGACCTGACCAAAGCCGAACGATCCATCTTGCTGCTGAAAAGTGAGGACACCGGCGAATTAGACGTGCGCGTCTACCGCAACATGGACCGGGAAACGCTGGAAAAATCCTCCTTCGACTTCAGCCGCAGTATCGTGCGCGCTGTGGCCGAATCCGGCGAACCCATTGTCACCATGAACGCCATGTCAGACAGCCGCTTTGCCGCCCAGGAAAGCATCATCAGCTACAACCTGCGCTCCATCCTCTGTGTGCCCCTCAAAATCAAAGAGATGATCATCGGGGTCATCTTTGCCGATAACCGGGTGCAGGCCGGCGTGTTTGGCGATACCGACCGGGATTTGCTGGCCTCCTTTGCCAACCAGGCGGCCGTAGCCATTGAAAATGCCCGCCTCTTCCAACAAATCCGTAACCACCTGACCGAAATCACGGAAATGCGCGACCTGATGGACAACGTCTTTGCCTCCATCACCAGCGGCGTCATCACCATTGACGAGGAGGAGCGCATCGCCCTCTATAATCGCGCCGCCGAACGCATCCTGGGTTATCCGCAGAACGCCATCATGCGCCAGACCTACCAGACGGCGCTGGAAACCTTGAACCTGCCGATAGAACCGCTGGTAGAAGATGTGCGCCACAAAGGGGGTGTGCAAAACACTGAGGTAGACCTGGTTATCAGCCGTCGTCCCGGCGTCACCACCCTGAACCTGACCCTCACCCCACTGCGCGATTATGAACAGGAAACGCTCGGTGTGGCTATGGTGCTGAACGATGTCACCGAAAAGAAAAACCTGGAAAGCGTGCGCCGCTACCTGCCGCCCGCCCTGGTAGACCAGATTCGAGATCTGGACGCGGCACAGCGGCCGCAGCACCGGATTATGAGCGTCCTTTTTGCCGATGTGCGCGGCTACAGCACCTTTAGCGAACACGTAGACCCGGAAAAGCTGATTCAAATTATGAACGGCTACTTCACCATCTTTGTCCGCGCCATTGATAACTTTGAAGGGCTGACCGATAAGTTTATGGGCGACGCGGTGATGGCGCTGTATAACACGCCGCTCAACCCGCAGCGCCGCCACGCCGAACGCGCCGTGCGCACAGCGTTGATGATTCAGGAAAATATGCGCGCCTACCTGGCCGAAATACCGGAAGACCGCCGCCTGCATTTTGGCGTGGGGGTGCATACCGGCGAAGCGGTGGTGGGCAATGTGGGCAGCAGCCTGCGCAAAGATTATTCGGCCATTGGCGACGCCGTGAACCTGGCCAAGCGGGTGCAGGAAAACGCCGGCGGCGATGAAGTGTTACTCAGCAGCGCCACCTATGAACTGGTGAAGGATTGGGTGGTAGCCGAAGCGATGGAACCCATTCGCGTGAAAGGCCGCCAGACATTGGAGCAAATTTACCGATTGCAAGGCACAAAAACGTGATGTATGAAACGTGATGCGTGAATTTTACTTGTCACGTTTCACGCATCACGCATCATGTAAAAAGTGCTCACCTTCCCCAAACGAGATAAAATTCCCCGATTATGACACTATTAGACGTTGTAAAACTCCCGGCGCCGATTTTGCGCCAGAAAACAAGACCGGTTACTAAATTTGACGATGAACTGCAAACGCTGATTGACAACATGGTGGAAACCATGCGGGAGAGCAACGGCGTGGGGTTGGCCGCCCCGCAAATTGGGCTGCCGATGCAGTTGGCCGTCATAGAAACGCTGCCCAAAGAAGATGACCAGGGCAACGAAATTCCCGATTCCCGCGAGTTGTTTGTGATTGCCAACCCGGAGATTGTGTGGCAGTCACGGGAAGTGGTGGATGGGGTGGAAGGCTGCCTCTCGATTCCCGGCTATGTGGGCGAGGTGGAGCGGCATGAGGTGGTACGGGTGCGGGCACAAGATCGGTACGGCCGTAAAGTCAAACTGAAACTCAACGGCTGGACGGCCCGCATCTTCCAACACGAGATTGACCACCTGAACGGCATCCTCTACATTGACCGCCTGACAGCCCCAGAGCACCTGTGGACGGACGAGGAGTTTGAGAAGATGCAGGAAGCAGCGAAGAAACGACGTGAGAAAAGAGAAGAAACTGCGCCTACTTTATAAGTGTACTAAAAAATCCGCGAAGAACGCGAGGGTTTTCTCTGGAAACTTTGTTCCTTTGTACCTCTGCGTTACTTTTTTCTGTAGATCTCCCCAGAGTTTCTAAACGATTTATTATTTGATCTTCGGCCTGGTACATTTCCAATGATTCTTCAATGACTTTCGCAGCAGATTTCCACATTTCTTCTATGGAAGATGTATCTGCTTCAAACAAAGTATGACGGACTATAGGATGTTGAGGCGAAATGCCCAACCTGATCGCCTGTTCTTCAAACTGGTGAAACAACTGCTGTGCTTGCGCTACATTCCCTTGTGACCGAAGGCGTATTACTTCAGCGAATAATTCAAACAAATCTTCCATACTTAACCCTAGCAAAACTTTGCTGGATGATTATTCTCACACTTTATTGGTCAGAGATTGAAGTTTAGAGTTGTTATGGACCACAGCCCGAACCCAAATCTGTGGTGAATCCTACGTTGTTAATACTATAGGCGACGGCAGCCTGGCCGGATGGGACATAGCAAGAAGCGTTAATCAAACAAGCTGGAAAAGCATCACATACAGATCCACCTACACAGCCCCCAATTGCGCCTCCCCCTCCTCCATAGAACCCAAATATAAAGGGTCCGGGTGAAGTTAAGAATAGATCATTGGCGATCTTAGGTCCTACACACCACATAAGACCTGCATGACCACCAGGCCCATCAGTTTGGTTTGCAAGATCATCAATTGCCTTGTCATAATCAATACCAATCGCCTCAAGTTCTTTTCTAATCTGGTCTTGATCCGTAATGACATTTAACTCCAGATTGTAATCTGTTACCCCTGGTTCCCACACCAAAACCGGTAAATTTTCAGCGGTCAATGGAATTGGAATATCTCCAGCAGTTACCGGTATCGCAACTAACAACACTATGGAAACCATCACAAACCCTAAAATGCAAACTTTCTTTATCATGGCTCAATCTCCTTGTATGTATGTTACAAATACCTGATGTTGATAAGTTTGTTTTATTTTAGGCACAGTTTTGATCAGTCTGTATCTGAAATGTATCTGGTTTGTATCAGGTTCGCATCGAAAACTGGGTGAAGTTTACATATTACCGGTTTGTGAAGATTTTGAGATTTGCAAACAGTAGCCTACCTGACGTATTGTGCGAATGGGCAAGGATTGTCCCTGACAATTCGGGCAATCTTGAAAACCTTTCCTCAGGCGAGAGATAGCCAGACGGACCAGATACCAATCGCTGGCATCAGGATCGTAGTTCCATACCTGCTCTAGCAGTTCGTCATAGAAACAAACCCTGTTGGCGTTGTCGTAAAGGTAAACGAGCAGATTGAAATGCAAACAGGTTAACTCTATCGGCTGCCCACAACAATAAGCCTGCCGTCTCTCTCTATCAATCGTGACGTTGCCTATCTTCAAGCCGGATGTATCATCGTCCAACATCAACCATCTCCCCTAATTCTATTCACAGGCCGTTTTCACAAATCATAATGGAACAACTATATTGCCATTATCCAATAGAATCCTATGAAACTTCTGATGTTGCTGCTGATTGGCTAGTCTCCCGACCACCCTGTGCTGCTATGGTTGTTATGCTACCAATACGCTTCTGTATGGCAGACATTATACTCCCCCCCCCCAAAAAAAAAGCAATCTGGTCTTAAATTCCCTGATGGTTATAATCTTATTCATCTGGTTTTAAGGAGACATAACATGTCTTTAACACGCAGTGATGTGGAGAAGATTGCGCAGTTGGCGCGGTTGGAATTGACGGAAGATGAACGGGCCTTGTACCAGGGGCAGCTTTCGGCGATTCTGGATTATGCGGCGCGGCTGAACGAACTAGACCTGGATGGTGTACCGCCCACAGCCCATGCCGTGACGCAGCAAAATGTGTGGCGCGAGGATGTGGCGGCGCCGGGCATGGCCATGGAAGATGTGCTGCTGAATGCGCCCAAACAGGCAGATAACCAGTTTGTGGTGCAGGCTGTGTTGGATGAGGGGTGAGAGGGGGCCGTAACCCTTCAGGTACGGTTGTCTATGAGCAAACGTGAATTTCACCTCGATGATGCGGTTGTGTATGACCGGTCAGGCGCGGTGCGCTGGATATGGTCGCATTTGTGGCAATATCCCTGGCTGCCGGTGCTGGTGGTGCTGGCTTCGGTGGTGAACAATTTTGCCGCCAGCGGGGTGCAGGTGTTGATCGGCCGCACCTTTGACCTGATTACCAGCGATAACTGGCAGGTGGCGGTGCTGGTGGGGTTGTCGCTGGCGGTGTTTGGGGTGATTGCCGTGCAGAGCATCATGGGGCTGGCGCGTAACTGGATGAATGAGTTTATTGCCCAACGGTTTGAGCGGGATTCGCGGCAGGAGTTTTACATCAGCCTGTTGGGAAAGGACCAGACGTTTCACGGCCGTCAGCGCATTGGCGACGTGATGGCGCGAGCCACCAACGACGTGCGCACCCTCAACCTGATGTTCAGCCCCGGCTTGATGCTCATCGTGGATTCCCTCATGGGCATCGTCGCCCCTATTGTGCTGATCACCCTGCTAGACGCGCGTTTGCTGCTGGTGCCGGCCATTTTTTTGCTGTTGTTTGTCATAACGGTGTGGGACTATTCGCGGCAGTTGAACCCGGTGAGCCTGGCGCAGCGGGAGCAGTTTGGCCTGATGAACGCCGGGCTGGCGGAGGCGATTGGCGGCATTGAGGTGGTGAAAGGTAATGCCCAGGAGCAGCAGGAGCTAGAGGAGTTTGCGGCCAATGCGGGCCGTTTCAAAACATATTTTGTAAAACAGGGCATCATCCAGGCGCGTTATTTGCCGCTGCTGGTGTTTAGCGTTTGCCTGGGGCTGGCCTTTTTCCATGCGTTGTGGCTGTGGCAGGCAGGTACGCTGACGTTAGGGCAGGTGGTGACGTATATGGGGCTGTTTGGGATGCTGCGTTTTCCCACATTTATCTCCATTTTCTCGTTTAACCTGGTGCAGTTAGGCATTGCCAGCGCCGAACGGCTGTTGGAAATGATGAACGACGAGACGGAGTTGGATGAGAATGAAAAGGGGATCAGTCAGCCAATTCACGGCCGTGTCACTTTTGAAAACGTCAGCTTTGGCTATGACGGTACACCGGTGATCAAAAACATCAGCTTTACGGCCGAACCAGGGCAAACGGTGGCCATTGTCGGCCAGACGGGGTCGGGCAAAAGCACGTTGACGCGGCTGATTAACCGCATATTTGATGCCAACGACGGCCGTATTCTGGTGGATGGTGTAGATGTGCGCGAGTGGAGTCTGGAGTCCCTCCGTTCCCAAATATCCACTATCGAGCAAGATGTCTTCCTCTTCTCCCGCTCCATCGCCGAAAACATCGCCTTTGGCTGCCCGGATGCCACGATGATGGAAATTGAAACGGCCGCCCGGCAAGCCCAGGCGCACGACTTTATTATGAGTTTTGACCAGGGATACGAGACAGAAGCGGGCGAACGGGGCGCAACGCTCTCCGGCGGGCAGCGGCAGCGGGTGGCCATTGCCCGCGCCTTCCTTACCAATCCGCGCATCCTCATTCTGGACGACAGCACCAGCGCCATTGACAGCGCCACCGAAGACCAGATTCAAAAAGCGATGCGCCACATCAGCCGCCAGCGCACCACGTTCCTGATTACCCACCGCCTCTCCCAAATTCGCTGGGCGGACCAGATTCTCGTCCTCAGCCACGGTGAACTGGTAGACCAGGGTACACACGACGACCTGCTGGCACGCAGCCCGGCGTACCAACGTATTTTTGCGCGGTATGATTAGAATAGGTACGCGGATGACACGGATCGGACGGATTATCACGGATATTTTATGAGTGGAATTCCTAAACACACAGAGATTGTAGTCATTGGTGGCGGGGTGATGGGCGCGAGTACGGCGTATCACCTGGCGCAGCGCGGGGTGCGGGATGTGGCCTTGCTGGAGAAGGAGTCGTTCTATGGCTCCGGGGCGACGGGGCGCTGTGCCGGCGGCGTGCGTTACCAGTTCAGCACCGAAGTCAACATTCGCCTGTCGCAGGCCAGTTTGCCCATGCTGGATCGCTTTGAGGAGGAGATGGGGCAGGCCATTGACCGGCGACGCTGCGGTTATTACTTGCTGCTCACCCGCGAACAAGATGTGCCCCAATTCCGGCGCAACGTGGAACTCCAGCGTCGGTTGGGTGTACCCACGCAATGGCTGTCCGGCGCTGAGGTGCGGCAGCGGCTGCCATTTCTTCAGGCGGATGACGTGCTGGCGGCCACCGTTTGCCCGGAGGATGGGCTGGCGGACCCGAACGGGGTGGTGGCGGGCTATGTGAATGGGGCCAGGCGGTTGGGGGTGCAATTGTGGGCGGACACGGCCGTAGACGCCATCACGTATAAAAATAAAACCTACATCATCCACACTAACCAGGGCAACATCGAGTGCCAGAAAATCGTCAACGCCGCCGGGCCCTGGGCCGGGCAGATCAGCGACATGCTGGGCGTGCCGCTGCCCATCACCCCCCTGCGCCGCCAGTGGATTACCACCACCCCCCTGCCCGGCCTGCCGCCCGATTTTCCCTTTGTCATCTTCTTCGGCCAGAGCCTCTATTTCCACCCCGAAGGCAAAGGGCTGCTCACCGGCATGTCCAACCCGCACGAAAAGCCAGGTTTTGACCAATCGGTGGATGAAGCGTGGGAACTTGTGCATTTAGAGGCGGCCATTCACCGGCTGCCCTTGCTGGAAAGAGCGGGGCGGCAGTCCGGGTTGGCCGGGCTGTATGAGATGACGCCAGACGCCCACCCCATCATCAGCGGCGTGCCGGGCGTGAATGGGTATTACGTGGTCGCCGGTTTCTCCGGGCATGGCTTTATGCACGGCCCCATTGCCGGCAAGCTGATGGCGGAGATTATCCTGGACGGGGCCGCGCACACGGTGGACGTCAGTATGTTGGACTATGCGCGGTTTGGCGACGGCCGTCTCATCCAGGAGTACAATGTGGTATGAGCGATGGGTATGTTAAAATGTTCCCCATCATGTGGTGATTGTGGAGGATAGTATGATGGGCATAGAAGCGCTGCAATCAGTTCAATACATTTCGGCCAAAGGCAAACGTTTTGCCGTTGTCAACCTGGATGATTGGGAGACGTTGCTCGAATGGCTGGAAACTGTTGAAGATATTGAAATAGCCAAACAAGCCATGACCTCTCTAAAAGCAGCGGGCGGCGATAGGCAGCAGGCTGGTTGGCTGCGATGGGACGAGGTGAAAGAAGAATTAGGGTGAGCCACTATACCGTTTTTGTGATTCCTGACGCCTGGCAAGAAATCAAAGGGCTGCCAGGCCATATGCGCCAACGTCTTAAGCGAGCCATTGATGACCTGGCAGATAACCCTCGTCCATCTCAAAGTAAAAGACTGGAGACGCCTGAGATCGAGCCAGAACTCAGGCGTTTGCGGCTAGATCGCTGGCGTGTGGTATATGCTATTAGTGAAGAGGAGAACACAATAGACGTTTTAGCTGTTCGCAAACGACCGCCTTATGATTACGGCGATCTAACCACCTTGATTGAGACGATTCAATAAGCAAGGGTTTTTATGGGCTTTATTTTAGATGGGTTAGACACGGAAGATTATGACCGCAGTTATGGCGACCGGGAATTGGTGCGGCGAATTGCGGGGTATTTTCGGCCGTATGCCGGGCGGATGGCGCTGGTGGCGGTGACGCTGACGCTCAATTCGCTGCTGGCGGTGGCCGGGCCGATTATCATTGCCCGCGCTATTGACATCATTGCTGAAAACCCGACGATGCAGGCGATGGCACTGATGGCCCTGGGCGTGTCGTTGACGGGGGCGGCGGCGTGGGTGTTTAACTACATTCGCCAATACTTCTCGGCCAACATCATTGGCAGCGTGGTGCTGACGCTGCGACGGGACGTGTTCCAGGCGACGGTGAACCACGATATGTCCTTTTTTGACGAGCATCCGTCGGGCAAAATCGTCAGCCGCATCACCTCGGATACGCAGGATTTTGCGGCAACCGTTGATCTGACGTTGAACCTGCTCAGTCAGGTGTTTCTGGTGCTATTTTTGACTTTTTATCTGCTGACGATTGACGTGGTCTTGACCATCATTTTGCTGGCGATGACGCCGCTGGCGGCCTGGATTGCCCTGGCCTTTCGCCATCGGGCGCGGGATGTGACGCAGAAGGCACGGCGGGTCACGGCCGTAATTAACGCCCAAATTCAGGAATCGGTCAGCGGCATTATCGTGGCTAAAAATTTCCGGCAGGAAACGGCCGTCTACCAGACCTTCCACGCCAACAACGAACAGGCTTACGCCGTGAACCTGCGCCGGGGTATGACGCTCATGTCCATTTTCCCCATCATGGTGCTGGCGTCGGGTTTCGGCACGGCCGTGCTCGTTTTTGCCGGTGGATTGGCCACACGGGCGGACAGTATTTTGGGTGGGGTGACGGCCATTTCGCCCGGCGAGTGGTTTTTGTTTATGCAGGCGGTCGGTTTTTACTGGTGGCCGATGATGGGCATCGCCTCGTTTTGGAGCCAGTTTCAAGATGGCCTGTCGGCGGCCGAACGGGTATTTGCCCTGATTGACCTGGCACCCAATGTGCAGCAGACGGGGGATGAAGCGATTGAAGGGATTGACGGCCGTATCCAGTTCCAACATCTCACCTTTAGCTACAGCGACAAAGAGATCGTCTTGCCAGAATTTTCATTGGAGATTGCGCCCGGCGAGACGGTGGCCCTGGTGGGGCATACCGGCGCGGGCAAGAGCAGCATTGCCAAGCTGGTGGCGCGATACTACGAATTTCAAGGTGGACGGTTGTTGGTAGACGGCCGTGATATTCGCTCCTTGAATCTATCCCAATTCCGGCGGCACATTGGCGGTGTGCCCCAAGAGCCGTTCCTGTTTGCGGGGACGGTGCGCGAGAATATCAGGTACGGCCGTCCCGACGCGAACGACGCCGAGGTCATCACCGCCGCCAACCGCATCAGCGATGGTGAATGGCTAAACGGGTTGGTGCGTGGTCTGGACACGGATGTGGGCGAACGGGGCAGCAATCTGTCTATGGGGCAGCGGCAGTTAGTGGCGCTGGCGCGGGTGCTGCTGAAAGACCCGGCCATCTTTATCCTGGACGAGGCCACTGCCAGCGTTGACCCCTTCACCGAAACCCAAATTCAAGAAGGACTGGACGTGGTGATGGCCGAACGCACGGCGATTGTGATTGCCCACCGCCTCTCAACCATTAAACATGCCGACCGGATTGTGGTAATGGATCACGGCCGTATCATCGAAGAAGGCACCCACGACCAACTAATGGCCCAAAGCGGCCATTACGCCGACCTGTACAACACCTATTTCCGCCACCAATCGCTTGCCTATATCAACGAAGAGTTCCTGGAAATCACTGCTTAAGCACAGAGACCTGGCAGGTTTTCGAAAACCTGTCAGGGCTGAACGGTCACGCCTAAACAAAAAGAGCCGCCATTCGGCAGCTCTTTTTGTTCGGACACACAAGGCTACATGTCTAGGAAAAAGCGGGTTTGGCCGGGTAGGACGCAGGGCGCGGTGAAGTTTTATCGTTCTTCAACATCTCAATCAGGCGCAAAACGGCCCAACGTTTGACCTCATTGTCTTTGGCCTGGCGCACCGGCTGTCCATTCACTACCACCCACATCTGATTTCTAATTTCTTGCAGTTGCATTATTTCCCTCGCTTTTTTGGTCACTACCATTTCCAATACAAGCTACAACGATGGTAGGTAGAGGGGCTTACGGGCATACTTAACAGGTACGGCCGTGTCTCCCCTATTCACATCTCTTTCACGTCTGGTAACTTCCCCGCCTAAACAGGCACAAAATCTAACAGTTGGGAGAGCATGGAAATACGATTCACGTTTGACGGAATATCTTGCACCGTGCCCACATTGGCGCGATCCAGCCAGATACCGCTGCCATATAACCCCTGTTCCACCGCGCCAATGGCATCCACATTCAAATTGTCGCCCACATACAGACATTGGGCAGCAGGTGTACGCAGCCGGTTTGCCGCCCGTTGAAATATGGTCTTGCTGGGTTTGTGAACGCCCACTTCCTCGCTGATGGTGATGTGTGCGGTGGGGATATACGCCCCTACCAGATTTTCCATCACCGGGCGCACGGTGGTTGAGTGGTTAGACAAAATCCCCAGTACCAGGTCTGTCTGATACAGCTTTTGCAGGGTAGATACCACATCATCATACAAGGTAGTGGGCAGATGCCCATAGGCGATATAGATGCGGTAAGCCAGTTCGCGGCTGGTATCGGGATAACCCAGGCGGATGAGCATCTGCCGGTAAAAGTTCATGATCTCCCGCCGGGTCTGGGGTTTGACGGTCCCGTCTATTCGGCCCAGGGCAATATCCGCCAGCAAGGATTCTCTGGCGGCGCGGAAATCGCCTACCGGGTAATGAATGCCTACATGCTGGAACAGGACGGCCGTGCGTTCAATATGCGACATATCCGGCTGCAGCGTGTAAGCCAGCGTGAAGTCCCAATCAAACAGGACGGCCGTGATGCTCTTTGCCGACATTTTCACCATCCAATCTCGAAATTATGAATTATGAAGGATGAATTATGAACGTCATTCCTTCTGGCGCATCTCACGGCACAATTTTGCAGTGGCGTGTACCCAGGTAAGATCATGGCAAACATTGTATGAGAACCACCCGGTTTATTCAGTGAAAAAGGCGATGATTTTACCGGCTAAACAAAAAACCCGAAGGGAAATTTACGCTCCCTTCGGGTTTTATAGATGGAGATTGAGAGATTAAGAGATTGGGAGATTCAATCTCCCAATCTCTTAATCTCTCAATCTCAATAGTTTCTGCGCCAACAGTTGGTTCACCAGGGCCGGGTTGGCCTTGCCTTTACTTTGGCCCATCACCTGGCCCACAAACCAGCCGCGCAGCTTTTCTTCGCCGCTGGCATAGCGGGCCACCATTTCCGGGTTTGTTGCCAACACCTGCTCAATGAGGGCCACAATAGCCGCTTCGTCTGAGATTTGCGCTAACCCTCTGGCCTGCACAATGGCCGGGGCCGATTGGCCACTGCGGAACATCTCGGCCAGCACATCTTTGGCGGTGTTGTTGTTGATAGCCCCTTTGTCTACCAGGGCAATCAGTTCCACCAATCCGGCGGGGCTTATCTGGATTTGCTCGATACTCTGTTTGTGTTCGTTCATCAGCCGGAACAGTTCGTTGAGCAGCCATTTACTGACGGATTTGGGGTCGCCGCCGGCGGCTACGGCCGTGTCCAACCATGCCGCCACCGCCCGTTCCTCCGCCAACACCCGCGCCTCATACGGCGTCAGCTTAAACTCGTTGACATAACGCTCAATTTTGGCGTCCGGCAGTTCCGGTAAAGCCGCTCGTGCTTCGGCAATCCACGCCTCAGAAATAAACAGCGGCGGCAAATCCGGCTCCGGGAAGTAGCGGTAATCTTCCGCTTCTTCCTTGCTGCGTTGGCTAAACGTGCGCTTTTTGTCCTCATTCCAGCCGCGTGTCTCCTGCACTACCCGCCCACCCGATTTCACCACCTGAATTTGCCGCTCAATCTCATACGCCGAGCCATCGGCTAACGCTTTGAAGCTGTTCAGGTTTTTCAACTCCGTGCGGGTGCCAAATTCCTGGCTGCCGGACGGCCGTACACTGATATTCGGCTCCACGCGCAGCACCCCCTTCTCCATGTCGCCGCTGTTCACACCCAGGTAGCGCAAAATCTGGCGAATTTTCATGGCGTAGGCCCGCGCCTCTTCGCCGCTGTGAATGTCCGGCTCGGAGACGATTTCCAGCAAAGGCACACCGGCCCGGTTGTAATCCACCAGTGATGTACCATCATCCTGATGGGTCAACTTGCCGGTGTCCTCTTCCATGTGGACGCGGCGGATGCCAATGCGTTTGTGTGTGCCATCGTCCAGTTCCACGTCCAGCCAGCCGTTCACGCCCAGCGGCTCTTCATACTGGCTGATCTGGTAGCCTTTGGGCAGGTCTGGATAAAAGTAATTTTTGCGGGCAAAAATGTTGTGCTGATTAATCTGGCAGTTCAGCGCCAACGCCACGCACAGCGCGTACTCTACTGCCTGTCGGTTGATCACCGGCAGCGTACCCGGCATACCGAGACAGAGGGGGTGTACGGCCGTGTTTGGCTCCGCTTCCACGCTGTCCACCACCGGCGCAGCGCAAAACATCTTCGATGCCGTCAGCAACTCGGCATGAATCTCCAACCCCATAATCGCTTCGTATTCAATCATTTCAGTTTTTCACTCTCGTTCAAGAACTAGAATATGCTCTTCCACGTCCATTTTAGTGACAGTTGACTTTCGGGTACGCCATAAAATAGTTTCCAATTCCCTGTATTTCAGCTTTTGGCAGGCGATCTGGCTCAATAATTGTGCGGTATAGATGGGAACACGAAAATAGCTAAACTGATCGCCAACGACAAACGCAATCTTTCTGCCGGCAGGCATCACCTGTTGCAATTGCGCCAGAACTCGGTACATACCACCAAAGTATTCCGTTACCACCCGATGATACAGCCGCTCAAAACCTGAGGTAGCCCCGCGTTCAAGCCGTCGCTGTTCAATTTCCTGCGCCAGTTTTTGAATGGCCGGAATGTCCCCGACATATTGTGAATCATTGTCGGCCACATAAATGTTGCGTGTATGGGATCGTAACATTTCTTCTTTGATGGCCCGCAGGTCGGTTTTGTTTTGCATAAACCCAAGCAAAATAAGCTCCAACCGGGTAATACGGGAATAATCCTTTTCATTCGGGTATGGTGGCGACGAGATCACAAAATCTACGGGCCTCTGCACAAAGTTGGTCAGGTTGCGTGCGTCGCCGGTGTGGATAACGGCCGCGCCCCACCCCGACATCCCTTGCACCGTTGCCAGATCGTGCCGCATCTGCCGCAGCTTATCCAGCAACAAACCATACACATCCGCGTCTTGCCGTGTTTTAGCAACATACACCTCTGGCCCAAACCCTAAATTAGAAACGGTCACCAGCACATCGGCCAACGCCAGCCGGAACAAATCGGTCAATGAATCTTTCGGCCAGGAATCAAGTACATCTCTCACTACCAGACATTTCTGTAAAGGCGTCTCACTGATCCAATTTTTAGGCAGTAAGTCACGCAGGTATTTGTGATTGCCCTCAAACAATTCAGCATCCCGTAAAACCTGACCCGCTGGAAATAGATCATCAAAGGAAAGTTGAGCAGCGTATTGTTTGCCCATTGCCAGCAGCGGTGGCTGCACAAGTTCACACAAATTCGCCAAACGGCCGTCAAACTCTGGCAAATCAATATCCCAAGTAGTTTTTACCCGGCTGGCAAAAGCTGTTACCGGGTTGGCATCAATGCCAATGGAATCAATACCGCGTCTTTTACACTCAACTAATGTTGTGCCTGTGCCGACAAATGGGTCAAGGACAATTTGCCCCTGTTGCACACCAAATCTATCCAGCAATCCAGAAACAAGATGGTCAGGATACGACAATACAAAACGATACCAATTATGGATGGTGGCGTCGTCTAATTCCTGAGCAAATGAATTCGGCCGTTTCAAATCAGTAATGCTCATTCTCGCACCAACAAGTATCGTTTATATCGGACTGTCGCTATCTGGTTGGGGTCGGTCACGGTCGTAAACTCCAAAAACATAAACGAATCATCTGGCATCAGTTTTACACCAATGGGGCGCAATCTCAGATCTGGAAACTGCTGGCTGGCAAAACGAATCATTTGGGTGATTTGCACGACGCCCAATTGGTCTTTAGGTGAGGCGATTTTGGCTTCTACTGGCAAAGCATAGCCTTGCCCATCACTGTCCAGCCCAATAAACAAATCGTCAATTTCTATCTGGCCCATGTTGGCAACGGCCGTGCGAAAATGTCCTTGCAAATGATAGGTCGTCAGCGAAGTGAAAATATCCAGCAGGCGATTGTAACGAATACGCGCCAACACAGCCTGTTCATCAGAACTTTGATACTTCAGCACAATTTGAGGTGTGGCATCGGGAATCCTGGTAATAGCTACATCAGAAGGAATATCGAAGTAAGGTGAGCGATCCAGTTTACGAAAGGCATATTTGCTTTTGCCCTGCCCTTCAATCGCCCAATTCCCATACCGTAGAATCGCTTCCGGCAAAGAAGAACGCCCAGAACGGTAAGTATAAATGATGTCAGGCACGTTTTTGGTAGAAAGATGTAATTCCAGTTCCTTGATAGCTTCCTCAATATCTGTTTTCGCAAAGGGCAAATAATCAACCGCCGGAGAATCTGTAAACACTTTTTCAAAAACACGTACAATAACTTGATCGTAAACCTTCAATGCTAATTCACTCACAGTCTGCCTTCCTCAAGCTAAAAGCCAGCTTCAAACCTCTGACATTTCTACCTCATAGGGTTGGATAAGGACATCGGCGGGAATGCCAAGGCCGGCCTGCAATTTGCGGATCATGTTTAGGGACAACGGCCGTCTCCGATTCAGCACCTCAGACACCCGTGCCCGTGAACCAATATACGCTTCCAGATCACTTCGGCTCAACGACTGGCTTTCCATCAGATGAATGATAGCCTCTACCGGGTCTGGGGGTGGTATGGGATGATGTTTTTCCTCATATGCTTCCACCAACGTGATCATTATTTCCAATTTATCTCCATCTGGTGAACCAGCTTCAGCTAACCACAACCGGTCAATTTCTGTTAGGGCATTTTCGTAATCCGCCTCTGTTCGGATTGGTTTAATATCCATTGCCGATAGGAACATTCAAGGTTCTAAATCTAACTGTTTTTGTAGTACAGGTAATAGTTGCTGAATGTGATGCTGTAAATGTTCGAGGGCGATGGTTAATTCAGCGGCCGTTTCTTGTGCGTCGCCAGCATCTGCCCGGTAACTATCGGTGCGTAAGACAGTCAGCAATTCCAGCACATTTTCTGCTTCACTTTCAATCTCTTGCAGATGCATAGCAGCCAGATCAGATTGCTTCGGCAAATTCAAAAGCTGGCTTACTTCTTGCCAAATATCTTGAGTAATTGTGGTTTCCATACGTTATCTCCCACGTCGCCGTTGGCGGGCCAACCGCTCTTCCAGGCGATGTAATCGAATCGTAAACGTTTCTATTTCCCTTTCCCAATGATGGATCACACCTTCGTTTGGTTCAGGTCGGCCCTTTTCATGAGCTATCTTTTGCTCATGGGCTTCTTTTTGTTCCCGCAGGCTTTGTATAGCCCGACGGATTGCGCGGTTGCTCATTCCGTGTGCCTATGTTCCACAGTTTAGCAGATTCCTACCCATGGCGGTGCATGAAGCGTTCCAGGCGGTTGAGGGCATCTTCAATTTTTTCGTAGGCGGTAGCGTAGCTGGCGCGCATGAATCCGGCCCCGCTCGGCCCAAACGCCTCACCGGGTACCATGGCCACCTCTTCCTCTTCCAGCAGCTTCATAGCAAATTCATCACCGCTCATGCCGGTGCGGGCAATGGAAGGGAAGGCATAAAACGCGCCACGCGGCTCAAAACAGTCCAGCCCCAACGTGTTGAAGCCATCCACAATCAGGCGACGGCGGCGGTCATATTCGGCGCGCATCGCTTCTACATGTTCCTCGGCGGCGGGGGTGAAAGCGGCCAGGGCGGCCATTTGCCCGGTGGTAGGGGCAGACATGATGGTGTATTGATGCACCTTGCGCATGGCCCCCAGGATTTCTGGGTTGGCGCAGGCATAGCCGATGCGCCAGCCGGTCATGGCGTAATCTTTGCTAAAACCACCGAGCAGGATGGTGCGCTCGGCCAGGCCGGGCAAGGCGGGCACACAGGTGTGGGCGATGCCGTACACCAGCCGGTCATAAATTTCGTCAGAGATGATGAGCAAATCGTGTTTTTGGGCTACGGCCGTGACCTCTTCCATCCGCTCTCTCGTCATCACCGCCCCCGTGGGGTTGTTGGGATAGCCCAGCAGCAACGCCTTCGTGCGTGGCGTGACGGCCGCTTCAATCGCTTCGGCCGTAACCATAAAATCGTTGGCCATCGTCGTAGGCACATACACCGGCGCCCCCCCGGCAAAGCTCACTTCCGGGCCATAGGCCACAAAACAGGGTTCGGGGATGATCACCTCGTCGCCGGGGTTGAGCACGGCCGTACACACCAGATACAGCGCCTCACTCACCCCCACCGTGATGATAATCTCGCTCTCCGGGTCATAACTCACCTGGTAGCGGGCCGCCAGGTTTTGGGCCAGCGCCCGCCGCAGTTCAATTGTGCCGCTGTTGGAGGTATAGGCCGTCTCGCCCCGTTGCAGCGAGGCTATACCCGCCTGCAAAATGGGCGGCGGCGTCACAAAATCCGGCTCGCCAATGCCCAACGAAATGACATTTTTCATGGTGGCAGCAATATCAAAAAATTTACGAATGCCCGAAGGCGGCGCCTGGGCAACACGGTCAGAAATAAAGTTGCGCATGGGAAACGTCCTTTGAGATCAGGAGATTGGGAGATTGAGAGATTGGTTTTGCTGCCAATCTCCCAATCTCTCAATCTCCAATCTCTACTATCGAATCATCACCTAAAAACATGCTCATCCGTTTGCCGGTGACTTTTGTATTTTCGCCGATAAGAGCGCCGTCCAGCAGACAGTTTTCTAGCTGCGCGCCGGCGTCTATGATACTGTTTTTGATGATGCAGTTGCTTAATTTTGCGCCGGGGCCGATGCTGACGTAGGGGCCGATGACGCTGCTGTCTACGCTGGCTTCGGCGTGAATGAAGACGGGCGGCAGGGCGGTGAAATCTTCGGCGTAGCTGCGGTCAATGGCGTCTTCGCTGCCGTAACCCAGCCCCAACAGCCGTTCGTTGGTGGCCAGGATGTTTTCCGGGTTGCCCGCGTCCAGCCAGAAAATGGTTTCCTGGGTGCGGACTTTGATGCCTTGCTCCAGCAAGACCTGGTACGCATCGGCCAGGTAGTATTCGCCTTTGGTCTGACGGCCGTCGTTGATGATGGTATCCAGAGCGTGGCGCAGGGTACGGCCGTGCCGGAACCAATGAATCCCCGCAATCGCCTGCCGGTAACGGTCATGGTCGGGTTTCTCAATCAACTCTGTCACAAAACCATCGGTGTCCGTGGCCACCACACCAAATTTGCGCGGGTCTTCTACCTCTTGCACCAACATCACCACATCGGCCGTCGGGTCGGGCAGTTCCGTATACCGCGCCTGCACAATGCCATCGCCAAAGGCGATCACCAGTTCCCCCTCATCCATAAAATCGCGGCACAACCAGAGCGCGTGCGCCTGCCCCAACAATTCTTCCTGCACTACAAAATGGCTATTGAGGTGTGGATACTGCTCCCGAATCCACGCCTCAATCTGTTCTCCCTTGTAGCCAATGACAAACACAACCTCTTCGGTGGTGATGTCGCTCATCAGGTCGAGCAAGTGGCCGATGACGGTCTTGCCTGCCACATGCAGCAGCGGCTTGGCCCGACTCCACGTATACGGCCGCATCCGTTTCCCAAACCCGGCGAGAGGGATGATCATTTTCATAGTTTGTCCTTTAGAGTACAGCAGATTGAGTTGCAACCAGACATCCGATTTCTCAAAGAAATCGGATGTCTGACGCGAACGAGTGGACATGCTATGTCCATAAGAGGAAACAGCGGATGAAGAACTCTTCTATCCGTTGTTTTCCTTATCCGCTGTAGTCACCGTTTGCTCGTAAGCAAACGCCACATTCAAAATCGTCGCCTCTTGCAGCGTGTTGCCAATCAGTTGCAAGCCGATGGGCAAACCCTGGCTGTCACGACCGCAGGGGACGGAGAGGCCGCAGCTTGCCGACAGGTTGACGGGCAGGGTGAAAATGTCTTGCAAATACATTTGCAGGGGGTCATCCACGATGGCCCCAATTTTGAAGGCGGTGGTAGGTGAGGTAGGGGTGGCGATAACGTCTACTTTCTCGAAGGCGTTGAGGAAATCTTGTTTGATGAGGGTGCGCGCTTTGAGGGAACGGCCGTAATAAGCCTCATAATACCCTGCACTGAGCGCATACGTGCCCAACATGATGCGCCGCTTCACCTCCGGGCCAAAGAGGGCGCGTGTCTTTTTCACCGAATCAATCATATCCGCCCCTTCTATGCGGGGACCAAAACGGATGCCATCGTAGCGGGCCAGGTTGGCGCTGGCTTCGGCCGGGGCGATCAGGTAGTAGACGGGCAGGGCATAGGCAGTGTGCGGCAGGCTGATTTCCACGATCTCTGCGCCCAATTCAGCCAGTTTAGCAATGGCATTGCGCACGGCCGTTTCCACTTCCGCATCTATCCCCTCGATAAAATACTCCTTCGGCACACCCACTTTCAAGCCGCGAATATCGCCCGTCAGCGCCGCTTCAAAATCGGGCACGGGTACATTGAGCGAGGTGCTGTCCATGGGATCATACCCGGCGGTGGCCTGGAACACGGCCGTACAATCCGCCACCGTGCGCCCAAACGCGCCCACCTGATCCAGCGTGGAGGCAAAAGCGACGACACCCCAACGGCTCATACGGCCGTAAGTCGGCCGTAACCCCACCACTCCACAAAACGACGCCGGTTGGCGCACACTGCCACCCGTATCCGTGCCCAATGCCCCATACGCCATGCCCGTGGCCACCGCCGCCGCACTGCCGCCACTGCTGCCGCCCGCCACCCGCGTCAGGTCATACGGGTTGCGCGTGGTGAAGTAGGCCGAATTTTCGGTGGACGACCCCATGGCAAACTCATCTGTATTCGTCTTGCCCAGGATGACCGCCCCGGCCGCCTTCAATTTCCGCACCACAAAGGCATCATAGGGCGGCACAAACCCTTCCAGGATTTTGCTGCCCGCCGTCGTCTCCACCCCTTCCGTGCAAATGATGTCTTTCACGGCAACGGGGATGCCCAACAGCGGCGAATCCTCGCCGTTGGCGCGGCGCTGGTCAGCTTGCTGCGCCTGTTCCAGCGCCATCTCATCGGTGATAGTGAGGAAGGCTTGAATGTTGTTATCCGTCGCCACCAGATGGTCGAGCATGGCCTGAGTGGCGGCCACGCTGGTCGTCTCGCTGCGCCGCAGCGCGTCTCGTAGTTGAGTCAGAGTTAGTTTGGTGAAGTCCATAGTACTGATACCAGCTTGAGTAAAGGGCTACAGGGGGTTCTTAACATTTAGAAACGCGAATTGATCGAAATCGCTCGTGTTAACCGTATACAACCCGGAAACGCCATGATCTTTCAGTGTGGCCACCAAAGCCACGTCGAAAATTTTCTGTCTGGTTGTAACAGACTTAAGCAAATCTATCAGAGTAGTCAGTTGGGTTGATTTAGGATAGAGAATCGTAACGCCAGTGTCCATATACGCTTGAACAAGTTGCGTTGCGTCATGGAGTGGTAATGGCGATTCGAGTTGATGTCGGGTAATGACATTCAGAAATTCAGTAAGCACTTGTCCAGGAATGCAGACGGCCAACTTACCCTCAGCATCATGTTCATTCATGACCTTTTCAATAAATGTCTTGGCCTGAGAATGCAAAGGGGACGCTACGTTATGAGCATAAACCAAAAGATTCGTATCCAAGGCATACATGATCAAGAAACCCTATCTGCATACATCTCTTCCCTATCAACGGTAACATCTGCGCCCAGGTCAATCGTCTGAACACGAAAAGGCTTACGGGGGTGCTGCAAAACTTCACTTTGGGCAATTTCATCCTTGAGGGACTGAAGCAAAAGTTCGATGACCTGGATTCGATAGGTTAAAGGCGTATCCTGAAGCTGTTGAACTGTTTCTTGAATTGTCATCCATCATCTCCTTATCATCACGGAAACGCTTCCTACGGCATTAATAGCCTGATTATAACAGAAAAATAGCTCACGACCCGGCCTCCAATTCCGCCAACAATGCCCGGTAGGGTTTGCTTGGTAAAGCCCATAAGGGTTCGTTCCATCACAACTTTTGGCACATTGTTGTACCCGGAAATGGGCAATGCGCAATAAAAAAGGGCCGTGTGGCCCTTTGTATAGCTAACCTCGTTCAAATTGGAAATAACAGCGGGCAGGTCGAGCGCAGGGTCAGGCCGCGCCTGTGGCGGACTCATCTTCGATGCCGGCCCACCGGAGTGCGTCCACCCGTTCCCCAAAGGTGAGATATTGGGTGATCTTGCCATTGCGAAAAACGAAGCCGTCGGCAAATCTTCCGCCAATCCAGTCAGTCGAGTCCTTCAAGCGGACCCAGGCATAGAGGTATACGACAACTTTGTCTCCATTCACCAGGAACTTCTCCGGCTGGCAGGTTCCTTCAGCCCAAGTCCCACGTCCTTTTGTGATGTGTTCTTGCACTTCCGCGATGCCATGATAGGCGCCGGCGGTTGGAAAACCCTCTGGCTCAATGCGCACAATCTGCGGATCAAAATCCTTCGTTACGGCCTGCATATCATTACGATTGATTGCCGCGAAGAACTGCTCTAGTGCTTCAATTTCGTTACTCATAGATATCCTCTGAGGTGATGCTCGTTGCGCCGCCCAACGATCAACTTTCAATAACGCGCAAAGTATCTATACCTACATTTCGTCTCTGCCTAATATCATTAACTCTCGCCATTATAGCACGATGCAGAACATTTGTGCCATTAACAGCTTTGGGAAAAATTTTGAGGGTAGAATCGCCGAAAGCTGGCCCTGGTACAACGCCACCTGCCACCTGCCATCAAAAAGGAAATTGCCAGTTTATGGCCTTTTGTAGTTTAGTTATAAGGGTGCATCCGTGCCCTATTACCTAAAATAGATTCTGAAGCCAGTTCACAAAACGCTGCCACCAGGAAAGGGTGGGCGGGGGTGTTATTGTTGCCGGCGGTTCCGGTTCGGCCGGAGGTTCTGGTTCAAAAGGCGGTTCTAGTTCAGCCGGCGGCAGTTGCGCCGGGAAGATGAAACCCAAGCGAGCCATTACCGGATTGATGTCATGCGCCAGGGCAAATTCCGGGGCGTCGCCCACCTCCCCGGCAAAGTGCAGCCCCACCACTCGGCCGCTGGCCTCGTCTATCCAGACAGAGCCGGAATCTCCACCCATACTGATTTCCACATTGGGTGGGGAACCGGGGCGGGGCACAACGCGGAAGACCTGCTCTAAACGGCGTACCCCGGCCGCGCCGTAGTTCAACTGTGTACTCATCATGATGCCGTCAATAAAACCGGCGGTGCGCCCGGTGGTACGGCCACTCTTCCACACCATCATGCCCAATTGGGGCGTGGTCACATCGGCGATGTGGTCGCCTTCCAGCGTCGTTTCCAGCACTGGGCGCTCGCCGCTGAGGCGGGCCAGAGCCGCGTCAAATGGCCCCAACACGAAACGGCTGACCTCGGCAAATTTGTCGCTGCTCTTGCCGCCGTCTAGCCGGCCGGGCTGCCAGATCGCTTCGTTGGGCAGGGCGGTGGGCGACCCCACCAGCACGTGCCAGTTGCTCAGGATGTACGCTTCTTGAGTGGCGGCGTCATACACTTTAGCCCCCAACGTCCCGGCGGTGACGTTGGGGCAGCCGATGCTGACGCCCAGGGGGATTTCGGCGAAACGTTGGCCACGGCCGTCTACCGCCGCCTCCAGTTGTGCATCCCCTTCCAACATCAATTGCAGGCCATAGATGGCTTCAATCACATCCACAGGTACACCGTCCACTACTTTGGGGAAGATCTCACTTTCGCTCAATTCGGCTAACGGCTTCTTTTGCGCCAGGTGAACACGTATGGCCAGTTGCCCGGTCATTTCCCCCTGCGACCATTTGAAGCCCAGGTCTACGGCCGTGACCCCCTCTCGTGCCAGCCACTCTGCCTGCACCTTTGCCAGCGCCGCCTGCGCCTTTGCCATTTCTTCTGGGGTTATCATGGGGTTTGTCCTTTGTCATTTGTCCTTTGTTATGGGTGGTTCGTCTTTTGCCAATGACGAATGACCAATGACCAGTGACCAATGACACAATGTTGCCAGAAACCTGCCAGACAAAGCGCTTGCACTGCCGGGCGGGTCTGAGTATAGTGTAACGCATACAGCGTCGCTGCCAAGATAGTCGCCTACACAACAAGCGGTCTGTCAGCACAATTGTTAGTTTTGTCGGTATAGTTACAGTACGGTTTGGTGTTGAAAGAGGTCAACCCTGGCCTGAACATCTAAAGTGGTATCGCCAATTGAATAAAAACTGTCCGTTCAATCTATGGGCTTAAACGGTTAATTAACGCTGGTTGCGTATTGTGTGGGCAAATTGGCCGTGTGGCACGGCCGTTTGTCATTGGAGTAGTATCATGATCCAAGTCCCTGCGTCCCCCAACACCCTGGCTATCAGGCAAATCACCTGTATCTGCTGCCACGAGCAGTTCATGATTTCGGTAGATGCACCAAATCGTGGGCAGCGTAACATGGCCGACAATTGGCACGTGCCCACCGACCAGTTCCACAGCACCCAATTACGCTATGAAGCTAACCGGCAGCGCCGCCAGACCTCGCCCACCGCCCGCGCCATGCCTGACCCCAGCCCGGAACAGAGTCCCCACCGCGACTCCGGGAAGTTTTATTTTGTCACCTGCCCCCGCTGCGGCGCCGATAACCGCAACTGGCTCAATTTTCTGGGAAGGATGCCCTTTCCCCGGCAAAATTGGCTCTGGGTCGGACGTGGTCTCACCGGGTTAGCTGTGGTGGTAATAGTGATTTTTTTGTTCTTTCCCACCATATTGCCCAGCCTGGAACTCAACAAATGGACGCGCTGGCTGCCGCTGCTGGTTGCCGTTATCCTGGCTGGCATCTTGCCTCTGTTACTCATCCCTGATCTCTGGTACCCGATGCGCCTGCGAAATTACCTGATAGATGTGGTACCTGCCATGAAAGGTTCCCTTTCACCCGCTGCCTTGCGTGCCCTGCTCATCTGGGTTATTTTGGCCCTCTTGATACCCGCCGTGCTGTATGTGATACCACCTGTGTTGCGTGAACTGCAAGCAGCCATTTTTGACCAGCAGCCAACCCTGGTAGCGCGGATTGATGCCGTGAGCAAACAGGTAAACCAGTTGCCAGAGAGTGTGCCGGTGACGAATGCTTTTGCTGGTTTAACGGCCGTACTCAACACCCAACTCCTCGCCTGCGAAAAAACACAAATTGACCAGATGATTGCCGACTTGCAAGCCATCGCCGCCGCCAGCCCACACGGCAACTTGCTGCTCATTAACAGCGCCACCAATCAGCTCCACGTCATCCGCGAAACGGCCGACATTTCGTGCCGCCGAGACCTCATCGAAAATGTGGCCGTGACGCTGCAGCCCATTCTCTCAACCACGGCCGTTCAGCCCTTACCCACAAACCTGACTTTGCAGCAATGCCGCGTCCAATGGCAGGCCGCCAATGAAGGGCAAAACGTTGTCGTGGATCCCACCTGTTACAATTTCATGCTGGCCGCCATGTTGACGGATTTGGGGCAGATTAGAGATAGCCAGACGCCCATTAGAAATCACGCCGGCATATTGGCCGACGCGCGGTTGTTGGCGGCTGACTCCGCCATTTTACCAGGTGTACGCTCCCAAATTGCCAGTAACATTGCCACGCTGGAAAACAGTCTGCAGGGAGCAGAATCTGCCCCCTTGTTGAATCTGCGGTTCCTGGTTTTTTGGTTCACGGCCGTCTCCCTCACTGCCCTCCTCTGCTCCATTTGCGCCTTCAAAACCCTGGATCAGCGCATTGAGTGGCTGGATCCACACGTGCCGCACCCCATCTTCACCAGCATCGCTAATATGACCCGCGTCGCCGTCTGGGAGGCTAAACATGCCCTGGAAATTGACGGCTACGAGCATCGCATCCAATGGACGCGCGCCATCCGCAATGAGGTGGGTGGCATAGACCTGGTAGGTTTATTCCGTGATCCGCCCGAATTGCTGCCCGACGGTACCATGAGCAGCCAGGTGCGCGCCCAACGGTATGGCATCAGCACCGACATGTGGTGCCGCATCCGCGAAGCCCGCATCTCTGACGAGATGGCGCCGCGACCGGCCGGCGGCCCCGCCTTTGCCCTGGCCCCGGCTGAACTTGCCCCTACGACGGCCGTGGTCACGGTGGGTCGGCAAAGGCGATAGGCTGTGATTGGTTGGGTGACGGGTCACTGGTCCCCCATCACCCATTACCTCCGGTTTTCAGATAAATTGCGGATTCTGAGCAGCGGACTAATGGTCTATACTACGCAATTGCGCAACGGCCGTGAACACGTACAATTCAGCCTTATCCTACAGGCACTTTGCAGATAGGCTGCCTGTAAGTTTGGCAACTTAAGGTTTAACCAGTTTGTGCCAAATGGCACAAACGAGACTATCCAAAACCACACGGCCGTAACTTTCAAAACCCACACAGCCCACCCGCCACAAGCACCGGTAGGGCTGTTTTTTTGTGACTGTTAGCGGCGAAAAAGAGGTATGACATTGTTTGCGTTAAAAGAATCTACACTTATTTCACCCTACGGCGGCACATTGGTAGACCTGATGGTTCCGGACGAATCCAGAGCCGGGCTGAGCCATTACGCCAACCGATTGCCCTCCGTGCGCCTGTCCGACCGCTCCGTTTGTGACCTGGAACTGCTGGCAACCGGCGCTTTCTCTCCACTGGAGCAATTTATGGGCCAGGCTGATTACCAAAGCGTGTTAGACACCATGCGCCTGGCAAACGGTTACGTTTTCCCCATCCCCATCACACTGCCCATTGATGATGATGTGGATGTGGAAGTGGGCGAGGAAATTGCCTTGCGCGACCCCCAAAATGACTTGTTGGCGATAATGACCATTGAGGAAGTTTATGACTGGGATTTAGACGAAGCGGCCCAAAAAGCGTTTGGCACGCTGGATTTGCGTCATCCCATTGTGGCCGAGATGCACCGCTGGGGGAAACGGAACATTGCCGGTCCCTTGCAGGTGCTCAAACTGCCCGCCCACTACGACTTTAAAGATATTCGCCTGACCCCGGCCGAAACCCGTGCCCGGCTGGAAACCTACGGCCATGAAAACGTGATCGCCTTCCAGACGCGCAACCCGATGCACCGCGTCCATGAAGAGTTGACCAAACGGGCCATCGAAGAAAAAGATGGCGTCTTGCTGCTGCATCCGGTGGTGGGGCTGACCAAACCAGGCGACGTGGACTACTTCACCCGCGTCCGCACCTACAAAGCGTTGGCCGCCAATTATTATGACCCCGACCGGGTGCTGCTCTCCTTGCTGCCTTTAGCCATGCGCATGGGTGGCCCGCGCGAGGCGTTGTGGCACGCCATCATCCGCCGCAACTATGGCGCCAACCATTTGATTGTGGGGCGCGACCATGCCGGGCCAGGCAACGATTCCGAGGGCAAGCCGTTTTATGGCCCGTATGACGCTCAGGAGTTGGTGGAGCAGTTCAGTGAAGAGATTGCCGTGGGTGTGGTGCCGTTCCAGATGTTGGTCTATTTGCCCGAAGAGGAGCGGTATGAAGAGATCACGAGGGTGACGCCGGAGGTGAAAACGGCCAATATCTCTGGCACACAGGTACGGGAAGAGTATTTGCACAAAGGGCGGTTGCTGCCTGACTGGTTTACCCGCCAGCCAGTGGCCGAAATTTTGGGCGAAACGTACCCGCCGCGCCACCGGCAAGGGGTGTGCATCTGGCTGACTGGTTTACATAATGCCGGTAAATCCACAACGGCGGCGGTATTGACCACATTGTTGCAGGAACACGGCCGTAACGTCACCCTGCTCGACGGCGATGTGGTGCGTACCCATTTCAGCGAAGGGCTGGGCTACAGCAAAGAAGACCGGGACGACCACGTGCGCCGTATCGGTTACGTCGCTTCCGAGATTGTGCGGCATGGCGGCCTGGCGATTTGCGCGGCCGTTTCCCCCTACCGCGCCACCCGGAACGACGTGCGCAGTAATTTTGAAAAGGGGCACTATGTGGAAGTGTTTGTAGACGCCCCTCTGGAGATTTGCGAACAGCGTGATACCAAAGGGTTGTACGAACGGGCGCGCAAGGGAGAGATTAAAGGCTTTACCGGCATTGACGACCCGTATGAATCACCGCGCCACCCGGAACTGCATATTGATACCGCGCAGACCTCGGCCGAGGACAATGCGCGCGCGATTGTGAACTATTTAATTCAGCAAGGATTTGTAAAAGGACATTAAATTGGGTAGGGGCAAGGCAGTTGGGTAGGAATTGGTCTGGTGAGACAATGTTCTCCCCAACTGCCTCGCCCCAACAAGGATTTTTAACATGAACGAACAACAAGGATTTGTCGTCTGGATGACCGGACTATCGGGGGCAGGGAAAACAACGGTGGCGTTAGAGATGCTGCGGCAGTTAGACGGCCGTAACCTCCGCCTGGAACGCCTGGACGGAGACGTGGTGCGTGAAAGCCTGACCAGAGATTTAGGTTTTTCTGCCGAAGACCGCGCTAAAAATATCGAACGGGTGACGTTTGTCGCCAAACTGCTCTCGCGTAATGGCGTGGGCTGCATCTGCTCCTTTATCTCGCCTTACCAAAACGTGCGTGACCACGTGCGCGCCGAAACAACCAACTTCCTGGAAGTGTTTGTAGACGCGCCGCTGGAAGTAGTCATGGCCCGTGACGTCAAAGGCATGTACAAAAAAGCGATTGCCGGGGAAATCCCCAATTTCACCGGCATCTCCGACCCCTTTGAAGCGCCGGCTAACCCGGACATCCACCTGCGCACCGATCAGGAAACGCCGGTCGAAAGCGCAGGAAAAATCATCGCCGAATTAGAAAAACGTGGCCTGATTCCGTTGAACGGTAGATAATCAGTAGATAAAAATGAGAGGAGTGGGCATCCTCAGATGCCCACCGGTTTTCGTCCTCAGATGCCCACCGGTTCGCATCTGAGGATGCGAACTCTGCCACGATATACCGAATAATCAAGCGGGAATCGCCTACTGGTTTTTTGTTTGCAACGCAGAGGCGCAGAGATGCAGAGAGAATCTTTCTCTGTGTCTCTGCGCCTCTGTGGTAAAAGGTGATTGGGCTACAAAGTTATGGCACAAGAATGGCATCAAAAAGAGATTGCCGCGATTGAAGCGGAGTTAAGCGTTCCGGTGCAGACGGGGTTGACAGCGGCGGCAGCAAAGCAGCGGCTGGACACAATTGGCCCCAACGAGTTGCAGGAAAAGGGGCGCAAAAGTCCCTGGCTCATTTTATGGCAGCAAATCAGCAGCGTCATGGTGCTCATCTTGATCCTGGCAGCGGTGGTTTCTGCCTTCCTGGGCAAGGCTACCGAAGCTGCCGCCATTGCCGCCATTGTCGTCTTGTTTGCCCTGCTTGGCTTTGTGCAGGAGTACCGCGCCGAGCAGGCCATGGCTGCCCTGAAGCGCATGTCGGTGCCGGTGGTGCGGGCGCGGCGCGACGGCCGTACCACTGAAATCTCCGCCCGTGAACTGGTGCCCGGCGACGTGGTGCTGCTGGAAGCGGGCAACATTGTGCCCGCCGACCTGCGCCTGGCCGAAAGCGTCAATTTGCGCATCCAGGAAGCGGCGCTGACGGGTGAATCAGAGCCGGTGGAAAAGGAAACGGCCGTCCTAGCCAAAGCCGACATCCCCCTGGGCGACCGTAAAAATATGGCCTACATGGGCACCAACGTCACCTACGGCCGTGGCGTGGGCGTTGTCGTCGAAACGGGCATGAACACCGAACTGGGCAAAATCGCCGCCCTGATTCAAGAGGTGGAAGAGGGGCAAACCCCCTTGCAACAAAAGCTCGATCAGGTGGGCAAACTGTTGGCGGTCCTGGGTCTCCTCGCCGCCGCGCTGGTGCTGATGATTGGCGTGTTGAGCGGGGAGGCGTTGGATGAGATGTTTCTGACGGCCGTGAGCGTCGCCGTCGCTGTAGTGCCGGAAGGCTTGCCCGCCGTCGTCACCATCACCCTGGCGCTGGGGGCGCAGCGCATGTTGCGCCGCCGCGCCCTGGTGCGCAAACTGCCCGCCGTGGAAACGCTCGGCTCCGTCACCATCATCTGCACCGACAAAACCGGCACCCTCACCGAAAATCGCATGACTGTCACCGTCATAGACGTGGCCGGGCACAGCCTGGAACTGGCGGGCACCGGCCATACGCCGCCCGCCCTGCAACTGATGGACGCCGATTCTCTGGCCCGCCAGCCCTCGGCCATTGCCGCCGCGCTGGCCATTGGCGCGCTCTGCAATGACGCCTCACTGCAACCTGACCCAGACACCGGCAAATATCAGGCGATGGGCGACCCGACCGAGGGGGCGCTGCTGGTGGCAGCGGCCCAGGCGCATGTGAACCTGGACGGTTTGCAGAAGGGGCTGCCCCGCGTCGCTGAGGTTCCTTTTGACTCTGACCGCAAGCGGATGACGACCGTCCACCAACTGCCCCCCGCGCGCGACACGCTGCCCAGGGCCGTGCAGCCTATCCTCACAGACGCTCCCTACCTGGTGTTCACCAAGGGGGCGGTGGATGGGCTGATGGATTGTTGTGACCGAGTGTGGGTCAACGGCCGTGCCGAACCGCTGGACGATGCCTGGCGAGGGCGCATCACCCTGGCCAATGAACAGATGGCCCAAAACGGCATGCGCGTCTTGGGCATGACCTTCCGCTGGCTGGAAGCCATCCCCGACGCCAAAACATTGCCCACGCTGGAAAACAACCTGATCTTCCTGGGGCTGGTGGGCATGATTGACCCGCCGCGCCCGGAAGTGAAAACGGCCGTACACACCGCCCAGACCGCCGGCATTCGCCCCATCATGATCACCGGCGACCACCCCTTGACGGCCCGGTTTATTGCCTATGACCTGGGGATTGCCACCAACGGCCGTGTCAAAACCGGCGAAAACCTGAACCAGATGAGTCCGGCAGAACTGGCGGAAGCGGTGGCCGACGTCTCCGTTTATGCGCGGGTGACGCCGGAACACAAGCTGCGCATCGTGGAAGCGTTGCAGCAGGGTGGGCACATTGTGGCTATGACCGGCGATGGCGTCAACGATTCTCCCGCCCTGAAAAAGGCAGACATCGGCGTGGCCATGGGCATCACCGGCACCGATGTGGCCAAAGAAGCGTCCGAGATGGTACTGCTGGATGATAACTTTGCCACGATAGTCACGGCCGTAGAAGAAGGCCGCACCATCTACGACAACATCCGCCGCTTCGTCAAGTTTTCCATTGCCGGGAATGTGGGCAAAGTGGGCGTCATGCTCTTTGGCCCGCTGCTGGGCATGACGGTGGCGCTGCTGCCGCTGCAACTGCTCTGGCTGAACCTGCTCACCGATGGCCTGTTGGGCCTGGGGCTGGGCGTGGAACCGGCCGAAAAGGGCATTATGAAACGACCGCCCCGCTCGCCGCAGGCCAGCCTGTTCAGCGAAGGGCTGGGCTGGCACGTCATCTGGGTTGGCTGCCTGATCGCCATCATCGGGCTGGCTATCGGCTTCTTCTATTACACCCCCGGCGACCAGACCTGGCAGACGATGATCTTCACCACCCTGGCCTTCTTGCAGATTGGGCAGGCGTTGGCTTCCCGTTCGACCCATACCTCGCTGTTCAGGATGGGGCTGCGCAGTAATATGCCCTTGCTGATATTGGCGCTGCTCACATTTGGCCTGCAACTGGTGGTTATCTACCTGCCATCGTTGGAACGCTTTTTCCAGGTAGACCCTCTCTCATTGCCGGAACTGTTGGTCTGTCTGGCAGCGGGCAGTCTGGCTTTTGTAGCCATTGAAATAGAAAAATGGTGGCTGCGGCAGCGTGATGTGTGAGGTCTCTCTGGTCACGCATCACGCATCACACGTCACTGGCGGCGACCGATCCTCAATTTTTGTGATCCCTCCTTCCATGATATAGTTCCCCCCAGACCTGACAGATTTCAAAAACCTGTCAGGTCTTCAGAAGGAGGAAAACCCATGAACACAAAAAATAACTTGCTCACCAATCCCTGGGCAGCGGTAGGGCTGCCCGCGCTGACCATTCTGTTAGGCGTACAACTGCTGCGGGCGCTGTTCCCGCTGCTGCTGTATGTGCTGGGCGACCGGATGGGGTGGACGGCCGTAGCCATTGGCGCGTTAGCCCTCATCGTGTTTACATCCAGCTTCCTGGCCGAATTTCTGCGCCGATTTGTAGGAGCGCGGGTACTGCTGTTGGTGACGGTGTTGGGCGTGGGCATTACCCGGCTGGCCTTGCAGTTGTGGCCGAACGCGCCGTTGGCCTACCTGATTCTGTGCATTGTCGGCGCTATCTGTTTTGTCCTGTTTTTCCCCGTTTACCTGGCGGCGCTGCGCCCCCATGGCCGGCAAAACATGGTTACATTTGCCTATGGTTTGCAGATAGGCTTTATCCTCGTGGCCCTTCTGAACGGGCTGTACAACAGTTTTGAGTTCAACTGGCAGTCTGGCTGGCTGAACGGGCTGCTGGCCATCGTCCTGTTTTTGCTGCAAATGGGCAGCCTGGCCTTTGTGATGAACAAACTGCCCCCGGCGGCAGCCGATCAGGATGCCCCTTTCCGGCAGGCGCTGCCCTGGGGCATGTTCGGCCCGTTTCTCTTCTTACAACTCCTGTTCTTCTTGAATCTGGCGCAGTTGTCGGCTATTGGCGGCTGGCAGTTGCCTTTAACGATGGCGCTGGCGCTGTTGGCCGGTGCGGTCGGATTAGTGGTGATGGGCTACATCGCCACACGCGGGCGTCATGCGGCGCTGGTGTTGGTAACGGGGCTGGTGGTGGTGGCGCTGGCCTGGTTTGCGGAGTCCTCGCCGGTAGTCACGGCCGTCTACCTCATTTTCGGCCAGATGGTGTTAGCCGCCATCCTCATGCTGGTTGTGCTCAACATTCGCGGCGGCGACCCCGAAGCGGCTTCGGGCCGCGCCCACACCATCCGCAATCTCACCATCGCCAACGGTATTGGTTGGATACTGTTTGTCATCTTCATCTTCCTCTATTACGCCGGTTACACGCTGCCCCTATTCCCCAATACCGTCCTGCCGCCCATTGCTATCTTGCTGGTGGTGCTGGCGGGATTGGCCGCCAGCCGGGCTGCCGCCGAACCCACCCCCCCGGTTGTTTTTCGCAGCGGCCTGATTGTGCTGCTGGTCTTATTGGCGGTGGTGGTGTTTAAGTGGCTGACGTGGCAAACGCCAACGGCCGTGCCCGCCCCTGGCGGCCCCGTCCGTGTGCTGGTCTATAACCTGCACAATGGTGTCAATCCCTGGGGTCAGCTTGACCTGGAAGCCATCGCCCAAACGATTGAGTCGGAAAACCCAGACGTGGTGGCGCTGCAAGAAGTGTCACGCGGCTGGATTGTGAACGGCTCGGCCGACATGCTGCAATGGTTAGAGCAGCGTTTGGGGATGCCTTACGTCTGGGGTGCTACCGCGAGCGGCAACTGGGGTAACGCCGTTTTTAGCCGTTACCCCATCCTCACCTCGGAAGTCCACGCCCTACCGCCCGATGATCTGCTGCTGCATCGTGGTTTTATCTTTACAGAGATTGACATAAACGAAAGTGAACCGCTGCGCCTGATCAACACCCATTACCACCACCTGGACGATGGCAGCGCCATTCGGGTGGAGCAGACGGAAGCGTTATTGGGCTTTTGGAACGGCCGTGCCCACACCCTCATCATGGGCGACCTGAACGCCACGCCAACCACCCCGGAGATGCAAATGTTCCGCGACGCCGGCTTCACCGACGCCATTGACGCCGCCGGTATTGTGCCCGGTTACACCTACTCTTCCACCGACCCCAACCGGCGGCTGGACTACATCTGGTACACGGCCGATGTGGCCGCCAGCGACGTGGTCATCAACCCCAGTACCGCCTCCGACCACCTGGGCGTAGCTGCTACCGTCGGTAATCGGTAATCAGTTATCGGCCTATGTTATACTCCTGCCATTGATCATTTGCCGTTGATCATTGACCATTCAAATAGGAGATGGGTCATGCCGTCACCATTTCCCGGTATGGACCCTTAGCTGGAAGGGTATTTGTGGCCGGACGTGCATCATAGTTTGGCCACGCAAATTCGGGATCAATTAGCGCCTGCTATCCGGCCGCGTTATGTGGCCCGGCTGGAAATCCAGATGGTTTGGGATGCGACCGGGTTGGAAGTAGCCATTATGTACCCGGATGTGGAGGTGATGGAACGGGCGGAGCATCGGTTGGGTGAACCGGCGCCGGCCTTAACGTTAGATGCGCCACCGTTGACCCATCCCCACATTCCCCCTTCGCCCTATGCTGATACCTGATTTTAATATGCGTCACACCTTTTTTGTTCCATTGCCCACCACAATGGCTGTGGTAAACTTCCACTTCGGAAAAACAAGGACAGGATTGTAGTGTGATAAGCATTCAAAACGTTACCAAGCAGTTCTACCAGTTCAAAGCTATTGATAATGTTTCTTTCACCATTCCCAGGGGCGAAGTAGTGGGATTGTTGGGGCCAAACGGGGCGGGCAAAACAACGCTGTTTAAGCTGATCGCCGGTATTTTGCAGCCCGACAAAGGCAAAATCTACCCTCATGCCGGGACGTGGCCGACCATCGGCTACAAGACCGACCGGCTGCTTTTCCCCAACCATCTACGTGTGAAGCAATACCTCAAAATTGTGACGGAGTTGAGCGGTGTGCCCCATTCCCAGACGGAGCGCGTCCTCACCGATGCCTTAGCCAGGGTAGATTTGCTATCGGCGGCCAACAAAAAAATTGGGGCCTGCTCCAAAGGGATGCGGCAGCGGTTGGGGCTGGCGCAGGCGCTCATCGGCGACCCGCCGCTGCTGCTGCTGGATGAACCATCAAATGGGCTGGACCCGGCCGGTCAGGACGAGATGCACCGGCGCATTCAAGAGCTGCACGCCGCCGGGAAAACGATTTTACTCAGTTCGCACCATCTCAATGAAGTGACCCAGGTTTGCACGCACCTGATTATTCTCAATCGCGGCCAGATTCATTACCAGAGCAGTATGGTGGATGCGCTTACCGTCAGCCCGTATGCCCTCATTGAAACGGACAGACCCATTATTAGCCCGCTGCTGCTGGCAGAGCTACATGCTCTGCATCCGGGTATTCAGGTGGAAGGCAGCCGCATTTATTTGCGAGACGCGGCCATGCGATTGCGGCGCGATATTCTGGCAATGGTGCTGCGCGCCGGTTATGACGTGCTGCACGTGGAGCAAAAACATATCACCCTGGCGGAAATTTATGCGGAGGCAGTGCAGTAATGCGGCGAATCTGGACATTGACGAACTACTTTACGGCCTATCTGTTCCGCTCGCTGGCGGGCGTGGGGCTGGTGATTGCCACGCTGGCATTCTGGTTGTTGTTTTTTAATCCCCGGCAGCAGACGCCGGAGGCGGCGTATTATGTGTTAGTTATTGGCGTGTTTGGCGCGGGCATGGGGTTTCTGGTGACGATTATGCTGGCGACGCGGGCGAACCATGCCAACCTGTATCCCTGGGTGGTGCGCTTACCGAGCCGGGTGGAGTACGTCACGGCCGTGTTCCTTAGCGCTTTCATCACCGCCCTCATCCTGCAACTGCTGTTGGCCGGGCTGGCGCTGGTGAATGGCCCCCAATTGGGATGGCAGCGCATTCTTGAAATTCCACCTGTCTGGCTCTCCCTGCTCATTCTCTCGATTGTGCTGGCGCTGCACGCCGCTGACCTGGTGGCGCGCGGCTGGTCGCGGGTTTATCTGTTTGGTCTGTTGGCGATCTTTTTATTTGCGCAAAGTATCCATAACAATACGGTGCGCAGCCTGATCATGCAGTTGAATCGGATGGCCTTAAGCCAGGGGTGGGCGGGTGTCAATGATACGCTGGCGAATTACGCCTTTACCTTAAACAGCAATGAGGTCAGCACGGTGGGGCAGTTGTTTGGCCTTATATTCTGGCCTTTCCGGGCGCTGGCGGAAGCAACGGTAAGCGGCTACTTTACCTCCACCCAGGCATTAGCCCCGGCTATTTTGCTGCTGTATGCTACCATCTTGTTCATGTTGGCCGCCGATTTGTTTGCCAACAAAGACCTGGCATTTGTGGAGTAGGGGCGAGGCAGCCGGGAATTACATAGCCGGTAACAAGAAAAGTAACATACCGGCTGCCTCGCCCCGCCATTAGGAGAAAATGGGATGGAATGCTGGCATTGTGAACGGCCGTCACACGCGAACTGTAAATTTTGTGGCCGGGCAGTGTGCAAGGCCCACGCCCAGGAAAAACCGTATATTATTCACACGTATCGCACCTCGGCCGACGTTTACAAGGCCATCGTCGTGGCCGGCGCTGTCTGGTGTGGTGTTTGCAACCCTCAGCAAGACCCCGTGGCGTTGTTGAATCTGGAATAAAAAGCGTGGGACAGAGACACCGGGCGGCGGGATAGCCGCCCGGCTGCCCATGACTGTTTAATCTGATTACGGGAGCACAATCTGTGGCTGCCAGTGGAAATGGTGGGGTTCGGCGCCCAACACGGCCGTCACGTCATACAAATAGTCGCCATCAGCCGGGGCATAATAGACACGGCCGTATTCCTGCGTCACCATCACCACGCCGTACCCATCTTTTGACCAAAATGCCGTCGCCGCGCCGGGCAGAAACTGCACCGGCGGCGAGGCATTTACCCGTTCTGGCGTTTCATTAAACGAAACCAGATGGTACGCGCCTGCTGCCGTGTTGAGCGCATCCTGGGCAAACAAGACGTAGGCAAAACGGCCGTCGTCCAGATTTTGCCCACCAGCCGCCCCCAAATTCTGGGTGGATAACACCACCGATTCCTCCATCACAATCGTGTTTTGCTCCGGCTGGAAGCGCCACAGTTCGGCGCGGGGCTGGAATGTGCCCGTGCCCGTTTCCGAGCGCAAGACAAAGAGGCGCGCATCTGGCATCCACGTTACCTCGGTGGGGAATTCGTTCACGTAAACGAAGGAATCGGGCACATCCACCAGGGCGCGGGTGGGCACATCAAAAACGGCGCGGTTGCCGCCTTCCCAGCCACCCTTCCACAACAGCAGGTAACGGCCGTTGTTCGCCCACTCAATTGGCGAATAAACGGCCAGATTGGCCATATCCGGCGCCTGTTCATTAAACGGGCGGTTTTGAATGAGTTGTTCCGACTCCCGCCCGGCCAGATTTTGCAGCCAGACGGCGGTGTTGTCATTCCACACAAACAAATTGTTATCCGGGTGCCAGGCCAGACCACCACAATAACGCTCACATGCCCCCACATCGGTGATCGTCCCCGGCGTCCCGCCGCCGGTTGGCAGAAAATAAATACGCCGCACCGGTTCGCCGCTCTCCTGCACCGCATACGCGCCATTCAAACTGCCTCCCTGGAAAGCCACATGGCGGGCATCGGGCGACAGCGCCAGTCCGGCCAGGTTGTCCACGCGGGGCACAATGCGCCAGGTCTGGTTGCTGACCAAATCCATGAACCACAATTCATGCTGTGTGTCCAGATCGGGATATTGGTGGTCATCTCCGGCGGTGTTGGTGCGGGTAACAGGGATGGAAGCGGTCAGTCGGGCCACAACCGCCCGTTTGCCGTCGGCGCTGACGGAGAAATCGGTCAGGTCGCCCACCGCCGGGTTCCACTGGCTGGCATTGTCACGAACGCGCTGTTCAGGCAAGGGGCCGGGCAGCAGCACTTCAATCTGGCCTGTCTGGTGATTCCACCGCTTAAACGCGCCATCGGCCAGGAAGAGCAGATCGCGGCTGGCGGCAGGCAATGGGCTGCCGGTAATGGCCTGCACCGGAGGATTGGTGGCGGGGGTGGCTGCCGGAGTACTCATTTCGGTGGCGGTGGCGGCCAGCGTGGGGGTTGGTTCCGGGGTGGATTCAGCGCCAGGCACGGCCGTTTCGCCGCTCACTTCTCCGGGGGCTAAGGTGGGGGACACGGCCGTGTCCCCTCCCCCGCCAACAGGTGTGCCAATCTCGCCCACGTTCACATTGGGCGGTGGCAAAATAGGCGTCGGTTCCACTTCTGGCTCTGCACTACAGGCTGCCAGGAACATCAGCGCCAAAAGCCCGGTCAAAACGAATAGAAATCGCAGGGTTAATGATTGTTTCATAGTCAGTCGCCTCACTTGTACTGAGATAAATTTACTGGCAGGAGTGTAAAACAGGTGGTGCGCCTTTACCATACGAACAGGCAATAAAGCGACCACGATAAGCAACTATCTCGTTCGTAGTAAGCGATTTATCGCCTAAAACGGCAATAAATTGCCTACTACGAGCGGGCCTTGAGGAGGATAAATGTCCCAACCAACCATTATTCAAGACGCTGATTATCTGCAAAACAACCAATACAAGAGTTCGGCTAATCTGGATGCACGGGCGGCGCTGCACCGGCGGTTCCGCACGGCCGTGACCCCCTGGCAAGTCTGGGTATTTGACCATTTAGAGCTGCGGGAGGGTACGGCCGTGCTGGAATGTGGCTGTGGCCCCGGCTGGCTGTGGCGGGAAAATATCGCACGAATTCCACCCGATTGCCATATCACTCTCACCGATTTGTCGGCTGGCATGGTGGCCGAAACCAAAACCGCGCTGCAACATTCTGGGCACGACTTCCGCTTTCAGTCGGCCAACATTCAAAAACTGCCCTTCCCCGATGACAGTTTTGACGTGGTGATTGCCAACCACATGCTCTATCACGTCCCTGATTTGCCAACGGCGTTGCGGGAAGTGCGGCGGGTGTTGAAAGGCGACGGCCGTTTTTTTGCGGCTACCAACGGTCAAAACCACCTGCGCGAGTTATGGCAAATCGGCCTGGAACTATGGCCGGAGGCCAATGATTGGCTGCAACAATTGTTATCGGCCGAATGGTCGTTTTCGTTTCAGTTGGAGAATGGCAAAGAGTGGCTCACGGCCGTGTTTCCCCACATCTCCCTGTTTCGCTATGACGATCACCTGGCCGTCACCGAAGCCGAACCCATTCTGGACTTCCTCTTCTCCACTTCTTTGGCCGGTAGCAATCACCAACCTGAACCAGAAACCGTCGCCCAGGTACGGCAAAAACTAACACAGCAAATCACCCGTGATAGCGCTATCCACATCACCAAAGATACCGGGCTGTTTTATTGCTCGGGCATCCGTCCATTTCTCCATCCGCTGTAGTACGTGACTAACCTGAATTTGAGGAGTTCGCACGCCCACGTGCGAACGAGCAGCACGAGGGCGTGCTGCTCTCCTCACTCCACAAATTTAGTTTGTTGCGGTAGTAATCTCGTAGAACAAAATCCAGCCGGCTATTGACAAATAGTGTACAAACTATTGACAGAATTATACAAAAGATGTACGATTCTGCCTGTGATTCAATCGCCTTGATGAATGAGGCGCGTCTTTACAAATGATTACCAACAGGCTGAATAGCTCAATAGCTACGGCCGACCAAAAAAACAGGGAATATGATGAACGAGAAGATGATTATCCAGGCAAAAAGTGTCAAGAAAACGTATAACACGGGCAAAGTGATTGTGCCCGCTTTGCGTGGGCTGGATTTGAATGTAAGACAAGGGGAAATGGTGGCCATCATGGGGGCTTCGGGCTGCGGCAAGACAACGCTGCTGAACACCCTGTCGGGGCTGGACGAGATTGATGAAGGGGTGATTGAGATTGACGGCCGTGACCTGGCCAAAATGAAGGACAAAGAACGCACCGCTTATCGGGCCGCCAATATGGGTTTTGTCTTCCAATTTTATAACCTGCTGCCGGTGCTGACGGCCGTGGAAAACGTCGAAATGCCCCTTCTGCTGGACGACTCACGCCAGATCAGAGCCAAAGAAGCGCGCCAGATGGCCCACGCTGCCCTGGCCGCCGTAGGGCTGGCCGAACAGGCCGACCAGCGCCCGGCCGAATTATCCGGTGGGCAGCGCCAGCGCGTCACCATTGCCCGCGCCCTGGTCAACAATCCGGCCATCGTCTGGGCCGACGAGCCAACCGGCGACCTCGATTCCGTCACCTCGCAAGAGATCATCGAACTCATGCGCCGTTTGAACCAGGAAAATGGGCAAACCTTTGTCATCGTCACCCATTCGCTGGAGATCGGCGAACAGTGCGACCGCATTATCTGGATGAAAGACGGCCAGATTGTGGCCGAACCGCAGCACGTCCCGGCCAATGGCAAAGCCAACGGGCACACAAACGGGCAGAGCAACGGCCGTTACCGCGAACCCATCCTCCAACCCAACAGCGAACCCGAATTGATATTCGTCGCCAATTAAAGAGTACCAACCATGAACGAAATTTTTGGCATTCCCGCCAACACCTTATTAATTATTCTGCTCACCTTACTGGGTCTTATTTTCCTGGGCGTGGGCATCACGGCCGTGCGTTATCCTCTTCCCTTTCGCCTGGGCGTGCGCAATATCCCCCGCCGCAAATCACAGACCGCCCTCATCATCGTCGGCCTGGCCCTATCCACCCTGATCATCACCAGCGCCCTGGGCATCGGCGACACCATAGATTACTCCGTCAAAGTGGCCGTCTATGACCGTTTGGGCGCGGTAGATCAAGAAATCAGCGCCACCCTGCAAGAAGCGCCCGCCGGTTTCAGCTTTGGCGCAGCGCCCAACGCCAGCGCCGATAACAACGAATGGTTCGCTGCCGCTGTGGCCGCCGACATTGCCGCCCAGGTAGACGGCCTCGTCCTGGACGCGGCCGTGCCCGTAGCCGTGCAAACCCTGCCCGTTTTTAGCAGCAACAGCAATTTGTCGGAAGCGGCCGTCGCCATTCGCGGCATTGGGGAAGTGACCGGCGCGGGGCTGGCTGCACCCGACGGTCTGGCCGACCTGGGCGAAGGTGAACTCCTGGTCAACACCTCATTGGCCGAAGCGCTGGACATCAATCCCGGTGATGAGATTTTACTGGTCAAAGGAATGCCCACCCCGTTCACGGTTACGGCCGTCGTGCCTGATGGTGAACTGGCGGGCAGCGGCCCGGCTGTGATCTGGTCGCTGGCCCAGGCGCAGGCATTTTTTGGACAGGAGGGGCAGATCACGGCCGTGCTCACCTCCAACGCAGGCGACCGGGAAACAGGCGTCAAACTAACCGATTCCGCCATTGCCCAACTGTCCCCCCTCACCGGCGACCTCTTCATCAACGCCGTCAAGGCCGACCAACTGGCGGCGGCGGCCACCAGCGCCGAATTCATCACCACCCTCTTTGTCACCTTCGGCATGTTCTCCATCTTCAGCGGCATTCTGCTCATCTTTCTCATCTTCTCCGTGCTGGCCGCCGAGCGTAAATCGGAGCTGGGCATGAGCCGCGCCGTGGGCCTGCAACGCGCCGACCTGGTGCGCCAATTTGTTAGCGAAGGGCTGGCCTACAACTTTTTAGCGGCCGTCATCGGGGCCACATTGGGCGTATTGGCCGCCTTTGGGCTGGCGCAAGCCATCGCCGCCCTGATCGCCGACAGCACCATCAACATCATCCCCCGCGTCAGCCTGCGCTCGGCGCTCATTGGGTATAGCCTGGGGCTGGTCATCACCTTTGTCACCGTGTCGCTCTCCGCCATTCGCATCAGCCGGGTGAACATTATCGCCGCCATCCGCGATCTGAACCTGCCCACCCTGCCGCGAGAGAGCCAGTGGACATTGTTTTTACGGCCGTTTCTCGTCTGGCGCGCCGCCGCTAACAAAGCGGGCAAAGGAAACGGGCGCGAAGCGCTGCGTCTCTTTTTGCTGGCCGGGCCAAAAGCCATCCTCAGTTTCTGGGGTGGATTATTCGCCCGCGGCCCCGTCTTGCTCGCTCTGGGCTATCTGCTGGCCTACGTCGGCGTTAACGTGGCCGAACAAATTGGCGTCTATGCCCTGGGCGTATCGCTCTTCATCATTGGTCTGGGTCAGTTGTTCCACTGGATGGGGCTTTCCTCACGCTGGTCATACTCCTTCGTTGGTCTGGCCCTTATCCTCTACTGGGCGCTGCCCACACGCAACAGCGGCAAACTGGCGGAATTAGGCTCTAATCCCGGCGATTTTTTCATCAGCGGCCTCTTCCTGGTCGGCGGGGCCATTGTCCTCTTTCTGTATAACGCCGATTTTTTGCTCAATCTGTTCGCCGGGGTGTTGGGGCGTTTTGGCCGCCTGCTGCCGGTGGCGCGGGTGTCGGTGGCTTATCCGGTGATGACCAAGGGGCGCACGGCCACCACCTTAGCCATGTTTAGCCTGATCATCTTCACGCTGGTAGGCACGACGACGATCACCAATACCTTTAGCAACTTCCTCGACCCCATTGCCGGCAGTGGCGATTACGACGTGCTGGTGCAGGCAAACCCGTTTAACCCGGTGAGCGTGGCCGATCTGGAAACGGCCGTGACCGATCTAGCTGCTGAAGGGAAAATGGCGTCGCCAACGGCCGTCGCCAGCGTCATCTTCGCCCCCGTCACCGCCCAAAGCCCGGAAATGACCCAACCCGCCAGTTACCTGATCAACGGCGTAGACGACGCCTTCTTCGCCAGCCATCGCCTGGAATTGGGCGGCATGGCTACCGGGTATCAATCGGCGGACGAGGTGTGGACGGCCGTGCAAAACGACCCCAGCCTCATCGTCATAGACAACTTCTCCATTGATCGCGGCGGCGACCCCACCGCCAGCCGCGACGAAGCCGCCTTCGCCGTCAACAGCATCAGCGCCTCTTCCACCAGTTTCGACCCCGTCACCGTCCAGATCACCGGGCAAGATGGCGTAACGCATGAATTCACCATCATCGGCGTCATCAACTCCGCGCCCAACTTTTTCGGGGCCATGATGAACCGGCAGGCGGCAGAAATGCTCGGCTACGATCAACCCAACCGCTTCTTCCTGCGCCTGCCCGCCAACGCCGATGCCCGCTCCGCCGCCAACGCCATCGAAGGCGAATTCAGCCGCAGCGGGCTGCAAACCTCCCTGCCCAAAGAGCAGTTGGAAGCCAGCCGCAGTTCCGTGCGCAGCATCTTCTTCCTCATTCAAGGTTTCATCGGCCTGGGGCTGCTCATCGGCATTGCCGCTCTGGGCGTGGTGATGATTCGCGCCGTTGTGGAAAGGCGACAGCAAATTGGCGTCTTGCGGGCCATTGGTTTTACCCAGGGCATGGTGCAAAACGTCTTTGTGCTGGAAGGAATGTTTATCTCCGGCCTGGCCACGATCATCGGCTATGGTCTGGCGCTGACCTTTTCTTACAACCTTTACTTGCAGGTAGCCGCCGACCAGGGTCTGGCTTTCTTACCCCCCTGGACGGCGCTCATCACCATTGGCGCGGCGATCATCGGGGTAAGTTTGCTGACCGCCTGGCTGCCCGCCCGCGCCACGTCCCAGGTGGTTATTGCCGAGGCGCTGCGCTACGAATAACAGGTTTTGCCAATTTCTTGACCAACCCGCCCGGTCTGTGCTAGACTGTCGCCGGTTTTGATTTTGAACTAAATTCCTAAAAAGGAGGTACGCATAGATGCAAGTCCAATTTATCACATTTTCCCAAGCAATTGTTTGCATTGTGCGTACACCTGCCTTTCTGTAAGCCGTAATCCGAAGTCCGTAATCCGTTTATCGAACTACGACTTAATTACCGGGTACTAAAATAAAGGCCACAGGTGTACGAATCCTGTGGCTTTTTTGTTGCCTGAACGCCATCCAGCCACCGGTCACAATGCAATTGACCTGTGGCTTTTTTGATCCCTGACAACGTGATGCGTGAAGCGTGATGCGTGATAGGCATGGCGCTGGCGTTAGAGCCACAGGTCTGAAAGTGATCTGTGGCTTTTTTTATTTCGCCGGGCGGTGCCTGGCACTACTAAACAAGGAATTTCAAGTTGAACACTCAATTGATTTTAGAGCAGTATGATGAGTTTGATTTTGCCGGTTTTGACCGGGAAGCACGGCGACAACATACACGCGGGCATAAAAAACGGCAGCAAAATGGCAACGGCAAACCCGAAGCGGCCGCAAGTCGTATCGCCGAAATTGCCGAAACCATCACCGAGATGGATGACAGCGAAGGCAGTTGGGTACCCACCTACGCTAAACCGCTCGATCCCAAACACCACGAACGGTACTGGCTCATTGAGTCGGTGGCCCCCTTTTACCGGGACAACATGATCACCGACGTGACCCGGCTGGTGAAGGGCGGCAAGGAGGCCAACGTCTATGCCTGCACCGCCCACCCGGCGATGGGTATGGAGATGATTGCTGCCAAGTTATACCGACCGCGTATGCTGCGCAACCTGAAAAATGACGCGGTATACAAAGCCGGGCGGCAGCTTCGTGACGCCGAGGGCAAGGAACTGAAAGGCCGCCGCGAAAAGCTGGCCATTCGCAAGAAAACCGACTTTGGCAAAGAGGTAGACATCCAGTGGTGGATTGGCAATGAGTACATGACGCAGACGACGTTATATAACGTGGGCGCGGATGTGCCCAAGCCCATCGCCCACCAGGGCAATACCATCCTCATGGCCTTCATTGGCGACGAGTATGGGGCCGCGCCCACGCTAAGCGAAATCCGCCTGCCCGCCGACGAAGCTGCCTCCCTCTTCCGCCGCACGATGGACAATATCGCCTTGATGCTGGACAACCACCTGATTCATGGCGATCTGTCGGCGTATAACATTTTGTATTGGGACGGCCGTATTACCCTCATTGACTTCCCGCAAATGGTAGACGCCCGCAAAAACCCACACGCCTTTGACCTGCTGCGCCGGGATGTGACGCGGGTGTGTGACTATTACGGCCGGTGCGGTATCCGCACCGACCCGCAGCAATTGACGCTGGATTTGTGGCGGCCGTATATGCGGGAGGGTTGAACGGTTATCGGTAAACGGTAATCGGTAATCAGTAGACCGATAACCGATAACCGATAACCGATAACCGATTACTGATAACCGATTACCGGAGTATCACGATGAGTCAGATAACATTGCTCAAAACATATCTACGGCCGTACCGACTTCGCCTGGTCATCTTAACCATTCTGTTACTGGGCAGCATTGGCTTGCAGTTGTTCGCGCCACAAATCATTCGCCGTTTTTTGGATGCGGCGCAGAGTGGGGCAGCGACCCAACTGCTGGTCACGATGGGACTGTTTTTTCTGATCGTGGTGGTGGCCGGAAAAGTGATCACCCTGGCCTCGACGTATGTAGGCGCAGACCTGGGTTGGGCGGCGACCAACAACCTGCGCGCCGACCTGACCGCACATTGTCTGCGGCTGGATATGGGCTTTCACAAGCTGAAAACGCCGGGCGAACTGATTGAACGCATAGACGGCGACGTGAGCCACCTGGCGGAATACTTTTCCGAACTGGTGGTGCATGTTTTTGCCAGCGCCCTGCTGCTCATTGGCATTCTCTTTTTCCTCTTCCGCGAGGATTGGCGGTTTGGGTTGATTGGTATGGTCTATGCGGTGTGTACGGTGATTCTGCTGCGGCTCATCCACAGGCCCTCCACCCGCATTTATGGCGACATCAGCCGGGGATATGCCGATTTGCACGGCTACGTGGAAGAGCGCATCGGCGGCACGGAAGATATTCGCGCCAACGGCGGTGAACAAGTTGTGCTTAACGGCCTCTATCCCAAAATGGCGCTGGTGAACGAGAGACGGGTCAAGGCGCATCTGTGGGGCGGCGTCACCTTTCATTCCAGCTACCTGCTGTATGTAGCCGTGTGGGTGTTTACGTTGGGGTTGTCCGGCACTTTGTACCTGCAAGGGCAGATGAGTATTGGCACGATGGTGATGCTGGTTTCCTACATCGCCCTGATGGAAACGCCCATCAAATATATCCGGCGGCAGGCGGGCAATTTGCAGAAAGCGGTCGCCAGCATCGGCCGTATCAATGAGTTCTTACAATTGGAACCAGACGTGAAGGAACGGGGCACGGCCGTTTTGCCGGCCCGCGCTCTTTCTGTTCAGTTTGAAGCGGTAAGTTTTGCCTATAAAGACCGACAGGTGGCAAGTGGCACGTTGCAAGTGGCAAGTGACAAATCTCCAATCTCCGATCTCCAATCTCCTAATCTCCCAATCTCCCAATCTCAATCTGTCCTCAAAGACATCTCCTTCCAACTTGAACCGGGCAAAGTGTTGGGGCTTCTGGGACGCACGGGCAGCGGCAAGACGACGCTGACGCGGCTGCTGTTCCGGCTGTATGACGTAGACAAGGGGGCGATTACATTGGATGGGATTGATGTGCGTGATGTGGGCTTGTCTGACCTGCGTGGGCACATTGGCATGGTCACACAAGAAGTCCAGTTGTTTGAGGCGACGGTACGTGACAACCTGACCCTGTTCCGCAATTACGACCCCAATGCCCAACCCATCCTGGATGAGCAGATTATTGCCGCCATCCAGACGTTGGGGCTGGATAGCTGGTTCCGTGATTTGCCCGATGGCCTGGACACGATGTTGAAATCGGGTGGGCAGGGTTTGTCGGCCGGGGAAGCGCAGTTATTGGCCTTTACCCGCGTCTTTTTGCGCGACCCGCGCCTGATCATTCTGGATGAAGCCTCATCTCGTTTGGACCCGGCCACAGAACAACTTTTGGAACGGGCCATTGACCGGCTGCTGCACGGCCGTACCGCCATTATCATCGCCCACCGCCTGGGCACGGTACAGCGGGCCGATGACATTCTGATATTGGAACACGGCCGTGTCGCCGAACACGGCGAGCGTATCTTATTGGCAAACACACCCTCCTCCCGTTTTTACAGTTTGCTGCAAACCGGGTTAGAAGAGCTGCTTGTATGAGATTGGGGATTGGAGATTGGAGATTAGAGATTGAATCTCCAATCTCTAAAAGAAAACTATGACTACTCAACCTCTCTCTATCAAAACCGGCGTCTGGTCACTGATTCGTTTTCGGCCGGGCTGGTTCATGCTCAATCTCGTTTTTGTCTCGCTGTTCATTGTGACACGGCTGATTCCGGGCTGGCTGGAGAAGCAGTTTTACGATGGGCTGACAGGGGCGGTAAATTTATCGGTTTCATTGTATGTGGTGCTGGCGCTGATTGTGTTGGTGGAACTGGGGCGCACGGCCGTGAACCTGCTCGGTGAATGGGGCAGTGAACGGGTGCGCACGGCCGCACAATCGCTCATGCGCCTGAACATGGTGCAAGCCATCCTGCGCAAGCCGGGGGCGCAGCCGTTGCCTGTGCCCACCGGCGACGTGATCAACCGGATGGATGATGATCTAGGGGATTTTGCTGACTTTCCAACCTGGACGCCGGAAGTGGTAGGAGACACGTTGTTTGCCCTTTTTGCCTTCATCATCATGTTTCAGATTGCGCCAGTGATTACGCTGGTAGCGATTGTGCCACTGGTGGCTGTGTTTTTCCTAACCCGTTGGGCATGGAACCATTTCTTGCGACTGGTGCGCATTACCCGCGTCAGCGATAGCCGGGTGACGGCGTTCTTGGGCGAGACGTTTGGGGCGATTCAGGCGATGAAGGTGGCGGATGCGGAAACGGCCGTGACCCATTACTTCCGCACCCTCAACGAAGAACGGCGGCAGGCCAACGTCCGTTTTGGCCTGTTTTGGGCTATCTTCCAACAAGCGACTGGCGGCTTGGGGGATGTGGCGGTAGCGGTTATGGTGGTGATGTCTGGGGTGGCGCTGGCACAGGGAACGTTTACGGTGGGGGATTTTGTCTTGTTTAGCGGTTATCTTTTCTTCGCTTCCCGTTTCCCGGCGACCATCGGCGGTTATCTTTCGGAGATTGCCCAACAGCGGGTGGTGCTAGACCGGCTGCAGGAGGTGACGCCCTATGTCGCGCCGGAATCGCTGGTGGCGCATGGGGAAATTTATGAAGGTTCTCAACGCGGAGGCGCGGAGGCGCAGAGAGGAAAGAGGTTGCCGGAGATTCATGTGGTGCGGGGCACGGCCGTTGACCAGTTGGAGCGGCTGGAAGTGCGCGGGTTGAGTTATCGGTACCCGGTGAGCGACGGACGCAGCGTCCGCGAGCAGTTGGCAGTGAACAGTGAACAGTCGGCTAACGGGTCACGCATCACGCATCACGCATCACGGAATACGGATTACGGATTACGCGACATCTCCTTCACCCTGCCGCGCGGCAGTTTCACCGTGATTACCGGGCGGATTGGGGCAGGCAAGACGACGTTGCTGCGGGTGCTGTTGGGATTACTGGCAAAGGAGAGTGGCGAGATTTGGTGGAACGGCCGTCCCGTAGACGACCCCGCCACCTTTTTCACTCCACCCCGTTCGGCGTATACACCCCAAATTCCGCGCCTGTTCAGTGAACGGCTGCGGGACAATATCCTGCTGGGGCTGCCGGAGGCTGAGGTGGATTTGTGGGGGGCGGTGGACACGGCCGTGCTGACGCCCGACATCGCCACGTTGGAAAATGGGCTGGACACCGTCGTCGGGCCGCGTGGCGTGCGCCTCTCCGGCGGGCAGGTGCAGCGAACGGCGGCGGCGCGCATGTTGGTGCGCCAGCCGCAACTGCTCGTCTTCGACGACCTCTCCAGCGCCCTGGACGTGGAAACGGAACAAAAATTGTGGCAGGGTCTCACGCATCACGCCTCACGCATCACGTTCCTTGTTGTCTCCCACCGGCGGCTGGCGTTGCAGCGAGCGGATCAGATCATTGTGCTGCGTGACGGCCGTATCGCCGCCCAGGGCACATTGAATGAACTGCTAACAACATCGCCGGACATGCGGCAGTTGTGGCAGGGGGATGTGGAGTAAGAGTCTATGGATTATGAATTGGCAGTGGAACGGCCGTTTCGGGAACAGAGCGGCCAACACAATATCAAACGATTAAGTGCCCGCCGCCGTAAATTTCTATCCTATTATCGGCCGTACAAGCGTTTGTTTGCGGCGGATATGGCCTGTGCGCTGGTGGTTTCGGCCACCACGTTGCTCATCCCGCTGTGTGTGAGCTACATCACCAAAAACGTCCTGAGCAGCAATGGCCCGGACACAATGCGCCAGATTATGGGCATGGGCGTGGTCATGCTGGCGCTGATTGCCGTTCACACCGTCAGCAACATGTCTGTCGCCTACCAGGGGCACATGATGGGGGCGTTGATGGAACGGGACATGCGCCAGGAGTTGTTTGACCATTACCAGAAGCTTTCCTTTGCTTTTTACGACGAGCAAAAAGTGGGGCAGTTGATGACCCGCCTGACCAATGATTCCTTTGATCTGGCCGAACTGTTTCATCACGGGCCGGAGGATATTGTCATTTCCCTGTTGAACTTCGTCGGCGCGTTTGCCATTTTGTTTGTGATTGACTCTCGGTTGGCGCTGCTCATCTTTTTATTTTTGCCCATCATGGCTGTGTATGCCTACCACTTCAACAAGAAGATGGCGATGGCGCTGCGGCGCAGCCATGACCGGATCGGCGATATTAACGCCCAGGTGGAGGATTCACTGGCGGGTATTCGGGTGGTACAGTCGTTTAGCAATGAAGCGGTAGAAACGGGGAAGTTTGGGGTGGAAAACGGCCGTTTCCTGGACAGCCGCCGCGACAGTTACCGCAGTGAAACCTATTTCTACGAAGGGTTGGTCGCCTTTACCCAACTGATGACGGTCGCCGTCGTCGTCTTTGGCGGCATCAGCATCGTGCGCGGTTCATTGGATTTGCCCGACCTGATCACCTTTTTGCTGTGCGTGGCCATCCTCATTGAACCCATTCGCCGTTACGGGAACTTCAGCCGGTTGTACCAGGAAGGCGTTGCCGGTTTTGCGCGATTTATGGAGGTGCTGGAAGTGGAGCCAGACATTCAGGATACGGCGGAGGCTATTGAACTGGCAAAGGTTGATGGAAATATCACCTTCCGCGATGTTAGCTTCAAATATAAAGATGGCTACGGCTACGTTTTCAAGAACCTGTCGCTGGAGATAAAAGCGGGCGAATATGTGGCCCTGGTGGGGTCATCCGGCATCGGCAAAACAACGTTGTGTTCGCTCATCCCCCGTTTTTATGAGGTGAGTGACGGCGAGATCAGGCTGGACGGCCGTGACATCCGCGACATTCAACTGGCCTCCTTGCGCCGGAACATCGGCATTGTGCAGCAAGATGTTTACCTGTTTGCCGGGACGGTGGCGGAGAATATATGTTACGGCAAACCGGAGGCCGGCGATGACGAGATTGTGGCTGCGGCGAAACAGGCCAACGCCCACGATTTCATCATGGCCTTGCCGGATGGGTACAACACGGATATTGGGCAGCGCGGTGTCAAACTCTCCGGCGGGCAAAAGCAGCGTCTGGCCATCGCCCGCGTCTTTTTGAAAGACCCACCCATCCTCATTTTTGATGAGGCCACGAGTGCGTTAGACAACGAAAGTGAAAGGGCTATCCGCGATTCACTGGAGAAGTTAAGCGACGGCCGTACCACCCTCGTCATCGCCCACCGCCTCTCAACCGTGCGCAATGCCCAGCGCATTGTGGTCTTGGCTGAAAATGGGATTGTAGAGCAAGGTACACATGATGAGTTAATCATGGCAGGTGGCACGTATGCAAATTTGTACAACATGCAATTGAGCATCTAGACATTGAGAAGATGGTCGCTCAACTTTTTAAGCAGGCGTTTATGCCGTTCTGGAGAAATAGAACCAATGCTCCCGATCAATTTATTGTTGGGAATGACAGCCAGGAAACCAAGCCGGATGAGCGAATCAGTTACCAACCCGCTCAAAACAAAATCTTTATCCTGGCGGACAATGATTTCATCAAAACCAGAAACTCTTTGGTGAAGTTGGGTACTGATACCACAAACCAGGGCGTCATTAAAAGGTGGCATCACCCGTAGAAAAAGTGCAGGACGATTTTTGATTTGTCCATCGGCCTGCGGTAGTGGTGTAAGCACAATATCACCCTGTTTCATAGGTCGGGTTTGGTTCTTTAATCAAAGTTAGTGGATATTCTGGTTCATCCTCTCCATACGCAAGGTTCAGCCCTTCAGCAGAGAGTTTGAGCCAGGCCATCTGTTCTGTATCAGGTTTCTTAATCACCGTTACCAGGAGGTGTGTATTGGGCAGAAGCTCATATGGTTCATCCAGCAAGATTTGTTTTCCATCAAAATGAGCACGCAAGACTATTGTTTCCATGTTGACAATTTACCATTAACAGAGCTATTGGGCAATGAATACATGGCTCATGCAAAACCTGGCAAATGGGTTAGCGTACCCACTTTCTAAATCCAATAGAAATAAGGGTCACCAAAATGCCAAAATAAAGCCCGGCAAACAATCCCAGAGTTATCAGGCCGAAGATTGGAGGGAACTCTTCACTAAAAAGGCCATAGCCAATCATCGTAGTGAGCGCAGTAGCGATAATGGCAACAACCAAAGTATGAAGGGGCTTCTGCAGACGAATGATTAGCAGTATGACTGTAACAAGAAAACCAACAACTACTCGTGTTACCGGCCGGCGCCTGCCTGCATCTCAGCCAAAGAGCCAGAGGCGCCACCGACGACATCAGCGATACAGCCTGTGTGCTGCTAGCCGGTGAAAGGCTGCAATATGACTGGCGCGAGGAATTTGCAGTCTGGTATAACGGTCAGGAAGTGCAGCGGTGTGATCTGGATGATGATCGCCGCTGTACGGTCGTCTGGCAGCCATAAAAAAGACCTGACAGGTCTCGAAGACCTGTCAGGTCGGTCAGGAAAATTACGGCCGTATCATCCAGAAGTCATAACTGCCGGAGCCGCTATAGGAGTAGACGCGCCAGACATAGTAGCCGGCGTTGCCATTGTAGTTGATATACTCATTGGAGGAGGAGCTGATAGATTGGGCCACCGTTACCCAACTGAAGCCGTTCCACCGCCACAGATACAGGTCAAAGTCAGCGTTGGAGGGGCCTTGCAGCCAGCCCTGATGGTTGCCGGCGCTGCTGTAGAAATAGGTGCCATTGGGATGGTAGTTGTAAGCGCCCGTACCGCTCAGAGAGCCGGTGTAATGCTCACAATTGGTGCAAGGGTTGGGATTGGGCGTCGGTGTGGGCGTGGGGTTGGGCGGGGGGCTGCCGCCATAGAGCGTGTACAGGAGCAGATTGGGCGAACCGCTGCCAATGCCGGAGAGGCGCCCGCTGGTGGCGTTGTTGACGATGGTATTACGCACGGTCAGGGGGGAAGCGCCGGGGTTGGTTTGCAGATATAGCGCCGCCGCGCCGGCTACATGGGGGGAAGCCATGGAAGTGCCGCTGATGGTGTTGGTGGCGGTATTGCTGGTATGCCAGGCGCTGGTGATGCTGGAGCCGGGTGCAAATATGTCCAGGCAGGTGCCAAAATTGGAGAACGAAGAGCGGGCATCGCTGGAAGTCGTTGAACCGACCGTGACAGCCGCTGCCACACGCGCCGGCGAGTAGTTGCAGGCATTGGCATTGCTATTGCCGGCCGCGACCACATAGGTGACGCCGTCGTTGATTGAGTTGTTCACGGCCGTGTCTAGCGCCGACGAAGCACCGCCACCCAAACTCATATTGGCTACAGCGGGATTATTGCCGGTATGGTGCTGTGTGACCCAATCTACGCCAGCAATGACCCCAGAATTTGTGCCAGAGCCGCTGCAATTGAGGACACGCACGGCATATAAGGTCACTTGCTTGGCTACGCCATACGTGGCGCCGCCTACCGTACCCGCTACATGCGTACCATGGCCGTTGCAATCATTGGAGCCGTTACCGTCGTTGATGGCTGTATAGCCGTGGAGGGCGCGGCCACCAAAATCGTTATGGGTGCGGCGAATACCGGTATCAATAATGTAGGCTGCGACGCCGGCCCCGGTTTGATTATAGGTATAAGTGGTGCTCAATGGCAGGTCTCGTTGGTCAATCCGGTCCAATCCCCAAGTAGCGTTGGTCTGAGTATCGTTAATAGAGACAATCTGGTCCGCTTCAATGAAGGCAATGTTGGGATCTTGTTGAATAGTTTTCAAGGCTTCTTCAGGCATCGTGGCTGTGAAACCTTCTAAAGCTGTGCCATACGTAAACTGGATTTTCCCACCCATGCTCTCCACGGTGCTGGCAATGGATGCCTCGGTCAAATCATTCGTTCCCTTGTTGAAGACCACAATGTACTGTCCAGGGATTGCTGCAGGACTATCCTGGAACAGTATCGGTTGCGGTTCGGCTACTGTATCTTTGCCTAACACCGGGCGGTCAGTGCGGACCGTGCCTATGCCCGTGTTAGGCTGCCCAAACACGGGTAAGGTGATAATGACGAGCAACAGTAATACCAGGAACAAACCAAACTTGTAGGTTCTACGGTTCATTTATCTTCTCCTTACGTGAAACAACAACGAGCGTCCAGCCCATTGTTAATTAGATTTTTCCCTGAGATGTTGAAAACAATTTTTTATCTTTCTTCAACTAGCCTCAGGGTGATAATTGTTTCATTCTTGTATTGACCTTCCGGTGATGGATCCCCTTCCACCCCGATTTCTGAATGGATTTTGGTAACAAAACGCGCCCCCTGTGGCCGGTCAGGCCACAGGAGGCGCGTTCACAAGCCACCAGTCCAGAGGCATAAAGCCAGATAAACTGGTACGTGGCTACGATTGTTGAGGGAAATGAAAAAAACTGAGTTGTTGTACACCCTTGCTGATTCTGTCCACTTGCTCCACCCACTAGAGATAGGGGCAGATTGATATTGTCTAACCAACAGTATCCGTAAACAGAATAAGTGATGTTATTTGCAAAACAAGAACAGTCCGGTGGCAGTGCAGTGACAAACCGGTATGGTCGCTGCGATTTTGCCTTAGGGGGGTGGGGAAAATTGGGATGCGCCGGGCACATCGCCGTCTTCAATATGGGGGATACCGCTGTCGGTGAGGGTGTGGCCGAAGTTGTCGGTGACGCGGAAGGTGTACGGGCCTGGCCCCATGCCATTGGCTTCCACGAAGTAATTCCACTCCTGGCGCGGTGCTTCAATCCATTGGCTGCCGTTCCAATACTCGAATTTGGTGATGGGGTTGCGGTGGTTACGAATTTGCACGGCCGTCCACCATTGGTTACTGCCATCCTTAAAATGGTACACAATCGGGCCGTCTACCGGGTAGCTGAGCAGTTGCCAGGTAATGGACACGCGCCCCTGCGGCAAACTGGCGATCTGGGCAAATGCCTGCGGACTCATATCCACATCCCCCTGGGGACATTCCGGGCAGCGGTCTACGATGCGGACGATGACGCTGCCTTGTGGCCCCGTCACCTGGATGTATGCGCCGCAGAGGGCGGCGTTGTTATAGTCGGTGTGGTTCATGGCGGCGACCATCAGGTTGCCCGGCGAGGCGGGGAAGAGGCAGTTGCCCGTGCCGTCGGCATCGTAATACGTGCCTTCGCCGCTGTGGACGGGGCCAAAGGGGATGGGCACGTTGGCGGGGCTGAGGATGAGGGGCAAATAAGCACGGGGTGACAAGCCGCTTGGCCCGGCCAGTAGTGGTAAGGCGATGAGGAGGAGGCAGATGGCCGTGAGGCTGCCAATGAATAAATGATTTCTTTTCATAAGGTGAGTATAGCGGATGAAGTGGGAGGATTCTACGGTACTGTGGGGTACGGCCGTGAGGTAACGGGAAAATCACTCATGGCTTTATAGGGGTACTCGTCGGCAGCGGCAAACGGGTCACAGTGGGTGTAGGAGATGGTAACGCCGTGCTGGTCATGGTGGGCGTGTTGGTCGGTGTTGGTGTAGAAGTGGAGGTTGGCAGCGGCGAACTGGTCGCCGTAGGCGTAGGTGATGGCGTGCTGGTTGGTGATGGCGTGCTGGTTGGCGATGGCGTGCTGGTTGGCGGTGGGGTATAGGTTGGCGGCGGTGTGGGGGAAGGTGGTACTTCCCAGGAATCTGTCGTGTGGCACTGGGAACATTGACCCCGCCTATGATCGCTTGGGCGTTCGTGACAGGACTTACAATCTGTGTACCCGGTGTGATCAAATACCACATCAGCCCAATCAGATGTATTGTGACAATTGGAACATTGGCCCGGCCAGTGGCCGGCCGGAGGCGCATGACAAGAGATACAATCAGCCCCAACGCTATGGTCTATCAGAAGCGTTTGCCAATCGGCCGTGGTGTGACAGTCAGAACATTGGCCAGCCCAATGCGCCGCTGGCGCCGCGTGGCAGCTTTGGCAATCCGTGTAACCAGAGTGATTGAAGATCACTTGACTCCAGTCAATGGTATTGTGGCAGGTGACACATTGGCCGGGCCAATGATCAATCGGTTCCTCGTCTGCATGACAGGTCTGGCAATCAACCAGACCCACATGAGCAAAGTTAACCTCATGCCACTCCTCAGTATTATGGCAAAGCGAACATTGGCCTGCGTAATGACCATCAGGTGTTTCATAGCTATGGCAGCTAAGGCAATCGTCCAACCCGCCGTGACTAAAGCTGACATTTTGCCAGCTTATGGTGTTGTGGCAATTGGTACAGAGGGCCGCATAATGCCGCGCCGGAGTCCAATGGCAATTCTGGCAGCCATTAAACCCCGTGTGATCAAACGTTGCATCTTGCCATTCCTGCGTATTGTGGCAACTGGCGCAAAGTTCACCATAATGATTAACGGGCGATTCCGCGCTGTGACAACTTAAACAGTCAGAAGCGTTAAGGTGAATATATGTGGTCAAATGCCAATCTTCCGTCCCGTGACACATAGAACATTGACCGGGGAAATGTGGTGTTTGCACATCACCTGAGTGGCACTGTTGGCAATCCGCGTAGCCGGTGTGGTCAAACCAGGCGGGCAGCCAGCTAACGGTGCTGTGGCAGCGGGAACATTGCCCGGCATAATGCCCCCTGGGCGTATCTTCCCCTGAGTGGCAGGCCCGACAATCGCTGTAGCCCGTGTGATCAAACTCCACCACAATCCAATCAAAAGTGTCAAAGTGGCAGCGGGCACATAAGCCTTCATAATGGCCTTTCGGGTTATCGTTCAAGTGGCAAGATTCACATTCCGTCACGCTCAGGTGGTCATACCAGATGCTCCAGAAATATGTGTTCGTGTGACAATCGGTGCAAGCACCCGGATAATGCGCGAATGGGGTTTCAGCCAGATGGCACGATTCACATTCTGTGACCCCCGCATGGTTAAACTTTACAGGTGTCCAGTTCACGACGTCATGGCAAGCCGTACACTCACCGGGGAAATGAAGCGGGTAAATCACATTGGCAGTTGGCTCATGGCAAGCTTCGCAAACCGGCTCAGATCCGGCAAAACGACTGTCCACATGGCAATCCTCACATTGAGCCTTTGCATGTACACCTGTGAGCGGCAGTGAACTGTGCTCCATCGTTAATGGGTTATGACACGCTTTACAGGCTGTTTCCGTTTCCGCATAACGGCCGTCTTCATGGCACTTGTCACAGGCAACCTCCTCATGCTCCTGGACGAGCGACATGGTTACGTGTGGCACATCAACTCCCAGGAAGGATACAACTTCTGCGGCGATATTGTCCGGGAGCACATCCACGACAGCCTGATTGGTTTCGGCCGTCAGCAGTGCGGTGATCTTTTCCAGCAGCGCGTTTCCGGCTGTTCCATCCCGGCCAGCCAGCAAAATCTCCAGGTTATCCTGAGAATGGCTCAATATAAGACGCAAACGCACAAAATAATTGGCCTGTGCAGAGAGTGGCGTCAAAGCAATATAACGCAATGCCTGGTTGAGCGCCTGGTCAATTGCCTGTACAGTGACCTGAATCTGTTGTTGGTCTTGAGCATATTCCAAATCGGTCAGGCGACGTTGGGTATGGGCCAGAGCCAGATCAGCTTGCCGGTAAGGATCATTGGTTATCTGGAGGCGCCAATTTTCGGCAACCAGTTGTAGTTGATAGAGCTGATCGCCGGGGTCAAAGGGATGACGGTTGCCCAGAATCAATAAGCCGATTGCCACCGATAGCAGCCCAAGATTGATAATAACGACAAATGCGACAATTCTTTTCATCGTCGCCCACCCTGTTGGCCCTCGCTGGCTGTACTGATCCAATCGTTTTCGTTGCCAGTTGGGTGGCAGGTTGCGCAGCCAACTAAGTCTGTTGTCTCTATAGCCATATGTATTTGTGGCATCTGTTCGGGCTGATGGTCGTGACAGCCATAACATGTGTGCCGGGCGTAACTCTCAACATGACATGTCTGGCAAGGAAGAGGCCCATTGTCGCCATGTTCGAGGGAAAAGACATGGTGCGTCAGTAAAGCGGGCGTCCAGGCTTCTAGCGTATGGCAGCGCGCACAATCCAGGCCAAATCGCTCTGCGTGAAGGGCAGGCTCTTCGTGGCAAGAGGCACAATGATGAGGATCAGTTTCTGTACCAGGCTGTAACCGCAAATTTTCGACTACGGCCGTTGCGGGAACGGGAAAAGCCAGACCAAGTTTTGTGGCCTGTTCAGCCACATCTTGCCAATCTGCCGCCCGAATGAGGGTCACTAATGCCTCAACCTGGTAGCTATTGAGCGTTCCGCCCTCTTCCAGATGCCAGGTGCTCATGGCGGTACCATGCGGTGAATGGCCGATGCGGTAGTAAAGAAAATTAAAATCGGCCGTTGCCAATCCCGGTGTATTGAGTGGTGGATTCGCGCCCACTCCTTCCCCGGCTGAACCATGACAGGGGGCGCAATTGTCCAGGTAAAGATCGGTGGCATCCACTACCAGATGGCGTTGCCAATCCCCTTGAGCCAGGGCCAGGCGTTGCCGTTCACGCATACCGTAAATAGGAAATGCAACGACCAGCATCAGAAGAGCCACGAAAGTAATAAAAGCGTATCTGTTCATTATTCAGGCGTAGATCAGTTGAGCCGGGCTGAATTGATCACGCTGTTGGGGCTGTGACATATCTACCAGCACCCGGCTTTCATCAATGGTGACTGCAAATAAATCAAGCGGCCGTGGTACCGGTGGGCCAGCGCAATCGCCATAAAAGTCAAAATCAGCCGAATGGCAAGGGCAGTGGAAACCATTCCCATCAGACTGCCAGTTCACCGTGCAGCCAAGATGTGGACAACGGCGATAGATAGCCAGAAATCCGCCTTCGGGATCACGGATCAGGAAAAAGGCCCTTTCCTTGAACTCGGTCACGGAACCGGGTGGAAAATCATCCACTGAACCGGCCAACACCTTGCCGCCCTGAACTTCCTGGCCCCGTGCCTGTAGAAAAAGCCAGGAGGCTGCGCCAATCTCCAGGGCAGCGATGACGCCCAGGGTACCCAACCCTAACTTCAGGAAAGTACGGCGTGAAACTTCTTTAGCGGCGCTATTCTCCTGGCAGCCACACCCTTTGTCGGCCAAAGGCTCGTCATCTTTTTGGGGAGCTAAAGGGGTTAATTTTTGATTTCTAATTGCTTCCATGTTGATCCTACCTTTATGAGAAAGGCAACACGAAGGTCATGTTTGGCCCACGACAGAAAACGCCAACGGCCGTCAATACCACCAGACTGGTCATGATGAAGACAAATAACCCAACCAGCCCTTCGCTGTGATTGGCTCTTAGCAAAAGGCGTATGCTGAAATAGATAAAGGCCATGCCGGCCAGGGTGAGCATGAAAGGGAGTACTTCTGTGGCCAAGAGAACCGGCCAGTCCGGCAGCCAGGCGCCCCGGTTAAGCCAATATTCGTCGGCCACAACCAGCAGCAGCGGGAGACTGAGACCCAGGAGCAAGCCTGCCAACGCCGCCCGTCGGCCGGTGGGAGAGCGGAAGTAATGACCAACGGTATCCTCTTGTCGGTCCCAGGAGGGTAGCAGCCCCAGCCCGGCGCTGACAATGGCGATAAGCACCATCAACGCTCGTGGTGGCAGGTGCAGCAGCATCTCCTGTAGCCCTAAAAAGTACCAGGCTGCTTTGGCCGGGTTGGGCGATTGCAGTGGATCGGCCAACTCTTGCAACGGCGCGGGGATGAACATGGCCCAGATGGTCACGGCCGTTATAACCACGACCGCTACAGCCATTTCTCGCTGTACCAGGTGAGGAATGGTCGTCACTCTGCGCACGATGGTCCCCGGTGCGGCAGTGGCTTGCGAAATGCCCCCATCCTTGCGGATGCGCCAAAAATGATGGTTCAATGGGAATACAGGGGGTACACCCAGATATGGGTATGCCGTAGAATAGGGGTCATTTTACAACAAGGAGAGCAAGATGGCCTATCATTCGTCA
>JACTMP010000021.1 GCA_014584575.1 Chloroflexota bacterium
GCCGGTCTCCCAGATGTCGTAATTCAAACCCAACGCATCCAGCGCATCCGTCCAGGTGGATTGCACGTCGGGGCTGTCGTCGTCGTCATCCACCAGCAGGATGGGCGGGATGGGACGAGTGGTGAAGCTGAAGGTGCTGGATGTTGCCCCCGTGCCACAAGCATTGCTGGCCGTTACCCGCCAGTAGTAGGTAGTGAGCGGATCCAGGGCAAGGGCAATGGTATGGCTTGTGTTAGCCGTAGTGGCGGCATAGATAACGTTGGTGAAACCGGCATCATCGGCGAGTTCCAAATGGTAGGTGGTTGCGCCGCTGACCACATTCCACATGAAAGTGGGCGAAGTGTGTACATTTGTTGATCCGTCGGCGGGATTTGTCAACACTGGGACACCGGGTATGCCCTGGGATACATTCAGTCCGATAGTACTGGTCATTGTATCCGTGACATTATTGCCCACCACGCTGATGTCGTAATTGCCCGGTGGGATCACGGCCGTGTTCGTTATGCTCAATTCACTGGTTCCGGTAGGGGTTACGGGGTTGACGGAAAAGTTATGATTGGCGCCAGCAGGGACGCCGACGGCCGTTAACGTAACAGGATCATTAGCGCCATTTTCCGTCACCGTTACCGTGTAAAGTGCATCTGTGCCCTGGCAGATGTTCAGGCTGCCTGGTTCGACCATCAGGGCAAAAGAGGCCAGATTCGGCCGTACAATGAACAAACCCCGATCAATATCGCTGATAACAACCACCCCACTGGTGAAATAGGGATAGTTGCTCCAGGCGCCGTTAAAGGCAGCGTTATTATTTTCTGGATACGTATCAAAAAAGGCCACCTCGGTAATGTTGGCGGGAACACCTACATTAGAAATGTCCAGGATACGCAGACCGCTACGGTAGTTGGCTTCAAAGGCGTAGTTGCCCTTGATGTAGAGATTATGGTCAATGGCGGGGACAGCCGCCGTATAATTGCCGATCAGGATGGGGGCATCCAGGTTACTGGCGTCCCAAACGTAGGTGCGGGTATTGTGCCCATTATTTTGCTCATCCAGTTCGTCATCGTGCAGAATGTAGCGTTGATCGGGCGTTAGCCAGCCCTGATGCGTGTAGGCTGAACCGGCATAGGGAGTGCGGCTCAACTGCACCGGCGCGGCTTTGTTCGTCACATCTACAATGGTGACTGTATCTTCATTGTAGGCAAAACAAATTTCCTTTCCCTGGTGATCCTGGTCTGGCCCTGTGTAGATAACACACTGAGTATCATGCGTATACCCATCGGCGCTGAAACAGCCGGCATTGGCGGGGCTGGTTGGATTTTGGATGTTAACCATATGCAGCCCGCCAGAGCAAGTGCCGGTACCGACGGCATAGGCATACCCACTGTCTTCATTGATGGCAATGTTGTGGGCATTGCCAAATTGATTGTAATGGGCTGTGTTGCTGAAAGTGACCGGAGGGTTGACCACATTGCGTAGTAATGTCAGATCAAAAACCTGCATTCCATGACCGCTGGCCTCGCTGACAATGAAGGCATGGTCGGCATACACCTTGATGTCGCGCCAGGTAGAATTAGAGGTGTGGGTGGGCAGTTTACCCAGGTATATTGGGTTTTCGGGATCGCTAATGTCCACAAAGGCGGTACCATTGTTGAGACCCATCATGGCGTACTCTTTTCCATCCAACGGGTCTGTCCAGCCCCAACTATCATTGCCGGCGGTTGCCGACATATCTGCCAGCGAAATATGGGCCAACAGGTCTACATTGCTGCAAGGATAAATGCCAGCCATACCCCCAACACAGGGCGTGGCAGCCGTGGAGGTCACGTTGTCTAGTGGCGCTTCCTGATCTGCCAAAAAGCGCCGCATAGCATCTGTAATGGGGCCATCAATCGGCTTGCTGCCATCACCTGTTTGTGCATCTGGGGTAGCTTGCACGTACTGCCCGGACACAATGAAAAAAGCGGCCAGGACAAACAAGACAACAGCAAAAAACAGGCGTTTGAAGGGATATCTTTGCATCATACACTCCTCTATATGGTTGAATATGGCTCGCCGGTGATGTCAGACTTTCTTCTCTGGGTCTGATGTTTCCCCGACAATAGGTTGTTGAATCGGGCAGCATTGTAGCGTATGTTGTAATAATAGGGAATAGATATTTGTCTAAAGGTGAAGTGGCAGCAGGTGATGATGAGTAAAATGAATTGGCGGGCACAAATGGGCACAGCCCGGTCGTTATTGATGTATTATGGCGTTCCGGGGCGTCACGGCCGTATGCGCCGTTTCTATTCGCAGTTTATCCAACCCGGTGATCTCTGTTTTGACATTGGCGCGCATGTGGGCAACCGGCTGCGTGTCTGGTCGGGGTTGGGGGCGCAGGTGGTGGCTTTGGAACCGCAGCCCCACCTGATGCGCTGGCTCAACCGGCTATACGGCCGTCGTCCCCACATCACCCTCCTGGAACAGGCTGTTGGTGCACAGTCCGGCGCGGCGACGTTGTATATCAGCCACCGCACCCCCACTGTGACCACCCTGTCGCGGGGCTGGATAACGGCCGTACAGCGCGACCCCGCCTTTACCCACGTTTCCTGGGACATGGCTGTGACCGTGCCGGTGACCACATTGGATGCGCTGATTGCCCGGTACGGCCGTCCCGTTTTCTGCAAAATTGACGTGGAGGGGTACGAACTGGAAGTGCTGCGTGGCCTGTCGCAGCCTATTCCGGCCCTGTCATTTGAATACATCCCGGCGGCCATGGAGATTGCCACCGGCTGCGTGACCCGCCTGGCGGGCTTGGGGCCATATGAATTCAACTATGCACCGGGTGAGATACACCGGTTGCAAGCGGATCACTGGCTATCACCCACCGAGATGTTGTCTGTATTAGCCCAAATCAGGGAAGGCAGTGGGGATGTGTACGGCCGTGTTGTGCCCACGAGGTTACGGGGAAGCAAATGAGGAATAAAGAGGAAGAGCCTCAGGGGAGGGGATCCTGAGGCTCTTATAAAAGGAGAAAAAGTTGTGTGTCCTTGCGTGATGTTTAGTATACGGAACTACACCCATTTGTGAATGGGACTTATTGCCTAATTTCAGAGCCTTTTGCAAAAAGCCTTATGAGCGGCGCTAATAAGGCTTTTTACATATTTTGCAACGAATTTCGGATGTCAATACATACAAAACCGATACAAACTGCGTATTGGTAATAGACCTCTGTCGGCCACCACACCATCCTTCGGGGTACAGTACGGCGCTCAGCCGTGCAAAAGCTATACAATTATTAGACAAGAATGAGTTACTGTACACAATTCAGAAAAGTTGCCGATAATGGGTTTTGTTGAAGCAATTTGAAAATCAAAAAGGAGTTGCAAAATGTTTAAGAAAATTTCCGCTTTAGTTGTTTTGTCCCTGTTTTTAGTCCTGGCTTCCAGCAGTTTCACCGCTGCCTCTGGCAATACGATTTACGACATTGCCAAAGCCAATGGGAACTTCACCCAGCTCGTAGGCGCGGTTGAGGCCGCCGGCCTTAAAAGCACGCTTGAAAGCTCAGGCCCCTTCACAGTCTTTGCCCCCACCGATGCGGCGTTTGCGGCGTTTGCAGCCAGCGGCATCGATCCCGAAGCTTCTCTGCCCAATATCTTGCTCTATCATGTGGTACCCGGCAGTTTGAAAGCAGCCGATGTTTTGGCCGCCGGGACGTTAAAAACTGCCTTTGATGGCAAATCATTCACGGTAGCTGTGCGTGGCGGTGATGCGGTCATTACCACCCCTGATGGCGCCACAGCCCGAATTGTAATGACTGATATTGAGGCTGATAACGGCATTATCCACGTAATTGACGCGGTCATTCCACCTCCGGTGAATGCTCTGGATCTGTCCCCGGCCGGCGACCCGACAAAGACGATTGCCGAGATCGCTGTCGCTAACGGTAACTTTGATACGCTGGTAGCGGCGCTGGATGCCGCCGGTCTGGTAAATGTGTTTGCCAGCCCTGGTGATTACACCGTCTTTGCGCCCACAGATGCTGCCTTTGCCGCTTTGGGTGCGGACACCATCAATGCATTATTGGCCGATCCCAAAGGAGATTTGACCAAAATCCTGACTTATCATGTGGTGGGTGACTCACTCAGCATCAATCAGGTGGCGACCAGCAATCGTATTCCAACTTTGAATGGGGCGAACCTCCCGGTTAGCTTCAGCGGTGGGCCGGTGGTTGTGGATGGCGCTACGGTGGTCATCGCCAATATCAGGGCATCGAATGGTGTGATTCATGTGATTGACGCGGTATTAGTTCCCTAACCGGTACCGTTGTATGACATTGTTAGCGGCGCTGCCTCACAGCAGCGCCGTTTTTATTTGGGTAGTTTTTGTAGCAGGTCGGCCAATTGGGGCAGGGGGAGAGGGTCTTTGGCTAACAATCTTTCCAGGGTCACGGCCGTTTCTCGCTGCCCCATCCGGTATAACGCCCCCACCAGACCGGCGGCAATGGCTAATAGATCAGGCACGTTTTTTAACTGAAAGGCGCGTTGTAGAGCGTCGGCAAAATAGGCGCAGGCTGTTTCGTCTGCCTCCTGTTGCAGCGCCAACCGCCCCAACCCGGCCAGCGTGGAGATGACGCCCCGCTGGTTGCCAATTTCCCGGTAGAGGTAGAGGCTGCGCTGGTAAAGCGTGCGGGCGTCGCTGAGATGGTCTTGGGCTACGGCCGTGCGCGCCAACATCTCCAGACACATGGCAATCCCACGCACATCCCCCATTTCTTCCCGAATTTCCAGGATGACCAGGTTCAGCCGTTTTGCTTCGTCATAAGCGTGGCGGGCAAAGGCCACCTGTGCCAGATTGGAGAGCGAATACGCCCGGCTCCACGGGTTGCCCAGCCGGGTCACAATTTCCAGACTGCGCTGGCTGTAAGCCTGGGACGTCTCATAATCCCCGGCGCGGAAAGCGATCTGCGCCAGAATGTTGAGGGCAATACCCTGCCCTGCTTCGTAATTGCTGGTTTCACTTAAGGCTAATGCCTCCTGGCAGAGGGCTTCAGCCTGCGTATTATCACCTAAATGATAGTGAACGGCGCCCTGGTAATTGAGGGAAAAAACCAGGTCGGGGGGAGAGGACAACGGCCGTATCAACGCCACACTCTGCTGCAATAATCGCAGCGCCTCGCCGTAACGGCCCACATGAAAAGTAAACCACCCTTGCCGCGCCAGCAACCGCCCCCAGACCAACTGTATTTCTTCGCTAGCTGGAGCCACAGCCTCCACCATAGCCGTCGCCCGCTGCAACACATCCTGGCCTTCCTGAAAACGGCTGCGCATATCATAATAATCAAACAGGCTCATCAGCCCTTCATTCACGGCCGTGACATCTTGCTGCAACAACGCCCAACGCCAGGCGGCGCGAATGTTGCCAATCTCTTCGCCGATTTCCTCTAACGCCAACCGTTGTTCTTCATTTTGCAACCGGCTTTCGGCCTGGCGCAGAAAGGCGATGAAAAAATCCTGGTGACGGCCGTGTGTGGCCATCCCTTCGCCCGGATTCTGCTGCAAATGTTCGGCCGCATACAGGCGCAGCACTTCCAATATCTCAAAACGCGGTTTGCCCATCACCCCCGTCATCCGCCGCACAAAGGAATGGTCTATCAGCTTCATTAACACCGAGACGGGTACATCCGCCACCTCAGCCGCCGCTTCCCGTGTAAACCCATCCCTGAAGACAGAAAGCCGCCGCATCGCCTGCTGTTCTTCTGCGGTTAGCATATTCCAGGAGTAAGAAAAGACGGCCCACAGACTGCGATGTCTTTCCGGTACATCACGCATGGTGGCGCTTAAAAAGCGCAGGTTTTGCTCTAATTCCTGCACAATATCCTGGCATGAAAGCACACGCACCCAACTGGCTGCCAGTTCAATGCCCAACGGTAATCCATTCACCAACTGACAAATACGCACCACGGCCGTTTCTTCAGCCGGCGTCAAGCGGAAATTGGCGTCCACCGCCCGGGCCGTCTGAAAAAACAACTGCACCGAACCATACCCCTGCCAGGATAGCGCATCCGCCATATCGGTGGGGAATGGCAGCCCTTCCAGCAAATACACCTGTTCCCCGCGCACATTCAAGCGGCTGCGCGATGTCACCAGCACCTTCAGCCGGGGCGCGGCTGCCAATAACGAGGTCAGATAACTGGCTGCCGCCGCCAGGTGCTCAAAATTATCCATTACCAGCAAAATCTCTTTTTCCCGTAGATAATTTTGGATACGGGAAGTGGGCGCTTCTGGGTCTCGCAACGACAACTGCAAAGCGTCAGCAATGGCGGCAGCGATGGGGTTAAAGTTGGTCACGGCCGTTAAACTTCGGTGCAATTCATACTGCTCCACCGCAGCCAGTGGCACCAGGTAAATACCATCCATAAACGGCATTACCTCCGGCGGTTGGGACGCGAACAACTTATATACCACCTGCAATGCCAGACGAGTTTTGCCCACCCCACCTGGCCCCACAATCGTCATCAGCCGGCAATCAGCATCCAGCAGCCGGTCTAAAATCTCTGCCAGATCAGCCTCACGCCCCACAAATCGCGTCAGCGACGCCGGCAGATTATGCGCCGCGCTTCGGGTGCTGATTGTCTCCCCAGAAGGTAAAGACGTGTGCGCCAGAATCAAATCCCCACGCAAAATGCTTTCATACAACTGCCGCGTCTCCGGTTCTGGCTCAATTTTCAAGTTTTCCCGCAGCAGCCGCCGGCATGTTTCATACTGCGCCAGCGCAGCGCTGCGCTGCCCACTCCACACCAACAACTGCATCAACTGCCGGTGCGTCTCCTCCCGCCACGGTTCCAGGGCCAGCAGCCGCGACGCATACTTGATGCCCAACGCCGTATTCCCCTGTTGCGTCAGATAGTTTGTTAAAGAATGTAACGATTGCACCACTAATTGATGCAGTTTTGTGCGCTCCTCAAACAACCACGTCTCAAAGTCCGGCGCTTGCGAAATATGAAGCCCCTCTAAAAATTCGCCCCGGTACAAATCAACCGCATCCCGCAGAAAAATCATTGCCGCCGCAGATAACGAACCACTTTTCAGGTCGCCCAACTCCTTTAGCAGTGTGGCAAATCGGACAACGTCAACTTCATGGGGCGCTTCCTGATCAAGCGAAACGGTTTGTCGGGAAATAATCAGATAATCGCCAACAAGCGGCCGCAAATTGAACAGCACATCCCGTAAATTCTTCCGCGCCTTTTCTTCGGGGCTTTCCCCCCACAACAAACTGGCCAGCATGTCACGGTTGCAGGATTGGCCGGTAGTTGCCAGATAAAATAACAAGGCAGATGCCTTATGAGAGACAAACCCGGTAACTGGTTCTTCGCCTCTGAAGACGGCTGGCGGCCCAAATAATTGAAGATGTAACTTCTTACGGCTGACATTTATCACGTATTGTGTCATGAGTTTTTCTTGTACCCCGGTTCTCGACGATTTCTCGACGTTTGACCCCTAAAATGCTCGTATCGTCGAGTATACCTGTTTTACGCTCAATTGCGAAGGCGGGGGCGACGAGAATCCGCAGCAATTCACATGTGCCGCATGTGCCAAAACGGATTGACCGGTAATCAACCGATTTGTTGATTACCGGTCAATCCACCAGGGATTAAGGGAGCTATCTCACCACATTCACTACCAACTCAGGTAAATTTCACATTTGGGTATCGTTCATAAGCATAAAATGCCTTTTTGCCACTGTCATTCCAAGCGAAGTCTTCGGAGCGAGGAATCCCCACGTTCTGGTCATTGTAAAGGAACAGGATTCCTCGGAAGACCTCGGAATGACAATTTGCGGATTGCCCATTTATTTTGTTGACTTTCATCAACCGCCTGAGATAAGAGATAGGTTTGGTGAAAAGAAGAGGTGCTCCCCCTGCCCTGCATAAACAGGGGGAGCGGTGCAGAGGGGATGTTGTAGTGATTTGCAACGAAGTTACAAACCACCGAACAAAAAAAGGAGCGCTTTCCAACTACCCGAAGGTAGGTAGTTAGTGATGGATTGGTAATCCGTAATCGGTAAACAGCAATCCGATTAACGGTTCACGAGTTTATCGCCGGCGTAGAAACGCCGGGATTTCCAGATTATTGGGCGCAAAGCGCGGTTGAACCGGTTCCGGTTCAGGCTCGCGCACGGGCGGCGCGGCCGGGACAGCCACGGGTTGTGGCTGCGGCTGCGGTCGTGATTGGCTGACGGGTGGGGTAGACGAACGGCCGTACTGCGGCTGTAACATCTGGCGGCGCGAAAGCGTGCGCTCAAACCCGGTGGCAATCACCGTCACCCGCATCTCATCACCCATCGTCTCATCAATCACCGCGCCAAAAATCATATTGGCATCCGGGTGCGCCGTCTCCCGGATAATGGCCGCTGCCTGGTTCACGTCGTACAAACTCAGGCTGGGGCCGCCGGTCACGTTAAACAGGATGCCCTGTGCGCCATCAATGGTCACATCGAGCAGACGAGAGCTAATCGCCTGCTCGGCGGCAATGCGGGCGCGTTCTTCGCCTTCGCCGTGCCCAATGGCCATCAGCGCCGCGCCGCCCTGGGACATAATTGCCTTCACATCGGCAAAGTCCAGGTTAATCAGGCCGGGCACGGTGATCAGTTCGCTAATCCCTTGAATGCCCTGGCGCAGCACATCGTCGGCCATATTAAAGGAGTCGGCCAGCGACATGCGCCGGTCGGTCAGTTCCAGCAGGCGGTCATTGGGGATGACGATGAGGGTATCCACCTGCTCTTTTAACTTATCAATACCATGTTCGGCGGAGGTGGAGCGTTTGCTGCCTTCAAAGAGAAACGGCCGTGTCACCACCCCAATCGTCAGCGCGCCCTGTTCACGCGCCACCCGCGCCACCACATGCGCCGCGCCGGTGCCGGTGCCGCCGCCCATGCCGGCCGTAATGAACACCATATCGGAGCCTTTGAGTACCTCATACAGCTCATCCACCGATTCTTCGGCCGCTTTTTCGCCGACTTCGGGATGCCCACCGGCGCCCAGACCGCGCGTCAATTTTTCGCCGATGCGCACCCGCTTGGGCGCGTCCGCCAGCAGAAGGGCCTGGTTGTCTGTATTGATGGCGATGAAGTCAACGCCATTGATCCCTTCTTTAATCATCCGGTTGACAGCGTTACAACCGCCGCCGCCAACACCAATGACGCGAATGCAGGCCACGTTTTCTAGTTCTGGTGTTCTTTGCATGGGTAAACCCTCTTCTGCACGTTGGTGAGACTATAGATGGAAGGAAGGGCCACCTCTTCCCGGTTACGACCGGCCCCATCCTCATCTGATTATCTTCACCGATTACAGTAATGTTGCTTTATTGCCTGGGCGTGGGTCATACCGGCTGGCATATTGCTCCAATGTCGCTTTCTCTACCAGCCATTTGTTCCCAAATTTGATAGCAGGGAGTTTACCTTGCCGGATGAGACGCCTGACAGATTCGGGATGAACATTGAGACGTTTTGCCACTTCCGGGACGCCTGCATAACTTTCCAGCAAATCTTCCTTACTCATTGCATCTCGCTGATCTGGGAAGCACCTACACCGATGCGGGATATTACAACAAATTATTTGTTGTAAAAATACAACAAAACTCACTATCTGTCAAGAGTTTTGTTGTAATAAGTCAACAGATGTGGATAACTGCTCCCCAACGGCCGTCACCCACCCCCGCCCGATCAACCGATCCACTGCTGCTTGCACGGCCGTCGCCACCCCCTCATTCACCTGCCGGAAGCCAAACAAGCGCACCACTGCGAGTGGTATTTCCGCCTGGGCAATAGCCACGGCGTCATAGATGACCAGCAGTACCGCTTCCTCAACTTCTTCCGGCGCAATCAACTCAAACTTACGCGACACCGGCGGCAGGTTTGCCCGACTGCGCACAGACGGCCGTTGCATCGTCGCCAACCACAGAAAATCGCCGCGCCGCCGGATACAACCGTGCGCCACTCCATTGTCCACGATCCAGTTCGTTAAATTGTCATTTGTATTCAGCACTTTATAACCGGCAGCCTGCCACAATCGCCGCATCGCCTCGCGGATGTGAACCGGCGATTCCACCGCCACCACCGTTTCCAATTGCTGCCGCACCTCATCCCGGAAAGCAGCTTTTTCGCGGTACCGGCTGTGAAAGGAACTTTTGCGGATGGGCAGTTCAATCTGGGCGATCTGGTAATCGGGTATGGCGCGGCGGCCAACGGCCGTGTCCGGCAGCGCATAACGCAGCAATGGCGTCGGCGGGGGAGCGGTAACGGCCGTACCCCCCTCTGCCATCAGCGCCAATAACCGTGCCTCTTCTCCCGCCGGGTCATACCACCAGGCATGGCTCCACACCCGCCCGATGCGCCAGCCCAAATGGGCCAACACCTGCGCCTGAATCCGGTCCCGATCCCGCACCGAACGCGCCAGGTGATAATTGTCGCCATCACATTCCAGCCCCAACCGATAATAACCCGGCCGTGCCTCATCATGCACCGCCAGGTCAACGCGCATCGGCCCATCACCCACGCGGTGCGCCAGGCTGTACCCCTGTGTTTGCAACGCCGCAGCCAGCACCTCTTCAAACGGCGCGGCCTGTGACGCCTGGTCGGGAGCCAGCCGGGGTAGCTGCCCGGTTTGGGCGTATTCCAAATACTGCTTCAAAATGGTGAGGCTGCGCGCCTCCACTCTGTCCGCTTCCAGTTCATGCGGCGCAAAATTGGTAAAAATTTCGCAGCGCTGCCGGGCGCGGGTGATGAGCACATTCAGACGCCGCTCGCCACCGGCCAGGTTGAGGGGGCCAAAGTTGAGCGAGAGTGTGCCATCGGCGGCACGGCCGTAACCCATGCTGATCAAAATCACATCCCGCTCATCCCCCTGCACATTCTCCAGATTCTTTACAAAAAACGGTTCGGGATGGCCAGCCGCAAAAAAGGGTTCCAGCGACGGGTCAGCCCGACGCAGTTGTTCTACCTCGTCTCGTATGGCCTCGCTCTGGCTGGCGCTAAAGGCCACCACACCCAGGCTCAACGGCTCAACGGCGGTTAACTGCGCTCGTGCATGGTCCATCACCGCGGCCGCCACCAGACGCGCCTCCTGCGGGTTGGTGCGGCTGCGCCCCCGCTCATACACCGTCTGCGGATGGACGTGCAGCCGCAGCCCCACCTCCTGCCGGTTGGCATCCGGGCTGGGGAAAATGACCAGTTGCCGCTCATAAAACGCCCGGTTAGAAATGGCAATCAACGATTCATGGCGGCTGCGATAATGCCAGCGCAGCAGGCGTTGTGGCGCGTTTTGGCTGCAAAACAGGTCAAGAATACTTTCGGGAGATTGGGAGATTGAGAGATTGGGAGACTCACCAATCTCCCAATCTCCTAATCTCTCAATCTCTTCCCCCACCACCCGCTCAAAAAATGTCGTCGGCGGCAACTGGCGGCTGTCGCCCACAACGACCACCTGCCGCCCGCGCAAAATAGCGCCAAAGGCATCCACCGGCCGCACCTGGCTGGCTTCGTCAAAGATGACCAGATCAAAGGCCACGTTATCCGGCGGCAAGAAGGTGGCGATAGACAGCGGACTCATCATAAAAATGGGTTTAATGCGCTGGATGGCCTGCCCCGCTTCTTGCATCAGCACCCGGATCGCTTTGTGCTGTCGTTGTTTGTCCATCTCGCTTTGCAGCCGCCCCATCTGCCCGGCGGCGGCATAACGCGGCAGCCGCTGCCAGTGCGCCTGGGCTAAACGCACGCGGTTGGCCGCCAGGAATGCGCGATCCAGTTCTTGAAAGCGATGCACCGCTTCATCCTGGGCGGCGCTGTCCACTTCGCTCAGATGAGGATAGGTCACGGTTGCTTTGGCAATGAGTTGGGTACACCAGGACAGGTTAAACCAATCTACCAGATGGGCCGGGCCATGCGCCCAGGTGTGGGCTGCTGCGGCTACGGCCGTTAACCCATTTTGGCGCAGGCGGTGCATCATCTGGTTATAGGCGGCCATCTCCGGCAGCCGTTCGGCGGCGGCGTGGATTTGCGCCAGGATGATGTGTTGGTCAGCGTAGGGGGCGTCGGCGAAACGGTGGTTTGGCCCCAGGCGCACGCTCTCGTCGAATTGCAGGCAGGTGAAGAGATGGGCGACGGCCGTGCCCCATTCCCCCCGCGCTGTTTCAATCCTGTCCATTGTCGCCCGCAGCCAGTCGCCGTGAATCCCCTGCGCGGCATATGCCAGCAGCGCCACCTCTAGCTGCCCGGTCTCTATTTCCCGGTGCATCACCGCCAGCCAGCGCCCCACCCGCAGCAGGTCGGCCCAATCTGAATCCTCGTTTTGCCAGCGCACCGTAAAGAGGGCGGTCAGCAGCGGCGCCATCTGCGCCAGCAACGGCCGTGCCCGCTGTACAGCTAAAATGGCATCCACCAGCGCCAGTTGCTGCTCCCATTCATCGGGCACGGCGCGGCGGCATAAACCGGCCAACTGCTGTCGCGCCCGCCGGTAACGGCCGGAAAGTGAGCGCCACCGCTTTGGCCCGGCCATCAATCCCTGGCGAATGGGCAGCACCTCCTGCCCCCACGCTTCCGGGATTAGCCAGCTATCAAATTCGGCGTAGGCGCGGGCGGCCTGCTGCCCGGCGGTCAGCGCCGCCAGCAGCGGCTCGGCCTGTTCGCGCCAGGCGGCCGCGTGTACGTCCACCGCATACAACAGCGGCGCGACCAGCAGTTGGTGGGTATCGAAAATCAGCTTGCCCAGACTGGCCGGCGTGGCGGGTTCAGTCACACCGAGATGCTGCGCCAGTTCCGCCCCGGCCTGCGTCACACGGGCCAATGCGTGCAAGGCTTCCTGGCTGTGCTGGCGGATGAGGGTCACGGCCGTGTCGCTGGCTTCCTGGCATTGGCTGCCTGCTAACGGGTGCAGGGCGGGGACCCCCATTTGCCGCAAACATTCTTGCAACTCCGTCACCTGCGCCAGCCGCGCCTGGTAGCTTGCCTGCGTCCAGTCTGGCATGACTGCCTGATCGAGAGTGGGCAAAGGGGCCGCCTCTGCCAACCGGGACTGCAATTGCAGGGCACGGCCGTAAGCCTGATACAACGTCACGCCGCTTTCGCCAATGGGTTCATTGAGAGCGCGGCTGTATTGGTTGAGCCGGTTGCGTAATTGGGTGAGTTCATCCAGGGCGGGGAAACGGCCGTTTTGCAGATGGCCGTCCGTCTGTGGCGACCCCAGTTGCACCGTGCGCGCCAGTTCCGCCAGAAAACCCCGTTTGGTGGTTTTGTGGCTGTGTAGTTCCAGGGCAGCGTCGCCCAGGCCAATCTCATCCAGCCGCCGTTTCACGACTTCCAGCGCCGCCAGCTTTTCGGCCACAAACAAGACCGTTTTGCCCTGTCCCAACGCCTCGGCCATGAGGTTGGTGATGGTCTGGGACTTACCGGTGCCGGGTGGACCTTGAATGACCAGGTTACGGCCGTTGTTTACGTCCAAAATCGTTTGCATCTGCGAACTGTCGGCGTCCACCACCTGAAAGCTGTTATCCAGGGGCAGCAGATCATCCAGAAAAGCATTATCGGGGATGCCGCCGCTTTCGCTGAATCCGTCCGGGTGCAAGAGGGATTGCAAAATGGGGTGGTCGGCGGGGCGTTTGTCGGCGGGCCAATTGGCTGCGTCCAGGTCGGCCACCATGAGCAGTTTGCTAAAGGAGAAGAAACCGAGGTGTACGGCCGTGTCGTCCACCTGCCAACCGGACATTGAGGCCACAGCCTGGGCTACCTGGGCAAAATAGGCGGCCACATCCGGCGCGTCGGTGGGCGGCAGTTCCGGCAGCGCCAGGCCAAAATCGGCCGCCAGTTTCCGGCGTAGGGAGAGATTGTCTTGCAACTCTGCGCCGGTGTAGCTGAGGTAGAAGCGGCTGTCGGCGCTGTCACGCGCCAGCGCCGCCGGGATGAGCAGCAGCGGCGCGCGGCGCGTTGAGGCGGCGTGGCCCGTTTCGCGCCACTGCAACATGCCCAACGCCAGGTAGAGGATATTGATACCCTGCTCTTCGATAGCGGCGACGGCCGTGTAATAACTGTTCAGCAGCCGTTTTTGTAGTTCGGCCGAACTGTAGGCAGTCTGCAAATGGTAATCGGTGAAGGGGTCAGTGGCGGGCTGCCCGGACGCGCCCGGTTCGTCTGGCGCTGCGTCCGGTTGGGGCAGAAAGGTAAACGCTGCCCCATCAATTACGAACAGCCGCACGATGTCTGACGGCCGTTCGCCCACAATTTCCAGGCTTCTGGCTTTGAGCGGACGGTAGTTGATGAGGGGATTCCGCAGGCCCAGGTCAAGCAATTCTTGCCGGGCCGCTTCCAATCGGGTGTGTATCAGATCCATCCTGTTCCCTGCCTGAGGAAAGGGGGACACCCACGTCCCCCGTCGGGCGAATAAACGCGCCCGGCGAATAAATTCGCGGCTACAGAAGGCGAAGACCGCCTTCGCGGTCTGGGTGGATTATAGGAAAGTTGCCGCAGGTGGGAAAGGTGTAAAGATTCCTCGCTCCGAAGACTGCGCTCGGAATGACAGTTCATCTCATGCCGATGGCGGCAATCCGGTGATCATACCGGGGACAAGTCACGTATAATGGGCATATGGTGATGCGCAATAAACAGGTAAATGGCTAACAGCGAATCCCTAACAGCCTGGCTGGAACGCTGGCGTAGAGGCGACGAACGGGCCGCGGAACTGATTTATAACCAGTTCCGCGACCAGACGTTCCGCCTCGCCTATGGCCTGTTGGGGCACCATGAAGACGCCGAAGAAGCGGCGCAGGATGCGCTGACCTACGCACTGGTGAACATTCACAAATATGACCAGGATAAATCCGGTTTTGGTACCTGGCTGCACACCATCACCGTCAGCCGCTGCCGGGATAAACGGCGGCGCAAGCTGCTACCCAGTTTTTCGTTGAGTGAGTGGCTGCAAAAAGGGCAGGATTTGCCGGATATGCTGCCGGACCCGGAGGCGGTCACGGCCGTGTACCAGACACACTCTCAACTCTGGCAGGCCATCCAATCACTGAAGCCCCATTACCGGGAAGCCATCATCTTGCGTTACTGGGCGGGCTGCACCTACCGCGAGATGGGCGAAATTTTGGGCTGCCCCATTCCCACCGCCCAATCCCGTGTGCGTCTGGCCTATGACCAGATCAGACATCAATTAGAAGCACCCTTGCGAAAGGAAGTTTCAGCGCGAAACTCCCTTTCTGAAAATGAATGACTCATTTTACCGACCGTGACGTGCAGGCATATATTCATCACTCGCTGACGGATGCGCAGCGCGAAGCGATGAACCACCACATGCAAAGCTGTGGCGACTGCCACGCCCGCCTGCAAACGGCCGAGTGGCAGCGGCGGCAGTTTGCCAGTGAACTGGGGAGTGAAATACGGCGGGTACGGCCGTCGGCCCGGATGCACTTTCGGGCCATTAAACCGGGCCTCGGCCAGCGCCGCCGCCGCGCCTTTGTCCGTTTTCATTCCATGCAGGCGCTGTCTACCCTGGGCGCCCTCACTTCGATCTTTGCCTTTCTCTTTCTGGGTTTTTATGCCCTGGGGCTGAGCGCCGTCAACAACCCGACGCCGGCTGTCAATGAACGGGCGACTGTTTCTCCTGCCCTGTTAAAGTTATTTGACGAAGAGTGGAATGATCCCTCCCCTTATGAGGCAGGGCTGCTGACCAGCCAACAAGATGCCCTGACGCTGCTGTCCACAGCCCCCGTTTACCATATAGAGATCACCGTTCGTGATGATTTGCGGACTATAGACGGCCGTCAACAAATTCGTTTTGTCAACACAACCGACGATACCTTAACAGACCTCATCTTCCACCTCTATCCCAATCTGGGGCATGAGTCGTTGGTGGTGTATTATGCCGAGGTAGATGGCCGTCTGGTAGCTCCCCGCCAGCTTGCACAATCTCGCCATCTCCAGATTCACCTGCCACGGCCGTTGCTGCCCGGCGAGACAACCGTCGTGGAAATGGCCTTTGAATGGCGCAGCGAACCGGCGCGGGCGCTGCCGTCCGAGATCACACACCTGGCGCAGTTCTACCCCACGCTGGCCGTTTACCGGGCGGATAGCGGTTGGGATATGACCCTGCCCACCCAAAACCTGCTCTTCGCCGCGGCCCCCAGTTTTTACCGCGTCCGGGTAAACGCCCCGGCGAGCCAGCACATCATCGCCACCGGCATCACCGCCGGCCATGAATTAAGCAACGGCCAGCAGTCCGGGCGGCAGGTGGTGGACATCGCCGCCGGCCCGGCGCATCAGTTTTATTTGACGATGAGCCATCGCTGGCAAACGGCCGTGAGCAGCACAGTCGGTGAAACCCGCCTGAACAGCTACGCCTTTACCCCCAGCCAGCTTGCCAATGCCCAGACAGCCCTGGCGCTGGCACAAACGGCGCTGGCCCAATACAACCAGCTTTTTGGCCCCTACCCGTACACTGAACTGGACATTGCGAACGTGCCTACGCTGGCCAACAGCTATCAGGGGGCAGCCTATCCGGGGGTGCTGGTGCTGGAGCATGATCCCTTTTTATATTTCGCCGACGGCCGTGAGCAGATGATATATTTCCAGTTAGCCAGCCAATGGTTTATCCCCCCGGCCGCCGCCAGCCAGCTACAAAGCCCCTGGCTGGCCGACGGGCTGGCAGCCTATGCCAGCCATTACGCCTATGGGGACGATACGGCGGCCGTAGACAAACTCACCGAACGCTGGCAAAATCGCTCCCCAGCCGCTTATGGACCGCTCAATTTACCGGCGGCCGTTTACAACAACCTCAGCTACTACAACATGATCCAGGGCCAATCCCCGATCTTCTTTGCGGCGCTGGCGGAAGCCATGGGGCCACAAACCTTCACCACCTTCCTGGCCGAGTATAGTCAAACTTACCGCTGGGGTGGCGCGGACGCGGTCGTTTTCCTGGAACTGGCCGCCACCCACTGCCAGTGTGACCTGTCCCCGCTGCTGGCGCCCTATTCTTTGCCTTAAAAGATTGCAGGTTGCAAGTAGCAAGGCAGGTGGCAGGTTACTTGCCACCTGCCACCCTCACGGCCGTAACACCACTTCCCGCAACCGCACCACATCACGGCCGTCGGCAAACAGTTGCCGCGTCACCGTCTCCGTCTCATACAGCCCGGCGGCCAGATGCAGCGGGCCGGGTAGCGCCGTGGGCGGCATGGTGAACTGATGCCGGTCCAGGACAATCTCGCCCGGCTGCCATTCGTTGGTCGGGCGACGGCCGTCGCCCGGTATGCCATCATGCTGCGCCACCAGCCAGCCATCGGCCGCCCGCAAATGCACAAACGCCGTCAAATGGGCCGGGATGGGCTGCGCCGCTTCCCAGGCCAGCGTCACGGCGACCACATCCCCCGGCGTGACGGTCAAGGACTCAGCAGGCAGGAGGGGACGGCCGTTCACCGTCATCAACACGCCGCGCAGCCAGAGCAGCGGCTCCCCAATCGCATCTGGCAGCATCATAGACGGCGGTTGTAACGCCGCAACTATTTCCCCTCCTAGCAGATAGCTTTGCAGCCTATGGTCGCCCGCCGTCGCCTGCCATTCCCACAAGCCGTTGGCCGCCAGCCATTGCGTCAGGGGGTCAGCAGCCTCGGTTGTGGCCGCCTCAGTCACCAGCCAGACACGGCCGTGCTGCTGCGCCCAGGTCTCATCCACCCTGCCAAAGGCCAACGCTACCGGCGTATCGGCCAGATAATACGCCAATGGCAATGCTTCCGCGCCCCTGGCAATCACCCCATCACCCGGCGCGGCGGCTGCCTGAATCAATGACGCCACCTCACGTAAATCCGGCGCACGGCCGTAAAGCGGCTGCGTATACAGGCGCACCAGACCGGCCAACGAGACCAGCAGTAGCCCCAGGCCCATGAACCAGGCCAACGGCCGTGCCCATCGCCCTGGTTGATGCGCCAGCGCCCATAATGCTGCCGCCAGCAGCAGTAACCAGGCCGCGGTCGCCAGCACCACCGTGCCCACCGGTGTCAGGGGTTGGCGCAACGTCAGCAAATAGACGGCCAACGTTATGCCGCCAAACCAGCTAGCCAGAAAGGCCACCCAACCCGGCTGCACCGTCCACCAGCGACGCGCCCCCCAAACTACCAGCAGCAAAACGGCCAGAAAGGACCAACGGCCGTACCCCACTCCCCCCTCACCCCACACCAACAATTGCCCCAGATTCACCAGGTAAAGAGCCATTTCCGGCACGGCCGTAGGGTTTTCCGCCAACGGCCAACCTGACCACACCACCACGCTGCCCGCCGTCAGGACACAGGCCAACCAGACCAGCCAGACGCGGCGTGACGGCCGTGCCGCAGCCAACCAGAGCAACAACCCATGCGCCAACAACAACAGCCAGATTAACCCATGTCCCAACACGGCCAAAATCGCCAGCGCCCCATAAACCGGCCACCACCGGCCCGCCCGTTTGCCCGTTGCCAACTCCCACAGCAGCAGCGTGGCCGCCGCTGCAAACAGCAGGCTCCAGGCATAAGCCGGCGATCCGTCCTGGCTTAACCACACCAACAGCGGGGAGACGGCCGTGAGCAGCAATACCAGCCGCCCCAATCCGGCCCCACCCATGCGCCGCCCTATCTGCGCTAATAGCGGCAGCAGCAGCAGCCCCAGATAAAGCGCGGGCAACCGCAGCGCCAGTTCGCTTGACCCCATCAGGCGCAGCCAGCCGCCTAACCCGGCCATCAGCCAGGGTGTCAATGGTTCCCCCACCGGCGTGGGCAAAACAGCCCTCTGCGCCAGTAAATAGACCGCCGCCTCTGCCGGGCGCAACGCCTGTTCGGCCAGTGTGTGCAGCCGCAGGGCGAAGGCGGCCAGGAGGACGGCCGTTGTCGTGAGCAAGTGAGAGCGCCGGGGTGAGGGCGGCGCGGACGCCGGGGTGAGGGCGGCGGGGTGAGCAGGTGAAGGGGTGAAGGGGTGTGCGGGGCGGGTGGTGGGGGTGGGTTGCCAGCGCCAGGCCAGCAGGGTGATGAGCAAGAGCGTCACGGCCGTGATCAGCAGCCCCGCCCGCAATCCCGGCAATTGGTAACGCAGTTCAATCTCGTGTGACCCGGCGGGCAGAAGTAGACCCTGCAAACCGTAATTCACCGTCAGCAAGGGTACGGCCGTGCCGTTCACCGTTGCCAGCCAGCCCGGCTGCGCCCATTCGCTGATGACCAGGATGCCGGGCACGGCCGTTTGCGCCTGGATGCGCCGCATGTGTGGAGCCGGTTGGGTCACAACAACCTGTGAGGTGGGATCGGCGGCGGTGATGGTTTCCAGGCCGGGCGGCGCAGTGGATAACATGACCTGGGTGGCGGGATCAAAATCTGGCTCTTTCATCGCCTGCCAGGCTGCTTCTACGTCGGCAAACAGGCGTGGCTGGTAGCTCATCCAGGCGCGGGGCAAGGGGTTCGGAATGCGGAAGAGAAAACCCGACCGTTTTTCGCCGGGCAGCACACTCTCTTCAAATGGGGCGATTTCCACCATGCCCGGTTCCACCGCAGCGGTGTCCAGCACGTGGGTCACGTGCAGCAGCCGCCAGCGCGTCAGCCGGGGCAGGCTGTTGAAGCGCCCGGCCGTCTGCCATTGCAGCGGGCTGAGGCCGCGAATGTCTTCCAGGCTATAAATCTCGCCCAGATTGGCGTGGAACAGGCCACGTGAATCAAGGCGGCCCGGTTGATCGGCTTGCAAAGGGGCCAGCCAGGCTGGTTCAGGCCAGAAAACGGCCGGGGATTCCGCCTGCCAATTCATCGCCTGGGTGATGGGGGCGTACAAATCAACGGCCAGCAGCAGCGGCAGCAGCCAGACCAGCCGGGGACGGCTGATCAGCACCCACAAGAGTGCCAGGGTCACGGCCGTGAACACCCCCGCCCGCAGCCAGACCAGGCCCCAATCGTCCCCCGTTTTTGTGGGTAATACCCAAAGAATAAGGGCCGCCAGCAGCAGCAAACCGGTCAGGGTCACGGCCGTGCGCCGCAGCACCATGCGGTTGGCCGTCCCGGTATCCAGCCAGAGCACCAGCCCTTGCGCTGCCAGCAGCGCCAGCCCCAGGCTGACCACCCCCATCAGCCGTTCCTGCTGCCGGAACAGGGCAAAACCGGGGGCGGCGTGATAGGCCAGTTCAAAGAGGATGCCGTTGCCGCCCAATGCCAGCCAGACGGCAAACAGCGTCAGCCCGGCCCAAAAGAGGATTTCGCTGCGGGCGGGATCAGCGGGGGATAAGGTGTGACGGCCGTACAAAGCGACGATTGCCAGGGTCACGGCCGTGATCCCCACATACTCCGGCGACCACTGCGCCAGCAGGCCGGGCAGGAGCAGTTGCAGGTTGAGCAGCAGCGGTTGGCCGGAGGCGACAAAGGCATAACTGGTATCGCTGCGGCCCGTCAGCGCCAGGTAATGCCAGGCCGGTAAGGCGGCGACAAGGGCAATGCCAACGGCCGTGCCCACCATCAGCAGCCCCATACCAACCACCCAGCGCCACACCCAGCGGGCGCGGATGGTCAAAAACAGATAATAGGCGGCGGCCACGTAACTCAGGTGCAAAAAGGTCTGCGGATGCCCGGCCAGGAAGGCCAATCCCCACACCAGCCCGGCCGCCAGCAGCGCTCGCGGCCGGGCCATGCCCAGCCGCAGCAGCAGCAAAATGAGCGGCAGCCAGGTGATGGTCTCCAGCACGGCCAGTTGCAGCAGGGGGTAAGAGGTGAGGTAGCCACCCAGGGCAAAGGCGACGGCGGCCAGCAGCGCGGACGGCCGTCGCCCGGTGATGTGCGCCGCCAGAGCATAGGTGAAAACACCGGCCAGCCAGATGTGCAGCAGCCCTTCCACTTCCAGGGCGTAAAAGGGCACACCCCAGTCCTGGGGCCCCCAGGGATGGGCGGCCAGGATGGTCAGCCAGCGCGGGGGATAAAAGGCGGCCGATTGGGGGTCGGCGGCAAAGGGGAAACCGCCAAAACTACCGGGGGCCCAGATGGGGAAACGGCCGTGTCCCATCTCCTGCGCCTGAAAAATGGCAAAAGCGTGAAACTGCCCGGACAGGTCGCTGTTGGGCAGCCGCGCCCACCCCAGCAGCAGCGGTGCAAAAAAAAGAAACCACAACAGCGTCCACAACAAGAGAGGCGACAGGTGGCGGCGCATAGTGGGGAATGAGGTAATTGGGTAATTGGGTAACTGGCTCAATTACTTAATTACTCAATTACCCAATTACTCATAAACAGTTAGCGGCGTACCATTCCCAAAACCGGGCCACACCCTCCTGCACGGAGACCTGCGGGTTGTAGCCGAGCAGCCGCCGCGCTTTGCTGATGTCGGCGTTATTCTTCACGAAGTCGGCGGAGAGGCGGGGTTTGGAAACGACGTTCGCTTTTCTACCGGCCAATGCTTCAATGTAACCGACAAAGTCGGCCAGCAGGGTGGGTTCGCCGCGCCCCAGGTTGATGATCTCGTAACCGAGTGGCCGGTCTATAGCGGCGGCGACGCCGTCGGCGATGTCTTCAACGTAGGTCCAATCGCGCCACATTTGCCCGTTGTCGTAGAGGGGGATTTCGATCCCTTTGGCGGCGCTTTCGGCGACGAGATAGGCCATCATGTCGGGACGGCCGTTTGGCCCATAGACCGTGAAAAAACGCACCACCGTGATGTTTTGTTGGAACAGGTAATGGTAGGTGTAGGCCAGGATTTCGGCGGCGCGTTTGGCGGCGGCGTAGGGCTGCAAGGGACGGTCGCAGGGGTCGGTTTCCACAAAGGGAATCTGTTGGGTATTGCCGTAGACGGAAGAGGTGGACGCCTGCACAAAGTTGCCCACGCCGGTAGCCCGCGCCGCGTCCATGAGGTGCTGCGAGCCGTTGAGGTCCACTTCCACATAGAGGTCGGGGTATTTGACGGCGTTGCGCACCCCGGCCATGGCCGCCAGATGGGCCACGGCATCAAACTTCTCCGCCTCAAACAGGTCAAACATAGCCTGGCGGTGGCGGATATCTGCTTCAACCATGCGGAACAGAGGATAGGCAATTAGGCGGGTTTCGTTGGCCCGCTTTTTAGCCGGGTCATAGTAGTCGTTGAAGTTATCCAGACCAACGACTGTATCGCCTCGTTTCAACAATTTTTCGGCCAGATTGCTACCAATAAACCCGGCCGCGCCGGTGACGAGGATTTTCATAGGCAGTATTCCTTTACCCTATCATAGTTTCAGGTCAATCGTTTTCAAGAGGAGGGTTGCCGGTTTGCAGTAACCGCTTCACAAGCGAAAGCCGTGCCTACGAACCAAACCCGTTATCTGAAGGTCTACAATTTTACACAAAAAGGAGGGGGTGCTGTAAAAGTGAAATGATCAATGCACAAATTCGATCAGGCCGTAACTGTCTTCTTCCACTGGCAACGCTGTTATCTTGATCCTGGCTTCCTTCCCCGCTTGTGTCCGCAAAACTAGCTGAGCCTGGGTATGCCACTCCGCCCACAAATCCCCATCCACAATCTTGAAACTACACATAGCCCCATACCGTCCTAGTGAATTGCTTTGCTCAATGTTATAACCATTCAACACCACTTTAGCCACCGGGTTGGTTGACTGTGGGTTCAACACGAATAACACCTCTTCATGGGGGGTGGCTGCTTTTGATGGGGATTTTTTGCGCCTAAACATTTTTTTATAACATTTTTTGAGGAGCGGTATGCAGTTCGTAAATAATGTACGACCCTCTGGTGATACGACCTATACCTGAATGGCTGCGGTTGATCAATTGCTACTCAATACCAGGGCAATGAACTGTTTATAGTCAATTATATCGCTCACACAAATTATTGGTCAACCGCAGCCACATTTTCCCAAATCCTCTTCTCGCACCTGTTGCACTGCCTGGTGGTGGAAGGACGGCCGTCCGGCTTTCGCCTGAACCGCCATCACAAATTCGTTATAATCGTATACGGCATGAATCTAAAGAATTGGCTGACAGAGATTAGAGATTAGAGATTAGAGATTGGGAGATTAGGAGATTGGGAGATTCAATCTCTCAATCTCCTAATCTCCTAACCGCATACACAATATGGATCTCTCCGAATTACTGGCCTCTTTACGTCTCAACCGAGACTTTATGTCAAACGTGGTCGCCTGGGAGCGGCTGCGGGCACGGCCGTCGCGCATCGCCCCCCTCACCTCCCCCCTGGATGAACGGCTGCGGGCCGGATTGGCAGCGCGGGGCGTGGACAGCTTTTACACCCATCAGGCAGCGGCGATCACGGCCGTATCCCAGGGGCAACACGTGGTCATCGCCACCAGCACCGCTTCCGGCAAATCGCTTTGTTATACCGTGCCCGTGTTGCAGCGATTGTTGGCACGGCCGTCCGCCCGCGCCCTGTACCTGTTCCCCACCAAAGCGTTATCCCATGACCAGTTAGCAGAGACAACGGCCGTCATCCAATCCGGCCATCTGCCCATCCCCGCCCACAGCTACGACGGCGACACGCCGCGCAGCCAGCGCGGCAAAATCCGGCAGAGCGGCGGCATCCTCATCAGCAACCCGGACATGTTGCACGCCGGGATTTTGCCTTACCATACCACCTGGCGTGACCTGTTCGCCAACCTGGAATTTGTGGTGCTGGATGAAATCCATGCCTATCGCGGCGTCTTTGGCAGCCACATCGCCAACGTGCTGCGCCGGTTGCAGCGCCTCTGCCGATTTTACGGCAGCGACCCCCAGTTCATCTGCTGCTCGGCCACCATTGCCAACCCCCAGGAACACGCTGAACGGCTGGTTGAACGGCCGTTCGTCCTGGTAGACGAATCGCAAAATGGCGCTCCGGCGGGTGAGAAACAATTCATCCTCTACAACCCACCCATCATTGACGAAGAGCTGGGGCTGCGCGCCAGCACGGTGATGGCCGCGCGTGACGCCGCCCTGACCTTTTTGCAGCAAGACATCCAGACCATCGTTTTTGCCCGCGCCCGCAACACGGTGGAACTGCTGCTGAGTTATTTGCAGGATGAATTGGCCTATGCGGGGCAAAATCAAACGAGCGTCACCGGTTATCGCGGCGGCTACCTGCCCCTGGAGCGACGTGAAATTGAACATGGCCTGCGCACAGGGCAACTGCGCGGTGTGGTGGCTACTAATGCGCTGGAACTGGGCATTGACATTGGTGAATTGGACGCGGCCGTGATCACCGGCTACCCCGGCTCCATTGCTTCCGTCTGGCAGCAGGCGGGGCGGGCGGGGCGGCGAGCGGCGCAATCGGCGGCGCTGCTCATTGCCGGGAACAACCCACTGGATCAATATATTTGCGGCCATCCACGTTACCTGTTTGGGCAATCGCCGGAACACGCCCTGACCAACCCGGACAATGTGCGCATCCTGGTCAAACATCTGCTGTGCGCCGCCTATGAACTGCCCTGGCAGCAGGGCGAACCGTTTGGCAATCATGGCCCGGTGGATGAACTGCTGTCCATTTTGCAGGCAGAAGGGATACTGCACGAGACACGGGGGCAATATCACTGGTTGGGGGATGGCGCGCCGGCGACGGCCGTTTCCCTGCGTACCAGCGGCGATGATACGGTCGTCATTCAAGATGTGGACGCGCCCGGCCAGCCCGAAGTCATTGGCGAGATTGATCTGGAGACGGCGCCGGTGATGGTGTATGAGGATGCCATTTACATGCACCAGGCGCGCACCTATCTGGTGGAGCGGTTGGATTGGGACGGCCGTATCGCCTATGCCCGCCCGGTGGAAGTGGACTACTACACCCGCGCCAGCATCGGCAGCGCCATCCGCGAACTGCGGCCGGAAGTGGAAGTGACGGAAGGCGGCGTTTACCGGGCTTTTGGCGACGTCTCCGTGGTCACCAAAGCCACCGGCTACCGCAAAATCAAACGGTATTCCCACGAGACGTTGGGGTTTGGCCCCATTGAACTGCCGGAACTGGTGCTGGAAACGAGCGGCTACTGGCTGGTTTTCAGCGAGGAATTGAGCGAGCAGTTATACGATGCGGGCATTTTGTTACGGCCGAATGATTATGGCCCCAACTGGCAGGCGGCGCGGCGGGTGGTATTGGAGCGGGATAACAATCGCTGCCGGATGTGTGGCGCGGCCGGAATTACACTGCATGTGCATCATATACGGCCGTTCCGCGAATTCGGCTACATCCCCGGCCAGAACGAAAACTACCGCGACGCCAACCAGCCGGACAACCTGATCACCCTCTGCCCCAGCTGCCACCGCCAGGCCGAAGCCGGGCAGCAGGCGCGTTCGGCGTTGGGGGGGCTGGCCTACGTGCTGCGCAACCTGGCCCCCCTCTACCTGATGTGCGATCCTGGCGACATTGAAGTGAGCGCGGAGAGCCGCAGCCCGCTGACGCAAGCGCCGACGGTGGTGGTGTATGAAAGGGTAGCGGCCGGCGTCGGTTTTAGCCAGCGTTTGTTTGAACTGCATGACGAATTACTGACGGCGGCGCGCGAACTGGTGGCCGACTGCCGCTGCCGCGACGGCTGCCCCGCCTGCGTCGGCCCGCCCGGTGAGATTGGCCCGGACACCAAAGCCGTCACGCGGCAGCTTCTCGCCTTGCTCATTGGCAATCGGTTATCGGTAAACGGTAATCAGGGTGATCTCTGAAAAAACACCAAAGGAAAAAACCTTGACAGACAACATCCCCTACATTGAATTTGGCGGCGCGGGGCCGGTTCTGCATTTTGCCCACCCCAATGCGTACCCGCCAACCTGTTTCCGGCAGTTTTTGGCCCCGTTTACGGAGCGGTACCGGGTGGTGGCGATGGAGGCACGGACGTTGTGGCCCCACGCCCAACCCGCCGATTTACCCGACTGGCGGACGCTGGCCGATGATTTGATCACCTTTTTCGACCAGCAGGGTTTACGACAGGTGATTGGCATGGGCCATTCATTGGGGGCGGTAGTGACAACGGTAGCGGCCGTCAAACGCCCCGATCTGTTCCGCCAACTGGTGCTCGTTGACCCCGTGTTTATGCTGCCGGAAATGTTGGCGGCCATTGCCCAGCTACCCGGCGGGGTGCGGGAATTCCCGCTGCTGGCGGCGGCGCGCAACCGGCGGTATCAGTGGCCGGATTTAGCGACGGCGTTTGCCCATTATCGGCAGAAGCCGGTGTTTGCCCGTTTTTCGGATGAATCGCTATGGGATTATGTCAATAACAGCTTTGCCTTAGACGGCAACGGGGTGTATACGCTGCGTTTCCCACGGGAGTGGGAGGAGCATTTGTACGCGCAGATGATGGGGCATGGCGACCAGGTGTGGGAGTATCTGCCGCAGGTGACGCAGCCGACGCTGGCTGTGCGAGCGGCGGAGACGGATACGCTGCATCCGGAAGCGTGGGCATGCTGGCAGCAAATTCAGCCAGGTGCAACCTTCATTGAGGTGGCAGAGGTGGGGCATATGTTGATGTTGGAACGGCCGTTGCCAATCGCCACACGCATCCTCTCCCATTTGAAGTAAACATTATCGGTAGATCGAAATAGGCGGAGTGGGCATCTAAGGATGCCCACCAGTTCGCATCTGAGGATGCGAACTCCGCTTCGACCTACTGATTACGGGATGCAGATCACCTGGGACTCAAAAATGGAATAGTTGGCGTCAAGCCCATTCCGCGCCTGTAACTCTTGCAAGGAGATGCCGGAAGCCTGGCTAATGCCAAAGGCCGTATCCCCGCGCAGCACCACATAGGGTCGCCAGGGAGCACAGGCATTTGGGTCGCCTACCGGCAAGTTCAAGATATTGCCAACGACCAGGTTGCTGGCCGAAATACCAAAACGGGCCATGAGGGCAATAGAGGTGACGTGGTTGGTCTGGATGCGGAATAAGGTGTCTCCCGGCTGCACCTGGTAGCCGATAAAGATGATGCGGTCGGTAGCCGGTTGGCCACCGCCGCCCAGGGTAGTGACGTCAGCCGCGGCAGATTCGGGCGCGGCAGCCGCTGGTTCGGGGACGGGTTGTTCGACTACTTCGGGCACGGCCGTAGGCTGCACAATAAAAGGGCGCTGGTTCGGGTCTACAAACAGCGTCACCGGCTCGTTGGCTACATACACCGTGTTCGGTGGTGGACCTTCTGGCAGCGCCTCGGTAGTAGCTGTACCCGGTCGGTCGGCAATCACCAGCGCCAACAAAAATACACCCATTGCCAGCACAATGGCGATGACGATCATCAATACCACAATGCCAAAATCCGGTCTCTGCCTCACGAGTTTCCTGCCCTGGCAACCCAACTGACCTGGTTAGAAGTTGGTAATGCCACTCTGACCTTATGGTACACTTGTCATAAACGAATCGCAAGCAGTAAAAGTTAACGAGTCAACAGGCTCTATTTACTAAAAGCCACATTCGTACCATACTACCTGCCTATGAATGACTATTTGTGGCCTTCTCCCCGTCAAGAAAAAAAGAGCTGGCGGTATTGGAGCAGCCACCTGGCAGCCATCGCTTTTGGCCTGCTCCTGAGTTGGCTGCTGCTGGAAGGGCTGCTGCGCATTGCCTACCCGCTGTTACCCCTGACCATTCAGTCCACCCTGCGCCATGTCCACATGACCCCGTTTACCAATCAACAACTGCTGCCGCCGCAAATCTGGCAGCATGATGACAATTTTCAGTTCATCAGCCGGGCCAATATCAACAACGAGTTGCAGTATCCTGACCCCCGTGTCGGGTTCCATACCACCACCAAAAACTGGCTAGACCCGAACTCGCACGTCGGTTTCCGCGTCCCCGCGCCTGATTGGGAACCGCGTTGGCCGGTAGACGCGGTCGTTGTGGGTGATTCTTTTTCTTTTTGTTATACCGAATACGGTGATTGTTGGGTGCAACTCCTGGCCGATTGGTACGGCCTGAGCATGGTTAACCTGGGGCAGGTGGCTACCGGTTCCGTCAGCCATCTCAATGTTTTGCGCACCTTTGGCCTGCCCTATGAGCCGCGCCTGGTGATCTGGCAGTGGTATGGCAATGATTTTAATGATGATTATGGTTTTGCCGTGCAACGCGGTGAAGTTGCGGGAGAGGTTTTTCTGCCGCCGGAGATCGCCTGGGCGCCGGAGGGAAGGGTGGCGCGCTGGCTGTATGACAATTCGGCCGTTTACCGGGTGGTGGACACCATTGCCAGACCTCCGGATGTGCAAACGGCCGTGACTATGTTTGCCGATCCGTACCACATACAAACTGACAGGCTAGACCTGGCCTTCGGCCGTAGATACACTCTCGACTCGACCAATATGGATGACCCCAAAAACCAGTTCGGCCGGCAACAAACGCAGGCCGCCATCCTGGAAGCAAAACAAGCCCTGGCTGAACGGGATATCCGGCTTGTCGTCGTCCTTGTTCCGGCCAAAGAGGTTGTCTACGCCTCCTGGACCGAACCCGTATTGGGTGTGGAGCAACTGACGGCGATCAGTGAAAGCAGCCACCTGATGCTTTCTTTTTGCCAGGAGCAAAACCTGCGCTGCCTGGATGCTACACCGGCGTTACAGGCATTTGCAGAACAGGAAGAACAGCTTTACTGGCCGGAAGATACCCATTTGAATGGTCTGGGCAACCAACGCCTGACAGAACTTATTTGGGCTTTCCTGGTGGATGAAGAGTTGGTCAAAAAGCCCTAAATGGTTAGACCGGACAGCTCTTCTGTGACCTGTCAGGTCTAAAATGGAGGATCAAGATGATGTACAAACGCCCGCAATTAGAAGAACTAGAAGCCATTACATTAGCACCGTATGCCCAGAAGAGCGCCCGTTCCAAAGGGCGTGTGTACCCGGAGGCGGAATCAGAGTCACGCACGGCCTACGGCCGTGACCGCGACCGCATCATCCACACCACCGCCTTCCGCCGCCTGGAATACAAAACTCAGGTTTTCGTCTACTACGAAGGCGACCATTACCGCACCCGTCTTACCCACACCCTGGAGGTGTCTCAGTTAGGGCGTTCGCTGGCGCGGGGATTGGGCGTCAACCAGGATTTAACCGAAGCCATCTGCCTGGCGCACGATTTGGGTCACCCACCCTTCGGCCATGCCGGGGAACACGCCTTAAACCGGCTGATGCAGGGGCATGGTGGTTTCAACCACAACACACAAAGCTACCGCATTGTCACCAGCCTGGAGCGGCGCTACCCCAACTTTGACGGCCTGAACCTGACCTATGAAACCCGCGAAGGCATGATCAAACATGAGACGGACTATGACAAAAGCGACGCCAGTGATTATGAACCCGACCGGCGCGGCTCGTTAGAAGCGCAAATTGCCAACCTGGCGGATGAGATTGCCTACAACGCCCACGACCTGGACGATGGGCTGCGAGCAGGCATGTTTGATCTGGCGGCGTTGGATGAACTGGAATTGTGGCAGGAACTCAAGGCAGTGGTGGGTTGGCAATCGTGGGAACCATTTACCACCTTGATCCGGCATGAGATTATCCGGGAGTTGATCGGCATGTCGGTGACAAATGTGCAGGAGCAAACGGCCGTACACCTGCGCCACTACCAAATTGATTCCCCGGACAAAGTGCAGTTGCATTCAACCAACCTGGTCACGTATGCGCCCGATTTTGGGCAGAAAGTGCGGCATCTTAAACAATTTTTGCTGGACAATATGTACCGCCATTACCGGCTGGTGCGGATGCAAAACAAAGCGGAACGCTTTATTACCCAACTCTTTGAAGCGTATATCAAGGAGCCAAAAATGCTGCCGACGGACACGCAGAAAAAGCTGGAACAGGCAGATTTACACCGCATTGTAGCCGACTATATTGCCGGTATGACCGACCGTTACGCGCTGGACGAGTGGCAGAAGTTGTTTGACCCCTACGGCCGTGCATAAAAAAAGGCCGCAGTCAATGACTGCGGCCTTTCCCTCCATAAAAGGACGCTGCCGGTTAATAGGCCAGCAGATCGTCATCCTGTGCTTGAACCTCAGCCATGGGAGCGGCATTGCTGCTCTTGGCCCAGGCCGAGAGTTCAATGGTAAATGTCTCGAAGTAGCTTTGTGGTGGCAGGCTGCCTCCTTCGCCGTAACGCATCTCTTTAATTTCAGCGTTGATGATAAGCGCGGCCGTTTCCAGCACAATTACCTCACCTTCCGACGCCAGCACCGGTTCACCCTTGGGGGCCAGCTTGGCTTTAATGGCGTCATCGTAGAAGGCGTGGTCGCTCATAATCACCTTCGTCACCGTGCGAATGTCGTTCTTGTCAAAGAGCCAGACCTCAAACGCGGTCACGTTTTTGGGCGAATCAGAGCCAATGGACTCGGCAATGCCCACGCCACACTCGCCCAGGAAATCGCCGTTGGTGTTCTCGATGCTGTGGGAATCGTCGAAGTTGTCACGGCCGTAGGTATAGTTGCTGGGGAAACGAGCCAACGGAATGGCGTTCACTTCTTCTGTGCTGATTGGCCCGGCTTCCGGCATGTCGTAATACGTGCTGGGGCCTTCGTCATCCGACACCGAGCTGCGCATCCGCAGCACCAGGATAATGCCCACCGCCAGGACAATGAGCACAATAATCAACAAAATGATCAGGCCGTTACCGCCGCCTTCCTCAGCCGGTGGAGCAGTTGTTTGCCCGTCACCTCCGGGAACTGGCGTTGGTATTACCGCAGTCGAGCAATCTTGCCCGTTGCTGACGATCATGGCCATCTGGTTATATGTGTTCATAGTGGCTTGATCGGGCGCAGTGGGAATAGCGGCACAGATCGCCGTGTAAGGATCACTCCAGCCATTGAAGGCATTGGTAACAACTTGCGGGTTATTTGTTTGCGCAAAGGCAATGGCGGTTGTATTGATGTATTGAGCCTGATACTGTGGCGCTAAATCATTGGGCGTGGCATTGGCCGTCCACACATATTCCACCGGCGTCAGCCACCAGCCAAAAATGAACAGCCCAACTGCCCACCCCAACACAAACGCCACAATCACGAGCAGATTCTTTCTTATAAAATCCATGCGGCACCTACCTTGTTATTGCCCCCTTGTGGGATGCAACATATATAACATTATGTACATCCCCTCTGCTGCGAATATCTTACCATAACATAAAGTTTGGTCAAGTATTATGTTTAATTGGGATGGAAGTGCCAGGCACAGGGCATAATTTTCCGGTCAACCCAATGCCTGCTGCCCTGTGCCTGGCACTATTAAAATTCTTGACAGGGGCACGGCCGTTGTTATACTCCCCCTGTCAATCCAATTCCCGGCCTTCTGGCACAAGAACAAAATGAGGAAATGCAAATGTCAACACCTGCTGAAATTTTGAACAAAATTCCTACCACCATAGACCCAAGTAAAATTGCCGGCGTCAATGCCACCGTCGTGTTTGATCTTTCTGGCGACAATGGCGGCCAATGGACGATGAAAGTGGCCGATGGCGCCGCCAGCGTTAGCGATGGCGCCGATCCCGGCGCGGCGGCTACCATCAAAATGACCGATACTGATTATGTGGCCATGATGAGCGGCAGCCTCAACCCGATGATGGCCTTCATGTCCGGCAAAATCAAGGTCGAAGGCGACCTGAATACGGTGATGAAACTACAATCCATTATGGGATAAAAAAAAGCCCGCTCTCAAGCGGGCTTTTTTTTATGCGTTCATCGCAATTTCGGCATATTCCTGCCGTTCGGCCGTGTCCAGCGGCACCCCCATTTGCGCCAACATCATGGCAATCAGGCCCGCCTTGCGTTCGGCGTCGGTGCGTGACCAGGTGCGAGACTTGATTTCCAAAAAGTAACCGGGGCGATCCGGTTTGATCAGTTTATCCAGGTTTATGGCAAAATCGGTATCCTGGTAAAGGATGTGCCAGCGCAGCCGGTCTTTGCACACCTCTAATTCCTGGGCGGGGGCAAAGTATTCACGGTAAAAACGCAGGCTGCGATCCGCTTCGGCCAGGTAGCGGGAGCGGGAGAGCATGACGGCATTGGGGAATTCCTGCCGCTCCGCCTGGCTGGTGAGGGTGAGCCGGGAGCGTGTCTGGTAGACCTGTTCGTCTTCATCTATAAATTCATCTTCACGGTGGCGCAAACGGGCGGCGTCCGGGTCCGCGCCATCAAAGATGAAGTAATGGTCATACTGTTTGTAGTGGGCGTGGCGGCTGATTTTGCATTGGTCGCTGTGCAGGAAGGTGAACACGGCCGTCTTGTCTACATCCGGCACCTTCACTTGCACCTCAAAACTTTCCTGCCGCTTCACGCCGGAGAGCAGCACCAGTTTGTTGTACGGGCTGGCTTCCCGTTCCAGAACAAAAGCGTCAATCTTTTTGGCTACGGCCGTGGCCGCGGCCAGCGCCGCCGTTTCGTCTACGGTTAAGAGTTGTTGGTCGCGCAATAGCCAACGGCCGTTGCACAACACGTGCTGCACATCCCCCGCCTTCGCCGCATAAATCAGCCGCGAATAAATGGCGTCCGGGTTGTTGGCAAAGTGGGGCCGGTTATGCACCCCATCCATATTCACAATCACCAAATCGGCCCGTTTGCCCACCTCCAGGCTGCCGGTGAGATGCCCCATATGCAGCGCCCGCGCCCCACCAATCGTCGCCAGCATCAACGCCTGCCGCGCCGGCAACACCGTCGGGTCGTTGCTCTTCGTCTTGGCCAGCAGCGCCGCCAGCCGCATCTCCTCAAACATATCCAGGTCATTGTTGCTGGCGGGGCCGTCGGTGCCCACGCCTACGTTTAGCCCCATTTCCAGCATCTCACCCACCTGGGCAATGCCGGAGGCCAACTTCAGATTGCTGGTGGGGCAGTGGGCCACGCCGGCGTTGGCCTTTTTCAGGGCCACCATTTCGCTCTGATCCAGATGGACACAGTGGGCAGCCAGCAGTTTAGTTTCCAACAAACCCTGGCTGGCAATCCATTCCACCACCGACATCTGGTTTTGTTCCCGGCTGTTTTCCGCCTCCAGGGCGGTCTCGGCCACGTGGGTGTGGACGGGCACGTTGTAGGCGCGGGCCAGGTCGGCGCAGGCGCGGTCCATCTCCGGCGTGCCGGTGTACCAGGCGTGCGGGGCGACGGCCGGTTGGATGAGGGGATGGCCGTTCCACCGTTCGATGAAGCGGCGGCACAGCACCAGGGCGTCTTCATACGTGGCCGCGTCCGGGGCGGGGAAAACGAGGACTGTTTGACCTAACAATGCTCTCATGCCGATATTAGCCGTTTCCTCGGCAATGGCGTCCTCAAAATAGTACATATCGGCAAAGGCGGTCACGCCGGAGCGAATCATTTCGGCGCAGGCGATTTGGGTACCCAATTTCACAAATTCGGGCGTCACAAATTCCCGTTCCAGAGGCATGAGGTAGCCCAACCACACGTCCAGGCGCAGGTCGTCATTCAGGCCACGCAGCAGGGTCATGGGGATGTGGGTGTGGGCGTTCACCAGGCCGGGGATGATGACCTGGCCGGTGCAGTCTACCGTTTCGGCGGCGGTGTACGCCGCCCGTATCTCGTCAGCCGGCCCAATCGCCACAAGGGAATCGCCGCGAATGGCGATGCCCGCGTTGGGGTAGATGTCGTAAGCCGGGTTCATGGTCACGGCCGTGCCGCCCACCAATAACACGTCAACTTTTTCAGTCATCTGGTTTTCCTTCCCGTTCGTAGTAGGCGATTTATCGCCCTCTAGCGGTGATAAATCGCCTACTACGAACCTTCCACCATCAATTCCGCCTTCTGTAAATTCTCATACACCTTGATGTCTAACCGGTTAGGCCGCCAGGCGTAGACGTAGTTATAAATGGGGTCCCAAAAGATGACCCACACGGCAATACCCACAAAACCGGCGAGTGCGCCGCTGACCTGTTCTAACTCCGGGATGACATTCACCAGAAGAATGGTAAAGAGGATCAATACGACCACAATCACAATGGCGCTGATCGTTTCACGGTAGCTGCCCACGCGCAGTTCGTTGATGACTTGCTGGTTTTCAATGATTTGGGCGGCACAATAGCGGTCTAATGCGGCTTTGAGCGTGGGCTGGGTATCGGCGGTCACGGCCGTTGGCGGCATCTGCACTCGCAACCGTGTGGGCTTCTTTAACTCGTGTGGGATCAGGCGTAAGTAATGGGTCACTTCATCAATGCCAGACCAATAGCGGCTGTCCGGGTCAAACGGGTCGGCGGCGGGTTCGGCAAAAAACTGTTCCATGTTGTTTAGTTTGAGGGTGATTTCATTCTGCTCTGACATCAGGCATCTCCTTTCGGCTGGATTATAGCGGAATCCTGTTATAATCGGGAATTGGTGGCGAGTTGCAGGTGGCAAGTAGCAAGTGGCAAGTGATTGCCTTTTACCTGCAACCTACAACATGCGACTTGCAACAAGGATTCCCACTATGCGCATGGTAGACATTATCGAGAAAAAACGCGACGGCCGTGACCTGACCACCGACGAAATCAACTGGTTCATTCAGGAATTGACGGCCGAGCGCATCCCCGATTACCAGACGGCCGCGCTGTTGATGGCGATTTTCCTGCAGGGTATGAACCGCCGCGAAACGGTTGATCTGACGCTGGCCATGGCCCGCTCCGGCGACCAGCTAGACCTGCACGACGTGGCCCCCCTGGTGGTAGACAAACATTCTTCCGGCGGCGTGGGCGACAAGACCACGCTGGTGGTGCAGCCGTTGGTGGCGGCCTGCGACGTGCCCGTCGGTAAAATGAGCGGGCGCGGCCTCGGTTCCAGTGGGGGTACGCTGGACAAGATGGAGTCTTTTACCGGCTGGTCATCAGCCATGCCGCTGGCGCAGTTCAAACGGCAGTTGGCAGAGATTGGGTTGGTGTTGGCCGGGCAAACGGCCGTGCTCGCCCCCGCCGACGGTAAACTGTATGCCCTGCGCGACGTCACCGGCACGGTTGCCAGCACCCCCCTCATCGCCGCCTCCATCATGTCTAAAAAGCTGGCGGCGGGTGCGGATGCCATTGTGCTGGATGTGAAAATGGGTAGCGGCGCGTTTATGTCAACTGCGGAGAGCGCCCGCGAGTTGGCGCGGATTATGGTGGACATTGGCGCAGACGCCGGGCGCCAGACGGTGGCCCTCATTTCCGATATGAACCAGCCGCTCGGCCACGCCATTGGCAACGCCCTGGAAGTGAAAGAGGCCATTACCACGCTGCAAGGAGACGGCCCGGCCGACTTTTGGGCACATTGCCTGGAAGTGGCCGCCCACATGCTGCTGCTGGCGGGCAAAGCAAATGAACTGGATGAAGCAAAGGAATTGATAACGGCCGTTAGCGAAGACGGCCGTGCCCTTTCCAAATTCCGCGAACTGGTGACGAGGCAGGGAGGCGACGGCCGTCAGGTAGACAATCCCGATTTATTACCCACAGCGCGCTTGATTGCACCCATTCTTGCGCCCCAAACAGGCACAATCGCAGCCATGGATACGGCCGTTATCGGTTGGGCAGCAGTACATCTGGGCGGCGGCCGGTTGGTCAAAAGCGACGTGATTGACCACGCCGTCGGCTTCATCCTGCGCGCCAAAGTAGGCGACCGCTTCGCGGCTGGTGAACGGTTAGGCGAAATCCACGCCAACGACGCCGCCAAACTGACCCAGGCACAGCAGGAATTATTGGCAGCGATTCAATGGGCAGAAGGTGAGGTACGGCCGTTGCCCCATTTTTATGGCACTGTCTCTTAGCCGGTAATCGGTCATCAGTTATCGGTAATCGGTGATCAAGCCGCGACCGATAACCGGTTACCGATCACCGATTACCTCTATGAAACTTGGCTTAGTTCTCGGTGGGGGTGGGGCCAGAGGTGCAGCGCACATTGGTGTGCTGCTGGAATTAGAGCGCCTGGGGCTGCGGCCAGACCTGGTGGTGGGCACCAGCATTGGCGGCCTGTTAGGGGCGCTTCTGGCTGCCGGGCTGTCTGCCGATGAGATGCTCACTTTTTTCCAGGAGTTTAACCTGGAGCAGCTATACCGCCCGGCCGATCTGCGCATCCCGGCGCTGGTGAGCAACCGGCGCGTGGAAAAACGGCTGGAAAAAGCCATCGGGCGGCCAACGTTTGCCGACCTTAAATTGCCGCTGGCGGTAATCGCCACCGACCTGGTATCGCGCCAGGAGGTGGTGTTGCAGGAGGGGGATGTGGTCACGGCCGTACTCGCCACCATTGCCATCCCCGTGGCCCTGCCGCCGGTAGAAATGGGCGACATGATTCTGGTGGATGGCGGGGTGAAAAATAACACGCCGTTTAACGTGGCCCGGCAGTTGGGGGCGGCGTATGTGCTGGCGGTAGACCTGACCAATACGGATCCCTATGCACCGATGTGGCGGTACGGCCGTACCGGGCCACTGACCAAAGCGGCCGAAATGATCCAGCGCAACGAATTATGGTGGGTGCTGGCAGCCACGCTGGATGTGATTACCACCCAAAACATGGAAAAAAACCTGGCCGAAAACCCACCCGACCTGCTCCTGCGGCCGGAAATTGGCGCCATCGGGTTGTTCGATTTTCATCGCTGGCAGGAAGGGGTCTCGGCGGGGCGGACGGCCGTGTGGCAGGTGGAGCACGTGTTACAAGAGGTAATCAGTAAACAGTAATTGGTGATCAATACTTGCGGTTTAGAGAGAGACAGTCTGCAATCAAGGTGGGCAAATTAGGGGCAGTAAAGGTGATGCCACGAGCAGGTAGACGATTGTGTTTAATGTCTGGAGGAGCATGATAATGGTGTGGAAATGTTGGGGCTAACAAAGGATTTTCTGGATGGGGTTGCGCGTCATACCAACGGATTTTTTCCCCTTCGGCGTACACAGCATAACTGTAATCCAGAATTTCACCATCGCTTAAGTCGAGATACTCAAATATCCGTAGCTCAAGCCCATTAAGAAAATAAATACTGCCTCGAATGAATGCTGTTTTGGCGCTGTTAGTATACAAATGAACAGTCGAGTGAGATATTTCAGGATATTGCTCGACTAACGATTAGAATAGCTTTTCGTAGTCAGCAGCAGAAAAGGTGGTCATGAGCGTACAGTTAGGAACGGTTCGGCTGGACGTAAACGCAAGAGCGGCGTGTTTTGTTGCTTTAGGGCAGTTACCCGCTCATCGGAAATCTGTTTTAGGGCGGATTGTCGCTTGGCCCACAGTTTATAATGGCCGGCCCACTCAGCAAATTCTTCTCCATGTTCGCCATCGTCTAACAAGCCATGGCTATATAGTTCATAGAAATGCTCTGAACTGAGCCAGTAACGTCGTTCAAATTTATGCAGGCCGTGTTCAGCAACCTGTAAATCTTCCAAAATATCGCTTAAAGTTAGAGTCGTCATGTGTACACCTTACTTAAATGATCAGGCAAATCCATCTTATCAGGCAGACGGATTGCAAGTCAATTTACTCACAAAGGCATGATCAAGATGTAGGCAACAGGAGGCCAAAATGATTGCAATGGGCATAGACATCGGCGGGTCGGGGATTAAGGGGGCGTTGGTAAATACGGAGACGGGGGAACTGGTGAGCGAGCGCATCCGCATAGATACACCCAATCCGGCCACACCAGAGGCTTGTATTCAAGTTATTCGCCAGATTACGAAAACGTTGAATTACGAGGGGCCAATGGGAGTGGGCATTCCGGGCATCGCAATTCAGGGCGTGTTGTACAGCGCGGCCAACATTGACAAGGGGTGGATTGGCTTTAATGCGCAGGAAGCAATTGCACGGGAGACGGGGTGTACGGCCGTTGTCCACAATGATGCTGATGTCGCAGCCTTGGCCGAACACCATTTTGGCGCCGGACATAACCAGAAAGGGGTGGTGATGATGTTTACGCTGGGTACAGGCATCGGGTCGGCGCTGTTTCTGGACGGCCGTCTCGTCCCCAACATGGAACTGGGCCACCTCTACCTGCGCAGCATGAAGGTAGACGCCGAGGGGTACACGTCTGACCGCATCCGTACAAAGAAAAAATTGAAATGGCAACAGTGGGGTGAACGGCTCAACGTTTACTTTCAGCACATCGAGTTTCTTTTTTCGCCGGAATTGATCATTATCGGCGGCGGGGTGAGCAAAAAGCATGACAAGTTCTTCCCCTACATCCAGACGCGGGCCAGACTGGTGCCGGCCGAACTGCGTAATGAGGCGGGGATTGTGGGGGCGGCGGTCACGGCCGTGGCGGAATGAGCAGGCAAACAGGTGATGGAGTGATGGGGTGATGAGGTGATATAATCGGGATTGTGAGGTAATACCTATGAGTACAATACCTGTTTCACCAGTTGAAGAAGCGGCCATCCAGTCGCCGCTCAAGATGAGCTACGAAGAGTTCCTGGCCTGGGCCAACGAGGACACCCATGCCGAATGGGTAGATGGGGAGGTTGTTTTACATATGCCGGCTAAAAATCCACACCAGACATTGGTTGAATTTCTGCACCAGCTTTTGAACCTTTATGCCATTGTTCACCTGTTAGGGCGGGTGCGCATCGCCCCTTTTGAACTGAAATTGGCACCGGATGGCCCCTCTCGTGAGCCAGACCTGATGTTTATAGCGGCTGCCAACCTGGAACGGTTGACAAACGAACGGGTTGAAGGGGCGCCCGATTTGATTATCGAGGTTGTTTCCAGTGACAGCGTGCATCGAGATCGGGTGGATAAGTTTGATGAGTATGAAGCTGGCGGGGTGTTGGAGTATTGGATATTGGATAATCGCCCCCGACGGCAGCGGGCGCAATTTTACCGGCTAAATGAAGAGGGGCTGTACCAACCGATGATGGTAGGGTCAGATGGGGTCTTCCATTCGGAGGTGCTGCCTGGTTTCTGGCTGCGGGTGGAATGGTTGTGGGCGGAGCAGCCAGATTTGCTGCGGGCGCTGGCGGAGCTGATCGGCCCGGACGAAATGAGCCGCGCTCTGCGCCTGGCTTTGCAGGATTAACCTCCCTTTTTTCATTGACATGTTTCCTTTTGCCTGTTACACTTCTTAGTAAGTTTATTTGACTTACAAAGATATTGATCGGGCAAATCCATGCAAAAAGCCACCCACCAACTCACCAAACAACATAACTCCCGCCTTATTTTGAAGATGATTTATGAGCAACAGGAGATCAGCCGGGCTGATATTGCCCGCGAGACGAACCTGACGCGCACCACCGTTTCCAGCATTGTTGCCGACCTGATGGATGAGGGGCTGGTGCGGGAAACGGGTCTTGGCCCGTCCATTGGCGGCAAACCGCCGCGCCTGCTGCGGCTGGCGGAGGATGCCCGGCAGTTGCTCTGCCTGGATTTGAGCGCCAGTTATTTCCGGGGGGCGCTGGTCAATTTGCGTGGCGAGATATTGCAGCGGGTGGATGTGGCCGTAGACGGCCGTACCGCCACCGCCGCCCTCGCCCTTGTCCATGATTTAATCAGCCAGCTACAGTCTCGCACCAATGCCCCCCTGTTGGGCATTGGCATTGGCACGCCCGGTCTGGTGGACGCTGCCTGTGGCATTGTCCTGGGCGCGGTGAACCTGGGCTGGCATGATCTGCCCCTGCGCGCGTTGCTGGAAGAGCGGTATGGCCTGCCGGTGTACGTGGGCAATGACAGCCACGTGGCCGCGCTGGCCTCTTACTCCTTTGATCCGCACGACACGGACAACCTGGTGCTGATCAAGGCCGGGCGGGGTATTGGCGCGGGCATTGTCCTGAGCGGGCAGCTTTTTGTGGGGGATGGCTTTGGCGCGGGTGAAATTGGGCACGTGACGGTGGTGGAAGAGGGCGAACTGTGCAGTTGTGGCCATCGCGGCTGCCTGGAAACGGTTGCCAGTATTCGCGGCATTTTGCGGCAGGTCACGGCCGTGACCGGGCAACCCGACCCCACCTGGGAAGAGGTGATACAGGCGGCGCAGGCCGGCGACGGCCGTATCCACACCATTTTGCATCAGGCCGGGGCACATTTGGGCACGGCCGTGGCCCATCTCATTGGCATCCTGAATACGCGGCACATTGTCATTGCCGGGCAGTTAACCAGAGCGGGTGAACCATTTTTAGCAGGGGTACAGACGGCCGTCAGCCAGCGGGTATTGCCCGCGATGGCCGCCGGCACCCACATCAGTTACACCACGTTAGGCGATGACGTGGTGCTGATGGGCGCTTCGGCGCTGGTGCTGAAGCAGCAGTTAGGGGTCATTTGAGCGGAGATTGAAACAATTTTCAATCTCCGCTCAAATCATTAGCCAAGACACAATGTTTGTTGGCAAGGGGGTAAATGGTCATTATGATAAGTTTTTACCCGGAAACAGTGATTAGGAATGATGTGGTGGAGAAGAGATTTCCGTTTGAAAAAGAAGAACCGCCGGAAAAGCTAACCTGGACGCCGACCAATGACCCTGCCCAGGTGGGCTATCAACTGCTGGTGGCCTTTGCGGGTACGGCAGCGCCGCCGCGCCTGCTGGACTGGTTGAGAACACGGCCGTTAGGCGGCATCACCCTTTTTCGTTATCGCAACGTCGAAAATCCCTGCCAGGTGCGGCAGCTTACCGCCGCTTTACAGCAGGCGGCGCGGGCAGCCGGGCAGCCGCCGCTGCTCATCTGCGCCGACCAGGAAGGGGGGCAGCTTAACGCCCTGGGGCCGGCCATGACCCCTTTCCCCGGTAATATGGCCCTGGGTGCGGTGGGCGACGCCGACCTGGCCTTCCGTGTCGGGCTGGCGCTGGGGCGTGAATGCGCCGCGTTGGGCGTGAATGTCAATTACGCCCCCAGTTGTGACGTGAACAGCAATCCGCAAAACCCGGTCATTGGCGCCCGCTCCTTTGGCGAAAATCCGGCGCTGGTCGGCGAACTGGCGGCGGCGATGGCCCAGGGCATTCAAGCGGCGGGTGTGGTCAGCGTCGCCAAACATTTTCCGGGGCACGGCGACACCGTTTCCGACTCGCATCATGGCATTCCGGTGGTGGCGCATGATGAAAAACGGTTGTGGGAAGTGGAGCTACGGCCGTTCCGTACCGTCATTGAATCTGGGACCAAAATGGTGATGACGGCCCACGTGGGGCTGCCGGCGCTGCACGACGGCCGTGTCTTGCCCGCCACCCTTTCCCCCACCGTCTTACAAGGGCTGCTACGCCAAAAGCTGGCCTTCCAGGGCGTGATTGTCAGCGACGCCATGGATATGGCCGCCATCACCCAGGGGGCAGGGTTGGCCGACGACGTGCGGCGGGCGGCGCAGGCCGGAGTGGACATGCTGTTGATGACCGACGATCCCACCACGCAAGAGACCGCTTATCACGCCCTGCTTAATGGCCTGGAAACGGGCGCCATCAGCCAGACCGCCACTAACGCTTCGGTGCAGCGCATCCTGGCTCTGAAACAATGGGTAGCGGCGCAAACGCAGCCCGATTTAACGGTGATTGGCTGTGAAGAACACCGCCGGCTGGCGCAGGAAGTGGGCAACCGCTCGGTGACGTTGGTGCGGGATGAGGCCGGGCTGCTGCCGCTGCGTGTGCCGGCGGACGGCCGTATCGCCGTTATTCTGCCCACCTTCCAAAACCTGACTCCCGCCGACACCTCCGCTTCCGAAAAGATGACGTTGGGGCGGGCGCTGCGCCAATACCACCCCTATGTAGATGAATATGTGATCCCCCAACAGCCGGACGAATCGCACATCAGCGCCTTCCGCGCACGGGCTGGGCAGTATGATCTGGTCATCGTGGGCACCATGGAAGCAAGCCGCCAACCGTCGCAGGCGGAAATGGTGAATGTGCTGTTAGATGCCGGCGCGCCGCTGATTACCGTCGCCCTGCGCACACCGTATGACCTGGCGGCCTATCCCCGCGCCCACACCCACATTTGCACCTACAGCATCCAGGAACCGGCCATGCGCGCCCTGGCCGCGGCGTTGTGGGGGGAAATATCGTTTCAAGGTAAACTGCCGGTGCGGATAGCTGTATGAATGAAGAGATGGGGGATTAGAGATTGGCGATTGACCAATCTCTAATCTCTAATCTCCAATCTCCAATCTCCCCATGTTAACCATTCAAGCTGATGTTCTCACTCCTGATGGGCTAATGAGAGATGGTGTGGTGGTGGTGGATGACGGCCGTATCACGGCCGTAACCCCCTCCTCCCACCACCGGCCGACCATTCATGCCCCCGGCCATTTCCTCGTGCCCGGTTTTATAGATTTGCAGTTGAACGGCGCCTTTGGGCTGGATTTTACGCAGCAGCCGGAGACGATCTGGGCCGTGGCCAAACGGCTGCCCCCCTACGGCGTCACCGGCTTTTTGCCGACGGTGATTACCTCCCCGTTGGCGACGGTGCAAAAGGCGCAAGAGGTAATGGGGCAACGGCCGTCTGCTTTTGTCGGCGCGGAACCGTTGGGACTGCACCTGGAAGGGCCGTTCCTGAATCCGCAGAAAAAGGGGGCGCACAATCCCCGCCACCTGCAACTGCCCACCTTAAAAGCCGTCGCCGATTGGTCGCCGGAAACGCAGGTGCGGCTGGTGACATTGGCCCCAGAACTGCAGGGCGCGCTGCCCGTCATCACGGCGTTGGCGGAACGGGGCGTCATCGTCAGCGCCGGACACAGCATGGCCTCCTTTGCCGAGGCGAAAGCGGGTTTTGCCGCCGGGGTGCGGTATGGCACGCACCTGTTTAACGCCATGCCCGGCCTGCACCACCGCGAGCCGGGGCTGGTGGGTGCACTGCTGGACGATGCACGGCTGACTACTGGCATCATCCCCGACGGCATCCACGTGCATCCGGCGCTGCTGAAGCTGGCCTGGCAAATCGCCGGCCCCCGCCTGAATGTGGTCACAGACGCGATGGCCGCGCTGGGGATGCCACCCGGCGCTTACGACCTGGGTGATTTCCGGGTGACGGTGGATGAGGCCACCTGCCGTTTGCCAGATGGCACATTGGCGGGCAGTATCTTGGGCATGGACACGGCCGTGCGCAATCTCATCACCTACACTGGCTGCTCTCTGGCGGAAGCGGTGGCGGCGGTTACGGCCGTGCCCGCCGACCTGCTGGGTCTGGGCCAACAAAAAGGCCACATCGCCCCCGGTTATGACGCCGACCTGGTATTATTGACGCCTGATTTACACGTTGCCATGACGATGGTGCATGGCAACGTGGTCTATAATGTGACGAGTGATGCGTGATGCGTGACCGGGAAGTCCTCACGCATCACGCATCACACATCAAAAAAATCTATGTCCCTAAACGACGAAATCCATTCTCAACCTGAGATCTTGAAACTGAGCTATGAAAAAAACCTGGAAACCGTGCGCGCCATTGCTCAGGAATTGCGGCAGCGCCAGATTCAGTACGCCTTTATGGCCGCGCGGGGCACATCCGACAATGCTGCCCGTTATGCCAATTATCTGTGGGGGGCGACGAACCATTTGCCGGTCGCCTTGGCCACGCCGTCCCTGTTCAGCCTGTATGACAGCCCGCCCCGGCTGGATGGGGCGCTGGTCATCGGCGTCTCCCAATCCGGCCAATCACCGGACATTGTGAACGTGGTCGCCGAAGGCAAACGGCAGGGCCGCCCCACGCTGGCGATTACCAATGACCCTGATTCGCCGCTGGCGCAGACGGCCGATTACGTGATTGATATTCAGGCGGGGCCGGAAAAAGCGGTGGCGGCGACCAAAACGTACACCACGCAACTGCTGGCCATGGCCATGCTCTCGGCGGCGTTAGCGGAGGATGAGGCCCGGCTGGCGCAGTTGGCGCAACTGCCGGAATGGGTGCGCGATGTGCTGCGCCAGGATGAACACATTGCCCGGTGCGCGCCGCGTTACCGCTATATGCAGCAATGTGTGGTCTTGGGGCGGGGCTATAACTATGCCACTGCCTTTGAATGGTCGCTCAAGCTGAAGGAACTGACCTATGTGGTGGCCGAGCCGTATTCGTCGGCCGATTTCCGGCATGGGCCAATTGCGGTGGTGGCCGATGGTTTCCCGGTGCTGGCGGTGGCTCCTGGTGGCGCGGTGTATGCGGATATGCTGGCGCTGCTGCAAAAGTTGGCGCAGGAGCGGCGGGCGGAACTGTTGGTTATCTCTGATCAGCCGGAGGCGCTGGATTTGGCGACCAGCCCCATCCCTCTGCCCACCGGCGTCCCGGAGTGGCTGACGCCGCTGGTGAGCATTGTGCCGGGGCAGTTGTTTAGCTATTGGCTGACGGCCGTGAAAGGGTACAACACGGAAGCGCCGCGGGGGCTGAATAAGGTGACGAAGACGACGTGAGGGGTGGCAGGTTGCAAGTGGCAGGTGGCTGGTTACCTGTCACTTTTCTTGCGATAATCCAAAACAAAAAGCGGGCTGCAAGCAGCCCGCTTTCCACCGTTTACCGATAACTGATTACCGACTCACCCTGCTTTGCCGCGCAGTTTCGGGTCCAAAATATCCCGCATGGCGTCACCTAACAAATTCCAGCCCAGCCCATACAGCAGCAGGGCAATGGCCGGGAACACAATCACGTACCAGAAGGTGTCCAGCGACACAATATAATTTCGGGCAAAACTCACAATCTGGCCCCAGTCCGCATAACCCGGTTCCACGCCCACGCCCAGAAAACTCAGCGCCGCAAAACTCAGCACAATAGACCCCATATCCAGCGACAGGAATACCAGCGTGGGGAAAATAGCATTGGGCAGCACGTGTTTGAGAATAATGTGGGTATCTTTGGCGCCGCTGGCTCTGGCAGCCATCACGTAATCCCGTTCCTTGTTGGACAAAATGTCGCCGCGTAACAAACGGGCATACCCCATCCAACCGAACACGATCAGGGCGATCATCGCCGGCCACAAACTGCGGCCAAAGATGGGAACCAGAATAGAGGACAACACCAAAACGGCTACCAGACTGGGAAAGACGACAAAAATTTCCAGGATGCGCATCAGCACTTCATCTACCACCCCGCCAAAATAACCGGCCACAGAGCCGACTAAAATACCAATAATAGCCGAAGCGGCGACAACGGCCGTGCCCGCCACCAGCGCCGTCCGTGTCCCCCAGATCAACGCATACCAGATGTCATACTGGCCGCCGGTAGTGCCCAACAAATGCACCCACTCCTCATTGCCGGTCAATTGATACCAGGCCGGTACATAATATGGTGCGTTTTTGTTCCAGGGAGTGCCCGGCGGTTTCGGTTCTGGCAAAAAGCCATCACGCGGAATCTGATACGGGTTAGCGCCCGGTCTGGGCGGCGGCGCTAACGTGGGCGCCAGGAGCGCCACCAGGATAAACCCGGTCACAATAACCAGCCCCAATACCGAAAGCGGGTTGGTAAATATGCCCTTGATCAGGCGCGCCCATTCGGGGCCAACCACTTTCTCCAGCCGGCTTGGCGGCCGTAAAAACCCCTCATCCAGAGGAATACCGGCGGGCCTGCCCGCTGGCGTTAATGCCTCATTGGTATTGATTGTCATTTCATCACCATTGTGTAATTGTGTGATTGGGAAACTGGGTAATTACTCAATTCCCCAATTACACAATTATTTCCTCAAAGTTCACAAGTAGTTGCTTCGATCCAGGCTATTACGACAGGCGTATGCGTGGGTCAATAACCACGTATAGAATGTCTACTATCAGATAAGCCCCAATGAATAAGATGCCATTAAACAAGGCAAAACCCAGCATCGTAATGACATCCAGCGTCACCGCGGCCTCGGCTGCCATTTGCCCCAGGCCGGGGTAATTAAAGATCGTTTCGGTAACAACCACGCCGTTCATCAAACCGGCCAACGTGGCCCCGGCAATCGTCACCACCGGAATAAGCGCATTACGGCGAATGTGGCGGTTCACTACCGTCCGTTCCTTCAGCCCTTTTGACCGGGCAGTGCGCACATAATCCTGCCGCATCTCCTCCAGCATGGAAGAGCGCGTAACCCGCAGCAAAAGCGCCCATTGAATCACAGCCAGGGTAATGATGGGCATCACCATGTGATTCAACGCATCCATAAAAATGTCAAAGCGTAGATTCAACAACGCATCCACCGTCATCATCTTTGTATATTGTGTAAAACCGGGGCGCGTCACTTCCAGCGCAAACTGGGTAGATAGCCGCCCCGGCGCAAACCAGCCTAACCGGGCGTAAAACACCAGGAGCAAAAGCAGCCCCAAGACAAACGTAGGAATGGACCAACCTAAGGTAGCAAAGATACGCGAGATTTGATCTATCGGTTTATTGTGGTTCATGGCAGCTTTCATGCCCATCCAGATGCCGCCGGCAATAATGGGTATCATGGACCACAAGGCCAGTTCCAGCGTAGCGGGGAAGCGGCGCTGCAACATATCAATGACCGGTTCCCGTCCGGTGCGGGAAAAGCCCAGGTCGCCGCGCAAGATACCGCCGATAGTTTCGCCCGTTTGTGGGTCGCGGCGGCCCACCAACCAATACCAGTATTGCAGATGAATCGGGTCGGCCAGCCCGTACCGCTCAATGATAGCGTTGATTTGATTTTCCGTTTTAGGTACATCACGGACATATAAGGCCGAACGCTCCACCGGCCCCAAAATTTGCATCATGGCAAAAATGAGAAACGTTACCCCGGCCAGGGTAATGGGCATAATTAACAAACGGCGAATGATATAAGTGGTCATAGGTACCTCGATACAGCGTTAACGAAATAATCCGAACTTTCTCGTGTCATTCCGAGGAGTCTTCGACGAGGAATCCCTGCTACTTGTTGAGGAGAGGGATTCCTCGTTCCGAAGACTACGCTCGGAATGACAGGTGAAGTGTTAAAGTTGAGAAGAGTTATTTAACGGTGTACTCATTCTCTTCCAAATAATGGGTGAGATGTTTCCATACAGTCGTTATACGTTGTTAATATCTTAGCTTTATGGTTACCTGATTGTAACCGTTCAGACCTGACAGGTTTTTACCAGTTCAAATCAAGGCTTTTCAGGTCAAAAACCTGTCAGGTCTCTTGAGGGACTGAACGCTCACACCTGATTTCAAAAAAATCCACTACAGACTTTGTGCCAAACGTACACAATCTACACTGGATTTGCTTGAAATGAAGAAACAAGAAGGCGGTACTCTTTTGGAGAATACCGACCTTCTTGTGGATAGAGCTGGTGGCGGCCATTATCTGGCCGCCGCCAGTTTCAGAATCGGAGTTTACTTCAGGGACAACGGGTAGTAGTAGGTGTCGAAGTAGATGGGGTTGAAGTACCAACCTTGTACCCACCGCTGTTCATAGCGGGCGCCCAAAGCCTGGGCCAGCGTCACCTGAATGGCCAGATCGTGATGCAGTTGCTGCAAATCAAAGTAGATTTGTTCACGTTCGGCCGGGTCGGCAGTAGCCACACCGGCATCTACCAATGCTTTGAATTGGTCAATGACATCCTGCGGCAGCGCCTGACGACCGGCATACGTGCCAATGGTGAAGGGTTGCACCCAGTTGTGCGGGTCGTGGATGTCCTCAATCCAACCGCTGGCGATGACCGGAATCTGGGAGGCGCGGAAGGTGCGCAGGAAGGTGGGCCAGGGCAGGCCAATGCACTCTACCTGGTACAACTCATTGATTGCGCCCAGTTCAGCCTGCAAAATTTCGCAGACGGTCTGGCGGGTGGTGTTGCCAGTGTTGTAACCTACCTGGAAGCGGAAGCCGATTTCGGGTAATTGACCGTCCCATGCCTGGGCCAGCTCGGCAGCGCATTGTTCGGGATCATAGGGATAGTAGGGGCCATCTTCGTTGTAGCCTAACATACCCAGGATGATCGGGCCGTTATTGCGCACGCCTTCGCCGTTGAGCGCTTCGGCGATGTAGGTGTCATAGTCGAAGCAATAGTTCATGGCCTTGCGCACGTGGATGTCCGAGAAGAAGTTCGGCGGAATACCGTTGCCATCAAGCTGGCCGCTGCCAATGTACGGTGATTCTGCGCCAACATCAAAGGTCATGAACATGTCGGTGCGGGAGGCGTTGGGCAGACCGCCCCATTTGCGCAGGGTGCCATTGGGGTTATCCGCGTTGGGTGTACATTCGCCGGTGGCGTAGTCGCAGAATTCACCCACATAGGCATCTACTTCGGGCCGGTTAGCCACAGGAATGGCCACAGATTCAGCATCGCCCACTTGCAGGGAGGTGAAACGGGTGCCCCACTCGTTTACCAGGGAGACGACGATGGTCTTGATGGCGGCGGGGCCGGCCGGGCCACCTTCCCACATGGGGTCATCGGCGGCGCGCCAGTAGTTCTCATTGGCTACAAAGACCCAACCCTGGCCGGGCGTCCAGCTTTCCAACATGTACGGGCCGGTGCCGTTGATCACGGCAGACAGTTCGTCGTTCTCGGAACCGGGAGCGTAGTAGTTTTGCCAGGTGTCGCAACTGCCGTCCCAGGCGCCTTGCTCCATAGCCCATTCCATGTCAATGATGGCGCCCCATGTCTGGGCGATGGTGGCCAGGAATGGTCCCCAGGGCACGGCCAGATTGAAGGTGACGGTGCCGGCGTCATCATCGGCGACAACAGCAGCTTTTACCTGTTCGCAAGCCGCAACCAAAGCGGCAGGATCGGCTGCCTTCAGCGCGTCGGGATCGCCTTCATAGGTTCCTTCCGCATCAACCAGGTAGGTGATGTCGTGGTATCCACCACCCATCAGTGGCTCAATCAGCAGCCATTGCGGGCCGTTGGGGTCTGATTGCAGAAGACCGCGCTGGAAGGTGTAGGCCACATCGTGCGGTTCCAGCGTACCACCTTCATGGTAGGTGACGCCTTCGCGGATGTTGAAGGTGTAGGTGAGGCCATCTTCGGAGATGAGGCCATTTTCCAGGCTGGGCACTTCTTTGGCCAGGACGGGCACAAAGCTGTTGGCATCTGCGTGGTTGAAGAAGATGAGCGGTTCCATGACGTTCATGATGACGCCGCCGCTGGCGGTGTCATAGGCCAGGTTGGGGTCCATGGTGTCAAGGTCGCCAAAGGTCTGGACGCGGTAGGTGGTGTTGTCCGGGGCCATGATTTCAACGGGGGCCGTTTCTTCACCTGGGGCCGGCACTTCGACGGTGACGGTCTCGACAACAGTTTCGACGATGGTCTCGGTGACGACGCGGGTGACTTCGACTTCCTGGCCTTCCACCGTCACGGTTTCGACGACGGTAGTTTCCACGACGCGCGTGACTTCAACGGTCTGTACTTGCGGCTGGCAGGCGGCAATAACCAGGCCAACGATGGCCAGGGCCGCTAACCAAAAGAGTGATTTTTTTTGCGTAAACATTGAATCTCCTCCACATTTGAGATTATCGGGGTTTGAATAAGGTGTACTCCTCTCTCTGGATAAAAACCTTCTTGTATTTGCTACAGACATCACCTCCTCGGAGTACGGGCGAGGCAGTTGGGTATGATGTTGGTTTGCCACTTGATTATGTATCCCAACTGCCTCGCCCCTACAGAAATTTTTCAGCATGATGGCAGGCGACCATGTGAGATTGCACGGCCGTGCCCAGATTGCGAAACTCAGGGTCTTGCTGGCTGCAAATTTCCGTGGCGTATTGGCAACGGGTATGGAAACGGCAGCCGGTGGGTGGATTCGACGGGCTGGGGACTTCCCCTTTCAAAATGATGCGTTCCCGTTTGGCCTCTTTTTCCGGGTCGGGAATCGGGATAGCTGACAGCAAAGCCTGTGTGTAAGGATGCAGCGGCTGGTCATACACGTCGTCCCGGCTACCTAATTCCACGATCTTGCCCAGGTACATCACCGCCACCCGGTCGCTGATATACCGCACCATGGAAAGATCATGGGCAATGAACAAATACGTCAGTCCTAATTCGGCCTTCAGGTCATCCAGCAGGTTTACCACCTGCGCCTGAATGGAAACATCCAGCGCTGAAATAGGTTCATCGGCCACAATAAAGCTGGGATTTGTGGCCAGGGCGCGGGCAATACCAATGCGTTGCCGCTGCCCACCGGAGAATTCGTGCGGATAGCGGCTGATAAAATACGGGTTCAGGCCAACGACGCGCAGCAACTCCTGCACGCGCTCCTTGCGGCTTTGTTTGTCGCCAACATTATGAATTTCCAGGGGTTCGCTGATGATGCTGCCAACGGTGAGGCGCGGGTTCAACGACGCCTGTGGGTCCTGGAAGATCATTTGCATGTGACGGCGGGCGCGGCGCAAGTCCCCTTTGCCCAGCTTTGTCAGGTCTCGATCTTCAAAAAAGACTTCGCCAGCCGTTGGTTTGAGCAGTTGCAGGATCGCCCGCCCGGCCGTAGATTTGCCACAGCCGCTTTCGCCTACCAGCCCCAACGTCTCCCCTTTGTAGATGTCAAAAGTAACTCCATCTACTGCTTTGACGGCGCCTACTTGCCGCCGGATAACTCCACGCATGATGGGGAAGTGCAATTTCAGGTCATTTACGCTGACCAGGACTTCTTTTCCATTTTCTTGACTCATGCAGCGACTCCAACTCCAATTTCAGATCGTGAACGGACCTGTTCCCATTGCCAGCAGGCGGCTGAGTGAGCGGGCGCCACGTCTATCAATGGCGGGTTTTCTGCCCAGCATCGCTCTACGGCGAAACTACAGCGAGGGGCAAATGGACAACGTGTTGGCTCATTGAGTAAATCAGGAGGCAAACCTTCAATGGAGACCAGCCGGGTACGCTCTTTGGCATCTACTTTGGGGATTGAATTGAGTAATCCCAGGGTATAGGGATGGCTGGTATGGTTATATAGATTGTAGACAGAGCCATACTCGACAATAAAACCGGCATACATGACGGCCAGTTTTTGCACCATGCCGGCGACCACGCCCAGGTCATGGGTGATCCAGATAATGGCCATGCCTAATTCTTGCTGTAACTTTTGCACCAATTCGATGATTTGGGCCTGGATGGTGACATCCAGGGCGGTGGTGGGTTCGTCTGCAATGAGGATGGAGGGGTTACAACTGAGGGACATAGCGATCATCAATCGCTGGCGCTGGCCGCCGGAAAACTGATGGGGGTAATCATTGAGCCGGTCTTCAGCATTGGGGATGCCGACCAACTTGAGCATTTCCACCGCCCGTTCTTTAGCCTGGGCATTACTCATATCCAGATGTAGTTCCAGGGATTCAGTCATTTGTAGACCGACGGTGAGGACGGGGTTGAGGGAGGTCATGGGGTCCTGGAAGATCATGGCAATTTCGCTGCCACGTAGCTGGCGTAATTCTTCGGGGGTGAGCTTGAGGAGGTCACGGCCGTTGTACAGGACTTCTCCACCTTCTACTTTGCCGGGCGGCGAGGGGATCAGCCCCATGATAGACATGACGCCAACCGATTTGCCAGAGCCGCTTTCGCCGACTATGGCCATAGATTCGCCCTCATCCAGGGTGTAGCTGATACCGTTGACGGCGTGAACCACGCCGTCCTCTGTGTAAAATCGTGTTACCAGATTGCGTACATCTAAAATGGTGGCCATAGTCTTTTGTTAAGTCACGAAGAGTTTGATTCAATAATAGGTTAGTTGGAGCCAGTTCACCAGGATGTCCCGTAAACGTCCCTATTTTTACTCTAATTTTTCCCTAATGACAACAGTTTACAGATGTTGTTTTTTTTGGCAAGAGGTTGACGGGTATGGCCGTTCGTATCAAAATGAAGGCTAAATACTTGGAGCGGACGCGCAAAAAATGAACCCACAAATTGTATCCCCTTTGCTGATCGGTATCGCGCCGGATGTGCAGGAAGCGCCGGTGGTGGAAGACACGGCCGTAGACGACCGCTGGAAAGTGATTGCCCATGATGATCCGGTGACGACGATGGATTTTGTGGTCTGGGCGCTGGTGCAATTTTTCTTCAAGCCGCTGATTTTCGCCGAGGCCATTATGTGGCAGGTGCATACGGAGGGGCAGTCGGTGGTAGACGTGCTGCCCAAAGCGGAAGCAGAACGGCGCGTGGCCCAGGCCACCGCTGCTGCCCGGCTGCAAGGATTCCCCTTTCGGTTTACAATTGAACCGGATAACTGAGCCAAAGCCGGAAAGCCGATTACCGATTACCACCCAGCCCCGCTACAATTGATGATATGTTTGGACGTATTTTTTGGCGCAAACCGGCATGGTTAATTGGCGCCACACTATTGTTCAGTCTTGTTGCGTTCCCCCTTATTGACTTCTACCCTGCACATCTGGCGCCCCATCCTGTTTATGCCCAGTCCGTTTGCACCGGTGAATTCATTCCTGTCAGCCAGCCGCTCAACGATCTGGGCGCAAATGAATATATCCGCATGGATGGCACACCCACCGGCTACATGGGTGGTTTATACCCTGGTGGCGTCAACAGCCGCCCCAACGAACACGAAGTGGCTGGCGTAGACATCGCCAGTCAGATCACGCCGCTGAACGCCGCCGGAGTACCTGACCCCAACGGCCGTATCGTCATGATCTCGGTCGGCATGTCCAACACGGCAGCCGAATTCATCGAGTTTATCCAACTGGCTGCCGCTGACCCGGCCGTAAACCCCCAGGTCACTCTGGTCAATGGGGCGCAGCCAGGCCAGACCTCCCCAGACTGGGTAGACCCCAATGCCCCCGCCTGGAATGTGGTGGATCAACGGCTGGCAAATGCCGGTCTGACCCCCTTGCAGGTGCAGGTGGTGTGGGTGAAGCTGACACGCATTGGCCCCGGCAACTTTCCAGGACGCGCCCAGGAATTACAACATGACCTGGAAATCATCGCCCGCAACCTCAAAATCCGCTACCCCAACAGCACCCTGGCCTACTATTCCAGCCGTACCCGCTCCTTCACCTATTGGCAGGGCCTCAGCCCGGAACCAACTGCTTTTGAGACGGCTTTCTCCGTGCGCTGGATGTTGGAGAACCAGATCAACGGCGACCCCGACCTGAATTATGATCCGGCCAACGGGCCGGTGGTGGCTCCGTGGCTTTCCTGGAGCGCCTATCTGTGGATTGACGGCCTGAATCCACGCTCCGACGGCCGTGTCTGGCTTCACGAAGATATGGTAGCCGACTGCACCCACCCCTCTGACAGCGGCGAATTAAAAGTGGCGGAACAACTGCTCGATTTCTTCAAATATGACACTACCGCCCGTCTCTGGTTCGCAGTTGATCCCAGCACCACCCCCACCCCCAGCCCGACCGCCACATCCATCGTCACGACCACACCCAGTCCGACCACAACAAACACAATCACACCAACCCCTACCCAAACCCCTACACCGTCACTCACACTCACAGCTACTCCCACCACAACACCACCCACACCAACCGTGACGCCATCCATCACGGCGACGCCCCCTACGGTGACGCCCTCGCCGACCCCACCTACCACGTCAGAATTCTGGTTCTATCTGCCATTTGTGCGCCTGGGAAGCAGTGCGGGAAAGTGACGACTTTCAATAACCCGCTACAATTGGCGGCATGTTTGAACTGGTCTTTTTAGGCACATCGGCATCCGCCCCTTCCGTGCATCGGGGACTGTCGGCTCATATCATTTTGCACCGGGAGTACCGGTTTTTATTGGACTGCGGCGAAGGCACGCAGCGCCAGATTCTCACCAGCGGCCTGGGTTTTAAGCGATTGAACAAGGTACTGCTCACGCATGGTCATCTGGATCATATTTTGGGCCTGGGTGGTTTTGTCTCTACGCTCAGCCGTTGGGAGAATATGGATCAGGTGGATATTTACGCCGGCCGCAGCACACTGCGCCGGGTGGCCGATTTGTTGTTTAAGGTAGTTTTTCCCAACGGCCGTGCCCCTCTGGACATCAACTTTATCGAAATTGAACCGGGTGTGATTTTCCACGATGATAAATTTACGCTCACGGCCGTGCCCGTCAGCCATCGTGGGCCGGATTGTTACGGGTTTGTTTTCGAGGAAAAAGCGCACCGCCCTTTTCTGGCGGAGAAGGCGGCCGAACTGGGTGTACCGTTTGGCCCGGAGCGGTCTCAGTTAGTACGAGGGATCAGCATTATGTTAACCGACGGCCGTGTCATTGCGCCAGATGATGTGTTGGGTACGGCCGTACCTGGCGTCAAATACGTGCATATCGGTGATGTCGGCCAGACACACAACCTGGTGGAAGTGTGCCGCGACGCCGACGCCCTGGTCATTGAAGCTACCTATCTGCAAGCTGATGCGGAAATGGCGGCCGAATTTGGACATCTCACGGCCGTTCAAGCGGCCCAACTGGCGCGTGACGCCCAGGTCAAGAGCCTGATCCTCACCCACCTCTCCCGCCGCTACTTCGCCCGCGACACACGCCAGGAAGCCCAGGCCATCTTTCCCCACGCCCAAATTGCCCACGACTTCGACCATTACCAGATTACCCGTGAGGGGGCAGTGCGGTTGGCGCGGGAAGAGGTGATCGGTGATCAGTAATCGGTAAACGGTTCTCCGACCGATTACCGATTACCGATTACCGATTACCGGCAATAGGAGACAAGAATGCAACCACAAACGGCCGACATCATCATTTGTGGCGCAGGCATTAGCGGCATTTCGGCCGCCTATTACCTGGCTGTACAGCATGGGCTGAAGAATATCATCCTGGTGGATGAACGTGAGCCGCTCACCTTTACCAGCGATAAATCCACCGAATGTTACCGCAACTGGTGGCCGGGGCCGGGTGACGAGATGGTACGCTACATGAACCGCAGCATTGACCTGCTGGAGCAACTGGCCGACGAAAGCGACAACTATTTCGGCCTGAACCGGCGTGGTTACGTTTTCCTGACCGGCGACCCGGAAAAGGCGAAGGGGATGCAGGCATTTGCCCAGGAAGCGTCGGCGCTAGGGGCGGGGGAACTGCGTATTCATCGTGGGCAACCAGATGACCCCATCTACACGCCGCACCACGCCGAGGGGTATAAAAACATGCCGGAAGGGGCCGACCTTATCCTTGACCCGGCCATGATCCGGCGTGTTTTCCCCTTCATCACCGACCAGGCCATTGCCATGCTGCACCCCCGCCGCTGTGGCTGGCTGAGCGCGCAGCAGTTGGGCATGTATTTGTTGCAGCAGGCGAAAGCGCGTGGCGTGCAGCTATGGCCGGGGCGGGTGGTGGATGTGGTGGTGGAGAAGGGGCGGGTGACGGCCGTAGACCTGCACCTGACTGACGGCGGCCCCGCCCGCGTCCAGACGCGCTGTTTCCTCAACGCCGCCGGGCCGCTCATCGGTCAGGTGGGGCAGCTTATGAACATAGACCTGCCCATCTTCAACGAACTACACGCCAAAATCTCCATCCGCGACGACCTGGGCATCATCCCCCGCGATGTACCACTGATGATTTGGGAAGACCCGGTGCATTTGCTGTGGGGCGAGGAGGAACGCGCCGAATTGGCCGCCGACCCGGCGCTAAGCTGGTTGCTGAACCAGTTCCCGGCAGGCGTCCATTTCCGCCCGGAAGGGGCCGGCGATAGCCCCATGCTGCTCATCTTGTGGACGTATGATCTGGAGGCCAAAGAGGTGATCTGGCCGCCGCAGTTTGACCCGGACTACCCGGAGATTGTGCTGCGCGGCCTGGCGCGCATGGTGCCCGGTTTAGCACCCTATATTGGCCGGGCACGGCCGTGGGTGGATGGCGGCTACTACTGCAAAACCCGTGAAAATCGGCCGCTTATCACCCCTCTACCGGTGGAGGGCGCCTATCTTTTTGGCGCCGTATCCGGTTATGGTATCATGGCTTCCCAGGCGGGCGGTGAGTTGATCGCCGCGCATATCACCGGCAGTACACTGCCCACTTATGCACCTGCCTTTTTACTCAGTCGTTATGAAGACCCGGCCTACCGGCAGCTATTGGCAAACTGGGACGCGACTTCAGGACAGTTATGAATTACCAAACCTTTCGTAATCCGTATTCCGTAATCCGTAAACCGATTACCGATTACGGATCACCGATTACCGACCACCGGAGGCCACATGGGTGAACCCATCACGGCCGTCTGGTCAGAACTGGTAGATCGGGTGGCCCTGCGCTGGCAGTTGAGTGTGCCCGAAGCGGAGGCGCAAATGGTGGCGGTGATTCGCCACGCCATTTATGACCCGGCGCTGGCGCTGCTCATTTCCACTGCCGGTTTGTTGCAGCTGAGCCTGCCGCCGGAAGCAGCAACGGCCGTGTGGGTTAACCAATGCGCGGAAGCGGGGCAGAAATGGCTGCAAGCGTACCGGCTGTTAGAACATCGTTGTGTGCAGGGGCACACGGCCGTGCCCGAAACCTGCCACTGCATTCTCAGCCAGCTTGCCCCCCTGTTCACCAACAGCACCCCCCTTTTGCATGAAGGCCAGATTGCCCTCGCCCGGCTTTCCCCCGAAGCCCAGGATGAAGCCTACGATATGCTCCTGCGCGCCCTGACCCGCCTCACCCGCATTGCCACCGAACTCAGCCAGAACGATCTTTCCTGGCTTTGGGAATACATTGACGCCAAAACGTATTAAAGTCATTCAAATGAAAGGATTCCGCACCTCGACACCTTCATATAATTGACCGTTATTCAGGTCTTCTGACCATAAAATCGCACAACCTGATTGTGCGGCGCTGCGCACAATCAACGCATCCAAAAAAGAGAGTTGATAACGCTGCTGAATCTGTATAGCTCCGAGGACGTCAGCAACCGCTGGTTGATGCACATTCCACTGCCCCAGGTCAGCAACAATGTCAAAAGCGTGTTTACTTGACAGCGAAAGGGTTAGTTTTCGGGTGACGATGTTATAGAACTCTTGCAAGACCTGAATGCTGAGACAACCTGTGCGAGATTGCCATAGCTGGTCAAGGAGAGTTTCAGCCTGCTTTTGCCTTCTCCCAGCTGACAGATCATAAGCATAAACAACAATATTTGTGTCTACGAATTGCTTACCTGATTCATCGCTCATGAAGCTCGTCTCGTGTCCACGTCGCTTGACCACCTGTACCCAGGTTAAAGCCTTGCTGCATCAAAGCAAGCTGTCGCTCTTTAGCAATCTCATAAGCATCTGCCTTGGCAACGATTTCTTCAATGATTTCAACGAGCAATGATGACAATGACGTATTTCGTTCTACAGCCAGCAGGCGAGCCTTTCGCAACGTTTCTTTAGGTAAAGATAAGGTGACGTTTTGTTTTTCCATTTTTGCCTCCACGTAAAACAGTGTAGCACGTATTTACGTGTGAAACAACCAGATGATAGGATGGCATAGTTTTGTTACAATTGGCAACATTATCCCGCCAAGATGGAGAAAAATGAGATGAACGAAGGACGGCCGTATACCATTCTCGCCCTCGCCAGTGAGTGTAAGGGTATTCCTTATTTGCAAGAAGCCAAACGACAGGGCTGCCGGGTGCTGCTGCTGGTAAACGAGGAGTTTGCCAATAACCCCCAGTGGCCCTGGGAGGCTATTGATGAACGTTTCATCATGCCAGAACTCTCCAAACAGCCGGATGTGACCTATGCCGTCAGTTACCTGGCGCGTACGGAGAAGATTGATCGCATTGTGGCCCTGGATGATTACGACGTGGCTACGGCCGCGCACCTGCGTGAGCATCTGCGCATCCCCGGCATGGGCGAAACCACCGCCCGCCACTTCCGGGATAAGCTGGCGATGCGGGTGCAGGCGCGAGATGAGGGGATATTGGTGCCGGAGTTTACGGCCGTGTTCAACAACAATGAGGTCAACGAATTTCTCGACCGTGTGCCTGCGCCCTGGGTGCTCAAGCCCCGTTTTGACGCCGGCGCGGTGGGCATTCGCAAACTGTATGACGCCCCTGCCCTCTGGAACGTGCTCAACGAATTGGGTGACCAGCGATCCTTTTACCTGCTGGAACAGTTCATCTTCGGCGATGTCTGCCATGTGGATTCGCTCATTTGGGAGCGGGAAGTGGTTTTTGCCATCAGCAGCCAATATGGCACGCCGCCACTGGCCGTCACCCGCGAAGGGGGCATTTTCAACACGCTCACGCTGCCAATGGATTCAGAAGAATCGCTGACGCTGTCGGAACTGAATGCCCGTTTGATGGTGGCGCTGCGGCAGGTACGTGGCGTGGCCCATACGGAGTTTATTCATGGTCAGGAAGACGGCCGTTACTACTTCCTGGAAACGGCCGCACGGGTGGGTGGGGCGAACATTGACCGGCTGGTGAAAGCGGCCACCGGGTTGGAGTTATGGCAGGAAGCGGCGCGCATTGACCTGGCGAATCTGCACGGCAAAGCCTATTACCCGCCCACCGTGCGCGGCCATCACGCCGGGCTGATCATCTGCCTGGCGCGGCAGCAGCACCCCGACCTTTCCCCCTACAACGACCCGGAAATTGTGTGGCGGCTGGAGAAGGAGTACCACGCCGGGCTGTTGGTGGCGTCGCCGGATCACGGCCGTGTCGCCCACCTGCTGGCCCAATACACCGACCGCTTCGCCCAAGACTTCCTGGCCTCCGCCCCGCCCAAGGCGCAGGTGCGCACGACGATGTAGTATGTCTCCTCACCACATCCTCCTCATCGAAGATGACCCGGCGATTGCCCAGAGCTTGCAGGCCGGGCTGCGCGAGGAAGGGTATACGGTGACATGGCAGAACAACGGCCGTGACGGTCTCCACTTTGCCCACAACCACCAACCTCATCTGATCATCCTTGATGTGCGCCTGCCGGATGGTTCCGGATTTGACTTTTGCCGCCAGATGCGCCGCGACGGGCTGCGCCAGCCTATTCTGATGCTCACCGCCCGGCGGGAAGAGATTGACAAGGTGATTGGCCTGGAGATGGGGGCGGATGATTACATGACCAAACCGTTTGGCCTGCGCGAACTGGTGGCGCGGGTGCGGGCCTTGCTGCGGCGGGCGTATGGTGATCTGGCGAGTACGGCCGTAGGCAACCTGCTGCCCATCGCCGACCTCACCATCAACCTGGACACGGCCGAAGTGCTGCGCGGCCCGGAACGGCTCAACCTCACCCCCACCGAATACCGGCTGCTCGTTTATCTGGCCCGCCACGCCGGGCAGGCCCTCAGCCGCGAACAGATTTTGACGGCCGTCTGGCCGGACAGCGGCGACATTGAGAGCGAACGCACCGTAAACGTCCACATTCGCCGCCTGCGCGAAAAAGTAGAACCAGACCCCAGCCGCCCCAGCCTCATCCTCACCGTGCCCGGCATTGGTTACCGCCTGATTACAACACTGTAACCTGGCCGGAATCGCCATGAAACCTCGACCAGGTAATCTACCACCATCACGTGATCACGTCTTACAAAAACTGTGTAATCGTATGGAGGTAAAAATATGAACACAAAAAATTTGGTTATTGGTGTTTTGGGATTAGGGCTGCTGGTTGCGGTGGCGGCTTTTGCCATGTGGCAACTGTTCGCGCCGAGCACAACGGCCGTTGCCCAGACAAACAGCGGCCAGCCGGAAATGGTGCTGGCTGTCAGTGAAGTGGTCAACGGCGAGAGCTTCTCCGGCGAAGTGCGCGTCTCCTTTGCGGAAGCGGCCGGATTACCGGCCACCGCTCCCGCCGCGCTGGGCCTGTTTCTGGGGCAAATTGGCGATACGCTGACGCTGGGCACCGGGCCGATTGAAGTCAGTGTAGCCGTGGAACGGGTCAACGACGAAGAACCCACTACCACCGTCCAGGCCACACATGGCGGGAATGAGCTGACGGTGCTGGTGACGGAGGATACGGCCGTGTACGCCGACACCACCGCCAGCCCCCATATCACCCCCGAAGACATCACCGCCGGGCACAAAACCATCGCCCGCACCATCGCCCCCGCCAGCCTGGACGCCATCGGCGAAAACATGATCGTCCGCGTCTGGGGCACGGAACAGAACGGACAGCTTGTGGCCGATGTGTTGGTGTATGAACCCATTCGGTAATCGGTGAACGGTAATCGGTAATCGGTTTCGTCCGATTACCGATTACTGATTACCGATTACCCCCCCAGGAGTCCGCTTTGAAACTCTCCTCCCTCCGCTGGTGGCTGCCCCTGAGTTATGGGGCGATTGCGTTTATTACGGCCGTGGCCCTCGGCCTGGTTCTGCTGCTGACTCTGCAAAGTTATTACACCTGGCAAGAGCAGCGCTATTTGCAGAACAACATGGAAGCCATCAGCCAGGTGGTGGAGCAAATTCTGGAGTCCGGCGCGGACAATCTGCTGCCCTCTCAGCTTGACACCTTTGCCTATCTGACCCAAACGCAAATTGATGTGTATGATGAAGCTGGCAACCTGCTCGCCAGTTCCCAAGACCCCCGCGATTTGCAGGCCATCGCTACCCTGTCGCTGCAAATTGACACCGGCAGCGCCCGCCAATCCCTCAGCCAGACTGTAGACAGCACCGATGACGCCCCGGCATTTACGTCGCTGCTGGTGCTGGAAGGGGAAAACGGCCGTCTCACCTCCGAATCATCGGTTAGCGGTGACATTGGTGGGCTGGGTACGGCCGCCGGATTTGCCGCGCCCCTGCTGCGCCTGGAGACGCCCAACAGCTACGAAGCCGGCAACAACCTGGCGCGTTCCAATCAGGAATTACAGCAAACTATCAATGGCGGCTCGGTGCGATTGTCGCAAGGGCCGGCGTTTGGCGGAGCGGTGCTGCGCAGTGTGGCCTGGGGGATCGTGGTGGCGGCGGTAGTGGCGGTGGGGATGGCCACGGCCGTGGGCTGGCTGATGAGCCGCCGCCTGAGCCGCCCCATTGGTGAACTGGTGGCCGTGACGCAGCAAATGGCCGACGGCGATTTGCAATCTCGTGCTCACATTAGCCGCCCCGACGAACTCCGCCAGCTAGGTGACACTTTCAACGAGATGGCCGGCCGCATCGAAGAAACGATTGCCACCCTACGTCAGTTTGTGGCCGACGCTGCCCATGAACTGAACACGCCGCTCACCGCCCTGCGCACCAATCTGGAATTGGCAGCCAAAACATCCCCGGCCAATGAGCCAATTACTCAGGCGCAAACGCAGGCGCTGCGTTTGCAACATCTCAACGACCACCTGCTGCACCTGTCGCGGCTGGAAAGTGGGCTGGATGGGGTCACGGCCGTGCCCGTAGACCTGACGGCGCTGCTGTCTGACCAGAGCGAACAGTATGCTGCCCAGGCAGAACAGGCCGGGCTAACTTTTAGCGTGGACTTGCCAACGTCTCCTCTCGTCATCGCGGGCAGCGCCGAAAATTTCAGCCGGGTGGTGGAAAATTTGCTGGACAACGCCTTCAAGTTCACGCCCACAGATGGGGAAGTGCTTCTTTCGCTCTGGCAAGAGGAGGGGTGGGCGGTGTTGCAGGTGTGTGACAACGGCATTGGCCTCAATCCAGAAGAACGGGAACAGCTATTTGACCGGTTTTATCGGGGACAGGCAGTCAGCGCATACCCCGGCAGTGGGTTGGGGTTAGCCATTGCCCGGCAGATTGTGCAGGCGCATGGGGGGCAGATCACGGCCGTGCCCCAACCCATGGGCGCCTGTTTTGTGGTGCGGCTGCCGATGAGTGATAAGACCTGACAGGTTTGGCAAACCTGTCAGGTCTGAATCCGGCGGTAAATGCCGTTGGCACGGGTCATCAGGTGGCAGGCAACCAGTTCACGGCGCAAAGTAGCTACGTCGTCGTGGAATTCAATCAATATCCGGTTGACCTCTTGCTCGGTGTAATCGTGATCCAGTTCAAATTCTTCCACCAGTTTTTCCATGACGACCTGCCGTTTCTTTTGTTGGGTGGGAATGCGGCGCAAACGGCCGTGCCGGAAAAACGCACTCAACACTTTGTCACGATAAGCGTCGGGGGCCACGGCCGTGGCCAGCCCCGGTTCGGCCAACGCTACCAGATCGGCCAACGAACGCTGCAATGCCGTCCCTATCAGGGAATACATCTGGTAATACTGCTCTTTTTCGCTGGTCAGCAGGCCAACGGCCGTGAGCTGGGCCAGATGGTGCGACACCGTAGCCGGTTGCAAATTGAGAATAGCCGCCAGTTCTTCCGTGTGGCGTGGCCTGGCCTGGATCAGGTTCAGGATAAGCAGCCGCGCCGGATGGCCCAGTGCTTTGAAAAGCTGCGCCCGCTCTTCCAGATTGGCTTCGTAACTCGGCCTACTCATTCCACCAATTCCCCCGTTTGCCGGTGATGCGCAAATAACAATGCCCAAACATGCCCCGCGCCGCTTCAATCATGCCGGCCTTCATTTCCTCGCGCACGGCCGTCTCCCTGTCCCCCATCGCCCGCGCGATTTCGGCATCATGTTTGTAGTGGCCGATGTACTGGCGCGTCGTCAGGTGAAAGGCGCGCACCAACTTTTCCATCTCGGTTAAGGATGGGTCGGACACAATGCCTTCAAAAGCAGCCGTATATTCTGATTCGTCCATTCTAAAAATCTCCATCGCAAATACAATTAGATGAATTACTAATCAATATAGTACAAAGCAAGTCGGGAACTGTCAAGCTGGATTTGGCTACAAAGGGAATTGCTGCCCGGTGAAGGCGATGTGGACGGCGGATTGGAGTACGGCCGTCCTTTCCGCGCTCCCCTCGTCCAGCACCGGATTGGTATGGTTCAGGTGAGTCAGCACCAGTTGTGTGGGCAGGTGGGCAAAGCGGGCGAGGGTGTCGGGGATGAGCGGATGGGCAACGGGCGCGCGCCCCCCTAATTCCTCGCGGCTGTAAAAGCTGGCGTCTACCAGGGCCACATCCACGCTGCTTAAAACCGCTTCCGCTTCCGGCCACTGCGCCCAATCGTCAATGTCCGGCAGGTAGAGCAGGCGGCGCTTTGGCCCCTGGATGAGGAAGGCAAACGTACCCACGCCCCATTCATCACGGTGCGGCACGGGCACGGCCGTGACACGCACATCCGCCGCTAAATCCACCGTTTGCCCGGCCACCAGCGGCACAATCCGCAAATTGTTCACCAACGGACGCCAGAGCGCGTTCTCCAAAAGCAGTTGACCCAATTCACGGGAAGCGTAGATGGGTAATTGGGCAATTGCCATCGCTTCCGGGCCAAGTTGGGGCAGGCCACCAATATGCCCCAGGTGGGCGTGGGTCAGGAAAATACCGTCGGGCGGGCGCAGGCGAGACGGCCGTATGGGATGCCCCCCCAAAACCCCCGCCAAAAAGTTCAACTGATATTTGATGTCCGGCGTAGCGTCGAAAAGGTAAACGGCCGTTTCCTTTCCCCGATTATCCACCAACCCTAAACAGGCGACGTATTCAGCTTTGGACAGATCGGCAAAAGCGGCGGCGCAGCGGGCACAGCGGCAGCCCGCGTGGGGCAGCCCACCATCCTGCATGATGCCCAATGTCACGGCCGTGATCTGATTCTCCGGTAAGTTCATCATCCCTCGTCTGTAAGCCAGTGGCGGGCCAGCCGCCCACATCAAATCTCTGCGCCCGGCACTATAACACAAGGTAGAGCCAGAACAAATCAAACCCGGTGTGGGGAGTACCGGCAGAAGCCACAACTACGTACCTTAGGCAGATGGTTATATAATCACCCGCATGACAGACGCCCACAGGCAGTAGTTAAGATGGCAGGATTGAATGCAAGCAATAACTCAGACAAAAGCGTCACATCACCGGCCACGGCCGTGACCACCAGCAGCCGTTGGGGCAGCCGCACCACTTTTCACACCTGGTTCTTGATGGGTATGCGGGCAGCCTGGCTGCTGTTTCTGCTCCTGGCGCTGTTGAGCCATTCCCAGGGTGGGCAGCAAGGGCCATTTACCTGGGGCGGTGTGATCCTGGCTGGCGGCTGGCAGGTTGGCCCGCTGGCGCTGCTGCCGTTGTTGTTGGTGTTTGGACTGGCCGGGCAATGGTGGCTGGCGCGGCGAACCGGCGGCTGGTCATGGGGGACATGGCGCGTCACAGGGCCGCTGGCGGCGCTGACGCTATGGGCGGTCATCAATGTGGTTGTGTGGGAATGGCACACGGCCGTACTCATGCTGCTTCTGCTCTGGCTGGTGTACCTCAGTCTGATCAACCTCTTTCCGCAGCAAGCTCCCTGGCATGGCCTGCTCGTCGTCATTGCCCTGGTGATCATGGGGCAGGCGGGGGTCGCCCTGGCCCAGTTTGGGTTGCAACGTGAACTGGGTCTGGCCTGGCTGGGCGAACCGGCTTTGACCCCGTTCGCCAGGGGCATCAGCGTGGTAATGAACGGCGAAACACCCTGGCTGCGGGCATACGGCCTGAACAGCCACCCCAATCGGTTGGGTTGGAAGCTGGTCTTGCTGTGGTTGATGCTCTGGCCTGCTCGATATGCCGTCACCGGCTGGCTGCGGCCGGTGGTGTGGCTGGCGCTCATCGGCGGCATGATGGGCATTCTGGTCAGCCTGTCTCGTTCGGCCTGGCTGGCCTGGTTGGCGGGCACGGCCGTTTACATCGTGGCGGCCTGGGTAACACGGCGTGGGCAGGTACGGCCCGAAGCCGCTCCGGGTTCGCCGTCCACCTTCCCCCCGGCGCGCACCCATCTGCTGCTCACCGGCCTCATTCTGGCCGGGCCGATGCTGTTTGCGCTGGCGTATGGGCCGCTCGTCATTGGCCGCTTTTCTCGCCCCACTGACGCCCTGGAGATTTTGTCCTTATCCGAACGGCTGCGGGATGCGCCGCTGGCCTGGCAGCTCATGTTAAACAATCCCTGGCGCGGCGTGGGCCTGGGGCAGTATGGCCTGGCTGCCGCCCAACTGCATCCGTTGGCCGGGCTGGTTCACGTAACCCCCCTATTGGTTGGCGCCGAATTGGGCATGTTCGGTTTTGTGGGCTGGCTCTGGGTACTGGCGGCGCCCCTGCTGCGCCGCGACCTGCTGCGCCACTTCGCTCCGCAGACGGCCGTGTGGGTAGCCATCATCCTCATCGGCCTGCTCCAGCCGGAACCAACGCCGTTCACTATGCAGGGGGCGATCCTGTTCGGCATGGCCGCCGCCCTCTGGTCTGTACCCTGGCCTGATAGTTTGGGAGGCAGGAGATAAAGAGATTGTGAGATTAGGAGATTGAGAGATTGGGCTGGCTCCAATCTCCTAATCTCCTAATCTCCAATCTCCAATCTCAATGGAAGTAAACCACCTTGCTCACCTCTAGCCTCTACCGCCGCCTGGCGCAAAATACCCTGACAAAGCTCTCTTCCGAACTGGTGGGGCGTTTGGCAATGCTGGCGCTGGTCATCCTGGCGGCGCGGCGGTTGGGCGAGGCCGGGTTTGGTCTCTACAGCTACGGGCTGGCGTTGGGGCTGGTGTGGGCGCAGGTGGCGGATATGGGGTTGCAGGTTCTCACCGCGCGTGAAGTGGCCGTCCACGGCCGTGCTGCCCAACCTTATGCGCGTATGGCCCTCCATCTGAAAGTTGGATTAAGCGTCATCGTGTTGGCCGGGCTGCTGCTGACGACGGCCCGGCAACCGGCGGCGGCCCGCCTGAGCCTGATCTTGTTGGGGTTGATGCAGTTGAGCAATACCTATCTGGAATTTGTGGCCTACATTTTTCGCGGGCAGCAGGCGCTGGCGCAGGAAGCGTGGTTGTTGGGGGCGGCGCGGGTGATGACGGCCGTCATAGGTCTCTTGATCCTGTGGCGAGGCGGCGGCGTCAATGGCCTGGCGCTGGCCGGCCTGGCCGCTATTCTGACCATGACCGGCGTGGGGCTGTACCGGCTGCGGCAAAGCGGCTGGCTGCAACACCTGTCCCGCCCTGTGACCGATGCGGTGTTGGGGGATTACACCTACGGCCGTTTGCTGCGCCACGCCTTGCCGCTAGGCATCGCCATTTTCCTCTCCATCGCCTATACCCGGCTGGCGGTCTTGTTATTGCAGGCGCAGATGGGGGAAACGGCCGTGGCCCAATTCAGCGCCGCCGCCCGGCTGGTGGAACCAATGCAGATCATTCCCGCGTCCCTGCTGGCGGCCGTCTTCCCGGCCATCGCCCTGGCCTGGCAGCAAGACCGCCGCCATGCCCGCCGCCTGGGTTGGCGCGTCAGCGGCTTGTTGGCCGGGGGCGGGCTGCTGCTGGCTGTTGCTTTCTGGCTGGTAGCAGGCTGGATCATACCGCTGCTGTACGGCCGTGCCTACACCCCTGGCATCCCGGTGCTGCAACTCCTGGCGCTGGCCCTCATCCCCGCATTTGCCAATTACAGCCTGACCCATTACCTGATTGCCCGCCGCCAGCAAACGTACCTGACCTTTTTCAACGGCGGCATGTTGGCCGTTCATGCCCTGCTCTGCTGGCGGCTCATCCCCATCTACGGCATCACCGGCCCGGCCATTTCCCTCATCCTGGCCGAATGTCTGTTGTTCATCGCCTGTCTGCTTGCTTTATACTTCACCACCCCTCGCCTGGAGACCCCTATCTCTGAGGGGGCTGAAGCGCTATGATCATGTCTCGACTATTGCACCGTCTGCCTGTCATCTGCCTGACCCTGCTGGCTTTTAGCCTGCCGTTTGAACTGGACAAACCGCTGTGGCAGGTTGGGCCGATAAGCATTACCAATGTGGAGTTACTGTTTGGGGTAACGTTGCTGGTCACGGCCGTGACCCTCCTGTTTACCCGCACCCGCCTGCGTTGGCCCGACCGATACTGGCTGTGGCTGGCGCCCTTTGGCCTGGCGCTGTTCCTGGCCGCCCTGATGGCCCCCGCTCACCAGGCCAACGCCTTCAAAGCCGCCCTGCGCTTGACGAGCGGCCTCTTGCTGGCGCTGCTGACGCTGCAAATCATTCACCAGCGGCGTGATGGCTACCTGGTCGTGATAGGCCTGCTGGCAGGCGGCCTCCTGGCTGCGGGCATCGGCATGTGGGAGAGCTATAGCTACCAGGAATTGCCCTGGCTTTCGCTGTTTCGGGGGAAAGTGACAGTCGTCGGGCAATACATCCGGCTCACCGGCCCGTTCGACTATACCAATCAGGCGGCCATGTTCATTGAGGCCACGCTGCCCTTTTTGTTGGCGCTGGCCTGGGCCGTGGCCGCTTCGGGCCACATGGCTGCAACCCGCCGCCGGTTATGGCTGCTCTTTCTGGCGCTGCTCACGATCCTCTATGTGCAGGCCACTGTGTTGACCTTTAGCCGGGCCAGTTTTGCCACGATCTTGCTGGTCAGTCTATTATTGGCGGTCTGGTTATGGCTGCGGCAGCCCCCCCATTGGCGGCAAATGAGCGCCTGGTGGCTGTTGCTGGCGCTGCTCACCGGTCTCTTGGCGGCGAGCAATTTTGCTTCCAGTACCGTTTTCCGACTGCGGCTGCAAAGTGGCAATGAGGATCAATGGTATCTGGCCGAATTGGAGGCGCCGACAACACTGACGTTAGCCGCTAATGAATCGGTGCGGGTGATGGTCACGGCCGTTAACGAGGGCAAGCTCATCTGGCACAGCGAGGCTACACCACCAATTTTGTTGGGGGCGCGCTGGGTACACCAGGAGACGGCGCAGGATCATGGGCAGCCCCGCTGGCCTTTTCCTCGCCCGGTGATACCCGGCCAACAGGTGGAACTATCTGTAACCGTGCGCGCCCCGGCCCAACCGGGCGCTTATAACCTGTATTGGGATGTGGTTCAGGAGGATGTCACCTGGTTTGGCAGCAAAAGCGGCCGTTTTGCGGCCACCACTGTGATCGTGACACCGCCGGAAGCGGGCACGGCCGTGACCCCCACGGAAACGACACGGCCCGGATGGTACTACAGCACCCCCATTCCAAACCGGCGCGTGTTATGGACGCTGGGCTGGCAGATGTGGCAGGAACGGCCGTGGCTGGGCATCGGCTTTGATAACTTCCGCCTGCTCTACGGCCCCCGGTTGGGCGACCCTCGCCTGAACGACACCATACACACCAACAACTGGTATCTGGAAATGTTGGTTTCGCTGGGTTTACTGGGGGCAATCCCCTTCCTGGTCTGGCTGTTCTGTCTGGTGATAGATCTGCTGCGGCATATAGGGCGGCGGCCCACCACCATGTGGTCGTTGGCTATTACTGCCGGGCTGCTGGCTTTTCTGGTTCACGGTTTTCTGGATTTCTTCTTGCTATTTAATGCCACCGGCTTATTATTCTGGCTGTTGGCAGGCTTGTGGGCGGCTGAGAAACATGGTTATGCGGATTGGAATTGAGTGTACCCCGATGCTGGGAAACCGGTCGGGCGTAGGACATTACACCGAACAAATTGTGACACACCTGGCGCAGGCACGGCCAGAGTGGGAATTTACCCTTTTCAGCAATCGGCCGCTGGCGGGCTTTACTGTGCCCGGCGCCAGTTTGGCCAATGGTTACTTCCCCCGCAGCCGTTGGTTGTGGATGCAGTTGAAGCTGCCCGGCGCTATCCGCCAGGCGCAGCCTGACCTGTGTCATTTTCCCAACAACTCCGCACCTGTCTGGCACGTGATGCCCTACGTGACCACGATTCACGACGCTTCGCTGTTTCTGTATCGCCGCCATCATCCCTGGTCACGGCTGCTGGCTTTGCGGCTGCTGCTGCCGCTGGTGGCGCGGCAGGCAACGGCCGTGATCACCGATTCGGAATCTGCCCGCGCCGATCTAATGCGCGTGCTGCACCTGCCGCCGCAAAAAGTCCATGCCATTCACCTGGCGGTGGCCGATGCCTTCCAGCCTGTCACCGACGCGCAAGAGCAGGAGCGGCTGCAAAAAAAGTACAACCTGCCGCCCCAATTTATCCTCTATGTGGGCGCCATTGAGCCGCGCAAAAATATCCACCGGCTCATCCAGGCGATGGCCCAGTTACACCAGATGGGTACGCCGGCGCATCTGTGCCTGGTGGGGCCAAACGGCCGTTTGCTGGATGAGTTGCAGCAGGCGGCGGCGCAGGTGGGGCTGGCTGGTTTTGTTCATTACCTGGGGTATGTGTCGCAGGCTGATTTGCCCGGCCTCTATTCGCTGGCCACGGTTTTTGCCTTTCCGTCGTTGTATGAGGGATTTGGCCTGCCGCCGTTGGAGGCGATGGCCTGCGGTACGCCGGTGCTCACCAGCCGCCAGACGGCGATGGAGGAGGTGTGTGGTGAGGCAGCCTGGCTGGTGGATCCCCATGACGTGAGCGAGATGGCCGACGGGTTGCACACTCTATTGATGGACGCTAACCAGCGTGGCATGTTGCAGGAAAAGGGGTTGGAGCGGGTGAAACAGTTTACGTGGGCACAAACGGCGGAGAAAACGGCCGTTGTCTACGAACAGGCACTCCAGAGTTTAGCCGGACGCAATTAAATCCTGGTAGAGTTGGGCAAAGGTATGGGCGGTGTGGGGCAGGCTGTAGCGAGCGACGGCCGTAGCCCGCGCCACCTCTCGTAAGGATTCATACTCCTTTTTGTCGGTCAGAATGTCTATGATTTGCGCCGCCAGGGTGGCGGCGTCATGGGTCGGGGGGCGGGCAGCGACTTCGGGCAGAAGGCCCACGGCCGTGCCCACCACCGGCAGGCCACACGCCAACGCTTCCAGCACCGCCACCCCTTGTGATTCATGTCGGGAGGTTTGCACATACAGGTGCGCCTGTGGATAGAGGGCGGGCATGGCCGGATAAGCCACCTTGCCCGGCCAGGTGATGGCCTCAGCCAGACCATATTGCCCGGCAAGCTGCTGCAACTCATTTTTGAGGGGGCCATCCCCGGCGAGGATGAGATGAATCGGGGGCACGGCCCGAAGCCGCTTCGGGTTCGCCGTTTGCACCCGCCGCAGCGCCTCCAGCAGCAAAACCTGATCCTTTACGGGAACAAGGGAAGCTGCCTGAATGAGCGTGGGCTGTTGCCAATCTGGTGTGGGTTGCGGGCAGAACAGATTTATGTCAACTCCCAACGGGGCCAGATGCAACCGCTCATCGGCGACGCCATGTGCCTGGCATTGGGCCAGTTGGTAGCGTGAACCGGCGGTCACGGCCGTTGCCCTTTGCAGCGCCAGGCGAATGATGTTCCGCCGCAGCCGGGTGGCCTGTGTGCCATAGCCCAGGTCACGGAAGTAAACCAGTTCCCCACCACCAATGCTGGCGACGACCGGTCGTTTGAGAAGTTGGGCGGCGAGGACGGCCGTCAGCCCCGGTTCGTCGGCCCAAAAAGCGTGCAGGATGTGGAACGGCCGTTGCCGATGCACCTGTATCATCACCCGTACTGCCTTTTGCCACAGGTAAAACGAATACACCCCACCCCGCTGCCCACCGCCCAGGGCGATGTGCGTCAGCCCGCCAAAACGGTAAAGTCCTGCTTCTGGATAACGCAGGCTGAACACCGTCACCTCATGCTCCTGCGCCAGGTAACAGGCCAGATTTTGCAGCGCCGGAATGGCCCAATGATCCACATCCCGGCTAAATCCGGGCACGATGAGGGCGATGTGGTAGGGACCTTTCATGGAAGAAGAAGGAGATTGAGAGATTGTACAATCTCTCAATCTCTCAATCTCTCAATCTCAACTTCATACAAAACCAAAGAACCATATGTGGTCACTGGCGTCAATCTGGCCTCTGTTTGCAGCCAGGTGAAATTGCGTTCCGGGCTTTTGCCCGCCCATTGGCTCTGGATATTGTCGGGATTGAGCAGCAGAAAAACGGGACTGCCTGTTTCCACAATTTCGGCCAGGTCAGTTTCGGTCAGGTTGAAAATCTCGCGGGTATCTACGGCCGTGTAATGCTGCAACGTGCCCGTCAGGTCAAAGGCGATGAGGATAGCGTCTGGGGGCAGGGCAGCGGCAATGGTCACGGCCGTTTCCTTCCGTTCATTAGCCCAGGTCGCAAAATTGCCCACATCCCGCACCGCCCAGGCCAGGCTGCCCAGCAAGGCCAGCGCACAATACACCAACAAAAGAGGTCGCCAGCGAGCAGCCAATTGCCGCCACAGCCAGTCAAACCCCAGGCCCACCAATACCAGCAGCGGTGGGAAGAAGGAAAGGGGAAAACGCCAGTTTTGCCAGGGCACCCCCGCCAAAAACAGGTAAACGGTCAATAGCCACCCCACCAGCAAGACCACCAGGGCCGGCGGCTGCCGCCGCAGCGCCCACAACCCCATCAGCCAGAACGGAGCCAGCAGGGGAAAGATGTAGGCCGGATGAAAGGCGGGCCGGGCGTAAAAGTAGCCGGTGGCATATTCGTAGCGGAAACGGCCGTCGCTGTTCACCACCTCCCGCTGAAAAGCGTATGACGGATGCCAGCTATACACCTGCAAGTCGCCGGTGTAAGACGATTCGCCGCGCCCCAGGTCAGCCGCCAGATGCAAGGTCAGCAGCGCCAGGCCAATGGCTACGGCCGTCGCTGCCGCCGCCGCCATTTGCCGCCACGAGTAACCGGCCTGCCGCCAGGCCAGCCAGGCCGCTGCGCCCCAGGGAATCACCAGCAGGCCATACACCCAGCGCGTCAGGGTAGCCAGGGAGATCGTCACCGCCGCCGCTGCCAGCCATCGGGCCGACGGCCGTTTCACATACCGCACCATCAGCCAGGCGGATAGTGTGGCCCAAAACAGGGCGGCCGTATCCGCCATCACCGACAGGCTGGAAAGCATGAGTTGGGCGGCTGTGGCGGCCAATAATCCGGCGACAATGCCGCCCCCATACGCTGACGGGTGGTAGGCGCGGACGAGCAGATAGACCAGCGGCGCAATGGCGGCCCCGGCCAGTATGCTGCTTAACTGCCCGGCCAGGGGCTGCGCCCCGGTAAACAGGCTGGTCAATAACACCAGCAGTGGATAGCCCATGGGCCAGAAGAATGGCGGTGGCAGTTCCCCGGCTGCTAATGCCTGCCGCAGCGCCAGGGCATAATGGAAATAGGCAAAGGAGTCTTGCCCATACAGCCCGTCAAATTGGGTCAGGGTAACGGCCGTGAACCTGACCAGCAGAGCTATCAAAAAAAGGAAAAGCGGGAACCATCGGGTGATAAGTCACTCTCCGTCGTTCGGTTGATGGGTGCGATCGCACCCATCACGATTGTTCTATCGTACCCCACCCCTTCCTTTTGTGGTACAGTCCGACCATGCCCACCAGCCACCTGCACCAACTTAATGAGATTGTAGAAGCGATTATGCTGATCAACCCGCAAAGCATGTTGGATGTGGGCGTAGGTTTTGGCAAATATGGGGTATTGGCGCGGGAATTTTTGGAGCTGCACGACGGCCGTGAACAGTACCACACCTGGCAGCGGCGGATTGATGGCATCGAAGCGTTCGCCGACTACCTGACACCCCTGCATGAGTTCATCTACGACACCGTGTATGTGGGTGACGCCCTCACACTTTTGCCCACCCTGCCAGAGACGTATGACCTGATTCTGTTGATTGATGTATTGGAACATTTTCCCCGTGATATAGGGGAGACGCTGGTGCAGAATTGTTTGCAGCGTGGACACAACCTGCTGATTAGCACGCCGGGCTGGTTCATTCCCCAAGAGGCCGCCTTTGCCAATCCCTATGAACGCCATCACTCGTTATGGACACGCACCGATTTCCGGCCCTGGACGCCCCATTGTTTTGTGCCCAATGATATTTCCCTCATTTGTATCATTGGCCCAGGTAGCCAGGCGGTGCGGCAAGAGATGTTCACGCCGCGCCGCCGCTTGAAGCGGAATTTTGGCTTTTTGCGCCATCTGTATGGCGCCCTCAAGATACGGCGTTGCGTTGTTTTGTGATACAGTCTGGCCCATGCCCACCGTACCGATGACTGCTTTTAATTTTGCCTGTCCACGCTGCCGGGGGCCGCTGACGGCCGTGTCGCAGGCTGCTTACCAGTGTACGGAGGATCGTCTCACTTTTACCTGTGAAGCGGGCATCTGGCGCTTTTTGTTGCCGGAACGGGCTGCCTATTTTCAACAATTTATACAGGAGTATGAAACGGTGCGCCAGGCCGAAGGCTGGGGCGGCCCTACGGCCGCATATTACCGCACCCTGCCTTTTGTCACCACCGGCGCCCACCGGGAAATCTGGCATATCCGGGCGCGCAGCTACCAGGCGTTGCAGGCGCAGGTGGTGGAACCGATGATAAAAGCCAGGGCACGGCCGTTGCACATTCTGGATATGGGCGCGGGCAATGGCTGGCTGAGTAACCGGCTGGCGTTGGCCGGGCACCAGGTGGCGGCTATTGATTTGCTCACCAATGCCCATGATGGCCTGGGAGTGTGGCGGCAGTATGAGGCGGCGTTTACGGCCGTGCAGGCCGAATTTGACTATCTGCCATTGGCCCCAATCCAGGCCGACTTGCTCATTTACAACGGCGCGCTGCATTATGCCGCCAGCTATGAAACCACCTTGCGCGAAGGGCTGCGCGTCTTGCGGGCCGATGGGCAGGTGGTCATCATGGATTCCCCCATTTACCGGGATGGGGGCAGTGGGCAGCAAATGATACAGGAGCGCCAACAACAATTTCAGCAGGCGTTTGGCTTTACCGGCAATGCCACACCCCATGAAAATTTCCTGACGTTTGCCCGGCTGGCGGCCCTGGCCGAAAAGGTGGGTCTGCGCTGGCGTTTTATCCAGCCGACGTATGGCTGGCGCTGGGCGGCGCGCCCCTGGCTGGCGCGGCTGCGCGGTCAGCGTGAACCGGCCACTTTTGCGCTGGTGGTGGGGCAGGTGGCCGGTTAACATGAATCTACGGCGTATCGTCTGGCGGCAATGGCTGAAGCTGCGTTTCCACGTGGGGCAGCGTCGCCGTTTTAACCGGCTGGTATTGGAGCGGGTGGGGGGACGGCCGTTTCTCATTTTGCCCGAAGTGTTTAACCCCACCCTTTTTCTGACCAGTGAGTTTATGGTCACATCGTTTAATGAGCGGCTCATCCCCCCCGGTTCGCGGGTGCTGGATATGGGCACGGGGTCAGGTGTGGGGGCGGTATTTGCCGCGCAGTGGGCGCGGCAGGGGAGTGCCGGGCAGGTTATCGCCGTTGACATCAACCCGGCGGCGGTGCGCTGTGCGCGGATCAATGCTATTTTGAATGAGGTAGATGGCTGTGTAGCGGTGCGCCAGGGGGATTTGTTCACGGCCGTGCCCGGCGAGCGTTTCGACGTGGTCCTTTTCAACCCGCCGTACTTTCCCGGTGAACCACAGAATATGCTGGACCGCGCTTTCCGCGCTTCGGATGTAATTGATCGCTTTGCGGCGCAGGCCGGCAACCACCTGACCGACCAGGGCAGTATCCTGCTGCTGTTATCTACGGACACGGCCGTGGCGGATATATTGCACCTTTTCCGGCGGCAAGGGTTTGTTGACGAGTTGGTCGCCGAGAATCGGCTGCCTGCGGAAACGGTGCTGCTTTTCCGCCTGAGCCTGGCCACAGAAGGTGGGTCGTGAACAAAGGCGCTGGATTCCGTCCGGCGGCAGCAAGAATTACCGGATTCCCAGCCAGCAATTCTCAGTTTGATTTGCGGCGGCAGATAAATCTGCACCAACAAGCAGCAAAGTCGGCCTTCGCCGACTGTTTTAAGCCGACGAAGGTCGGCTTCGCTGCTTGTTGCCGCGATTTTAATCGCCGGGTTTTGCCAAACTGAGAATTG
>JACTMP010000068.1 GCA_014584575.1 Chloroflexota bacterium
GCGAAAATCAAGCACCCAAGCCCATCAATTGGACTTATACGGTGCAGAAATTGGAATCCAAACTCGGAATAAATTAACGCAATGCTGTACTTAGGGTCTCAGAGGCCCCAGGTCAATTCCCGGCGATCCCAATTGCGGCTGGACAGGTAGAGTATGCACGGCCGTTACCCGACCCGTTACCCGACCCGTTCCGCCAGCCAGTTGTGAATGGTCACGGCCGTCTCCCGCCAGCTTTTCTCCATCATCACATTATGCCCCGCTTCCGGCACTACCATATACGTCGCCCCATAATGCCGCGCTGATTGAGCCTCGCCCGTTTCTGGAATCAGCGTATCGGCGGCTCCTGCCAGCCAGAGCAGCGGTGTTTTGATCTGCTGCGCCGGCCGCCATTGCAGCGGATTATATTGCAACAGCACCCACAACGACTCCGGCCCTAGCCTTTCGTGCAACCCCTCTGGCGAGAGGGTGGCTTCTGCGTGGATAAACATCTGCGCGGCGCGGAACGGGCTGCGCACCAATGGCGCAGTCGTCAAATGCAGCCCACACAAGGCGAAACCACCGGGGTCGCGGGGGATGGTCTGCAAGATGGGGCCAACCATGCTGTGTGACTGCCAGGGGGCCACCAGCACGGCCGCCGGTAAATCATCCCGCTCCTTCAAATACCACTGCGTCAGCGCCCCGCCCATGCTGTGCCCCATCAGCACCGGCTTGTGCGGCTGCCGGTCAATCTCTGCCTTCAAAAATTCCAGGTAATAGCCCAGCGTACACCAGCGAATCGGCCGTTGCGTGGGCGACCCGGCATGCCCCGGCAGGCTGTGGGCATGGCTCTCCCAACCCCATTCGGCCAACAGTTCTTGCCACCCCTGCCAGCACCACGCCCCATGCCACATGCCATGCTGCATCACAATCGGCGTGGCAAAGCGCCGCTCTTTGGGGGTGAAGACAATGCGCTCAATGCCATTTTCTACCGTGTGCGAAATTTCGAACGATTTCATACCCTGATCAATCCTACTGCCAAAATCAATACAATCAGGTAGCTCATAAACGGCGGCCAATCGCCCCAGATAAAGACACTGATGAATGTGCTGGCAACGGCCGTACCCATCACCACCCATCCCAAAGTGGGCAAAACATCGGCCAAAGCCAACGCCGCGCCCATCAGCGCCAGCGCCGCCAGGATGCAGAGCGTATTGGCCCAAAACACCCCACTGACATTGCCCATGATGGCCGACGGCGCGGCCGGATCATAGGCACGAATCATCTCGGCGGCGTTGGCCCCCAGTCGTAGCCGGTCTATGCTGATGGGCAGCCAGCAGAGAAAACCGGCGAAAAAGAGGAGGGCGGCCGCCACAGCCAGCCAGCGCAGGCCGGGGGTGGGCAGTCGGGTGGCGATGAGGGCAAAGATAACGGCCGTTGCCAGAAACGCCAGCGGAAAAATAATCGCCTGCGCCGTCCAGCCTGCCCGGTCATTGGCAATCAGGGTCAGCTTTTGCAGCGGTGTGCTGGGCAGCGGCCATTGGCGGAAGTAGGCCGCTGAAAACGCACCGACCATAAAAACAATCACTGTTATCAGCAGGGCGATGCCCGGCGGACGGAAATTGGGGAGTTGGTTTACACTGTCCATTATTTCCTACTTTTGTTTGGCCGACGGCCGTACCGTTCCTTCCCATTAAGGTTCCATCGTCAAATAAGCATAGAGTGCCGCCAGGTCGTCGTCGTTCATTTTGCTGGCGTTTTGCCAGGGCATCGTCTCCGGGAAGGGCTGGCCGTCTGGTTTGACGCCGCTGCGCATCACGGCCGTAAACTGCTCCAGGGTAAGCTCGCTGACAAACGGCCGTGGATTGGGAATAGCCGGGCTGACCGAGGTGGCTGGCGCGCCGGTGGCATCTGGCCCATGGCAGCCGCGACATTCGCCAAAGGTGGCTACATATTTGCCATACTCGGCATTCACACCCTGCGGTGGCGCAGTGACAACGGCTGGCGCGGGCGGCGGCGCTTCCCCAAACAAACCGGCGCCAGACATGACCGCACCCAGGAAATTCATCTTGTCGCCAGTAATGCCATTGGTCGGCACGGGCGGCAGTGAGCGCAGGTAGGCAATAATGGCCTCGGTATCCTCGTTGCTGATTTCGCGGTAGGGCAAGAAGGACATCATTCCCAGTTCGTGTCCCTGCTGGTCAATGCTGTAGCGCAGAACACGGAAGAGTTCGCCGTCGCTGTAGTCGGCCAGTTTGCCGCCCGGCGTCAGGTTCTCCGTCACCATGTCGCCAATAAAACCAAACCCTTCAGCTTCGGCGATGTTCCAGCCACCGTTGAGCGGATGCTGGCCCGTGGGGTTACCATCCGGCCCCACCTGGCTGTGGCAGCCCACGCAGGCAATGTTCACCAGGTATTCACCGCGGGCGACCTGCTCTGGCGTCCCGGCCACCGTCAGGTCGGGCGCATCCGGCGCGTCGGGGAAGTAGGTGGCGGCCATGCCCTTGGCGCCAAAGAAGGCAGCGGCCGCCAAAATCAATGTCAGCAGCCCTGCCCCCAAACCGCCAACAATCTTCACCCACAGCTTCCGGGCGCGTACTGCCCGGTAGGTGAGCCAGCCAAACAAGACAACCAGGCCAATTACAACCAATAAGATTAAAATATTACCAATCATGTTTTCTCTCCTTGAACCGATTTTGTTTCCAGTTTAATGAACCATCATTTAGAGATCGTTTATTGGGGAAGCTGATTTGCAGGATTAGCAGATCGCTCTGTTCGTTTTGCGCTCTTATGCCAAATAAAAAGCCTGGTTAATGACGACAGTCATTAACCAGGCTTTTGCACCGGCTGAGCGCCTTGATTTAACGCCGTCGCAGCAGAAAAATGCCAACGGCAATCATCCAGCCGATGCCTACCGGGACAATGATAAAGCCTAGCTGGCTCAAGCCGGGAATGTAGAGAACGAGCAGGGAAAACACGCCCACCACACCGGCCAGATAACCCCAGCGCGCCAGCCAGGTTGGCAGCCATTCGCCCCGCGCCGCCAAAGCGATGATCAACGGGGCAATGCCAATAATCAGCGCGGTTGCCAGGTCATCGGCGCGAATACCGATCCAGCCAACTGTGTTGGCGATGGCCAGGGAAGTGGGCGAACTGTCTGGCGCAATTTGCATTACCAGGGACATCATGGCGATGAAAGAGACGATGGCCAGGGGAACGGCCGTTGCTACACACACTCTGGCTATCTGGGCCAACGCCTGCCGCTGCTCACATAAGTTGACCAGGGCGTTTACGGCCGTACCCAGCATCAGTACGCCCACAATCCAGAAGGTGAGATTGGCAATAAGCTGCGTTTTTACTCCGCCAACGGCCGTTAAATAAGCCGCCATGTCACTACCATCCACAGCCAGCCATAGGTCCGCCCCCGACGAAAAATAGAGCGCCGCGCCGATGAGCATAACGATCCCCCCGCTGAGGGCGGCCCATCCACCCAAACGCGCATAAGATGGCCGCATGGCTACGGCCGTTTCATTCTGCTTGACCATTGTGTTAATTGTTGTAGTCATTTCATACCTCACTTTTGTTTTGATATTTGGTTGGGTTTTCTTAACTTATTGATTGCTTTTCATCTGCGCGGCCAGGGGCGGTCCCACGGCTTCGATTCCATATTTAGCGGCGACGGTGAGAACGGCCGTCATGTCCGGCTCTGCCTGTGTTACCAATGGCTCTACCTCAGCAAAAAAGCGTTCCAAACCGCCTGGCATCAAAATCACCAAAGCGCGGGCTGCTTCGCTGCCCAGATTGGTGAAGGTGTGGGGCACACCGCGAGGCAAGAAAGCGGCGCAGCCTGCTGGCACAGTGAAACGCTCCTGAGCCACCTGCACCACCAGATCTCCTTCCAGGATGTAGAAGGTTTCATCTTCATCATGGTGGATGTGCAGCGGCGGCCCGCCGTTAGGGGGCACTTCGTCAATGAATAGGGCAAACGCGCCGCCTGTCTTCTGCTTGGGCAAGAGGACGTGGATTTTTTCACCGGCCATCTGGTCATAAACGGCTGCTTCGCCCGGCAACACCAGGTATGGGGGTAAAAGTTGGTCAATCATAATCACTCCTTTCTTTTTGGGGGCGATTTACCAAATCGCCCTACGGTTTAACCGTTAGAAAGGGTAACTGACCAGGGGGAAAGACACATTGTCCGATGGTACACAATCGGACAGGAAGGGGTACACAATTTGGGAAAGATTGGTTCAATTTGCCAAATTGAACCAATCTGGCATCAGATGAGGCCCAACTGTCTGGCTCTGCTGACCGCTTCGGTACGGGTGGCGGCGTCCAGCTTGGCCAGGATGCGGGTGACGTGGGCTTTTACCGTGCGTTCGGTGATGGAAAGTTCGGCGGCAATGGCGGGGTTGGTGACGCCGGTGGCTAATAACCGCAGTACTTCGCTCTCGCGGAGGGTCAGGTAATTATCGGAGTTGGGCAAGGGAATGATCTGTGGGGAACCATCAGGTTGTAGAATTTGCAGCAAAGGCTGGAGCATATCGCGTTCCACATCCTGCTCGATGGCGTAGCGCAGCACAGGGACAATGCTTTCCCCCTCTTGCAGGATGACGCCAGGCATTTGCCGCGCTTTTACTTCTTTGATGACGAAGCCCAATTCATCCAGCGCATCTTGCCAGCGATTTTGCTGGCCGTACAGCGCAGCCAGCGTCAGGCGAGGGTGGGTGAGCATGATGGTGTGGCGCACCTTTTCGTGCAGGGTGATGGCTTGATACAAATCCTGTTTGGCGGCGCCGGTTTCACCTCTGGTCATGGCAATCTGGCTGGCGAGCAGCAGACGGCGCAGTTGGTCCTCCTGGTCGTAACCGGTTGGCTCGGCCAGGGCTTGCATTTGCTCCAGCACAGACCGGGCTTCGCTGGTACGGCCGCGCAACCAAAGGGAACGGCCGTGCAAGTAGAGAACGCTTTGCTGGTAGGCAACGGCCGTATCCTGTGTTTGCCAGCGTGGGGCCTGGGCAGCCAGAAAGTCGTCAAAGCGGTGGTAAGCGCGGCGGGCCTGAAGCACGACCAAAATCACCCAGCAGACGTGATGGTCTACCCAGGCCAGGCCACCGATTTCTTCCAGCAGGCGGTGGGCTTCCCGGCTGGTTTGCTCCGCCTCACCCAGGCGACCTTGAAAGAAGCGAATCGCGCCCCGAAGTCCCTGGGTGCAGAGGTGAAAGATCAAATCATCCTGGTTGGCTACTGGTAGGGCACGATTGATAAATGTCTCCACCAGGGCCATGCCGCCATTACAAAACAGCATATGAGGGCCGACAGATAGGCTGGTCATGGACAACGTGTTGGGATCACCGCTTTGCAGGGCGCGTTGAATGTTGGCCTGTGTATGCTCTTCTACAGCGGGCCAATCAAGCAGAGCGATCCCATGCCATTGTTCTCCGCCATGATAGATTGCCCAATGATCGGGGCGCATCAGATGACCGGCGGTGGCTACTTTTTGGCGAAACGCTTCGATGAGCGGCTCTGTATCGAGCGTGTCCACCATGGCGCTGATGACCAGCATCTCAATTTCACCCAGTTCATCCCCTGTTTCGCGGAAGCGGGCGGCGGCCTGGGCGCGCCAGGGAGCGGCCGTTTCTAACTGGCCGCGAATGGCATAATATTGGGCGACAAAGTAGAGCAGCCAGGGATGGGCCAGGCGCACGTCTTCGGGCAGGCGCTTAATGCCGACGACAACGCTGCTACGGGTGAAGCGCCGTTCGCTGTCCAATTGGGCCATTGTTTCCAGCAGGTCGGCGGCTTCTGGCCACAGTTCAGCGCTGGTGAGGTGGTGCAGCTTTTGCTCGTCGCTAACGGCCGTTTCTGCCGCCCGCCGGTGCAGTTCAATCCACTGCTGCGGCCGTTCCTGTTTGAGGTGCTGCTGCAAAAAGTCGCGGAACAGGTCGTGGTAGCGGAAGGGGCCACCGTAGGCGTCCGGGGTGAGGGCGCGCAGGAAGAGGTTGCGCTGATAAACGGCTGTCAACAGCCGGGGTGCGTCGGGATTGCCGGTGACGGCGCGGCAGTTGGCCGGGGTCAGCTCCGGCAAAATGGACGTTTGCCGCAAAAATTCCTGAATATCCGGCGGTTGGTGGGCCAGCACCTCGGTGGCCAACAGGTCGAAGATGGAGCGGTTGGCCGGGGTGAGGCGCTGAATGTAGTCGGCGCGGGCGGCGGCGTCTTCAATGGTAGAGAGAACGGCGGCCAACAACTGCAGTCCGGCGGCCCACCCGTCCGTCTGCTGGTGCAGCATGGCGATTTCGTCCGGCGTCAGGTTGAGATAATGGCGCTGGTTGAGGAAAACGGCCGTTTCCGCCTCATCAAAACGCAGTTGGGGCAGGCGGATTTCGGCCAACTGGCCGCGCGCCCGCAGCCGGGGCAGAGGCAGCGGCGGATCGTGGCGGGTGGCGATGACCAGCCGCAGCGTGTCGGGCAGGTAGTCGAGCAGGTGGGTCAGGAATTGGTGGATGGTTGCATCGCTGATGACGTGGTAATCGTCCAGAATCAGCACGAGCGGCCCATCGTCGGTTGGGCGCAGGTTGTTGATCAGCAGGGCGGCGAGCTGAGCCGTTTTGTCTTTCAGGTTGGGCACGGTTTGTAGAAAGGTGAGCAAGGAACGGCCGTTATCTGACAGCCAGGTGCCTAACGCCGTTGCCAGCAAAGCGGCATATAGGAGCAAATCGTCATCTGTCTCATCCAGAGCTACCCAGGCAACAGGGATGCCGCTTTGGGCCAGAGAAGCGCTGAGGACGGTCTTGCCGGAACCGGCAGGGGCGGCAATGAGGGTGAGTTTGTGCTGTAATACGGCATCGGTAAATGTTTTTTGCAGTGTAGAGCGAGCGATGTTGCTCTGGATAGGCGGGGGCGGCCGCAACTTGGTATAAGGAAACCAAATTTCTGGGGGTGGCAAATTGGAAGGCGTTTCTATATCCATGCGCTTGATTGCCAGTGATACGAAATGCTTCAGGAGTGCGGGATGTTCGGTGCATCTTGCCCGTCCATTGCGGATGGGGCTGCCCACACTCCGTTCCGTCTGCTGATTATAGATCAAGCGCAGCCCCAGAAGCAAAAAGGGTTGGCACAGACGGCTACGGTTCCACAATTAACGTGCCGACCATGCCGGCGGCGTGATGACCCGGTGAGCTGCAATAGAAGAGGTAACGGCCGGGGTTTTCTGGCGTAAAGCTCAACTCTGCCGTCTCATTGGCCGCCAGCGACATGTGTATGTCAAATTCGTCCATATCAAAGGCGTGGGCATAGCCGTCCTGGTTGACCAGGCGCAGGGCGACGGGCTGGCCAGCTTTGATGGTGATTTCGCTTTGCTGGAAGGCCATCTCTTTCATGGTGATGGTGGCTTCGTTCGGCGTGGTGCGGCCGCAGGCGGCCAGCAAGCAGAGCAGGATGAGGAGAAGGGAGAGAATATACGGCCGTACTTTCATTACTTTGCTCCTGGATAACAAGACCTGACAGGTCTCGGAGACCTGTCAGGTCTGCCTCCTCACCCGCTAGTCACCCACCGCCAACTGGGGCGACACGGCCGTTTCCGCTTCCGTCCGCCGCACAGCCCATATACCGGTGGCGATGATGAGCAAGTGAATGACGATAAAGGCGATGTAACCGCCGGCGTCATACCCTCTGGCAATCAGGAAAATGTCATCCAACACGCCGTGTGTGAACTCCAGCCAGACCAGGAGTATGGCTGCGCTGGCGTATTTGGTCGGTTTGCGGCTGGCCCACAGGGCAAAGGTGGCAATGCCGAACATCTCAAACAGGAAGGGCGACCAGCCATCCACAAAGGCGCGCAGCGCCCATTCGTCGGTGGGAAAGGGGATGTTGCTGCTCAGATATTGCGGGTCGCCCAGAAACATCATGTAAATGTTCATCAACACCAGCAGCAAATACCATATACCCACAACGCGGAACCACCACTGTAACTTTTTCATGTAGAAATCTCCTTATGTAAACTTATTTAGGAAAACCTGACAGGTTTGCTAACTGTTACCCAACCGGTGTTTCGATTAAAACCTGTCAGGTTTGCTCACAAAACTTTTTGTAACTTATTTAAGCAACGGCCGTTGCCTCAATCTCTATCATCATCTCCGGGAACGCCAGCCGGGCCACACCGATGAGCGAGCCGGCGTGCTGGCAACCCGCCTCAGCCAGGCGGGTGATGAAGGCATCGTAGTTTTCCAGGAATTGGTCTACATTCGTGGTGTAAATGTTCAGGCGCATGATGTCGGCAAAGGTGAACCCGGCCTGGTGCAGCAGCGTCTCCAGGTTGTCCAGTGCCAGAGTAATTTGGGCGCGCATGTCACCGGCGTGTACGGCCGTGCCCGTTTCATCGTTGGCCGCCTGCCCGGAGCAGTAGAGAATGCGCTGTGCGCCGCGCACCTCGTTGGCCTGCACGTAGCCAAACTCATCTTGCCATGTCCAAGGGTTGATAATTCGTCGTTCCATTGTGAAATCTCCTTTTTGCTTGTTTTATGGCTGAGCGAGAGTCTCTGCACTCAGAAATATCAAAACATTAGCGGTTGCGTACGCAATCTCAGACCTTAATTCCTGTTTCGATGAGTCGTTTCAACTCTTTGAGTTCCAACCGCACTTGTCGTTTGGCCGTTGGCAGCATGATAAAGCTCATTAGTTTCATGATTCCGGCAAGTTGATTGTCGGAATATCGTGTTACGACTGTCGAGCTTTCTTTCTTAACCAGGGTCCATCCACCTGTAATTGGGAAAGGGCTGTTCGTCGGTCGCCAGGTGAAGGAGTAGGGCGGATCCCACGAAGTGACGACTCCATCAAGCACCACTGTATCTTCCATATGAGTAGAATTATTTCTCATGTTGTGATTCTCCTTCGTAAATAGGACGCAGATTCACGCGGATGACGCGGATAAAATGTTGTTAACAGGCGTCCCGTTTTCATTCATGGTGGTCGGCGACAGCCGGTGAAGTCTCCTCTGAAAATGAACACGGATGAGCAGGATTCACGGATTGTTTTATTCATCCAGCGGCGGTTCCTCTGGCGGCACGGCCGTCCATTCCTCTAAAAAGCGCACCAACTCCGCCAAATCCTTAAAGCCGCGCCGCTGCGCGCTGTGCGGGTCTTCCAGGCTGTAGCGCCAGACGGGCGGGGCATTGGGCTGCGCGTCCCCTTCGGCCCACAGGCTGAGGATAAAACTGTAATGGCGGTACGGCCGTTGGCCCATTTCTCTCTCCTCACCTCTCGCTAACTCGTTCAAACTGTGTTAATCTGTGCCCATCATACAAAGCGATCATTTGGAGATCGTTTATTGATAAAAGTGAGGTTAAGATGCCCAGCCCATTCCCCGGTATGGACCCCTATCTGGAAAATCGCTTCCTATGGCCTGATGTTCACTCATCGTTGATTGCCTACATTCGGGAAAGCCTGCAACCCCAGATTCGCCCGCGCTATATAGCCCGTATTGGGGAACGCATCCAATTGGCCGAATCCCGACACAGCTATGTGCCGGATGTCTTGCTGCTTCACCAACTGCGGGAACCATCCCCCATGCTGGCTACCACCGGTGAAATGGTGGCCGACGAACCACAAACTATGACCTATTTCGATGAAGAGCGGCACGTACCCTACATTGAAATCATTCAACGCGATACGGGGGAAGTGGTCACAGTGATTGAGGTACTTAGCCCGGCCAACAAAGTGGGCGACGTCCACTTCGACAGGCTCAGTGCAAGCTGTGACCAATACCTGCAAAAACAAGCCGAACTACTGGACACCAAAGCCAACCTGGTAGAAATAGACCTGCTCGGTTATGGGCAACCTACCGTCCTGGCGCGCAATACCATCATCACCGAACCGGCCAATTGGCGTTACTTGATCACCATCAGCCGCGCCGACCGGCGCAAACACCTGGAGTTTTACGCCGTGCCGCTGCAGGAGCGGCTGCCCCGCTGCCGCATCCCCTTGCGCCCACCTGACCCGGACGTGGTGCTGGATTTACCGGCCGTCTTCACCCGCTGCTACGATGTGGGCGGCTATGACCTGCTGATTGATTACAGCCAGCCACCCGATGTCCCCTTAAGTGAAGATGAGCTGGTCTGGCTGCAAGAGACATTAACGAACCAGAGCCTAAGGGTTTCGGAAAACCCTTAGGCTCTTCATCACACCATGACGGCCGTCCTCGAAATCCATTTATTTGGCAGTCCAGAAATCCGCCGGGGGGGTACGCCCATCAGCGGTTTTGTCTCCACCAAAGCGCCGGCCCTGCTGGCCTATTTAGCCGTCACCGGCCGGCCGCACAGCCGCGACGCTCTGGCCGCCCTGCTCTGGGGAGAAATGGCCGATGCTGACGCCAGAAACAACCTGCGCCAGACCCTCTCCAACCTGCGCAAACTGCTGGAACCCTATTTGCTCATCACCCGCGACGCCGTGCAGTTTGACACGGCCGTGCCCCACACCCTGGACGTCGCCCAATTTGAGAACCACCTGCACCGCGCCCGTGACACTGCCCCGCCTGCGCGCATGGCCGCCTTGCAGCAGGCCGCCGCCCTCTACCAGGGGGATTTTCTGGCCGGTTTTTACGTGCGTGATGCCCCCGACTTTGAAGAATGGTTGCTGGCGCAGCGCGCCCGCTACCGTGAACTGGCGCTGCACGCCCTGCACACCGTCACCGGACATCACCTGGAGCGGGGCGAATACGGCCGGGCTATAGACAGCGCCACCCGGCTGCTGGCCCTTGACCCCTGGCGCGAGGCCGCCTATCGCCAATTGATGCAGGCATTGGCCCACAGCGGGCAGCGGGCGGCCGCCCTGGCCCAATACGAAACCTGCCGCCGGGTATTGGCCAGAGAGTTAGACGTTTCCCCCTCGGCCGAGACCACCACGCTTTACCAGCGGATCAAAGCCGCCGGGGAAGGGGCGCGCCACAACCTGCCGCCGCAGCCCACCCCCTTTGTTGGCCGCATTGCCGAACTGGCCGAAATATCGGCGCTGCTGCTGCGCCCGGAATGTCGCCTGATCACCCTGTTGGGTGCGGGTGGCATTGGCAAAACGCGGCTGGCGCTGCAAGCGGCGGCGCAGGCCAGCCAGCGCGGCCTCTTTTTGCACGGCGTCTATTTTGTGCCGCTGGAAGGGGTGGAGACGTTGACGGGGTTAGTCACGGCCGTTGCCCAGGCCATGGGCTTCTCCTTTAGCGGCAGCCAGGAACCGGCGGCGCAGCTGCTGGCCCACCTGCACGAGCGGGAACTGCTGCTAGTTTTGGACAACTTCGAGCAACTGCTGGACAACGCCCTCTGGCTGACCACCTTACTGCAACAGGCGTCCACCCTCAAACTGCTGCTCACCTCCCGCGAGCGGCTAAACATACAGTGGGAATGGTGCGTGGCGCTGGATGGGCTGGATTTTCCGGCCACGCCACCGGCAGCCACTACCCCCACGCCACCAACCGACCCGGCGCCTTACAGCGCCGTTCAGCTATTCCTCAACCGCGCCCGCGCCGCCCGGCATAATTTTGTGGCCGATGAGCCAACGGCCGTGCCCCACATCATCCGCATCTGCCAGCTTACCGCCGGTATGCCCCTGGCGTTGGAACTGGCTGCGGCCAACATCCGCCACTTTTCCTGCGCCGAAATTGCGGACGCCATTGCCCACAACCTCGATTTTCTGGCTACCAGCTACCGCGACATCCCCACCCGGCAGCGCAGCGTGCGCGCCGTCTTCGACTACTCCTGGGGACTGCTCAACCCGGCCGAACAACAGCTTTTTGCCGCCCTTTCCGTCTTTCAAGGTGGTTTTACGTTAGAAGCGGCGACCCAGGTAGCGGGGGCCACCCGGCCGTTGCTGGCAGCCTTGGTGGATAAATCATTGGTGGGACGCAGCGGGGAGCTTTATCGCCTGCACGATCTGTCGCGGCAATTTGGCTGGGAGAAAGTGACAGAGGCAGGCCAGATACAGGCGTTACAATCTCGCCACGCGCAGTATTACGCCGACCTGTTGGCCCGGCAGGCCAGACGCTTGCCGGGAGAAGAGCAAACGGCCGCATTATTGCTCATCGAACAGGAAGCGCAGAACGTCCAGGCTGCCTGGCACTGGTTGACAGAGCAACCTGATGTCAATGGGCTGGCAGCGGCTATAGATGGTTATTACCATTTTCTGGCCATTCGCAGCCGCTTCCAGGAAGCGGCCGATAGCTTTGGCGCGGCGCGGTTGGCCTTGCAACCACCTGCCGAACACGACCCCCAGGCGCGCCTGGTGTATGCGCGGGTGATGGCCCGCGAAGGTCGTTTTCTCTCTTTCCTTTCCCGATATGCGGCGGCGCAAGAGCGGCTACAGGCCAGCCTGGAAATTTTGCGCACCCTGAACGAGCCAGATGAGATGGCCTATGTCCTGGGGCAGTTGGGGGGCACGGCGCGGGTGCAGGGTAATCTGGAACAGGCGCGGCAATGGCTTGAGGAGGGGCTGGCGCTGCGCCGGGAAACGGGCAACCGACAGGGGCAGGCGGTGGCGCTGCTGGAATTGGGCGGGGTGGCTTTTATGGCCGCCGACTATGAACAATGTCGCGCCTTTTGCCAGGAAGGATTGTCAGTAGCCGAACTGGCTGGCGACCGGCAGACTGTAGCCCATCTGCTGACCGGCCTGAGCCTGAGTTGCCGGGAGTTGGGGTTGTATGAGCTGGCGTTGGGTTACGGCCGTCGGGCGCAAACCATTTATGAGGAATTGGGCGATCAATATGGCGCTATTCAGGCGGCGCTGACCCTGGGTGAATTAAACCGGCAGCTGGGGCAAATCGCCGAAGCGCGCCGCTTCTGTGAACAGGCGATCCAGATCAGCCAGGAAATTGGCTTTTTGTCGGGGGCGGCCGACGGGCATTACCGGTTGGGGCAAATTGCCGCCGGGCTGGAAGAGGAGCAGGCGGCGCTGCAAGAGTTTCGCCTGGCGCTGGCGTTGGCCGCCGAAATAGAGGAAATCCCGGCTGTGCTTGATAGTTTGCTGGAGATTGCCTGCCTGTTGGTCAAGATGGGGGATGTGGCCCGCGGCAGCGTGACGCTGGCCTTTTTGCGCGATCAGCCGCAGGCAACAGAACCACAACGGCTGCGGGCAAACGAGACGCTGGCAAAGTGGGCGGGAGAAGCGGCTTTCGTGCAAGCCGATTTGTCATTGGATGAGGTGATGGCGCTGATCAGGGAAACCCCGTCTGCCGCCACCTCGCCAACGGGGGCAACGGCCGTGACCCTCCAGGCATCATCCACCTTTACCTGAACGGCCGTATGAACTCACGTCAGACGACGTATTATTCTCTGTATTTGCCACGAGAAACGGGATACCTGAAGAGGAGTTGGCAAAAGAAAGAGAACTTTTCTTTTCAAGAGGGCAACCTTACTTCGCTGGACAATTCCTGAAAGAACAAATCTCCCTCTACCTCGTACACATCAATCGCCAGATAGCCAATTTTGCCGGACTTCAACCCCTCGATCACCGCCGCCGTATCCAGCAATGCACCCCGGCTGGTATTGATAATAAAAACGCCATCCTGCAACAGGGGAATGGTGCGGGCGCGCTTTGGGCAGGGGATCGCCGATTTGTGCCAACGGCCGTATGACCAGGCCTGGCTCCACTACCAGCACGAGATCGCCCTACGCCACCACCGGGCGAAGAAAAACCAGACCGATGGCGTCCACGCCGTCCCCATCATCCATTTCCGCTATATGGTTGCCTTTATCTATCCCATCACCGCCACCATTCGCCAATTCCTGGCTGCCAAAGGGCACAGCGCCGATGAGGTGGAAAAGATGCACCAGGCATGGTTCAAAGCGGTGGTGCTGTCTGTGGTTTTGTGGAGCGTACCTTATGTGAAAGAAGGCGATTTTTAAGCGGTCCGGGTATAGAAGTTCAACTTCTTTTGAGAAGTTGAGCTTCTTGATAAAACTGCGTGTTTTGTGGACGATGCCGCTGCCCGTCATCGTTTCAGGATGAAGTTGTGCCCTGTTTGCGGCTGATAAAGTGCAGCACGGCCGTTGGCGGCGGCGGTACCTGGTTTCGTTCGGTGGGGGTAGCGGCATGGCGGCGTTGCAATTCCAGCTTGAGGCTTTCTTCTCCCTTCCGCATGGCCCAGTGGTGGTTGGCGGAAAAGATCGGTTTCATAATGAAGGAAAGGCGGCGCAACAGCGGCTTCTCGGCGGCAATACGCCAGTCGTAGGCAATATCCACCCAGTCCCCATCCTGGGTAAACGTCCAAATCCCCCTCCCCACAAAATCCCCCCACGCTTCCAGGCTAAAGCCATACGGCCGTCGGTTCTCCGTCACCCGAAACTGCCAGCACAGCGTATACGGCAGCCACCCTTTGGTGTACAGACTGATCACCTTACCCACCCCCGTTTCCGGGTCACCCGGCGCCAATTCCTGCACATCCAGATATACCGAGGGCCACCAGCGCACCAAATCCGGCGCATTGCCCAGAACCTCGCTGATCTCCTCCAAATCACTTTGCACCCGCCAATGAGTAATAAATTGATATTCGTTTGCCGCCATTGACTTCATCCTTTTGGAGATTATGAGATTGGGAGATTAGTTAATCTCTCAATCTCCCAATCTCCCAATCTCTCAATTACCCAATTACTTTATAAACCCCTGTCGCCGCCAGCCCAAATAGATAAGCGGTGGCGTAATAGATGGTGAGGGGCTGACGGCCGTATACCCGCCAAACTCCCACACTCAGCAGAGCCAGCAGCGCCACCACATACAAATCCAGCCCAATCTCCTCAAACGCCAGGTTGGCAAAAACGCCCAACCCAATGAACAGCCCATTAGTGACCAGGAAAATTATATCTCGCCGGTCAATTTTCTGGCGATAAGGGAAAATAATTTGCAGCAGCAATAACGCTGCGTTCATCAGTACAAACCCCGCAAAAAAGAGCCAGTGCGAAAAACCATCATCATTAAAAATGATAATCCGGCACAAGTCGTTTATGGCTCCACCGGGGCAGAAACGAACATGCAAATAGTTGGTCACCTCGTGTGCCCCGTAGCTCACGCCCAGCACATACACGCCGACGATGAAGGCCAGGTTGAGCAGCAGATGGACACGGCCGTGCCCCACCAACACCCCCTTCTCCACCTCCTTCTTTAGCAGATAAAACGCCACCAGGCTGATCAGCGGCAGCGCCAGCATGTTCAATAAATCCACCCAGCGCAAAAACTCATTGGCCGCCACATACCCCGTCGTCCACGGCCCCAACCGGTTCAGCGAAACCAATATCACCACCACCGTTTGCACCGCCAGCAGCCCATGAATTTTGTTTAAGGACACGGCCGTCTGGGCGCCAGAATTTGTTATCGAAACCACCGTCATTGTTATCTCCAGAAAAGTAGACATCCGACTTCTTCAATAAATCGGATGTCTGGTAACAAAGCAACTAATCCCCGACTGATGTCTGGCTGGTGAGCGTGGGTATGGTTTCGGTTGACGGCCGTTTCCCCCGCAGCACCCGCCACACAATACGCGGATGAAACAGGCTGGGCGGCGGGGCCATCAAATTCATCACCTTCAGCAGCGCCAGGCCAACCACCGGATCATGCAGTGTCGCCCGGTGAACCTTTGCTACGTAGCGGTTTATAAAGTCCACGCCCGGCGGTTTGGGGCCGCTCGTCTGCGGGAAGCGGAAATCCTCACCCACCGCCAGTTGCCAGGGAATATCAACCACCTTCGCCGCCCGTTTGAAAAAGGCCAGCGCCAGCTTTTCCGGTGGCGTTCGTTTTGTCAGCAAGTCGTCCAGTTTCGCCGCCTGCAACGCCGCCGACGTCATCCCCTGCCCATACGTGGGATTAAAGCTGGAAATGGCGTCGCCCAACACCAGAAAACCCTGGGGAAAACGGCGCAGCTTTTCATAGTGGCGGCGCAGGCTGGAGGGAAACTTGTGCTGAATAATATCCGAAATCGGTTCCGCATTTTTAATCACCTCATACACATCCGGCGCGGGCAGGCTACGGGCAAAAGTCAGAAAACCGGCCTCATCCGTTGGCGGGTGATCGCCGTGCCAGCCGCCCAGCGAAATAATCCAGCGGTCGCCTTCAATGGGAAAAATCGCGCCGAAGCGAGTCTGGCGGGGCGCTTCCGGGGTGATGAGCGTCCATTGCTGCCCGCGTGGGTCAGCCGGGTCACGCCGGAAGAGCCGGGTGGCATAGGCCACATCAACCTTCACTTCGCTGACGGCTGGCGCGTCATACCCCATCCCGGCCAGCCATTGCGGCGCACGTGAACCGCGCCCGGTGCAATCCACCACCAGGTCAGCCATGACCTCTAACAGCTGGTTCCCCTCATGACGCAATTCCACTTCCACGCCGGTCACGTGCTGCCGGTCAGGTGAGGTCAACAGTCGGTTAACGCCGCAGTTGTCCATCAATTGCACCTGGGGCAGAGCCAGCACCCGCTGCCGCACCAATGATTCCAGAAAAGGGCGGCTCATCATCGTCGCTTTGACGCCCATGGGAAAACGCTGGCGGTAGCCGCTGCCGGTATACCAGTTCATGCCCAGGGCAAAATCAGGCATCACGGCGCCGCCGGCGATCAACGACTGGGGCAGGTCAGGAAAGTAACGGGTCATCGTTTCCAACCCGGAGGCCAACAGGCCATGCAGGTGGCGGGTATGGGGTTGCCCTTTGCGCGCCATTGGCTGTTCGGGAATGTTGTCCCGTTCCAAAATGGTGACGCGCTGGAAATGCTGGCTGAGGACACGGGCGGTGAGCAGCCCACCCAGGCTGCCGCCAATGACAATGGCGTGGGTCAGAGAATTCGATTGGGTCATGGGTAATCAATCTCCTTTTGGCAGACCTGACAGGTCTCAAAGACCTGTCAGGTCTTGTGTTGTTGAATTGTTATGACGAGGAGTTCGCATCCTCAGATGCGAACTCCTCTCCTTGCTGGCTTCACGCAGCCGGCATCACCCCCAACTGCATCAGCAGGCTGACATCATCATCCTTGCGCCAGAATTCCACAATTTTGCCATTGCACAGGCGAAATAGTTCCAGGCCACCTACTTTCACCTGCCGGCCGGTGGGCGGAATTTCCATAAAGGGGCCATTGTGTACGGCCGTGTGCGTATGCAGCACCGACACAAATTCCCCTTCCGCCAACACCTGCTCCACCGTCACCCGATGGCCGGGAAAGGCGGCGTCAAAAACGCTCATCAACTGGCGAAAGGCGTCTGCGCCAACGGCCGTGCCCATCATCGGATCATGAATCACCACATCCGGCGCAAAAAGTTCGTCAATCACCACCCGGTTTTCCTGGTTAATCATCTCCTCAAAAACCCGATACACCGTCGTCTTATTCATCTCCATCGTCATCATCTCTCTCCTTCTTCTTTGTCCCTCTCGTTCGTAGTAGGCGATTCATCGCCTGCCAACGGCGATGAATCGCCTACTACGAACATGGTTATTGGGGTATGACCCCCAACTGCTGCATCAGCCCCAAAAAATCAGCATTAAGCCACAATTCGGCCGCTTTGCCATTCGCATACCGCAGGATAACAATGGCGTTGACCACCACTGGCTTGCCTGTCGCTGGCACACCCTGGAATTCGGCCCGGTGCGTGCCATGCAGACTGTGGCGAACGGCTACCCGGTCGCCATCGGCCACGACATCTTCAATCGTGAAACGAGAATCAGGAAAAGCGGCCAGGATAGCAGACATGGCCGCCACATACCCTGCCGTATCCGTACTCTCTGGCCCCCAGCCATCGAAGCGGCAACCGGGGGCATAATGGGCTACCACGCCGTCCAGGTTGCGATCATTCAAAGCGGCAAAAACCTGGCGAGTAATGGTTTTGTTTGTTTCAGTAGGCATTTGAATTTCTCCTTTTTTCGATTGTCGGAATTTTCTCAGGACGGGATCACGCCTAACTGCTGCATCATGCCCAGTTGGTCCATGCGCACCCAGTTTTCTGCCAGCTTACCATTGGCAACGCGCCAGATGTCAATGTAACTGATCTTGACATGCCTGCCCGTAGGTGGCAGGCCCTGAAAGTCGCCCCGGTGCGTGCCGGCGATGGTGCCCCGTGTGACAACAGTGTCGCCTTCGGCAAAGGCGTCCTCAACTGTCACCTGCAAGTCGGGAAAGGCGGTGAAGAACATGCCCATAACGGCTTTGAAGCCATCAGGCCCTGGTGTGGGCGCCGGCATATCATAATTCACATAATGGGGGGCCAGCAGTTGGTCAAAAACATCAAGGTTTTGCTGGTTGAAGCCCTCTTCAAAAAGTTGTATTACAAGGTTTTTGTTTTGTTCTGTTGACATGTTTTTTTCCCTTTTTTATTTGGTGTAGAGGCTTTAGCCGGTACTCGCTGACGGCTCAAGCCTTTAACTGCTGCAAAAAGCCGAGGAAATCCGCTTCATTCCACCGTTCCACCACCTTGCCATTGGCAAAACGCAAAATGGCGATGCCGTTCAACACGGCCGTCTTCCCCGTAGGCGGCATCCCATTAAACTCGCCCAAATGGGTGGCGCGCAGGCGATAACGAATAGCGACTTTGTCCCCGTCTGTCAGTCATTTTCTGTCATAGTTTGCCTCCAAAAAAGATTTGATTTGCCTGCCACCCTTTGGATTACCAGGATGCAATCAGGATACGGCCGTACCCCCTCCACCCACCAGTCCAAAAACTGTTCACTTTTTGTTCATTTCCCCGGAAACTGCAAGTTTCCGGGGAAATCGCCTATAATTCTTGCTATTCAACAGCTCCGATCTGTCAACAGGATGACCACAACACCAGCCATACCCGCCTCTCCCTTCAACTACCGCTACCGGCTGCATGAACGGCTGGGCAGCGGTGGCATGGGTGCGGTTTACCGGGCGCAAGACATCCTCACCGGCGAAGAAGTGGCGCTCAAACGAGTCATCAGCACGGCCGTCACCCCCCCCACGCCCGAACTCAAACTGGCCCTGGCCCGCGAATTCCAGGCATTGGCCGCCTTGCGCCACCCCCACATCATCGCCGCCCGTGACTATGGTTTTGACCATACCGGGCAGCCCTTTTTCACCATGGAACTGCTGCCCACGGCCGTACCCCTTACCCAGGCCGGACAATGGCAGGACACAACCGGCAAGGTGGCCCTGTTGGCCCAACTGCTCCAGGCGCTCATCTACGTCCATCGCCACCACATCATTCACCGCGACCTGAAACCAGGCAATGTGCTGGTGGCTGATGGGGTCGTCAAACTGCTCGATTTTGGGCTGGCGGCATTGGCCGGGCAGTCCGGGGATGCTTCCGGCACGCTGCTCTACATGGCCCCAGAACTGCTGCGCGGCGCGCCCGTCACGGCCGTCTCCGACCTCTATGCCGTTGGGGTGCTGGCCTATGAACTGCTGGCGGGTTGGCATCCCTTCGACCCCACATCCCTGGACTTTATCAAAAATCTGCTCACCCAGGAGCCGGATTTTAGCTATGTGGACGCCCCGCCGGAACTGGCGGCAGTGGTGCGGCGGCTGCTGGCCAAGCAGCCAGACGGCCGTTACCCCGATGCCGCCTCTGCCCTGGAAGCGTTGTGCACGGCCGTTGCCCTACCCCTGCCCACCGAAACGGCCGTCACCCGTGACAGTTTTCTGCAAGCCGCTCCCTTCACCGGCCGTCAGGCGGAACTGGCGCAACTGCTGGTCGCGCTGCAACAGGCGCAATCGGGGCATGGTAACGGCCTGTTGGTGGGCGGCGAAAGTGGCGTGGGCAAAAGCCGCCTGCTGAACGAACTGCGGACGCGGGCATTGGTGGCGGGCACGGCCGTATTACGCAGTAACGCCCGCACGGATGGCGGCCCCTTTCATCTGTGGCAGGAACTCTTGCCCTCGTTACTGCTCTTAGCGCCGCCGGATGAGATAGAAACGGCCGTCCTCGCCCCTCTCCTCCCGGACATCACCCGCTTCACCACGATGGTTCCCCGCCCCCTGCCACCGTTAGAGCCAGACAAAGCCCGCACCCGCCTGCTGCTCACCATCATTGGCCTGCTGCACCGCGCCGCCCAAAAGCAGCCGCTCCTGCTGCTGCTGGAAGAGCTCCACTGGGCCGACGACGCCAGCCTGGAACTGCTGCAATGGCTCTTGCGTGACCTGGAAAAACGGCCGTGCCTCATTCTGGCGGCGTACCGGTTGGGCGAACGGCCGTCGCTGCCCACCGACCTGCCCACCATGACCCACCTGCGCCTGTCCCGCCTGCCCGCCGCCGCCATTGCCCAACTGAGCGAGGCGATGCTGGGGCCACACGGCCGTCAGCCGGCCCTGCTCACCTTCCTGGAACAGCAAACCGAAGGCAACACCTTCTTCATCGTCGAAGTGATGCGTACACTGGCTGAAGAAGCGGGGCGGCTGGACCACATTCCCCAGGCCGAAATGCCCGCCCACATCTTTCCCCAGGGCATCCAGGATGTCATCCAGCGGCGGCTCAACCGCGTGGGCGAACAGCGCCAGTCCTTACTCCGGCTGGCCGCCATCGCCGGCCGCCAACTCGACCTCCACCTCCTCTCCCAGTTCGTAGTAGGCGATTCATCGCCGTCAGAAGGCGGTAAATCGCCTACTACGAACACAAACGTGATGGAAGAGTGGTTGACCGTTTGCGCCAACGCCCTCATCCTGGAACGGCCGGATGGCAGCCCTCACTGGCAGTTCAGCCACGACAAACTGCGTGAACGGCTGCTGGCCGACCTGCCCCCAGACGAAAAACAATCTCTGCACCGGCAAATCGGTGAGGGTTTGGAAACCGTTTACGCCGCCCATCTCGCTCCGTACTACGGCGACCTGGCGGCCCATTTTCAAGGCGCGGGCCTGGCCGAGAAGGAGATCACCTACCGCCAACTGGCCGCCGCCCAGGCGCAGGCCGCCTACGCCAACGAGACCGCCCTGGTCCATTACGGCCGTCTGCTCACCCTCCTCCCCGACCCCACAACCCAGGCAGAAACGTTGCTGGCTGCGGCCGCCATCCTCAAGCTGACCGGCCGCTGGCCGGAGGCAGAATCCCACCTGACGGCCGCTACCGAACTGGCGCAGCAGACGGCCGATCCCCTGCTGCAAGCCCGCTGTTTCCGGGCGTTGGGCAACCTGCACCGCAGCCGGGGCGACTACACTGCCGCCCGTCGCTGGCTGGCGGCGGCGCAAAATCTGCTGACAATTGGCGATGTCTCCTTACTGGTGGATGTCCTGGTAGAGATTGGCAACGTCTACCAGCAGCAGGGGGCGTATGAGGCGGCACGGCCGTATCTGCAACTGGCGCGGGAACAGGCAGAAGCGACCAATGACCGCGCCGCCATCGCCCTGGCCTGGCACAACCTGGGCAGCAATGAGTACATGCAAAGCCAGTACCAGAGCGCGCAAACGTTTTACGAAAAGGCGCTGGCTGTCCGGTTGGAACTGGAAGACAAACCGGGCTGCGCCAACGCCTATAACAATCTGGGCAACATCGCCTTCCGCCTGGGCGACTATGACACGGCGCAGCAGCAATATACCGCCAGCCTGGAACTGCGCCGCCAGATGGGGGATGTGTGGGGTACGGCCGCTTCCCTCAACAACCTGGGCATCGTGCCTTACCACCGGCAGGATTACGAAGCTGCCCGGCGCTACTGGGAAGAAGCATTGGCCGTGCGCCGGGCGTTGGGCGACGAGTGGGCTATCAGCCAGACGGTGGACAATCTGGCGCTCATCGCCCGCGTGCAGGGGCGTTACGCCGAAGCGTTGCAGTTAAGCGCTGAGGGCATCCAGCGCCGCCGCCAACTGGATGACAAACAGGGGTTGGCGATTGCCCTGGGCAACCGCGCCCGCCTCTTTGCCGACATGGACGACCTGCCCGCCGCTGACTCCCTTTACCGGGAAAGTCTGGCCCTCTCGCAGGAGATTGATGACCGGCGCGGGGTGGTGTATTGTTTGATTGGGCTGGCGGATGTGTACCGGCGGCAGGGGACAGCGGATGTGACACGGCCGTACCAACTCATCCTGTTCGCCCAACGGCTGCTGGCGGAAATGGCGGCGCACATGGAACAGGACGAACAAGAATTGGCCGGGCTGGTGCTGGTGCAGGCGGAACGGGAATTGGACACGGCCGTGCGCGAAGCCGCCCGCGCCGCAGTGGAAATGATGTCGCTACCCATTTCCCCAGAAACTTTGAGTTTTCGGGGAAATTAGAGGTGAAATGTCTACCTCCTTACAAACACGATTAGAACAGGCGCGGCGGCGGCAGTTTGTGGGGCGGGCCGATGACAAAGCGTTGTTCCAGGCGGCGCTGGCAGCCGAGGAACTACCCTTTGTGGTGCTGCATCTCTTTGGGCCGGGCGGTATTGGCAAGACAACGCTGCTGCGCGAATTTGCCCATATGGCCAGGCAGATGGGGGCGCGGGTGGTGCTGCTGGACGGCCGTGATACCGACCCCTCGCCTCCCTTTTTTGAAGCCGCCCTGCGCGCCGCCCTGCAACTGCCCGCCGACGCCGATATTGCTGCTTCACTGCCGCGTAACGGCCGTACCGTCCTGCTGATTGATACCTACGAACTGCTGACCCCGCTGGATAACTGGCTGCGCAACGACTTTTTGCCTCAACTGCCGGATAACGTGCTGCTGGTGCTGGCCGGGCGGCAACCGCCGGGTCTGGCCTGGCGCGCCGACCCCGGCTGGCAGGCGATGATGCGCATAGTGCCATTGCGTAATCTGAGCGTGGCCGAAAGCCGGGATTACCTGGCGCGGCGCGGTATTCCCGCCAACCAGCACGACGCCGTACTCTCTTTCACACACGGCCACGCCCTGGCGCTCTCGCTGGTGGCGGATGTGGCTGCGCAACAACCAGACGCCCCTTTCCAACCGGAAAAAGCGCCGGATGTGATCCGGGCGCTGCTGGCACAGTTCATCGAACAGGCGCCCACACCCGCTCACCGCGAAGCGTTGGAAGCGTGTGCCCTGGTGCGGCTGACAACCGAATCTTTGCTGGCGGTTTTACTCGACCAGCCAGATGCCCACGATCTTTTTGAATGGCTGCGTGGTCTGTCGTTTATGGATGCCAGTCGGCATGGTCTTTATCCACACGATCTGGCGCGGGAGGCGCTGGCGGCCGATTTGCGCTGGCGGCGGCCCGAACTCCATGCACTGCTGCACGGCCGTGCCCGCCACTTCTACATCCAGCGTATCCAGCATGGCGACCCCCGCGAACAACGCCACATCCTGGCCGACTACATCTTCCTGCACCGCGACAACCCCATGGTGCGCCCCTATTTTGAATGGCAGATCAGCGGCCACGTGTTTACCGACCGGCTGCATCCCCGTGATATTGTGCCCGTGCTGGTGATGGTGGAGCGGCACGAGGGGGCCGCGTCAGCACAACTGGCAGCGCATTGGCTGGCCCGTTTCCCGGAGCGGGCAGCCGTCTTCCGGCAGGCGGGCGGCGATGTGCAGGGCTTTTTGCTGCTACTGCCGTTGGCGCAGCTACAGGCGGCGGAACGGGAGAATGACCCGGCCACCCGCGCCGCCTGGAATTTCCTGGAAAACAGTGCGCCGCTACGCGCCAAAGAATCAGCCACCTTGTTCCGCTTCTGGCTGGCGGCGGACAGTTATCAGGTGGTTTCGCCGGTGCAGAGCCGCATTTTCCTGAATGTGGTGCAGCATTATCTGACGACGCCGGGATTGGCGTATACGTTGTTTCCCTGCGCCGACCCGGATTTCTGGACGGCCGTGTTCACCTATGCCGATTTGCAGCGATTACCGGCGGCCGATTTTGTGGTGGACGGCCGTCGTTATGGCGTGTATGGGCATGATTGGCGCAAAACGCCGCCCCTGGCCTGGCTGGAGTTGATGGCACAGCGGGAACTGGGGCTGACGGGCACGGCTCCGCTGCCGGCCGATGAGGTGCGGGTTTTGAGTGAGGCGGAATTTGGTACGGCCGTGCGCCAACTCCTGCGTGATTTTACCGATGACAACAGCTTGCAAAACAACCTGGTGTGGCAAACCGCTTTGCGCCACCAGATAGCCGGCCCAACAGACAATCCGGCCGAGGCGCTGCGCCACTTTGTGCGCCAACTGGTGGAGCCGCTGCGCCAATCGCCCCGCCAGGTGAAGCTGTACCGCGCGCTGTACCATACCTACTTTCAGCCGGCCGCCTCCCAGGAGCAGGCCGCTGAATTGCTGGACCTGCCCTTTAGCACCTACCGCCGCCATTTGCGCGAGGGGGTAGCGTATGTGGTAGCGCATCTATGGCGGCTGGAACAGGAGGCGAAGTAGGACTTTCAGCGCGTTTTTTATATCAGACGAGGGAAGGAATCCGGTAGGGAACGGCCGAGGGTGTCTATAAAATCCAGATTCGTCTAAAAACAGACGATTATTGGGCTATCTTTAGACGATAGACACGCCGTAACCCGTAAACCGCCATCCGAAGTCCGACTACCGTTCACCGATTACCCCCCTAACTTCCATCCCGAATCACCCGGCAGCTTTCAATATCAAACGTCACCTCGCCGATGTTCAGGTTGGTCTGGTCGCGGAAGCTGGCGGCAAAGTGCATAAAGCGGTAGACATCGGCAAAATTGGTCGCCAGCCCCACGGAAACACGAATGGCGCCGGCGCTCTTGTGCTCCCGGTATTGGATCATTTGCAGGAAGCGGGGCAAATTCAAATTCGGCTCATCGGCCATAATGCCCTGCACTTCTTCCGGCGTTAAATCCTCGGCCATCTCACCCGCACCGGGGTTGCAAAAGCAGCCGGTGCGCAGGGAAATGCCCTGCTGGTTCGCCAGTTCTTCAATGCGGCGGTAGTCAAGCAATTTTTCATCCGGCCCGTAAAAGTTGAGCGTGACCGTGCCGCCGCGATCAACCGTAGTAGTCGGGCCATAAATGCGGATCATGGGATGTCCATTTGAGTGGCGCAAGGCATACAAATGGGCCAACAGCCAACCCGTCAGGCAGCGTACCCGTTCGCCAATCGTCTCCATGCCGATGGATTCCAGGTGTTGCAGCCCAATTTTCACCGCCGGAATGTTCAAATAATCCACCGTGCCATCTTCAAAACCGGCTTCGCCCGGCGTCAACACGTGGCCGCGCCCCTGCACCGTAGCAAAGTTCACCGTGCCTCCGGCAAACCAGGGGCGATGCAGTTTAGCCAGCGCTCGTTTATGCACCAACAGCGCGCCAATGCCCGTCGGGTAGCCAAACATCTTGTAAAAAGACAGGCTCACAAAATCGGGCTGAACCTGCTGCAAATCCAGCCGGTTGGTGGGCACAAAGGCCGCCGCATCCAGCAACACATCCCACCCCTTTTGGTGTGCCAGTTCAATATACGCCAATGGATGTTTGACGCCGGAGAAGTTCGACTGCGCCGGATAGGCAAACAGGTGCGGGTAGGCAGGGTCAATGGTATCCAGCAGTTCCACCAGTTTGTCCCGGTCAATGCGTAGTTCGGGGCGGGTGAGCGGCAGGTAAATGAATTCGGCCCCTTTGGCCTGGGCAAATTCGCGGATGCCGTTGACGGAGTTGTGGTTGTCAAAGGTGAGCAGGTAACGGCCGTGCGGCCCAAATGGATACGATTCCCCCACATGTTTGAGTGCGCCACTGGCGTTGGGGGTGAAGACGACCACGTAATCGTCGCCAGCGTTGAAGTATTGCCGCACGGTGCGGCGTGTGCCTTCCACCAGTTCCGTCATCGCCTGGGAGGTGGGGTTGGCGGAGTGGGGATTGCCGTAGACGTGGCTGCGCAGCAGCTCAAAATGTTTGTTTAGCTGTGATTCGGCATACAGGCCACCCCCGGTGTAATCCAGGTAAATCTGCCCCTGTTCATCCAGCCGCCGGTAATCGCTCTGGCGTAGTTGCGTCAGGCGATGGGTGGCGGCGTAGCTGGGGTAGTCCTGGAGAAATTGTAGGTAGGCGGTTTCCAGGGCAGAGGGGGGAAAGGCGGGGGGCGTGGCGACGGCCGTGTCCGTTTCTTCGATCAATGTGCTACACATGCGCTGCTCCTTTGAGGGTTTGTAGTAGGCACTTTAGTGCCGTTAACAGGCGATAGGCGATAAATCGCCTACTACGAACGAATGTTAGCCCAATTGTACCACTTCCACATCACCCAATCCCTGCATGAGGTCGGTTGTTTTCAGGATGACGGTGGTACTACGCACGCCAGAGCCAATCGAAACTTCTGCCTGTGCCAGCACACTCTCATCCACCAGCGTGCGAATCGGCTGCGGCAGGCCAAACGGAGAGACCGCGCCAATTTCATAACCGGTCACGGTCAGCACTTCCTCCGGTTTTGCCATTGTCAGGCGGGATTGGTTCAGCGTACGACGCAGCGCCTTCCAATCAATCTGGCGTGGCCCGGCTACCAGCACCAGCAGAAAGTCATCGGACGCCAGCCGAAAGAGAATGCTGCGCACCACCTGTTCCGGCTGCTGCCCCCGCTCAGCGGCGGCCTGTTCCAGTGAGTGAACCGGCCCAGGGTGGCGGAAAAAGGTGTAGGGGATATGGAGTTGATCGAGGTGTTGGGTCACGGCCGTTGTTTCTATCACAACGCATATTATATCCCCACCACCTCCGCGCTGTCATTGGCAAAAAAGGGGGGGCTGTGTTATCTTTAGTCTCAGGTTGGCGCACCCCGCCACACACGCCAATCACCTGCATATTCAACTCAATCTGCGGAGGGAAACATGGGAATTCAATTTGCAACGGATGAATGGATTAAAGCCCTGAGAGACGAACTCAACAACAGTCCCGGTTACAAAAACGCCGCCGCCAAATGGGAAGGCGACTTCTATTTTGTAATCACCGCCGGCGACGCCATACCGGAAGACATCTATCTTTACATGGACTTGTGGCACGGCGAATGTCGGGACGCCTTCAAAGTAGATGACCCGGCAGCCAAATCCCCAGAGTTCAAGCTGCATGCCCCCGTCAAAACCTGGCGCGGCGTCATGGAAAAGAAAATTGACCCCATCAAGGGCATTGTCACCAAACAACTGAAGCTGGAAGGGCCGATGATGAAAGTGATGAAAGCCCCCAAAGCAGCCATTGAACTGGTGGAAGCCTGCACCCGGCTGAATACGGATTGGCCGTAATTCGTAATTCGTGATGCGTGACTCGTGAATCACGCATCACGCATCACGCATCACGCATATGTGGTTCTTCAAGTGCCCTGAGTTTTTCTTTGGCGAGGATGCGCTGAGCCAGTTGAGCAACCTGTCTGGCAAGCGCGCCTTTATTGTCACCGATGCCAACCTGTTGGCGCTGGGCTACGTGGCGCAGGTGCAGCAGGCATTGGCTACGGCCGTGCCCCAGCAATACATCTTCGCCGAAGTCGAACCCGACCCCTCGTTGGAAACGGTGCAGCGCGGCGCCGCCGCCATGCGCGCCTATGAACCCGATTGGATCATCGGCTTAGGCGGCGGTTCCTGCATGGACGCGGCCAAAGCGATGTGGGTGCTGTATGAACGCCCCGATCTCTCCCCAGACGAGATCAGCCCCATGCTAGACCTGGGACTGCGGCAAAAAGCGCGGCTCATTTGCATCCCCACCACCGCCGGTACCGGCTCCGAATCCAACTTTGCCGTTGTCCTGACGGACACGGCCGCACATCGCAAACTCACCCTGGCTAACCGGGAAGCCACCCCGGACATGGCCATTGTAGACCCGGCGCTCACGGCCAATCTGCCCGCCGGCGTCACCGCCGACAGCGGGATTGACGTTCTCACCCATGCCATTGAAGCATACAGTTGCACCTGGGCCAACGATTTCACCGACGGCCTCTGCCTGCACGCAGCGCGCACGGTCTTCGCCTATCTGCCTGCTGCCATAAAAAATGGCGCCAACGACCCTATCGCCCGTGAGAAAATGGCGAATGCGGCGGCCATCGCCGGTATAACCCTGGGTAACAGCAGTGTGGCGCTGGCCCACGCCATGGGGCATGCCGCCGGAGCCATCTTTCGCCACGTGGCGCACGGCCGTATCACCGCCATTTTCCTACCCTACACTATCGAGTTTGTAGCCAACGGCGGCGACAGCCGTTATGCTGACCTGGCCATGTCGCTGGGCCTGCCTGACGGGGATGAACAAATTGCTGCAAAAAATCTGGCAACGGCCGTGCGCGGCCTGATGCGCGAAGTGCGCCTGCCCACCAGCCTGCAAGAAGCCAACATTACCCTGACCGAACTGGAAGCCGCCCTGCCCCTCCTGTGTGAACACGTAGACGTAGATGCCAACCTGCTCATGTCCCGCCGTATCCCTACCCTGGAAGAGATTGAGCAGCTATTCCGGTATGCCTATGCCGGGCAAGAAGTAGATTTTTGAAGAATGAGATTGGGAGATTGAGAGATCGAGAGATTGATTAAATCTCCCAATCTCCCAATCTCCCAATCTCCTAATTTCCTATGAGTAGTATCAAACGCAAAAAAGTTGGCCTGGCCCTGAGCGGCGGTGTGGCGCGTGGGCCGGTGCATGTGGGGGTGATCACCGCCCTGGAACGGGCGGGCATTCCCATTGACGCCATTGCCGGGGCCAGCGCAGGGGCGCTGGTGGGCGCCGCCTACTGCGCCGGACTGGAAGTGCCACAGTTGCGCAAACTGGCAGTGGATTCTAATTGGACCACAGTTGCCGGGTTATCTCGTTCACGGCATGGCCTGATCTCCTTTGCCAAAATGGAACCATACCTGCAAGACCTGGTGGGGGATGTGGATATTTGTGACCTGGCGATACCGTTCACGGCCGTTGTCACCGATATGGCGCATGGCATCCCTATTTATTTGCGGCGGGGGCGGTTGTCTACGGCCGTGCGTGCCAGTTGTTCGGTGCCGGGGGTGATCTCGCCGGTGGTGATTGACGGCCGTCTCTGCTGTGATGGCGGCATCACGGATAATTTACCGGTCACGGCCGTGCGCGCCCTGGGCGCGGATTTTGTCATTGCCGTAGACCTGTTTGTGCCCATTTATCACGAAAGGTTGGGTGTATTGGGCGATCTGGCTGCGGCCGTAGAACTGCTGGTGCGCCATGCCGGCGGTGGTTATTACCAGGCGGACTGCCTGATCGAACCGGCCATTGCCGGGCACAACTACTTCAACTTCTCCCGGCGCAAAAGTGAACAGTACATCGCCCTGGGCGAAGCCGCCGCCGAACGCATGATCCCCACCATTCAGGCTGCCCTTGCCGAACAAGATAATGGCGCCATTCCACCGGAAAATAATGGCAATGGCATAAAAGAAATTAGAGATTGGAGATTGGAGATGGTTCAATCTCCAATCTCTAATCTCTAATCCCCAATCTCTGCCCCACTTCCTCTGGTACAACCAGTTTGAAAACCTTAAGGTGCTTATGTCAAAAATGGCTTGACGCGCCTCTGGCAAAAAATGTATACTGTTTATCACTTCTAGGGTATAACACTTTATAAGTGTTAGCCTTAGCGGTAGAGGAAGCTCCCAGAAATTGGAAAGCTAACTTACCAGCAGAAGTGAAGACTACATAAAAACCCATTCATCTCTAACCAGGGTAAAACCTTTGAGAGTTTGGGGTAGAAATCACGATAGCAAACCTGCGGCACATCAGCCAAAGGGAAGGTAAGGAAAGCTAGAAGGTTACTAGGAGCTCCTCTTAATTTATGGCACAAGAAAGCACGGCCTGAAAAACGGCCGTGCTTTTTTATTTACCGATTATTCGGCTGGAACGCTTCCGCCTTTAATATCCCCACAAACGGCAGATTGCGGTACCGTTCGCGGTAATCCAGACCATACCCTACGGCAAACCGGTCAGGCAGATCAAACCCTTTATAGGCAATGGGCACGTCAATCAGGCGGCGGTGGGATTTATCAAACAAAACGCACACCTTCAGGCTGGCGGGATGGCGGGCCTGCAAATTGCGTAACAGATAATTCAGCGTCAGGCCGGTATCAATAACGTGTTCAATGAAGAGGACGTGACGGCCGTCAATCGGTTCACCCAGGTCTTTCTCCAACCGCACCAACCCTCGTTTGCGTGTTTCCGGGGAGTAGCTGGAAATGGCAATAAAATCCACCTCCAGCGGGATGGTGATCATGCGCACCAGATCGGCCATAAAGGGGAAGCTGCCCTTCAACACACCAACGAGTAACGGGTTCAATCCGGCATAATCGGCCGAAATGGCCTGCCCCAATTCCTGTATGCGTTGCTCAATTTCCTCGGCCGAAAAAAGGATATGGCTGACCGCTGCATTCAACTCGCCGTAGGCTTCAGGGGAGTAATAGCGGCTCATGACCCGTTCTTTTGCGCATCTGTGCCCACCAGGGTGACGGCATGTTCATCCACCCCATATTTCAGCATCATGTCGCGCAGGTCGCTGCGTTTGAACAGCTTGATATTGATATGGGGATATAACTCGCGCAGCCGCCGCAGTTTGCGGTTTTTGTGGGTGATCAACTTGGGGCGCATGGTCGTCAGTTCCACATACAGCTCTTGCTGGGGCAGGTAAAAATCAGGCGAAAAGGCTTCGGTGACGTTACCGTTTTCATCCCAGGCCAGGGCAAAGGTGTGTGGTTCATATTCCCACTCAATGCCGTAGTAATCCAAAATTCGGGCAAACTCCGCTTCAATGGGGTGAACAAACGTCGGGGAAATGGATTCTGTCTTTTCGGTATTCAATGAAACCTCCGTACAGAGGTCACTGCTGTACAGGCAAGTAACTTACCATAATTATAATGAAGTGCAAGCATGACCACAATATGAAGGTGGTAATGAGAATAAACGGCCATATATGGTGGCTTAACGCCCGTTGACGAAAGAGCGAGTAACGGCTACTGTTAGCGGTCATGCGAATTGACCATCACCCTTTTGATCACCTTGTACCCTGGCAGCGCACCCTGGGCATCATGTTTATCGCCCAGTTGGTCACGGCCGTCGGCTTTTCCATCTTTTTCCCCTTTCTGCCCCTGTACGTGGCCGAACTGGGCAGCAGCACCACGCTGAGCGTGGAGTTTCTGGCGGGCGCGGTTTTTTCGGCGCAGGCGTTTACCATGGCCATCGCTTCACCCATTTGGGGAGCGGTGGCCGACCGCTACGGCCGTAAACTCATGGTGGAGCGGGCCATGTTTGGCGGCGCGGTGGTGTTGCTGCTGATGGGTTTTGCCCAGAGTGCCGAACAATTGGTGCTGCTGCGCGCCATCCAGGGTTTGATCACCGGCACCGTCGCCGCCGCTAATGCCCTGGTGGCCGCCGCCGCCCCCCGCGAGCGCACCGGTTTTGCCATGGGGCTGCTGCAAATGGGGCTGGTCAGCGGCGTGGCCATTGGCCCTTTGCTGGGCGGGCTGGTGGCCGATGCCTTTGGCTACCGGTATGCCTTTGTCATCACCTCCATTCTCTTGCTGGCATCCGGCTTTCTGGTCTGGTGGGGCGTGACTGAAGAGTTCACGCCACCGGCCAAAACAGAAACAAAACGTATCCGCTTCTGGCAGGAATGGCGCGCCGTATGGCAAATGCCCGGCATTTCCCTCGCTTACAGCCTGCGTTTTCTGGCTAACCTGGGGCAGACCCTGCTGCTGCCCTTTGCGCCCCTGTTTATCGCTTCCCTGGTGGCCGACCAATCGCGGGTGAACACGATAACCGGGCTGACGATTGGGGTGACGGCGGGGGCGGGTACGCTCACGGCCGTTTCCCTGGGGCGGCTGGGCGACAAGGTGGGCCACCGCAAAGTCCTCATCGGTTCGGCGCTGTTGGCCGGGCTGTTTTACCTGCCACAAAGCCAGGTCACAACCGCCGGGCAACTTTTGCTCTTGCAGGCGCTCACAGGCGCGGCGGCCGGCGGGGTGGTTCCGTCAATCAGCGCCTTGCTGGCCCACTACTCCCGCGCTGACCAGGCGGGCAGCGTGTATGGCCTGGAAAATTCCATTATTTCCGCGGCGCGGGCCATCGCCCCTATTTTGGGGTCGCTGGTGGTGGTCTGGTTTGGGCTGCGGGCGGCCTTTGTGGCCTCAGGCATTGTGTATCTGCTGGTGGCGTTGGTCACGGCCGTGCGCCTGCCGCGCTTCGCCCCGGTTCCCCTTGAAACACAGGAATCCCACGGATAGATCACCGATTGGCTGTTCATGAATGGCTGACTATAGTTCGTGGGCCACTGTGGCCAGCCGCGCCACGGACCGTTCCAGGTCACTAAGGGCCGTGGAGATGGCGAAACGAAGGTGGCCTTCCCCACTGTGGCCAAAGGCAATACCCGGTACGCTGGCAATTTGCGCTTTTTCCAACAGGGCATCGGCCAGTTCCAGACTATTGCGGCGGGTATGGACGAAACGGGGGAAGAGGTAAAACGCCCCTTCTATCGAGCGACATTCGATACCTTCAATTTCGTTTAAGGCTTTGACCATGAAGTCGCGCCGCTGCTGATAGGAGGCGCACATGGCGGCGATGTTGTCTTGAGGGCCGTTCAGGGCGGCGATGCAGGCGTGCATGGTGAAGGTGGCGGCGCAGGAGACGGTTTGCCCGTTCATGCGTGTGGCCAGCCGGATGATCTCCGGCGCGGCCACCAGCCAGCCCATGCGCCAGCCGGTCATGGCATAGGATTTGGTCAGGCCGCTGACGGTCAGGGTGCGTTCGGCCATGTGGGGCAGGGAGGCAATGGAGAGGTGTGTACGGCCGTCAAACACCAACTTCTCGTATATCTCATCCGCAATCACAAACAGGTCGGCTTCCAGAGCAACGGCGGCAATAGCCTCTAGCTCTTCTTTAGTAAGAACCCGCCCGGTGGGATTGCAGGGGTTGTTGACCATGATGGCTTTGGTGCGCGGCGACAATCTGGCCCGCAGCAGTTCGGCCGTAACCCGGAAATTGTCTTCGCTGGCCAGGCTGATGGGCACGGCCGTGCCCCCCGCCAGCGTAATCATCGGTGGATAGGACACCCAATGCGGTTCCAGAATCAGCACTTCATCGCCGGGGTTGAGTACAGCCGACAGCGCCAGGAACAGCCCCCACTTGCCACCCGGCGTCAGAATGATCTGGTGGCGCGGGTCAGGCACAGGCACACCGTTTTCCCGCTCCATCTTGGCCGCCACCGCCGCCAGCGCCTCCGGGATGCCCACCATGGGCGCGGGGTAATGGGTATGCCCCGCCCGCAGCGCCGCCACCGTCGCCTGGATGATATGTTCCGGCGTGTCAAAGTCCGGGTCGCCGCCCGCCAGGGCAATCACGTCCAGCCCGGCAGCCTGCATCGCTTTAGCCTTGTCATTCACCGCCAGCGTCATGGAGGCAGGTAACGTCTGTAACTTATGCGATAATTCTTTCATATATTGACCTTCGCGCTCCTTCGTGGATCACCATCCCAGATGTACGGCCGTACGCCACACCGCCACCACACTTTTCGCGTCTTGCAAACGGCCGTCTTGGGCCATCTGCACCACCGCCGCCAACAACATGGGGGTCACTTCGATAGTTTCATCCACGTCGCCGGGCAGGGGGTCGGGAGACAGTTCCTGCGCCAGGAAAATGTGCATGGTTTCGTCCGTCAAGCCGGGGGCGGGCCAGATTTCGCCGAGCGAAATGAATTGTTCGGCGCGAAAGCCCGTTTCCTCGCGCAGTTCGCGTTGGGCGCAATCCAGCCAGGCTTCGTCCCAGTGGCGCGTGCCGGCGGGTAGTTCCAGAATGGTCTGGCCCAACGTCTGCCGGTATTGGCGCAGCATCAGCAGTTCCGGGCCGGCGGGCGACGGCCGTAGCGGAACCAACACCACCGAACCCGGATGAACGATAATGCCGCGGGTGACGGCCGTGCCATCCACTAACGGCCGTCTATCCTCCCGCAAATACCAGGAGTCGCTTCGCCAGATAATTTGGGATGACGCAGGGGGCATGAAGGTAATTGAGTAATTGGGTAATTGGGTAATTCCACAATTACTCAATTACCCAATTACCCCTTTAACAACTGGGTGGGATGCGAATTTGTTGGCCGACGAAGATGGTGTAGGGGGGTGCAATGCCATTAAAGGTGGCTAACTGGTCTACGGTGCAGCCATAATTGAGGCCGATGCGGAAGAGGTTATCCCCGGCCCTGACGGTATACACCTGTTCTGTTCCGGCGGGCGGCGGCTGCACCGAACCAGGCGCGGGGATGACCAATTGCTGACCCACTACAATCCGATTAGGGTCGGTGATGCCATTGGCTGCCATAATCTGGTCCACAGGCACGCCATACCGCTGGCTGATGCTGAACATCGTGTCGCCGGGGGCTACCACATGGATGGTCTGCCCATCGCTGGTGGTAGGTGGTGGGGGAACTGGCGTGGCTTCTTCCGCGACCGGCGGGGTTTCCCCTTCAGGCGTTGGCTCGACCGGTTGCAACGGATCGACCGTGGGTTGGGGAGCAGTAGGCAAGACTTGGGGAATTTCCAGGGTGGGCGCGGGAGCGACCGTGGGGGGCAGTTCTTCGGTGGGCACCGGCTTTACACAACCCACCACAAAAAAAGCAATTACCAGAAATCCCACCCAGGTCAGTAACCGGTAAGTGGTGAAATGATTCATTGGTTTCTCCTCATCAACGGGTCAGGCAATCCGCCAGTGGCACGGTCTGGAGACCGGCCACAGCCTTGATGGAGGCGGCGCGGTCTGGAGACCGGCCACAGCCGATGGCTGGCGACCTTGTCTGACTATTATTATGTCAAACCTTAGTAAACATAACGCAGTCTACCATAGGCGACTATGAGCGTCAAGAGAGGGCTGCGCACCGACCATGCCCCTCTCCTACCCATTTGGCTATAATCCCGCCGCTATGTTGACGATCCGCAATGGGCGCAAAGAGTCACAAAGAAGTAGGGGCGAGGCAGCCGGCAATCATGTGTCGGGTGACAAAGCTACTCATGCTCCGGCTGCTTCGCCCTTAAGGATAGGCATTAACGCCCACTTGTTGTCTGGAGAGGCCGGATATCGCCGGGCAGGAATTCACCAGTATGTGGCCCAGGTGTTGCGCCATCTGCCGGTAGAAGATGGGATGGAATATGTAGTGTTTACGCGGCATGAGGCGGATTTTTTGCAGCGGGCGGGGTTGACGGCCGTGTCCACCACCTGGCCCACTGAAAAACGTTCTATCCGCATTGCCTGGGAGCAGACGGTCTGGCCCTGGCAGGCGCGACAGCGGCGGCTGGATTTGCTGCACAGCATGGCCTTTGTCACCCCCTTTTTTTCGCCCTGCCCGGCGGTCATTACGGTGTATGACTTGAGCTTTTTGCATTTCCCAGACAGTTTTCCGGCAAGCCAACGTTGGTACCTGACTACCCAGACGCGCCGTTCCTGCCGCCGCGCCCGGCGGGTGATCGCCATTTCCGAATCGGGACGACAGGATGTGCATCGCTTTTTTAGCGTGCCGTTGTCGCAGATTGATGTGGTCTATCCGGGGGTAGATGGCATGTACCGGCCCTATCCGGCAGACGAGGTAGCCAGGTTCAGAGCGGAGAAGGGCTACGGCCGTTACCTTCTCCACGTCGGCACCCTGCAACCGCGAAAAAACATCCCCACGTTACTGGAAGCGTTCGCCCGGCTGGCAGCGCCTGACCTGAGCCTGGTACTCATTGGTGGCAAGGGGTGGTTGTATGACGAGATTTTTGCCCGCGTGCAGGCGTTGGGCTTAACCGGGCGGGTGCATTTTCCCGGCTATGTGCCGGATGCGGAACTGCCGCTGTGGTATAACGCCGCCGAACTGCTGGCGCTGCCCTCGCTGTATGAAGGGTTTGGGATGCCGGCGGTGGAGGCGATGGCCTGCGGTACGCCGGTAGTGGCGGCCAATAGCTCCTCGCTGCCGGAAGCGGTGGGAGAAGCAGGGCTGCTCTTTGAGCCGTTGGCGGTGGCTGAACTGGCGGCGCGGCTGACGGCCGTGTGTCACGATCCCCAATTATCCGCTACAATGCGGGCGCGCGGGTTAACCCATGCGGCCCAATTTTCCTGGGAACGCGCCGGGCGGGAAACGGCCGTTGCCTATCAAGCGGCAATGGCGGCTGGCGCTGTGGAAGAAGGATGAGTAAAAGGAAGATACGATTTGTCACCATTGTCGGTGATGTTTTGCTGATGAATGTGGGTTTTGCCCTGGCTTACCTGGTGCGTTACCAGTGGCAGTGGCTGCGTTCCATTGCTTTTTACGAACCCTACACCGATTACCTGGGGCAGCAGGCGGCGCTGATTTTGCTGCTGGTGTTTACCTATTCCCAGATGGGGGTGTGGCAGCGGCGGCGCGGCGAAGCGTGGCTGGATGAGGCAGCGCGGGTGCTCTACGCCACGGCTGCGGGCATTGGGCTGATGGTGGTACTCACCTTTTTTGTGCAGCCCTCGCCGTTTTCCCGGCTGCTCTTTTTTTGGGCGTTTGTGATCATCGTGGCGCTGATAAGTCTGGCGCGACTGGGTCGCCGCTGGCTGCTTTCACTGCTGTACCAGCGGGGTAGGCTGGCCGACCGGGTGCTGGTGTTGGGTTCGGGCGAAGTGGGGCGCAGCGTCATTCGCACCTTGCTGGCCCGGTCTGACCTGGGATTTCGGGCCATCGGGTATTTGCACGACGGCCGTAGCGAAAACAACATCGGCCTGGGGCGCATCCCCAACCTGGGCGCGTTTGATGATTTGGAGCGGGTGCTACAAAGCGAGCCGCAACTGCATACCGTCTTTATTGCCCTGCCGGGGGAGCAGCACCAGGAAATTGCCCGCCTGCTGGAAGTGTGCCAGGCGCACAATGTGCGGGCGCAGGTGGTGCCAGACTTGCTGCAATTGAGCATGAACCGGGTAGAGATGATCAATATGGCCGGTATTCCCACCCTGCGCGTGCGGGAAGCGGGTATTAGCCGGGGGCAGCAAATTGCCAAGCGGTTGATGGATTTGAGCCTTATTTTGCTGCTTTCTATCCCCACATTGATTGTCACGGCCGTGATCGCCATTGCCATCAAGCTAGACTCACCCGGCCCGGTGCTGTACACGGGGACACGTATTGGCAAGGATGGACGGCCGTTTCAAATGTTCAAGTTTCGCTCTATGGTAGTGGACGCCGAAGCGCAAAAGGTGGCGCTGCTGGCCTTTAACCAGGCCGATGGCCCCCTGTTCAAAATAAAAGACGATCCGCGCCTGACGCGGGTGGGCAAATTTATCCGCCGCACCAGCCTGGACGAACTGCCGCAGCTTTACAACGTGCTGCGCGGGCAGATGAGCCTGGTTGGCCCTCGCCCACCCCTGCCAGAAGAAGTGTCCCAATACAAAGGCTGGCATAAACAACGCCTATCCGTCATCGGCGGCATTACCGGCTTGTGGCAGGTCAGCGGTCGCTCTGATCTGACCTTTGATGAATTGTGCCTGCTGGATATTTACTACATCGAAAACTGGTCATTGGGGCTGGACATGCGCATCCTGCTGCAAACCATTCCCCACGCGCTCTTTGGCAAAGGCGCGTATTGAGCGCTCACATCACCTGAACACAAAAAAGGAGTTGCCCATTTTATTGGCGCAACTCCTTTAATTACCCGGTGGGGGGCAATTTGCCCGGCGTCCCGTTGGCGGCTTATAATTTCCACTAACAGGTTCGCTCATGCCGAAGGTGGGAATCGAACCCACACTCCCGAAGGAACACGATTTTGAGTCGTGCGCGTCTGCCTGTTCCGCCACTTCGGCCCTTTGCAAGGTGGCGGGATTTTAGAACATGGCATGGGTTCTGTCAAACCTGGTGAACAGTGAACAATAGGCTGTTCACTGTTCACTCGTTTTCACTATGGACGAAGCAGCACTCATCGAACAGGCCAAAAAGGGGGATGTGACGGCCTATAACCGGCTGGTGCTGGCGCATCAGCAGGTGGTGTATAACGTTTCCTACCGCATCATGGGGCAGCCGCAGGCCGCCGAAGATGTGACGCAAGAGACATTTATTGCCGCCTACAAGGCGCTGCACAGCTTCCGGGAGGGCAGCTTTAAGGCGTGGCTGCTGCGCATTGCCACCAACCGCTGTTATGATGAACTGCGCAAATTTCAGCGCCGCCCCCAATCGTCCCTTGATGATCTAACGGAGGATAACGAATCTTTTGCCTTTTTGCGTGACCCGGCGTTGGGGCCGGAAGAGCAGCAGCAGCGGCAGGAATTGGTGCGGGCAATTGAGCGGTGTTTACAGGGATTGCCGCCAGACCAACGGGCAACGGCCGTGCTCTGCGATGTTGAAGGGTATGATTATGAAGAAATCGCCCGCATCACCCGCGTCTCGCTGGGCACGGTCAAGTCCCGGCTCAGCCGTGCCCGCAGCAAACTGCGCGACTGCCTGCAAGGGGTACAGGAACTTTTACCGGCGGCGTATCGTTTACAAGGTGAATCCTGACCGGTCATTACTCCTTTGTCATTGGTCATTTGTTCTTTGCCAATGACGTATGACCAATGACCAATGACCAACTAACGAATCATGTTTGACTTTTTGCGCAATTGGACGAAATCGGCTGAGGCTAAACACCAGGAAACGATTACCGCTTACCTGGATAATGCCCTTTCGTCTGCGGCGCGCGCCCGTTTTGAGCAGCAGATGGCGCAAGACCCGTCATTACAGGCGGAAGTGGAACGGCAGATGCAGACACGCCAACTGCTGCGCCAGTTGCCGCCGCGCCAGGTTCCGCGCAATTTCACGCTCGACCCGGCATTGTACGGCCGTCCCGCCCGCCAACCGCTCGTCACCTATTACCCCGCCTTACGCGCCGCTACGGTGTTAACGGCCTTACTCCTCTTTTTTGTCGTCGGTCTAAATCTGTTTAGCGGCGGTTCGGCCATGATGGCCCCGGCGGATACGGCCGTGTCACAGCTTACCAGTGTGACCACCAGTGAAGAAACGGCCGATGGCCTGGCGTTTGAAAGCGCCCCCGCAGCCGCCCCCTTTTCTGTGGAAGAACCCGCTCTTGAAGAAGCAGCGAGCGAAAGCATAGCCGATAGCACAGCCGCAGAGGTGGAGGCCACGGCCGCCGCGCTGCCCACCGAATTACCGGCCACCGTCGTAGAAGGAGGCGCCGCGCCGCTGCCGGCCGCATCCACGTCGGCCGCCACCCCGGAAGCGGAAGCGCAAACAGCGCCCCTGCCCACGGCCACCGTCTCAGATTTGCCACGCCCCATCGCCACCGAGGTGGTAGCGGAACGGGCGGCCACAGTGGAAATGACTGCCCCCCCGCCCGCACAGCCGGATACGGACACGGCCGTGACCAACATCACCCCACCTGTTGAAGCGGTAGCGACACGCACCCAACCCCAAGAAGCGCCAACACCCACCCCGTCCATTGACTTACTGGCGGTAGCCCCCATTGGCCTGCTGCTGTTGTTGGTGTTGCTAAGCATTCTCACCCTATACGCCCGGCGGCAGCGCCTGTAAAAACACCTACCTCGATAAGGAAACCTTCATGTCACCACAAACCCCCGCCTACCGCAACTCGTCCCTGAGTGTTGCCGAGCGTGTGGCCGATTTGCTCGGCCGTATGACGCTGGAAGAAAAAGTCGGGCAGCTCATCATGTGGGATGCTCGCGCCGATGACCTGTCCTTCATCACCACCCGCCACGCCGGTTCCATCCTGCACATTCTGGGTGAAAAGCTGGGCCGCGCCATGGATCTGGCCGCCCAAAGCCGGCTGGGCATCCCTCTGCTGGTAGGTGAAGATGCCATTCACGGGCACTCCTTTTGGAAAGGGGCCACCATCTTCCCCACCCAACTGGCGATGGCCTGTAGCTGGAACCCGGATTTGTTGGAGCAGGTTGGCCGGGTCACGGCCGTAGAAGCCGCCCCCACCGGTATTCACTGGACATTCTCGCCCGTCCTCTGCCTGACCCGCGACCTGCGCTGGGGCCGCACCGGCGAAACCTTTGGCGAAGACCCTTTCCTGATCGGTGAACTGGGGGCGGCTCTGATTCGTGGCTACCAGGGCAGCGGACTCGATGATACCAACGGCATCCTGGCTACCGCCAAACATTACGCCGGTTACTCAGAAACCCAGGGCGGGCGCGACGCCTCCGAAGCCGACATCTCGCGCCGCAAGCTGCGCAGCTACTTCCTGCCGCCGTTTGAGCGCGCCGCCCGCGCCGGGGCCATGACCTTTATGACCGGCTACCAATCTATGGAAGGCGTGCCCTCCACCGCCAACCACTGGCTTCTGACGGAGGTTTTGAAAGAGGAATGGGGCTTCACGGGTGTGCTTGTCACCGATTGGGACAACGTGGGCCGCCTGGTCAGGGAGCAGAAGGTTTGCGCCGACTTTGTGGAAGCGGCGATTGTGGCCGTGCGGGCGGGCAATGACATTATGATGACCACCCCGGAGTTTTATGAGGGCGCGATTGAAGCGGTGCGCACCGGGCGGCTGGCGGAAAGTGAAATTGATGCTCCCTGCGCCCGCTTCCTGGCGCTCAAGTTCCGCATGGGGTTGTTTGAAAACCCGCGCCGCCCTGATCTGCAACGGGCGGCGGTGGAAATTAGCCGACCTGAACACCGCGCGGTGAACCTGGAGGCGGCGCGCCAAAGCCTGGTATTGTTGCAGAACAACGGCCTGCTGCCGCTTGATCCGACGCAATTGAGGTCTATCGCCGTCATTGGGCCAAACGCCGATGATGACTTGCAACAGTTGGGTGACTGGTCGCTGGGCGCTTCGCAGCATCCGCCCGAGGCGGGCAAACACCCACGTGAGAAAACGACCACCGTGCTGGACGGCATCCGCGCCCTGGCGCCGGAAGGGGTGGCGGTGCGTTATGAACGCGGCTGTTCGATTGATAATGATGATCTGTCGGGCATGGTCACGGCCGTAGCCGCCGCCCAATCTTCAGATGTGGTTGTGGCCGTCGTTGGCGACCACCTGAATTTCATCGGTGAGGGTCTGAGTACGGCTACCCTGGAGTTGCAAGGTGGGCAGGTCGCCTTGCTGGACGCACTCGCCCAGACCGGTAAACCGATGATCGTCGTCCTGATTAACAGCAAGCCACTGGTGCTGCCCACCTCTGCCAAACAGGCCGCCGCTATCGTGGAACTGTTCAATCCGGGCATGGAAGGTGGCCGCGCCCTGGCCGAGGCGCTCTTTGGCTTTCTCAACCCCTCCGGCAAGCTAACCGTCTCCATTCCCGTACACGTCGGGCAGCAGCCGGTGTTTTACAGCCAGGTGCGTGGCCAGCACGGCGACCGTTATGCCGACCTGACGCAGCAGCCGCTCTTCCCCTTTGGGCATGGCCTCAGCTACGCACAGTACGTCTATTCCAATCTGCGGCTGGCCTCCCCCACTTTGAGTACCGGAGAAACGGCGCAGGTCTTGGTGGATGTGGCCAACGTGGGGCAGCGGGAAGGTACAGAAATTGTGCAAGTTTACGTCAGCGATGTGGTCACGTCGGCCACCTGGGTCAACAAGGCATTAAAAGGCTTTGCCCGCGTCTATTTGGCCCCCGGCGAGAAAAAGACGGTGGTGGTGGAACTGCCCTGGCCTTCCTTTGAGATCGTGAACGCTCAGGGCGTGCGCGTGGTGGAGCCGGGCACGTTTGAGATTCTGGTTGGTCCCTCCTCGCGTGACCAGGATTTATTAAGGGCAAAATTGACCGTAGCGTAACCCTTGAGCGCAATGAGAGGCGTGGGCATCCTCAGATGCACACCGGTTCGCATCTGAGGATGCGAACTCTGCTTTGATCTACTGAGTATAAAATTACCGGAACAACGCCAGGTCGGCTTCCACCATCAGCCCAATCAGTTCGGCAAATGAGGTACGTGGCTGCCAGCCCAAATCTTGTCTGGCTTGCGTGTAGTCCCCCTTTAACACCGTAATCTCGGTGGGGCGCAGCAGCGCTTCGTCTGCCTGTACATGCTCTTGCCAATCCAGCCCGGCGGCGGCAAAGGCCACCTGGCACAGGTCGCGCACGGAGTAGGAGGTGTTGGTGCCGATGACGTAATCCTTTGGCTCACTGTTTTGCAGCATCAGCCACATCGCCTCCACGTATTCTTTGGCGTAACCCCAATCACGGCGGGCGTCCAGGTAGCCGAGTTTGAGTTTGCCATCGGGGGTGACGAGCGGCCGTCCTAATTCATCCAGCGGCGGATTTTTCACATTGTTTTTGATGCAGGCCACGGCGGCGGTCACTTTGCGGGTGACAAAGTGCAGGCTGCGGCGGGGGCTTTCGTGATTGAACAAGATGCCGCCGCAGGCAAAGAGGCCATAACTTTCCCGATAACAGCGGGTCATCATGTGGGCATAGGCTTTGGCAATGCCGTAGGGATTGTTGGCGTCAAACGGGGTTTGTTCGGTGGCCGATTCGGCCTGCACATTGCCGAAAATTTCGCGGCTGGTGGCCTGGTAAACGCGGGCCTGGGGCGCATGGACGCGCACCGCTTCCATGACGCGCACCACGCCCAACGCCGTAATTTCGCCGGTGTACAGCGGGTGTGACCAGCTATCACCGGGCACCGATTGGGCGGCAATGTTGTACACCTCGTCGGGTTGGTAGTGGCGCACCAGCCGGGCAATGCTTTCCTGGTCGAGCAGGTCGGCGGCTTCGATGTGAACACGGCCGTACAGATGCCGGATATTCGGTTTGTCTACGGTGGTGCTGCGGCGGATGGTGCCAACGACGGTGTACCCCTTTTCCAGCAGCAGGTCGGCCAGGTAAGAGCCGTCTTGCGAGGAAAGGCCAATGATCAACGCTGTTTTGGACATGTGAAACTCCTTTTTTGAGGCAAACTTGTACTGAGCTTTGCCGAAGTAGGTGCAAAGTCGCCAAAGGTGTAAAGAAGAAGAAAAGGTTGCAGGATGTTAGCGGAATTGGCGGGGGAATTTGGACGGCCGTGCTACGACCATCCTATGAATGAGACACGTGATCCGAAGTCAGAGGTCCGAAGTCGGACTTCGGATTACGGATTATCGGTTTCGATCAGAGCCAGGAGCGATTGAAAGGCAGCGGCGCGGTCTTCTTGCTGGCGGGCCTGGTTAAAACGTTCCACGTTTTTCAGGCGGCTGGGGGCGGGCGCCTCGTTGGTCAGCCAGCGGTGGTTTTTCAGGATGCGGGTCATCGTATCATCAATCACATCAAAGGTGAGCGGCTGGCCGATAGAACCGACCAGGTCGTTGATCCCCTGCATGATCAGTTTTACGGCCGTGCTATCCTTCTCCAGCCTGGTTTCTGCCTCTTCATCGGGCAGAGCGGCCGTGTCCAGCGCCGTTACTTTGATTCGCGCCAGCCCCCAATTCAACAGTTGCGTCGCCTCGTCATCATCCAGATTACTGCGCAGGCTGCTGTTCTCCATTAACTGTTCGGCCCACTGCCGCGCCCGTCGCCGGGCTACTCGTCTATCACTTACTGGTTCTTCCATAATTGTGTTCCGTTAATCAAAATCCGATTACCGATAACTGATCACCGATTACCTCTTCAATTTATCAAGAGCAGCGCGCAGCTCACGCGCTTCTTTACTCAACCGGTTCATGGCGTCAATTGTTTCATCCAGATGGTAGATCACCTCTGTCAGCAAGCCAATGGCTAACTGGGGATCCTGCTGCACAAAGGGCCAAAACTGGTCGTGTTTGAATTTCACCGCGCGTACGGCCGTGATAGCGGTGCAGTTAGCGTTACGCGGCGACTGGGAAACCATCGCCAGTTCCCCCAGGATACTGCGGGGGCCACGTTCGCCCACCCTGCTGACGCCTTCAATTTCAATGGCGACACGGCCGTCTACCACCACATACAGATGATCGGTCAGCGCATCCTGGCGAATGAGTACATCACCGGCCTGGAAAGTCACCTCTACACCGGTCTGGGCAATGGCTTGTAGTCGTTCATCAGGCACATGCCTGAAGAGGGGCGTCTTTTTCAGAAAAGCTATCGTTGCGGAAGATAGTGTCATTGGTTAAACCTCGATTTTGCCGGGATTGTACACCAGATCATGGAAAAACACGTCTGTAGATAGCCGCCAGGACGACAGGAGATTTTTACCTGGCAAGGTGACAAAAATGTCAGATTATGACCCTTGTCGGCATATCAGCATGGTTAAACCGTTGTTGTTGGGTGAATGTCAGGCAGGTTGGAACCATTTGACGGCGTATGGCGCCAGCGATAATTGCACACGGCCGTCCGCCACCACCACCTTTTCCGCGCCAGACAACACATTCACCAACACAGTAGCATCAGGCACAGTCATTTCCAACCGCACGGGCTGGTTAGAGACATTGTGCAGGCAGAGCAGGCGCTCACGGCCGTCGGGACTGATGCGCCACAGGGCAAACAGCGCCGGGTGGCAGAACAACACCTGCTGGTCACCTTGCGGGGCAAAGGCCGCCAGAGCAGTGCGCTGGCGCAGCAAATGGGCATACCCGGCAAAGACCTGGTGGCGCAGCGAAGCCGCGTCTGCCAGTGCATCTATCAGTGCGGATAGCCGGTATTTTTGCCGGTTAATGGTGCGATTATGCCCCGTTTGCCGTACCCCTTCGCGCCAGTTTTGTGAACCAAACAGGCTGTGAAAATAGATGCCGGGCACGCCCCGCAGCGCCAGCATAATCGCCTGCGCCGCCAGAAATCGCTGTGTTTTGAGGGCAATCGGTTCATAGGGATTATCGGGGTCGCCCAGGGCGTCCAGGTAGGTGCAGTTCAGTTCGTAGGGGCTTTGGCTGCCATCGCTGTTGGTTTTGTAATTGACCAGCCCGCCCAATGCCTTGATGCGGTTGGCCATGGCGGTCACGGCCGTGTCCGGCAGCAATCCGCGCGCCGGCTGCACACCAATACCATCGTGTGAGGCCAGGAAGTTAAAGAATGTTGTCTCGTCAGAAGGGAGCGTCAGCGAATCGGCCCATTGGGACAGGATTTCGGCGTTGCCGGTGTGGAAGGCGTGTAGGGTCAGCGGCGGTAGGGGGAAGTTATAGACCAGTTGCGCTTCATCACGGCCGTTGCCAAAGTAGGCGATATTCTCAGCGTGGGGTACATTCGTCTCCGTGATCAGGCTGACGTGGGGGGCTACCTGGTTTAAGATGGTGCGCATGAGCTTGACGATCTCGTGTGCCTGGGGCCGGTGCAGGCAATCGGTACCCATTTCCTTCCAAACGTAGGCGATGGCGTCCAGGCGGATAAATTCCGCGCCCCGGGCCACATAAAAGAGCAGCACGTCCAACATCGCCAGAAGCACGTCAGGATTGGCAAAGTTGAGGTCTACCTGGTCGGCGCTGAAGGTTGTCCAGACGTGCCGTATGCCCGTTTCGGTGGCAAACGGGGTGAGCAAGGGATGGGTGCGCGGGCGAAAAACCAGGGACAGGTCGGCGTCGGGGTCGGCGGTGACGTAAAAGTCGGCATACGGCCGTTCCCTCCGCAAAAACGCCTGAAACCAGCCACACTGCACGGAGGTATGGTTCACCACCAGGTCAAACATCAGGCGAAAGCGGCCGCCAATCTGGGCTACGTCCGCCCAATCGCCCCAGTCCGGGTACACAGCTTTGTAATCAATGACCGAAAAGCCATCATCCGACGAGTAGGGGAAAAAGGGGAGCAGGTGAACGGCGGAAACCAGCCCGGCCAGGTGGTTTTGCAGAAAGTGGCTGAGGGTGTTTAACGGCCGTTCGCCCGCCGCCTGCACCATGTCGCCATAGGTAATGAGGATGGCATCCTGATGGGAGACGCGGGGTCGAGTGGACGGCCGTGACGCCCCGGCGTTGGCCTGATAATCTGCCAGCATCCTGTCCAGCCGTTCGGCCGTCGTCGCGGCCACTTCCGCCCCATAGATCAACCGAAGATGGGAAAGTAAATCCTGGTTCATGGTCTCACAACCAGCGGCAGATAAATCTCCATGAGCGGGTCTACGATGATTTCGTCGTCATCCTGAATGGTGATGATGGCCGATGATTGGCCCAAACGGGCAAAGGTGGGGTCGGCAATGGTCAGGGTGAACTCCCGGTCAGGCTCATCCAGTGTGTTGTCCAGGATGGGAATAGCTACGCTTTGACTGATAACACCGGGGGTGAAGGTGAGGGTGCCGGAAATAGGCGTGTAATCTGTGCCGGGCACGGCCGTACCCGCCACCGTCTCATACCCCACCGTTACCGTAAAGGTGGAGGTGTGGCTGAGTTGCACGTCGAGTACGGCCGTGCCCACCGTCTCCGAAACCGTCAGGCTGACTGGCTGGACATTGACCAATGGGGTTGTATCAGTCGTGATAGCGGCGTAGGCAATCCAGATTTCACCTTGCGCCGATGAGGTATTGTCGCTGAGGGCGATCAGGTTGGGCTGTTCGTAAGGGTCAGGAATAAAGGGGAAGGGAGGTTCCCAGGCCGTATAATCACGCAAAGGCCCGCTCAACACAGGAACACCATTGGCAGACAATCGGTAACTGCTCTCCACGATTTCCAATTCATAATCCACGATGTCCGTCGTGGTGTCATAAACCACCCCTTCGGCATGGGTAAACAGAGTGGGTGGGTTGCCGCCTTCTTGCGCCCAGATTTCATTTTCCCAAAAGGCGATTTCGATACCGAGCAAATCTTCGGCAAGCATGGTGATGCTAAACCCGGCGCGATTGTTGTTGTTATGGGTCTCACTGTTGATGCGAACGGAAAAATCGAGCCGGAAACCTGCCTGCCGACTCAGGGTTGGGGCTAAGGTGGGGGTGATGGCGTAACCGGCCAGGTCACTGATCTCCGGCGTTGTGTCCAGAATCGTCAGGCCCAACGCCGGGCTATAGGTTTGGGTCGCCTGCGCCGGTGGGAATGGGAAAACCGGGTTCACGGCCGCATACTCAAAATTTTGGGTATCCGGCGTACCGCCCAACGCGCCATCGTACAAAACAAGGGTGTTGGTGGGGGCGGCGGCAACGGCCGTCTGTAATGTATTCAGCAGCAAATGGGTGGCGAGTACGGCCGTGATGACGGCCGTGCCAATTAAAAATAGTTTCCGTAACATAAACACTCCCATTAAGAGGGCCGCCCGATAGAGGTCAAAAAACTGCGGGCTATTGGCCCTGACGAACCATTATATAATCAAAATCACCCTCAAGGCCGGATGGCAGGGTAAAACGACGCTCACCAATCACCTCAAACCCATACCGTTTGTATAATCTTTGCGCCCCGCTGTTATGCTCCCAAACATCCAGGTAGATGTATTCCGCCTCTTTCAACAGAGGATGAGCCAAAGCCGCGTCCATCAACGATGAGCCAATGCCCCTATTCTGAAAGTCTCGCCGAACGTATAACCGTTGCAGTTCCTTGCTTTGACTTGTCGGCGTTTCTACAGGGATGTTGATGTCACTAAAATGCACAAACCCGATCATCTGCCCTTCAAACTCAGCAATCAAAACAACATCGTCCACAACAAACAGTTCGATATGGGATTCGGAGAGATTAGCTTCCAGATGGGCAGCCAGTTCCACAGGCTCCATTGAATCACCAAAAGTATCCGCATAGGTCTGCCTGGCCAGATGGGTCAACATAGAAACGTCGTTTTTTTGGGCCTGTCGTATGTTTATCATTCGATTACTGCCCACATCAACTGTACATTTGGCTGGTGCCCCGTCCACAGTTCAAAAGCGCGAACGCCCTGGTTGACAAGCATTCCCAGGCCGTTGGAGGTTGCTAAACCTGCCCTTTGCGCCTGGCGCATGAAGGTGGTCTGGCGGGGATTGTACACCAGGTCATAGATAAACGCGCCCGGCGGCAGTGGCAGGTCATCGGGCCAGGGCGAGGCTTCCGGGTGGGGGGTCATGCCCAGCGGCGTGGTGTTGACAATGAGGGGGGTGGTCAACGTGGCGACAATGGCGGCTAAATCAGTCGTTGACCGTGCCACTACCCCATCGCCCACATACGGCCGTAACGCCGCCGCCAATTCTCCTGCTTGCTCAACACGCCGCGCCGCCACCTGCACCCGTCCGCCCGACTTCGCCAGCGCATACACCACCGCCCGCGCCGACCCACCCGCGCCCAGGATGAGACAGTCACGGCCGTTGACCGCCACCCCTCGTTCGCCCAAATCGGCCAGGAAACCGGCCCAGTCGGTGTTGTAGCCGGTCATGGCGTAATCCGTAATCGGTAATCCGTAATCGGTAATCGGTTCACGGTTTACGGATAACGGCTTAAGGCTTACGACAATTGTATTCACCGCGCCGATGGCCTGGGCGGCATCTTCGAGTTTATCCAGCAGGGGCATGACGGCTTGTTTGTGGGGGACGGTGACGTTGACGCCGCGGAAACCGAGGGCGGGCAGGGCGGGCACGGCCGTTGCCACCACCTCAGGCTGTACCGGCAGGGGCACATACACATAATTTAAACCCAGGTCGGCCAGCGCCGCGTTGTGCATGGCCGGGCTGAAGCTGTGCGCCACCGGCCAGCCGATGATGCCGAGCAGTTGGGTGGAGCCGGTGATCGGTAATCGGTGATCGGTAATCGGTGATGCGTGATGCGTGATGCGTGATATGGGAGGTGTGGTCATGGGGTGTCGAAGTAGGGGATGGGCAGTTCGCCGCGAACGAGTTTGAAGATAAGGGGGACGCGCCCGGCGTGGCCGGGAGAAAGCGGCGGAAGGTCGTCTTCGGCAAAAAAGCCGACCTCGGCCGCTTCGGCGGTGGGCATTGGGTCGCCTTCGCACATTTCGCTCTGGAACACATACATCAAAACCTGAACATTAACCGCGTTACCCCAAATACGAGAATCAAAAATGCCCAACAGCCGGGTGACATTGCCTTTTACACCTGTCTCTTCCCATAATTCACGCACGGCCGTTTCCGCGGGTGTCTCGCCGATGTCCATGGCCCCGCCAGGCATCGCCCACAGTCCATTATCATGCCGTTTGATCAAGAGCAGTTTGTCGTCTTGGAACACGGCCGTGTCCACCCCCGAAATCGGGGTGACATGCAAAAGCATATCTTCAAACAGGGGGATGAGTTCCTCCGGATCACGCTGTTGAGCCACACTTACCAATCGTGCACTCAAAGCCAGCACCCGACGATAATTTTCGGTGTCATGTGGATTCCTGGCAAAGTAGCGTCCCTGGTTGGCAATGCCACGTAATTCATCGGCAATCTGGTATAACGCTTCCGTCGAATTCACCTTCTGCCATCCAGAGATTGGTTCAATCTTGGAGATTGAACCAATCTGAAAATCATCATTCCACCCACTGCATGTTTGCGCCCAACGCCTGCATCGTCTCCACGAAGCCGGGGAAACTGTCGGCCACACAGGCGGCGTCATGCACCAGCGTATCTCCGGTGGCTACCAGCCCGGCGACGGCCAGGGACATGCCCAGGCGGTGATCGTCGTGGCTGTCTACGGCTGCACCACACGGCCGTACCGGGCCATGCACCGTAAATCCATCCGGGTACTCGGTTAACTTGACGCCCAATTTACGCAGTTCCCCGGCCAACACCCCAATACGGTCTACCTCTTTGACCCGCAGTTCGGCGGCGTCGCGCACGGTGCTGCTGCCCGCTGCCTGCGACGCGGCCACCGCCCAGATGGGCAGTTCGTCAATGCCGCGCACCACACTCTCGCCGTGTACGGCCGTGCTGTGTAATTCATCAAACCGCACCGTCAGGTCGGCCGCCGGTTCACCGCCCGTCACGCGCTCATTGCTCACCGTAAAATTGGCCCCCATCGCCCGCAGCCATTCCAAAATGCCGGTGCGCGTCTCGTTCAGCCCCACGTTCTCAATCGTAATCTGCGAATGGGGCACAATGGCCGCCGCCACCAGCGGAAATGCCGCTGAAGACGTATCACTGGGCACCGTCAAATCCAAGGGCTTCAATCTCCAATCTCCAATCTCCAATCTCCGTAATCTCACCCACTCCCCCGCCGTCACCACCTCCACCCCCATCGCCGCCAGCATCCGTTCGGTATGGTCGCGGGCGGGGCCGGGCTGGTACACGGCCGTTTCCCCTGTCGCATACAAACCGGCCAGCAGCACCGCGCTTTTCACCTGGGCGCTGGCCACGGGCATTTCATAGTGGATGCCGTGTAGGGCGGCGGGGGTGATGTGCAGGGGGGCACGGCCGTCGGTCGTGTCAATTTGTGCCCCCATCAGCCGCAGCGGCTCGGCAATACGGCGCATCGGCCGTTTGCGCAGTTGCTCGCTGCCATCCAGCGTCACCGGAAAACGCTGCCCCGCCAACAGCCCCGCCAGCAGGCGGATGCCCGTGCCCGCATTGCGCAAATCGAGCGGTTTGTCCGACGGCCGTAGCCCATGCAGCCCCCGCCCCTCAATCTGTAAATCCCAGGCCGTGGGCGACTTCTTGTCAATCTCAATCTGCACGCCCAACGCCCGCACTGCGCCCAACGTCGCCAGCGTATCCCCGGCCGGCAGCCAGCGCCGAATCACACTCACGCCCTCGGCCACAGCCGCCAGCATGACGGCCCGGTGGCTGATGGACTTGTCGCCGGGCACGGTAATCGTGCCCCGCAGCGGGGTTGTTTGGGGATGAATCAGCAATTTGGTAGACATGGTTTTTTCGGTAATCGGTGAACGGTGAACGGTAATCGGTGATCGGTCACTGATAACTGATTACCGATAACCGTTTACCGCTTGAGGCGTTTCATCTGCCGCACGACTTTTTGCGTCTTTTTATCCTCGCGGTCGGGGTCCAGCCGGGCGACAGGGGGGCGTTTTTGCACTTCGGCCTGGGCCAGGGCATGGTGAATGAGCAGGATATTTTTCTCCCGCATGAATTGTTCGTGGGTGGCGTCAGGGTGTTCTTGCCGGTAGGCGGCTTCGGCGGCCAACATCTTCTCTTTCACATCCTGAATTTCGGCAGCGGGCAAATAGGCGGCATTAGTGCTGAACTCAAGCCGATCTAGCACGGGCACAAGCCGTGTCAGGATGACCTCGCCAATTTCCACAATACCCCGCCCGCCGGGATCGTAAACGGTAAACTCTTCGCCGGTGAGATAATCGCGCAGGAAAAGAGTCTGACCTTCGTAAGCTGTCAGTTCATAGGCGCCGGCCGGGGGCGCGTGCCGCCATTCGCCCAGCGCTGCCTGTTGGTGGGTGGACAGGTCTTCGTACCGTTCGTTGTAATAGAGGTTGATGAGGCGACGGCCGTCGCTCAGCGTGTAATCAAAGACAAACCAGTCAAAAAAGCGGAGCGCTTCCGGCTGGCTCATCTCTTCGGCATTGTCGAAGGTGTAATACTCGTTCCAATACAATGGCAGTGCTTTAGCAAAGTCTTCGTTGAACCGCTCGTCGCGGGCAAACTTGAGCAGGTCACGGCGGATATACCGCACCGCTTCCTGCCGGGCGCGCCGCTCACTCTCTTTGGCCTGGTCTTCTTTCAGGTGGCACTGTTTGTACTTTTTGCCGCTACCACAGTAACAGGGGTCGTTTCGTCCGGGTGTGTCCATGATCTTTCCTTGAGATTAGGAGATTGAGAGATTGAGAGATTGAATCTCCTAATCTCCTAATCTCCCAGTCTCTAGTTTTTCCAATATCGGCAACAATTCGCTCAGTTGCCCAATCGTGTAATCGGGCTGTGAGCCGTTGAGTTCGTAATTGCGGTGAGGTGGGCGGATGAGGACGCTGGTCAGTCCGGCGGCATTGGCCCCGGCGATGTCGTTTTCGGGGCGGTCGCCGACGAAGACGGCCTGCGCCGGTTCCACTTCCAGCATGTCCAGGATGCGTTGGTAAATGGCCGGATGGGGTTTCATGTAGCCGGTATCACCGGAGGTGACGCGGGCATCCAGGTAGGGCAGCAGGCCGTAGGTTTCCAATTCCACATCGCGCATCCACATGGGCTGCATGGCGTTGGTGACCAGGCCGAGTTTGTACCCCTGTTCGCGCAGAGTTTCTAAGGTGGGGATGGCGTCGGGATACGGCCGTACCCCCGGCACCGGCTGCCAGTTATAGACACGCAAGAGTGTATCCATGTCCATTTGCGCCACATCCAGGCCGGACTCTTGTAAGGTCTGGGTGATCACCTGCGCCAGCGAGACGCCGGCCCAGGTCAATTTGGCTTGCTGCCACAGCCGAACCAACACCTCGCCAAAACAGTCCAGAAAATCTTCTTCATCGGGCAGGGCGTGTCCCTGGGCTGTCAGGTAGGCATAGACCTGCCGCAAATGGCGTTGGCCAATGGCCGCGCCATGAATTTCCTGGCCTGACCAATCAATCAGGGTGTCGTCCAGGTCAAAGATAACGGCCGTGATCTGATTTGCCATCTCTTGTTTAGACCGGTACACGTTCCGTTGCCGGCGTTTCTTTCTCTTTCCTGTTGGCAGCGTGGTCGAGAAGAATGACAGCAATGATCCCTGCCCCCGCCAAAACCAGCGCCAATACAAATTCCACAACCCCAGCCCGTGTAGACAAATCCGGCAGCACGTTGAGCTGTTTGATGACAATGCGGAAACCCTCGCTGTCTAATACAAACTGGCCTGCCGCATCTTGCAGCCAGGCCACATCCTGCTTCCAGGGCCACACCTTGCGCAAACTGCCCAACATCAGACCGATCAGCACCGCCACCGTCCAATCATGATACTTCTTAAACAGCCAGCTTAACACCTGGGCAAAAGTAATCAAGCCAATGGCCGCGCCAATGCCCAGACAAAAAATACGCCACGCTTCACCAAAATCCCCGGCTCGTATGGCATTCACCGTGGAGAGGGTATCCAGGTATTTGCCCATCACCACCAGCAAAAACGCGCCGGAAATGCCGGGCAAAATCATGGCGCAACTGGCGACCGCCCCAGCAAAAATCCAAAACCACCAGGTATCCGGCGTTTGCAGCGGCACCAATCCCACCAGAATATAAGCGCCCACCGTACCCAAAAGCAGCAGCCCAATCTTGCCGGGCGACCACTGCTTGATCCGTTTGGCCACCACAATGGCCGACGCCAGCACCAGGCCAAAGAAAAAGCTCCAGATGTACACCGGCTGGTTGACCAGCAGCGTTTCCAAAATGCCGGAGAGGGTGATGATAGCAATGAAAATGCCCATCCCCACCGCCACGAGAAATTCCCAGTTGAAAATACGCAGCGCTTCCCGGATGCGAAGACGGCCCAGGGTCATCAAGAAACTGGGGTCGCCCATCGTCTTGATCGAATTGATTAACTCTTCATAAATCCCCAGAATAAACGCCATCGTGCCGCCGGAAACACCGGGCACAATGTCCGACGCGCCCATACAAATGCCGCGCAGCGTCAGCCCGGCATAGCCGCGCAGGGAGCGTTTTTGTTTACCTTCTGCCTGTTCATTGATTGTTGATTGCATGAAATTCAGTCTCGCTTGAAAAAGTTATCGTTCAAAGCGGCGCATTATAACATCACGCCGCTTTTCAGGCAGATTCTTAGAGAATAGGAGATTGGAGATTAGAGATTGGGGGGCTGTATTTTGCCAGCAGTTTGCGCACGGTGGTGATATTGCGCACGGTAGCGGGGCCGCCGAGTGTTTTTTCCAGCATTGCCCCGGAGAAGGTAGATTGCATTTGTTGTTTGCGCCCCAACCAGTACAGTTCACGGCCGTGAATATGAAACGCATCCACCTCATTCGTAAAGGCCAAAACCTTGTCCTGAATTTCGGCCGCCGGTTCCTCTTTCAGGAACGCGATGTATAACGAAGCGCCTGCTTCAAATTCGGCCGCCGGAAATGGTTGATGGGCGATAATGGCGGCCAGTTCCGGGAAGGTGCGCAGAAATGTGGCCACTGGATAACCGAGGATATTTTCCAGGTGAGTTTCTATCTGGCGTTCCAGAGCTTCGGCGTCGTGATTTTGGGATTCAAAGATGACATTGCCGGTCTGGATATAGGTTTCCACAGGGCCAAAACCGGCGGCGGCAAAATGCTGGCGCAGGTCGGCCATTTTCACAATGTGGCCGCCCACGTTAATGGCGCGCAGGAAGGCAATCTGTTTTGCCATGCAGTTACTCTGTCCAATATGGCCGGCGCTATTGCTGCAAAATGGATTGGGCCACCTGGCGCATACTCTGGCGATTGGCGCGGGCGCGCTGCTGGATGGTCTGGTACGCTTCGTCTTCCGTCAGCCCGGCAGCCATCAATTTGCCTTTGGCGCGGTCAATGAGTTTGCGCGTCACCAGTTCGTCTTCCAATTTGTCGGCGCGCTGTTGGAGATGGGTGGTGTCTTGAAAGCGGCGGGTGGCAATGGCAATGGCGGCAGCCAACTCTTCTTGTTTGATTGGTTTGATCAGGTAGCCCTGGATGGGCAAATCGGCGGCCTCCTCGATCAGGTCTTGCTCGCTAAAGGCGGTGAGCAGCAGGATGGGCAGGGGGTGGGCGCGGGCCAGGGCGCGGGCGGCTTGCAGCCCGTCGGTGTAGGGCATTTTGATGTCCAGGATAGCCAGGTCGGGCTGGTGCCGTTGGGCCATTTGCAGCGCTTCACGGCCGTTGCTGGCCGCCAACACTTCATGCCCCAACTCATTGAGCATCGCCTTGATCCCCAGGCGAATAATGGACTCATCGTCCGCAATCAAAATGCGCATGGCGGAATTATCGCCGGAAGGGGGATTTTTTCAAAAGAAGTATTGGAGATTGGAGATTGCCCAATCTCCAATCTCTAACTTCCAATCTCTAACTGGTGGCAAATATCGCCTGCAAGGAAGGCATCGCTTTATCCACAGTGGCCGGGTATTGTCGCTGGCGCAGGGTTTCGGCGGTGTCTATGACTTCCAGGGAGGAGGCAAAGGGGCCAGAGCGAGCGGAGACAACGGCCGTAGCCAGCATCATCAACGGGGCGCGACGGCCGTCTGAGAGTTGCACCTGGGCAGCGGCCAATTCGGCCGGGCTGTACCAGCGGCGGGTGGCGTTGGCAAACTGCTGTTGCAGTTGGGTCAGCAGGCGTGTTGGCTGCGGGCTGCGGGTGATGACCACAAACTCGTGGGCGCTCAAAACACCAACCAGATCATCCAGTTCCCCGGCTTCATCCAACACGCCATTCAACAAATCGGCGATGGTGCGGCGTACACGCTGCCCGGCCACTGCGCCATACACATCCTGGTAAGCGCCCATATGGGCAATGTGGATGAGCAGCAATGCCCAATCTTGCCGGTTCAGCCGCGCTTGCAAATCCTGGTGTACGGCCGTCCAGCCGGGTAATCCCGTCACCAGGTCTACGCTTTGCGCCGGGTGGGGCAGCGCATTTTTGACGCGAAATTGCAGTTCCACAATATCAAACGGTTTGGCGATGTAATCATCCACCCCCATTTCCAACGCTTTCATGCGCTGGTCGCGGTTATCTTCGGGCTGCCCCAAGAAAAAGATGGAAATGCGATGGGCCAATTTGGTGGGCTGAAGTTGCTGGAGTAGTTGCAATGCCGTCATGTCTGGCAGGTCGGTGTCAATCAAAATCAGGTGGGGCGGGTTTTGTTGGCAACTGGTGAGAGCGTCACGGCCGTTTTCCGCGATGTGGCACAGATACCCCGCCAGATGGTCGCCCAACATCCGCCCCAAATAGGGGTCTGGCTCTACAATCAATACCGTCGCCGGTTTGATTCGTTTTAATTCCTGGTGAAGACGGGCAGTTAATTGATGCATGACGACCCTTTTGTGTGCGATATAGGTGATAGAGACTGGAGATTAGAGATTGGGCAATCTCCGATATCTAATCTCCAATCTCAATATCTCTCGGCAAACGGATGCTGATTTCTGCGCCGCCATTGGGCCGGTTTTGGAATTTGATACGGCCGTGTAAATCATCCGTCACCAATGTTTCCACCAGTTCCAGCCCTAACCCCTTTGCCATTTCCGGCGGCATTCCCCGGCCATTGTCCATGACCAACACAATCAACTCTTCCGGGGAATGACCCAGAGAAATGTCAATCTGTCCGGTTGTGTGGCCTACAAAGGCGTGTTCCAACGCATTCTGCACCAGTTCATTTACAACCAGAGTTAAGGCAGTGGCCGCCCGGCTGGGCAGCAGCAGCGGCTCGCCAAACACGTGAATGGTTATCTCTTGCTGCGGATTGGTGAGCGTTTCGCCGGCGGCGCGGGTGATGCGCTGTAAGACATCCTTCACATCAACCAGCCGGAAGCCTTTATCAGACAGGAGTTCATGCACGGCGGCGATGCTGCGAATGCGGTGGATATTGGCCGTCAGCACTTCGCGGGCGCTGAGGCGGTCGGCGTCGGCCAATTGCAACTGCATGAGCATAGCTACGGTTTGCAAATTGTTTTTGATGCGGTGGTGCATTTCGCGGATAACGGCCGTGTGCGTCACCAATCGCGCATTTTCAATGGCCAAAGCAGTCTGGTTGGCCAGGGTGGCAAACCAGGTTTGTTCTTCTTCGGTGAAGGCGCGGGGCACGGCCGTGTAGCCATTCAGCACCCCAATCACCCGGTCGCGCACGCTTAAGGGTACGGAGAGCAGCGACACCAGCCCTTCGGCGCGAGCCAGTTCATGCCCGGCGTAACGCGGGTCGGTGCGCACGTCGGCGATATACATCGGCTTGCCGGTGATGGCCACCATGCCGGTGACGCCCTGGCCCACGGGCAGCGGTGGGCGGTGGCGGTAGGGATTATTGTTGTGGCGGGCTGAGCGCAACTCCAGGTGTGTGCCCGTTTCATTGAGCAGGAAGAGCGAGCAAACGGCCGTGTTCATCACTTGCGCCGCCATTTCCATCACCACATCGAGCATATCGTCCAGGTATTGCGGTGCGGTGATGGCCTCGCTCACCTGGGCCAGCGCCCGCATTTCGGCCAACTGCCGCCGCTGCCGGTCATAGAGCTGCGCCTTCGCCAGCGCCCCTGCCGCCAGATCGCCAATGAGGGAGAGGATGGCAATGTCGTTGGCGGTAAAGGTGTACGGCCGTTCGGTTTGCACATTCAGCGCGCCAATCACATCCGTCTCAATGGTCAGCGGCACGGCCAACAGCGAATTAAACGGCGTCTCTTCGGCCTCATCCACCCATTTGAAATGGGGATCGTGTTGGGCGTCGGCGGCGTAGACGGGCTGGTTGGTTTGCACGGCGTAACCGGTCATGCCTTCGCCGACGCGCAGGGTGGCCCGCCCAACTGCTCGCCGCGCCAGCCCGGTGCTGGCGCGCAGGCGCAGCGTCTCCCCTGCCGGGTCAAGCAGGTAGATGGAGCAGGAATCTACGTGCATCACGTCGGTCGTTTTGCGGGCGATCAGGTCAAGGGTGGTGTCTAAATCCCAGGCGGCGCTGAGGGCGCGCGCCATCTCGCGCAAGGCGGTAACGGCCTGGGGGCGGGTGGAGTGGCGTTGCGGCATGGATGGGTATATAGACCCTAAGGGTTTTCTGAAACCCTTAGGGTCTTAGTTGGCCGCCCACTGCATGGTATAGAGATTGTAGTAGCGGCCTTTTTGCGCCAGGAGTTCTTCGTGGCTGCCTTGTTCCACGATACGGCCGTGTTCCAGCACCACAATCTGGTCCGCGTTCACAATGGTACTCAGCCGGTGGGCGATGACAAAGCTGGTGCGCCCTTCCATGAGCGTGTCCAGCGCCTGTTGGATTTGCTTTTCGGTGGTCGTGTCTACGCTGCTGGTGGCCTCGTCCAGAATGAGGATGCGCGGGTCGGCCAGCAGCGCGCGGGCGAAGCTGACCATCTGCCGCTGCCCCACGCTCAGGTTGACGCCGTTTTCACCCACCTCGGTGTGGTAGCCATCGGCCATCTTGCTGATGAATTCGTGCGCCCCGACTGCTTGAGCCGCCGCAATCACATCATCATCGCTGGCATCGAGACGGCCGTAGCGGATATTCTCCATCACCGTGCCCGTAAACAGGAACGTATCTTGCAGCACAATGCCCAACTGCGTCCGCAAACTGGCCTGCGTTACCTGGCGGATGTCCACACCGTCAATCTTTAACGCCCCGCCGGTCACATCAAAAAAGCGGGAGAGCAGGCGGATGATGGTGCTTTTGCCCGCGCCCGTCTCGCCCACCAGGGCAATGCGCTCGCCCGGTTCAGCGTGTAAGGTCAGCCCTTGCAGCACCATCTCCTGTGGGTTGTAGCCAAACTGCACGTTTTCAAAATCTACCCGCCCGGTGATGGCCGGCAGCGGCTTTGCATCCGGCGCATCGAGCAGGTCGGGTTGGCGATCCAGCAAGTTGAAGACGCGCTCGCTGGAAGCCATGGTGGCCTGGAAGGTGTTGTACCGCTGCGCCAGTTCGCGGATGGGGTCGAAGAAACGGCCGATGTACAAAATGAAGGCGACCAGTTGCCCGGTACTCAGCGCATCGTCCAACACCAAATAGCCGCCGACGGCCACCACCAGCGCCGTGGCCAAAGCGCCCATGAACTCGACGCCGGGGAAAAACACGGCCGTCAGCCGTGAGGCGCGGATATTAGCGTCCAGAAAGGAGTGGTTCAGGTCATCAAAATGGGCGGCGTTTTCCGTCTCGCGCACAAAACTTTTGGTGACGCGAATGCCGGAAATGGATTCATTCAGGTAGCCGTTGATCAAGGACAGCCGCTGCCGTGTGGCGCGGTAGGCCAGGCGCACATGCACCCGCCAATAGTTGGTAAGCAGGATCATCGGCGGCAGCACGGCAAACGTCACCAGCGCCAACTGCCAGTTGATCAGCAGCATGGCGATAACGATGCCGGTGAGGGTGAACACGCTGCGGAAGAGACCGGTGATGGACCAGGTGATGAAATCTTGCAGCACACCCACGTCGCTGATCAACCGGCTCATCAGCCGCCCCACGCTGTAATTGTTGTGGAAGTTGAGCGACAAATTGTGCAGGTGACGGAAGAGGACGCTGCGGTAATCGGCCACCACCTTGCTGCCCACAAAGGCCATGATACCAATGCGCCAGCGATTGGTGAGCCATTCACCGATGGCGGCAAATAAAAAGAGGATGCTCAAGGAACGCAGCACCTCTGGCGCGTTGGCGCGGATGCCATCGTCAATGGCCCGCCCCACAATGGCCGGCTGCGCCACCGCCAGCAGTGAACTGACAATCATCAAAAAGATAGCCAGGTACAACTGGCGCAGGTAGGGGGACATGAACCCCAGCAAACGACGCACCAGACGGCCGTCATACGCCTTGCCCAGTAATTCATCCTCTTCGCGCAGCAACGGCCGTATACGTTCCTCCCGCTGCTCCCGTTCTTCATCCTCCAGGCTCAGCCGTGACGGCAGCAAGATGCTGATCCAGCTTCGTTTGCGTTCAATGGGCGGTACGGTTTGTTCAGACATGGGGAAATTATACGTGACAAGACGACCAGGGGACAGAGTAACAGGGGGCAGGGGCGGAGCGGTAAACACGAGTTGCCAGCCGGTTAACTGGCTGGCAACTCGCGCTTCTCGTTTAGTCGAAGTTTTGTTTCAGATGGCGCACCACGTCGCGGAAGGAGATGATGCCTTCGGGACGGCCGTCCCCATCCACCAGCGGCACATGGCGAAAACCGTGCATAGACATTTCGTGCAGCGCCTGAGCAATGGGCAGTGCGGACGTCAGGGCAATGGGGTTGGGGGTCATGTAGTTGGCTACGGGCACGGCCGTCAGGTCATCCACCAGTCCCGTCACCCGCATCAACACATCCTTCTCCGTGAAAATGCCGATCAGCCGGTCGTCCCGGTCCGTCACCAGCAGGCAGCCGACGCGATGGGCGTTCATCTGGCGAATGGCTTTGGCAACCGAGGCATCGGCGTCAATGGAAACCGGCGCGTGTGGCTCTAAGGTGGCGATGGGGGTGATGAGTTGGTCTTGTACGGCCGTTGTCACCTCCGGCTTCTGCCCTAACTCATCCATATATTCATCGTCCAATTCCAACGACAGCGCCCCGGTCTGTTTACTCTGCACCTGCTCCCGCTCCGTCACCGTCCACATGTCGGCGGCCGTGTACAGTTCGTACAAATCGCCCACTCCCTTCTTCGTCTGCGCCGCCTGAATCTGCTCTAGCAGCCCTTCCGTGTAGGTCTGCTTCTGCACCCGGCGAATCACGCCCATCGGCGCCGGGAATTGGGGGAACTCCATGCTGCTGATGATGAAGGCCAGTTCCATTGACGTTTCGTCATGCACCAGCAGGTCAGCTTCACTGACGCCGTTGCCCAACGGCACCACCTCCGGCGTAAAACCACGCAGGCGGATGCCCTTGTCATGGTCTTTGCCAAAAATCATCGGCTCGCCATGTTTCAGGTAGAGGATATTTTCATCCCGCAGGCGGCGGTCATCCAGGCCAATCCACTCGTTGGGGTTGAAGATGACACAGTTCTGGAAAATCTCCACAAATGACGTGCCTACGTGATGCGCTGCTTCTAGCAGCACCTCGCCCAAATGCTGCGTGTGGGCGTCAATGGAGCGGGCCACAAAGGTCGCTTCGGACGCCAGCGCCAGGGCAATGGGGTTCAACGGCTGCTCCAGCGACCCCATGGGCGACGATTTGGTGACCATGCCGTGCCGGGAAGTGGGCGAATACTGCCCTTTGGTCAGGCCGTAAATACGGTTATTGAACAGCAGGATGTTCAGGTTGATATTGCGGCGGATGGCATGAATCATGTGGTTGCCGCCAATGGAGAGGCCATCGCCGTCACCGGTTACCACCCAGATGCTCAGGTCGGGGCGGGTAATGGCTAAACCGGAAGCCAGTGTGGGCGCACGGCCGTGAATGCTGTGAATGCCATACGTGTTCATGTAATACGGGAAACGGCTGGAACAGCCAATCCCGGAGATAAACACAATATCCTCTCTGGCAAAGCCAATATCTGGCATCGTCTTTTGCACCTGCGCCAGAATAGAATAATCGCCACATCCAGGGCACCAGCGCACCGTCTGGTTGGAGACAAAATCTTGTCGAGTCAAAGGTATCGTTTCTGTCGTCATGCTCTTTTCCTGTTTACCGATAACCGATCACCGATTACCGATCACCTCCACAATCTTGCCATACACCTCACTGATCTTAAACGGCCGTGCCTGCATCTTCGGGTAGGATTGCACATTCAGCGCATAACGACCGCGCAGCAAAAAGGCCAACTGCCCGCCGTTCAACTCCGGCACCAGCACCCGCCGGTAGCGGCTGAGAATGTCCCGCAAGTTGGCCGGGAATGGATTCATGTAGCGGATGTGGGCGTGGGCCACGGCATGGCCGTCTGCCTGCGCCCGCTGTACGGCCGAACGCACCGAACCAAACGTACCACCCCAACTGACCACCAGCAATTCACCCGACTTTGGCCCATACACCTCTTGCGGTGGAATCACCTCAGCTAACCGGGCAATCTTGTCCTTGCGTTCAAAGTACATTTGCTCATTGTGCTGCGGGTCATAGGAGACGTTGCCGGTGCGCGGCGCTTTGCTCAGGCCGCCAATGCGGTGTTCCAGGCCGGGTGTGCCGGGAATGGCCCACGGCCGTGCCCCCGTTTCCGGGTCGCGTTCGTAAGGCAGGTAAGGGGCGTCGCCGTTATGGTGGTCACGGCCGTGTGGGTGCTGCACCGGAATCGCCGGAATCTGCTCCGGGTCAGGAATCCGCCACGGCTCCGAACTATTCGCCAGAAAACCATCTGATAACAAAATCACCGGAGACATACTGCGCACGGCCAGCCGCGCCGCCTCAAAAGACATATCAAAACAGTCGGCCGGGCTTTGTGGGGCCAGCACCACAATCGGGCTTTCCCCGTTCCGGCCAAACATCGCTTGCAGCAAATCCGCCTGCTCCGTCTTGGTCGGCAGACCCGTGCTGGGGCCGCCACGCTGCACATTCACAATCACCATCGGCAGTTCCAGCATAATCGCCAAATTCATCGCCTCGCTTTTCAAGGCCACGCCAGGCCCGCTGGTGCCCGTTACCGCCAGCGCGCCGCCAAACGCCGCGCCAATCACCGACCCCATGGCCGCAATCTCATCCTCCGCCTGGAAGGTGCGCACGTCAAAATGGCGTAGCGGGGCCAGCGCGTGCAGAATGTCGCTGGCCGGGGTAATGGGGTACGTGCCATAAAAGAGCGGTTTGCCCATTTTTTTGGCGGCCGTTACCAGCCCCATGGCCACCGCCTCATTACCCGTCACCTTGCGATAGTTGCCCGGCGGCAAAGTCGCCGGCCGAATGCGATACCGGTGCTGGAAGGTGCGGGTGGTGTCGCCAAAGTTATAACCGGCTTGCAGCGCCCGGCTGTTGGCTTCATAGATTTCCGGCCGTTTGGCAAACTTCTTGTTCAACCAGTCCAGCGTTGTCTCCATCGGCCGGTCAAACATCCAGAAAGCCATGCCCAGAGCAAAGAAGTTTTGGGCGCGATCCTTCTCTTTATTGCCCAGCCCTTCAATATCCTTGAGCGCCTCCCGGTTCAGTGTGGTCAGGGGAATGCGGATCAACTGATAACTTCTCAGGGAGTCATTGTCCAGCGGGTTTTCTTCGTAACCGGCCTTCTTCAGATTAGCGCCGGTGAAAGCGTCGGTATTGACGATAATGGTGCCGCCGTGTTCTAGTTCCGGCAGGCACGCTTTCAGCGCCGCCGGGTTCATGGCGACCAGCACTTCCGGCGCGTCACCGGGCGTCAGGATGTCTCGTTCGGAGATGTTAATTTGAAAACCACTGACGCCGGCCAATGTACCCGCCGGGGCGCGAATTTCTGCCGGAAAGTCCGGCATGGTGCTGATGTCATTGCCAAATACGGCCGAGGTATTGGTGAACTGCGTCCCGGTTAGCTGCATCCCATCGCCCGAATCCCCGGCAAAACGGATGACCACCGATTCCAGTTCTTCAAATTCAATTTCTGGTTGTGTCTCTTGTTCGCTCATAAGAGCCTCCTTTTCTTCGTGATGCGTGATGCGTGACACGTGAACCGACGAGTCTCACGCATCACGTGTCACGCATCACGGATTACGCTCAATCCCCCCCCTCCGGCTTGCGCGGAAATTGTTCCGGGTGGGGGGGGCGGTTTTGCACTTCAATGGGGTAACGGGCAGCCAGGTAACGGATGACGGCCTGATGGGTCATGGCGCCCAGGATACGGCCGTCTTCCCCCACCACCGGCAAATTGCGAAACCCTTTGGCGTCCATCAACCACAACGCCGCCGCCGCCGAGGTTTCCGGGCCGATGGTAATGGGATCGGCCGTCATCACCGTTTCAATGGGCTGCGCCAACGTTTCAGGATGGGGTGCCACCCGGCTCAAAACATCCCGGTCGGTAAAAATACCGGCGAGCTTATCACCGGTCGTGACCATACAGACATTGACCTGTTGTTCGCGCATCTGATTCAGGGCCTCTTGCACGGCCGTGCCCGCCGCCACCAGACAAAACCCGGTCAAATCCAGATGCACCACCTGTTCGGCTTTTAATTCTTGTTCCAGACTCATATACAACCTCCAAAAAGAAGAGATTGTGAGAGTGGGAGATTAGGAGATTTAATCTCCAATCTCTTAATCTCTTAATCTCCTTATTTACACCATCGGCAACAAATTGTAATGTTCACGCAACAGTTCACGGCCGTGTTCAAAATCACCAGCTACCAGCGCGGCCACAATGCGTTCGTGGTACTGCCACACGTCCAACCAATACTCATAGCGGGCATAGCGCGTCAGTTCGCTGGCCTCATAAGCATCCCAATACGCCGCCAGCAGCCCGGTGACAAACGGGTTGTCCAGACGACTAAACACCAGCAGATGAAGCTGGCGATGTTCGCCATTGGGTACATGCACCGGTTCGCCATGCAGCTTTTCGTGAGCACGGGACACAATCTCCTGCAATTGTGTTTTATCTTCGGCCGTTAATCGGCTGACCGCCTCAAGCCAATAGGCGTCCTCCACGGCCCGGCGCAGCCCGGCAAACTGGGCAAAACTGGCCTCGCCACTGCCCAGGCCAAACAAGACGCTTTTTAACACGGCGGGGGCAAAGTCAAACGGCTCGCGCTGGATGCCAACACGGGGACGCACCGAAACCAAACCCAGACTGCGGGCTACCTCTAATTGTTCACGCAATTTGCCCACGCTGATGCCAAGTTCGGCGCTGATTTCTTGCAAGGGGGGTAGGCCGTCACCAGGGGACAACCGGCGATCAATGAGGTACTGCAAAAAGTCAGAATCCAGTTCAGTGAGCAGCATACAAACCTATTCGTTGAATTTATTGGATAAATTCAACGAATGGGGGAATGATAGCAGAAAGTATACGGCCGTACCACAAATTGCCCAACAGATATGGCCGTTTCTCAGGCAATTTTACCGATAAAATACATGGTTACTCAAGGGATGGCGTGTTTTTGTTTTGGTTTCTGCCGGGTAACCCAACGTAATCAACGCCTGCGGCTGCCAATCTTCCGGCAGCGCCAATGTCTGCCGCACCACCGCCGGGCAAAAGAGCGGCGCACACATCCAGCAAGCGCCCAGGCCAGCCTCATGAGCCGCCAGCAACAAATTTTGCCCGGCCATGGCCGTACTTTGCACCGCCATCAGCCACTCATGCTGCTGGCGCATCGGGTCAGGGTAGCTGTCCATGTCCGCCATCGTCAGGCAGAGCAGAATGAGCAGCGGCGCTTTGGTAATTCGCTGATAAGAGCGGGCTACATCCTGCGCAATGATATGATCTGGCGTCTGGTCGTCTTGCAAATCTGCCCGCAACTGCTGGCCCATGGCCAGGGCCAACCGCTGCTTCGTTTCCGCGCCGGTCATCACCACAAACCGCCAGGGCTGGCGGTTATGGGCGGAGGGGGCATAGGTCGCGGCCGTTAACAGCCGCTCAATCAATTCATCGGGGACGGCATCTGGCAGATAACGCCGGATGGAGCGGCGGCTAAGGAGGAGCGATTTTTTCATAAGAGATTGTGAGATTGAGAGATTATGAGATTGTGAGACTGACAATCTCTCAATCTCCCAGTCTCCTAATCTCCAACAACCAGCTTATACCCCATCCCCCACACCGTCTCAATGGTCACATCGCTGCCGTCCAGCCGGTCGCGCAAATGGGCAATGTGGACATCTACGGTGCGGGTCTGGCCGTAAAATTCGTAGCCCCACACCAGATCAAGCAGTTGGTCACGGGAGAGGACGATATTGGCGTGGTCCATCAGGGTAATGAGCAGGTCAAACTCTTTGGCGCGCAGGGGGGTACGACGGCCGTTGACGGTGACTTCGCGGGCGGTAGGGTCGAGCAAGACGCCACCTAGCTGCCGCACCTGGTCAGCCTTGCCGCCGGCAGTAGATGGGGCAGCCCGGCGCAAAATGGCGCGCACACGGGCTACCAGTTCGCGGGGATTAAAGGGCTTGGTCAGGTAATCATCCGCACCCATTTCCAGCCCCACAATTTTGTCAATATCTTCGTTGCGGGCGGTCAACATGAGGATGGGCAGGGGGTTTTGGGCGGCGCGGACGCGGCGGCACACTTCCCAACCGTCAATGCCCGGCAGCATCAGGTCTAGCACCATCAGGGTCGGCGGCGTCTGGGCGATGATGTCCAGGGCTTGCTGGCCGTTCACGGCCGTGACCACCCGATACCCATCCTTCTCCAGATACAACCGGGCCAGGTCGCGGATATTGGCTTCGTCGTCTACGATGAGGATGGTCTCTTGGGGCATATTGAAGAGGAGATTGAGAGATTGGGAGATCAGGAGATTAGGAGATTTAATCTCTCAATCTCTCAATCTCCTAATCTCCAATCACAGCGATCATCTCAATCTCCACCAACGCCCCACGGGGCAGGGCGGCTACTTGAAAGGTGGAGCGGGCGGGGGGATTGGGGGTGACATAACGGCCGTAGACCTCATTCATGGCCGCAAAATCCCCAATATCGGCCAGGAACACGGTGGTCTTTACGGCATTGGCAAAGGTGGCTCCGGCCGCCGCCAGGACGGACTGCAAATTTTTCATCACCTGTTCCGTTTGCGCCTGTACGCCCCCTTCAACCAGTCCGCCGGTCGCCGGGTCTACGCCCACCTGCCCGGCCAGAAACAACAAATTCCCGGTGCGCACTGCCTGGGAATACGGCCCCGCCGCAGCGGGAGCATTGTGGGTAGAAATGATTGTTTTGTCCATCGGTCTCCTCTTTCGTGATGCGTAATCCGTGAACCGTGATCCGTCCGATCACCGATCACAGATTACCGATTACCGGATCAAACCCGTGCCGCCAACTGCCAGCTATCCCCCTTCTTCTGGGCGGGAATGGCCCAGAGGGCGGGCGGGCCGGCTTCAATGTTGAATTTGATGTCGCGCAGCATATCTTTACGCTCGGCTTCAATGGTCAGGACGATAAAGTCCAGCAGCTTGAGGCCATCTTCTGGGGTGATGATGGTTTCGGCCAGCAACGCGCCGTCGGGGCGGGGGATGGCCTGGAAGAGGGGCTGCGCCTGCACCAATTTGCTGCCCAGCTCCCGCGCCTGGCGCGCCGGCTGCTGCCAGGCGGGGGCATAGAGGCGCTGTGCCCGCTGCCACAGTTCGGCGGCGTCCTTGTCGGCCCCTTTGCTGCTGCCCTGGGATTGGCGCTGGTGCAGGATGACACGGCCGTGAAACAACCACACCGGCAGCCAGCTATCCACCCGCTCATTGCTGGGGGCGGCATAATGTACGTCAATGGGTTGCAGGCCGGTCTGGTGCAGGGTCACGGCCGTGAAACATTGTGTACACACCACCACTACCACGTCATTGTGGTGCGGTTCTAACTTCTGATTACATTGCGGACATCGCAGGGGGAGTAGTTTCATTTTATTCGTGATACGTGATCTGTGAACCGCCGGATTACGGGTCACGGATTACCAAATTACCGTTTACTGCTCTTCGATATTTCGTCCAGCACATTCATGCCGGTTTTCATCAGGCCGCCCATATCCACATTGCCGCCGCCGAACATATTACCTAACAGACCGCCGGAGGCGCTACGGCTGCCAATGGCCTTTTTCACCTTACCATGAACCTGCTCCACCTCCTCGCCGTACCGAAATGAGCGATAACCGGCGGCAATCAGTATAATGCCCAGGGCGATGGGCAGTAACAGCAGGGCCAGACCGTCATCATCGCTGCTGTTACCTATCGCCATGGCCGCCAGGATAGTGCCATTCACCAGCACAAAGTTACCGGCAGCCAACCCGGCCACCAGCGCTGCCGCCCGGTAGAAAATGTTCCCCGGCGCTTTGCCATACAAGATTTCGTTGTTCACCCCATCCACTACCACCTGATAATGGCGCTGGTGATAGCTGTAGCGGGCCACCCACAGCGGGTAATAGACAATGGCAAGCTGCTCATGCAAAAAGTGGAATTTCTCAAAATAGGTACTGTCCAGCCGTTGTTTGCTGCGCCCACGATAGATGAAATGGTCATGGGCTTCGTCCAAAGCGTCGGTGTGTGATTCCGTCGGCTCAAACACAATTGCTTCCGCATGTAAATCCTGCTTCTGGTACGGCTCCAACTGATTTTGGGTAATACCCACCTGATGCACACCATATTCCGATACATCCAGGGCGGCGTCCGTCCAGATCATCTCTTCAAATATGGCGACCTCAATCGGCTTTGTCTCGTCCTTGTCTTTGCGCACCCGACCAAACAGCCAGCCGGCCACATCGGCCCGCACCCGCCAATACGGCAGATACACCAGGAACATATCTTCTATCTGCGCTTCTTTTTTCAGGTCGCGCGCTTTTTTAATGCCGGAAAAGAAACCGCTGACAAGCTGGCGGGCCCTATCCCGCTCCACGCGGCGGTTAACCTGCCAGCGGCGTGTGCCCTGCTCGCCCTGAATGAGCGAGTGCAGGCCACAGTAAGGGCAGGCAACTAGCCGTTCTCCTTCTTTGACGGGGACGATACCACTACATTCGGGACAGGTAAGACCTTGTGTTTTATCCATAGGTTTGTAACTGCGGCCGCTCTTTGACCGCACCGCCTGAATTGGCGTCGTCAAAAATGGGCCAAAGCATTCAAAGTGTTGTGGGTTATTATTGTCTCAAGGTAAATCTGCCAGGCGTTTGAAAAAAAGGTCGGCTGTTTCCACTGTACCTGCCTGACGCAGTAGTTGGCGTAAAGTGGGGATGTCGGTCACGGCCGTGATTCGCGCTGCCACTTCTTCTGAAGCTAACTCAAATCGGGCATATAACAAATCCAAAATGTCTTCCTGTAACATCAGTACTCGTCCTTGCTCAATGCCTTGCTCAATACCTTGCTCAATGCCTTGCTCAATGCCTTGCTCAATACCTTGCTTAACACCTTTGTCAAACCCTTCGGCAATCCATTGTTCGGCTATTGTTTGCATAATCTGGTTTCCTCTGTCTTCTAATGTATGTCGCACGGCCGTGACAATCTCCTCACGGGACAGATGCCTGCCAGCCATACCTACATAATACAACACAGTACCCAGGTATTCCAACGCACTCTTCGTCTCTGTCAGGTTGTGGAACAAACTGAATATATCTACCAATCGTCCTTGTAGCGCCGGATCAAAAATGTATTTGAGTATCAAAATTCCAATTTGTAATTGGGCCGCACCACGAACTTCTTCATCGCTCAAGGCGGAAAGATCATGCAGATCGTATTGAAAAGCGGGCCAAAAGCGCCGCAACGCTTCTGGTCCGTCGAATAATCCGGCAAAATCGGTAGCTGCCCGCCACTTTTCTTGACCATGATAAACCACAACCGGCACAATGGGGCGCAAACCTTCCCCGGCACGGACATCACGTTCCCAAATACGCAACTCATAGCGTAAGACCTGGAAGGGGGTCATGGGATCGGAGTAACTTTTGTGTTCTAGCAGCAAGTAGAGATAGGCCACACGGCCGTCAACCAATTTCACCTGATAGAGCAAATCGGCAAACTGCTCCTGCAACTCAGGGTCAATAAAACTACCTGACTGAAGTTCAAGGGTGTTCAGATCGATTACGGCCGTTACCTCTTCTGGCAGGTAATGGGCAAAAAAATCTCTGGCTACCTCAATCCGCGAAAACGTTTCTTTGAAGAAGCGATCATGGGGATTGCTCAACTCACTCATCTGTTAAATTTTATGGGAAACATAACTGGCGATGGCAAACATGGGCACGGCCATGACCAGCGCCGCGATCAGGTAGATAACAATACCCCCCCCCAGACCAACCAGATCACCAGAAATGAAACCGGCAGCAGGAATGAGAGCGGCGCAGAAATAAAGTAGGCAACCAACGGCACCTACTGTCTGATAGGGCACTTCCTGTTTGGAGGGGAACACATCGGCAAAGACCCGCCCGGCAGCGGCTTCAACTACGGCCGTATACGACCGTCCCTCAAACGAATACTCAAATACAAACAGCGGCAGATGCACTAGCGCCATCTCTTTAATCATGCCCTCGCTGATTTGCTGGTCAGCCGCCAGCCAGCGTTTGACGGCGTTCAGCGGCACGGTCGGCTCCAGGGCATAGGCGCTGCCCTGGTATGGTTCCAGGTCAGAGGCGGGGATGGTAATGCGGGTGGCATCCAGCACCGACATGGCTGCCGCCGGTTTAGTGATCACTCTTTCTGCCCCTTTCACATCAGCGCGCACCAGCCAAAGTGGCCAAAGCTGGAAGCTAGACGACTTGATGGTGGCTTTGGTGTCCAAATTTTTAACCGTTTCGTTGCCACCCATCCACCGCCTTAAAGCGGCTGCTGCGTCTGTTTCGCGCAGGGTGTCACGCACTACAAAATGCAGCACAGCCTGGCTTTTGTCTACGGCATTGGTGGCGCCACAAAATTCACACACGGCCGTGAGCGCACCTTGCTCCACGGGCAGCACGGCCGTGCATTGGTTACACAAAATTTCAGTTGGGGGGGGGACAGCCGACTCGTCTTCGATCATGCTCATACCTCACCCGCATTGTACGCGCAAAACGGCTCAAGTGGCAAACCTCAAACCATCCCGTCCATCATGCGATGTTCACTGTTCTCAACTCGCAGTTTTCAACAGGACAGTAAACCCGGCCTGGGCAAAATGTTTGTCAGTAGTAGCCGCCAGGGCAAGGCCCTCTTCTTGCATCACCACAAAGGAAATACAATCAGTTAATCCCCACCCTTTATCCTGGCGCGCTTCATAGAGGGCCAAACCACGCTCAAACAGCGCCGTGTTAACAGGCACAACATGCATATTGGTTGTTTGATAACATTGCCTGACGAAACTGCTTGCCGCTTCCCGATTCGCACTTGCCAATGCGTTGCATATCTCTATCAACACAGCCTCGGTTGTCCATACACTATCTGCCTGGCGTACACGTGGCAAGAGAGCTTTTGCCAGGTGGTGATATTGGTCATGCTGGTTCAAAATTGCCTGAACGTAAGCTGTATCAATAAACAGCCGCTCGCTCATTTTAATGACGGTTCCTGGCGTTTGGGCGCGCCATACAGATAATGATCGTGTTCAGTAGCCCAATCTTCAGGCGCCGTAATCGTCCCGGCTAATTTTTCAAGCACATCCCAGGCATTCATATCGGCAGAGTCTTGGGCGCTATCTACCGGTAGCTGGATTGATAATTCCAGTAAGCCGGGTTCGACACTTCCCTGGCGTTGCGTATATAAGAACTGTTTGACCAACATATACAGTTCTTCCAGTTCTTCCTGGCTCAGACCGTCCATCTCTGCAAGGATTTGTTCTTTTGTACTCATCTCATCTCACCTTTATTGCCAGTATAGCATAAGTGAATTTCGGTGAACCAAAGCCCAAAGCCAGATAATGAGCTTTGGGCTTTGGTCGAGGAGATTACAGCAGCAGCCGCAAAGCATTCTCCAAGATGGCTTTGAAGGCTTGCATGAATTGGGCCGCTTCCGCACCGTCGGTAACGCGATGGTCGGCGGAAAGAGTAACTTTCATGCGGGTGCCCACCGCCAGTTCCCCATTGACCACCACCGGCACCTGCCGCGCCGACCCCACAGCCAGGATGCCGGCATGGGGCGGGTTGATGATGGCCACAAAGTTCTCCACATCCCACGGCCCCAGATTGCTGACGGTGAAGGTGGCTCCTTCCACATCTTCGGGACGCACTTTTCCCTCGCGGGCACGGCCGAACATCTCTTTGTGGTCGCGGGCGATCTTGGAGATGCTGGATACATCGGTGTCTTTCTGGACGACGGTGAGCAGGCCACCTTCTACGGCCACGGCCGAACCCACATGCACCCGCTTATGGCGGATGAGTTTGTCGCCGCCAAAGCTGGCGTTGAGGTTGGGGAATTCTCGCAAGGCCAGCGCGGTCGCTTTCACAATCAGGTCGTTAACCGTCACTTTGTTGTCCGGGTCAAGGGCGTCGTTGATTTGTTTACGCAGTTTCAAGGCCGGTTCCATGTCAATTTCGCTGGTGACGTAGAAGTGGGGTACCGTTGTTTTGCTTTCAGTCATGCGGCGGGCAATGGCGCTGCGCATCCGGGTGAGCGGGATTTCTTCGGCATCGGGGCCGGCGGGTACAGGTGTGGGGGTGGGCGCTGGCGTAGGCGCTGCGGCAGGTGTGGCGGTTGGCTGCGGTTGGGCCATGAAGGATTCCACGTCGGCTTTGCGAATACGGCCGTCTGGCCCCGTCCCGCCCACCTGGGTCAAATCCACGCCATGTTCTTCGGCCACTCGCCGCGCCACCGGCGTGGCTTTAACGCCGCCGGGATATTCGCCGGTCACGGCCGTACTGGGAGCGGCTACGGCCGTTTCTGTTTTTTCCGGTTCGGGCGCGGGTGCTTCGGCTGTGCTGGCTGGCGCCGGTTTCGTGGCGGCGCCATTCCTGGCGCCTGCTTCGGCCATCATGCTGCTCACATCCTCGCCTTCCGCGCCAATAATGCCTAATTTGGCCCCTACCGGCACCTGGTCACCCGTTTCCCGGAATATGGCCAGCAGCACCCCTTCGGCGCGGGCCTGTAATTCCTGGGTCACTTTGTCTGACTCAATTTCGGCCAGCACATCCCCTTTATGTACCGGGTCGCCCACATTTTTCAGCCAGCTACCCATCGTGCCTTCTTCCATATCAAAGCCCAACGTGGGCATGAGGATAAATTCCGCCATGGGATAATCTCCTGTGTCAAGTGTCAGGTGTCAGGTGTCAGGTGTCAGGTAACGTGACACCTGATACATGACACTTGATACATGACAACTGACTCTTTATAGAATCTCTTTCACGGCCGTGACCACCTTCTTCGCGTCAGGCAGGGCCATTTTTTCTAATTCGCCGGAGTAGGGGGCGGGCACATCGTACTGCGCCACCCGTTTGATGGGCGCGTCCAGGTAATCAAACGCCTGCTCTTGCAGTTGGGCCACGATCTCCGCGCCAATGCCGTAGGTCTGGTGCCCAAACTCCACCACCACCGCCTTAAACGTTTTCTTGAAGGAGGCCAGCGCCAGCGACATATCCAACGGCTGCAAAGTGCGTAAATCCACCACCTCTGCCTCCACCCCTTCTTTCGCCAGCATTTCCGCTGCATCCAGGGAAACGTGCAACCCTTCACCGTAGGTGATAATGGTCACATCACTGCCTTCACGTTTAATGTCGGCTTCGCCGATGGGCACGATGTAATCGTCGTCGGGCACATCGCCGCGCACTTTGGGGCTGGTGTAGAGCGGCACCGGCTCGATGAACAGCACCGGGCCATTGTCGCGGATGGCCGCTTTAAGCAGCCCTTTGGCGTCATACGGCGTGGCCGGGCAGACCACTTTCAGGCCGGGGAAGTGGGCAAAAATCACGTCTGGCGTGTGGCTGTGCGTCGCACCCAGTTGTTTGCCGCCGCCGCCTGGGGCGCGGAAGACCACAGGGCAATCGAATTGCCCGTTGAACATGTAGCTCACTTTGGCGGCGTGGTTGACGATGGCGTCAAAGGCCACAAAGGCAAAGTTGATAGTCATAAATTCGGCCACGGGGCGGGTACCGGCCATGGCCGCGCCTACGGCCGCACCGGCGATGACCATTTCGGAAATGGGGGTGTCACGCACGCGCCGTTCGCCAAACTCTTCCAAAAAACCTTTGGTAACGGCGTAGGTGCCGCCCCAGGCGCCCACTTCTTCACCCATAATAAAAACGTTTTCGTCGCGCTGCATCTCTTCACGCAGTGCTTCGGTAATTGCTTCTCGTAATGTTAGTCGTGCCATGTTTTGCTTCCTAAAGGTTCGTAGTAGGCGATTTATCGCCGTAAATGGGCGATAAATCGCCTACTACAAACGAGTTATGCGGGGTAAATGTGGTCAAAAAGTGTTTCCGGCGCAGGTAGCGGTGATTCGTTGGCAAAGGTGACGGCGTCGTCTATCTCTTTCATCACCACGTCATCTATGGCTACCAGTTCGGCTTCGCTGGCTTCGTATTCTTCCAGCAGCACTTTTTGCAGGGTGGCAATGGGGTCTTTTTCGTCACGCCATTTGTCTAACTCACCGGCGGGGCGGTAGCGGGTGCGGTCGCCAATGGAGTGGCCTTCGTAACGGTAGGTGACCATTTCTAGGAATTGCGGCCCTTTGCCTTTGCGGCAGGTATCAATCGCTTTTTGGGTGGCTTTGTACACCTCTATGACGTTCATGCCGTCAATCTTTTTGGAAGGGATGTTGTATGCTTTGGCTTTGTCGGCCAGGTTGGGGTTGGCGGAGGCGCGGTCTACGGCCGTGCCCATGCCATACTTGTTGTTTTCGCAAATAAACACAATGGGCAGCCCCCAGACGCCAGCCATGTTCAATGATTCGTGAAAATAGCCGATATTGGTGGCGCCGTCGCCAAAGTAGCAGAGACAAACGCCGCCGCTGCCCTTATACTGCTCGGCCAGGGCCATGCCGGTGCCCAACGTCAGGTGCGCGCCCACAATACCATAGCCACCCCAGAACTTTTTCTCTTTGCTGGCCAGATGCATGGAGCCGCCGCGCCCACCGACGACGCCGGTGGCTTTACCCATCAGTTCCGCCATGACGGCGCCGGCCTCCAGCCCAACCGCCAGGGCATGGCCGTGGTCGCGGTAAGCGGTAATCAGGTGGTCGCGTTCCGGGTCGCGGGCGGCGATGGTGCCCACGGCCACCGCTTCCTGGCCGATGTACAGGTGCAGGAAGCCTTTAATTTTACCTTCCAACTGGTACAGTTCGTCGCTGCGTTCTTCAAAGCGGCGAATCAGCACCATCTGGCGGTACCATTCGAGTAACGTTGTTTTGTCCATTAAATCTCCTGAACGCTAATGGCCGGCAGCTTGTGTAAGCTGCCAGCAACTAGCACGTGTATTTTTTAACCCAGGTGGGAAAGTGGTTGTGTGAACCGGACGGCCGTTGCGCCATCAACTGAGTAGTTTAGCAAACTTCGCCTCTGGCGGCGAGTTTGAGACTGGGAATCAGCAATTCTCAGTTTGGCAAAACCCGGCGATTAAAATCGCGGCAACAAGCAGCGAAGCCGACCTTCGTCGGCTTAAAACAGTCGGCGAAGGCCGACTT
>JACTMP010000075.1 GCA_014584575.1 Chloroflexota bacterium
CTCTCCGGCCATTCTGCTGACTACTGGGCGTATTCGTTTGTCAAGGTGCTGTTAAGATGTCTTTATGTCAATAACTTTATGTCACTGCAAAAGTCGTGGTAACTGCTTTATGGAATTCCTACATGTGCCCAGACACGCTTTGTTATCTCTCCGTTTTTGAAGATGGTACTGTTGCGTCCTGGAATCTCACAAGTAGACGGAGTTGGGGCGTTCAAGGTACGCTTACAGAAAGCGAGCTCTTGGAAGTTGAGACAATTGTGGACTCATTAAGAACCTCAGCCACCGACATGCACAGCATTGGTACCTTTGCCATCCGAATTATTATTAAAGGGGATGAAAAAAATGGCATTGAATGTGGAAGTCGCAATTGCTCAATTTTAGTTCGGCGCTTGTTTGAAATAGTTGGTGTACGCTTGAAAGACGAGTTTTCAGCCAGACATTGGTCTCCATTTTCTGATGAAGGATTTCATATTCTTGATCCCTTTCCTTTATCAGTTCTCCAAATCACATGGTATGAGAGTTCTCATGGAGACTACAAGATTGTAACCTTCAACAGCAATGGCGTATTATCGGTGATGAAGAGAGAAGAATACGAACAGCCGTTACTTGAAATGCAAGGCAGGCTTTCCAGTGAAAATATAAAGCGAATTCAATCATGCCAGGAATCATTAGTGGTGTTTGGACAAGCAGTAACAGGAGAAGACTGGCAGTTAATTAAAGTCAGTTTCGATGCAAATGGTCAACGGGCATTGTTTCGCTTTGACAAGAGAAACTTGCCAACCTGTTTAAGAGAGTTTTTTGTTATAGCAGAATCAGCAATCAATCAGTCAAATCCAGGCATAAATTACACTCTCGATCCCATCGGTTCCCTTCAGTGACAATGTATACGATTACCACCTTCGTCTATGATGGCAACGGCCGTCGCCTGCAAATGTCCGTCGCTGGCGAAGTGATCACCTACACAGTGGATTATGCCGGAGACGGCTAGAATAACCCCAAAAAACTAGACCACAAGCTAACGTGGATAGTTTTTTGGGGTCATTATACAAGTCGTCCGTCTACCTCAGAAAATGGCACATACTTATCCAGATAAGGTATGCTAAAATAGGGCAGAAATAGGGGATTTATTGACGGCCGTGGGTAAGTTCGATACATGATTCAGGTGAATGATAAACAGACAGTGAGGCGCAAATGGAGATAGTTTTATTACAAATTCGTAGCAGTGGACAAATTACCTTGCCTGCTTCCATTCGGCGGCAGGCCAATCTGGAAGCCGGCGATACCATCGCCGTGACGGTGGAAAACGATGGCTCAATTCGGCTGACACCCAAGCTGATCATTGACAGAGCGCAGGCTTATTTTTGGAGCCGTCAATGGCAAGAAGGGGAGCAAGAAGCACAAGACGATATTGAGAACGGCCGTGTTCACCGCTTTGATAATCTAGAAGATGCTTTACAATTTCTGGATACCAATAAGACCTGATTCATGAGAGCCAAACCATGCCTCTGGTTTTGACCATCGTTTTCGCCGGGCATATCAGCGGCTACCTCAGAACGTCCAGACAAAAGTGCAAAAGTCTCTGCGTTTATTAGATGAAAACCCACGCCATCCCTCCCTGCAAGTGAAACAGATTCAAGGTACCAAAAGCATTTATGAGGGGCGAGTTGACCGTAAATATCGTTTCTCATTTGAGTTTGATGGCGATGACTTGGTTTTGCGTAACGTAGACAACCATGATGAGTGTCTGAAAAATCCATAGAGCCTGCCTTACTGTGGCAAGGCCCTCTTCTGGGCGCTTTGCTGCGGTTCGGTCTTCCCCGGCCCGTAGGGATACTGTTCGTGCCCATGTGCCTGCCAGTCACCAGCCCGTTTTCGTTCGATACGTAGCATTGTTCCCCGGCGTACCCCTGCGGCAGGTGAGTGTGGGGAATTACCGCCGGATGTGAATATCAATATCAAGGGAGATGCAAGAGGAGAATGGATGGTTCGGCCGTTCCCCCTTCATCACCAGGTCTGCATCCGTCACCTGACCGGCAGCGGTGCTATTCTCATTGGCACGGCCGTAGTCTCCCCGACGGCCGTGCTTTTTTGTGTAGTGGGGGCACGGCCGTATAATTCCCCTATTCAAGTTGGGCAAGGCAGAGGTGGCTTGGCCAGGACGCCGACCGCAGCCGCCGGCAATTGTTATTGACAAATGACCATTGACCAATAGTCATTGTTGGTACTTTTCTCCTATCTGGTTAGCTACATTTTCCCGGCCGATGGGGGCATAATAGTCGAGAAACTTTTTCACATTGTAGTAACTCAACTTGATACCTGCCACAGCCACGTAAAGCCTGCCTTTTAGGGTGAGCCATCTGGTTTTAAGCAGACAGGAGCGCAATTATGCCTTACACCGTCGGTCATCCTGTGCAAAGCCCTGCTGATTTCTACGGCCGTCAACGCCAGATCAACCAACTTTTTGAAATCATCGGCGGCGGCCATCCCCAATCTGCCAACATCATCGGTTTGCCCGGTTCTGGCAAGACTTCCTTTTTGCGCCACATTGCCCATCCCTCTGTCATGGTGCGCCACGTGCGCCACCCGGAACGCATGGTCATGGTCTATGTAGACATGGCCTCCTGCAAAACACCCGCCCTTTTCTACTATCGCATCTTGACCCAATTGAAGATGAGCCTGGGGCAGGTGAATACAGGCTTTTTGTGGAAAGAATCTCCACCAGACCAGACCACGATTTACGACGTAGAAGCCTATCTGTGCCATTATCCGCTGCACCGGGTGGTATTGCTGCTGGATGATTTTGATGCCCTCAATCAGGAGACGTTTGATCGCCATTTCCTGACCGAACTGCGGGCGATGACCAGCGTCAATGATTACGATCTGGTGTGTGTTACCACCGCGCTGGCCGATTTGCACCACCTGGGCAGCCGGTTGGGTTTGCCCACCACGTCCCCCTTTTTCAACATCTTTGCCCCGGCTGCCATCTACCTGGCGGAAATGGAAACGGCCGTCATTCCCCCCCTGATTACCGAACCGGCGCTGCAAACAGGGACGCCGCTCAGCGCCGCTGATGTCGCCCAGATTCAGCAGTTGGCCGGGACATTGCCCTACCTGTTGCAGGTAACGGCCGCACGCTGGCTTTACCACAAACGACTGGACGGCTCGCCGATAATGGGTGTGGTGCAAACACAATTACTGGCTGAGCTGTCCGTTTATTTTGGCCAATGGTGGGCGCGTCTGGACGCTTGCCAGCGCCAGATACTCACGGAACTGGAAACTGCTGACCCGGCGGCGGGCAGCGCCTCGTTCACCCCATTCACGCGGGCGGAGGCGGAACGGCGGCTGCGGCAGTTCGGTCTGATAGTAGAACGGGGTCGGCATACGGCCGTTAACGGCGACCTCTTCACGGCCTGGATTCGGCAGCACACGGCCGTGCCCCGGCATGAAATCGCCGGAGCAATGGCGGATACGGCCGTGATCCCCGCCTATTCCAACATTTAACCCAGCATCCCATCATCAGCCAACAAATCAACTTCTCATAAGTTGCCCACCTTTCTCCCCTTCACTATAATGCGTTGCATCAGGTTAAACCTGCATCAACTCATTGTGGCCCACATACCACCAGTGTACTGGTTGTGAAAATTTGTAGTGACCTGCGAGGAGAAATGATTCCAATTTATCGTTCAGATGGTGAATGGGTAGCTGTGTATGAAAAAGGAAACGTCTTCAACGTGGATGGGGAATGGATTGGTTTTGTGGTGGGGCGTGAAGTTTTTGATACCGGCGGCTCTTATCTCGGATTTCTCAGTGATGATCAACGCCTGCTGCGCAAACGCACCCGCCCCATTGACCGGCCCCTTATGCAGCCACCGGCTATTCCACCACAGCGCATGAAATTGCCGACGGCCGTGCCCCTGCCCCCCATGTTCCCGGCGTTACCCCACCAGATCATTGACATGTTCGAGGAATATCCCGAAAAATTGAGCTACGTTTCAGAAACCCGGCCCGATATGGACTAATGGGAGATTGAGAGATTGAGAGATTCAATCTCCCAATCTCCTAATCTCCTAATCTCTTATTCCCCTACCTCTATGCAAGCCAAAAGCCCCACCGAATCCCGCGTCATTCTCACCCAGGTCATGGGGCCATCCCACGCCAATGTCATGGGCAATGTGCATGGCGGTCATATTATGAAGATTTGTGACGAGGCCGGCGGTATGGCCGCTATTCGCCACGCCCGCCACCCGGCTGTCACCGTGGCCGTAGACTCCATGCGTTTTCATTCGCCGGTACACATCGGCAACCTGATGACGGTGACGGCCGAAGTCAGTTGGGTCGGGCGTACCTCGATGGAAACCCGTGTGGTGGTTACCGCCGAAGATGTGCTGACCGGGCAAACCACCCACACCAACACCGCCTATTTTGTCTACGTGGCCCTGGACGAACACGGCCGTCCCACTCCCGTCCCCCCGCTGCTCTGCGCCACCGACGAAGAGAAAGCCAGGTTTGAACGAGCCACCCAGCGCCAGGCATACCGCCTGCAACAGCACAAACAAGACGGACATGAGCGAAACATCTCCGCAACCGCGTTCTAAACTGTTAGAGATATTACTCGCCTCGCCGGCCGGGCAGGTCAGCCGTTTACCCGCGCCCGATATTGGCGTGGCCGAGTTAGAGCCATTCCCCTTTCTGGCTATTGTCGGCCAATATGAGATGAAGCTGGCGCTCACACTTTCTCTGATTAACCCGCTGGTAGGTGGCGTCCTGCTCATTGGGCCACGTGGTACAGCCAAGACGACGGCCGTGCGCTCCCTGACTGACCTGCTGCCCACCACCCGGCGCAGCCTGTGCGCCTATGGCTGCACCGAAGAAGATGTGGAACTGTATGGCATGGACGGCGTGTGTAAAGATTGCGCCGCCAAATTTGGCTATGGCGACCCATTGACCATCGCCGACAAAGTGCGCATCTTTGAATTGCCCCTCAATGCCCGCCTGGAAGATGTCGTCGGCGGCATCAATGAACGGCTGGCGCTGGAACAACAAAAAGTGCGGCTGGAACGGGGCATCCTCGGCCATGCCGACGGGCATATTGTCTACATTGACGAGGTGAATTTGCTCGATGACGTGATTACGGACGCCATGCTGGATGCGGCGGCGCAGGGCCATTACACCGTGCGGCGTGGCCCGCTCAAGCTGACCTACAAGGCGCGCATCATGCTCATTGGTTCTATGAATCCCGAAGAGGGCTGGCTGCGGCCACAACTGATGGATCGTTTTGGGCTGCGGGCCATAGTACGTGGCCTGACGGATGCCGAGCTACGCTACCAGGCGTATGAACGAGCTACCACCTACCGGCGGCAACCAGACCTCTTCGCTGCCGGTTATGCCGAGGCCACCATGTCTCTGGCTGAGGAAGTCCAGCAGGCGCGTGACCGGCTGCCCCAGGTCATTGTCACCGACGAGTCACGCGAACTGGGGCTGGCATTGGTGGCGGCCCTGCAAATTGAGTCTGGGCGGGCGGAAATTACGCTGTTTGAGGCGGCGCGCGCCCATGCCGCCGCTGATGAACGCACGGCCGTAACCCCCGATGATGTGCGCGCCGTGGCCATGCTGGCCCTGCGCCAACGCCAGAGCCACGCCCTGGACAAATTTTTCGCCGATCAGGCCGAGGAAGATGCCCGATTGACAGCCGTGTGGCAACAAAAGGCCGAAAAGAAATAATTGGGTAGCTGGTAGCTGCCAGACAATAGATTACGTTATAATGACAACAGCTTTCATTGGCGTCCAACGAATCTGGAGATCGTTATGTCATCAATCACAACGGCAATAGCAGTGGTAGAGCCTGATCGGACTGTCAAAGCGCCGCCAGGTGTGGAAATTGGTTCAAAAGTGCTTGTCGTTCCGCTTCCGTCGGTGATAGAACTGCTTCAAGACACAGCCCGTCGCGCTCGCTTTGCTGCCACACGCCGGGCTATGCGTGAGGCTGTACGGGACTATGCCGACACAGTCTCCCCATCCGATGAGGATATTGTCAGCCTGGTACGGCGTGCCCGGCACTCCCCGCGTGCCAATTGATAACATATGCGTGTAGTCCTGGACACCAACCAACTGGTGGCAGCCCTCTTGCGACCTCCTGAATTGGCTACCTTTGTTATGGCATGGGAGGCAGCGCGATTTACGGTTGTGGCTTCTCCGGCGTTAGTTGACGAATACTTGCATGTCCTGGCTTACCCCGATATTGCTGCCTTAATCTACCCTGAATTACGACGTGCCTTTACCAGCCATTTGCTCGATGATATTGAGTTAGTTGAGCCACCGGATGTTCCCCGGCTCTGCCGAGATCCAGATGATGACAAGGTGATTGCCGTAGCCATCTTTGGGCTGGCCGATTACATCCTGACCATTGACAAAGACTTAATGGCTCCAGAAGTTAAGGGTCTTCTGGCAGAAATGGGCATCTCTATTATCTCAAGCGGCCAACTGCTTCAAATTCTTGACTCCAGATCTGATGTCTGAATCAAAAATGGTAAAAATCATGTCTGATAGACAAGGTCAGGTGATATTGCAGGTTGGACTTACGGCCGTGTTCATCGGTTATCTCATGGTCTGGCTGCCGGGGCCGGGGGCTGGTCTCAGCTTTTTAGGTATTGAGTTAGGCGAATGGGTGAAGTTTATGGGGGTGGGGTTGGAACGCAACCTGTTTTACTTGCCGCCCATCACCCTGGCGCTGATGTTGGTGACGCTGACGCTGCTGTGGGGCAACGGCCGTTGGCAGAGTTGGGCCATGCGTGGTCTGGCGCTGCTCATTAGCTGGCAGGCATTTCCCGCCATTGAAGACATCACCGGCCCCGTGCGCCACGAATACATCCCCCGTGTGCAGTGGATTGGTCTGGTGCTGCTGGCGATTGTGGTCGCCGCCATTCTCTGCTGGCTGGTGAAGCTGGAGACCCGGCAATGGCTCTGCTGGCTGCTGCTGGTCATGTTGGGATTGATTGGGGCTATACAACCAACACGAATATACCTGCAAATCCAGCCCAATGTGGCGCAATTGCTGGGTATATCAGTTGGTTATGGGTGGGGATTGATCTTAAACGGGGTGGGGCATTTGCTCATTGCCGGGGTCGGTGGCTGGCAACTGCTGCAAATGGTGAGACAAAAGCGTCGTGCGCCGGCCCAATCGGCCTGGCGCACGACACAATAATAGGCGCTAAACCGCCATACGATGGTCAATGTAATAAACCGCTTCGCCCACAGTCGTGATTTTTTGGGCTTCATCATCGGAAATTTCGCCGCCAAACTCTTCTTCAAAAGCCATAATGAGTTCGACCAAATCCAGCGAATCAGCTTCCAGGTCTTCGCGGAAACGCGCTTCAGGCACTACCTGTTCTTCGTCTACGCCTAATAAATCCACGATAATAGCGGTTATACGAGTCTGTGTATCACTCATTTACCTGATCTCCTTCAAATTTTGAATTCCACATGTAATGGGGAGGCAATTTTAGAAGCAACCACCAAATTGTCAAGCAGTGTGTTGGGGCAGCCCTCTTGCCGATAACCAAAACCTCTGGGGTAGTGGGAAGTTTCGGAGATTAAGAGATTGGGAGATCGTTAATCTGTCAATCTCCCAATTTCCCAATCTCATCCCTATAGTGCCTTAAACTCCTCAAACCCATCCTGGCAGTCGTGGCAATACCAGACGCTTTTGCACAGGGTGGGGCCGAAGGCATTTTTGAGTACGGTATTAGAGGAGCCGCAGTGGGGGCAGGTGGCGACATCCAGAAAGGCAATGGGGATCAGGTTGCCGCCATGCCGGATGGGCGGCGCAATGCCCAACTGTTGCAGCTTGTCCCGCGCCGACTCAGCGATCCAATCAGATGTCCAGGGCGGGTGCAGTACGGTCTCGACTGTAACCTGGCTGAAGCCCAACTCGTGAATTCTGGCTTCGATGTCGCGGCGCATCACGTCCAGCGCCGGGCAGCCAGAGAAGGTGGGTGTCATTTTGACGTGAACGCGGCCGGCCTCAATCTGCACATCACGCACAATGCCCATTTCTACAACCGAAACGTGGGGGAGTTCCGGGTCTTTGACTTCATCCAGGGCTTGCCAAATGTGGGCAGTGGTTATCATCAATGCTTCCCGTTTGTAGTAGGCGATTTATCGCCTTTTGAAGGCGATAAATCGCCTACTACAAACAATTACCACACGGCCGTTGGGTATTGGCGGGCGACGGATTGCATTTCGGCCAATAGGTGGGTGAGGTGGTCGGTGTGGTGGTCGCGGTTGGTGGTGGGTGGGGTGTTGGTTGTGGGGATAGTGAGATCAGCCTCGGTAAGGTGGGTGGTGGTGAGGTGCTGCCATTCGCGGTGGAGGGACGAGGGGAGCACGGCCGTATCCCCTTCCGCTAACTCCTCATCTTCCGGCGTGTCTACAAAAAGTTGTTGGGCATAAGGCCAGAGGTTATCCAGAGCGGCCTGCATCCGTGTGTTGCTTTCGGCCGTGCCCAACCCCAGGCGCGTCACCCAGGCCGCCGTATGACGTAGATGATAAATTTCCTCGATACGGATTTTGGCGGCAGCTTCGGCCAGCGGGCGATAGCTGCTGCCTGCCAGTTGCGCCAGGTGCAGCATCTCGTACACATCAAAGAGGTATTGGCGTAACATGCTAAAGGCCCAATCGCCGTTAGGCAGTTCCACCAATTGCACATTGCGATAAGCGGCGGCGTCACGAAAGAACACGGCCGTGTCCACATCTTCCCCCGTCAACTCCTGCCGCAGCCGGTGCCAGGTGGCGGCGTGCCCCATCTCATCCAGGGCAATGTTGGTGAAGGCGATGTCTTCTTCCAAAATGGGGCCGTGCCCTGTCCATTCCGAATTGCGATGCGCCAGGATCAATTCATCATCGGCCAGGAAAAGTAGTTTTTGGGCGAGGGAGATTTGGTGTGGTGGGGTCATGTGATGAATGAGATTAGGAGATTGGGAGATTAGGAGATTCAATCTCTCAATCTCCTAATCTCTCAATCTCTACTTTCTCTTTTGATTTTCTGCATGGTAAACACCGTGCGGTACTGGTTGGGCAGGCGGAATAGTTTGTCTTTGGCAGGGGCGAACAGTGGTAGGGCGTCGGCTTCTTCGCTGCGGGTCACGGCCGTTGCCGGGCACACCCACCACACAAAGACTTGTTCCGCCGGGAAAGTGGCGATGGCCTGCCGCAAAGCGTGAGCCGGGGAACTGGCCTCCACCTGGCCGACGTGGGTAGTAAAGGTCATGCCGCGCCGTTCCGTCTGTTTTTGGAAGACCAGGTAGGTTTCGGTAGGCGCTTGCGGATCAATGCCGGTTTGCCAGGAATTATCGGCGGCGAGTTCCTCGGCGGCGAGTTCCTCGGCCGTTTTGCTCGTGATGGCGTCGGCGCGGGCCACCCACAGGCTGTGGCATTTGGGGCGGCGGGCGAAGAGGTCACGGCCGTTTTGCAGCGCCATCTCCGCATCCACCGCATGAACCGTGCCAATACTCTCGTGCGGTTCGCCAGGGCGATCTTGTTTGAATACCTCGTAACGAGGCCATTGAGTGTCCACTTTGAATCCTGTAATCGTTGATCGGTAATCGGTGATCGGTAATCGGATGACTGTCACCGATTACCGTTTACTGATTACCGATTACCGGCATAAGCCGCTAATGCTTCGCGCACCCAACGGCCGTTGTCGTGGGCTTCTTGTCTGGCTTGCAGGCGGGCGGCGTTCATGGGGCCGTGGCCTTTGACCACCTGCCAGAATTCGTCCCAGTTGATTTCGCCGGAAACCCAGTTGCCGGTTTCTTCATCATAGCGCAGGTCGGGGTCAGGCACTTCCAGCCCCAGGGCGTGCAGCGGGGGGACGAGTTCGTTCACAAATTCCTGGCGAAGCTGGTCGTTGGTCTTCGTTTTGATGCCCCAGCGCATCAATTCATCGGAATTGGTGGAGGCGGAGTCGTGCGGACCAAACATCATCAGGGTCGGCCACCAGAAGCGGTTGATGCTGTCCTGAGCCATTGCTTTTTGTTCCGGCGTGCCCTGGGCATATTGGATGATCATCTCCTGCCCCTGCTTCTTGTGGAACCCTTCTTCGGCGCAGATGCGCACCATGGCCCGTGAGTAAGGGCCGTAGGAACATTGGGCGAGCATGGTCTGGTTCATAATGGCCGCCCCATCCACCAGCCAACCAATCGCGCCCATGTCGCTCCAGGTGACGGTAGGGTAATTGAAGATGCTGGAGTATTTGGCCTGCCCGGTGAGCAGGGCTGCCAGCATCTCTTCGCGGGTGGCGCCCAGGGTTTCGGCGGCGTGGTAGAGATATTGGCCGTGCCCGGCTTCGTCTTGCACCTTGGCCAGCAGCACTTGTTTGCGGCGCAGGTTGGGGGCGCGGGTGATCCAGGCCTCTTCGGGCAACATGCCCACCACTTCGCTGTGGGCGTGTTGAGAGATCATGCGGATGAGCTGTTTGCGGTATCGTTCCGGCATCCAGTCGCCCGGCTCAATTTTTTCGCCACGCGCAATGCGGGCTTCAAATTCGGCTAGTTTTGTGGGGTAATCAGGGTCGGTTTCTTGTCCATACATTTTTTACCTGCCTTGTGGTTGCAATCGGTTATATTGTGGGAATTTGTTGCCGGGGATTATACCTGAAATTGGAATATGGTCAGTGTCATTTGTTTCTCGCCTTGACTATAGCGGATTAATAAATGAACGTATTCCTCTCTGGAAATTTATCCGCTTACTTCTCCATCCGTTGTAGTCTTAAGGGGATAGCGAAAACCTCGTGACACAAACGTAATTCCAAATTTGGCTGGTGGCGGCAGATGAATCTGCACCAACAAAAGGCAAAGTCGGCCTGTGCCGACTGGCGTCCAGCCCACGAAGGTGGGCTTTGCCTCTTGTTGCCGCGATTTTAATCGCCGGGTTTGGTATAAGTTGGAATTGCTGGCCCGAATATCCCTATATCTCAATATCCTCGTTCCCGCACGGCCGTGACGCCAAACGCCATCAGGATCAACCCTACACCAAACGCCAGCATGATACCGGCCTGAAAATAGACACGCACCAGCCAGCGGTCAGCTACGGCCGTTACCAGATTCAACCCCAACTGGTGCAGCGGCAGGGTTAATGGGTCGGTGGGTGTGGGCACGGCCGTGCGCGCCACAAACATCAGCAGCGCCGGGGTGACGATGGCGAAGAAGAGGACGGTGACGGCGGCAATCACCATGGGCCAGCCCCACCAATGCCCCCAGGTGGGCAGTGAACGCACCACCAGCAGGGCCAGCAAAAACAGGCAGGCCAGCGGTAGCAGCCACAGCGTCCAGCCCCAGGTTCGGGCCAGGGTAAAATTGCGCTGTAAACGCGCCCATTGCGCCTGCCGCTCGCTGTTCAACCCGGCACTGTTATCATCGCCAATGAGGGGAATACGTACCACGCCAGCATTGGCCAGGATTTCTGGGTTTTGATCAATGGCGTTGACAACGGCCGTATGCACCACACTGCTAATCTGCTGCACGTCTGTTCCTGGTGGCAGGCAGTCGGGAATATCCACATTGCCAACGGTGGTGAAATTGGGCACGGTGGTGCAGGGGGGTAAATTGGCGACAACTGCCGTGACCATTTGCTGCCCTGCCGCTCCCCGCAGCGAATCGAGTAGGGGGCGCGTATCCAGCGTCACCTCGGCGGCGGTAGGGTCGCCCGTTTCCAGGTAATCATACAGCCCATCCACCGCTGCTTCCGCCTGTGTGTCCATCCAGCCAGGGGGAATGACGGTGGCGACGGCCGTTTGCAACTGGCCCTCATCAATGGGCAGATCGGTAATGCCCCGCGCCAACGCTTCTTGCCGCGCTGCTTCGATGATGAGGGCGGGCGCGGTCTGGCGCACCACCTCATCCAGCCCCGTGAACAGCCCCTTAACCGTGTCCCGGTCGGTGGCTACGACGATTAAGTTGTAACCAATGAGGGCGGTCACGGCCGTGAGTACAAAAAACGCCGCCACAAATCCTGCTGTTGCCTGTAAACATCCACGCATGTTGTTCTCCGTAATCGGTAATCAGTAGTCGGTTGCCGGAGCAAGTGTAACAACAAAGATGGACAACTACCCCACCGTTCGCCAATTATCATGCACCGCTGAGACTACAGAATCAAGAGTCTGCGGCTGTTTGCGTGGCGGCGTCTAGCAATTCTCTGAGCAACCCCATGCAGATTCCCCTGGTTTGCCCGTCTGCATCGAGCTTTGGGTTCCAGGTGGAGAGGGATACGGCCGTCACCTGACCACGCTGCGCCAGATGGCGAAATATCGGCGTCAACGCGGCAGCCCGCGGCCCACCTGCGGCCAGGTAGCTCATCGCCGGTGCGTCCTGTGGGTTGATGATATCGGTGTCAACGTGGATGTATAACGGCCGTGCCGCCAACGGATACTCCAACAGGCTGCGGGGGTCTGGCAAATGGACCAGGCCACAACCGGCAATCAGATCGCGTTCACCGGGGTCTAAATCACGGCCGTCTGTCAGCACAATGTGTTCCGGCGCTAATGGGCGCAGACCCAACGCCTGCACCATTGTCTGCTCACCCAGCCCCGCCAGCATCGCCAGGGGCATCCCACCCAGGAAGCCGCTGGGTGTGGTCTCCCAGGTGTTGAAATCGCCGTGCGCGTCAAACCAGATCACGGTCGGTTCCACACCTGCGCGCTGTAAGCCGGCCATCACGCCCAAAGTGGCGCAGCAATCGCCGGCGATGGAAACAGGCAGGTGGTGGGCGGCCACGGCCGTAGCCACCGCCTCAGCCAGGGCCGCATGAAGCACCGACATACGCGATTGCACCGCCGCTGCCGACAACTCCCGCCGGTTGACCACCCATTCCGGCTGCGCCAGCTCTTCTAATTGTGGTTCTGGTTGATCCAAAAAGTAAGGGGTCAATATGAATTGTGCTTTCATTTCATCGCTCTCCTGCAATCACTCTTCTGTTCAGCTATTAGCAAACGGGCATCATGCGTAACAAAAAAACCCTCACGCATCACTCGTCACGCATCACTCGTCACGCCCCGGCTCACCAAATCCCGAAGAACTATAAACCAGATGCGCCGCACAGCGACAATCTGATGCGCCAAAACGGGGGACGGGGATGGTGACGCCCGGCCATTGAGCCGCCAGCGCCGCCCAGGTACATTCCAGGCGCACCGGATTTTCCTGGACCCACACGGCCGTAACCACTGCCTGACGCCGCAAATAATCTATGTGCCAAAACGGTCGTTCCACCGGCGACAAATGCCGCCGCAGCCGCGCTGCCAATCCCCCTGGTCCCAACGCGCTGCCCAGGTAGAGGTAATACCCGGCGGCAAACGGCCACCGCCCCAATCGCCCAATTTGCAGCCACGCACTCTGGTCTAGCCGTAAAAGAAGCGCGTAACTTCCCCTTTCGCGCGGTAGAACCAGGTCGGATTCGCCTGTATCCATCTGCGTTTTCATTGTCCACACGAATGTCATCTGCTTATGCTTCGCCGGCCGCCAGTTGGCCGAGGAACCATTTGTCTTCTTCGCTGAGTACGGCCGTAAGCAGCAGGTCTGGGCGGCGTTCCCAGGTGCGGCGCAGTGCCTCCTGCCGCCGCCAGCGGGCAATTTGCCCCGCATGGCCGGAGCGCAGTAGTTCGGGCACTTCCCAACCACGAAAGTTGGCCGGTTTGGTGTAGTGGGGGCCTTCCAGCAGGCCGGTGGCATGGCTGTCCGTCTCTGCCGCGCCTTCAGCCCCCAGCGCGCCCGGCAGCAGCCGCACCACGGCATCTACCACTACCATGGCCGCCAGTTCCCCACCCGTCAGCACATAGTCGCCAATAGAAATTTCGTCCGTTACCAGGTGTTGGCGTACCCGCTCGTCCACGCCTTCATACCGGCCGCAAATGAGCAGCAGCCGCTCGTGTTGGGCTAATTCCTGGGCGAAAGATTGGGTAAACGGCCGTCCCTGGGGCGTCATCAGGATGATGGGGTGAGCAATAATTTGATTACTCACCCCATCATCCAGGATTGACTCGACGGCCGTGAAAATCGGGTCCGGTTTCAGCACCATGCCGCCGCCGCCGCCAAAAGGGGGTTCGTCGGTGATGCGGTGTTTGCCGCTGGCATACGCACGCAGGTGGTGCAGGTGAATGTCCACCAGCCCCGCCGTCTGCGCCCGCTGTAAGATGCTGTAATTCAGGTAAGTAAATGCTTCCGGTAAGAGGGTGAGAATATCAATGCGCATCGGGCAGATTATACCCTGTTTGTCTGCTCACGGCCGTTGCCCACAGTGCGCACGGTGGGCATAACATTCTGGCGGGTTGTGAGAGGGTCACGGCCGTCGCACACGTTTTTGCTCATAACTCAAGCGGGAACCAGAGAATTTCGCAAGATTTGATCAACCAGGGCGGGGATGGGTTGGTGTGAGGCTTCCGCTTCTTGCAAAAGTATTTGGAAGATGTCTTCTTTGATCTCGACTTCAAACAACCGTTTTTCGATTTGAAAGACATCATCAGCCGGTAACAACTGTTCGGCATAGTCCATTGTGCTGTGGGTATCCCAAAACGCAGTGGCGGCTTCTTCACTTTCAAATTCATCGGGAATCGGGTCAATCACTTTCTTATTTATGTTTGGCATAGTAGTTCCTTTCTGAGCTATCCATGTCTTGCGCTGTGTCTGGTTTGGCTTATGGAGCATCACGGCCGTCGCACACGCAAACCGCGCTGTGTAGCGGCATAGGCCAGGGCAGCGTGGATGTCAGTGACCGTGAGTTGGGGATAGGCTGCCTGGATGTCGGCCGGTGTCAGACCATCGGCCAGACTGCCGATGATCATGGCGATGGGAATACGAGTGCCTTTGATGGTGGGGTCGCCATGATGGATGTGAGGGTCAAGGATGATGTGGTCTTGCCACTCGATTCGGCTCATCTCTCTTTGTTTTTAGGTGTTATTTCAAAGGCGGCTTGGGAGCGAAAGAAGCAAATATCAATTTTTTCCCAGCATATGCCATAGGGTTTCGGCCGCACCGAAGGCGTTGAGCGGTGTCCAGACGGGGTATTCAGCGTTGGGGGTGAGGAGGGGGACACCTTCGTCTTCGGCCAGATTGATGACCAGGAATTGCATCAGCCGTAATTTGTCGGCGCGGGGCAACTGTTGAATAGTGGAAAATAGTTCATTTAACGGCACGGCCTCTGGTGTTATGGTTGTCATCATCCACCTCTATAAAAGAATGGCCTCATTTTAGCACAAAACGAGAGCCGTACCCCCATCCATTTATTCGCTCACGGCCGTAACCATCCCCCTCTTACCCGAAGAAGCCAAAGCCATCAAGAAAATGGCCTCGTCTCAGGGGGTGCCCGATGCCGACCTGATCTACCGGTGGGTTCAGGAGAGATTGCAGACAGTATAGCCCATCCATTTATTCGTCACGGCCGTTGCCCCATGCGGCACGGTGGGCATAACATTCTAGCGGGTTGTGGGAGGGCTACGGCCGTCAGGAAAGCCTGCACCCTAACAATTCCCGAATTGGTCAGTACCAACCAACTCGTTACAATTACTCTATGAAAATCAGGCAAATTATCTGGCCCGAAGAGCGTATTGAGCATATCGCTCGCCATCACGTTACGCCTGAGGAAGTGGAAGCTGTATGTTTTGGACGGCCGTTTGTGCAACGAGCCAAATCCGAAGGCGAGAACCCGCTCTTTTATGTGTTGGGTCAGACAAATGCCGGACGGTATCTATTTTGTGTTATTATTCAGTTCTCGGACGGGAATGGCTATCCGGTTACTGCCCGACCGATGACTGACAATGAAAAGCGTCGGTTTCAAAAATGGCGAAGAAAATGAAACAACAACTACCACAAACCGATTCGATTGAGGCATTGGCCCGTTTTTGGGACGTCCATGATTTGACTGAGTTTGAAGATGAATTGGAAGAAGTCGTTGAACCTGTATTTGTGCGGGACACGGCCGTGACCATCCACCTCTTACCCGAAGAAGCCAAAGCTATCAAGAAAATTGCCTCGTCTCAGGGTGTGCCCGCTGCCGACCTGATCTACCGGTGGGTTCAGGAGAGATTGCAGACAGTGTAGCCCACCCATTTATCCGCTGACGGCCGTTGCCCACATGGGCACGGTGGGCGTAGGCCACAGCAGCTAGGGAAAACCATGCCACATCAAGAGGGCGGCCTTCCTTTTTTCTTGCTTATACCACCCCTTTAGTTGGAAACAGCAGTTTGATCCCTTTCCCATTTATTTAACCTATTCCAAGCACTGGGATCAGTCGCCAACTCTCTTAGGACAGATTCTTCGTATTCAAATACATCCTGACGGGGAAATCCAACAGGGTATATATTCGCGACCCCCTCATTAAGAAGCTGGTATCGTTCTTCTGTGCAAATGTAGACTACATCAGGGGTTGAATCCCATACCCGCCTGATTATTGGCTCGTGCCCATAACAACGTGCAATTACTAAATCACCTTTCATGGTTCACCTTTTTTGCCTCAATTGCGAGCAAATTCACGCTCAGGATACCATATACGCCGCATCAATTTCAAATTTAGTCCTGATTTGTCCATGCGGAGTATTGACATGGCACATCCGTTCTGCTAGTATACGCACCAATTTACTATAGTATTTACCGGCGCAAATGGCGCAAAGGATTGAATGAACGATGAACGACGACGGTAGAAATGCACTTAAACCAGGTTACATGGCATGGGCGACACTGGTGACCTTTTTAGATACTGTTAGAACAGAGGGAGTGCCAAGTCACATTGATTCAAGTGTGTTGCCTAATATGTCTGGAACAGCAAAAAGCCAACTTCGCTTAACACTGCAATTCCTTGGATTAGTTGATCAGAACAGTGCAACCAGTAGTGAGTTGGCTAAATTGGCAAATGCCGATCTTGACGAACGAAAGGTGATTTTAAACCGCATCCTTAAGCAGTCATATGGATTCCTGTTTGATGCATCAAATGGATTTGATTTGACAAACGCAACTGCCAAAGCCTTTTCAGAAAAATTCGATCAATACGGCCTTAATGGTGAAACCAAAATAAAGGCTGAAGCTTTTTTCTTGAATGCTGCGAAGTTTGCCAACATTGATGTATCTAAGCACATAACAAACAACCGGAATACCCGGAAACGGCGTGAAAGAGCTAAACCAAAAGCAGTTTCGCCATCTACTCCAAAGACCAGCAATGCCAGCGAAAAATCACAAGAGACACCAGCACCACTAGGGAATATTAGTGCAAGTGGCCAGGGCCAGGAGTTTTTAAACGGCAAATATGGGCTGTTGCATAAACTACAGATTGAGTATCTGCCCCAAAACGGCCAATGGACTCGACAGGAGAGAGATGATTATTTGGATGCATACAATGCTTTGCTGAAAATGTTGGTTAAGGTAACTGACTCTGTTGATGAGGATGATATGGAAGATGAGGAAGAATACTATGAATAGTCTATAAAAAAAGACCGCGTTTGAGACGGTCTTTTTGATATTGAGGTGGTTAGCCCTCTTCTTTATGTACTCGGTATTCTATAATAGGCAGTTGGTTACTGTCAAGGAAAGCTAACACCTCGCACATGGAGGTGTCGCCATGTCTACAGGCGACTTCATAGCCCTTGTATCTCTGGGTTTAACCATCGTTTGGTTCGCTTTCGAGATTTACAAGTGGCGTAACGGCAACAGCCGTTAATCAAAAGGTGTCAATGTTATATTATATGATGTTGACACCTTTGCTTTTATTCTTGATCGCCTACTATAAAAAAGATTATCGCCAATCTATGTTGTAGTTTCTTAAAGGGATGATCTCAGGAGGCCTGTTTACTTATGCGCAAAAGCCACTCCGTCACTTTTCTAAAACTTCTATATATTACCGGGCGACAGGAACAGCTATGATCATCTGCCGTGCGATTGGATAAGATGCCCACAATATGAAGGAAAACGGCCGTCTTGTCAATCACTCCGCCGGTCTGGATAGTGGAACTGTGGCCCCCACCCATTCACCCCCTCCGCCAGCAGCGCAAACAGGTGCCAGATGCCGCTGTACGGGTCGCCAGGGCCAAACGCCTGGTGGGCGATGCGCCAGATACGGCCGTCCGGCGTGCGCCGGAACGTGGAAAAACCGGGCATCATCAGGGTACGGCCGTCTTGCTCCCAGGTATAACCCAACGCTTTGGTAAAGCCGGACGTTTGCGCCGAAACCATCGGGAACTGCCAGCCACGGGCAGCGGCAAACTTTTGTTGCGTTTCCGGCGCATCCGGGGAAACGACCACAAACGCGGCCCGGTCAAGGATATGCGGCAGCACCCCATTAAAACCATCCGCCCACAAGGTGCAATAGGCACAGGACGCGCCCATGTTGTGGATGACGATCAAATCATCCCTGTCCCCAAACAAGTCCCGCAGGGTGATGGGCTGGTTGTGGGCATCGCGCAGTTCGTAATTGGCAACTTCTTCGGGTGGCATCTGGCGGCGGAGTTCGTGCAACTGTTTTTGTTTCTCAAAGACCTCTTCTTCCAATTGGGCAATTTCGGCCACAAGATCAGCAGTCGTCATGATTTTCTCCCTCGAAAATGTAACGCGATTTGTCAAATCGCGTTACGGATTTTCATTCATGGTGGTCGGCGAGAGCCAGTGAAGTTCCCCTTGAAAGTAGGACGCAGATTCACGCGGATGACGCGGATAAAAAAATGGCGTAATCTGTAGAATTCATCAATTGTCAGCCGGCGTATTCCCCCCCTCATCCATCAACACATCCAAGACTTCCATCACGGCCGTACCACTCCCATCCCCATTCACCCGCGACAACCGCCCTTCACGCACCACCGCCACCGAAGCCACACTATCCCCCTCCCGCAAATCCATCACCCGCACCCCCTGTGTATGGCGGCCCTGTTGGGACACATGGTCAACCGACGTGCGCAAAATAATGCCCTGCGCGGAAATACAGGTCACTTCATCCCCCGGCGACACAATCCGCGCACTGACGATCTTGCCCGTGCGCTCCGGCGTCAGCACCATCGCCCGCACCCCCTGGCCATAGCGCCCCTGCTGCCGGTATTCGTCAACGGCCGTGCGCTTCCCGTACCCCTTCTCCGTAATCACCAACACATCCCCGTCTGGCGTCACCACGTCCGCCCCGGCAATGTTGTCCCACGTATCCAGCCGCATGGCATACACCCCAATCGCGCCGCGACCCATCGGCCGCACATCTTCCTCGCTAAAACGAATCCCCCGCCCCTGTTCGCTTACCAAAATCAAATCCTGCCCCCCTTCCGTCATCTTCACCCAGCCCAGTTTATCGTCCTCCTCCAGGCTAATGGCAATCAGCCCACTGGGGCGCACATAAGCAAACATACCAATAGTCACCCGCTTAATTTTGCCCCGGCGGGTAATCATCGTCAGGTATTCGGCATCCTCAAAGCTGTGTACGGGCAGCACGGCCGTGATCTTCTCCTCCGGCATCAACGGCAAAATGTTCATCACCGACGTCCCCTTCGCCGTGCGGTCCAGTTCCGGGATGTCATACGTCTTGATCGCATACACCTTGCCCCAGTCCGAGAAAAAGAGCAGCGTATTGTGGGTGCCCGCTGCTACCAGATGTTCCAACTGGTCTTCCTCGCGGGTGCTCATGCCGATCAGTCCCTTGCCGCCCCGCTGCTGAATCCGGTAAGAAGCTACCGGCGTCCGTTTCACATACCCCCGCTGCGTAATGGAGACAAACACATCCTCATCCGGGATAATGTCTTCCATGTTAATGTCCGCATCCAGGCCAATGGCTATCTCCGTGCGTCGGCCGTCGCCATATTTCCCCTTTAACTCGGTCACATCCTCCTTGATCAGCCCCAAAATCAACTTGCGTTCCGCCAACAGCCCTTCCAGATAAGCAATCTGCGCCGTGATCTCCTTGTGTTCATCTTCAATCTTCTGCCGCTCCAACGCCGCCAGCCGCCGCAATTGCAAATCCAAAATAGCCACCGACTGCGCCTCAGACAGCCCAAACCGCGCCATCAACTGCGTCTTCGCCGTCTCCGCATCCGCCGCCCGCCGGATCGTCTCAATCACATCGTCCAGATGCTCCAACGCAATCAGCAGCCCGGCCAAAATATGCTGCCGCTTCTGCGCCTTATCTAATTCAAAGCGCGTCCGCCGCGTAATCACCTCCACCCGGTGTTCAATGTGAATTTGCAGGGCGCGTTTCAGCGAGAGCAGGCGTGGCTGCTGGTCTACCACCGCCAGCATCTGCACCCCAAATGACGTTTGCAGCGAAGTATGTTTGAACAACTGGTTCAACACCTTCATCGGCTGCGCATTCCGTTTGAGTTCCACAATAATGGACGTGCCGCGCTGGTCAGACTCATCCCGAATATCGGAAATATCGTCAATCTCCCCCTTGTTCACCAGTTCCGCCATGCGCTCAATCAACATCGCCTTGTTCACCTGGAACGGCAGTTCGGTGATGTTAATGCGCTGCCGCTCCGGGTGGCGGGGCAGCTCTTCAATCTCCGCTTTGGCACGCACCACCACCTTGCCCCGCCCCGTGCCATAGGCGCTGCGAATCCCCTCCGTGCCCACAATAATACCGCCGCCGGGGAAATCCGGCCCCTTCACAAACTGCATCAAATCTTCCAGGGTCACATCGTCTGCTTCGTCATAGCGGTCAATCAGGTAGTTGATGGCGTCACACAATTCGCTGAGATTGTGTGGTGGGATATTGGTAGCCATGCCCACGGCAATCCCGGCCGAGCCGTTCAGCAGTAGATTGGGCAGGCGGGCGGGTAGCAGCGTTGGCTCGGTCAGGCTGTCATCAAAGTTGGGGCCAAAATCTACCGTCTCTTTGTCAATATCTTCCAGCAGTTCATGGGCAATACGCGCCAGGCGGGCTTCGGTGTAGCGCATAGCGGCGGCGCTGTCACCATCAATGCTGCCAAAGTTCCCCTGCCCATCCACCAGCATATAACGCAGCGAAAAGTTTTGGGCCATGCGCACCATGGCATCGTACACGGCCGTATCACTGTGTGGATGGTATTTACCCAAAACTTCACCAACAATACGGGCGCTTTTGCGGTGCGGGGTGTTGGCCCGGATGCCCATATCCCACATGGCGTAGAGGATGCGGCGGTGGACGGGTTTCAGCCCATCGCGGGCATCAGGCAGGGCGCGGGCGATGATGACGCTCATGGCATAATCCAGGTAGGAGTTACGCATTTCGTCGTTAATGTCAATCTGATTTACAGTGCCAATTTCCAAGTGTCAGTCTCCGTACATGAGACCTGACAGGTCGGCAACAACGGTTGCCGAAAACCTGCCAGGTCTGGTGGCTGTTTTATCTGGTTTTTCCGGTTTTTAGACCTGTCAAATTATACCCTAACTGAACCGAAAGAACGAACCTTCCTCCGGTTTGTAGTGGCACGGCCGTTGCCATTCTCCATCTACCACTCATTAGGTCGAAATGGGAGGAGTGGGCGCCCTCAGATGCCCACCAGTTCGCATCTGAGGACCGATATGAGCCTGGAAGATATGGTGAGTCTGGAAAAGGTTATCCCCCTGATTCAAGAGATGTTCCACGATCAGAACAGCCCTCAACCCGCTCCTCGTGCTCAAGGTCAAACAATTAACTCCAAAGCCAGGGTACAAAAAATGGCTGCGACCGACTAAACGGTCGCAGCCAACAGACAAGGGAGGAGAAAAGAAAGTAAAGTTTTTAATGGTGGTTATTCGCCTGGGGGTAACAAAACGGCGTTGATCACATGGATGATGCCGTTGGACGCCACGATGTCGGTGGTAATGACTTCCACGGTATCATTGAGCAGGACACGGCCGTCGCTCACCGTAATCGTCACATCTTCACCCAGCAAAGTAGTAGCCGCATCGAGCGTCACAACCGTTTCGGCCGGTACAGCCCCATCCACCACATGATAAAGCAGAATGTCGGTTAAAGCCCCGCTGGGGTCGGCCAGTAACGTTTCAATCGTGCCTTCGGGCAGGGCCGCAAAAGCGTCATCGGTGGGAGCGAAGACGGTAAATGCGCCTTCACCCGCAAAAGTTTCGGCCAGACCCGCCGCTTCCAAAGCCGCCAACAAGGTATTGAAGGTGCCCGCTTCGGCGGCGATTTCGGCAATTGTCCCTGGCTCAGTCATCATGGTGGCCTCTTCTGCCATAGCGGCGGCAATCGTGGGTGGGATGAGAACCGCGTCAATGACGTGGATAACCCCATTCGACGCCTCAATATCGGTGGTGATGACGGCAACGGAGTCGTTCAGGTACACCGTGCTGCCGTCTACGGAGATAGCGATTTCTTCGCCTTGCAGTGTGGGAGCAGCGGACAGATTCACGACATCGGCGGCATAAACCGCGCCATCAACCACATGGTAGGTCAGAATTTGGGTCAGCGCGCCCTGGGGATCTGCCAACAAGGTTTCTACTGTGCCTTCCGGCAGTGCGGCGAAGGCCTCATCGGTGGGGGCAAAGACTGTGAAACTGCCTTCCCCGGCCAACGTGTCCACCAGCCCGGCTGCTTCCAGAGCCGCTACCAGCGTGGTGAAGTTGCCATTTTCTACCGCAATTTCGGCGATGGATGGCTTTTCCTCGGCGACCATGCTGGGGGGTAGCAGCACGGCATCAATGACGTGGATAATGCCATTGTCGGCCACAATATCGGTGATGATGACGGTAGCGGATTCATTCAGACGCACATTGCCATCCTGGACAGCAATGGCTACGTCTTCGCCACCGAGCGTTGTGGCTGAATCCAGACCAACGACTGCCTCAGCCGCAACGGCGCCGGAGACGACATGATAGAGCAGAACATCGGTTAAAGCGCCCTGGGGGTCGGCCAGCAATGCCTCAACCGTGCCCTCGGGCAGGGCGGCAAAGGCGTCATCGGTGGGGGTAAAGACGGTGAAGGGGCCTTCACCGGCGAGTGTTTCGGCCAGGCCGGCGGCCGTCACGGCCGTAACCAGCGTCGTGAAACGGCCGTCAGCCACAGCAATATCCACAATGCTGTTCGCGGGCATTTCTTCTACTTCGGGTTCTGGTTCTTCGGTGGGCACGACAACGGCCGTCGCCGTAGGCTGCGGCGGCGTTGTTGCTGTTGGCGTTTCGGTGGTGGCTGTGCCACCGCAGGCCGTCAGGAATAGGGTGAATACAAGGAAAAGGGTAAAAAAGGTTATGCGTTTCATCTGTTTGTAACTCCTCATATAGTCAATTTAGTAAAAGTGAGAATTCAACATTCTCATGCATAACCTTACAACAAGCACAATTGTCGTCAATGTATTGTACAAATTAGCTCATATTTGTCTAATTTTTGTACATATATCTGACCGATATTTCGGCGTTGTACACATCAGGGTGACGTTTTAACGGCTGCCCCCCAGCTGCTGGCCGCCTCCCAACCGTTGCCAGGCTATCGCCAGGCGGCGAATCCCTTCATCTATCGCTTCTGGCGTTTGCGTGGCAAAGTTGAGGCGCAGGTAGGGTTCACCTTCAACGTAGTCGGGGAAAAAGCGGGTACCAGGCGCAAAGTCCACCCCTTCGGCTCTGGCCAGTGCCAGTAATTCCAGTGATGATTTATTTTCTGGCAGGCGCAGCCAAATGAACAGGCCACCTTGCGGTGGCGTGACCTGGACCTCGGCCGGCAGATAACGCTGAATGGCGGCGAGCATGGCGTCGCGCCGCTGGCGATATAAACGGCAGGAGCGGCGCAGATGGGCCTGGTAGCGCCCCACGGTGACGTAACGTTCCAGGGCGCGTTGCAGCAACGCCGAGGTGGCCAGATCGTGGACGCGCTTGCTTGTGGCCAGCCGGGAGAAGACCGGCCCCTCGGCCACCAAAAAACCGATGCGCAGACCGGGCATGAGCATTTTGGAAAAAGTGCCAGTGTAGATAACCTGCCCATGCGGGGCCAGGGCTTTGATGGCGGGCAGGCTACGGCCGTCGTACCTTAAGTCTCCCGCAAAATCATCCTCCAACACCGGCACATTGTACCGCTCTGCCAATGCCGCCAACTGGCGGCGACGCCCCCCACTCAGGCATACCCCCGATGGATTTTGGAAGTTGGGAATGGTGTAAATCAGCCGGGGATGGTACTTTTGCAGCAGCCCTTCCAGCATTTCCACCTGCATCCCGCGCTCGTCAAGGGGGATGCCCACAATTTTGAGCTTGAGCGACCGGAACAGTTCTAGCGCAAAGTTGTAGGTTGGTTTTTCCACCAGAATGACGTCGCCCGGTTGCAAGAGTACCTGGCACACCAGCGCCAACGCCTGTTGTGAACCGGAGCTGATGAGCACGTTGGCCGGGTTGGCCTGGATGCCCTGGCTGGCTAACACATGCGCCACCGTTTCCCGCAGCGGTGCGTAGCCGCCGCTCATATCGCCATAGGCCAGCGCCGCCACCCCTTCTTCCTGGATGACCTGCTTGAGTGACTTGAAAAAATCATCAATGGGGAACTGGCGCGGGTCGCCGACGCCGGTGAAGCTGATGGGGTGGGGGTGCAACGGCCGTGCCACCACCCCCAATTCCGGATCATCCATCGTGTCGGTTGTTAGTTCTTGCTGCCACAGGGGCCAGCTCACGGCCGTGTCGTCTACTGCTAGTGAAGGCAGCGCCAGCGGCGGCGCTACGTAGGTGCCGCTGCCTGCCAACGTGTAGATCAGCCCCTCGCTTTCCAGTTCCGCATACGCATTGTTGACGGTGATGCGGCTGACGCCTAGCTCCTGGGCCAGTTCCCGGCTGGCGGGCAGCCGTGTCTCCGCCGCCAGACTGCCCGCCAGGATGTTCTGGCGCAAATAGGTTTCAATCTGCCGGTAAAGGGGCACGTCGCTTGTGGTGTCTATCGGAATCCGCATCTTGCCTCCTGTAACTGTTTGCGGCGGCAGATAAATCTGCACCAACAAGAGGCAAAGTCGGCCTTCGCCGACTGTTCTAAGCCGACGAAGGTCACCTTTGCCGCCTGTTGCCGCGATTTTAATCGCCGGGCTTAAAATTGGACTTGCAGATATTAGTATAAATTGGCGCTATTTTATATATCCAATTCCTCGTAAAATGATACCAATTACGCGGAAAGTCTACAAGAACAAAACAAACGGAGGTCATCATGTTTGAAAGTAATCCTTATGCAATGGTCGGTGTGGCGATGATTGGCGAACTGCATCGCCGGGTATCCGAAAAAGCGGAAGCAGACGAACAGGCAGAACGGCAACCACGTCCAACGTGGCGTCACCGGCTGGCCGGAATGGTGGTAAACTGGCGGTCGGGTATGAGAGCGTCACGGCCGTGTCCTGACGATTGCGATCCGGCCGAGATGGGCTGTATATAGCGGAGTCTGCGGAGCGAGGAATCCCTTCCCTTTACAAATGGTGGGGATTCCTTCCTTCGGAAGCCTCAGGACAGGCTGTCGAAGACTCCTCGGAATGACAACAAAAATTTGGCCCTTTAAGGAGAATTCAGGATGAAACTAAGACCTTTGGGAGATACCGGCATGCAAGTGAGCGAGATTGGGCTGGGCGCCTGGCAGTTGGCGAACCCGGATTGGGGGCTGCACGACACGGCCGTGGCCCACCAGATTATTCACGCCTCCCTCGACGCCGGCTGCAATTTTTTTGACACCGCGCCGGGATATGGCCACGGCCGTAGCGAGGAACTGCTCGGTCAGGTGCTGCCCGCGGTGCGGCCGGATGTCATCATCTGCACCAAATTCAGCCATTACAGCGCCGACGGGGAGCGGGATTTCGACGTAGCCCACATCCGCCCTACGTTGGAAGGCAGCCTGCGCCGGTTACAAACTGACTACATAGACGTGCTGCTGCTGCACAACCCACCACGCGCATTGATGGACGGCCGTACCGCCCCCCAATACGCCGAACTGGAAAAGCTCAAGACCGAAGGCAAAATCCGTGCCTATGGCATCTCCCTGGACTGGCGCGAAGAGGTGGAACTGGCGGTGCAGACCACAAATAGCAAGGCGCTGGAAGTGATGTACAACGCCTTTTATCAGGAAACGGCGCCCGCCTTCCCCCTGGCCCAGGCAAAGGGCGTGGGGCTGATCGTCAAAGTGCCGCTCGATTCCGGCTGGCTGTCCGGGCGGTACAATGCCCACAGCCGTTTTGAGGATGTGCGCGACCGCTGGTCGCCGGAGGTGATTGCCCGGCGCGGCGCGCTGGTGGAAAAGTTCGCGGCCCTGCTGCCGCTCGGTCTCTCCATGGCCCACGCCGCCCTGCAATATACCCTGGCCCGGCCCGAAGTCTCCACCGTCATCCCCGGCGCGAAATCGGTGGAACAGGCGCTGGACAATTTCGCCGCCGCCGACAAACAACTGCCACCCGAAGTAGTCGCCGCCATTGACGCCTTGTGGGATGATGATTTGCAGGGGAGTCCACTGCCGTGGTAGGCACGGCCGTTACCCACTAAACCTATTAGCATACTCAATTTGCCGCCCATGCCTGTCGCCAACTCGCCCCCTTTCTGGCATACTTGGGCGCATCCCATACAAAGGAGCAATGTAGCTTGGCGGCGATTGATGATCTCATTTCCCAGGTTGAAGACAAAGCATTACGCGAGCGGCTGCGCGAAGAAGCGGCGCGGCTGACCAAAGAGAAGAAATTTGGCCTGGTCTTTGAAGAACACCTGCCAGAGTTAACCCCCATTTACGAGGCAAAAATAAAGCGGGGCAGCGAAGTGGCCCGGCGCGACCACTCGCTGACGGAGACGTGGCGCGTGTTGTCGGTGGTCAAGGGTCAGGCGCTGTGCCTGAACCCGACCACCGGCGACCAGCAGCAGATACCGGCGGCCGACCTGGTGGTGGTGCGCCGCTTTGGCGAGCCGATTTACCCGGCGCTGACGCCCCTGGACGCGGTGCAAAACGGGCCAGCCGACGCCCCCTGGCACACCCTGATTGAAGCGGACAATTACCACGCCTTGCAACTGCTGGCCTACCTGTATGCCGGGCAGGTGGACTGCATTTACATTGACCCGCCCTACAACACCGGGGCGCGGGACTGGAAGTACAACAACGACTACGTGGATGGCAACGACCGCTGGCGGCACAGCAAATGGCTGGCGATGATGCGGCGGCGTTTGCTGCTGGCGAAAAAGCTATTGAACCCTGAAACCGGCGTATTGATTGTCACGATTGATGAACACGAAGTACATCATCTCCGCATGTTGCTGCAAGAGACTCTTCCTGAAATGTTTTTGCAGATGGTGACAGCAGTTACCAACCCAAAAGGGGTTACACAAGGGCGATTTTCTCGTGTCGAAGAGTACCAACTGTTTTGTTTTGGCAAGAATGCTGGTGTTCGCGGTTGGGATGATGACCTTCTTAATTTCAGAAAAGAATCAGGCAAACCAAGATGGAAAGGACTATTAAGATCGGGCACTAATGCCAGAAGAGCAGACAGAAAGAACATGTTTTATCCTGTTCTTGTTGATGAAGACAAAAAAGCTATTGTGGGAACAGGTCTCCCACTTCCTTTCGATCAAGAACCGGATATTGAGGAAAAAATAGATGGGCTTTTTTGTGCTTGGCCAATCAGAACGGACGGTACTTACGGGAACTGGGGTATTGGTTATGCCACTTTGAGAGAATTGATCAATAAAGGGTATGTTGCCGTCGGCCAATATGATGCTAAAAGGAAGACCTACGGCATCTCTTATCTGAGCCAACTACTCCGCAATCAAATCAAGAGCGGTGAAATACAGATTGTTGATTTTGATCGCCAAAGAAATGTTGTGGACGTGACTTACACAGAATCAGCAGAAAGAAAAATCAAAACAATATGGCATCGCACCCTTCATGATGCTGGAGCGTATGGCGCAGATTTAATAGCCAATGTGCTGGCCCAATCCAGAGCCTTCTCATTTCCAAAGTCGCTTTACTACGTCAAGGATGCGTTGGCATCTGTAGTTCTGCATAAGCCAGATGCACTTGTATTGGATTTTTTCGCCGGTTCAGGCACGACCCTGCACGCCGTCAACCTGCTCAATGCGGTGGACAATGGAAAACGCCGCTGCATTTTGGTAACAAACAATGAAGTGTCCGAAGAAGAAGCGCGGCAGTTGAAAAGCCAGGGTCATCGTCCCGGTGATGAGGCCTGGGAGCAGCAGGGCATTTGCCGCGCCGTCACCTGGCCCCGTTCCAAATACACCATTCGCGGCCAACGGGATGACGGCACAGAATTAGCCGGGGAATATCTCACCGGCCAGACGATCACCAGAGAGAAGGCGCGCACCTTCCGCCAGTTGGCTTTCATTGACCCGGACGCACTGCACACGGCCGCCCGCAAAAAGGAGATCGTCAGCCTCATTGAGGCCATCCCCATGAGTCAGATCACCGCTGACGCCCCCTTTTTTGTCTCGGAACAAACACAGCATACGGCCGCCATCCTCTTTGACGACAGCCAGACCGACGCCTTCCTGGCCGCCCTGGAAGAGCGTGCCCTGGAAGGGCGGGATCACCTCACCCATTTCTACATCGTCACCCGCAGCAACAAATTGTTCCGCGAGCTAAAAGCCAATATCGAAGCCCTGCTTGGCCCGCTGGAACGGCCGGAAGAAGAAAAACGGCCGATGCGTGATGGCTTCCCGGCCAACCTGGCCTATTTCCGCCTCGACTTTCTGGAAAAAGATGAGATTGCCCTGGGGCGGCAGTTCCGCGAAATTTTGCCCCTGCTCTGGCTGCGCGCCGGAGCCGCCGGCCCACGCCCGGAACTGCCCGCCGCTGACTCCCTGCCGGCCATGTTGCTGCCGCCACAAAACCATTTCGCCGTGCTGCTGGATGAAACCCACTTCGCCGATTTCCGCGAAGCCATCGCCGCCCGCCCTGACCTCACGCACATCTTCCTGGTCACCGATTCGGCCGAAACCTTCCGCGACATGGGCGACCAGGTCGCTGCCCCGCACATCATCCAGCTTTACCGCGATTACCTGGAAAACTTCACCATCAACAAAGGAGACGCGGCATGAAAGTGACCCTCTTCGATTTCCAGGAAGACGCCCTGGTACAGCTTCATACAAAACTCTCCCAGGCCCGCTCTTTTGCCGCTGTGGACAATCCTCAGGCGATCTCCTTTGCCGCCCCCACCGGCGCGGGCAAAACCATCGTCATGACCGCCCTGTTTGAAGACATCCTCTTTGGTACGGCCGAACGAGAAGCACAGCCTGACGCCGCCATCCTCTGGCTGTCTGACATGCCGGAACTGAATGAACAAACCCGGCTGAAAATCGAAAGCAAATCCAGCCGCATTCGCGTCAACCAATTGGAAACGATTGACACTTCATTTGACGCCGAACGACTGACCGGCGGCCGTATCTACTTCATCAACACCCAAAAGTTAGGCACAGACAAACTGCTCACCCGCCAGGGGGACAAACGGCAATACCCTATTTGGGAAACGTTGACCAACACAGCCAGAGCCATTCCCGATCGTTTTCTGGTGGTCATTGACGAAGCCCATCGCGGAATGCGCAGCGGCACTATCGCCCGCACTGCCCAAAGCATCATGCAGCGCTTTTTGCTGGGCAGCGAGGAGCATGGTCTGTGTGCCATGCCGCTGGTGATTGGTATTTCGGCCACGCCGCGCCGCTTTGAGGAGATGCTGGCGGGCACGAATCATACGGTTCACAAAGTCCACGTACCGGCCGAAGATGTGCGCCAGTCCGGTTTGCTCAAAGAGCGCATCCTCATCCATTATCCCGACGCCAGTGGGCAGGCAGAGATGACGTTGCTGGCCGAAGCGGCCAACCGCTGGCAACTATTGAGCCAGGGCTGGCAAAGCTATTGCCAGGCAGAAAATATACCCACCGTCAGGCCGATTCTGGTGGTGCAGGTGGAGGATGGCACGGACAAGATTTTAACCAGGACGGATCTGGCAACGGCCGTGGCCACCATTGAGAGCGCCACCGGCGAGCCATTGGCCGCCAACCAGATCGCCCATGCCTTCACCGACAGCAGCGAAATTAAGGTGGGTGAACGCCCCATTCGCCACCTGGAAGCGTCGCGTATTGAAGATGATCCCCATGTGCGTGTTGTCTTTTTCAAGATGAGCCTTTCCACCGGTTGGGACTGTCCCCGCGCGGAAGTGATGATGTCTTTTCGCCGGGCGCACGACCACACCTACATTGCCCAACTATTGGGGCGCATGGTGCGCACCCCGTTGGCGCGCCAGGTGGAAAGGGATGCGGCCCTCAATGATGTACATCTGTTCCTGCCACATTATGATGACACGGCCGTACACGCCGTTATCCACGATCTACAAAATGTCGAAGACGTACCCCCGGCGCAAGTTGGCATTAGCCGCGAAATGGTCACACTCTACAAAAGAGCCGGGACGGAAGCCATTTTCGCCGCCATGCAAAACCTGGTGACGTACCGGGTTAACGCCGTGCGCCAGCAAAGCTCTCTGCGCCGCCTGATGGCCCTGGGGCGGGCGCTGACGATGGATCGCCTGGACGCCGATGCCCAGACCCGCGTCACCAACCAGATCGTCATCCAAATGAATGCGGAAATAGAAACGTTACGCGCATCCGACGATTTTCCCGATAAGGCCCGGCAAATAACCGGTGTAGACCTCAAAACCATCGCCCTGCATGGCACCATCGTCACTGATGACAAAATCAGCTACACCATTGACGCAGCGGCGGCCGATATTGAACGCCATTTTGAACGGGCCGGACTTGTTTTGAGCAATGGCTTACACGTGGCCTATTGGAAAAGCCAGCCAGACCGGGACTATGATGAGGTAAAAATTGAAGTTGTCCTGTTGACGCACGATAACACCGCCATGACGCGGCTGGAGGGGTTTGCCGCCCAGGAATTTGATGCCCTGTATGAAACCTATAAATGGAAGATTGGCGAACTAAAAGAGCAGCGGCGCAAGCAATACGAAAAATGGCGTCTGGCCACAGCCCAACCCCAACCCATTCAGTGGCTGCTGCCGGACAGCATCAGCTTCCGCCGCACCCCCACTGCGCCACAGTTTGATAAGCATCTCTACCTGGAAGCCCCCGATACCTTCCGCGCCGAGTTGGGCAGTTGGGAGTCCGGCGTATTGGCTGAAGAATTGGCCGATCCTACCGTTGTTGGCTGGCTGCGCAATGTAGACCGCCAGCCCTGGTCACTGGAAATCCCTTATGAAGACGGCGGCGCTGTCAAACCGATGTTCCCCGACATGATGATCGTGCGCCAGGTAGGTGATGCTTTCCGCTTTGACATTTTGGAACCACATGATCCCAGTCGGCGCGATAATGTTGCCAAAGCGTTGGGGTTAGCCAAATTTGCCGAAAAAAATCCCTATTTGTTTGACCGGGTGCAGCTCATCCGCAAGCAGAAAGGGGCGGACGGCAAAGAGCATTTTTACCGCCTGGATGTGGGGAATGATGCCTTGCGAAAAAAAGTTTTGGCGGTCAGCAACGATACCCAGTTAAATCAGCTTTTTGAAAGTGCGGGGAAGGTGCGGGGGTAACGGCCGTTGACCCCTTGAATTCTCAAAGCATCACAGCAATTTGCTGTGGCGCCGTCACTTCTTCCAGCCAGGCCACGCTTTCTTCCCAGAGCGCCGTGGCCGACGGCCGAAAGACGCCAAAATGACCGATACTCTTCAACCCCACGTCGGCCGGTATGATGTGCCGCCGCGTCAGGTTTGGATATGCCTGCATCATGGCGTCTACGGAGCGGGCGGTGCCCCAATCATCGTCGTCAAAGCTGTAGGCCAGCACCGGGGCGTGGAATTGCGCGAAGCGGGCCAGCGGCAGGCTGGTATCGTCCAACAAATAACCGGGTTGGCGGCACCATCTGGCCCATTCTAAGGCCACCCCTTTAGGCAGGTCCTCGGCCGCGCTGATCTTGCTCCAGGGCATGTAGCCAAAGAGGTGCGCCAACACCGGCAGCGACAGGTGGACGTGGAACATGACCGACCATTTCTGGTTCCCACCCTGCAAGCGCCAATAACCGCTCTGGGAGGAAAAGGTGATCATCGCGTCTATCTGATCTGCATTGGGCAGCAAACCGGCCAGTTGCCCGCCAAAGCTGTGGCCGATATGAAACAGGCGTTGTGGTTGATACTTTTCCTGCACCCAATCCAGCACCCCGGCCATATCCAGCAGCGCCCAGTCCCGCGCCTGGGCCTCGAAGCCACGCAGGGAAGACGGCCGTGACCCACCAATGCCACGATAATCATAGGTAACGGCCGTGTAGCCCTGTTCGGCCAGAAAGGTGGCAAAGGGTTTGTAGTAACGCTGGGGCACGGCCGTCGCCGAATTGATGGTCACAACAGTACCGGACGGGTTGTCTTCAGGCTGATAGCTTGTACCCGCCAGAATGTAGCCATCACGGGCAGGAATGGAAATAGTTTCAATTTGCATCGGTTAGTTCTCCAATAGGGCAATTTTGGCGTGATGCACGAGATCACGTTTCACGCAACGCCGCCGCCACCTGCGCCATCAGATAGTCCCGCACAGTGACCAGCGGCTCGGTGCTGCGTTGTGCTTTACATAAGATGAGAGCGCCTTCGATGGCGGAAATGGTGACGATGGCGAGTTGGGTGGCGGTCACGGCCGTGACGCCCCTGGCCTGCAATTCCCCGGCAAACAGGTTCACCATGCCCTCAAACCCGGCCTGGCAGGCCGCCTGGATGGGGTCAACGGTCGCCGCCGCTTCCAGCGTCACAGTGGCAATGGGGCAGCCCCGCCGGTAACTGCCGTTTTCCATCTCCTGGATGTAATAGTCACAGAACAACTGGATCGCTTCTACGGGGCCGGGTACGGCCGTGGCGATATTGTGCAGGGATTCCATGATGCGCTCATTGGCTCGCCAGACGGCCGTTGCCGCCAGTTCTGTCTTGCCCTCAGGAAAGTGGTAATAAAGTGATCCCTTAGGTACGCCGCTTTCCTCAATAATCTGGCTGACGCCGGTAGCGTGATACCCCTGTGTGCGCAGCAAGTGGGACGTGGTTTTCAACAAACGACTCCTGGTTTCTTCAGATTTGGCGTAGCTCATCTTTATCTCCCGCTTAATTTAGACCATTCGGTATAATTATACTGACCGGTACAAATTTGTCAACGCCCAAAAACAGACAAGATGTGCGGGTTTTCGTTGATACCGGAGAGGAGTTCGCACACCCAAAGAGACAGAGCGCGCGGCTGCGCCCGGCTTTGATTCGGTGTCCCAGGTATATCCTCTCAATATCTTGTGGAGGAGTGCGCATCCTCAGATGCGCATCTGAGGATGCGCACTCCTCTCACTGATACCCCCAGGTCAATAAAAAAAGCCTCTCGACCATTTCGAGAGGCTTTCGATGTACCGATTACCGATAACCGATCACCAACTATTCCCCGCCGGGCGTCACTTCCACTTCCAACCTTTGGTAATTGGCCCCGGTAGTGTCTCCTTCGATACCTTCCAGGGCAGCCTGAGCCAGGTCGGTACGCACGGCCGCGTCATCCGGCGCCTCCGTGATCACGCCAAAGTCCACGGAAATGTCCACCGTCTGCTGGTACAGCGCATCATCCATCACCCCAATGCCCTGCGGCGACGGCCAGATGAGGGCGTTGATCTCGTTCAACTGCCAGCGCATGTGCCCTTCGCCTAGCGTCGGGCCATTGTCAAGCACAATGTTCACACATGCGTCGAAATTGTCCCGGCAGAATATCCAGCCCTGGAATGTACCGCGCAAGAAACGCACGGCAATGTCCTCATTGCCCTCTTCCGCCAGCCAATCGCCGCGCACAAAGACATGGTCTTGCAGCATGGCCGTGCCCACGTCGTTGTAATCAAACACCTTGAAATCTTCCGGCTGGTACAGTTCACCCGTTTCCGGGTTGGTCGCTTCCAGCAGTTGGGCGTATTCGTTGTAAATTTCGGCCTGCGCCAGGTCAATTTCCCGGTTAAGCAGCAGAGACATGTCAAACGGCTGCTGCACTATCGTTACCTGGTTGGGGTCGTTGGGTTCAATGCCTGCCTGGCGCAAGGCGGCAAACACTTCCCACTCATTGCCAAAGCCCCAGGTACCCACACGCTGCCCGGCCCAATCTTCCACCGTCTCATAACCGGCGTCTGCCCAGGCCACTTGCAGCGTGCCACTGCGCTGGAAAATCTGGGCGATATTCACCAGGTTGGCCCCCTGCTCGCGGGAGGCCAGCATCTTGGGCACCCAGGCCACGCCAAATTCCGCCTGGCCGGCCGCCACCACTTGTTGGGGCACAATCTCAACCGCGCCTTCTTTGATTGTCACGTCCAGGCATTGGTCTTCGTAAAAGCCTTGCTCTTTGGCGGCATAGTAACCGGCAAACTGAGACTGTGTGACCCATTGCAACTGGATGGTCACGGGGGTGAGTTCGGCGCACTCTTCTTCAGCAGGCGCCTCGGCAGCAGGCTCTTCAGCCTGCCCTTCGCTATCGGCGGCCGGTTCGGCAGTGGGTACGGCCGTTTCCCCCTCACCACCACCACACGCCGCCAGCGCCAGCGCCAATACAGTCAACAAAATCAGCGATTTCCAATTCAGGTATTTCATGTTTCTCCTCCAAAAGTGAATGAAATAGGGTAAGACTCTGATTGCAGCTAGATGATCAACAGTGATTAAATGACATCACCTCCTTCAAAATGATAGCTCATGGATTGGGGTTAAAGACCGTCACCTGGTATGTGAAACTCTGGGGTGTTCCGTCAATGATCACATTCTGAATGGTGACGACAAAGATAATGTCGTTGCCCGGCGGTTGTGGTATGGATTCGTTTGGCTCCCAGACCAGGGTGTTTTCACCAAAACCGTTCATTACCGGGCTGACGGTGACGCCGATGGATTGCCCATTGCGCGTCATGGTTACGGCCGCATTGTTAAAGTTGGCGCCAGCATAGGCAAATGACCAGCGTGGATAGAGTACCTGGTAAGGGACGTAGCCTGGGGGCGGCCAGGCCACATAGGCTTCGCGGGTGGCCGGGCGCGGCCCCCACATGTGGTCGTGGTCGAATACCCACAAGGCCTGGGCCGCCGGATAGCCGGATTGGGGCGGAATGTCGCCGCTGCCCATGAAGTGGGTTTGTGGGTACAAAATCCAGCGGCGATGGCCGACAAAGTAATTGCCGCTGCCGGGGTCCTGCACATAGCCGCTAATAGCGGCGGGGCCAAAGATGCCCAGGTAAAGGTTAGAACTACCGGCGCCGCTGGCGCCATCGGCCGTATAACAGGTCCAACTGGCGGGTGGGGTATGGCTCAGGGCGCGGTTGACGCTCATCATCAGGGCGGCTGCCTGTGCTTTGCTGTTATAGGTGTCGTCAAAACCAATGACGGCGGGGATGCCGGCCATAGCCCGGAAGTAGTTGATGCGGCGCAGCACTGCTTCACGGAAGGCCGGTGTCGTCGCGCCGGGAGTGCAATTGCCGTTGTCACCCGTCCAACCGGGGGGCACCCCTTCTGAGGCCAGGTACTCTGTCAGATAATGTTGCTGCACGGCCGTGCGATCTTGCGTATTGACCCAGGGCAGCGGCGACGGGGGGCTGGTCACAAGAGGCAAATAGGCCAGGTAGCCAGAATTAATGGCGACCTGAGTTTCTTCTCTTTCCGGGAAAACAGGCGGTGGCCCCGGCGCGTCCTCCACCGCCAGACTTGCCATGCCCCGCCCCAATAGCCAAAACAGGGCCAGGAACAAGAATAGATGAAGCCGTTTTTGTCTAAGCATAATTCTTCCTGTTTGATTCCGAATTCTGATTACCGATTACCGATTACCGAATACCGTTTACTGATTACCGATTACCCCTCTTCCCCCCGCACCGACGGATGCCAGGGAATGGCAAACCGTTCCACGGTGAGGACGATGAGATAGAGCGAAATACCGACAATGCAGGCCAGAATGATGGCCGCCCAGGCGTTGGCGAAGCGGAATTGGGCGGCCTCTTGTGTGATGTAGACACCCAATGCCGACCGATTGCCGCCGAAGTATTCGCTGACAATGGCCCCAATCATGCTCAGGGCGGCCGCTACCTTGAGGGCGTTAAAAATGTAGGGCAGGGCATTGGGTACTCGCAGCCGGAACAGCACGTCAAACTCGCTGGCGGCGTAAGAGGCCATCAGTTCCAGGGCATTGGCGTTTACCAGCGTCAGGCCGCGCACCGTGTTGATCATCACCGGAAAAAAGACGATGACGGCCACTATCGCCATCTTGGAGACGGGATTGTCCACGCCAAACCAGTTGTTGAGGATGGGGGCAAAGGCCAGGATGGGCACCGAGTTGGCGGCGATGGCAAAGGGCATGAGCGCTTCGGTGGCAATCGTCCAGCGGGCGGTGGCCAGGGCCACCAGGATGCCCAGGCTGCAACCAATGGCAAAACCGCCCAGCGCTTCTTTGGTGGTGAACCAGCCCAACTGGATGAGCTGCCGCCAGTTGCCGCTCAGGGAGTTGTAGATCGAGGAAGGCGCGGGCAGCAAAAATTCCTGGATGCTGAAAAGGCGCACAAAAAGTTCCCAGGCGGCGATGGCGACAATGAAGATGATGAGGGACGGCAGGTAATAGCTGAACCAGCTTTGTTTGCGCGCCGGGATGACGGCATCAACGCCGGCGGCCACGTCGCTAAATCCGGTCTGATCCGTGGTCTGCCCGGCCATTATAAACCTGCCTCGGCCTGGCGCAGCGACTCACGCACCTGGTTGACCAGTTCAAAGTAGCGTGTCATTTCGCGGGTATTCACGTCGCGGTGGCGGGGCAAATCTATTTCGATGATCTCGGTGATGCGCCCCGGCCGTACCGACATGATAACGACTCTGGTGGAGAGGAAAACGGCTTCGGCGATGCTGTGGGTGATGAACACGGCCGTTTTGTTCGTCTGCTCCCAAATCTGGTGCAATTCCTGGTTCATGCGCTCGCGGGTCATCTCGTCCAGCGCGCCAAAGGGTTCGTCCATCAGCAACAACTGCGGCCGCATGACCAGGGCGCGGGCGATGGCCACCCGCTGCTGCATCCCGCCGGATAACTGCCAGGGGTGGTGGTTTTCAAAGCCGGTTAACTCGACTAAGGCCAGCATTTCGGCGGCGCGGCTTTCGCGTTCGGCCTTGGGGAGTTTTTTCAGTTCCAGCGGCAGTTGCACATTTTTGCTGACGGTGCGCCATTCATACAGGGTGGCGGCCTGGAACACCATGCCGTAATCCTGATCCAGCCGCGCCTGGTGGGCCGGTTTGCCATTCACCAGCACCGCGCCGGTGGACGGGGCGGTCAGGTCGCCGATGAGCCGCAGCAGGGTAGATTTGCCGCAGCCGGATGGCCCGATGATGGAGACAAATTCGCCGGGCTGGATGTCCAGGCTGATCTCTTTGAGGGCAAGCACCTGGTTGGCCTGGCCGGGATTGAACAGTTTGCTGACGTTTTGGATGGAGACGGTGGGGGGCATAGGTGATTGGGAGATTAGGAGATTGGAGATTAGAGATTCCGTCAATCTCCAATCTCCGATCTTCAATCTCTATTCAGGTCTTCTCCGGTGGCGCAAGACGATATATTCCACAAGGGATACCAGTAAATAAAAGAAGATGCCGACGAAGGCGGTGATGAGGATGGTGGCCCAGAGGCGTTCGGGGCCGGAGATGTAGTAGGAGTTGAAGTTGAGAATGGCCCCGCCCAGGCCGTCGCGGATGCCGGAGGGCAGTTCGCCGATGATGGCGCCGACGACACTGGCGGTGGCGGAGATTTTGAGGGCGGTGAAGATGAGGGGCAGGGCGGCGGGGAAGCGCAGTTTCCACATCATTGTCCAGGTGGAGGCGGCGTAAGAGTGCATGAGTTCTACGGCCGTGCCCTCCACCGACCTTAACCCTCTTAACGTGTTGATTGTCACCGGGAAAAAGGTGAGATAGGCAGCAATGACAGCCACGCTCAACCAGCCCGCCTTAAGCCAGATGATGACCATGGGGGCAATCGCCAGGATGGGCACCGTTTGCGAAGCGACCACGTAGGGCATGAGGCCCCGTTCCAGCATGTGGGAATGGGCAAAAATGGCCCCCAGAGCAAAACCGAGCAGCCCGCCAATGGCAAAACCGAGAAATGCCTCGCGGAAGGTGAACACGGCCGCGCTCGCCAACACCTGAATGAGCGGTGGCCCATTGCGCCGCGATTCCCGGCCGAACGCTTCAAAAATTGTCCACAGGTGGGGCAGGTTGAGGTCAGAGGCGATTTTGAAGCGGAACGGGGGATTGTGTTCGATGCCAAACGGGTTGTTAGCCGGCCGCCAGGGGTCGCCGCCGACGAATTTCAGCCCCTCCCAGGCCAGCGCCAGCAGCAGCAGCAAAATGATGAGGGAGATGGTCTGGCGGGCAAACCGGGAACGACCGTGCCACCAGCGCGAGAAGCGGCCTTGTTTTTCGGTTATCAGCGGCGCGGGCAAGGTTAACGTTTCAGACATACGCCCGGTATTTTAGGAGATGTTTGGAGCGTGTCAAACTGCTCGTGTTAAGAACAACGGTGCTACAATACCTCTCGTTGGCAATTTTTGAGGAGGACAGGCAATGGATGACAATAAAGCAATGGTTCAGCTTCGCTTTGAGGGGCGCCAGTTACCTGCAATGGCCGCAGGCAGAACAGGAAAAATTACCATCGAGAAGTGAGAAGGAGTGAATACGGCCGTCGCCTGGAAATGGTCGAAGCCGGCCTTCGTGTGGCGGAACGTTTCGTCACTCGTGCCAGGATCTTCTTTTTTAGCAGCAATTTTTATTCCAAACCCCACCTGGGGAATATGACAATTTGACATAAGAGCATATGATATGAATTTGAATTTTGTTTTAGACACGGCCGTACCCATTGCCAGAGAAGCAGGCGCCCTCCTGCGTGAAGGGTATGGTCGGGAAAAAGAGATTGCCGTCAAGGGCACGGCCGTAGATTGGGTGACGCAGTTTGACCAGCAGGCGGAGACGTTGATCGTCTCCCGGCTGCGAGCCGCTTTCCCCGACCATACGCTGGTGGGGGAAGAAGGGGGCACAACGGCGGGCAGCAGCGCGTACACCTGGCACATTGATCCATTGGACGGCACCACCAACTTTGCGCATGGGTTCCCGGTGTTTTGTGTGTCGCTGGCGCTGGTGGAGGGGACACGGCCGTTGCTCGGCGTCATTTATGATCCACTGCGGGAGGAGTGTTTCACGGCCGTAGCCGGGCAGGGGGCGTGGCTGAATGGGCGGCGGCTGCACGTCAGCCAGGCGGACAGCCTCATCCGAAGTTTGTTGGCGACCGGCTTCCCCTATGACCGGCACACGGCCGAACATGATAATGTGGCCCAGATGGCCCGTTTTCTCAAGAAGGCGCATGGCATCCGCCGCGCCGGGGCGGCGGCGCTGGACATGGCCTACGTGGCCGCCGGGCGGCTGGATGGCTATTGGGAATTTAAGCTGAAAAGTTATGACGTGGCCGCGGGCGTCTTGTTGGTGCAGGAAGCGGGCGGGCAGGTGACGGATATGGACGGCCGTGCCGTGCAAATTGCCCCGGAGATGGCGTTAGTAGCCAGCAACGGCCGTATTCACGCAGCCATGTTAGCAGTGCTGGCCGATTAACAGGCGACCTGACAGATACGCCACCGGTTCAACACGGCCGTACCGCTTTCGACCAAATGAGCTATAATCAGCAGGTCGAAGCGGAGTTCGCATCCTCAGGTGTGAAACGGTGAGCATCTGGGATGCTCGCAAAAGTATTCAAAAGGTCACAATGGCTTACGCTCCACCCGAAAATATCCAGGAAATCCTAAAAAAACTGCCCGCCAAACCGGGCGTTTATATCCACAAAGACAAATACGGCACGATCATTTACGTGGGCAAGGCTATCAACCTGCGCAGCCGCGTTCGTTCCTACTTCCACGAAAATGTAGACTCCATCAAAACGTCCCGCCTGCGCCGCGAAATTGCCGACCTGGAAATCATCACCACCGAAACCGAACTAGAGGCGCTGCTGCTGGAAAACACCCTCATCAAAAAACACAAACCCAAGTACAACATCCGCCTGAAGGATGACAAACGGTACCCTTACATCAAAGTGCATTGGCAGGATGATTTCCCCAAAGTGACCGTCACCCGGCGCATGGAGCGGGACGGGGGGCGCTACTTTGGCCCTTACACCTCCGTCTGGGCCGTACACCAAACGCTGGACATGCTGCGCAAAATCTTTCCGTATCTGACGTGTGACCGCATCATCAACGGCCGTGACGAACGCGCCTGCCTCTACTTTGACATCAAGTTGTGCAACGGCCCCTGCATCGGTGCGGTGAACCGGGAACAGTACCGGGCCATGATTCAAGACCTGATGGATTTCCTGAATGGCAAATCGGAACACATCGCCCAAGAAATAGAACAAAAGATGGCGCAGGCGGCCGAAAATTTGCAATTTGAGAAAGCGGCGGAGTATCGGGATCAGTTAACGGCCGTGACCAAAGTCACCGCCAAACAAAAAGTCATCTCCGCCGCCAACGCCGACCAGGACGTCATCGCCTTCGCCCGCGACCAGGGCGACGCCTGCGTCCAGGTCTTTTTCATTCGCTACGGCAAGCTGATCGGCCGGGAATACTTCATGCTAGACAACGCCGAAGGCGAAAGCGACGAAACCATCCTCAGCGACTTCCTCACCCGCTTCTACGACGAAGCCGCCCATATCCCCAAAGAGGTTCTGCTGCCCAGCGAAGTCTCCGAAGCCCTGGTCATTGAAGAGTGGCTGCGCCAGAAACGCAGCACCAAAGTCACCATCACCGTGCCCCAAAAAGGCAAGAAAAAAGAACTGGTGCAAATGGCGGCCACCAACGCCCAGGACACCCTGAACACCATTCGCCAGCAGTGGGAAGCCGACCGCTCCAAACACGTGCAGGCCATGGCCGAACTGCAAGAGGCGTTGAATTTGCCCACCCCGCCCGCCCGCATCGAATGTTACGACATCAGCCACACGCAGGGTACCAATACCGTCGCCTCCATGGTCGTCTTTGTGCAAGGCGCGCCCAAAAAGAGCGACTACCGCCGCTTCAACATCCGCACCGTCACCAATGATGACTTTGGCGCCATGAAGGAGACGCTTACCCGCCGTTTCCAGCGTTACCAGGAGTCGCTGGACGGCGAACTGCACGACGCCAGCCAGATCGGCAAACAAAAAGATACCGCCTGGGCCATCTTGCCAGACCTGCTGATCGTAGACGGTGGCAAAGGGCAACTGAGTATGGCCGTGGATGTGCTGCGCGCATTTGGGCTGGAAGGGGAAGTGCCGCTGGCCGGCCTGGCCAAACAAGAGGAAGAGTTATTTGTGCCCGGCAATCCCCGCTCCATTCTGCTGGATCGGCGCTCGCAAGGCTTATATCTGGTACAGCGGGTGCGGGACGAAGCGCACCGTTTTGCCAACGAGGGGCACCGCAAGCAGCGGTCAAAAGTGGGCACGGCTTCCATTTTGGACAGCATCCCCGGCGTCGGCCCCAAGCGGCGCAAACTGCTGCTGGACCGGTTTGGCTCATTAGATGGCATTCGCCAGGCCACCGTGGAAGAGATCGCCACCGTGCCCGGCATCCCCATTGAAGTAGCCGAAGCGGTGAAGGCGCATATGGACTAGAAGATGCAGGCGACACAACAATTACCCGCCGGTTATCAAGAGCAATCCAGCCTGGACGCATCCCGTGATAAAAAAACGATGGTGATTTTGAATCTGGCAGGGGCGCTGCTGCTATTTCCTTTTGGCTGGCTCTTTTTGTATCTGTTTGCCCTCATCCGGCCGGATTTGAGCGCCTATAGCCTGGAGATAAGCGGGCTGGGCGGTTTGTTTTTTATGGGAGGGCTGTTGCTTGCTGTTGTAGGCGTCGTTCTTTTACACGAGCTGGTACATGGTCTTTTTATCTGGTGGTACACCGGCAGCCGGTTCCATTTTGGCGTGGGCGCTGGTTATGCTTACGCCGCCGCGCCGGACTGGTATTTACCGCGCCGGCAGCATATGGTGATTGCCCTGGCGCCGCTGCTGCTGATTTCGCTGGTTGGCCTGTTACTGGTGACGTTTTTGCCAACGGCCGTATTCCCCTACCTCTTTGTCGCGCTGGTACTTAATGCTGCCGGTTCTGTGGGTGATCTGGCTATGGTCGGTTGGCTGTTGTTTAAGCCAGCGCATACCCTGGTGCGGGACACCGGCCCGGCCATCTTTATCTATTACTAATACCGAGGTGATGATGAAAAGAGTTGTGAAATGGATCACTGTGAGTTTGGTTGCGCTCCTGACGTTGCTGCTGGTGGGCAGTTTCATCAACCACACCATACGTTCGGCGCAAGAAGAAACGCTTTATCCGCCGCCAGGCCAAATGGTCGCCGTCGGGGATCATAAGCTGCACGTCTACAGCGAAGGGGAGAGGTCAGTGGCGGAGCCATTGACGCTGGTTTTTCTGTCGGGCAGCGGCACCAGCGCGCCCACGCTGGATTTTAAGGCGCTCTACGGCCGTCTCTCTGACGAGTATCGCATTGCCGTTGTGGAGCGGGCCGGTTATGGCTGGAGCGAGATAGGCGACACCCCCCGCGACATTGACACCGTCCTGGCCGAAACGCGCCTGGCGCTGCAACTGGCGGGGGAAAGCCCGCCCTACGTTTTGTTTCCGCACTCGATGGCCGGGTTGGAGGCGCTTTATTGGGCCAACCGGTACCCTGAGGAGGTGGTGGCCATTGTGGGGCTAGACCCGGCCTTGCCGCAGACCTATGAAGTGATGCCACCGCCGCCCCAATTGATGCTTTCCACCATCACGTTTGCGGCTCGCACGGGGGTGATTCGGTCAGGCGCGTCTGTGTGCCACGAGTTTGCCGCTGTCAGCGAGGGGCACTTAACGGCCGAAGAAACGGATGTTTTCTGTTCCCTCTTTTACCGGCGCACCCTGACGCCCAACATGCTGGCCGAAATAAAGGCCACAGACAATCCACAACTGGTAGCCGCCACCGGCATTCCCGACGTCCCTATCTTATTTTTTGTCTCTAATGCCTCAGACCTGCCGCTGGCTAACTGGCCTGACATTTTGATCGCTTACGCAGAGGCCGCCGGAGGAGAATCTCTGGCTCTGGATGTGCCCCATTACCTGCACAACTATGCCCCCGATGTGATAGCCGCCGAGAGCCGGGCATTTATCAAGCAGGTGGTTGGTGAGTGAACGGGTACGGTAATCGGTAATCGGTGATCGGTAATCCGTAATCCGTTGTCCGATTTCGGGCATCGGGCTTCGGACTTCGGACTTCGGTTCACCTGCTCACCCCCTCACCTGCTCACCTGCTCACCCCCGCCGCTCCTGCGCCCGCTTTTGGCCGCCGTGCAGGCCTCTGGCTTTGGAAACCGGCAGCACAAACAACACGCCATTGTCGGCATTTTCCAGGCTGCCGAGGGTTTGTTCCGTTATTTCGATGAGCTTATCGGCCATTTCCTCGCTGTCTACAACGGTAAATATCGTGCGGTGGCGGTGTTCGGTGCGGCGGAAAAAGTCGGCGAGCGAGGGCATGGTGGGTATGTTTTCCCGTATGCCCGCTTTGCGGGCGCGGCCCAGGCCGGTGCTTTCCAAAATGGTGACGCCGCCCACGCCCAACGCTTCCCAGGCATCCAGCACCGGGGTGCAGTCATCCAGATCATTGAGAACAAGCAAAACCATGTAATACATTGTCAATCAAACTCCTTTTGCCGGTTGTTTCTGCGCCTGTGGCCGGAAAGCGGCGCGCAGCATGGGTGGTGTGACCAGGGTGGCGATAATGACCATGAATACGACGATGGAAAAGGTGCTTTGGGCCAATACACCTTGTGCCATGGCAAAGGCGGCCACGATGAGGCCCACTTCACCACGCGAGACCATGCCGATGCCCAGTTGCAGCGATTCCCGGTTGGTGAAGCCGCTCAGTCGTCCACCAAACCCGCAGCCAATGATCTTGCTGAGGATGGCAACGGCCGTGAGCGTGAGCGCAAAAATCCACAGCGAGCCGCCAATGCCTAACAGGTCCACATTCAGGCCGATGTTGACAAAAAAGACGGGCACAAACAGGCCGTAAGCCAGGGCGGAAAGGCCATTGACCAGTTCGGAGCGAAAAGGGGTCAGGCCGAGCATCAACCCCACCAGGAAAGCGCCGGTAATGCCGGCGACGCCGCCAACTGCTTCGGAAGTCCAGGCGTAAAGGAAACACAGTACCAGGGCGAAGGCAATCAACCCCTGGAAAATCTCCAGCCGGTTGACCCAACGGGTGAGCCGGGGAATGAGCAGATAGCCGAGGATGCTGGCGCCGCCCAAAAAGGCGATCATACGGAAGATGACCATGCCCACTGAATCACGGCCGCTGCTGGCGCCGATGAAGAGCGCCGAGGCGACGGAGAGCAGGAGGATGCCCAGGATGTCATCAAACACGGCCGCGCCCAACAAGGCAATGCCCACCCGGCTGCGCAAGACGCCCAACTCCATCAGCGTTTGCGCGGAGATGCTGACGCTGGTGGCGGAAAGGGCAATGCCCACAAACAGGCTCTCGGTAGAGCTGAGGCCAAAGAGCACGGCCGTGCCATACCCCAACACCACCGGCACAAATACACCCATCGTCCCGGTGACGGCCGATACTTTGCCGGACTTGAGCAAATCGGACAGATGCAACTCCAGCCCGGCGAGCATCATCAACACCAGCACCCCCAACTCGGCAAATTCGGCCACGGTGATGCTCAACAACTCTGAATCTTTGAAAACGGGAATGGTGTGGAAGACATTGAGCAGCGTTGGGCCGAGGATGATACCGGCCATCAGTTCACCCAGCACGGAGGGTTGCCCCAACCGGATGCTGATATACCCACAAACCTTCGCGGCGACCACAATAATGGACAGCGCCAGCAATAAATCTAATAACTCATGCGACATTGTTTGATTCCTATGATTCTTCCCGGCGAGCGATTACCCGGATGGTGACGTGTTCTCTCTGGCGGCTGAGTTCGACGGTGTCGCCGTCGTTGATGTGGGCAATGACATCAGCGTCAAAGTCGTAGGCGTAGGGGATGCCTTCCAGCGAACAGGCGGGGGCGCTTTGCTGGTCAATCTCAGTGTTGACGATGGCCAGGGGGGCGTGGCCCCGGTAAAACAGTTCCAGCAGCACGTAGGGGGCGACGGTGGAGCCGCTGCCTTTGGGGAAGATGGCGATTTTGTGGGCCAGGCTACGGCCGTTGGCCGGATGCCCCTCCTCTTCAATTACCCCCGTCTCCCGATTCACAAACCCCAACAGCGTAATGGGCGTATCCGTCACAAATGCCTCGCCCTGGACGGTGAACGCCTGTTGAGAAGGTAGTCCATTCCCGGTGGCCTGGAATGAGCCGGTGAGCGGTGAGCGGGGAGCCGGTGATGGGGTGGGCGCTGGGGACAGCGCGGGGTGAGCAGGTGAGGGGGTGAGGGGGTGGTCGCCAATCTCCCAATCTGCAATCTCTAATCTCCCAATCTCTATTTCCCCTAAGGCTACAGCCACACAATCGGCCAGGCGCATCACGGCCGTCGGCACGCCATTTAGCCCGGACTTGATGTAATGCTCCGCCTTCATGGAGTTGGTGAGGACGGATTGCACCCAGGCGGGGTCGTAGGGCACCACTTCGGGGCAGGTGTTTTCCAGCAGCAGCGCGCCCGCGCCGGTGATGATGTCGGCGATGCCCAACTTTTGGGCAATGGCTTTGTTGGCGGAGGAGGTGAAGACCCACAGCGGTGGCGCATCGGGCGGCAACTGTCGCCCCTTGAGCAGTTCGGCGACGGCGCGCAGTTCCCCCACCGACGCCTGGGGGCAGCCAATGGCGATGAGAGAGGGGGGTGTGGACGGCCGTAACTTTTCATACCGTTCGCTTAATTCCGCCTCGCCAAACACCAACTGCGCCTGGAAATCTCCATCTGGGACGGGACCGTGCCCGTCCAGATAGACCAATGGACTGCCATAGTTGGCAGCAGCGGCCGTTAGCGCCTTCTTTTGCTCGTGGTTCAGGTCGGCGGGCAGGCCCTTGATGAGGGGGATAGGGCCATAGGGTGTTTTCCACACGGCCGTGCGCTGTTTGCCAATCCAGTCGCCCAAAATGGAAAAGTCGGTGGGGTCGCTCAATGGCGCGGTGACAATCACTTCCAGGTTGGGGCGGCGGGCGGCTTCATCCAGCAGGCCGTAACGGGGGGTGTAACCCGTCAGGGCGCAGGCCAGCGCCGACAGCCCCGATTCCCGATTGGTGAGCAGCCCGGTATACGAATTGCCAAAACAGATAGCGTTGGACTCCGCCCAGGCCGCCGGGCCGCTAACCACTACACCCTCCCATTCGTAGGGGATGCAGGATTGGGTGGGGCGCACACCCAGCCGGGTGTAAGCGGCCACAATTTCCTGGTTGTGTTCCCGGAAGTGGGGGGCAGTGATGCGCATGGCCTCAAACTGGTTTTCATCACAACCGGCGGCGTTGAGTGTGGTGGGGACGGCTACCTTTGCCAGCGGGTCTTGGGCCAGTTTGGCCAGGAATTGGCGCAGCCCCAACCCGCCGGTCAGCGGTGAGACGCCGGAGAGGTGGGCGCTCTGGATGGGGATCAGTTCGCTGGCATTGGCGGCGGCGGCCATATCCAGCAGCAGGCGCATGGCCATTTGCCGGGCCACCCCCTGGTCGCCATTGAGCATAGCTTGTTGGTCAGCAGTTAGTTCTATCATGTTTGCATTCTCACAGCATCAGACGCATTCGACCAATCCGAATACATCTGACGGATTACCGATTACTGATAACGGATTACCGATTACGGATTACAGGCTACGGCCGTTCCTCATCTGGCAAGGGCGGAATAGGCCGGAAACCGGTATCGGCAGCCATCCAAGACTTGCGGGAAACAACGGTTGGCTCCTCCTGGGAAGAGGGAGTCTGGTATTTTTTGCTCTCCTGAAAGTGTAGATACTCGCGTTGGGTGGGATAGGCAAACTCAATATCATTATGCAACTGGAAGGCGCGCAGCACGGCCTCCCAAATATCGTTTTCGCTGCCCCGTTTGCGGCGGGGGTCTACCAGATAGCGCATGGTTAACAGGACGCCGCTCTCCGCTACCCTGGTGTAGATGATGGGGTCCAGGCTGCCATAAGAGATGACAAAACGGTCAGGTCGTTTTTCGTAGCGGCGAACGCCTTCGCTAATGTCTGGGGCCAGTTCGCCAATGATGTTGGTCAGGATGGTTTTGGCCTTTTCCCAATCGCTTTCAAATGTGACCATGACGGGGATTTCGTTCCAGATAAAGGGGTAGCCCTGGTGGGTGTTGACGACGGCGTGTTTGAAAACCATGCCGTTGGGGATATGCACAATGCGCCCGGTGCTTTGTTCGGCGTCAATCCGTTTGCCCACTTCCAGCAGGCTAAAGGAGAAGACGCGAATATCAATCACGTCCCCCATGATGTCGTCAATTTCGATGCGGTCGCCGACGGTAAACGGCCGTCGCCAGACAATAAACACCCAACCGGCAACGGACATGATCGGGTCTTGCAGGGCGATGGCAATACCGGCCGAAACCAGCCCCAGGTAGGTGACCAGCGTATCCACGCCCGCCAGCCAGATGCGCCCCACCAGGATGATGCCGAGGATGACGGTGACATATTGCACCACCTTGCGCCAGTTGTAGAGCATGCGCGGGTTGTTGTGAAACTGGCGGTGGACGAGCCGGTAGCCAATACCCCGCAGCGCCCACAGGACGAGCAAGATGAAAAGGGTCTGCACAATGCGGGCCAGCAGTTCCACCCCCACGCTGAGGTTGAAATACTCCTGCAAGAGGTCGCGCACGGCCGTGAGTAATGATTCCAGCATGGTGTGAGTTTACATCAGACCGGGGACACAGGCACAAATTTTGGCTGGTAGTTTACGAGGGGTAATACGAACGGCCGTGACCTCAAAGTGCGGCAGTGGCAGCAAAACGGCCGGCATTGTCTTCTATCAGTTGAATGGTTTCAATTGTGACTGACATAACAATCTCCTCTACTATCATCTCTGGCGCATTATAGCACCTGATATTTGTTTTGTTAGCCAGTCTGGGCAATAGTGGCGTATTGGTTCTGATCCAGCACTTTTACTTCTCGCTCAATTTGATCGCCGTAATCATTTTGCGCCACTTCCAGATCGTACCGGGCTTGCAGACGCAGCCACACGTCCGGGCTGGTGCCAAAATAACGCGCTAACCGCATGGCGGTATCGGCCGTAATGGAGCGTTTCCCGTTTACAATTTGGTTGATGCGCAAAGCAGGGACGCCAATATCTTTGGCAACCCGATATTGGCTGAGACCTAACGGTTTCATAAAATCTTCGGCTAAAACCTCGCCCGGATGTACCGGTAATAACTTATCTTCCATCGCCAATCACCTCTTACGAATGGTAATCCACAATTTCCACATCAAGAGCACGGCCGTTTTCCCATCGGAAGCAGATACGCCATTGATCGTTGATCCGAATGCTGTACTGCCCTTCACGTTTACCGTGCAATTTTTCTAGTCTATTGCCCGGAGGAGCGAGTAAGTCTCGTAAATCTTCCGCGTCCTGTAAATAGAGCAACTTGCGGCGGGCTGTTTGCTGGATGTTATGAGGTAGCTTTCTGGAAATCTGCGCGTTGAAAATCCGTTCCGTTTCTCGTGAGGCAAACGACTCTATCACAGCACGATATTATCATTTGGCGATACTAGCGACAAGAGTCAAACCAAAAGTCATTGACCTTCAATCAGATAGAGCAGCTATCACCTGATTCCATACTCTTGCAAATCCACACGGCCGTACTCTCCCCGGACATATTTGCTTTTATCCACACCCCAGGGGATGGTGCAGTCAAAGCCCGCTTTGGCGGTGCGGCTTTTCTGGCCGGGCGCGTGAATACCGGAGGGGTCGAGGGAACTGCCGGGCTGGTTTTCCAGGATGATCAGGTCGCGGTCGGCCTGGAAGCGGGTGGCCATGGCCCATTCCACCTGCGCCGGGTCGTAAATGTCCACGTCCGTGTCCACCACCCAGACGTGTTTCAGCGAACCGTGCCCTTTGAAGGCGGCTTGAATGGCCCTCCTTCCATCCTCCTCCCCCTGCTTCGCAATTTGCACCACCGCGTGCAGCCAGCTTGTGCCGCCAGGTGTAATCACCACGTCGGTACATTTTGCCACCTGGTTCACCTCGTTAAAAATCGTCGGCTCTTTGGGCATGCCCATCAGGATTTTGTGTTCCAGGCCGCCGGGCAGCAGGGCGTGGAAGATGGGGTCGCGGCGGTGGGTGATCAGGTCAATCTCAATCACCGGCTGGTCACGCACAATGTCCATCGTCTCCGTCAAATCCATAAACGGCCCTTCGCTGGTGGTACGCCGGGTGATGCGCCCTTCCAACACAATCTCGGCGTGGGCGGGTACCGCCAGGTCGTTGGTCAGGCATTTCACCAGCGGCGTGGGCGCCAGGGCGTTAGCCACCGCCAGTTCGTCCACCTCCGGTGGCGGCCCCATGGAGGCGGCCAGATGCACCGCCTGGGAGACGCCGATGCAAATGGCCACGGGCAAATCCCCTTCCACCTTTTGCAGGGCGTTGTACGTTCCCCGGTTTTCAATGATGCGGGCGGCAAAATGTTTGTCATCTAGCAACAGAAGGCGGTGGTAGCACATGTTACGGCCGTACTCCGCATCATTGACTATCACCACATTACTGGCAATATACCGCCCCGCATCCTCTGGCAGATGCAGCAAAATGGGCAGGTCGCGCAAATCAAACTGCGCTAAGACCACCTCCTGGCAGGGGGCCGTTTCCACCATCTCCGGCGCAACCGGGTGCGCTACGGCATTCGCCAGATGATCTAGCAAATGGGGCAGTTCTACGCCCAAATCCATACAAAAGTAACGCCGGTCGGCGCACGGCCCGGCAATCACGCGCCAACCGGGATGCCCCTTAATCTGGTTAAACAGCACGGGTCGCCCTTCCAAAGCATGGGCCACATTCGCCAGTTCATAGGTGGTATCAACGGGGGTATCAATGGTGATCAGGTCGCCTGTTACGGCCGTTTGCTCTATAAATTTTCTCAGACTCATGGTTATTCCTTCAAGATATGGGATCATGTGCCCAATATCGCCATATCTATTTTTACCAGATGACGGCCGTTTGCAAAAAGATTCAACATACATATCTCCAAATGCGTTGTGAATGGAGGCGAGGCTTTAGCCGATGCGTGGTTCGCCTAAAGGCTTTCTTCCGACTGTCCACATTTGAGATGGGGACACTATAGACAGCCTTCTCTGATTTTCGTAAAATCTGATTGTGCGAATATGCGATTTCAGGAGAATATGACGATGGACTATGAAGTGAAAACCTATACTGTGCGCCTGCGGGAACGCGGGCAGCTTACCTTGCCCCAGCCCGTGCGCGAAAGCCTGGCCGAGGTTGTGGATGATCTGGATTTACTGACCCTGGTACAAATTGAGGACATGCTCATTTTGACACCTAAAAAATTGTATGTTACGGAACTGGCAAAACAGATTTCCGCCGAAATGGAACGTACAGGGGTGACATTAGCCGATTTGCTTGATGGGTTGGCCGAAGAACGTGAAACAATCTGGCGTGAACGCCTGGTGGGTGCAGGTGCAGCGGATGAACGTCTGGCGGAAACGGCAGGGGAATGAAAACCAGGGTTTTTGCCGACGCCAATATACTTATTGCCGGTTCGGCATCAGATAACGGCGCCAGCCATGCGGTGCTGAAAATGGCGGAATTTGGCCTGTACACGCTGGTGGTTTCCCGGCAGGTATTGGACGAGGCTGACCGGAACATGCGGAAGAAATTACCCCACGTTTACCCCCAATTTGTGGCCCTGATGAGCCGTCTAAACCTGGAAATTGCGCCTGACCCGCCAGCGGCGGAAACGGCCCGATGGGTGGGAATTATTGAAGCCAAAGATGCGCCGATTTTGGCAACGGCCGTACTCGCCGGGGTGGATCGTTTTTTGACCCTGAACACCAAAGATTTTACGCCAGAGGTCGCCGCCCAAAGCGGACTGCTCATTCAAACGCCCGGAGAGTTCATGATGAACGTCCGGGCAATTATAGACTCGACGTTGTAGATGTGATGAACATCAGTGTAATTGATGCCATTCGCCACTACCGCTCCCACCCTTCGGGCAAGTAAAGTGTAAATGTGGCGTATCAGGCTTACTTTTTAGCTCCACGATTGCTTCATCCAAACCGCATTATCCCCAGGTAAGCCCTGTGAGGGCAGACGATGTTTGTTTGCCGATGAAAAGAGGAAGTGTGTCCAACTGCTCTGGGGTGGGTGTGAAAGGAGGTTGCCATGTTTAAGAGAATTCTAGTCCCATTGGATGGTTCGGAACTGGCGGAATGGGCTTTGGCGCCGGCGCTCACGCTGGCAAAGGCCGCACACGGGGAAGTCATCTTGCTGCGCAGTATGATTCCGGTGTATACCACCATGCCGGTGGCGGCCAACGAATACAGTTGGGTCTGGCCGGATTATGCCAGGGAAGAGGTGCGGGCTGAAACCCGTGCGTATCTGGAAAACACGGCCGTCACCCATGCCCAACCAGCAGTAACCCTGCACCCCATGGCCGTAGAAGGGGACGCCGCCAGTATGATTGTGGACACGGCCGTTGCCGAAGATATTGACTTGATTGTCATGTCCACTCACGGCTGGTCTGGCTTCAAAAAGTGGGTGATGGGCAGCGTGACCGAGCGCGTTTTGCACAGCGTGTCTTGCCCGGTGTTGGCCGTGCGCTCAGCCCAACCGGTGCGGCGGATGCTTATCACCCTCGACGGTTCACCATTGGCGGAGAAGGCGGTGACGCCGGCCCTGACCGTGGCTGCCGGTTTGGAAGCCAGGGTGACATTGCTGCATGTCCACGAGCCGATTTCTCCAAATTACGGTTCTCCCTTGCAATTTGAGTGGACGGTCGCCGAAGATCGCTCTCAACAGTTATACCGCGAACACCAGGACCAGGCAGAGGCCTACCTGAATACCGTCGCCCACCGTTATGAACGCGACGATGTGGCTGTCCAACAAATGATGATCACCGGTACGCCGGTGGAGACCATTTTGGAGACTATCCGACTGCACAACATAGACCTGGTGGCCATGAGTACACACGGCCGTAGCGGTTTGCGCCGCTGGTTATATGGCAGCGTCACTGCCAAAATCATGCGCGGTTCGGAGAGCCATATGCTGATCGTGCGCCCACCCGACGGTGAATTAGCGCCGTAGCCCCATAGAGGGTCACGGCCGTTCACACCTTGTGTATCTGTTTCATTTGCAGTTGCAGCCGCTATACAGTCTCCCCTGATTGGCGGCGAACCATTTATTGATTGCCATTTATTTTCGCCGCCAATCCCCCTTTCAGTTGGTTGCCATTGCAAAGGAGACTTCACGGGCGGCAGCCCACCCACATGAATGAAAACAGAACGCCTGTTTACAACATTTTATCCGCGTCATCCGCGTGAATCTGCGTCCTATTTACACAGGAGGATGACATGACATTTCAAACGATTTTCAAATCGGCGGTAGACTGGCCTGTAACCCCTAACCTTCTGGATTACGAACAAACCTGCGCCGAATTTACCTGGGACGCCGCCTGGCAAGAAGTAACCGGGCTGCCCGGTGGCAAAGGGCTGAACATGGCTTACGAGGCGGTAGACCGCCACGCCGACGGCCCCCGCCGGGATCATGTGGCGCTCCGCTGGATTGACAAAGAAGGTGCCATCCTGGACAGCACCTACGGCGAGCTAAAAGCCCAGACCAACCGCTTTGCTAACGTGCTGTGGCGGTTGGGCGTGGTCAAGGGCGATCACGTTTTTGTCCTGGCCGGCCGCATCCCGCCCCTATACATCGCCGCGCTGGGTATACTGAAAAATCGCAGCGTCTTTTGCCCCCTGTTTTCCGCTTTCGGCCCGGAACCTATCTTCCAGCGCCTACATCGGGGCAACGCCAAAGTATTGGTGACAACCCAGAAGCAATATACCCAAAAAATTGCCCACCAACGCGATAAATTACCCGCGTTGGCGGCGGTTTTGTTGGTGGATGTGTTTGAGCATCCGGGAGATGGCGTTTATTCACTGCCGCACCTGATGGTTACAGCCTCCGAAGAATTCGAGATCGGCCGTACCAACCCTGAAGATGACGCCATTTTGCATTTCACCAGCGGCACCACCGGCATGCCCAAAGGGGCCATGCACGTCCACGACGCCATTCTGACCCATATCATCACTGCCCGATACGCCCTGGATTTACACCCGGATGACATTTTCTGGTGTACGGCCGATCCCGGTTGGGTCACAGGCACATCTTACGGCATCATCGCGCCGCTGGCATTGGGCGTCACCAGCATCGTGGATGAAGCCGAGTTTGACGCCCATCGCTGGTACCGCCAACTGGCCGAACAGCAGGTGACGGTCTGGTACACCGCCCCCACCGCCATTCGCCGCCTGATGCGGCTGGACATTGAACCGCCGCTGGAATATGACCTGAGCCATCTGCGCTTTGTCGCCAGCGTAGGCGAACCGTTAAACCCGGAAGCGGTGGTATGGGGTCGGGAGAAACTGCACCTGACCATTCACGACAACTGGTGGCAAACGGAAACAGGCGGCATCATGATCGCCAATTATGCCTCGCAGGAAGTACGGCCAGGTTCCATGGGACGGCCGTTGCCCGGCATTGAAGCCGCCATTGTCCGCCGCGTCAGCCCCCACGAAGTAGAACTCATCACCAAACCCGGCGTGGATGGCGACCTGGCTTTACGCCCCGGCTGGCCTTCCATGTTCCGGGGTTACTGGCTGGAAGAAGAACGGTATCGCAAATGCTTCGTTGGCGGCTGGTACATCAGTGGCGACCTGGCCATGCGTGACGAAGATGGCTACTTCTGGTTTGTGGGCCGCGCCGATGACATCATCAAGACGGCCGGGCATATGGTGGGGCCGTTTGAAGTGGAAAGCGCCCTCATGGAGCATCCGGCAGTGGCCGAAGCCGGCGTTATTGGCAAACCCAACCCGGTGATTGGCGAGTTGGTGAAGGCGTTTGTTTCCCTTAAGCCCGGCTATAAAGCCAGCGAAGAATTGAAAATGGAATTGTTAGGATTTGGCCGCCAGAAATTGGGTTCGGCCGTTGCGCCCAAAGAGATTGAGTTCAAACAAGACCTGCCCAAGACGCGCAGCGGCAAAATCATGCGGCGGTTGCTAAAAGCGTGGGAACTGGGTCTGCCCGAAGGGGACGTTTCCACATTGGAGGAAGCGTGATGCTGACCGAAATGATGGCCGATCAGGCCCAAAGCGACCTGGAGCGCGCACACCATTTGCACTTGCTCCACGAAATGCTGCGCATTCGCCGCTTTGAAGAGAAATGTTACGAACTGTATATGGCCGCTAAAATTCGCGGCTTCCTGCATCTGTATGATGGCGAGGAAGCGGTAGCTGTGGGGGTGATGCAGGCATTGCGGCCCGAAGATGCCGTGATTGCCACCTATCGTGAACACGGCCAGGCGCTGGCGCGTGGCGTAGGCATGGATGTGAGCATGGCCGAGATGTACGGTAAACAAGAAGGCTGCGCCCGTGGCCGGGGTGGTTCCATGCACCTGTTTGATGCTGCCACCCATTTTTATGGCGGCAATGCCATTGTGGGCGGCGGTTTGCCGCTGGCGGTGGGGCTGGCCCTGGCCGACAAGATGCAACACCGGCCACACGTCACCTGCTGCTTCTTTGGCGATGGGGCGGTGCAGGAAGGGGAGTTCCATGAATCCATGAACCTGGCGGCGCTGTGGCAACTGCCGGTGCTGTTTGTTTGCGAGAACAATCTGTACGCCATGGGCGTGCCACTGGAAATTTCCGATGCAGTGCCGGAACTGGTGCGCAAAGCGGATGCCTATAATGTGGCGGCTACGGCCGTAGATGGCATGGATGTGCTGGCAGTTGAAGAGGCGGCCATACAGGCGGTCAATTACGTCCGCAGCGGCCTGGGGCCATACTTCCTGGAATGCCGCACCTACCGTTTCCGCGCTCACTCCATGTTTGACGCCGAACTGTACCGCACCAAAGCCGAATTAGAAGAATGGAAACAGCGCGATCCCATCATCCTGCTGACCCGACTGTTGCAGGAACAGGGCGTGATGGATGCGGCCGATATGGCCGAACTGGAAAAACAGGTTGCGGCCGAAGTGGACGAAGCGGTGGCTTTTGCCGAAGCCGGTACCTGGGAGCCGGTGGCTGACCTGGAACGCTTTGTCTATTCGGAACGGTAGGGTGAATTGCTAATTCGCCCTACAAACTGGAGGGTGGTGTGAGTATCCAACTGTTAGAGTCGGTGGCGGAGATGAAAGCCACGGAAACGCGCCTTATCACCTACCGTGAGGCCATGCGCGAGGCCATGAGCGAAGCCATGCGCCGGGATGAGCGCGTCTTTCTCATGGGTGAGGATGTCGGCCGTTACGGCGGCTGTTTTGCCGTAAGCAAGGGTATGTTGGCCGAGTTTGGCCCGGAGCGCATCATAGACACGCCCATGTCGGAGTCGGGTTTTACGGGCGCGGGCATTGGCGCGGCGCTGGGCGGTATGCGCCCCATTGTGGAAGTAATGACCTGCAATTTCAGCTTGCTGGCGGCCGACCAGATTGTGAACAATGCGGCCACGCTGCTGCACATGTCCGGCGGGCAGTTTAACGTGCCGGTGGTCATTCGCATGGCAACCGGCGGCGGCAAACAACTGGCGGCGCAACATTCCCATAGCTGGGAAGGGTGGTATGCCCATGTGCCTGGCCTGAAGGTGCTGGTTCCGGCAACGGTGGCCGATGCACGCGGCATGTTGTGGCCGGCGTTGGAAGACCCGGACCCGGTGCTGATTTTTGAGAATTCGCTGCTTTACAACATGAAGGGTGAACTGCCGATAGACCCGCTGCCGGTGGATATAAGGAGCGCTAAAGTGATGCGCGCCGGTACGGATGTCAGCATCATCACCTACAGCGCCAGCCTGTTTAAGGCGCTGGACGCAGCCGAGCTGCTGGCGCAAGAAGGGGTGGCGGCCGAGGTGATTGATTTGCGGGTGTTACGGCCGTTAGACGACGCTACCATTCTGCAATCTGTCAGCAAAACGCACCGCGCCCTCATTGTGGACGAGGGGTGGCGCACCGGCAGCATTGCCGCTGAAATCAGCGCCCGCATCATGGAGCAGGCGTTTTATGAACTGGATGCGCCGGTAGCCCGGCTCTGCACGGCCGAAGTGCCGCTGCCCTATGCCAAACATATGGAAGACGCTGCCTTGCCGCAGACGGAGACGATTGTGACGGCCGTGCGCCAACTGATGGCGTGAAAGGTGATGCGTGATAGCCCCTGGTCACGCATCACGCATCACGTTTCCCAGCGGAGGTATTCTGATGGCCGAGTTCAAAATGCCAACCTTAGGCGCAGACATGGAAGCGGGCACACTGTATGACTGGCGTGTGCAGCCAGGCGACCGGGTGAAGCGCGGCGACGTGATCGCCGCCGTGGAGACGGATAAGGGCGTCATTGATATTGAGGTGTTTGAAGATGGCGTGATGGGTGAGATTCTGGTAGCGGCCGGGACGCTGGTGCCGGTGGGAACGGTGCTGGCAATTATTCAGGCGGCAGGGGAGACCCTGCCGGTATTGACGGCCGTGCCTGTGGCTGCCCCGGCCCTACCCCAGGCGCAGCCTGCCTTCACGCCGCCAGAGAAGGTAACAACGCCGGCGAAGAATGGGAAACAGCGTAACGGCCGTTTGCGGGTGTCACCTGTGGCCCGGCGGCGCGCGGCCGAATGGGGCGTGGATTTACTGGCGGTGACGGGTACGGGTGCGGACGGCGCCATCAGCCTGGCCGACGTAGAAAAAGCGGCGGAGGCGCTCAAAGCGGAGGCGCTCAGAGCGGCGGCGCTCAAAACGGAGCGGGTGCGCGTGACGCCCGTCGCTAAACGGGTGGCCGAGGAATTGAGTGTTGACCCACAGGCGCTGGTCGGAACCGGGCCGCACGGCGCGGTTTGCCGGGAGGATGTGGAGCGGGCGGCGGCCAGCCAACCTATGGCCGTACCTGTCCCCGAACCGGCGGAAGCAAAACCGGCGGCCGATTTTCAGGCCGGGATGCGCCGTGCTATTGCCGCCGCCATGAGCCGCTCCAACCGGGACATTCCGCACTACTATTTGGAAACGCGCATTGATATGTCACGGCCGTTGCGCTGGCTGGAGGCGGAAAATCTGAAACGTGCGCTGAAAGACCGGCTGCTGCCGGTGGTGCTGCTGATCAAGGCGACGGCCAAAGCGTTGGTGGAAACGCCGGAGTTAAACGGTTACTGGATTGACGATGCGTTTCGGCCGCAGGAGGCCATTCACATTGGATTTGCCATTGCGCTGCGGCAGGGTGGTCTGGTGACGCCGGCCATTCACAACGCCGACTTGAGGAGCCTGGACGAATTGATGGCCGATATGCGCGATTTGATTATGCGGACGCGGAACGGCCGTTTGCGCAGTTCGGAGCTAACAGACCCCACCATCACCCTGACCAGCCTGGGCGACCGGGGCGTGGAGAAGGTCTACGGCGTCATCTACCCGCCGCAGGTAGCCCTGGTCGGCTTTGGTAAGATCACCGAGCAGCCCTGGGCCGAAAACGGCATGTTGGGCGTGCGCCCGGTGCTGACGGCCACGTTAGCCGCCGACCATCGCGCCAGTGATGGCCATCGCGGTGGCCTGTTTTTGGAAGCGCTCCAGAAATGTTTACAGGAGGTAGAGACATTATGACGACATTAACACGGCCGGCGGCCGAAAAACAAATTGAATATACCATGATTGATTTGCTGCGTTCCATTGCCCCAGAAGCGGATTATGAGAGGCTGGATCATACGGCCAATCTGCAAGAAGCGCTGGACATTGACTCCTTCGACTTTCTCAACTTTCTGATTGGTCTGGAAGGGGCCATGGGCGTCAGCGTGCCAGAAGCAGATTACGGGCAGCTTGTATCCTTGCATGACATTGTCGTTTACGTAGCTGCACGTGTATGAGAACTGGGGGAATCCCTCACTGGAACTCCCCCGTGAGCAAACCTGACAGGTTTTAGGAGAATCAACGGATGGGTAACAGTTGGCAAACCTGTCAGGTTTTTGAGAACTTTGTGTGAACGACTAAACACAACGGGTGAGTTGTTGTTATTCTCATCCGTTGTGTTTGTGATCCTATATTTCCCGTTCTCCGATACAATTAGCGCATGGACTTATTCACACACGGCCGTGCCGCCCAAATTCAGCAAGAATCTCCCCTCGCCAACCGGATGCGCCCGCGCACCCTGGACGAATACGTGGGGCAGGCGCACATTTTGGGGCCGGGGCGGCTGCTGCGCCGGGCCATCCAGGCGGACCAGCTTTCCTCGCTCATCTTCTATGGCCCGCCGGGCACGGGCAAAACGACGCTGGCGATGGTCATTGCCAACAGTACCCGCAGCCACTTCATCACCATCAACGCCGTGCTGGCGGGGGTGAAAGAAATCCGCGAAGCGATTGCCACGGCGCAGGAGCGGCGCGATTTGTATGGGCAGCGCACGACGCTCTTTGTGGACGAGGTGCATCGCTGGAACAAGGCGCAGCAAGACGCGCTGCTGCCCTGGGTGGAGAACGGCGCCGTTATCCTGATTGGAGCGACGACGGAAAATCCCTATTTTGAGGTGAACAAGGCGCTGGTCAGCCGCAGCCGCATTTTCCAGCTAAAGCCGCTGACCCAAGAAGACCTGACCCAGATTGCCCGCCAGGCGTTGGTGGATGAGGAGCGGGGATATGGCAAACTGAATGTCCAGATTGACGCTGACGCCCTGGCCCATCTGGTGGACGTGGCCAATGGGGATGCACGGGGCGTGCTAAACGCATTGGAATTAGCGGTGGAGACGACAGAAGTGGGGGCAGACGGCCGTATTCATATCACCCTCGAAGTCGCCGAAGAATCCATCCAGCGGCGGGCCGTGCTTTATGATAAGGAAGGAGATGTGCATTACGACACTATCTCCGCCTTCATCAAGAGCGTGCGTGGCTCTGACCCGGATGCGGCCATGTATTGGCTGGCGAAGATGGATTATGCCGGCGAAGACCCCCGTTTCCTCTTCCGGCGCATGGCCATTTTGGCCGGGGAAGACGTGGGCATGGCCGACCCCAACGCCATCACGGTGGTCTTAAGCTGCTGGCAGGCGTTTGAGCGCATTGGGCTTCCGGAAGGGCGCTTCCCGCTGGCGCTGGCGGCGCTCTACTTGTCTACGGCGCCTAAGTCCAATTCCGCTTTTGCCTTTTTTGATGCGCGGGGGGCGGTGGAAAAGGAACAGGAGGCGGAGGTGCCCAATCATTTGCGCGATGCTAACCGGGACAAGGAAGGCTTTGGGCATGGCGCGGGCTACCTCTACCCCCATGCCTACCGCGACCATTGGGTGGCGCAGCAGTACCTCCCGGTGGCGCTGCAAGGCAAACTCTTTTACCAGCCGTCCGATCAGGGGTATGAACGGGGGATTCGGGAGCAGGTGGCGCGAAGACGGGAGGAGCAGATTGCGGGGATGATGGAGATTGGGAGATTGCCAACAGGAAGTTGGGGAGATTGGGAGATTGGAGAGGTGTTGACAACCAGCCCGGTTAATCGCGCCAGAGATATGTGGTTGCAGCGGACGATTAGCAACAGCGGGCGGAATTTGGGGTGGCAACGGGATCGGTTGTTTGAACTGGCAGGAGTGCAGCGGCATCATTTGGTTTTGGACATCAACGCCGGGTCAGGGCTGCTGACGTGGGAGGCGGTGCGGCGGGCGCCGGAAGGGGGCGTGTGGGCGCTGACGGCCGATCCCCAGGCGGGCGACGCCCTGCGCCAGATGGCCGAACGATTGCCGGAGATGGAACGGCCGTCCATCCTCATTGGCCCGCTATCTGAACTGGATTACCTGCTCAACCTGCGTGGCGAAGCCGACCTCAAATTCGACCGCATCCTGGCCCGCAACCTCTTCACCGATTATGGATTACAAGGAGATTGGGAGATTGGCGGTGGGGACACCGCGAGATTGGGAGATTGCTTGTTGCCCGACGGCCGTTTCTGCCTCATCCAGACCATCCCCCGGCACGGGCAACGGTTGTACCGGCTGGTGGAGTGGGGCGAGCAGACGAAATTGCGTGACAAGGTAGCCGCCGCCGAGGAAGCCATTTATCACGACGAAAGTGATCCGTTGGTGAATTGGGATGAGAAGGAGATGGAGGCGGCGCTTACGGCCGTTGGCTTCACCCTCCTGCACATGCAGCTAGAAACGGAAACCAGCCAGCGCCAGATAACCGAAGCGCACCTGGCCCGCTGGTTTGGCGAGGGCGAGGGGGAGCGGGTGGGGTACGGCCGTCGCCTGCAAAATGGCGGCCTGACCAAAAAAGAAGTAACGCTGGTAGAGACCCTCTTCCGGCAGCAGCTATTGGGGCGGGTGGTAGAGTGGGGTACGGCCGTGTTATTTCTGGTTGCCGTTCACTGATGCATCGGCGAAGTGTGACGGCTTATGATGATTAAAAATCTAATCGGGCAACAGAAACGTGTCATCCCGAACGTAGTCTTCGGAGCGAGGAATCCCTGCCCCTCGATTATTCCAGATGGGTGGGATTCCTCGGAAGACCTCGGAATGACAATGCGTGGATTGCCGATTTATTTCCTACGCTTTCATTAGCCATCATTGTGACGGCTTTAGCCGCTACATTCCACCCTGTTACCTTGCCAACTTGTCAAGTATAATTCCGCCCAATTATCGGCGAAAGGGAGCCGTTGTCGGGAGAGGAATAATTACATGCCTTTAGTTGATTTTCGTAAAGAGGCGGAGTTTTTGTTTGATGAGATGGTCGCCAGACGCCGCGATTTGCATCAATACCCGGAAATGGGTTTTGAAGAAATTCGCACGTCTGGCATTGTGGCCGAGCAACTGAACCAGTTGGGGTTTGAAGTGCAGCGGGGCATTGGGCAAACCGGTGTGGTGGGTTTGCTGGAAGGGCCACAGGACGGGCCAACGGTGATGCTGCGTTTTGATATGGATGGTTTGCCCATTATCGAGGAGAGCGGCGAGCCATATGCCTCCAAAAACGTGGGCGTCATGCACGCCTGCGGCCACGATGGGCACACCAGCATGGGGCTGGCGTTGGCAAAAATCATGGCCAAGTATCGGGAGCAGATGCACGGCCGTATCAAATTTGTCTTCCAACCGGCCGAAGAAGGGCTGGGCGGCGCGTTTGCCATGATTGCCGATGGCGTGTTGGAAAATCCACGCCCGGACGTGACCTTTGCCATGCACATCTGGACGCCCGAAGATGTGGGCACAGTGCGCGTGGTGGAAGGGCCGTGCATGGCCTCATCCAGCGTCTTTACCATTACCATTCATGGGTTTGGCGGGCATGGCGCTGCCCCCCATCTGGCCAATGATCCCATTGTGGCTGCCGCCCACATCGTCACCGCCCTGCAAAGCATCGTCAGCCGCAACATCAACCCACAGGAGAGTGTGGTTGTCTCCATTGGCGAATTCCGCGCCGGGGCCACCTTCAACGTCATCCCCGACAAGGCCATTTTGAAAGGCACCGTGCGCAGTTACAACAATGAATTGCACCGCCTCATTTACCGCCGCATCCTGGAAATGGCCACGCGCATGGCCGAAGCGTTTGGCTGCAAGGCGTCCATGGAGACGATTGCTATCGTGCAGGCGGTGGTGAATGCGCCGGGGCCAACGGCCGTTGTCCGCGCCGCCGCTGAAAAAATTGTGGGCGCAAACCGCATTGTGGAAAGGCGCACCATGGCCTCGGAAGATATGGGCTTTTTTCTGGATGAAGTGCCCGGCTGTTACTTTTTTGTGGGTGGTCGTAACGAGGAAAAGGGGTACATCTACCCCCACCACCACCCCAAATTCAACTTCGACGAACGGGCCATGATTGACGGCGTGGCCATCATGGGTGAAGCGGCGGCGCATTATGTGTTGAACTCCGTTTAGGAACGCGGAGTAAATAACTTACAGGAGATTGGAGATTAGAGATTGGTTCAATCTCCAATCTCCAATCTCCAATCTCATTGACCATTGACCATTGCCCATGACTGATTACCGATTACCGATTACCGATTACCGCGTCGTCTGCCTGGCAGGGGGCGTGGGCGGCGCTAAACTGGCTGCCGGGCTGGCGCAGATTGTGCCGCCACAACACCTGACCATCATCGTCAACACCGGCGATGACTTCCAACACCTGGGGCTGACGGTATGCCCAGACCTGGATACGGTGATGTATACCCTGGCGGGGGTAGCGAACCCGGAGATCGGCTGGGGGCGCGCCGGGGAAAGCTGGCGCACGATGGAAGCGGTGGCGCGGATGGGGGGGCCAGATTGGTTTCGTTTGGGTGATTTAGACCTGGCGACGCACCTCACACGGGCGCAATTACTGGGCGAGGGGCAGACGCTCACGGCCGTCACCCATCACCTCTGCACCCACCTACACATTCAGCCCACCATCCTGCCCATGAGCGACCAGCCCGCCCCCACCAGGATTGCCAGTGCCGACGGCCGTATCCTGCCCTTCCAGACCTGGTTTGTGCGTGAACGGTGGCAGCCGCCGGTCCGCCAAATCATCTTGCCGGAAGACGTGAAGGCTACGCACGCCGTTGCCCGCGCGCTGGAAACGGCCGACATCGTGATTATCGCCCCTTCCAACCCGTTTGTGAGCATTGACCCCATCTTGAACGTGTACCCCATCCGGGCGCTGTTGGAAGATGTGCCGCAGGTGGTCACGGCCGTCAGCCCCATCATTGGCGGGCAGGCGGTGAAAGGGCCGGCGGCGAAGATGATGCAGGAGATGGGCATGGAGGTGTCGGCGACGGCCGTTGCCGCCTACTACGGCGACCTGGTAGATCTGTTTATCTACGACCGGCAGGATGCAGGCATATTTGCCGGGGCAGGGGAAGCTGTGGCGCTGGATACGATGATGCTGGATGGCGACGGCCGTTTGCGCGTAGCCAAAGAAGTGTTGCAAGCCTCCCTTGACTATCTCAACCTCTGATCCCTTTTTCGTTGGTCATCTCAGTGCAATGGGCAGAGTGCGCATCCTCAGATGCGCATCTGAGGATGACGCACTCTGCCAGGATGACGCACTCTGCCAGGATTTTTCAGGTACTAAAGCGTTAATGATTCCCTGTAGCCAGTTCAGTATACTTTCCCCAGTTAATGGTGTACCCTGACCATAAGAATTCACTTGTGTTAGACGGCAGCCCGGCAGCCTGCCGCCTAAAATAATCCTATGAACCATTCATATTCCCAAGAACTACGGGTAGATTCCAGCCGTATTGTGATTCCCGTCCTCACCGCAATTGTTCTTTTACTCAGCCTCATCTTTGTGGTTGGCTCCTCCTATTTCTGGGACGTCAGCCACTTCTGGTTCAGTGCGCTGATGGCGCCGTTGGGGGGATGGGTAGCCTGGAAATTCATAAGAAACGACAGATATGACCTGGGCATCAGCATTTTTTTGTTGGTGCAATATATCATGTTAGCCGTCATTCTGGCTCAGGAATGGCAACCGGGCAGCCCCATCCCCTACCTGTTTGGCATTTTGATTGTAGCTTCCGCCATGCTCAGTCGGGCGGAAAACAGCTTTTTGGCCTGGGGTGTGTCCACGGCCGTTATAGTGGGGGTGGTTTTTTGGCGAGAAGGCATGTCCTTTGAAGTGTTCACCCTCTTACTTGGCCCCCTACTGGTTAATTTGGGGCTGGCAGCCATCGCTTTTCTGTCCGCCATGGAGTGGCAGTATGCAGTGGAGACGGTAAGCGATTTGCACCGCAATGTGCAGCGCCGCCGCGATGAACTATATACCATCCAGGAAGAAGTAAAGTTCGCCAATGCTAAATTGGAATTTACCAACAGCCAGTTGGATAAAGCACGCCAGGAGGCGTTGGATGAGCGGGACATACGCACCCGTTTTATGAACCACGTCAGCCATGAACTGCGCACCCCGCTGAACTCCATTGTCAATTTTGCCCACATTGTGCGCCTGGGTGGGCGGGGACCGGTGTCGGAAGGGCAGATTGATTACCTGGAACGGATTGAAAAATCGGGCTGGCACTTGCTCTCGGTGCTGAACGATTTGCTGGATATGGCACAGATTCAGGCCGGCGAATTTAAGCTGCATCTGGAGGTGTGTGACCTGCACGCGCTTTGTGAAGAGGCAATGACTACCACGCGCGGGCTGCTGCTGGAAAGCCAGGTTGATCTGGTGCGTGATTACCCGGAGGTTTGGCCGCTGGTTCAGGTGGACAAGATGCGGGTGAAGCAGTCGCTCATCAATTTACTGGGCAATGCGGTGAAGTATACGGAGGAAGGTACGATCACTTTGCGGGTGGAGCAGACAGACGATGAACTGCGCCTGTCGGTAGTTGATACGGGTATTGGTATTCCTCCAGAACACCATGAAACGATTTTTCAAGAGTTTAAGCAGGTCAATGAATCGGCAGCGCGGAAGCGTGTGGGCACCGGTTTGGGGCTGCCGATTACCCGCCACCTGATTGAACGGCATGGTGGGCGGATGTTTGTGACCAGTGAGGTGGGGCAGGGGTCTTGTTTTACCATTGTGCTGCCGGTGTATCAGGAGCAGGCGGAGGCAGCGGCTGCCGGTGTGTTGGCGGCGGGGAGTGTGGCGGCGCTGGCTACGGCCGTTATTCCCACCCCTGTGCCTGTGACCGAACCGCAGCCGATGGGGGCCGCTGTAGGGGCTGATGATGTGGTTGTAATGGCAGCTATGGCTGCTGACGGGGCGGCGGACACGGGCGTTTCCCCACCTGCTGCTACCATGCCCACGTCTGCGACCGCGCGCCCAAAACCATCGCCAGCAGAGAGCCAGTTGACAGCGCCTGCTTTGCCCACCCGCCAGCGTTACCGTTGGGCCTGGGTGGTGGTTGGCGTGTTGCTGCTGGTGTTAATGGTGGGCATATGGTTTACCATGTCTGGGTGGGACGGTGAAGAGATGACGCTGGTGGTGGCCGCCGCAGGGCCAACCACGCCCGCAGCGGATGTGGCGGCGGTAACTTCGGCTACGGCCGTGCCAGCTACACCCACATCACCCCCCCCATCACCCACTGAAACTGTGCCGCCCACGGCGACTGTGCCGCCCACGGCCGTGCTGGTGACAGAAGCGACGGTGGCTCCGAGCATGGAAGCGACGGCAACCGCTACCCCTGCCCCTACCAACACCCATACCCCTTCGCCCTCGGCAACGCCAGAAGCCACCGCTACCCCTACCGATACGCCGGCGCCTACCGCCAGCAACACCGCCGTAGCCCTGCTCAATTCCTCCCTTTACCGGCAGCCAGACGCCGACAGCGGTGAAGTCACCTACGTCAATGCCGGCGATCCTGTGACCGTCCTGGGGCGTTCGGCCAATGGCAACTGGCTATACGTGCGCGCTGCCGATAGCCTGGAAGGTTTTGTATTTGGCGAACGGCTGCAATGGAGCGGCGATGCTGCTGCTTTACCCGTTGTCAGCGGTGGTAACAGTGCGCCGTTGCCGGTCACCGGCCCACTGACGTTAGACCTGTATTTGCTGCCAGATCGGGGGCGCTGCGAAGGGCAAACGTGGTGGCAAACGGTGTATATGCGTGGACAAGGGGGCAACGGTACGTATACGTATTATTGGAATGGTGACCAGGTGGCGGCTAATGTGGTGAATGACGGCCTGACGCTGGAGGTCAGCTTTATCGGCGGCGCACAGGCAGGTACAGCCGAGGTGACTTCGGGTGGGGTGACTGTTTCCAAAACATTGTTTATCTCGCCACCCACATGCAATTAGTATGGATAGGGTGATGGGGATAATCGCGCTGTGGTCATTGCCGGGGCACGGCCGTTTTGATAGACTTCACATAAAAAATTATGGAAACTGATTTGACATTGCAAGAAGCCTATATTGTATTGGTAGAAGATGACCCTAATGCCCAACTCATTACGCTGGATTTGCTGCGGCTGGGCGGGGCCAACCGGTGTTATGCCCGAAAAAGCGCCGATGCCGCTATCTCCTTTGCCGAACGGTTGCCCAAGGTAGACTTGTTCCTGGTGGACATCAATATGCCTGGCAAAAGTGGGTATGAACTGCTGGCGGAAATTCGACAGCATGAGACGCTAAAAAAAGCCCGCATTGTCGCTGTCTCTGCTGGAACGCTGATTGCGGAGATGGAACATGCTCGCCAGTTAGGGTTTGATGGGTTTATTAGCAAGCCGTTGAAGCCGGCTGAATTCTCTAAACAAGTGCAGCGCATCCTCAACGGCGAGGCAATTTGGGACAGAAGTTAGCCTATGTTCTGGGTGAATGGGATGAAGTGGCACTGGTCAAATCGCTATCGGCCCGTTTACGTGCTCTTGTGGGTGTGTACGGCCGTTACCCTGACAGCCTGTTTTGGCGGTGGCGGCGAGCAGCCGACGGCTGACCAGACCGTGCTGACCTGTAGCGAGATGTGTGCACAACAAGGGCAATGCGGGACAGGAACAGACGCCCGCCTGCTGGTTTTAGGCCGCAGCGACCGCCCAGAAACCCGCGATCATGACCTGGTATTCAATTCTGATCTGCCCATCACTATTCAGCAGACCAGAGAGGAAATGGTGCAATCGGCGCTGGATGGGCAGACGATGATGCAGCCGTTTTCATTCGTTGTCCTTAACGAAAACGGACAGCAAGGATGGGTGGCGAACTGGTGCCTGGCATCGGCGCCGGCCCCCTGACTCGATAGATATTGTAGTTGGTTCAAGTGATGGGCCGCAGCGAGTGGCGCAGAAAGTTGCCCATCACCATGAGCCAGGAGAGAACAAAATGCGTCTTGAAAAGAAAAAAAGAGAACAGTTATCAAAACGCAAGGGTTTGTCTGTCCGCACTTTCATTTTTGTTATCTGGCTTGCCCTTTCCTTCGCCGTTGCTTACTTTCTCGTCGAATATATGTTTGATACGGGATACTTATCAGAAGGAACCTATTACACCGTTCTGGATTTGCCCCGCAACTGGCCCATTGAAGCCCTGAAAGTGGCTACCATGTTTATCATCGTCGTTCTCATGCAGATTATCCTCTCTCTGGGTTTTATGCTGGCTAGCCCTGAAGGGCGACGGCGTACCGGTGAGCCTACCTTGAAGTCTCGCAATAAAGACCCGTTTGACGACGGCCGTTATTAGGAATCGGTAATCGGTAAACGGTAATCGGATTGGCCCAATGAAGTCAAAACTTATCTGGATTTTAGTGGTGGTTGGGGGGCTGCTTCTGCTCATTTATCTGGGTGGTAGTTGGTTCTTTGGTGATGTGCTCATCACTAGACAAACCCCCGGTCTGGCCGAATCCAGAGCCAGAATGGAGGAAGTAGGGCTGCCGGTGTTACCCACCCCGGAAGAAGTGACCATTCAAAATGGTGATGTGTCGTTGGCTGGTTTTTTCTATGACAACGAGAAACCGGCTAACTGCGCTGTTATTCTTCTGCATGGTTATACCGGCACACGATATAGCGCCTTGCAATATGCTCCTTTGTTTTGGGAGCGCGGCTGCGACTTGTTGGCGTATGATGCTCGCGGTCATGGCGAAAGCAGCCCGGCCTTTCATACCTATGGCTACCACGAGAAACAAGACGCCCAGGCTGCTTACAACTGGTTGTTGGCGCGCACCGGCCTGGGGCCGCAGCAGGTAGGGTTGACGGGCGTTTCCTACGGTGCGGCTACCTCCTTGCAGGCTGCGCCGTTGCTGCCAGGAACAGCGTTTATTATTGCTGATTCCCCCTATGAGAGTCTGGAAGCCATTGTGTCTCGACAGGCGATAGAACAGTTTGGCGCCTGGACAAGACCGTTTATTCCCACCGCTTTTGTCATTGCCGAAAGGCGGGCCGATTTTGAGGTGGACGATGTCTCCCCGACAGAAGCAGCCGCCAACACGGCCGTTCCCATTCTGCTCATTCATTCCCGTACTGACGAGTATACCCCCTATACCCACTCGGAAAGCATTTATGCTCATAGCAACCCGGCCACCACCGTTCTGCACATTACCGACTGGGGGTCGGCGCACGGCCGTGACATTTTCACCGACTTTGACACTTACAAGCAGTACGTGGATGAGTTCCTGGCCCAATACGCGCCCAATTTTGGCCTGAGTGACGGCCGTTAAGCTTGCATCAGCGTATCCCATTCTCTTGAATACAGTGCGCTTTAATCCAGCGTCACCATTTCGCAGTTGAGGTTGGCGTCCACAAAGTGGATGTATAGTTTGCGGGCGCTGGCGTTACCTGTCATTCAGGCGACGGCCGTCCGCCCCAGCAATGTTGTGGCCGAGAATTTTGCCAACCGCTAGCGTTGTGGGAATGGGACCAAATTTCATCAAATGACCTTTTGCTGCTTTGCCAGGAAAGAAATACAATGCCTGACGGCCGTAACTATACAGTTTTTTGACTGGCCTCCCACAAGCTGGTGAAGAAGATAAGGAGGATACTTTTATGGCACAACTATCAGATGATTTTGATTTGGCGGCTTATCAGAACAGGTTACGGCGGCAGTGGCCAGGGCCAGCGGGGGAAAAAGCACGGCCGTATGTGGACAAATTCTGGGATCGCCTCCGCCGTGATTTGACGATTTCTGGCCGGGTAGAGGGTAATCATGGTGTTTACACGGTTTCGATTATTGTAGGGAGCGAGGCCGTGATTTCCAGGTGTAGTTGTTACATTGGCAAAGGCGGTTACTGTCACCATTGCGCAGCATTGGCCTACACTTTCCTGGCAAAACCGGAGAGTTTCACGGTCGTGGAAAAGAAGTCGATCACGGCCGTGCAAACGCTCAGTAACCTGGACGAGCTCAGCGACCATCTGGCCGGGATCTCGCTGGAAGAATTGATCTCTCAGTTGAAAAAAGCAGGAATCACCCAAAAAGCTTTTGCCGAGAGCATTGGCATGAGTACACAGCATCTATCGGCCGTCAAACGGGCCGAGCAACGCAACCACACCTTTCACGAGTTGGGCGCAACCAAGCTGGCCTGCTTGTGGGTGTTAGAACGTTTTGGCAAGCAAGAGTAAGGAGAGTGCCATGTACGAGCAACTGTATCAACAATCTATCACCGACCGGGAGGGGTTTTGGGCCGAGGCCGCCGCAGCAGTCCACTGGTACAAAAAATGGGATAAGGTGCTGGACGATTCTAACCCGCCCTTTTATCGCTGGTTTGCCGGTGGTTTGGTCAACAGTTGTTACAACGCGCTGGACTGGCATGTGGCAAACGGCCGTGCCCACCAACCCGCCCTCATCTACGACAGCCCCGTCACCGGTATCGTCCAAACCTTCACCTACCAACAACTGCTGGACGAGGTCGCCCGTTTTGCCGGGGTGTTGGCCGCGCAGGGGGTGCAAAAGGGGGACCGGGTGATCATTTACATGCCGATGGTGCCGGAAACGGCCGTGGCCATGCTCGCCTGCGCCCGGATTGGGGCCATTCACTCCGTTGTCTTTGGCGGCTTTGCCGCCAACGAACTGGCGACGCGCATTGATGACGCCCAACCCAAACTCATCCTCTCCGCCTCCTGTGGCATTGAAGTGAATCGTGTCATCCCCTACAAACCGCTGCTGGACAAAGCCATCGAACTGGCCCACCACAAACCAACCCACTGCATCATTTTGCAACGGCCGCAAGAGAGAGCCGAGATGGTGGACGGCCGTGACCTCGACTGGATGGAACTGATGACCAACGCCCAACCGGTAGAGTGTGTGCCCGTCGCCGCCACCGACCCGCTCTACATCCTCTACACCTCCGGCACCACCGGCATCCCCAAAGGCGTCGTGCGTGACAACGGCGGCCATCTGGTGGCCCTCAAATGGAGCATGAAAAACGTCTATGATGCCGATCCCGGTGACGTCTTTTGGGCCGCTTCCGACATGGGCTGGGCTGTCGGCCACTCCTACATCGTCTATGGCCCGCTCTTTCACGGCTGCACCACCATTCTCTACGAAGGCAAACCGGTGGGCACACCCGATCCCGGCGCGTTCTGGCGGGTCATCAGCCAGCATAATGTCAAGGTGCTGTTCACCGCCCCCACCGCTTTCCGGGCCATCAAACGGGAAGACCCCAATGGCAATTACATCCGCCAGTATAAGCTGGACAACTTCCGTTACCTCTTTCTGGCGGGTGAACGGTGTGACCCGGATACCCTGCTCTGGGCGCAAAACCAGTTGGGGGTGCCGGTCATTGATCATTGGTGGCAGACGGAAACGGGCTGGCCCATGGGCGCCAACTGCGTGGGATTGGGCATGTTGCCCGTCAAACCCGGCTCCTGTACCAAACCTGTGCCCGGTTATGATGTGCAAGTGTTGGACTATGCCGGGCATCCGGTGGCGGCACGCGATATTGGTAGTATTGTCGTTAAACTGCCCATGCCTCCCGGCTGCCTGCCTACGCTCTGGAACAACGACCAGCGATATGTAGATTCCTACCTGAGCGAATATCCGGGGTATTACCTGACGGCCGACGCCGGTTTCAAAGATGACGACGGCTATCTGTTCATCATGAGCCGCACCGATGACATTATCAACGTGGCCGGGCATCGCCTGTCTACGGGCGGCATGGAGGAAGTGCTGTCCGGCCACCCGGACGTGGCCGAATGTGCCGTTGTGGGCGTACACGACGAGTTGAAGGGGGAGATTCCGGTAGGATTTGTGGTACTCAAAGCGGGCGTCATGCGCGATCCAGAGGTGATTGTGCAGGAACTGATCCAGCGGGTGCGGGAGCAGATAGGGCCGGTGGCCTCGTTTAAGGTGGCGGCGGTGGTAGACCGGCTGCCCAAAACGCGCTCCGGCAAAATCCTGCGCGGCACCATCAAAAAAATCGCCGACGGCAATGAGTACCGGATGCCCGCCACCATTGATGACCCGCTCATCCTGGGCGAAATCAGCGACGCGCTGGCGAAGTTAGGGTATCCGAAGGAGTAAACACTTTTTGACACCGTACTGGTAGTGGCCTACAATCTCTCTTGCCAATAGTTTGATGTGCAAGGAAGTACATACATGAATCCGAAAAAGTTAATACAGGGTGGTTTGGGAGCAACGGCCGTTGGCCTGTTTTTGCTTGTATTGTTACTGCCATTATTGGCGGGCCGGGGCACAGTCCAGGCCAGAGGTGCTGGCGAGGGTACTGCCGCAGTGTATCTACCGCTGATCTTACGAATGTTGTCAACAATGACTACACCCACCACTGTGCCAACCAGTACGGCAACGGTCACCAATACCCCATCCTCAACCAACACATCCACGCCCACTTTTACGCCAACGACCACTGATACGCCAACAGCAACGATCACACCAACCTTTACGCCAACAGGAACAATCTCGCCCACGCCAACCAACACACCCACGCCAACTTATACGCCGACGCCTACCGCGACGAACACCTTTACTATTACCCGCGTTTCCGTAGCTTCCGATGGCACACAAGGTAATGGTACCTCTAATTATCCATCTATTTCCGCCGACGGCCGTTACATAGCTTTTGACTCAGTAGCCAGTAACTTGGTCAGCAATGATATAAATGGCCATAAAGATGTGTTTGTCTATGACCTGCAGACAGGACAAACCAGCCGCGTTTCTGTCGCTTCAGATGGAACACAAGGAAATAGCTATGCTGCATACCCTTCTATTTCCACCGACGGCCGTTACGTGACCTTCGTTTCTGATTCCAGTAATCTGGTCATCGGTGATACAAATGGTGCTCCGGATATTTTCGTCCATGATCGGCAGACGGGACAGACCAGCCGTGTCTCTGTTGCTTCGGATGGGACACAAGCCAATGGTTTTTCCTTGTTTTCCTCGATTTCGGCCGATGGTCGTTATATCGTTTTTAATTCTGAGGCCACCAATCTGGTCAGTGGAGATACCAATGGTTATTGGGATATCTTTGTGCATGATCGGCAGACGGGACAGACCAGCCGTGTCTCTGTTGCTTCCGATGGTACACAGGGAAATGGCAACACCTCGTATCAAACATATATTTCAGCTGATGGTCTTTATGTAGTCTTTTCATCTGAGGCAACTAATCTGGTTAGCGGCGATACTAATAATGAGATGGATGTTTTTGTCCATGATCGGCAAACAGGCCAAACCAGCCGCGTCTCTATTGCTTCTGATGGAACGCAAGCAAATATGCTTGCAGGCGCGGACTCGATTTCAGGTGACGGCCGTTACGTGGTTTTTTCGTCTATGGCCAGTAATCTGGTGAGTGGTGACACAAATGGTGATGTGGATGTCTTTGTCCATGACCAGCAAACAGGAGAAACCAGCCGCGTTTCCATTGCTTCTGACGGAACGCAGGGGAATGGCGATTCTTCAGACGCTTTTATTTCAGCCGATGGTCGTTTTGTGGTTTTTTACTCTCACGCCAATAATCTGATCAATGGTGACACAAATAACGATTTTGATGTCTTTGTCTATGACCGACAAACAGGGCACACCGTACGCGCCTCCATTGCTTTCAACGGAGCAGAGGCAAATGGAGGTTCTGGGGCTGCTTCTATTTCAACCGACGGCCGACCACTTATATTAACCAGCAATTCGTAAACTCGCGGGTGGACGACGGCCTCCTAAGAGTAGAATGGTTCGTGTCAGCTTACCAAATCTACTCACTAGG
>JACTMP010000045.1 GCA_014584575.1 Chloroflexota bacterium
GCACCCTCTTTCAGCGCATTTGGTTGGATTTAGAGGGGTACAAACGATTTGTTTGACCCCCACATATGCTGTCAACCACATGAATTCCCAAAGAACCTCATTTGATGCCAAACTGAACAACATCGAAGAGTCTGTGTCTGCACAGTGGCGCAAGGTGCAGGAAAGCTTCGACAAACAAGTGGCCACTGCCCGACGCAAAACGACAGAGCTGAAAGCGGCTCATAATCTGGCCGAAGCGGAAGACCGTGCGGCCTATTATGAAGACTATGCTGAGATCGCTGCCGACTTTGCTCGCCTGGCTGCCACCGAAGCTGACGCGGCTATGCTCAGCGCCACGGAAGCCCGCGCCCAAGCCGAGTCTCTGGTGAAAACGACCGCGTAATGGCCGCCGCTGACCTTAGCGATAAGGTATAACAACTGAATATCCCCTGTGGAAAAGAGGCGCTCCAGATCACAACTGGAGCGCTTCTTGTTTTGTTGTTTGCTGTTCCAGTCGTCCATGTTTCCAGGGCAACGGGCTAACCCTGTTCATCCAGCAATCCAAGCAACCGAGCCTGGGCGACGGCCTGGGTACGGTTAGAGACACCAAGCTTCTCAAAGATATTGCTGACGTGGCGCTTGACGGTATTGAGGGCGATAATCAGATTCTCGGCGATCTCAGTGTTAGATGCGCCTTGTGCCAGCAGCCGCAAAACTTCAAGCTCACGTTGACTCAAAGGCTCGACCAGAAAGTCGTCATGCCGGATGTACTTGCTTTCCTTTTCCCCTCTTGCCTGCCCCGGCGCCGACTCGTGTCCGGTACTGCGCCCGGTACTGCGCCCATTGCCCTCAAAGGCGGCCAGCAGCCTTTCTATGTACGATAGGGTGGCGGCATCGAACGCTTCCTGCCCAACACCCCGAAGCTGCGAGAGCAAAGCCGCCAAACGCGGCCCTTCGTCCACGAAGCTACGCACAAAACCTTCCGCCTCCCCCAAATGGACGGCCTCGGCCAGGATGCTAAGAGCTTTCTCCGCCGCGCCACCTCCACTGCCCATGTCGTAAGCCAGCGCCTGGAGCAGCTTGATTTCTATCAGGTGGCTCAGGCGGCCCCCCTCCTGGGCGTGTGTGGCCACAGGCTCAAGCATCTCTAAAGCCTCGTCCGGTTGGGAGAGGGCCAGGGCGATGCGGGCGCGGGCCACGTCTTCACAATCTCGCCTGTATTGGGCCGGATAGGGCCAACCGTGGGCAATGAAATCTGCCTGCCTTAGCCTTTCCACCTGTTCAGCCCACCCCACAGCCCGCTTCACCTCCCCACGCGCCAGCCACACCCGGATGCGCTCGGCATCGGCGCACCAGGGATGCAGATACCGTAATCGTAGTCCAGCAATTTGCTTTGTGGTCTCTGCCGGGCGGACAATCACCGGTATCTCACTCATCTCATGTGCAGGGACAGCCCCTTCCAGTGCAGTCGCTGCCTCGTCCAGATCCCCTCGAGATAGGTGCAGGCGTGCCAGCACGTTGTGAACGCCGCCAAGCCGCAACATGGGCGACCACGCTTCCCCGGCGATTTCCAGCCCCTTACGTGCTGCTACCAGAGCCTCATCCAGCCTGTTCCACTGCCGCAACAAATCGGCCTCATAGACACAAGCGAGGGCAGTGGACGAATGGACGAGCCGATCTTCCTGGTAGCCCACGTTGATTGCCTGCGCGAAGAGCTGCTCTGCCGCGTGCAGTTTTCCCTGCAATTGCAACAGAGCACCCGCATCAGCTAAGGCAGCGAAATGCAGATAGATTAAGCCCGCCCGGCGTGCCTGAGCGACCCTCTCCCGAACGCTGTCCATCGCTTCGACCGCACGGCCGAGCGAGAGATAGGCGATCTGGCGTACCCAACTGATAATGCTCAACTCGTTGTGATCCTCGCTGGTCAGGTACGAGCGCGCTTCATTACAGAGCGCCAGGGCATGCTCTCCGTCTTCCTCATGGGCAGCCACCAGAAACGCACGCTTGGCAATGACATCGCCCAACATCCTCTTTCGCTCCGGCTCGGTCGGCCCATTACCGGCCGAGTAATCCCGGAGCGCGGCTTCTGCAACACTCAGCCAGATAGCCGCTCTTGACGTCTGGCCGGTCCAGAAGAGGGCGTTTACATAGGCGATGCAGAGACGTGGTTCGGTGCGCAGCACTTCTTCTGGCAAACGCCCAAACCAGCGCTGCAAGGTTGGCATATCCGCGGGCATACGGATAGTCAGTCCGGCAAGTTGGGACAGGATCATCTCCAGGGCGAGGTTCCAGTCGTGAGCGAGCAGGGCGTGTTCGATAGCCTCCATGTTGTAGCCGCGCTTCTGAAACCAGTTGCTTGCCCGCCTGTGCAACAGCGGTACTGACGGTAAACCTTGCGGAACGCCAGTTACATCATTGCCACTTATTTCCGCCTCCGGAAAAGATAGATCGTACCTGCGCTTAAGCTGGTAGCGCAGGGCTTCGGCGAACAGGTGATGGTATCTGTACCACCGTCGCTGGTGGTCGAGTGGCGTCAGGAAGAGGTTGGCTCGCTCAAGGTATTGGAGCATCTCCTGGCTGGTTGGCCGGGTCCCCGATTGGGGATCACCTGGCTCATATCCCATCACGGCATCACACAGGGATGTGCTTAACTCGTTTAGGATCGAAGTCTGTAACAAGAAAGCCTGAACCTCTTCGGGCTGGCTGCGCAAGACCTCCTCGGTGAGGTAATCCAGGATATATTCCTGTGCATCGCTCATCTCTTGCAACAAACTGCCCGGATCCGAATGCCCGCGCAGGGAGTGGCCGAGCAACTGCATCCCGACCAGCCAGCCCTCTGTTCGCCGGATTACCTGTAGCGATTCATGATCGGGAAGGTCGACGCCGGCTGTATATTTGAGAAAGCGAATCCCTTCCTCGGCCGTACATCGTAAATCGTCGGTGCGTACTTCCAGCAACCACCCTCGGGCGCGCAGCCTGGAGAGATGCAGTGGCGGCTCCAGGCGGCTCAAGACGATCATATGCACGTTGGGCGGCAGGTGATCGAGCAGGTAAACCAGGCTGTTGTGTATGGCGGGGTCTGTAATGTGATGGTAATCATCCAGCACGACCAGATATTCTGCCTCGGATTGAACCAGACTGTTGATGAGTACCGTCTGCACCATTTGCATGGTGGGGCCTTCCGGCGCGTGTAAATGCTCCAGCGCCTGCGCGCCTATGCCGGGAAAGGCTCTGGACAGGGCCGTGATGAAGTACTCGCCGAAGCGAGCCGGGTTGTCGTCGTCTTCATCGAGGGAAACCCAGGCCACAAATGGCCCATCTGGGGGGGCGGGCAGGGAGCGCACCCATTCGGCCAGCAACGTACTCTTGCCGAAACCGGCGGGAGCGCACACCAATGTCAGCCTGCGATGCAGAGTGTCGTTCAGTAGAGTGGTTAGCCTGGTGCGAGCTATAAGAGGCTGGGACGCAACGGGGATAAAGAACTTGGTAGCCAGTAACAGGTCCACTGCCGGCGTTTGTATGCTCATAGATGATTGCCATGCGCAATGCGCCAATAAATTACCCGTACCACCTGCAATTCCAACCGATTATACCGCGCGACACAGCGAATGAAAATGCAGACGAATTCCGGCGATTGAAATCGCGGCACCAGAAAGCAAAGTCGGCATGATAGGTGTAGGCAATCGGTAAAGGACGATTTGTGTTTTATGAACCATGCCAAAGATAGTTAGGTGGTGTTATCATTTGGGCGAACCATCTCCGTTTGGTAACATTACTGCTTGATTTGGCAAGTATGGCTGCCGCATCCTTACCGGGCAGCCTCGGCGAGGGTTGGAATTCTCGGCTAAAGTGGTAATTTTCACCGGAGGTACCTCATGTCTCTATCAACCGTTATCAGTGTAGGTCTCGGCCTGATCCTTATTTATTATGCGTTGGGGCTGATTGTGAACGCCACCACCCAGGTCGTCAAAATATCGTTTGACTTGCGCGCCAAAGCGCTGGCGGAAGTGCTGGCAGACCTGATGGAGGAAAGAAGCCACGATTTTATGAGCCTGGGATTGATACAGACGTTGAAACCACTGAGCAAACGACTGTGGAGCAAAGAGCGAGACGTTGAGCAAATCCCCAAGAGCACATTTTCGCTCTCCATCCTGGAACTATTGCAGCCGGAAGATACCCAATACCTGGTCACGGCCGTACACTTCTCTCTCCACCGTATCCTGGACAGGTTTGCCCTGGATTCGGCAACCAGGGCCAGGATTGAAAAATTGCTCCAATTTGACAATGATGAGGAACTGCTCACCCAAATGCGCGAAGTCGTTCGTTCATTACCTGATGAAGAAACCATGACCGGTTTACGGGCTGGCTTGCTGGAAACGCTGGAATCGTTGACCATAACAAAGGTGGCCGATGACAGGCGGCTGGCGTTAACAACTGCACACGCCAATCTGAACCGCATCCTGGCCCAATTCTCTCTGGATGACTCTGTCCAGCAGAGAATTAAGAACCTGATGGAATTTGATGACGACCAGGAGTTGCGCACCCACCTCTCCAATATCATTCAATCATTTCCAGATACCAAAAAAGTGAGCGAGCTGCGGGCTGCTTTATTAGATGTGCTTGACTTGCTTCTGGGATCGCCAGAAACACAGTTGAAGCGCATTCAAGCCGGCGTTCGGCAGTTGCCAGAGGGCAGTAAGGCGCGCAAGGCGTTGCAGAATGCGCTTGATTATGGCGTCAGCGACATTAACCAGGCGCGCGCCCGCATTGAAGCCTGGTATGATGACGCCATGAAAAATGCCGGCGACCTTTTTGCCCGGCGGGTCAGGCGGTGGGTCATCTTCATCTCCCTGATTGTCACCCTGACGGTGGGCGGCGACACCATAGCCATTGCCCGCGCCTTCCTGATACAGCCGGTGCAAATGTCACAAGTGGAAGATTTCATGAACCAATTCCCACCCGACGCCGCTGCCCCCACCAACGACGAAGCCAGCCTGGCTGAAATTCGGGTACAGATGCAGTTAATTACCGATATATTGCAAAATCTGGAAGGGCTGAACCTGCCCATGCCCTGGTGGCGCGGCCCCTTGCCGGATACTCTTCAAGGGTGGGCGACCATGGTTTTGGGGCTGATGTTTACCTGGCTGGCGGTGTCACAGGGGTCTTCGTTCTGGTATGACATTTTGAAGGCGATCAAACCGGGCAGCTCACCGCCGCCGCCACCGCCGAAGGAGCCGGACAAGGATTAGCCGGGAGCGGCGACGCCAGGCACAAGTCAAGCCACTGTAGGGTTGGAGTGGGCTTTTTGCCTTATGCCTGGCAGCCCAGACTACAGCAGGTCGGCGACGACCGCTTTTTCTTCTTCCAGTTCGGCCTCTGTTGCTCTGATTTTCTCGCGGGCGAAATCGCTCAAGGGCAGCCCCTGCACGATCTGATACCCACCCTGCCCATCGCTGGCAAGCGGGAAAGAGAAGTTTAGCCCTTTGGCGATGCCATAACTGCCATCAGAAAGGACGCCGGCAGAGAACCAATGCCCGGCGGGGGTAGCCGTTTCCATGCTTTTCACGTGGTCCAGGGCGGCGCTGGCAGCGGAGGCGGCGGAGGACAGGCCACGCGCTTCAATGATGGCGGCGCCTCGTTTTTGCACAACGGAGATGAATTCTCCTCGCAGCCAGGCGGGGTCGGTAATCACTTCCAGGGCAGGACGGCCGTTAATTTTGGCATTTTCCGCGTCTGGATATTGGGTGGCGCTGTGGTTGCCCCAGATGGTGACGTTAGTCACGGCCGTGACCGGCGTCCCCGCTTTCTGCGCCAGTTGGGCACAGGCCCGGTTCTGATCCAGCCGGGTCATGGCCGCAAATCGTTCGGCGGGCAGGTCAGAATTCATCGTGGCAATCAAACAGTTGGTATTGGCCGGGTTGCCCACCACCAGCACACGGGCATCGGCGGCGGCTTTATTGAGCGCCTGCCCCTGGCCCACAAAAATCGGGCCATTCTCGCGGATGAGGTCGCCCCGTTCCATCCCTTTGGTGCGCGGTTTGGAGCCAATCAGCAGCGCCCAGTTCACACCATCAAACGCCGTGGCCGCGTTATCCGTAATGACCACATTTTCCAGCAAAGGAAAAGCGCAATCATCCAGTTCCATGACAACCCCTTCCAACGCTTTGAGGGCAGGTGTGATTTCCAGTAAGTGCAACGAAATTTTTGTATTGTGCCCAAAGATTTCGCCGGAAGCGAGCCGGAACAAGATGGCATAGCCAATCTGCCCGGCCGCGCCGGTTACGGCGACCTTAACGGATTCTCGTTTCATCATGAAGTCTCCTGTTTTGAACTTGTGAGATTTGTTTATGTGCGGATCAACTCAGTTACCAGCAGCATGACCAATCATGGCCTGCCGCTAAGTGCTGTTATTATCGCTTTTGCCGACAATTTCGCCAAACGGCGCAAGTGGTGTTTTATACTCAGTAGATCGAAATGGGAGGAGTGGGCATCCTCAGAACCTGTCCTGAGTTTACCGAAGGATGCCCACCGGTTCGCATCTGAGGATGCGAACTCCGCTTCGATCTACTGATACTGGCAACGGTCATAAGCTGACATTTTTATCACCTTGCCAGACGTCACCTTGTCACCTTGCCAGGTATAGCTGCCGCTGTCTTGCACTCAGGTTTGCCGCAGGTACCAGGTGATGGTAACGATGATGACGCCTGCTCCGGCCAATTGCCAGGCAGAGGTTAGCCGTTCGCCCAGCAGCAGCCCGGCAAAGAGCAGGGCGCTGACCAGCCGAATCGCCATCATGCTGCTGACAACGGGTGCGCCTAGCTGCTGGATGGAGCGAATTTGCCCCAGGTTTGCGCCCAGCAGCACACCCAGGCTCAGCCCGGTAAAAACAAGCCAGTCTACGGCCGTCAGGCTGCGCCATTGTCCCCAATCTTCACCCACCAGCAGGCTGGCGAACAGCGAAAATGTGAAAAGCGAAATGAGATGTACCAGCAGCAACCCCTCGCCGGAGGCGCGGCTGTTGGCGCTGCGCCGGGTGACAATCATGTAAAAGGCCAGGGAGATGCTGCTGAGGATGGCAAAGAGGATACCCCAGAGGTCGTGGCGGTGGGTGGACACGGCCGTGCCGCCCCAATCCCCGCTCACAATCAGCAGCGCGCCCACCAGGGCGATGGTCAGCGCCTTCATGGTGTGGCGCGGCAACTGCTCCTTGAGTACGGCGCGGCTTAACAGGGCGACGACGAAGGGGGTCATCAGGTAGATTATTTGCGCATAGACAGCCAGGGTATAGCGCGTCGCCAGCAGGTTGGTGACGCCGCGCAGCACCACCAGCAGCCCAAACAGCCAGACGATGCGCAGCCGGAAAATGCGCCGGTCTAAACGTGGCAGGATGATGGCGGCCACGATTAGCAGCACCACCAGGTTGCCCACCGCCAGCAGTGACAGGCCCGGCAGCCCACTGACTGTTTGCAGGTAGCGCAGCAAAACGGGATACGCGCCCCAGCCCATTTGGGCCAGCAAAGCGAGTGTAAGCCAGCCCCAGGGAGAATCGAGGCGGGTGGTGAGGGTTTGAGCATGTTTCATGGGGATTGGAGATTGGGAGATCGTATAATTACAGCCTTAAATAAATAATCTGATCATTCTCGTGTCATTCCGACGAGTCTTCGAGGAGGAATCCCTTCTAATTGTACAGGAGAGGGATTCCTCGCTCCGAAGACTCCACTCGGAATGACATGTATAGTGTGAAAGTCAAAAGACTTATTTAATGGGGATTAAGCTCTAATCAGTCTTCCTCTGTTTTCAATCTTTCGCCAGCGCCGCCCAGTCAGGGGGCAGATTGCCCCAGGTGATCTGAGTTGCGCCGAGGCAGGTGGCTAAATTTTGCACGGCCGTGCCCACTGCCTTTACCGTCTTTTTGTTGCCCGGTGCGCCGGGTTGGGCGTAGATATTGTGAATGTGCCAGGTGTTGCTGTGGCGGTCCATTTTGGAGTCCACCCGGCCGATGAGTTGGTCGCCATGCAGGATGGGCAGCACGTAGTAGCCATATTCTCGCTTGGCGGCGGGCACGTAGATTTCGATGCGGTAGAAGAAGTCCCAGAGCAGTTCGGTGCGATCCCGGTCGCAAATCAGGTTATCGAAGGGGGAGAGCAGGGTGGTACGCGGCTGCCAGTCGCCCGCCTGAATGTCTGCCAGCAAGGGCAGGTCGGCGCTGTGAATGTACCACTCCCCTTTGAGCGGTTGCCCGTTTTCCACGATTTGCACTTTTTCAATAACGCCTTCTCTGGTTAACTGCTTCAATACGCCCGGCAGTTCAGGGTATTGCTGGCGGGTGTAATGCCATTTGATTTGGGTAGCGGTGGCAACACCCAGGGCGCGCAGCGACTTTTGGGCAGCGTAAGTTGTTACCTGGGTGGCCGACCATGTTTCCAACGGGGTGTTTTCCGGCCAAAAAGATTTGGCCGGCCCCCAGAGACGTTGATTACCCGGACGGCCGTGCACCATCACCTCCCCTTTTGTCCACAGATAGTCGAGGATGCGGGGTACATAACGGCCGTTGTACCAGCGGGAGGGAAATTTGGCGGCTTCTTCTTCAAACTGGCGTGAAAGCATGGGGCCGTTCTGCTGCAATTGCCCGCGCACGTGGGCAAGTAGCGGATACATGGTGTCTGCTTCCTCATCAAACCACGCTTTCCAGGCGCGCGCCTGGCGTGACTCGGTGCCGTCGGCGAGCAAATCCATGCGCCAGCGGTGAATGGGGTAATCCTCTGTCAACACCAGGGAGGCGGCGTGCGCCCAGTATTCAAATAGGGCGCGCTCTTGCCAGCGCAGCCGTTCCAGTTCGGCTTCGTCAAACAGCCCCAGGCGGCTCCACAAAACGAGCATGTGGGTGCGTTCTACGTGGCGAATGGGGTCAAGCTGCACGCAGCCCAGGTTGCGGATAAGGTCGAGCAGGGGTGGGGCGGAACGGCCGTCCAGGTGTTGGCGGCTGATGGCCAGACGGCGGGCGTGTTGGCGGGTGAGGGTTAGGGGAGTAGGCATGAGGGGGAATTGTCAATTGTCAATTGCTAATTGTCAATTGTCAGTTGATGCGGGCCATGAAGTGGCTGTCGGCCATACGGCCGTCGCCATAGGCGTGCAGTTTATGGGTGCCTTCAATCACAAAGCCGTACTTTTCATACAGGCGAATGGCGGGTGGGTTGTCGGTATTCACTTCCAGTTCAATGCGGCTGAGTTGCAGCCAGTCATCGGCCAGTTTAACCAGGGCGTTCACCAATTGGGAGCCAATGCCGCGCCCCCAGTAGGCCGGGTGTACCATCATGCCCAGACCGGCAGCATGGTGATGGCGCGGGTTTTGGCTCTGGTGCAGGGTGGCCATGCCCACGACACGGCCGTCTGCCTCGGCCACGTAACGATACAGACCGGGTGGTGCTTCTTTCAAGCGGTCGCGGGTGTGGCTGATTTCCTGGCTGGGTAGTTGCAGGGTGGTGCGCCCCACTTCGGGCAGGCGGAAGATGTGGTACAGGTCGTCCAGGTCGTCGGGGTAACGAGGCGGCCGGATAGTGGCGTGTGCAGGTTCGGGCTTTTTTAACGGCCGTGTAGAGGCGGGTAATGGCTGTGGTGGATACCATTCGGGGTGGCGCAGCCGGGCCATGACTTGCTCATCAAAGTAACGGCCGTCGCCAAACACCACCTTCTGCCGCACCCCTTCGGTTTCAAAGCCAAATTTTTCATACAGGTGAATGGCGGCGGCGTTGTGGGTGTACACAGCCAGTTCCAGCCGCAGCAGGTTCAGCCAGCCGTCGGCCAGGTTGAGGGCGGCAGCCATGAGGGCGCTGCCCACGCCCTGCCCCCAATGATCAGGATGCACCATCAGCCCCACTTTGCCGCTGTGCATCAGGCGAGGTCGCAGGTTTTGTTGCACGTTGATGGCGCCGATGACACGGCCGTTGAGTTCTGCCGCCAGCCGGTGATGCCCTGGTTTTGGTTCTTGAATCCACTTTTGGGTTTCGGCAAACTCCATGCTGGGTAGTTGCATCAGGTTCACGGCCACACGCGGGTCACTGACAATGGCGTATTGGTCGGCGGCGTCATCAGGGTGAAGTGGGCGGATGAGGAGATTGAGGTTGTTCATGGGGCCTCGTTATTCGTGATGCGTGATACGTGATTTGGTCACGGGTCACGCATCACGGCTCAATCGGGATAACTTGAATTTCGTACAAGACAGGCCAGCGTTTGCCGGTGACAAAGAGACGGCCGTTCACAGCATCATAGGCAATCCCGTTCAAGACGGCGTCAGAGTCGGCCAGCGTTTCCGGGGGGCGCAGGCCGGTCAGGTCTAGCCAGCCGGTGACTTGCCCGGTTTCTGGATTGATGCGGGCGATGCGGTCCGTTTGCCAGACGTTGGCCCACACTTCGTCATTGATGTATTCCAGTTCGTTGAGTTGGCTGATGGGGGTATTGCCGTCCAACACCTGGACTTGCCCAATTTCGGCAAAGGTTTCGGGGTCGCGAAAAAAAAGGGTGCTGCTGCCGTCTGACATGATGAGTTGACGGCCGTCGTGTGTAATGCCCCATCCTTCTGTTTCATAGGAAAATTCGCCAATCTGCTCAAATGTCTCCCGATTGTAAACGAAGGCAGTCTGTTCCTGCCAGGTAATCTGGATAATCTGATCATCCCACACGACGATGCCCTCGCCGAAGTAATTGGCCGGTAGTGAAATCATTTGCTGCACGTCACCCGTCTCTGGGTTGACACGCCGCAGAGATGATTCGCCACGCAGCCCGGTACCTTCATAGAATTCGCCTTCAAACCAGACCAGTCCTTGTGTAAACGCAGTTGGGTCGTGGGGGTATTGGTTGACGATCTGGTAAGTGTAAACCGGGACATTGTTCACCGCTTCTTCCGGCACCGGATAGGCTTCGTTAACCATCGGAGGGCTGATGACGGCCGTGTAAGCATTAGCAGGATTAGCAGCGGTTGCCATTGCTGTGGACACGGCCGTCGTCGTGGGATTGGCCGGTGTGGTAACTACAGGCACGGCCGTTGTTTGTGGCGAGGTACAGGCGGTCAGGGTGACGGCCATTAGCAACAGTGCCAGGATGAGGACTCCATTTGTTCTTTGCATATGGCTTGATGATCCTTTTGTGCAAAACGGCCGTTATTTTAGCGGTGTTGTGGCGATTCTAAAACATCCTCCTTATTCTCTCAGGTCAACGTTGCCGATTCGGCAACATTGATAACTTTCATTTGCCGTTATTTTGCCTATGGATATACTTTTCCCTGGAAATAACCTCTAACTGACCCACTTCAACAACGGCATGGACACGATAGATGCCCTGGATTATGACATTATGGCGTTATTGGCAGCAGACGGCCGTATGCCCTGCGCGGAAATATCACGCCGCCTGAACCAGCCGGCACGCACTATTCGCTACCGGCTGGACAGGCTGTTAGCCAACCAGGTGGTTCAGGTACGTCCGGTAGTGAATCCGGCGGCCTTTGGTTACACCATCCTGGCGGATGTGTTGATTGAAACAGAGGTGGGGCGGGTATGGGAAGTGGCCACGGCCGTGTCCCAACTGGATGAGGTCAGCTACGTGGCCTGCGCCACCGGCGACCGGGATGTCAGCATCCAGGTATTGGCGCAAAGTGTAGACGCCCTCTACCAGTTTGTCACCGACCGCTTACACACCATCCCCGGTGTGCGCCGTACCCAAACCATCCTACTCCCCATCAAACTGAAAGATGTTTACCAATGGCAGCCCCCAAACCCATACACTGCCTGATAATCACGTTTGTCGTAGGCGATTATGAACCTTAACTTTTTAATTCGGTAATAAGCACCTGTCATTCCGAGCGAAGTCTTCGGAGCGAGGAATCCCTACGCCTCGATTATTCCGGGTGAATGGGATTCCTCGGAAGACCTCGGAATGACATTTCGTGGATTGCCGATTTATTGCGTTAACTTTTATTATCGCCTACGACAAACGAGAAATGAAGGAGGAAACTGCCTATTGAAGCGATGGATACGATCATAAAATCTCTAAACGGAGGGGAGGCTTTAGCCGACAATGGGTCGGCTAAAGCCTCCCCTCCGTAAACTACAAAGATCATTTAGTTGGAGGAAAAAGAAATGAAGAGCAAATGGTTGGTTACGTTGATGATGTTGTTGGTTATTTTTCTGGCTGCTTGCAGCAGCGGCTCAGACAGTGAAGGCCCGGCGATGATGGAAGAAATTGGCGAAGGTGAAGGGCGGGTAGACATTATTGCCTGGGCCGGCTACATTGAGCGAGGGGCCACAGTGCCAGAATTTGACTGGGTGACGGACTTTGAAAACGAAACAGGCTGCAAAGTTAACGTGAAAGTAGCGGCTACTTCGGATGAGATGGTGGCGTTGATGAACGAGGGTGGATTTGACCTGGTGACAGCTTCCGGTGACGCCAGCCTGCGCCTGATCTCCGGCGGCAAAGTGCAACCCATCAATACTGAATTGATTGACGCCTGGGACACGATTGAACCCAAATTGCAAAATGCGGAATGGCACACGGTAGATGGTGTGCATTATGGTGTACCTTACCAGTGGGGTTCTAACGTCCTCATGTACAATACCGATGCCTTTGGTGGGCAAACCCCCGATAGCTGGAATGTGGTTTTTGAAGAGATGACGCTGGCGGATGGGCAGTCGAACAAAGGACGCATCCAGGCGTTTGATGGCCCCATTTACATTGCGGATGCGGCGTTGTATCTGATGGCGCACCAGCCCGAACTGGGCATTATAGACCCTTATGAATTGAATCGCGACCAATTCAATGCCGCTCTGGATCTGCTGCGGCAGCAGCGGACGCTGGTCGGCCGTTACTGGCATGACGCTTTTATCCAGATGGACGACTTCACCAACGAGGGTGTGGTCGCTTCCGGCTCCTGGCCGTTCCAGGTGAACCTGTTGCAGGCGGGCGGCGCGCCCATTGGCAGCGTCATCCCCCAAGAAGGGGCGACGGGTTGGGCAGACACGACCATGATGCACACCAACGCGCCCCATCCCAACTGCGCTTATCTATGGCTAAACCATTCCATCAACCCCAAGTTGCAAGGCGATCTGGCGGCCTGGTTTGGCTCGGTGCCATCGGTACCGTCGGCCTGTAATGGCAATGAACTGTTGGGGCCTGATGGCTGCAAGACGAACGGTATTGATAACTTCGACAAGATCAGCTTCTGGAAAACGCCAACCGCTACATGCGATTCGCAAACAGAATGCGTCCCTTACCATGAGTGGGTGACGAATTATGTGGCCGTGATTGGCGGGCGTTAATTAAAGAGTGGTAATCGGTAATCGGTGTTCGGTAATCGGTGGGCAGTACCGATTACCGATGACTGATTACCGATTACCGGTTGCAGAGTAGTGGAAACAGATACAGGCTTAGCTATTGAATTTAAGAACGTCAGCCGCCATTTTGGCGAGGTGCGGGCGGTGGATGACGTGAGTTTTGTGGTGCGGGACGGCGCGTTTTTTACGTTGTTGGGGCCGTCGGGGTCGGGCAAGACGACGTGCCTGCGCATGATTGCCGGCTTTGAGCAGCCAACGGCGGGACAGATTATGTTGTACGGCCGTGACGTAACCAACCTGCCCGCCTATGACCGTGAAGTGAACACCGTATTTCAGGATTACGCCCTGTTCCCACACATGACGGTGGGCGATAACATCGGCTATGGGCTGATGGTGCGCAAAGTGGCGAAGCCGGAGCGGGCGAAACGGGTAGCGGAGATGCTGGAACTGGTGCGGCTGCCGGGCATGGAACGGCGCAAGCCGTCACAGCTATCCGGCGGGCAGCGGCAGCGGGTGGCTCTGGCGCGGGCGCTGATCAACCATCCCAAAGTGCTGCTGCTGGATGAGCCGCTGGGGGCGCTGGATTTGAAACTACGCCAGCAGATGCAGGTGGAGTTGAAGGCGATTCAGCATGAAGTGGGCATCACCTTTATTTTTGTGACCCATGATCAGGAAGAGGCACTGACGATGAGTGACCGCATTGCCGTGTTTGACATGGGCCAGATTGTGCAGATTGGCTCGCCGTCGGAACTGTATGAACGGCCGCGCACGCGCTTTGTGGCCGGGTTTGTGGGCACATCGAACATATTGAGCGGGGAGACGGCCGTGTCCATCACCGGCTCGCCCCAACCCTTTTCGGTGCGCCCGGAGAAGATTCGGCTGGCGGCGGCCGATGCGGCGTTGCCCGCTAATCACTGCATGGCGGATGGTGTGCTGAAGGACATGGTGTATGTGGGCATGCACACCCGCTATACGGTGACGCTGCCTTCCGGCGAGGAGATGGTGGTGGTGCAGCAGAATATGGATGTGACGCCGCAGAATGGCACGGCCGTGCCCGGACAACCGGTGCGGCTGGTGTGGCCGGGCGCGGCGAATAATGTGTTAGAAGATGGAGATTAGGAGATTGGGAGATTGAGAGATTGGAATCTCCTAATCTCTCAATCTCCCAATCACTCATTATCAAATGAGTACAACCATACCTACTCAGAACAAACCCTCCATTTGGCGGCGCATTTCTACGGCGCTGCATAACCATCCGGGGTGGTTCTTGCTGCTGCTGCTGGGGCTGCCACTGGCGTGGATGCTGGTTGTGTATATCGGCTCGCTGGTGGGGCTGCTGATTCAGTCGTTTTTTTATCTGGATGGGTTCACGGGGCAGGTGGTGCGCCAGTTGACGCTGCGGACGTATGGCGACCTGTTTACGCGGGCGCACATGGAGATTTTTGGCCGCACCGTGGCCATGGCGGCAGCGGTGACGGCCGGGGCGGCGTTGATGGCTTTCCCATTGGCGTATTACACGGTGCGGTATGCTTCGCACCGGCTGCGGGCGATTTTGTATTTGCTGATTTTGCTGCCGCTGTGGTCGTCTTACATTATCCGCGTTTATTCGTGGAAGTTGATATTGGCGAAGGAGGGGATTATCAGTTGGTTCGTGGGGCAGTTGGGGCTAACGGCCGTGCTCGATTGGGTACTACAACTGCCGGTGATTGGTGGCCCGTCGCTCTCCATTTCGTCGTTGGGGCTGTTTTTTGTCTTCATGTATATCTGGCTGCCATACATGATTTTGCCGATTATGGCCTCGTTGGAACGGGTGCCGCGTTCGTTGGGGGAGGCGAGTGGTGATTTGGGGGCACGGCCGTCCACGACCTTTCGCTATGTCACCCTGCCCCTGGCCTTTCCGGGGGTGGTCGCCGGTTCCATCTTCACCTTCTCATTGACGTTGGGCGACTACATCATCCCCTCGGTCATTGGCGATTCCAGCCCGTTTATTGGCATGACGGTCTACAGCTACCAGGGCACGTCGGGCAATATCCCCCTGGCGGCGGCTTTTACGGTATTGCCGATTATGGTAATGGCGCTTTATTTGCTGGTAGCGCGCCGACTGGGGGCGTTTGAGGCGTTGTAAAGAGGTAATTGAGTAATGGGGATTTTTGATGCGCGGAAAGGGTAATGTGAATCGTTCTCCGGTGGGGTTGACGGTGGCGGCGGCCGGGGTGCTGCTGTTTTTGCATTTCCCCTTTTTCATCGTCATGCTCTATGCCTTCACGACGGACGAGACCACCTTCACCTTCCCGCCGCCAGGGTTGACGACGCGCTGGTTTGGCGTGGCCATGAACCGGGCGGATTTGTGGGACGCGCTCTTTTTGTCGTTGAAGGTGGCGATGATTGCTACGGCCGTAGCCCTGGTATTAGGCACATTGGCGGCAGCGGCGGTGTACCGCAGCCGCTTTTTTGGCCGCGAAGCCATCTCCTTTTTGCTCATTTTGCCCATTGCCTTGCCGGGCATTGTCACCGGCATTGCTTTGCGTTCCATGATGGGGTTGACCAACATTCCCTTTAGCTTCTGGACAATTGTGATCGGGCACGCTACGTTTTGTGTGGTGGTGGTGTATAACAACGCCATTGCCCGCTTCCGGCGCACGGGACGGTCACAGTTGGAGGCGTCGGCCGATTTGGGGGCAGATGGCTTTCAGACGTTCCGCTATGTGGTGCTGCCCAATCTGGCGACGGCGTTGGTGGCGGGGGGGATGCTGGCCTTTGCCCTCTCGTTTGACGAAGTGATTGTGACCACGTTTACGGCCGGGCAGCAGTCCACACTGCCCATCTGGATATTTAGCCAGCTCACCCGCCCACGTGACCGGCCGGTGACAAATGTGGTGGCGTTTTTGGTGGTGACGATCACGGCCGTGCCCATCCTCCTGGCCCACTACATGACTCAGGATGCGCGGGATAGTTGACAATGCAAAAGGAAATGCGGGAATAGGGGCGGGCACGGCCGTTGGCTTCAGATAGTCAAACGACGGCGAAGCAGATAACATGGGTAGCAGTAATTGAATACCCAGGAGAGAAAAATGGCAGCGCTCAAACCAACGGCCGTGACCGCCGATAAAAACCAACGATTACTCATCATTCAGTGGGACGATGGGCACACCAGTCGCCTGTCCTATGCCGGGCTGCGCGCCAACTGCCCTTGTGTGGAGTGCAAAGGTGGGCATCTCTATATGGGTACGCCGCCCGATCTGGCATTGATGCGTGACACGCCAAACGAAACGGTCACGATTGAGCAGATTCAAGCAGTGGGCGCTTATGCGTTGCAATTTCAATGGAGTGATGGGCATTACACCGGCATTTACACCTGGGGCTATCTGCGCCAGGCCGACCCGGAATCCCCTGACTGACCGGTGGTATTCATATCAGGGTATGGCATAATCGGCACATGGCGACGCCCATTTTAGCCACCAAACTGTATATTCCCCCGCCCCGCCCTAAGGTTGTTTTCCGTCCGCGCCTGCTCGACCAGCTAAACGAAGGGTTGGTACAAAAATTGACGCTCATCTCCGCCGCTGCCGGTTTTGGCAAGACGACGCTGGTCAGCGAATGGGTGGCAGGCTGTGGGTTGCCGGTGGCCTGGCTCTCGCTGGACGAGGGAGACAGCGACCCCGCCCGCTTTCTCACCTACCTGGTGGCGGCGCTGCAAACGGTCGCGCCTGACACAGGCAAAGGGGTGCTGGCGATGCTGCAATCGCCGCAGCTGCCTGCGCCGGAAGCCATTCTCACCTCCCTGCTCAATGACATTGCTGCCATCCCCCACCCTTTCCTGCTCGTTCTGGATGACTACCACACGCTGGACGCTCCCCTGGTTGACCAGGCGCTCACCTTTTTGCTCGAATTCCTGCCGCCCCAAATGCACCTGGTGATGGCCTCCCGCGAAGACCCGCCGCTGCCGCTGGCCCGCCTGCGCACCCGCGGCCAACTGGTGGAACTGCGCGCCGCCGACCTGCGCTTTACGGCCGTCGAAGCGGCCACATTCCTGAACCAGGTGATGGGGCTGAAGTTGACGGCGGCTGAGATTGATACGCTGGAAAATCGCACCGAAGGCTGGATTGCCGGTCTGCATCTGGCGGCCCTCTCGATGCAAGGGCGGGGCGACGTGGCCCTATTTATCGAGGCATTTAGCGGCAGCCATCGTTTTGTCCTGGATTATCTGGTGGAGGAGGTATTACACCGGCAGCCGGTCCATGTGCAAGCGTTTTTGCGGCACACGGCCGTGCTCAACCGCCTGTGTGCTCCCTTATGCGACGCCATTTTGCCGGGCAACGCCGGGCAAGACACTTTGGCCTACCTGGAACGCGCCAACCTGTTTATCGTCCCTCTGGACGGCGAACGGCGCTGGTATCGTTACCATCACCTCTTTGGTGAACTGTTGCGGCAGCGGCTGCACCAACAGCAGCCGGAGCTTGTGCCGGATTTACACATCCGCGCCAGCATCTGGTATGAGGCCCATGACCTGGAATTGGAGGCATTTCACCATGCCGCCGCCGCCCAGGACATCGAGCGGGCGGAACGGTTGCTAGAAGGGTGGGGGATGCCACTGCTGTTTCGGGGGGCGGTGCGCCCGGTGCTGCACTGGTTGCGAAGTTTGCCAACGGCCGTGCGCGATGCCCATCCCTCGCTGTGGGTCATGTATGCTTCGGCGCTGTTATTCATGGCCCAGACGGTCGGCGTGGAAGAAAAGCTGCAAGCGGCGGAAGCGGCTCTGCAAGGACGGCCGCTGGATGAGAAAACCCGTGACCTGATCGGCCATATTGCCACCATCCGGGCGACGGTAGCCGTCTCCCGGCATGATGGAGAAACCATTGTGGTGCAATCCCACCGCGCTCTGGAAAATCTACATCCGCGCAATCTGCCGGTGCGCACGGCGGCAAACTGGGCTTTGGGCTATGCCTATCACCTGCAAGGGAATCGGACGGCAGCAGAGCAGGCTTACAGCGAAGCCATTGCCATCAGCCAATCTATTGGGCATTACATTATTCACCTGATGGCGACGATTGGCCTGGGCACCATTCAGGAAATGCAAAACCAACTACGGCTGGCGGCGGAGACGTACCGGCGTGCCATAGAACTGGCAGGCGAGCCGCCGCTGCCGGTAGCCTGTGAACCGCATCTGGGCCTGGCCCGCATCGCTTACGAATGGAACGATCTGGCGACCGCTGAGGAACATAGGCGGCAGAGCCGACAATTAACGCAGCAGCTTGAGAATAAGGATCGGCTGGCGGCCACAGACCTGTTTCTGGTGCGGTTGAAGCTGGCGCAGGGGGATGTGCCGGGCGCGGCGGCGCTGCTGGCGCAAACGGAACAGGTTGTGCGCCAGCATGGTTTTACGCTGCTGCTGCCGGAGGTTACGGCCGTACACATCCTCATCCTGCTGCAACAAAACCAGGTGGAAGCAGCAGCGAAATTGGCGCAAGTGGCCGATTTGCCATTGAGCCAGGCCAGGGTGCATCTGGCGCAGGGCGAGCCGGCGGCGGCGCTGGCGGTGTTAGCCTCCTGGCGGCAGCAGGCGGAGGCGCGCCAGTGGGCGGATGAACGGCTCAAGGCGATGATTTTGCAGGCGGTGGCTTATCAGGCGCAGGGGGAGGGGGGTACGGCCGTGACCTTGCTGCGTGACGCGCTGACATTGGCCGAACCAGGTGGTTTCATCCGCCTCTTTGTGGACGAGGGGCCGCCGCTGGCGCAACTGCTGGCAGAGGTGGTGGCGCAGGGCTGGATGCCAGAGTACACCGGCAAGCTGCTGGCCGCTTTTGCCGCTGAACAGCGCAAAGACCTGAACCAGGCCGATTCTTCTCTCATCGAACCATTGAGTGAACGGGAATTGGAAGTGCTGCGCCTGGTCGCGCAGGGACTTTCCAACCAGGAAATTGGCGCGCGGCTTTTCCTGGCGCTGGATACCGTCAAAGGCCACAACCGCCGCATCTACGACAAACTGGGTGTGCAGCGCCGCACCGAGGCCGTCGCCCGCGCCCGCGAATTAGGTTTACTATAGGAGTTCAATGGCTTTAGCCATTGACGCTTCAGCCATTGACGTTTATAAAACAGCTAAAGCTGTTTTACTCCGAAATACTCGGGCTATGAGAAAAGATTACCAGCATAACCCTACCCATCTTTTTGTTGACGATGCGCCCTACTTTATCACGGCTGCAATTTATCTGAAACGGCCGTTGCTCAAATCCCCGGAACTCAAACATCTGCTGCTGGAACGCATGAAACATTGTTTTGCTGAATACCAATGGGCGCTGCATCATTGGGTGATTTTGGACAATCATTATCACCTTTTAGGCAACAGCCGGGTTGGGCTGGATTTAGCCAGAATGATGACCGACATCCACGCTTATACCGGCTACTACATCAAACGCACGACTGAAACTGAGGAACGGGTGTGGTGGAATTATTGGGATTATTGCCCACGTCATGAACGAGATTACCGGATACGGCAGAATTATCTGCTCAACAATCCGATTAAACATGGCTATGTGGATAATTTGCATGACTATTCATTTTCGAGCTTTCACGAGGCTGTGGACAGGCAGGGGGCGGATGTGTTGCGGCAGCAATTTAGAGAGCACCCGGAATTTCGCACATTGGTTTTGCGGGAGGCGTATGATGATGATTTTTGATGGGAGTGGGGAGTTAAAGTCATCTTAAACGGCTGAAGCCGTTTGGCTCCAATTTAACACTAAAGTGTCTATACATCCCTTTGGATGGGCGGCATACTGCTGGCGTGAAGACCTGATGGGTCTGGAATGCAAGGATATGCCGATGTCACACGAGTATGATGCCAATCACAACCCTGATGAACCGCTGGTTTATGAAATCCGGCTCAAGGGGCATCTGGATGAGCAGTGGGCGGCCTGGTTTGGCGGCCTTGTTATGGCGCTGAGTGATGATGGCGAGACAGTGTTGACCGGCCCGGTGGCCGACCAGGCGGCGCTGCATGGTTTGCTTAAAAAAGTGCGTGATTTAGGGATGCCCTTACTTTCAGTTAACCAGCTTAACCATTTTGGCACCAAAGTGGAGTTCAATGGCTTCAGCCATTGAAGATAAAGCTAAAACAGCTAAAGCTGTTTTGCTCCGTTTGATCCGGGTGGTTTAGGAGATATAGATGAAAGCAATCGTACAAAACAATTATGGTTCACCGGATGTGCTGCAACTCAAGGAGATGGCGCAGCCGATGATGAAAGATGATCAGGTGTTGGTGCGTGTACACGCGGCTGCGGTGAACGCGGGTGACTACTTTACGATGAAAGGAAGCCCCTGGCTGGTGCGTCTCACGGTGGGCATTCCCCGGCCAAAGGATTATGTGTTGGGCTGGGATATGGCCGGGCAGGTGGCGGCAGTGGGCAGCCAGGTGACACAGTTTCAACCGGGTGATGCCGTGTTTGGTGGGATCGATCACGCCTTTGCCGAGTATGTGGCGGCGCCGGCCGATCTGTTGGCGCTAAAACCGGCGAACCTGACGTTTGAGCAGGCAGCGGCCGTGCCTACGGCCGGACTTACGGCGCTCCAGGGGTTGCGTGATGCCGGAAAGGTGCAGCCGGGGCAGAAGGTGTTGATCAACGGCGCGGCGGGCGGTGTGGGCACGTTTGCGGTGCAGATTGCTAAGGCGTTGGGGGCGGAGGTCACGGCCGTGTGCAGCGGCCGTAACGTGGAGATGGTGCGTTCTATTGGCGCGGACCATGTGGTGGATTACACCAGCGAAGATTTCACGCGGGACGGCCGTAGGTATGACCTTATCCTGGACAATGTGGGCAACCGCTCTTTCTCTGACCTGCGGCGGGCACTCACATCACACGGCCTGATTGTGCCCAACAGTGGTCACGGCGGCATGACCTATGTTTTCAAAGCGTTTTTGCTGGCGCCCTTTATGCGCCAGCAGGGCGCCCCGCTGATGACCAGGAACAATAGCAAAGACCTGATTGTTCTGAAGGAAATGATCGAAGTTGGCCAGGTGACGCCGGTGATTGACCGGGCCTACCCGCTGCGCGAGACGCCAGTGGCGCTGGGTTATGCCGCCGGAGGGCACACCAGAGGCAAGGTGGTCATCACGGTGGCGTAACGCGATTTTCCAAATCGTGTCACAAATACCTGGGGCGATAAATATGACCGACATACGAATCAAACTGGTCGCGTTATGGGTGGCGTTGATGTTGACCTATTTGCTGGGGGATGTATTGCGCATCTTTGCCGGTGATTTTAAGCCGGGCGCAATTGGTGGGCAGCCCCTATCGCAGGGCATGTTGCTGGGTATCGCTATCCTGATGCTGATCCCCATTGTCATGATTTTGTTGGCGCTGGTGCTGCCCCAGCCGGTGAACCGCTGGGTTAACATCCTCGTCGCTGTCTTTTTCTTCCTGTTTAATCTTGTTGGCTTGCCCTCTTACCCCTCGGCTTATGACAAATTTATGATTGTGGTGGGACTGGTGTTTAATGTGATAACGGTGTGGGTTGCCTGGAAGTGGGTCTAGGCAGGTGGCTGAAGTAAGGATACGGCCGTTGCCAGCAACGGCCTCTTTTTTTGCCAATTGATGTAAAGTATACTTGACATCTAGTAAAACATACATTACTATTTGTAAATCAAACATTACTTGGTGTAAAGAAAACAAGACCTGGCAGGTTTTTCAAACCCATCAGGCCTGCAAAGGAGAACAGTATGTCTTACAAAGAAAAAAATGTGGCCGTTTCTTTGATCAGCTTCACCCTCATTTTAGGCTTCTATCTGACGCGAGTGGGGCAAATGCTCCAGGGCGATGGCCTGACAAACGCTATTTTTGGCCTGTGGGCGGCCGTAATCGTCCTGAGCATTATCATCACCATCATCCTCACCATCGTTGCTCATGCCGGGTCGGCCATCGTGGAAGTGATCAAAACCGGCAACGAAGACCCTAAGATTGACGATTTTGAAGATGAGCGCGACAAACTGATAGATTTACAGGGCACCAAATTGACCTACTTCGTTTCCTCCATCGGCGTTTTCCTGGCAATGCTCACCTTTGCCCTGGGGCGGTCGCCGTATGTGATGTTCAGCTTGCTTGTCCTTTCTGGGCTGGTGGCGCAGGTATTGGGAGATATTGCCCGCCTGGTGCTTTACCGCAGGGGGTTTTAAGATGGGCAAGAGTCGCATTAGCAACAACATTCGCAAACTACGTTTTTATCACAATGAGATGACGCAGGAACAGCTAGCGGAAAAAGTGGGCGTGACGCGGCAAACCATCATCGCCATTGAGAATGCCAAATACTCCCCTTCGCTGGAACTCGCTTTTCGCATCGCCTTTGTCTTGGATTCGCCGTTAGAAGAAGTCTTCATCTACGAACCTAAAGACGATCCTATCTAGCAGGAGTTCGCATCCTCAGAACTTGTCCTGAGATTACCGAAGAATGCGAACAATGGGCATCTGAGGATGCCCAACTCCTCGCCTGTCAAATCAACTGGAGATTCAAATTGAACACAAATAGAAAGAAACAAAACAAAGCCGAGTGGCTTGTGCCCATCGGTCTGATCTTACTCAGCCTTGTGCCGGTAGTGGCCGGCGCGGCGCGTATCGCTGAGTTGTCCGGTGGGGCGGAAATCACGGCGGACAACGCTCGCTTCTTCGCGTCGCCCTTGCCGGTGGTGGTACACATCCTGAGCGTGACGATCTATGCCCTCTTAGGCGCATTTCAGTTCGTGCCCACTTTTCGTCACCGGAAGCCTAAATGGCATCGTACCTCCGGGCGCATCCTGGTGCCAGCCGGTCTGGCGGCGGCGCTTTCGGGGCTGTGGATGACGCTGTTTTATGCTTTGCCTGAGAGTGATGGTGAGCTTCTGAATGTGATGCGGCTCGTGTTTGGCTCGGCCATGTTGTTATCTATTGTTCTTGGGGTTACGGCCGTGCGACAGCGCAACTACTTCCGGCATGGCGAGTGGATGATTCGCGGCTACGCCATTGGGCTGGGAGCGGGCACACAGGTTTTCACCCACCTGCCCTGGTTTCTATTTTTTGGCGTCCCGGACGAGTTCACCAGAGCGATGCTGATGGGCGCGGGGTGGGTCATCAACATCATGGTGGCCGAATGGGTCATCCGCAGGCAGCGCGTGCGGCGGATGCGTCCCCGGCGCGCCCCCTCAATTTCTGTATAGGATTTGGCCCAATAGTGGCATGACACAACAAAATCTCACATTGTAGTGGAGGAATAAGTTATGAAAGCAATTGTTTACACAGAATATGGGCCGCCCGAGGTTTTGCATCTGCAAGAGGTGGCTAAACCGACGCCGAAAGAGAATGAGATAGCGGTGCGGGTGGCGGCGACGGCCGTGAACTATGGAGACCTCGTCGCCCGCAATTTCAAAAACATCTCCTATGCTGAGTTCAATATGCCCACCCCTATGATGATCCCGGCGCGTTTCGCCTTTGGCTGGCGCAAACCGAAAAACCACATCCTGGGCAGCGAGTTTTCCGGGGAGGTCACGGCCGTTGGCAGCAAAGTCACCCGCTTCAAACCCGGCGACCTGGTGTTTGGTTATCGCGGGATGAACATGGGCGCGAACGCCGAATATCTTTGTATGCCGGAAACGGGCACTGTGACCCACAAACCGGCCAATTTGAGCCATGCGGAAACGGCCGTTATCCCCTATGGCGCACTCATGGCCCTCAACATCCTGAAAAAAGCAAACATCCAGCCCGGCCAAAAAGTGTTGATCAATGGGGCCAGCGGGGCCATTGGCTCGGCGGCGCTGCAACTGGCAAAGGCGCAAGGGGCACACGTTACCGGCGTCTGCGGCACGCCCCGACTGGCCTTTGTGCAGGCATTGGGCGCCGATGCCGTGATTGATTACAAAAAAGAAGATTTCACCCAAAACGGCGAAACGTATGACCTGATTCTGGACATTCTGGGCAAAAGCTCCTTTGCCCGCTGCAAAAATTCCCTCAGGCCGGGTGGCATCTATTTATTAGCCAGTTTCAAGATGAAGGCGGTTTTTCAAATGCTGTGGACTTCCATAGTTGGCGATAAAAAAGTGATTTGCGCCCTGGTCGGGGATAGTGCGGCCGATCTGGTGGTGATTAAAGAGATGGCCGAGGCGGGCAACATAAAAGGATTGGTAGACCGCTGTTTTCCACTGGAGCAGACGGCCGAAGCGCACCGTTACGTGGAATCGGGGCATAAAAGAGGGAATGTGGTGATAATCATGGGTGGAAACCACACATGAAAGCGATTGTCTGGACAAAATACGGCCCGCCGGAAGTGCTGCAACTGCAAGAGGTAGCCACGCCGGCGCCAAATGAGAATGAAATTCTGATCAAAGTCCATGCCGCCACCGTCACGGCCGGGGATTGTGAAGCGCGTGATCTCAGCCTGGCGCCCATGTTCCGGCTTCCTTTTCGGCTCTATTTCGGCTGGCGCAAGCCGCGCCGGATTACGATATTGGGGCAGGAGTTGGCCGGGGAAGTGGCGGCCATTGGCCGAACGGCCGTTGGCGGGGCGGCCGTCGGCACAAACGCGACACAATTTCAGGTTGGCGACCCTGTGTTTGCCACCACCGGACTGCGGTTTGGCGCGTATGCCGAATTTGCCTGTCTGTCTGCGCGATCTGCTATGACACCGGTGTGGCCCAAACCGGCGAACATGAGCTATGAAGAGGCAGCCACCATCCCCACCGGCGGTCTGAACGCCATCCATTTTCTCAGAAAAGCAAAGGTGCAGTCTGGCGAGCGGGTGTTGATCAACGGGGCGGGTGGCAGTATTGGCACGTATGGGGTGCAGATTGCGAAGGCGTGGGGGGCGGAGGTTACGGCCGTAGAACACACCGACAAATTGGACATGCTGCGTTCCATAGGGGCCGATCACGTCATTGATTACACCCAGAAGGATTTCACCCAAATTGGCGAACGGTATGACGTGGTGATTGATGTGGTGGGCAAAAGTCCATTTGGGCGGACGGTACGCTGTTTGCGGGCAAACGGCCGTTACATTCTGGGCAACCCCACCATTTCCGGCATGTTCCGGGCGGCGTGGACAAACCGCACCACCGACAAACGGGTCATCTTTGAGGCAGCCAGTTACCAACCGGAAGATGTGCGCGCTCTGCTGGGGTTAATTGAAGCGGGGCAAATCAAAGTGGTGATAGACCGGCGATACCCCTTAGCAGACACGGCCGTAGCCCACCGCTACGTGGAAACCGGGCAAAAACTGGGAAACGTGATCATCAGTGTGAGGTAGGATGGTAGAGGGGATACGGCCGTGATCGCTCTGCAATTGTGACGGCCGTGACCTGCACCATTCCCCGCCGGATTTTGCCGGGTAAACAGCCAGATAATGGTGAATACCCGGCAGTAATAGGCTGGGTATTCGCCCCAAAACAAGCCATTGCCCTCCTGAAATAGCAGGGTATCATCTTCTTCAAAGAATACCCTGCAACAGGTGCAGGGTATTGAATAGTTGGCTGGCTTATAATAAAAGCAAATCCTGGTTCTAGGGTACACAGAGGAGGTTAAAGTGGATTTTCGTGATGTTGTGTTGAAAAGACGTATTGTTCGCAATTTTACCGATGCGCCAGTCGCACCCGAAATCGTTGACCGCATTTTGGATCTGGCTCGCCATGCGCCAAGCGCTGGTTTCACTCAGGGACAGTCCTTTATTATTGTGTCACGACCAGAAATAAAACAACGCATTGCAGAATTGTGTTCAGAGGAAGGTTATGTTGCTGCTGGCTTTGACCCATTCATCTCTAAAGCTCCTGTACTCTTGATTCCATGTACCAGTGAAGCGGCTTATCGTAAACGTTATAAAGAACCAGATAAAATGGGAGAGGATTCCACCGACGACTTAGGCTGGCCAATTCCATATTGGCATATGGATTTGGGATGCGCAATCATGCTGGTCCTATTGGCTACAGTTGATGAAGGACTTGCAGCAGGGTTTACTGGCGTATGGGATGTGCCTGCTCTACGCACTTTACTGGGAATTCCGGATGATGTTTCACCCGCCGGGGTTATACCCATTGGGTATCCAGCAAAAGACAAACCTTCCCCGTCACTGAAGCGCGGAAGAAAGCCAGCCAGCGAATATGTGCATCGTGAACATTGGTAAGATTTGTACCATTCAAAATGTGAACATTTACGATACCGATTACATCGAACAACTCTTTGATGAAATGTCCCAAACATACGATAGGGTAAACAACCTGTCATCATTTGGGTTTTCCGAGCGTTGGCGGAAACAATTCGTCAAATCTGTTCACATCAGACCAGGTATGACGGTGTGTGATTTGATGTGTGGCATGGGAGAATGTTGGCTGGCGCTTGCTGCTTCGCTTGGTCCTCAGGGGCAGGTGATGGCGCTCGATATGTCCCAGGGAATGTTGAACGGCGCTGAACGGCGTAAGGCCCGGTTCCCTGACCTGAATATCCAGTTGCTTAAACAAGACGTTCTGGAAAGCACACTCCCTGATGCCTGCGCCGACGCCCTCATTTGCAGCTTTGGCCTGAAAACGCTAACAGACGCCCAAAAAGAACAACTGGCCGCAGAAATCAAGCGACTGTTAAAACCAGGAGGCACCTTTGCCCTGGTCGAAATCTCTGTGCCCAATGGCTGGCTTTTTAAAGGTTTGTATATGTTTTATTTGCAACGTATCGTCCCGATTATTGGGCGACTGTTGCTCGGCAACCCGGACAACTACCGGATGTTAGGCATATACACCGAACAATTTGGCGACTGCCGGGGCATGATGACCGCCCTGGTTAATCAGGGGTTGCAAGTAGAATATCATCAATACTTTTATGGCTGTGCCACGGCCGTCAGTGGTGTAAAATAGTGAGCTTTGAGGAGCGACGGCCGTAGCCCACTATGGCGCATATGGCCATCATTAAACGAAAAGACAACTCATGCACTATACAACCCCTCCTGATCAGCAAGCCTATAACCAACAGGTGTGGCATCTGGTTCGCCAGGTGCCGTATGGTAAGGTTGTCACCTACGGCCAGATCGCGCAACTGATCCCACTGCCGGCGGGTATTGACCCTGATGAATACAAAGCCTTCGGCGCACGCTGGGTTGGCGAGGCCATGGCCGCCTGCCCTGCCGACGTGCCCTGGCAGCGGGTCATCAATGCGCAGGGCAAAATTAGCCCCAGGCCCGGCGCACAAACGCAGCGACAACTGTTAGAGGCAGAGGGGATCGTCTTTGTGAAAGACAAGGTAGAGTTGAAGCTGTACCAATGGTATCCCGGCCAGGACGATGAACCCCGGCAGGCTAAATTGTTTTAGCCTATTTCCCGCTCAACAACGCATACTCCATACTGCCCGTCAATGCCTGCCAGCTTGCTTCGATGATGTTGGTGCTGGCCCCCACCGTTGACCATGTTTTGTTGCCCAGGCGGGTGTCAATGAGAACGCGGGTGGTCGCGGCCGTGACCAAATCAGCCAGATTACCATCACCAATCATCATCACATTAGCAGTCATCGTGTTGTTTGTTCACTTGTATACTCGTATCCTTTAGAATACAATGCGATTATGATCGAGATTCGCCAGACAGAGGTCTACGCTAACTGGTTTGCTAAATTGCGTGACCGTCAGGCAAAAGCCCGCATTGACACCCGTATCCGCCGCCTTTCATTAGGTAATCCGGACGATGTCAAACCGGTCGGCGAAGGTGTCTCTGAACTGCGTCTGGATTACGGCCCCGGCTATCGTGTCTACTTTGTTCAGCGTGGCCCTTTGCTTATTATTCTCCTCGCGGGAGGGGATAAAAGTACACAAAGCCGCGATATTCAGACCGCGATTGAGTTAGCGCGGCAACTGTGAGGTAGGAAAAATGATAGATAACAAACTGCAAACACAACCCTGGGATGCGGCCGATCACCTCGAAAATGACGAGGATATGATTGCCTATTTAGATGCAGCGTTAGAAGACGGGGATCCCAGTCTGATCGTGGCCGTTCTGGGAGACATTGCCCGTGCCAGAGGTATGACGCATATCGCTCGCAGTACAGGTTTGGGGCGCGAAAGTCTATACAAGGCACTCTCCCCAACTGGCAACCCGGAATTTGCCACGATTCTTAAAGTGGTGCGGGCGCTTGGCTTACAGTTCCACGTTCAAGCATCAGGCTAAGGGCACATAACTTCCCTATTTCCCGCTCAACAGCGCATACTCCATACTGTCCGTCAACGCCTGCCAACTTGCTTCGATGATGTTGGTGCTGGCGCCGACCGTTGACCAGCTTTTGTTGCCCAGGCGGGTGTCAATGAGGACGCGGGTGGTGGCGGCCGTGGCATTTTCCCCATCCAGAATGCGCACTTTGTAATCTGCCAGTTTTACGCCGCTGAGGGTGGGGTAAACATCTACCAATGCCTTACGCAGGGCGGCGTCCAGGGCGTTCACCGGGCCATTGCCTTCGGCGACGGTGTGCATCCGTTTGGGGCCGACGCGCACTTTGACGATGGCTTCGGCGTTCAGGCCACGGCCGCGCCGCTGCTGCACATTCACCGAATAATCAATCACCTCAAACGGGGGCACGTAGGCGGGATGGGTGCGGCGCAGCATCAGTTCTACCGACGCTTCGGCCCCTTCAAAGGTGAAGCCGCCCGCTTCCAACTGCTTGATCTGCTCCAACACGCCGCGCAAATCCAGCCCCTCGGTGCTGATGCCAAATTGGGCGGCCTTGTCCACCAGGTTGCCCCGACCCGATAGCTCGGAGACGACACTGCGCTGCTGGTTACCCACCAGGGTTGGCTCGATGTGCTGGTAGCTGAGTGGGTTTTTGAGCATGGCGGCCACGTGAATGCCCCCTTTGTGGGCAAACGCGCTTTGGCCGACAAAGGGTTGGTGGTCATCCAGTTCCAGGTTGGCAACCTCCGCCACGTAGCGCGAAAGTTCGGTCAGCCGCCGCAACTGCTCGTCGCGGACGCAGTCGTACCCCATTTTGAGCTGCAAATCGGGGATGATGCTGCACAGGTTGGCGTTGGCTACGCGCTCGCCGTAGCCGTTGATGGTGCCCTGAACCTGGGTTGCGCCCAGGCGCACGGCCGTCAGCGTATTCGCCACCGCGCACTCCCCATCATCATGGGTATGAATGCCAATCGCCACCTTTGGCCCCAACTCCTCGCGCACGTTGCGGATGATTTCCTCGATTTCCCAGGGCAGCGTGCCGCCGTTGGTGTCACACAAAACCACACTGTCCGCGCCGTTGACGGCCGCCGCCTTCAACGTGGCGGTGGCATATTCCGGGTTCGCCTTGTAGCCATCGAAGAAATGTTCGGCGTCATAGACCAGTTCTTTGTTATGGCTTTTGCAGTAGGCCACGCTCTCGCCAATCATCGCCAGGTTTTCTTCCAGGCTGACTTCTAAAACGTCGGTGACGTGCAAATCCCAACTTTTGCCCACCAGGGTGATGACCGGTGTGTTGGCCTCAATCAGCAGGCGCAAATTGGCATCTTCAACGGCCGTCACCCCCTTGCGCCGGGTGCTGCCAAAGGCGGCAATTTTGGCATGTTGCCACTCCATGTTGGCCGCCCGTTGGAAAAATTCAATATCCTTGGGATTCGATCCCGGCCAGCCACCCTCGATGTAATCAATGCCAAATTCATCCAGCTTCTTGGCAATTTTGAGCTTGTCGTCCAGCGACAAAGAGATTCCCTCGCGCTGTGTCCCGTCCCGTAGTGTCGTGTCATAAAGGAAGATTTTGGTCATGGTTTGTCCCGAAAATAATCAAAGATTACGCAGATTGCGCAGATTTGTTAATCGGTGAAATCTGCGTAATCTTTGATTTTCATCTGTCGTGGTGGGCTAATGTTATCATCCAGAAGTATTGACTCTTGCCGGAAATGCTGCTTCGTATTCGGCGATGCGTGTTTCCTGCTTGAGCAGGTAACCCAATTGATCCAGCCCTTCGAGCAGGCAGGTTTTGCTGAAGGCGTCAATGGGGAAGGGGACGGCACGGCCGTCCGGCAACACCACCGTCTGTTTTGCCAGATCAATTGTCACCTGGGTTGTCGGGTCTTCCTCCACCAGGCTGAGGAGTTGGCGGTGGGTGGCTTCGTCTACGATGACGGGCAGCAGGCCGTTCTTGAGCGAGTTATTGCGGAAAATGTCGGCGAAACTGGTGCTGATCACGGCCGTGAAGCCATAATCCATCAACGACCACGGCGCATGTTCCCGGCTGGAACCACAGCCAAAATTGTCACCTGCCAGCAAAATGTTGGCCCCCTGCGCTTCCGGCCGGTTCAGGGCAAAATCAGGGTTGGGCGACCCATCCTCCCGGTAACGCCAATGGTAAAACAGATTTTGGCCCAACCCTTGTTTGCTGATCGTCTTCAAAAATTGCGCCGGAATAATCTGGTCGGTATCAATGTTCTCTATCGGAATGGCCACCAGGTGGCTGGTTAAAGTCGTAAATGCTTGCATGGTTGTCTCCAGAGAGATTTGGAGATTTGGAGATTGAGAGATTATCTGTAGATCGAAGCGGAGTTCGCATCCTCAGATGCGAACCGGTGTGCATCTGAGGATGCACACTCCTCTCATTGCGGTCAACTGATTATGCAATCTCCTAATCACCTAATCTCCCAATCTCCATCTTCCAATGATGATAAATCCTGCCTTTCAACTGCGCCGACGGCCGTGCCATCGCCACTTTGATCACCCCATCCTCTTCCAACGATTGCAGGAATTCCAGTTGAAACCAATCGGTCAGCCAGGCGCCGTCCTGAAAAAAGTTGGGGGAGTGGCAGAGCAAACGGCCGTACCGCTCCACCTGCACTTCCCGTACCAACGTGCGCAGCCCCACGTGGGCCAGCGCTTCCTTTTTCAGGTGGTATTTGTTCAGGCCGAGCAAGGGGATATGGACACGGCCGTAGCTGGCGCGATACACCTCATCGGCCACCGGAATCTCCTCCCGCGTCACGCCCAACAGATCGCCCACGCGGAAACGGGACAGGTCGCCAATCAACACCAGCGCCGCCGCCTCATCCACCTGCGTCAGCAGTTGCTTCACAAATTCTACCGCCAGTTTCACGTCAACCTGATAGGAGGGGTTTTGCATGGAGTTTCCTTTCGGTAATCGGTAATCGGTAGACCAACCGATTACAAAGTCCTTACATCCGTCACCCGCCCGGTTACGGCCGTAGCCGCCGCCGTGAGAGGGCTGGCGAGAAAGGTACGGCCGCCTTTGCCTTGCCGCCCTTCAAAATTGCGGTTACTGGTGCTGACCGCGTACTGACCCGGCTGTAACTGGTCGCCATTCATGGCAATACACATCGAGCAGCCCGCTTCCCGCCATTCCGCGCCCGCTTCCTTGAAGATGCGGTCCAGCCCTTCCGCTTCCGCTTGCTTCTTCACATCCTGCGAACCGGGTACCACCATGACGCGCACCCCGGCGGCCACTTTGCGACCCTGAATGATGGTGGCCGCCTGCCGCAAATCAGAGATGCGGCTGTTGGTGCAGGAGCCGATGAAGACTACATCCACCGGTTTGCCCAGCAGCGGCTGGCCCGGCTGCAAATCCATGTAGGCCAGCGCCTTTTCCACCGTCTGCCGTTCGCTCAGGTCGGGGATGTCCATGGGGTCGGGGACGACGGCCGTAATCTTCATACCCAGTCCCGGATTCGTGCCATAGGTGATCATCGGTTCCAGGTCATTCACGTCCAGGTCAATAGATTTGTCGAATGTGGCCCCGTCATCGGTTGCCAATGCCCGCCAACCAGTCACGGCCTCATCCCAGGCTCCGTTTTGCGGCGCGTGCGGCCGTCCTGCCAGATAGTCAAAGGTGACATCATCGGGCGCAACCAGACCGGCACGCGCCCCACCTTCAATGCTCATGTTGCAGATGGTCATGCGCTGCTCCATCGTCAGCCCACGAATCGCTTCGCCGCGATACTCAAAGACATGCCCGGTGCCGCCGCCAATACCGATTTTGGAGAGCAGCAGCAGGATGATGTCTTTGGAGGCCACACCGGCGGGCAAACGGCCGACCACATTCACCGCATACGTCTTCGGCTTCGTTTGCAGCAGGCATTGGGTGGCCAGCACATGCTCCACTTCCGACGTGCCAATGCCAAAGGCCAACGCGCCAAACGCGCCGTGGGTGGCCGTGTGGCTGTCGCCGCAGACGATGGTCATGCCCGGCTGCGTCAGCCCCAGTTCCGGGCCAATCACATGCACAATGCCCCGGTTGGGGCTGTCCATGCCAAATAGCTGGATGCCAAAGTCGCGGCAGTTTTGTTCCAACGTGGCAATCTGTTTGGCGGCGATGGCATCGCTGATGGGCACGCCGATGGGCGTGGTGGGGATACTGTGATCCATGGTGGCGATGGTTTGCGACGGCCGTCGCACCCTCAACCCCCGTTCCCGCAGCCCCGTAAACGCCTGCGGCGACGTGACCTCGTGAATCAGGTGCAGGTCAATATACAGCACCGCCGGGCTGCCCTCCTCCTCCGCCACCACATGGTTTTCCCAAATTTTGTCAATAATCGTCTTTGGTGTGCTCATGTTAATTTTTGTCCTCTAAAAGTTGATAAACGAATTCGCAATTGTCCGGATATGAACAGATTCCGCCGGTAGCCTCGTAAAGTCGTTTGGCCGCCACGTTGTCATTTTCAGTACCCACCCACATATCTTCTACACCATCTTCCCGGCAGAGAGTTTTGAGAAGATTAACCAACTGTTTGCCAACCCCCTGCTGCCTGTAAGTCGCCGCCACCTCAATTTCAAAGATATACACCATTGAGGCGTCACAAGAGAGCGCGGGCATTCTGTACGCGGTTAAAAATCCGACGGGGATATTGCCATCCATTGCCGCTATTTGATAAACGCTATCTTGAGCCAGCAAACGTTGCAGATGGTCAAGGCCCGGTTCACGGCCGTCGCGTTCACTTTCCGGTATCAAATCACGCACAATTTGCAGGGCCAATGGCTCATCTCCGGGTTGCAAACGGCGAACTTCAATGTTCATCTGATCTCTTCCTGATAGTGAGTGGCTATCTTAAACCTATCTCTCAATCTTCCGTTCCCGGTTTGACACCGGCAAACACGCCCAGTTCAAAATACTTCAGATAACAATCCACGTGTATAAAGCCTATTTCGCACGGCCGTTGCCCTATTGGCACTCAATATGGGTGATGATTCTCTCCGTCAATACCTGCGTATCTTGTATTGGAAAAACATGACCCACGCCCTCAAGCCACCAGCCCTCTGCGCCGGGAATCACTTCTACCAGTTTCCGGCCATGCGCGATGGGGATTACCTGGTCGGCCGTGCCATGAATAACAAATGTCGGTACGTTGAGTGTACCCAGTCCATCGTAGCGTGAGCCGGAAACAGTCACGGCCGTTAGATGTTGAAACGCGCCACGCACGTTAATACCCCTTCGTTTTCGTCGATCATACAAAACGACTTCGGCAATCTCCTTAATATCCAAACCATCATATCCCAGCCCCACCACCTGTTTAGCAATGCGTTCCTTGATCAGATTTCTCTCGCCACCCATGAGGCGGTACTTTAATAACGGGATACCCTTGACCGCAGATTCAAGAAAATAACGGGATGATAAACCGGGGATATCCGGATCGCCGACATAACCGGATGTCATCATTAAAGTGAGCGAGGCCACCCGGTGAGGATGATTGATTGCCACTTCCTGCGCGATCATGCCACCCAATGAGAGACCGACAAGATGCGCCTTTTGAATCTCGTTCACATCCAGCTCCGCCATCGCATCGCCGGCCATATCCACAACCGAATAGGGGTTCTTTCGATCCCAATCTTTAACCCAATCAGACATTCCCGTGCTGCGGTGGTCGTAGCGAATAGTCCGATAGCCCGCGTCCACGAAAGCCTGCACAAATTTTGGCGGCCACATCAAGGCATCCGCCCCACTGCCCACGATGAGCAGCACGGTTCCTTTAGGCGTTTCTTCCGGGAGAATGCTTTCATACCAGATATTTAATCCGCCGGACAAAACTAACCCCGTTTCGCCGACAATGAGTTCCGGTAGTTCACTTTTTAGAACCTCATCAATCACGGCATCCGTTTCAGGTGGTAATTTTGGCCCCGAAACGAAGACATAGATCAAAAGGAGTCCGAATAGGAGTAGGATGGCAAAAACAACAGTCATTTGGGCTTCACACCGGCAAACCTTTACTTTGGCATGTTTTGTTGCAACACGGCAATCGTCGCGGTCAGAATGGTTTTGAAGGCATCATCCTTCAAGATGGCAATACGTTTGACGATTAAACTACTGTTGGCCGTGAACAACTTGAGCGGACGGGCAAAACTGACCGTGTTTAATGTGCCTTTGCTCAATTCAGCGTTTGTTAGTTGTACGGCCGTAGGGTCAATATAGGCATTGCTGGTAATCTGGCATAACAGCCAGTCACCCTGACCTGTATCCGCCAACACAACAGCCGGGCGCAGTTTGGCAGCGGACAGGTCTGAAAAAGGAAAGGGAATCACAACGACGGAAGCTGGGCTAAGTGTGACCACGCCTCATCCTCCTCCGGCCGTTCCCAATCCCGTGCCAGTGCAACTTCGCTTAACAGAGCCAGATTGATCTGATCCTCGGCAGGCTCTTCGTCGAGAATAGTGATGATTACCTGGCGTGAAACGGGCAACTTGACTGGCTCAAGAATTCTTACCTTTCCGTTTTGGTCAATGATCCCTCTAAATGTTTGGAGCATCGTTCACTCTCCTTTGGGCAAATTATACATGACCTGCTCATTTACATGCCTTTTGGTTTCACGCCAGCAAAGACCGCCAGTTCAAAATACTTCAAATAACAATCCACGTGGATGAAGCCGATGTCCCGCAGCCAATCGCATTGGGTTTCTACGGCCGTCAGCTTATTTGCTGCTTTATCCGGCCGGTTATACAACTCGTGGGCGATCTGTTCGCGGGGTTGGCCGTTGCCGTTTTGCCGGTGGTAGGCCACCATCGCATCCACAAAGACCTCCTCAAACAACATCTCCCCCCACTTCGAGCGGGAAGCGACGTGCTCCACGTTCACAAAGATGCCACCCGGCGTGAGCAGGTCATACAGTTCGGCGTAGAGTTCGCGTTTACGGCCGTCCGGCTGATGATGAATCGAATACCCAGAAACGATCACATCGAATTGACAATTATCAATTGACAATTGCCAATTGGCCTGTCCATAATCCACTTCCACCAGCCGCACCCGCTCCCCATACCCGGCCAATCGCTTTTGCGCGGCCGCCAGCATGGGCGTGGAAAAGTCGGCAAAGATGCCCCGCGCCGCCGGGTATTGATCCAGCACCGCCTGCCCCAAAATGCCATCACCACATCCCAGGTCAAGCACCAAGTCAACCTCTTCTTGCGACCAACGAATTAGCCGCAGCATCGTCTCAATTTGCGTCTGCGCCAGCGGAATCGCACCGCGTACCCCGTTCAGGTAGCTGTTTGCCAGTTCGCCGCCCTGCCAGACGGTGTCATTGACGGTATCACCTAACACATTTTGCGTAATGGTCATATTTCTATATGTAGGTCCAAATTTTGGGAAAGTGTCATTCCGAGGAGTCTTCGACGAGGAATCCCTATGGCGTCTTTATGTGGGATTCCTCACTCCGAAGACTCCGTTCGGAATGACACATGGCCTGGAATTTGGATTCTATGCAATCTCTTGATCTTCCAATCTCTCAATCTCTCAACAGCTTCGTCGGCAGGCCGTCAATGCTTACCTGGTTCTTTTCCACCCAATACTTTTGCAGACCATCCTCGCCCCGGTTTTCGGCCCATTCGGTCAGCAACGGCCGTTCCCCCGCATATTCGTAGTACGGCACGGCAAACCCACACGAAGTTTGCACCGATTCCACCTCCATGAGGATGATGTTCCGGTTGCCCACCGAATCTGGGAACAGGGGGGCGTATTCATCCCATTCCGCGTCGCGCCGATGAACGGCACGGCCGTGTCCATATAACCTGAGTATCAACGGCTTCTCTGTAAACGAGCAGAACATGATGGTGAGGCGACTATTAACCAGCAAATGGGCCGCCGTCTCATTGCCCGACCCCGTCAGGTTCATAAACGCCACCCGGCTCGCACCCAACACCCGGAATGTATCCATCCCTTTGGGGCTGAGGTTGATACGGCCGTCACCAGTCCCACTCGCCACAAAAAAGAGGTGCTGCTCTTTGATGAAAGCCGTCAATTTGTCATTGAGAGAATCGTAAAATTGAGCCATTTCTTCAAGAAGAGATTAAGAGATTGGGAGATTAGGAGATTTGTTTCGCTCAATCTCCTAATCTCCCAATCTCCCAATCACCGTATTTACCTCTCCACCACGCTCACCTCTTCCTCCCGCGCCGCCAGCATCTTGTTCAGGGCGCTCAGGTAGGCGCGGGCCGAGGCCACCACAATGTCCGTGCTGGCCCCATGCCCACTAAACGAGCGGATAAACGCCTGGTTCGTCTGCGGATTGAGGCCATATTCCCGCTCCCCATTCTCCGGCTGAATGCGAATCGTCGCTTCCGCCTGGGCATCTAAACCTTCCGTCACCGCGTTAATGGTGAACTCCATCAGCCGGTTGCGCACCCCAATGATGCGGTTGATCGCCTGGTACGCGGCATCCACCGGCCCCGTGCCCAGCGCCGCATCCCGGTGCTGCTCACCATCCGGCCCCACCAGGCAGACGGACGCCGTGGGAATGCTGTGATCGCCGCAGGAAATTTGAATCTGTTCCAGCTTCCAGATTTCCGGCGGTTGGAACACCTCGTCAGCGATAATCGCCTGAATGTCCGCATCCGTGACCACCTTTTTCTTGTCTGCCAGCCGCTTGAACCGTTTGAACGCCGCGTCCAATTCCTCTTTGTCCAGGTCGGTGTAGCCCAGTTCTTCAATGCGGGTGCGGAAGGCGTGACGGCCGCTATGTTTGCCCAACACCAGCTTCGACGCATTCAGCCCCACCGTTTCCGGCCGCATAATTTCATACGTTTGCTGGTTTTTGAGCATCCCGTCCTGGTGAATACCGGCCTCATGGGCAAAAGCATTCGCGCCGACGATAGCCTTGTTTGGCTGCACCACCATGCCGGTGTAGGCGCTGACCATGCGGCTGGTTTTGGTGATCTGGGCGGTGTCAATGTTCGTCTGCACGCTAAAGTTCTGCGGCCGTGTCTGAATGGCCATCACCACCTCTTCCAACGAGGTATTGCCGGCCCGCTCGCCGATGCCATTAACGGTCACTTCCACCTGGCGCGCCCCATTTTGTACGCCAGCCAGCGTGTTGGCCGTGGCCAGCCCCAGGTCATCGTGGCAATGCACCGACCAGATCACCTTGTCCGCGCCGGGCGTGTTTTCGCGCAAATAGCGGATCAACCGGCCAAACTCTTCCGGCGTGGTGTAGCCCACCGTGTCGGGAATGTTCAGGGTGGTTGCGCCCGCCTGGATCGCCTGGCTCAACACCTGCACCAGAAAGTCAGGGTCAGAACGCCCGGCGTCTTCGGGCGAAAATTCCACATCCGCACAGAGCGAGCGGGCAAAGCTCACGGCCGTGATCACCTGCTCCACGCACTCCTCCCGGTCAATCTTCAATTTGTGTTTCAGATGGATGTCGCTGGTGGCCAGGAAGGTGTGGATGCGATGGCGGGGGGCTACTTTCACGGCGTCATATGCCCGCTGGATGTCGTCTTTGTTGGCGCGAGCGAGACCGGCGATGGTCATGGGTTGGCCGGATTTACGGCCGTCGGTAAGCGGCCCCACCTCCTCCGCAATCCGCCGCACCGCCTCAAAGTCACCCGGCGAAGCGATAGGGAACCCCGCCTCGCAGATGTCCACGCCCAACCGTGACAACTGCCGGGCAATCTCCAACTTCTCCTCCACATTCAGCGTCGCCCCCGGCGACTGCTCACCATCCCGCAGCGTCGTATCAAAAACCAGCACCGTATCCATGCGCCCATCTCCTTCGGAGAGGTGTCATGTGTCAAGTGTCATGTGTCAAGTCTCTTAATACCTGACACCTGACACATGATACATGACACTCAATCACTCACTCAATCTCCACCGGCTGCAACCAGGGCATCATCTGCCGCAGTTCTTTACCCACCTGTTCAATTTGCGAACTGCGGGCTTCGGTGCGGCGTTGTTCAAACCAGGGACGGCCGTTCACATTCTCATCAATCCATCCCTCGGCATACGCGCCGGTTTGGATGTCCGCCAGAATTTGTTTCATCGCCCGCCGCGTCTCGTCGGTGACGATTTTGGGGCCGCCGGTATAGTCGCCGTGTTCGGCCGTGTCGCTGACGCTGTAGCGCATGTAGCTCAACCCGCCGCGATAAAACAGGTCAACGATCAATTTCAGTTCGTGCAAACATTCAAAATAGGCGATCTCCGGCTGGTAGCCCGCTTCTACCAGTGTATTGAAGCCCGCCTCCACCAACGCCGCCACGCCGCCACACAACACCACCTGCTCGCCAAACAAGTCCGTCTCCGTCTCCTCGGCAAAGGTCGTTTCAATGACCCCGGCGCGGGTGCAGCCCAACCCTTTGGCATAAGCCAGGGCAAACTGTTTCGCCTGCCCCGAATAATCCTGATGCACGGCCAACAGCGCCGGTGTGCCCACCCCTTCCACAAACACCTCGCGCACCCGGTGCCCCGGCGCTTTGGGGGCGATCATGCTCACGTCCACATTCGCGGGGGGTACAATCTGGGCAAAACGGATGTTGAAACCGTGCCCAAACATCAGCGTCTTGCCCGCCGTCAGGTGCGGCTCGATGGACTCTTTGTACACCGCCCCCTGCGTGGTGTCCGGCAGCAGCACCATGATCACATCCGCCTCGGCGCAGGCGTCGGCCACGTTTTTCACCGTCAGCCCGTCCGCTTCGGCCTTCGCCCAGGACTTGCTGCCGGGGTAAAGCCCCACGCGCACATCCGCGCCGGAATCGCGCAGGTTCAGCGCATGGGCGTGTCCCTGGCTGCCATACCCCAATACCGCAATTTTCTTGCCATCCAGCAAGCCCAAATCTGCATCCTTGTCGTAATAAATGTTTGCCACTCTCTGTTCTCCTAAATTTCGTAATCCGTTATCGGTAATCCGTTATCCGTAATCCGTGACCCGTGATCCGACTTTGGATTACGGGTTACGATTTACGGATTACGGTCAATGATGTCCATTCCCATACACCGGCACGGCCGTGTCCACCACCCCAGTCTGTGAAGCCGCGCCGCGCACCATGGCTACCCGGCCCGTGCGCACCATCTCGATGATGCCAAAGTTACCCAGCAGTTCGATCAGCGAATTGACCTGATTCTCCTTGCCCACAATCTGGATGATGAGCGAATCCAGAGTCACATCCACAATCTGGGCGCGAAAAATATCCACCAACTGCATCACCTCGGCCCGCTCTTCGCTGGTGGCCTGCACCTTAATCAACGCCAGTTCGCGCATCACCGGGTCGTTATAGGTCACGTCCTCAATGCGCGTCACGTTGATCAGCTTGTCCAACTGCGTGCGCACCTGGCGCATATCCCGGTCGGTGCCCCGCGCCACAAAGGTCATGCGGCTGATGCCCGGCGTCTCGCTGTGCCCGACCGCCAGACTTTCGATATTAAAATTGCGCCGGCCGAACAGCCCCGCCACCCGGTTCAACACCCCCGGTTTATCTTCCATCCAGGCAATTAATGTGTGTCGTTTTATCCCATTTTCTGTCATTTTTCTTCTCCCTGTTTGTAGTAGGCGATTTATCGCCATTTGACGGCGATAAATCGCCTACTACAAACGCACTTACTCTTCACTCCGAAACGCCGGCGCCGGCCGCCGGATCATGTCCGCATTGCTCTTGCCGGGGGCTACCATCGGGTAGACGTTGGTAAACTCTTCCACCTGGAAATCCAGCAGGTAGGGGCCGTCGTGCGCTTGCGCTTCTTGGATGGCGTCATACGCCTCTTCGCGGCGCGTCACCGAACGGCCACGAATGCCATAGGCCTCGGCAATCTTCACAAAGTCGGGGTTAAACAGCGGCGTCCCGGAGTGGCGTTTGTTGTAGAACACGTCTTGCCACTGGCGCACCATGCCCAGATAACCATTGTTGATGATGGCAATTTTGATGGGCAGCCGCTCCTGCACCACTGTAGAGAGTTCCATCATGGTCATCTGGAAGCCGCCGTCGCCGGCTACCACCCAGATTTCCTGGTCAGGGTTGCCCATCTGCGCGCCAATGGCCGCGGGCAGGGCGTAGCCCATCGTGCCCAGGCCGCCGCTGGTGAGCAGGCTGCGCCGCCGGTTGTGGTGGTAATACTGCGCCTCCCACATCTGGTGCTGGCCGACATCGGTGACAACGGTGGCCCGGCCGTTGCCCTCCCCCGTCGCGTGCCACAAACTGCGCATCACATAGGGGGCCACCAGTTCATCCGACTCTTGCTGCAAAATGTCGCGGTAGCTCGTTTCCGATTTCCACTCGGCGATCTGCTCCAGCCAGGCGGGGTGTTCGTTCGCTTCCACCTGCGGCAGCAGTGCCCGCAGCGCCAGCAGCGCGTCGCCGATGACGGCCGTGTCTATGGTGATATTTTTGCCCATCTCCGCCGGGTCAATGTCCACGTGGATGATTTTGGCTTTGGGGGCAAAGGTATCAAACGCGCCCGTCAGCCGGTCGTCCAGCCGCGCCCCCACCGCCAGCAGCACGTCACACTCCTGCAAGGCATAGTTGCAATAGGCCTCGCCGTGCATCCCGCCCCAACTGATGGAGAGGGGGTGCGTGGCCGGGAAGGTGCCAATGCCCAACAGGCTGGTAGCCACCGGGATGTTGGCCTTTTCGGCCAGTTGGCGCAGTTCGGCTTCGGCGCGGGCGATGGAGACGCCTTGCCCGGCGACGATGACCGGCCGTTGGGCTTCATTGACGAGTTTGGCAGCGCGGGTGACGGCCGTAGCATCTGGCGTATTCAAATTGGGGTTATACCCCGGCAGGTTCACTTTGGTGGGGTAGGTGAAGGGCATGGACGCTTGCAAGGCATCTTTACATACGTCTACCAGCACCGGCCCCGGCCGGCCGGTGCGGGCAATGTAAAACGCCTCTTTGAGGGCATCGGGCAGGTCGCGGATATTGGTGATCAGGTAATTGTGTTTGGTGACGGGCAGCGTCACCCCCTGAATGTCCGCCTCCTGGAAACCGTCCCGCCCCAACAATGAGGTGGGCACCTGCCCGGTGATGGCTACGATGGGCGTGGAGTCCATATAGGCTGTCGCCAGCCCCGTCACCAGGTTGGTGGCCCCGGGGCCGGATGTCGCCATGCAGACGCCCACCCGCCCGGTGGAACGGGCGTAGCCATCGGCCATGTGTGACGCGCCTTGTTCGTGCGTCACCAATACGTGATGGATGGGGTATTCATATTTTGCCAGATCATCATAGGCGGGCAGGATAGCCCCACCGGGCAGGCCAAACACCACTTCCACGCCTTCGGCGAGCAGGCTTTCCCAGATGATCTGTCCGCCAGTTTTCATTTCGCTCATGGAATCTCTCCTTCTGTCGTGTTTGTAGTAGGCGATTTATCGCCGTTCCGGGGCGATAAATCGCCTACTACGAACGAAAATAAAAAAGCCGCCCTGTTGGGGGCGGCTTTGTGGTTGCTTTGTGACCTGTCTTTTGTTTGCCTTAACCTCTACCCAACAGTAATTGCTCCTTATTGCGAATAATAAGGACAATAATAAGGACGAGGCTAAGTACAAATACGCTCATAAATCTCCAGCTACAGGCTGTGTAAGTTCTATCGTAAGTGTATCCAGTGTACCGGCAAACGCGCCAGATGCAAATAGACAAAACATACTGGCTTTTCTTGTGCGAATTGCACAACGGCCGTGTCCCCACTGCCAAAAACCCGCCTCACTCACACACTCACACTACCGGGGGATAGCCCAAACAAACAGGGTATGCTACGATACCGAGGTTAACGTGTAGATAGAGCAGTTCAAATGACAGACCACAGTATCCTGAAATCTCATAGATTCCCACAAAGGAGCTTTCAACTCATTAATCGGCCGTGGAAAATTACCGTCATTTCTCTGGCGTTGGCGTTACTGGTCACGGCCGTGCTCATGTTCTTCACCGGCAATATGGATAGCATTCGTCCCGCTCTGGCCATTGCCATTGTCTGTAGCGGCGTCCCATCCTACCTTATTGCCCGGCTGGTAGTACATTACCAGCGCATCGCGGAAACACAGAATGCAGAATTGTTGAGCATGAATCGGGAACTGGCGATCAACAACGCGGAGTTGGAAGCATATGCCCACACGGTAGCCCACGATCTCAAAGGGCCATTGTTTACTATTCAGGGTTACGCGGGGGTGTTGCGGCGGCAGCTTAATGGCGCTTCATCGCCGAAAGCGTTGGAGATGGTGGGCCAGATTGAGATGTCCAGCAAAAAAATGGATTCTATCATCCGCGAGCTTTTGCTGTTGTCACAGGTGCGCAATCAAGAAGTGGAAACGGCCGTGCTGAACATGCACGAACTCATCACCCATGCCGAAGCGCAACTGGCCGGCCTCATCCAGCAAAGCGGTGGGCAAATAAGATACCCGGCTGAATGGCCGACGGCCGTTGGTTATGCCCCCTGGATCGAGGAGGTATGGCGCAACTACCTGAGCAATGGGCTGAAGTATGGCGGCCAGCCGCCGAAACTGGAGTGTGGTGCTGTGTATCAGAATAACCACCAGGTTCGTTTTTGGGTGCGTGACAATGGCCCCGGCATCCCCCCGGATTATGTCCCCCTGCTGTTCAAAGAGTTTACCCGCCTGGACCAAAGTCGGCATGACAGTCATGGCCTCGGATTGTCTATTGTGTACCGCATTGTGGAAAAGCTGGGCGGTGAAGTAGGGGTGGAGAGTACACCAGGGCAGGGTAGCCTGTTTTACTTTACGCTGCCTGGCCAATCGTAAGCTGGTGGGTGGTGATGAGGGGCTGAAACCGGCCACCGTGATTGATTTGGAGAGAAATATGTGTCGAAACATCAAACGATTGCGCCAACCGGAGCGCCAGGCTACCGATGAGGAATGTCAGGCGGCCGCGCTGCAATTTGTGCGCAAAGTGACCGGTTACCAGAAACCATCAAAGGTGAATGAAGCGGCATTTCACACGGCCGTTGCGGACATTGCCGCCATTACTAAAAATTTATTGGATGCTGTTCAGAAATAGGAGACGAGAGATTTGGAGATTAGAGATTGGGAGATTAAATCTCTCCATCTCCAATCTCCAATCTCTTCCCAACCCATGCCCACTGCCCCTTTACGCAGCACAACACCCGCCATTGACGTTTACGTTAAACTGGCGCAATATCCGATTCTCAGCGACCGCATTCGCCTGCGCATGCGCGAAGAACTGTTCCAGCGCGGTGTCATCTCCAAAACTGACTTTGAGCAAGAAGTAAAAGAGCTGGCCATGGAATCGCAGCGGCGCGAAGGTTTGCACGATCCGGTGTCGCAGGAAGACGAAAGCGCCTGGCAGCGCCGCCTGGAAATCATCCGTGACTATCACACCGACGCCCTCTTTGCCAACAATCTGGGCAGCTCGTTATTGGACCAACTGGTGGAAGAGATGCGCAATCAGCAGGTCGCCACCAGCAAACTGGAGTTAACCTTTAACCCGGAAGTGGCGCCCTGGGCGCTGCTTTTCCAACAGGGCGAAAACTATGATGCTCTGCCACCGCCAGAGCAAGAGAAGATTAAACACCATCTGGAAGAGATAAAGGTGGTGTTGATCAAGCGGTTGATGAGTGATCAACTGCCTTTTATTGCAGTCGCCAAAAATGTCTTCTCCATCCGCGATCTGCGCTGGGTTTACGAACGCTTGATCGGGCGGGGCAAAATTGGCGGCAAAGCCAGCGGCATGGTACTGGCCTGGAGAATTTTGCAGCTTAACCGGGCGGAGTTGGGGCCAGATTTACGGCCGTATGTGCATGTGCCGGAAACATTTTTTGTCGGCTCTGAACTCATCTATGAGTTCTTGTATCTCAACCGGATGGAGCGGTTTGTCAACCAGAAGTATTTGCCTGACGCCGAACGGCAGGCGCAATACCCGGAAATTGTGGCTGCCTGTATGGCCGGTGAATTGCCAGATTTTCTGGTAGACAATCTCCAGGAAGTGCTCAAGCAGTTTCACGGCCGTCCCTTTATCGTGCGCTCCTCATCGTTGCTGGAAGATCATCTGGATTATGCTTTTGCCGGGAAGTATGCCACCGTTTTTTGCCCCAACCAGGGCACAGCGGCGCAAAATCTAGCAGATTTGGGCAATGCTATTCGCCGCATTTATGCCAGCACCTTTAACCCCAATGCCATGCGCGAACGCGAGAAATTTGGGCTGATTGATTATGATGAGCGGATGGCGATTATGGTGCAGCCGCTCATTGGGGAGCGGCACGGCCGTTACTTTTTCCCCACCATTGTCGGCGCCGGTTGGAGCGAGAACCCTTTCCACGCCGAAGCCGGCGCCCGCAAAGAGGATGGCTGCTTGCGGTTGGTGTGGGGGTTTGCCGACCGGTTGAGCAGTGAAGCCGCCGGGCAGGAGTCGTGTATCATCGCCTTGAACCAGACACGCCAGCAGCCAGATGCACCGGAAAGCCAACTGATGCAGGCTAACCAGCAAACCATCAAGGTTGTGAACCTGGAGACGAACCAGTTTGAGATGATTCCCATTACGGCCGTAATAGAGCATATGGATGGGGCGCAAGGTTTGATGGGCACGGCCGTGACCGCCCCAGGCAATCCCACCCCGGCCATCACCTTCAACCCCCTATATCAAGATGCCCGGTTCATCAAACTGATGCGCCACGCCCTCAACCGGCTGCAAATCATCTATGACAAACCGGTAGAACTGGAATTTACCCTCTCGTTTGAAAACACCCCCACCGGCCCCCGTTATCAGCTTTACATTTTGCAATGCCACACCGGGCAGTCGGTAATCGGTAATCGGTAATCGGTGGTTGCAGTATAACAACCACCGATTAACCGATACCAGTTTACCAATTACCGAATCATGGCTTGACGATAACTGGCAAATAGAGACGCGGTGGCTCAATATAAACCAGATGAGATGTCACCATATCTGGCTGATCATCTCCATTGACATCCAATTCCAGAATGATGTCTGTTGGCCCTAGCAGAATAAACTCTGTATAGCGCACGCTCACCGGAATATCTGTTATTCCTTGCGTATTGCTAATGGTACCGGTGATGACAGTGCCCGGTGGATACCCATTGAGGCTGACGGCTGAGGTGTCTGTGATACCCCGTGTCATGGCCCAAACTTTGTAAGTTGCGTCGCCGCCACCGGCCGGCAGATGCAGCCCGCCGCCAGGCCCATTATTTTGCACCGTAAAGCTGATGTTTTGGGTGAATCCAAATGGAATACCACCAGCCAGCCCGGAATTCACATTCGGGAATGTCCACCATTGCGGCGAATAGGACCACAGCGCGGCATGGCAGGTAAAGGATGTGTTCGTGGTCTGGTTAGTAACCGTGGCGTAAAACATGGCGTTTTGGCCTGGCCCGGTAAAGATGCCAGGATACGCAACCTCAATCTGCACCACACCATACTGGTATGGATTCAGCGTAATGGGCAGTGGTGTAGTCACGGTAAACGTGGACGGGCCAACGAGTTGCACGGTGTACGCCTTTTGTGGATCCATGGAAGCGTTGAAAATGTATATCTCCGTCTGCAATGACTCCGTGTCCAGGAAATGGTTGTCCCAGGGAATCATGCAGAAGTCGTTTTTGCCACCCTGCCAGTTGCCAAAGTCCACATTCTGAACGACCTGTCCTTGCGCCAACTGAATCATGTGTGAACCAGAAGCAGGATACGTCTGTACCCATTGAAGCATAAACTGACCATTCCAGACCGGTGGCAGTTGTCCTTCCGTAACAGTGTAATTATCAGGCGGCAAGCCCACGAACCCGTAATTGCCTTGTGGATCGGTGATGGTTGACCAGAACCCATTGTTACTTTGCAGGTAAATGGGCCAGTTCGGCAGGCCGGGTTCACCAGAGTCTTTCACGCCATCGCCATCCGTATCATGGAACTTCTGCCCGTGAATCTCGCCAGGCTGCACATAGTTGCCAAAGTTTAGATGTTCAATGGCTTGCGAAGGCACGTAAGAAACCACCCAATTCCCCGCCGGAGGGTATGTTTGTGACCAGCCCGGCTGTAACTGTTCGGTGATGGTGTAAGTGCCGGTGGGAATACCCATAAACCAGTAATTGCCGTTGGCATCGGTGGTGGTTGTAAGCGTGGTGGTCACCCCTTCTAGCTCGATCACCCAACCGGGCAGACCTGGTTCACCAGAATCCCATTGACTATTGTTGTCTGCATCGTAAAACTTGGCGCCATGGATACCGGCATCAGCAGCCCTTTCCTGATTCCCAAAATTGATTTCATTATAATTCGGATATTCCGGATCAGTTGGGTCAATGACAATGTCATGGTGGCCGGCCCCGGTAGCAGGATCAGGGAAGGTTTGTTGCCAGCCGGGTCGCAGCATCTCCATGACGGTATATTGGCCATCGGCCAAACCATCAAAACAATAGAATCCATCAATGTTGGTGAAGGTTATTGAGATGCCCCCGCCGGCTAATAGGTGAATCTCCCAATCAGCTATACCCGGTTCGCCCGGCTGCTCCCAGGTGCCATTGCCATTCAAGTCATTGAATTTGAAGCCACAAATGGATGCGCCGCCTTGGGCGACAATGACCTGGGGTCGGGTCACGGCCGTCAATGCCAGCATCATCACCCCCAAAACAGCACCAATCAAACCAGCCAAAATCAAGTAACGGGGCCAGTTGGCAGCCGGCCGCTTCTTAATGGTTAACTGTCCGTTCATATTTCATCTCTCCTCGTATTGGGAGCAGCACACGACCGTTATGCAGAGTGGTAACAACTGGCTCTCAATCCCTCAATTGCCAGATAGTGTCACGGCGTGCCCTACACAGTCTGTGCGTGCATATCTCCCTGGTTAGGTAACAATCAGGTAGCTAAGTGAACAAACGAACCATCCTGACCTTGCTTCAAAACCGATACCATCACCTCCTGAAGCCGGTGCAGTCACCTGAAAAAATTGGGCTGGCGTCCCAACCTTCGGCCCGGCGACTGTTTACGGTGTAGAGAATTTCGTTACGCAAGGAGAGAGCGAGTCAACGGATTGTAACAAACGGCCGTAACCGTGCAAACCATGATTGTGACTGGCCAGCAATTCTCAGTTTGATTTGCGGCGGCAGATAAATCTGCACCAACAGAAGGCAAAGCCGACCTTCGTCGGCTGGAAATAGTCGGCGAAGGCTGACTTTGCTTTCTGTTGCCGCGATTTTAATCGCCGGGTTTTTCATGTTCCATGCAACCCAGCACCCAGGCACGGCCGTCACGCTGTAATAACTGTTCTGCTTCGGCCGGCCCCCAACTTCCCGGCGTATATGCCACCATCGGCGGCGACTCGGCGTTTTGCTCCCACCCCTGAATCACCGGATCCATCAGCCGCCAGGCTGCCTCAATGCTGTCGCTGCGCGTATAAAGCGAGGCGTCACCGCGCAGTGCATCCAACAGCAGCCGTTCATACGCATCGGGCAGGGAATTGCCCTTAAAAGCCGACCGGTAATGAAATTCCATATCCACCGAATTCGTCCGGGTCAAATCCGGCGCTTTGGCCTCAAAACGCAGGTGAATACCCTCATCTGGCTGGATGCAAATAGAGAGGACATTGGAAGAAAAATCAGTATCGGCAATAGCGTCAAACATCAAATGCGGCGGCTTTTGGAAGACGATGACCAGTTCGCTGTTTTTGCGCGCCAACGCCTTGCCAGAGCGCAGATAAAAAGGCACCCCCTGCCAGCGCCAGTTATCCACGTATAACTTGAGCGCGGCATAGGTGGGCGTCGGCGAGCCGCTGGCTACGCCTTCGGCTTGCAGATAACCCTGATATTGGGCGCGCACGGTGTCAGAGAGGGGCAACGGCCGTATCGCCTGCAATAACTTGGCCTTCTCATTGCGCACCGCGTCGGCGGCAAAAGAGGTGGGCGGCTCCATGGCGATCAGCGACATCAATTGCAGCAGGTGGTTTTGGAACATATCGCGCACCACACCGGCCTGGTCATAATATCCGGCACGCCGCCCTACATCCACACTTTCCGTCACCGTGATCTGCACATTGTCCACATAATTCCGGTTCCACACCGGCTCAAAAATGGTGTTGGCAAAACGAAAATAGAGGATGTTCTGCGCGGTTTCTTTACCCAGGTAATGGTCAATGCGATACACCTGCCGCTCGGCAAAAACCTGGTGGATGGCCTGATTCAGCTCATGCGCTGATTGGAGATCATGACCAAACGGCTTTTCCACCACCAGCCGCCGCCAGCCATCAGCCTCGTTTGCCATGTCGGCGGCGCCCAGGTTTTGCACAATGGGGATGAAAAATTCCGGCGCTGTAGCCAGGTAATACAGCCGGTTGGCCGGGCCGTTTTCCAATTCGGTCAGGCAGCCCGGCAGTTCCGCGTAGTCGGCGGATGTATCCAGATTGCCCCGGAAATAGGTGATGTGGGGCGCAAATTCAGCCCATTTCTCTTCCGTAAATGCGTCGGGATCAAATTCCATCATCCCCTCCCGCAGCAGTTCACGGAATTCGTCATCGTCCCACGGCCGTCGTGCAAAACCAACAATGTGAAATTCCTTTGGCAGCCGTCCTTTACGGTACGAATTGAACAGCGCCGGAATCAATTTGCGCCGTGTTAAATCCCCCGATGCACCAAAAATGAGAATGGTGGTTGAATTGGTGGTCATAGTTGCCTTAAGAAGTTGGTGATTGGAGATTAGAGATGAGGAGATTGGGAGATTGTCATCACCTGCTCACCTGCTCACCCCATCAACCCTCCCAGGCCAGCGGCTACGGCCGTGCCCAGATGAAAACGTATAAAACGGCGACCGGCGGCTAACAGAGCTTCGCCATCGCCCAACGCCTGCGCTTTGATCAACACGCCAAAGGTCATATTGGCGTCTGGGCTACCCGCTTCATCAGGGATGGGTACATCTTGCACCGGCTCGGCCGTGAACTGGACAAAGAGGCCATTGCCCCGGTCGCCTTTGTGCAATTGACCGGTAGAGTGCAAGAAACGCGGCCCATACCCGGCGGTTGTGGCTACTCTGTACCGGTCGCGGATGGACAGACGCAAGGTTTGCAGCGCTGCGTCGGCCGCCGGAGTAGGCGGCACAAAGGCTTGCAGCGCCACGTAGTCGCCGGGCTGCGCCTGGGACAGGAAATGGTGCAGTGTCGCCGCGTCCAGCTCCGCCACTTCGCCCGGCGGCAACTGCCCCGTCTCGTGGTAAGCGGCCACCATCTGCCGCGCCAGCACTTTGGCCGACTCTACGTTAGGCTGGTCAAATGGTTGAATCTTCAGGATGTGCCCGGCAACGGCCGTTGCCAATTCCCACCACATAAACTGCGCACCCAGGTCAACCACATCACGCAGCCGGATTTGCACCACCGGATGCCCGGCCTGTTCCAGAGCCGCCAACTGCGCCGTAATTGCCTGATCGGGAACCAGATGCAGGTAAACAAACAACCGATCCGAACCGTAAACCCCTGCTTTACCCAACGGTTCACCCACCACCGGCAAGATGCCCTGCCCTTCTTTGCCCGTGCTTTCGGCCACCAACTGCTCCACCCAATCACCAAAGCTGCTCAATTCTGGTGCGGTGATGAGGGTGAGTTTGTCACGGCCGTGCAGCGCCAGCGCCCCCATGATGGCTCCCAATTGCATCGCTTCTGGAGCGTGGGCTGCCGCTGCGGCCCGCGCCAGCAGTTGGGCAATATCCACCCCCGCCAGCGCCGCCGGTACCAGCCCAAAATGGGAGAGCGCCGAATAGCGCCCACCAATATCCGGGTCGCTCAGGAAGATGGCGCGGAAGTTGTACCGGGCAGCCAGCTTTTGCAGGCTGCTGCCGGGGTCGGTGATGGCTACAAAATGGCGGCCTGGTTCGGTGGTGTCCTCGTTCACCAGATTGTAAAAGTATTTGAAGGCAGACAGCGTCTCTACCGTGCCGCCGGACTTGGTAGCTACGATGAACAGCGTCTTTTCGAGGGGAACCGATTGCCTCAAAGCCAAGATAGCGTCGGGGTCGGTGGTGTCCACTACCGACAATTGCAAGCCACGCCCGTCAAAAGTTTTGGCAAATAGTTCCGGGGCCAGGCTGGAGCCACCCATGCCCAACAGCAGCACATGGGTAAAACCGGCGGCGTGAACAGTGGCGGCAAAGGCGTTGATCGGTTCTATTTCCGCCAACATCGTTTGGGGCAGGTGCAGCCAGCCCAGCCGGTTGCTAATTTCGGCCGGGTCGGGCCGCCAGACCGTATGGTCATGTTGCCAGATGCGGGCGACGATGTTGTCTTTTTCAAGTTGCGCCAGGGCGTCGGCTACGGCCGTGCCATATTCGTTTAGTTCCGTCAAAAACTGGTTTGCTTCCATGTAATTGTCCTCCGCAAGCGTGTTTATGTGATCACATGAACACACAAAAACGTAAACACATGATCACCTGCTCACCCCCACACTTTCCACCGGCTGGTGTAGGGGCAGGGTAATGGTAAAGGTAGCGCCATGTCCGGGTGTGCTGGTAGCTTGAATACGGCCGTGATGCCGTTCCACCACTTTGCGACAAATTGCCAGCCCCATGCCGGTGCCGTCGTAAGTGTCACGGCCGTGTAGCCGCTGAAACACGCGGAAAATGCGCTCGGCGTGTTGTTGCTCGAAGCCAATGCCATTATCCGCCACAGTAATCTGGCAGACGACAGATTCTGGCAATAGTTTGCCGGAAATGTAAATCTGAGGCGGGGTGTCTGGCTGCCGAAACTTCAGCGCATTACTTATCAGGTGGCGAAACAACAAATGCATTTGTGACCATTCCGCCTCTATAACCGGCAGATCGGCAATATAGATGGCAGCGTTAGCCTCCAGGATATGTGACTCAAAATCATCTGTAACGGATTGGATAACGGCCGTTAAGTCGGTGGCCACACATACCTGAGACATGGCTGAGATACGGGAAAAGGTCAAATAATCGGTGATGAGCCATTGGGTATAAGCAGCGGCATGACGCAAACGGTGCAGGTAATTTTGCCCCCGTTCATCCATCGCATCAGCATACATTGTCTGCAAGCGGTCGCTAAATGCCTGAATTTTGCGCAGCGGCTCCTGCAAATCATGGGAGGCAATATAGGCAAACTCCTGAAGTTCCCGGTTGCTGATTTCCAGTTCGACCAGCGATTTTTTGAGCTGCTTTTCCACCTGCTGGCGGCGCGCTTCCACGCGGCGATAATCCAGGGCAATGGCAATCTGGCCGCACAAACCGGCCAGCAGCAACTGGTCTTCGGTAGTCAGCCCACCGCTGGTGTGGTGTTGCACATCCAAAATGCCCAACACCTCTTGCCTTAACTGAATGGGCACTGCCAATTCACAGCGGGTGTCTGGCAGCCAGATGTTGGGCAGCCACTTTGTCACCAGGGTTACATCGGGGACGAGCACGGGCACGGCCGTTTGCGCCGCCTGAGCAATGATACTCAAAGGATTATCAATCATGATCTTGTGCCCCAATTCTTTCAAGCGCCGCCCCGCTTCGCCGCTGCCCGCTTGCAGGCGCAGTTCATCATTTTCCAGCGTATACACCTGCACGTAGTAATAACCAAAGCGCGCCTGCACCAGGTCAACTACACGCCAGAACATCTCCTCTAAAGCCGAAGCAGCAGCAATCTCCTGAGCCACTTCCGTGCTAACCTGAACCTGACGACCGCGTCGTTCCCAGGAAGCCTGAATGGTTTGCTCTAGTTGGTTTTGCTCGGTGATGTCTTCAGAGACGCCGAGAATATATTTGATATTTCCATAAGGGTCGGCGATGGGCACTTTGCGAATGTAAAGAAGACGCATCTCACCACTGGTTGTCTGGATATATTGCTGGGGTATCTCAATCATACGCCCGGTTGCCACTGTTTCACGGTCTGTGGCCGTGAAGAGATCAGCCTGTTCAAGTGGGAAGAGATCATAATTGCTCTTGCCGACCACTTCCTCCGCCTTCCAACCTATTAGCTGTTCGCTGGCTTTGTTCACGCGCACAAAACGGAAATCAGCCGCTTCCTTCACCGTGATGGGGGTGGGGATTTTTTCAAAAATAGAATCTAAAAAGTGACGGGATTCTTCTAATTCGGCGCTGAATTTATTGATTTCTTCAAAGCGCCAGGCATTTTGCAGCGCCACCCCCAGCTGGGCAGCCAGAATGCGGAATACACGCACGTCATCAGGGCCAAAGCGGTTTAGTTCCTCTGACTGCACATCCAGCACTCCCAACAGTTTGTCTGCCAGAACAATGGGTGTCACCAATTCAGAACGGGTAGAGGTGAGCATAGGATGCGCCCAGTAGTCATGATGATTGGCCACGTCATTTGCGACCACGCTTTGCCGGGCGCGGGCAGCCTGAGCTACCAGAGAAGGGGTTTGATCCAGGGTAATGGTTGGTTTGGTGGCATTTAGTTGCCGCCCAATTTCGCCGGCGCCGGCAACCATTTGTAGGGTACGGCCGTCCGCTGCCAACAAGGCGACATTTACCGCCCGCAGCCGGAAACGTTCTTGTGTCAAATCCACCACTGTTTGCAACAACTCGGCGCTATTGAGAATGGTTGTCATCGCCAACCCCACCTGGGCCACAACTTCCAATTCTGCCGCCCGGCGCGCCAGCGCTTCCTCCGACGACATTTTGTCATCGGCAGAATGGGATGGGTCTGTTGCCGGTGAGGGTATATTGTCTCCAACCATATCGTACCCAGATTCCTGATTTTGCTGTATGCCCCGCTATAATACACGCTTATTATGATACCAGATAGCCGTACACTTATTTTAGCCCAAACAAAAACGATTGCCGTTGTTGGTCTTTCCAGCCAGCCATCTCGCGCCGGGTATTATGTGCCCGCCTATCTGCAAAGGCACGGATACCGCATTATTCCCGTAAACCCGCATCTTACTGAGGCGTTGGGGGAAAAGGCATATGCGACGCTCACGGCCGTGCCTCACCTCATAGACCTGGCGCTCATCTTCCAGCGCAGCGAAAACGTCCTCCCTTTCATTGACGAAGCCATTGCGGTAGGGGTGAAGGCTATCTGGCTGCAATCGGGCATCCGGCATGAGGCCGCCGCCGTCCAGGCGCGTGCCGCCGGCCTGCTGGTGGTGCAAGACGCCTGTATGATGGTGGAACACGGCCGTTGGCAGGCAAAATCAGATTACAACGGAACGTCGCTGCCTGCGTAATACCGGTTGGAATTGTCTATCAGCCTGTAAGGAGAAAAAAATGAGCGACGATATCGAAGCCTTGAAAGAAGCGGAAAAAGAGAATATGACCCTCACCGAGACCGATTTTGCCCCGCGCCCCATCAGCCACAAAGGGGAAGAACATAACCAGTGGATCGGCGGCGTCATCCTGGTCACCGTTGGCGCGGCCTTGTTGCTCACCACTGTTTTTGGCGTAGTGCTGCACAACTGGTGGGCGCTGTTTATTCTCGTTCCCGGTCTTGCCAAGCTGGTGGGAGCGGTGCAAAGCTATGGGCGTGACGGCCGTTTCTCCCATCGGGCGCGCCACAATTTCACCTGGGGTCTCATTCTCACCCTGGTTGCCTGCACGTTCTTCTTCAGTTGGAGTTGGAGCGCTATCTGGCCTGTCTTCCTGATAGTCTTTGGTTTAGGCGCCTTGCTGAGTGGACTTCTGGACTAAATGACTGGGCGCTCTTTATTGGCCCAAGGCCCGTCGCCACAAATAAGCCCCCGCCAAAAACCCGGCGAACAAGAAGGCGATATTTAGCCCCCCTTCCATGCTAAGCGCATTGTCAATGATGCTGCCGATATAAGCCCCAATCGTGATGGCAGGCATCACAAACAGCCCAAACAAAATTAACTCCCCCACCATGTCTATAAATGAGATGCGGATACGGCGCAGCCACTTTATGAGCCGATATACTCCCAGGCACACAATCACGAACAGAGCAGCCCAGAAGAATACCTCTCCCATGCCTTCGGCTATTTGCATAAATCCACGAATACTATCCAAAACTGCCCCTGCTTGAAGAAAAGATGAGATTGCTTGACACAATTGATCTGTGGTACTAAAGTACCAGCCAGTCCGCATTTTACCAGAAGCAGGTGCAAACGCATATGAGTAGTAAACAATTCAATAACCTGGTCACGAATCGTATTATGCTCGAAGGGGCTTATAACGTGCGTGATATGGGCGGCTACATGACGGGCGACGGCCGTGTCCTGCGCCACCACATTCTCTACCGGGCCGACAGCCTGCACGCCCTTACCGCCAACGATCAACAAACAGTGTTTAACCTGGGCATTCGCACCATCATAGACCTGCGTCACCCTAAGGAAGCGGTGTTATACCCCAACGTTTTTGCCCGATCAGAGCAGATTACCTATCTGAACATCCCCTTTTATGCCGGTTGGCGCTCCCTCTTTCCCCAGGGCAGTATGCCTGAAAGCCTGACCCATCTGTACACGGCCGTGCTAGATAACTGCCATCAATCAATTCAACAGGTTCTCACGGCCGTCGCCAACCCCAACCTTTACCCGCTTCTAGTCCACTGCCAGATTGGCAAAGACCGCACCGGGCTGCTGATTGCCCTGCTCATGGGTTTGCTGGGTGTCGCCTTCAAAAGCATTGCCGCCGACTACGCCGCCAGTTATGATTATTTACAGCCCATCATGCACCAATATCGCCAGGAAGCGGTTTGGAACGGCCGTAATCCGGCCCAATTCGAGCAGCTTCTTCAGGCGCGCCCCGAATCCATTGTTGATACCCTGTGCCATCTGCAATATACCTATGGCAGCTTCGCCAATTACTTCCACAAATTAGGACTCACCGACCACCAGCTAGACGCCATTCGCTGCATTCTCACCTTCTAAACCAACGTTATCCATCCTCCTCATGTCATTTCACTATCGCTTACTGGCGTTTGACAGAGTAGAACGCCCGTGCTACCATGCGCACATTCTATCCTCACCCACTACGCAAGGAGGTTGTTAAACAAGCTCATGGTTATGCCTGATTTAGTCGGCATTATTGTGCAAGACATGGCAGCGGCGCTGCGCTTTTACCGGCTGCTAGGGTTGGACATTCCCGCAGCGGCGGATGACGAAGGGCACGTCGAATTTGTCACCCCCGGTGGTTTTCGCCTGGCCTGGGACACTCTGGAGGTTATCAAGAGTTTCAACGATGAGTGGCCCGACCCAACAGGGCATCGCCTGGGGCTGGCTTTCAAATGTGACAGCGCCGCCGAAGTAGATGCGGTATACCACCGCCTGACCACCGCCGGTTATCAGAGCCACAAAGAACCCTGGGACGCCTTTTGGGGGCAGCGTTATGCGGTAGTGATTGATCCTGACGGCAATTTGATTGATTTGTTTGCCAATTTGTAAGTGGAGATTGGGGATTAGAAATTAGAGACTGGCGTAATATCCAATCTCTAATCTCCAATCACAAATTCATGTCATTTGCGGTTTTATTTGAGGAGAATCAGGATGCAGACTTCGCAGCGGGTGACGCAGTTTCGTGAATCGGTTATCCGGGATATGACCCGGCTGGCGATCCAGCATAACGCCATCAATCTGAGCCAGGGATTTCCCGATTTTGGCACGGAACAGGCGATTGTGGAGGCGGCGGTCACGGCCGTGCGCGATGGCCTGAACCAATACACCATCACCTGGGGCTACCCGCCGCTGCGCCAAAAACTGGCCGAAATCTACAGTGAGCGGCTGGGGTGGGCCGTGCATCCCGACCAGCACGTCACCGTCACCTGTGGCGTCACCGAGGCGATTGTGATCGCCATGATGGCCGTGTTGAATCCGGGTGATGAGGTCATCATCTTGGAACCGGCGCACGATAATTTTCGGCCGGCAGCCATTATGGCCGGGGCAAACCCCATTGCCATCCCCCTCACCCCGCCGGACTATCGCCTCACGCCGGAAATGCTGGCAACGGCCGTGACCCCCCGAACGCGCGCCCTGCTGCTGAACACGCCGCACAATCCCACCGGCCGCGTCTGGGACGCCGCCGAATTGCAGGCCATTACCGACGTGGTAGTACAACACGACCTGGTGTTGATTACGGATGAGATTTATGACCGGATTTTGTATGACGGCCGTACCCATCTCTCCCCTGGCAGCCTGCCCGCCCTGCGTGACCGCACCATCACCATCAGCGGCCTGGGCAAGACGTTTGCGGTGACGGGTTGGCGGCTGGGGTACGTGGTTGCGCCTGATGAGCTAATGCGGGCGATACGGCCGTTGCACGACTTCACCTCCATTTGCGCCCCCACCCCCTTGCAGGCCGCCGGCGCCGCCGCGCTCAGTTTGCCGGCCAGCTTTTATGAAGCCAGCGCCGCCGCCTACCACGAACGCCGCGCCCTGATGATGGACATCCTGCAAAACAGTGGCTTCCGCGCTACCCCGCCCCAGGGCGCGTATTACGTCATGGCCGATTACACCAATCTCCCTATCCCCCAGGCGCAATTGCCGCCGATGGCCTTTGCCCGCTGGCTGACCACCGAAGTCGGCGTGGCCACCGTGCCTGGCGACAGTTTCTACTCTGTACCCGGATTTGGTGAGGGGGTTGTCCGTTTTGCTTTCCCCAAAAGACGTGAAACGTTAGAAGAAGCGGCCCAACGATTAGGGAAACTGTCCGCAGCTACCTAATCTCCCCATCGCCTAATCTCCGCCAAAGTGCGGAGCAGTTTTTAACAGCTCTTAGTACACCGCTATCAAAATGATCTGAACCTTCTCGTGTCATTCCGAGGAGTCTTCGACGAGGAATCTTCCGCGCTGTCAAAGGAGAAGGATTCCTCACTCCGAAGACTTCGCTTGGAATGACAGGTGAATTGCTTTAGAAGTTCAAAAGAGTTATACGGTGTACTTAGAATTCAATTTTGAGGCGGGTGCCGCCGACGGTGATGATGTCGCCGGGGCTGATCACGGCCGTGCCCACCACCGGCGTCTCGTTCAAATAGGTGCCATTGCGGCTGCCCTGGTCTTGCAGCCACCACTGCCCATTACGCCGCGTAATCAGCGCATGTTCCGACGAAGTAAAACCATCGGACAACACAATGGTATTGCTGCTGGCCCGGCCAATGCTGGTGACGGGCAGCAAGGGGAAGAGGGTGTCTGGGGCCACTTCACCGCTTTCATTGGCAATAACGCGCAGCACGCCCGACGGCCGTTCCTCAGCCGCCAATGACGCCGCCGTCAACCGCATGTCCCGGTAAATAAACCAGGCAATCAGGGCCACAAACCCTGCCAACAATAGGGCGCTTACCAATCGCAAAACAAATAACAACACAGCCAGGTCCATCATACCTCCGGGTTGGCGGGCGGCATCACCTGGGTGTCGTCGCCGTCAGCATTGTGCCCGCCTCTTTTGGGCGTGGTCTGCCCTTCGGCGTAGAGGAGTTTGACCTGGCTCAGGGTGATGATGTCACCGGGTTGCAGCACACATTCGGCAATGGGCTGGTTGTTAACGTTGGTACGGCCGTGCCGCTGGCTGAGGTCATACAACACAAAATGGCCGTAGCGCCAGCGCAGTTGGGCATGGCGGCGGCTGACGGTAGCGGCGTCCAGCACCACATCGTTGTCGGCGCGGCGGCCAATGGTGATGATCGGTTTATCGAGGGGGATGTGGTGACGGCCGTCTACAATCAAATACGCATCCAGATCACGGATAGCCTGTATCACCTCGGCAGCCACCACATTTTCCGGGCGCAGTTGAGTCGTCTCCTGTACCCGGCGCTGGCGCATGGCCCGAATATGTACTTCATGCCGCTTCATCTCGTCGTCGGCTGCCAATACCACATGGGGGCTGGCCAGCAGCCGCCAGTTTTCCTGCTGTGCCCGGCTCAAAATGAGTGTTTGTAGTTCTGTTTCCAAATGAGGATAGGTTGTGAGGAGCGTTTCCAGGTCGGCCGGATGGAGCAGCAAATGGTAAGTGTCAGCCACCGTGCCGTTCATGGCGCTGTCTTCCAGTACGCGCGTCAGGCGGGCAGCAATATCTGCCGGGGTCATACTGCCCCCTAACAGTCGCCCCAACGATCCTTCAATTAGCTCTTGCGCCAGGTTTTCAAACCGGGAAATAGGGGTCTTTTTGGTCATAGTCGGCGGCATTATAGAGTTGCCCCCACGCCGCGTCAACGCCGTTTACTCTACGATCAGCCTGTCACTTGATGTCTAATGATTCCCATGCGCTACGGCCGCGCCGGACTTGCCTACCAGAAAGTCGAAATCTGCACCCAGGTTGGCCTGCTGCACATGTTCCAGGAAGAGGCTGACGTAGCCGCGTTCGGTGTGCGGCGGGCGGGGTCGCCAGGCAGCCCGGCGGCGGGAAAGTTCGGCGGCAGGCACATCAAGATGCAGCCGACGGCCGTCCACATCCAGCTCAATCATGTCCCCGTTTTGCACCAGCGCCAGCGCGCCGCCAATGGCTGATTCCGGGGCCACGTGCAAAACGACGGTGCCATAGGCGGTGCCGGACATACGGCCGTCGGAAATCCGCACCATATCCGTCACCCCCTGCTTGAGCAATTTGGCGGGCAGGCCAAAATTCCCCACCTCCGGCATGCCCGGATACCCCTTTGGCCCTACCTGCTTTAGAACCAGCACACAATCCGCGTCCACGTCCAGGTCGGGGTCATCAATGCGGGCGTGGTAATCGTCAATGTCCTCAAAGACCACTGCCCGCCCGCGATGGTGCATCAGGTCTGGCGTGGCCGCCGACGGTTTGATGATGGCCCCGTCTGCACACAAATTGCCATAGAGTACGGCCAGCCCGGCATTTCGTTTAATGGGTTGTTCAAAGGGGGCGATGACATCACGGCCGTAACACGGCGCACCCTCTGTATTTTCACCAATGGAACGGCCCGTCACCGTTAAGGCATTCAAATGCAGCCGTTCCGCCAACTCTTGCACGACCACCGGGACGCCGCCCGCGTAGTAAAAGTCTTCCATCAAAAATTGGCCGGAGGGCATCAGATTGACCAGCAGCGGCAAATGACTGCCCAGGCGATCAAAGTCGTCCAGCGCCAGTTCCACCCCCACCCGCCCGGCAATGGCCAGCAGATGCACCACAAAGTTAGACGAGCCACCGACGGCGGCATTGACCATGATGGCGTTTTCAAAATTGGCGCGGGTGAGGATGTGCGACGGCCGTAAATCCTCCTTCACCATTTGCACAATGCGGTTGCCCGTCAGGTGGGCCAGGCGGCGGCGGCGCGAATCGGCGGCAGGGATGGCTGCCCCACCGGGCAGCGTCAGCCCCAGCGCCTCCACCATGCAGGCCATCGTTGAGGCTGTGCCCATCGTCATGCAGTGCCCGTCTGAGCGGGACATGCAGGACTCCGCCTCCATGTAATCTTCCATGGAGATTTTGCCACTGCGCAGGTCATCGGTGAATTCCCAGACCGACGTGCCGGAGCCAATGTCCCGGCCACGATACTTGCCGTTGAGCATCGGGCCGCCGGGCAAAACGATGGTGGGAATGTCCACGCTGCACGCGCCCATGACGGTGGAGGGGGTGGTTTTGTCACAGCCCGTCAGCAGCACCACGCCATCCAGCGGGTTGGCGCGGATGGTCTCTTCCACGTCCATGCTCGCCAGATTACGGTAGAGCATGGTGGTAGGCCGCATCAGCACCTCACCCAACGACATCACCGGGAATTCCAGCGGGTAGCCGCCCGCTTCATACACGCCCCGTTTGACCATCTCCGCCAGGATGCGGAAGTGGGCGTTGCAGGGCGTCAGGTCGCTCCAGGTGTTACAGATGCCGATGACGGGACGGCCGTCAAACATCTGATCGGGATGCCCCTGATTTTTAATCCAACTGCGGTGGGTAAACCCCAACACATCCCGGTTGCCAAACCATTCATGGCTGCGAAGGTTTATTTTGTCTTTCATGATATTCTGCTCTCTTTTCCAGCAACATAAGCTGTTTTGCGTGACTATCCCTAACGATTTCACTATCTCTTGCTGGTAACCACTCTTGCCCAAGCTCTTTCGCCAGCGCCAGCAAGTTTAGTCGGCCAAGCACTTTAGCGGTAACAGGTCTTTTAGCATCCCAGAAAATAAACGCTTGGTAAAATTGTTGTGCTGGCTCCGAATTCAACAGGGAGGCGATGAAGTGGGCTTCTGTTTCACTCTGGCAGGGCAAAAAATAGCAAGTGTCATCCAACACAACTGGTTCATCTTCATAAGGGCCAATGACGACAAAATCCAGCTTCTTATACAAACCAGAAACAGCGACTTTCCAGGGGGAAAAAGTGTAATTGCCTACACCAAAGATTGAGAAACGTGGTCGTTTCTTATAAATTTCACTCTTCCTACTATCCAAAAGATGACCGTGTTCTTTCAAATAAGCCCAGGTTCGTGGGGCAGTATGGCTGATAGTCAATGTATTGTCATTTACGGAATGTTGTGTCACCAGCATCCATCGGGAGGGCACCGGAAAAGGTTTTGCCACGTCTGAGCTTTTTAGCATGGGGTAAAGGTAGGTGCTTTCCAGTTCATAACTTTTATGCAACTTGTTTTTATATAAGTTTCCAACTTTCTCAAACTCCATCACTTGCGCACAATCATGTTTGATGCCAGAACGCCATTTGTAATGAACACCGTCAGCACATTGTAGCCGCTGCCACCGTTCATAAAATTCCACATTGGCAATCAGTTGGCCGTCACGATATCCGATTTGGGTCAGCAGTGAGTTCGATGAAAGGCCATAGTAGACGGGGCATGATTGGGAGTGCGTTGTCTCTCTGGTATCCAAAATAAGCAGACAGGCAGCAACGGCCGTATGAAAAACCTGTTGAGCCTCAATGAGATGGATGCTGGCGTTGCCAGGTTGGGCTGGGTTTTGCCAGGTATGTCGTAACAATTTGCGGGCTACGGCCGTTTTGCACAGGATGGCAATAACACCCTGACGGTACTTTAACCATTCAAATATCTTCAATAACATCCATTCTGAGATGTCAAAATTGCTTGCGCCGGTAATAGCTTCTATCCCTGAATAATTTTGGAAATTACTTTTAGGCGGCAAGTTGCGACTACCGATTGAAGACAGTTCTGTATTGGTGGCCCACGGCGGGTTGCCAATGATTAACAAGGGGTCAGGTAAGCTGATTAAAATCTCCTGCCAGTTTGTGAAAAAGAAGTCAGCCTCGATAACCTTTACTTTATCCTGATCAGTTCGGGAAGCTATTTGTTTTTTTAGAAGTTCAATATAAGTAGGGTTAATCTCTGCACCAACGGCCGTCTGAGCCGATCCAAACTGATCCAGAGCAGCCAGTAAAAAATTGCCCAGGCCACAAGTTGGCTCCACAATGGAGGCAGGCTCAATACCCAAAGAGGCTAAAAAGGCACAAATTTCTCTGGCAAACCAGAGAGGCGTTTGAAAATCACCAAATTCAGCTTTGGTCACCTTAGATGAACTCATTTTCCCAGAATTTTCCGAACACCTTCCACCTGACCGGCTACTTCTATCACTCGGCGGTATTGCAACCGCCATTGCAAAGCATTGGAAATGGTCAGGTAGCCGATTGATGGTGGGTTTGCCAGTATCTCTTCAGCCAGTTGGTAAGCTTCAACATCATGGATAGGCAAGTACCGCTCCAGTAGAAACGCGCTTATATCGTCAACGTTGCCGTTGTTATCAATAATTTTGAGCAGACCCAAAGTGGTCTGGTAATCGGCCGTTCGATGGCTTTCCACAAAAGTTGTGTGTAATATGTTCAACTTTGAAGATTGATTTTGAAGGTCATCTATCTTGTCGTACACAAAAATCAACAACGAATAACCCAGGCCGTATATCTTCTGCCGCGCCGATTTGAAGGGACAAGAAGATTGAGGTTGAGTAATTCTGGTAACTTTCAGATCAACATTCAATGCAGGAAAATCTATGCCTGTAGCGGAACTACCATGAATAAACAGGTACTTGTCCCTAAGATACTGTTGAAATTTGTGTTCCAGATAAGTTCCAATTGCCTTTCCATCTGTAATCCCATACAACCCCGGTTCAGTATGAGCTGATTCGTGATGGGCAAATATCTCCGCTTCATTACAAAGCAAATTAACAGTCAAGTCTGGCTTCATAGATATGCTGTCCTTCAAATCTGGCGAATTGTACAGTTTTGTCCGTCACTGGAACAGCGGCATCTGGTCGCTGTAGTCTGGTTGTTTTGCTTAATCCTCTATTTCCGGGCTTAACTCCTGGGACACGGCCGTTGCCACCGCACGATCAGCCGCCAACAGTTCCAGGGCAGCGGTGGCTTCTTCACCAAATTTTTGATCACTCATGTCAGGTCTCCTTCATTTTTCAGGGCACTATTCCAGCCTATCTGGAACAGGAGCAAGCACCAATATATCACTCACTGCGGACTGTCGGCAAAGGTAGCGATGATGAAATACTCCTCGGTACGCTGGAACATCAGCGTGGCCGCTTCCTGGACAGAAATGTCACCGTAGAAGGCACGCTCCACTTCCTGATCGGCCGTGCGTTCGACCTCTTGCCAGGTGCTAATGACGGGGACGCGCTGTAAATCAGGGATGGTATCAATAAAAACGCGGTTGCGGGCCGGTGGCAGGTCTGGCTCTAAAAAGGCGGGGGATTCGGCCACCGCGATCAAGGAAGGCACGGTGCGACCCGAAGCAGCCACTACTGTTTGCCCTGCAACTGAATTGGCATATTCGATAAAAGTCCAGGCAGCGTCCTTATTCTCGGTTGTGGCCGACAAACAATAGGCATCGCTGTGCAAAATACCGGCAGCCGTTTTGTTTTGTGGCAGGGGGGCAATGTCCCAGGTAAACCCCTGAATTTCGCGGTAGGTGGGGGTGCCCCGGCGGCTGTTCAAATACATGGCCGTCGTCCCGGCGATAAAGCGGCTTTCGCTGTCTTGTGATGCCTCTTCGACACGTCCCGGCGTCACCCCATGCACCTGGTATAAATCTACAAACCATTGGAACGCTTCCAGCGAAGGGGGGCGGGTCAGCGTCAGCCGGTTGGGGCGGAACTGGTCATCTACAATGGGCGCATTGTTTTGCCAGATGAAGGGCGCCAGCCGGAAAAGGGTGGGTTCTACTCCCAGCCCATATTGGTCCATAATACCGTCGCCATCATTGTCTTTGGTCAGGGCCACGGCCGTCGCCACAAAATCATCCCATGTCCAATCATCCGCCGGATACGCCAACCCGGCCGCATCAAATAAATCCTGGTTGTAATACACCACCAGGCTGGAGATGTTTTGCGGCAGGCACATCAACGTGCCCTGCCAGGTGAAGGATTCCATCGGCCCTTCGTAAAAATCTTCCGGCTGAATGATCTCGCTTTCTTCCAGGTAAGGGCCTAACGGTTCCAGCAGATTGTTGGCCGCAAAGTTAGCATAACGCCGGTAATTCATCAGCGTGATGTCCGGTGGGCTGCCCCCGGCAAACTCTGTCACCAACCGGGTACGGTACTCCTGCTGCGAGGGGATATGCAGCAATTCCACACGAATGTCCGGGTGCGCTTCGTGAAAAGCGTCTACCAGGCTGGCATAGGCATTGTATTCGGCCGGGTCACCAAACACCATGAACGAAACATCCTCCGTCTCTGACTGACACGCGGTTAATCCCACTACCAGTATGAAAGAGATGAAAAGAAGCAGCCTTGTTGCCCGATTTGAAACATCAGGCCGCCAAAATTTGCGGAATTTTATCTGTCGCTGCCTACTGATTGCTTCTGTCACTTTTTATTTCCTTTTTTACTTCCTTCACCCGCCAGCGCAAAGTATGGTTGTACCAGCAGAAAGATAAACACGGGAATAAATGTGGCCCAAACGGCCGCGGCCATGAGCAAGGCCCAATCCGAGCGGGTCATTTGCTCCAACATGCGCAGGGCCACGGGCAAGGTGTAGTGGCTCTGGCTGCGCAGATAGAGCAGTGGGCTGATGAAGTCACCCCAATAAAAGACAAAGCTCAAGACGGCCACGCCCACGGCCGTAGGCCGCACAATGGGCAGCGCCACCAACCACCATAATTGGAACACCCCCACCCCGTCCATGCGCGCCGCATCATAGATGGCCCCCGGAATGCGGCGAAAGGAACGATAAAAAATGAGGACGTAAAACGGACTGGTGGCCATCCAGGCCGGCGCAACCAGCGCCCAAACCGTGTCATACCAGCCCAGGTAACGGTAAATGAAAAAGCGGGTAGACCAGAGGGCAATACCCGGGGCCATGAGGACGGCCAGAGATACCAGAACCCAAAACCGTTGCCGGGAACGGGGCTGCAAGGCCATGCCCAACCCGGCCCAAGACGCAATGACCAGGGTGATGGGCACAGCCAGGGCCACCACCAGCAGGGAGTTGAGGGTGAAACGGCCGAGGGGGATGAGACGCCAGACACGGCCGTAATTCTCCATCGTCGGCTCATCGGGCAATAATTGTAACGAGGTGGGCAGGGGCACACCGGGGGGGTAAAGCGAAGCGGCTACCATCCACACCAACGGCAGCAGGAAGACAATGGCCACACCGGCCCGTAACAGCCACACGGCCGTGCCCTTAAAGGATAAATGTCTCATCGGTTGTGCCGATATTCCATTGCCGGGCGATAATGTAAAGCAAGATCACAATCAGCCCACTCAGACCATACATCACCCACAGAGCCGCGCTGGCCACGCCAAAAGCGAGCAGATCAAAACCCATCTCATAAATAAAAAAGGGCAGCGTAAAAGTGGCGTAATACGGTCCACCAGCGGTCAGGAAATATATCGTCGTAAATGATTCCTGGAACGTCAAAATAGCGTCGCGGAAAAGCAAGAGCAGCAAAATGGGGGCCAACAAGGGCAAAATAATGTGGCGCAACAAACCCCCGGCCCCGGCCCCATCCACAGTGGCGGCATCTTCCAATTCGGGGGGAACATCTTGCAAAGCCGCCAGACTCACCAAAAATCCTTCGCCAATTTGCCACAGCGACATGAGAATGATGGCCGGTTTGGCCCAGGCCGGGTCCACCAGCCAGGCCGGTGGCGCTACCCCCAGTTCAGCAAGCAGTAGATTCACCGGGCCATACAGCGGATTAAAAATCCACAGCCAGGCCAGGGCAAAGGCCGCAGAGGGGATGACGCTGGGCAGATAAACGGCGGCGCGAAACCCGGCCAGGAAACGGCCGTGACGCTGCATCAACCGCGCCACCAAAAACGCACCCAACACCCGCAAGAATGTGGGCACGATGATCAGCGCCAGCGAATTTTGCACGCTGAGCAAAAACAGCGAATCGGTATAGGCCAGCACAAAGTTCAACGTGCCGGCCCATACCGGCGGCGTCAGGCCATCATAATGGAAAAAAGCCAGCGCAAAGGTCACGGCCGCCGGGATGATGACCAACAGCACAATACCAATGACGTAAGGCGCCAACAGCAGTTGCACACGGCGTTCAAAGGAGAGGCGGGGCAGGTGACGAGGTTTGAGCATCATGCAGAAGTGCCCGGAAGTGTATGGAAGCTAACCTGAATTGTCAAAACAACTGTGCATCGTGATATTTTTCACAAAGAGAGTGCCTTTTGTCACTACAGGCCGATGAACGGGTCAGGCATACTAGGAGAGAGGAGAAGATCGTTTCTTATCCTTTGGAGGTAGTTATGTTTCAGAAAATTTTAGTCCCCCTTGATAGTTCTGATCTGGCTGAATATGCCTTGTCGCCGGCTATTCAACTGGCCGAGCAGTTTGAAAGCGATCTGGTGCTGCTGCACGTGCTGGAACACCACACCGTCTTTATTCCCGAAGGCCCAGACCTGATGGGGCACAACCTTAACGTCCCCCAAACCGCCTTCAGCCGCGAAGAGGTTGCCGCCCGTGAGTATCTGGTGGGCATCAACCACAAGATTGGCGCGGGGCAGCCAAACTTTAACTGCTATACCCGCCTGGAAGATGGCGACCCGGCCAGCCGTATTTTGGACACGGCCGTTGAAGAAAAAGCCGACCTCATTGTCATGTCCACCCATGGCTACTCTGGCGTTACCCGCTGGGTGTTGGGCAGCGTGGCCGAAAAGGTGATCCGCCACGCCCCTTGCCCTGTCCTGGTCATCCGCAGCCGCAATCCCATCCAACAGGCGCTAATCACGCTGGATGGCTCGCCGCTGGCGGAAGCCAGCCTGCCCGGCGGCCTGGCAATAGCCCAGGCATTGGGCGCACAGGTGACGCTGCTGCGCGTGGATGATGCCTCGGACGATGTGGATCCCAAAGAGGTCATGGAACTGAATCGCAACGAACCTGGCCTGGGCGAACGGTATCGGCAATCGGCCTACCAGGGCGCTGAGGAGTATCTGGCCCATATTCAGCGGCAGTACCGGCGGGATGATCTGGTGATGGACACGGCCGTGCGCTATGGCAAACCGGCCACCGCCATTCTCAATTACGTCGAGACCCACCCGGTAGATTTGATCGTCATGTCCACACACGGCCGTACCGGTCTGTCCCGTTGGCGCTATGGCAGCGTCACCGAAAAAGTGCTACGCAGCGCCGATTGCGCCATGTTGATCAGCCGGCCTGATTTTGGTACTCAGTAATTCGGTAAACGGTTATCGGTAAACGTTGACCGATTACCGATAACCGATTACCTCTTGGAGAAGAGATGCTCACCCCTGACCGCACAATCCCCACCACCTGCCCTTACTGCGGGGTAGGCTGCCAGATTGATCTGCATATTAAAGATGAAATGGTGTATCGTGTTGACGGCCGTTTTGACAACGACGTCAACAACGGCAAGCTCTGCGTCAAGGGTCGCTTTGGCTATGACTTTATCCATGCGCCAGATCGGTTGACACAACCATTGATGAAAGTGTCAGGTGGCCAGGTGTCAGGTGTCAAGTCAACGCACCAGCCGGTATCCTGGGAAAATGCCCTGGACACCGTTGCCTCACGGCTGCGAGAGATCCGCGAAAGGTATGGGCCTGATAGCATCGCCATTCTCACGTCGGCCAAATGCACCAACGAAGAAAATTACCTGCTGCAAAAATTTGCCCGCGCGGTGATCGGCACGAACAACGTGGATCACTGCGCCCGGCTCTGACACAGCAGCAGCGTGGCCGGTCTGGCCACCACACTGGGTTCAGGCGCGATGACCAACTCCATCCGCGATATTCCCCGCGCTGATGTTTTACTGGTGACGGGTTCCAACACGACGGAAGCGCATCCCGTATTAGCGCTGCAAATGAAAAAAGCGGTGCGGCTCTATGGGGCCAAACTGATCCTGATTGACCCGCGCCGCATTGAACTGGCCGATTTTGCCTACCTGCACCTGCGCCACAAGCCAGGCACTGATGTGGCCCTGTTCAATGCCATGGCCCACGCCATCATCGCCCACGGCTGGGCCAACGAGCGGTTTATTGCCGAACGCACCGAAGGGTTTGCCGCGCTCAAAGAGGCATTGGCCGAGTGGCCGCCGGAGCGGGCCGCCGTCATCACCGGCGTGCGTGCGCGGGACATTGTGGCCGCTGCCCAACTGTATGCCCAGGCAAACAATGGCGCGATTTTCTGGGCGATGGGCATCACCCAACACACCAGCGGCACGGACAATGTGAAGGCGCTCTCCAACCTGGCGTTGCTCACCGGGCACATTGGGCGACCGGGCACAGGGCTGAATCCCCTGCGCGGCCAGAACAATGTGCAGGGGGCGTGCGACATGGGTGGCCTGGTGAATGTCTACCCTGGTTACCAGCCTGTCATTAGCGAGGAAGTGCGCCGCAAATTTGCCGCCGGCTGGGGTGTGCCGTATGAATCGCTCAGCCTGAAGGTGGGGCTGACGGTGACGGAGATAATGAATGGGGTGCTGGACGGCCGTATCCATGCCATCTACATCATGGGCGAAAACCCCATGCTCTCTGACCCCAACCTCAACCACGTCAAAGAGGCGCTGGAGACCGTTGATTTTCTGGTGGTGCAGGACATTTTCCCGAACGAAACGGCCGAACTTGCCGATGTTATCTTGCCCGCCGCCAGTTTTGCCGAAAAGGGCGGCACCTTCACCAGCACCGAACGGCGGGTGCAAATGGTAAACCCCGCCTTTGCCCCACCGGGAGAAGCTCGCCAGGACTGGCAGATTGTGGTGGAACTGGCAAACCGTCTGGGACACAACTGGCAGTATGATTGCCCGGCGGAAATTTTTGCGGAAATGGCAACATTGACGCCGCAATATGCGGGCATGAGCCATGCCCGGCTGGAAACAGGTGGGCTGCAATGGCCGTGCCCCACGCCGGAGCATCCGGGAACGCCCATCCTGCACACCAGCCAATTCACACGTGGTTTGGGCCTCTTCTGCCCCGTCACCCACCGCCCACCCGCCGAAGAAACAGATGAGGAGTACCCCTTTATTCTTTCCACCGGGCGCATCCTCTTCCACTGGCACGGCGGCACGATGTCCCGCCGGTCACCGGGGTTGGAGGCGATTGCGCCGGAAGCCGAGGCGGAAATTCACCCAACCGACGCCGCCCAACTGGGCATTGTTGACGGAGATTGGGTGCGGGTAGCTTCACGGCGGGGCGAGGTGCTGGCGACAGCCAAATTGACCAACCGTTCCCCCAAAGGCACGGTGTTTATGACGTTTCATTATGCGGAAACGGCCGTGAACCTGCTGACCATTGATGCCGTAGACCCCACCGCCAAAATCCCTGAATACAAGGTTTGCGCGGTGAAAATTAACAAAGCACCGTTTGTAGTCGCCGCTTCAGCGGTTTTAGATGGCGATAAATCGCCTACTACAAACAATTGACACGGAGAAATAAAATGTCAGAACCGCAGAACAACATCAACTTTTCTTTCGATGCGCTGCTGCCGCCGGAAATGGCGCAAAAAGCGGAAAATGCCGGTGTGGCTAAAGCCAATATGGGCAAGTGGCGCATGTTGGCGCTGGCCATATTGGCCGGCGCGTTTATTGCTTTGGGGGCGATGTTTGCCACCACGGCTACTACGGGCGCAGTCGGCGCTGTGCCTTTTGGTCTGACGCGACTGGTAGGGGGGTTGGTCTTTAGCCTGGGCCTTATTCTGGTGGTCATTGCCGGGGCGGAACTGTTTACCGGCAATAACCTGATTGTGATGGCTTGGGCCAGCCACAAAGTGAGCACGGGCAAACTGCTGCGTAACTGGGGCATTGTGTATGTGGGGAACTTTATTGGGGCGGTGGTCACGGCCGTGTTCGTTTTCCTCAGTCACCAATACATGAGCGCCAACGGCGCGTTGGGCGTCAATGCCCTGACCATTGCCAACAATAAGTCGGGGTTGGAGTTCTTTCCGGCTTTTGTGTTGGGCGTGTTGTGTAATGCCCTGGTCTGCCTGGCGGTGTGGCTGTGTATGAGCGCCCGCACCACCACCGACAAAATTTTGGCCATCATCTTCCCCATCACCGCCTTTGTGGCCGCCGGGTTTGAACACAGCATTGCCAATATGTATTTCATCCCCATGGGGCTGTTCATCAAGCAGTTTGCGCCTGCCTCCTTCTGGAGCGCGGCGGGCGTCTCGGCTGCCGACTACACACACCTGACGTGGGGTAACTTCTTCTTCGCCAACCTGCTGCCGGTGACGTTGGGCAACATCGTCGGCGGTGCGGTGATGGTGGGTCTGGTCTACTGGTTCATCTACCTGCGGCCGGCGGGCCATCTGCTGCCGCGGCGGCCCGTTCACGATAAAGAGCAACAGGTGAAACAAGCCTGATTTGTTTCATAGTCTGCCTCCTCCTAAAGAAAAAGCGTCTGACGGCCGTTATGCCTCAGGCGCTTTTTCTCTTTTTGCGCGGGGGTTTTCGTTTATTTGCGTGATGGTGATAGTTTGTTTATACAGGGCCGCCTCTCCTGGGCTATAAATTCGTCTGAAGGAGAGGGTTATAACACAGATGAAGGAGCGGATAATCAGAGACAAACGGCCGTAGCGCGCCATACCTCTCTCTACGGCAAACTTCGCGGCTTCGTGGCTATCTCCACCCGCTATACTACGAATTGCGCCGCACGTAAGCCAACTCCGTGCTGACGTCCCACAGACGCCGGGCCAATTTCTCATCTTGAGCTGTAGCCGACGGCCGTGCCTCCGCCTCACCCCGAAAATACCGCCCCGTCACATCCTTCACCTCCGGCGCTGTTGCCAGATAAAGCGAAGTCCGCGCCCCTTCGGCCCAACTGAGGCCGCCGCGCGGTACGGAACGGGGCAGCCCGGAGTAATCGCGCCCCAGGTTCGTGTCTACCACACCGGGATGCAGACAATTGACGGTAACGCCTGTACCCACCAGCCGCCGCGCCAGTTCAAAGGTAAACAGCACATTCATCAACTTGCTATTGGCATACACCTGCGTCGGCCGATAGCTCCGCTCCGCCTGCAAATCGGCAAAATCTACCACGCCGCTGCTGTGAACCTGCGAGGAGACGTTGATGATCCGGGCTGGCGCACTGGCTTTCACCACATCCAGCAGCAAATTCGTCAGCAGAAAATAAGCCAGATGGTTGACGGCAAACTGCCGTTCCAACCCATCTACCGTTACTTCACGCTGCCGGGGAATGACGCTGGCATTGTTGATGAGCACATGCAGCGCCCCATGCCGCGCCTGAAAGTCGGTGGCCGCCTGACGGATGGATTCCAACGAGGCCAGGTCACACAGCAACAATTCCACATGGGGGTTGCCGGTCGCTTGTTGTGCGTCACGCACGGCCGTTGCCCCCCTTGCGGCATCTCGACACAACATCACCACCGTCGCGCCCCGTTCTGCCAGACCTACGGCCGTGGCATAGCCAATCCCCGTATTCGCCCCCGTCACCAAACAAACTTTTCCGTTCATAAGCGCAATCCTATTGAGCGAGAATCCGCTGCAATTCCTCACAAGCCGTTTGAAGGGATGGTGGTGCATCCGGCGGCAAATCGGCAGGGCAGATGTCGCGGGCAAGACCACTTATATTAACCAACAATTCGTGAACTCGCGGGTGGACGATGGCCTCCTAAGAGTAGAATGGTTCGTGTCAGCTAACCAAATCTACTCAATAG
>JACTMP010000014.1 GCA_014584575.1 Chloroflexota bacterium
CACGCAGTTGCCTTCGGCTAGTGGTTCGTCGGGTCAACGCCCACAGGAGACTTGCACTCCTTAGTTACCGCCCATGCCGGGCGTACACAAAAAAGCCCGACCAACTGGCCGGGCTTTTGTTCCATTTTTATTTGTCTGGTGGAGAGACCAGATCAGGTAGCCCAGACCGGGGTGGAAATCATCTGCCCCAACACCCGCTCCAGGGCCATGGTGTGGCTGCAAAAACCGCGTGTGTGAAAGAAACTGCAATCACAATCCCACTTACCGGCGTCATAACTGACACGGTGTTCCTGACCGTTATCTCCTTCCAGACGCACCGAGAATGAATCGAAATGGAATCGTTCCGGTTCGGCTGCATAAAACTTTGCCTTTTCAATTTTGCCTATCATTCCGTAGTCCATTTACACGCTCCTCTCTGCATTAGGGGTTGGTAAAACAAAAACAAACAAAAAACGCACGCCAAATGCGTGCGTTTAAGACCAATTCAAACCTTTCAGATTTGTTTCTGAAATTGTTTTGTCAATCATGCGCCAAGTATAGCTAACATTACCGCCGTGTCAATTACTCCAACCGACGATTTACCTGCGTTCTAATAAACCAACGGTGCATCCGCCTGGGGCACGGAAAAGGCAAACGTCGTGCCTTGCCCCACTTCGCTTTCCACCCATATCTCGCCGTGATGCAATTCCACAATACCTCTGGTAATGGACAGCCCCAGGCCGGTGCCTTTGGCCTGGCGGATGTTGGGATCATCAGAGCGGAAGAACTTGGTAAACAGCTTCTTGCGGTCTTCCTCCGAAATGCCAAAACCATGATCGCGCACCGAACAAACAACCATCGGCGTGACGCGGTCATTTTTACCATTGGGCATCATCTTCGTCTCAAAACAGAGTTCCACGTCTGTTTCCGGCGGCGAGTATTTACCGGCGTTGCTGAGTAGATTGGTGAGCACCTGCACCAGCCGCCCCTTGTCGGCCACCACCAGCGGCAAAGTTTCCGGCAGTTGCAGGTGCAGCTTAATACCCTTTTCGTCAAACGGCCCCTGGATGATTTGCAGCGTCTCGTTCACCACTTCCACCAACGCGGTGGGGGCCAGGGTGACGTGCAATTTGCCGGTTTCAATGCGGGAAATATCGGTCAGGTCTTGAATTTGCTGGCTCATGCGGCGGATGTTGGCGGCGATGGTGTCCAGGAAGTTGCGCTGCTGATCACTCAGTTGACCGGTCATGCCGGAGAGCAGCAGGTCGGTGTACCCTTTCATGGAGGTCATCGGTGTTTTGAGTTCGTGGGAGACCATGCTGACGAAGTCGGATTTGGCTTCGTTGGCGGCGTTGACCTGCTCTACCAGGACGGCGTTGGCAATGGCGATGGCGGCGTGGTTGGTGATGCGCACGGCCGTTTCCACCATCTCCTCGTCAAAAGCATCCAGCCGGTCACTTTCCACCACCAGTACACCAATGAGCCTTTGTTTGTGCAGCAGCGGTAAGGTCATTTGCGAATGGGTGGCAAAACTGGCGGCGATGTACCCCACTTCTTCATGTACATTGGCGGCCACATACGGCTGGCGGCTGGCGATGGTTTTACCAACCAGCCCACTTTCGGCCGTTAATTTGTCTACTGTAAAGGCGGGGTCATAGTGGCGGTGAATCAGGCGTTGCGGACGGCCGTCTTCACCTACCAGCAAAATCGCCCCTGCTGACCCATTAAAAATGCTTAACGTGCGGTCCAGCGCCAGGTTCATCACCGTCATCAGGTCAAGTGAGGTATTCAAATCCCGGTCAAGCTGGGTGAGCAGCGACAGTTCATTAACGCTCTTGCGCAATGCCTCATCCGTTTGCGCCAACAGCCGCGCATTTTCCATAGCCACCACCGCCTGGCTGGCAAACGTGAGCAGCAATCCCTGGTCTTCTTCCGTGAACGGGGCGCCGTTGCGTTTGTTGATCAGTTGGATGATGCCCCAGGCGGTGTTATACCGCATCAACGGCACCGTCAGCAGCGCCCGCGCCCGGAAAGTGGTGTCTTGTTCCAATTCGTCATACCAGCGTTTATCTTCCCGCGCTTCGTTGACGATGACGGGTTGCCCGGTTTGGGCGGCCGTGCCCACCAGCCCCGTGCCCGCCGGCAGCCGTTTGCCCACCAGCCCTTCACTGGCCGGGCCACGCGCCACGCGGAATTCCAGTTCGCCATTGTCCAGGTCAGTCACCATAAACGTGCCCGCTTCTGTGTCCAACAACTGCATCGCTTTATCCAGAATCAGTTCCAGCAGCACTGCCAGGTCCATGGTGGTGGCCAGAGAAAAGGTGACTTCGTTGATGACCTCTAGCTGCTGCGCCCGCGCCTGCAACTGGCGGTTGGTTTCCAGGCGGGCCAGAGCGGTGGCGGTCTGGTCGGCCAGGGTGAGGAATAGCTGCCGTTGCCGGGGGCGCAAGGTGATGTCTGGGCTGCGGTGGTAGGTGTAGATGACGCCTAAGGTGTCGCGGCCTGCTTTGAGGGGGGCGGCCATCCAGGTGTTGCCGGCCTCAAATTTGCCGGTGATGAATTGGCTCCGATCAAAGACCTCCAAAATGCGGGGGTCGGTTACGATCTGGGTAATGCCTTCGCGGTTTTCGTGCCGTTCGCCATCTTCCAGGTAAAAGGCGGTGTAATTCTGGTCGGTGTCCGGGTCCCAGAGGTAGATGAAAAAGTCGCGCAGGTTGAAGAGGCGCTCGTAATTGGTGCAGACCAGTTCCATCATGTCATCCAGGGTGAGGGTGAAGTTGAGCGCCTGGGAGAACTGGCTGAGCATATCCTGTTCAAAAACGCGGGCTTCCAGGCTGCGCACCACGCTGGCGCGTTCAAAGCCAATGAGGGAATGGTCGGTCAGCGAGGCCAGATAAGAGAGTTCGCTCTGGCTATAGGGCTGGTTGTTGGTTTTGGGGGAGAGGGAGAGCCAGCCAAGCAGGTCTTGTTCGTTATACATGGGCACGACAACGGCCGTATCCATGGCCCGCACGATCTCGGCTTCTTGCTGGAAGATGGGCGGCCAGGTGCGTTCTTCGGCCAGGTCAATGGCCCCGTGCAGCCGTTTCATGCCGGCGATCAGGGGGGAGTCCGCACCCACCAGCAGTTCATTGCTGCCGTAGTAGCTGCGGTAGACGCTCATTTCGCCGTCGGGCAGGTAGAGGTCGGGGTTGGCGTCGGGAATGCCGGTGCGCACGTAGAGCAGCATCATGGAGGCGACCTGGTCTTCAGTCACGGCCGTTGTCAATTCCCGGTTGAAGTCACGCAGCATGTCGTCCAACACGGCCGGTTGCTTCAGGAACCGCTCTTCCACTTCCACCTGCAACCGCCGTTTGAGCGGCTCCACCACCAGCACCACCAGCACAATGAACAGAGTGATGAGCAGCGGGTTGTTCAAAACCGGCCCCACCAGCACCGTCAGGCTAAACAAGACGATAATCAGCGCCCCCACCAGAACGGCTACCAGCAGCCCATAGGTCATCCCCTGGCGCAGCACATCATGTGTATTCCACAAACGGTAACGGACGATGGTGAAGCCGATGGTCGCCGGGTATAGCACCACCAGGGGCACAAAAAATAGCTGCGGAAACCAGGTGTTATCCAGTCCCAGGGTGGCCGTGATAAAGTAAAGGATGATCGGCCCGTACCCCACCACCGCGCCTGCCAGGATGATGCGCGCCTGCTGCCGCACCGGCGCTGACGGAGAGCGCACGGCCCGGTAGGCCATAATGAGAATGGTGATGAGCAGCCCCACCGCATTCAGCAAAAACAAGAGTCGCCAACCCAAGACATATGCCCAGGGGGATTGAGCATCAAATAGAATCCACTGCGCCCACAGTCCGGCCACCAGTCCGGGCAGCAAGGCAAGCCATTTCACCAGGGGATAGCGGGCCACCAGCCGCGAGGGATGGGGGAAAATGGCGGCCAGCCAGACGCTCAGACCACATGTCAGTGAGAGGGATAATGTCCACAGACGCACAAAATAATGGGTGGAACGGCCGTCAAAGAGCAGGCCCACGCCCAATGCGGTAAAAGCCATCAGCAGGGCAAACACCTGGGCGGCTTCGGTATACGGCCGTAAGCCAAACACCATCCCCCCCATCACCAACATGATCACGCCGGTCAGATAAAACAACCAGAACTGCTCCCCCAAATCCCACAGGCCAATGCGGATCAACTGCACATCCTGGGTGCGCTCATTCTCGGCAAAGCGGGCGGGGAAGCCACTTTCCGGCGGCGGCTGAACAATCGTGAAAGCAACAATGTTGTCCACCGATTGATCGGCCAATAACGTCTGTACATCGGCCACATCAGCCACCGGAGTGCCATCAATAGCTACCACCCGGTCAGGGAAAGAGACGGCCTGGTTGCCCTGCTGCGCCGGCCAGGATTCCTCGCCGCTGTCATTGATAACCAGGTTGGGGTCAAATAGAATGCCGGAAAAAGGGGTTTGTGTCCAGCGCCAGGTGAGAACCGGCAGCGACAGCAGAATAACGCCACTGAGAACTAAAACGATGGTGACAATCCCACTGATGAGCCGAATTTGCCGTTCTTCTGTCACTTTTGGGTAATTGGGTGATTGGGTAATTGAGTAATTACATCATTACCCAATTACTCAATGACTTAATCACATGCTGTTGGGTTTCTCTTAAGTTTGCCGCTTTAGTCAACGATACGTATCTGGGTTAATAATAAGCGATCATCCAGGATGTGTCCATCGGCGGCCAATACATTTTGTGGTGCTTTTGTCAGGGGATCAATCAAGGTGACGTGAATTAAATAGGTGGTGGGCGACAGGTCTCCGGGCAGGGCAAGCAGCACAGTTTGGGAGATGGTTTGCCCTGGCGTGAGCGTGGAGGCTGGCGGAACGAGCGGGGTCACGGCCGTGACGCGCGGCCCCAACCAATCCGGGCAGGGGTCATCACACACAGCCACCGCCACTTCATAATCCTGGTCAGGTGGGCTGTCCGCCTGCCAATACAGCGTCACCGCCAGCACATCATCCGGCCGAAAGAGCCGGCTGTTGTAGGCATGACCCACCAGCCGCAGTTGGTTGTTGAAGTTTTGGTGCAAGGGGTTGGGCAGCTCACCCGGCGCGGGTTGCAGCGAGACGGCCGTCAACGGCAGGGCGTCACCCATACCTGTACCATCGGCGGCGGTGATGCCCAACCGGTACGCGCCCGGCGCATACAGGCCAATGCTCAGCGTGGCTTCATCGGGCGCGACCATCGTTTCCGGCATGTGCAGGCGAATGGTATCTACAAAGCGGTCGCCCACCTGCCATTGGCTGCTGGGGAAGTTGCCCAGGCCGGGATGTGTATCCCGCTGCGCGATCATCAGCCCGTCTTCATTGATCAGGTGCGCAAAAAGCAGGTAATTGCCCGGCGGCTGGCCCGTCACTTCCCAATACAGTTTCACGGTTAATTCGTCGCCGGGCTGCACGGTCTGTGTGTTCAGTTCGTAGCCCCGCAGGTTGACAAAGGAGTCAAATTGCGCATTGATGGGGTTGGGTACGGCCGTGTCCGCTGCAAATGTTGGTGGCTGCGCATAAGCCGGTCGCAAAAAGCCAAAGAGGGCGACGGCCGTGAGCAGGGCCATGAGTACATTCATGATCCAGGCAAAGATGGAGATTGGAGATTGGAGATTGGAGATGTTCCATTCTCCAATCTCCAATCTCTGATCTCCCCATATCCACTCCACCCACCGGCTCCAGCCATAAAACGTGAGAATGGCTAAAGCGGGCAGCGCCGGAAAAAAGAAGCGGCCCATAGCCCCGGCGGGGCTGATGAGCAGATAGTTGAACAAGACGGCAAAGAGCAAGGTCACATCCAGCGCCAGCAAAAAGAGGGGCACGGCCGTCGGGCGCAGTTCGGCCCATTGGCGGCGCAGGAAAGGCACAGCCAGCCCCGCCAGACCAATACCCACCAGCCAGCGCAAGCCCAGGTAGATCCATTCCGGCAGCGGAATCTGGCCGTAACCAAACCGCCCCCACAGGCTCGTCCAGGTGTAGGGCAGTTCGTGAATGGCTAATCCCCAACTATCCGCCGGATTGCGCACCCCCCACAGTTCGGTCAGCCGTTCCACGCCGGTCGGTTCGCCGTAGAGCAGTTGATTGCGCGCAAACCACCAGCCAGCCAACACGGCCGTAACCACCCCGGCAATCAGCGCCACCTCCAGCCACAAGCGCCACGTTTTATCACGCCAGGCCACATACGTCACGGAGACGGCAATCAACACCACCACCACCGCCAGGCTAAATTTGCTCATCAGTGCCAGCGCATACAGCCCACCCAACACCAACCCCCAGCGGCGGCTCAGCCCGGTGGGGGATTTAACCAGCGCGACACAGGCATAGAGTACGGCCGTGCCGCTAAACGCCGCGATCACATCATTGTTAATGGCCCCGGACATGAACACAAACATGGGGTTAAAAGCCACAAAAGCGACGGAACCAAGGGCCAGATACGGCCGTGTCGGCCAGATCACCCGCGCCAGCAGCCAGGTCAACACAACTGTCCCTGCGCCAATGAGAATGTTGACAAAACGGACAATATGCGCCGCCAACGCCTCACCATGCCAGGGAAACGCCTCATCCGCGCCATGCAGATACAGGTTTTTATTGTCCCGCCCCACTTCCCAGTAGCGGTACTGCCAGAACGGGTTAAGCGGCAGTTCGGCGCACACGCCCCGCCCCGTCTCAATCCAGAACGTAGTCAGCGCCCCTAGCGCATAAAAAAGCGGCGGGTGATGCCCCTGCGCCTGGCAGGGCATTTCCCCCTGCACCGGCAGCCGGTGCAACTGGACGATGTGCTGCACAAAACGGTAATGGCGCAGCTCATCCGTCGCCTCATGCAGCGGATTGATCACACTGCCCGCCACCGCCAGCAGCAGGAACGCGGCCAGCACGATCCAGAGTGACGGGGTGAGCAAATGAGCAGGTGAGGGGGTGATCTCTTCCATCTCCAATCTCTAATCTCCAATCCCCATTGTGATCGCGTCACGGCCGTCGTCCGTCAATATGCGCTCACCTGTCATCGGATCATACAGGCCAAAGGCGACGGTGGCGGGTTGGGCATCGGCGGGGATGGTCAGGCGGTGCTGCTGCACGAAGATGTCGCCGGGCTGCAAGGTGTAGGGGTCTACCCACAAGCCATCATCGCCCGTGATAAAGTTTCCTTCGTTATCCAATAATTGCCCAAAGATCGACAGGCGCGGCCCGGCATACACACCCGGCGGCGGCGGATTGCTGATGAGAGTGAACGGGGGCAGGTCTAACGGCCGTGCCACCCACCACCCCAATTCCAAAACCCCCGTCGCCGGGTCATACGCCGCGTGGACGTTGCACAGCCCATTGGCAAAACAGACCGGCGCATTCTCCGGCAGGGCCAGGGCAGGCTGCACCGGCGTAAAATGGCCAACGGCCGTCTGCCCGGCTGCCGGCTCCAGATGCTCAGTATAGGGCGAGGGGATGACGGGCGACCAGTGCAGGCTGAGCGACGGCCGTAAAAAAAGGGCACGTTCCGGGTGATACCAGCGAGGGGCGACGGCCGTGTCTTCGTCCAGGTCAATCTGCAACGCCACCCTGTCCCACGGCCCATCTAGCAAACTGGCAATGGCAAAATCGCCTGCAATCGAATCGGGCTGCTCGTTCAAATACTCCGCCAATTCATGCAAATCCGCCCGGTACAAAAAACGCACCATCCCTCGCTGCGGCCACGTCTCAAAATAATCAGGCAAATCACGGATGGCGATGGTGGCGATCAAAATGAAGGCCAAGAGAGGGAGAAGCAGCGATTGGAGATTAGAGATTGGAGATTTGGACACTCGCTTAAATCTCCAATCTCCAATCCCTAATCTCCATATTGGCAGCGCCATGAGCATATACGTGGCCGGCAGGGCAATGATCGTATGCCCCAGGCTGGCGGGCGGTACGCTGACAAAACCGGGCGAAAGGCCCACCAGCCACCAGGTGAGGAGGAAAGCAGAAGGTAATCGGTAATCGGTGATGCGTGATGCGTGATGCGTAACCGGTAGGGGCGAGACAGGCGGGAGAGAGCTATGCCCCGCGTCAAGCCTTTTTCCCGCCTGTCTCGCCCTTTGCCTGCGCCCACGAAACGTTATCACCGCCTGCTTTGCCCACTCCCCGATTGGTTTGAGGGTGTAATACAGGGCAATGAGAACGCCGCCCCACATGAAAAGTGCGGCCAACGGGCTAAAGACGGGTCGGTGGGGGATGTTGTAGAGCCATTCGTCGTCGCCGTCGGCGTGGAACATGCTCAGGGTGACGATGACGTGTTTTTGGATGAGGCTGAAGTCACCTTCGCGGGCGGCGATGAGCGGACCGGCCAGTTCACCCACCCGCGCTTCCGCCTCCGGCTGACGTTGCAGGCTGATGAAGAGGGGGATGACCAGCACGGCCGTGACCACAAACATGAACACAATTCCCCGCCACTCGCGCCGCAACAAGGGCCAGGCCACCAGCGCCATATAGCCACAAAACGCCAGCAAAATCAGCGGCACCCCCCGCCCGGCGAAGTAGACGTAGAAGCCGAGCGCCAGCCAGAAACCGGCGAGGGCGTAAGCAGTGAGCGGTGAGCGGTAAGCAGTAAGCAGTGATGGGTGATGCCTGACACCTGACACCTGATACTTGACACCCATTAGCGCCCTCCAGAAAAAGTAAAACGCCAACAACAACAAGGCAGGTGTGACAATCTGGCGCAGGGCGAAGCGGGAGTACATGAGCGACCAGAAGCTGAGGGCCAGCCCGGCGGCGGCGAGCAAGCCTACCCAGGAGCCAAACAATTTGCGTCCCAACAGCCAGGTGAGGGGCACGGCCGTTAACCCCCAAAAGACTGATAACAGCCGCAGTCCCACAAAATTAGCGCCAAACAGCGCCAGCATGGGTGCATTCAAAATAAAGTAGAACCCTTCATTGCCGGAAGCGTCTGGGTAAAACAACTGCCAGTCGCCATCCAACACCTTTTGCGAAATCACCAGCGAGTTAATCAACTCATCATCCCGCCAGCCGGGGGGGAAGTCGGCCAACTGCCAGACGCGGGCGGCGAAGGCGAGAAGGGTAAGAGCGACGATGATGGCTTTTTCGAGTGGTAATCGGTGAAACGTGATGCGTGATGCGTGATGCGTGATAGGTGGTGGATTCATGGGGTGATGGTTATCTCTTGGAGGGTGAAGTGGTCTTGGGCGGTGGGGGTGAGCAGGCGTTTGGTTTGCTGGCAGGCGGCATCCAGGCAGGTATACCAGCCGACGGTGAGCGCATATTGGCCGGGCGGCAGGTCTGATGGGATGGCAATCTCGTGTAGTTGCAGCAGCAGGTCGCCGGGTATCCAGCTTTCGCCGGGGGCCGCCAGCAGGTCGGCCTGGGCCACGGGAACGCCATCGGCCCCGGCCAGGTGGGTGAAGAGGCGGATGCCCGCAACCGGGTTTTGTAGACGCCACCAGGTGATGAGTTGCAGGGTCTCGCCGGGCGCAACGGCCGTGTCCGCCACATCATACCCCACAAGTTCCACCGCCTCGCCAAATGAGACTGGCTGGCTTAACGGCATGGCTGGCTGATGAACCATTTGCCAATCGGCCAGGTCCACCTGGTAAATGGTTAACGGCCGATCCAGATCGGTAGCCGGTTGGGGTAGAGTGATGAGCGGCACGGCCGTGTCCAGATACCCTTGCAAGGCCGGTGGCAATGGGGCAAAACCCGACACAATTACCAGGGCAGTGGGGGCATGGGGGATGAGCAAACCGGTACGGCCGTCAAACCAGCGCGGCCTTACCTGGTCATTGGTCAGCGTCATCTGCGCCAGCGCCGGGGTATGGTATTGACCGGGAGTGATGGTGGAGATGGCGACATCGGTCACCTCTTGCTCATTCAAATAGTGCATCACGGCCGTCATTGCCGCCTCATACTGCACCCGCACCTCCGGCGCATTGGCCCAGGTTACAAAATAGTCACGAGTGGTGATCACGGCCGTACCCAAAAACAGAAGAGCGATGAGCAAATTCGAAATTGAACGCAGATGAACGCGGATAAACGCGGATTTTTTTTGATTTATCCGCGAAAATCCGCGAAAATCCGCGTCCCATTTTCTGGCTGCTTCGCGTATTGCCAGGGCCGGGAACAGATATAGAACCGGCTGCATACCCATGGCCTGGGTGGTGCTGAGGGAAGCGCCCGTGACCAATACCGGCGCTAAACCCAGAAGCAGCCAGCACAATGCCAGGAATACGGCCGTGCCCCGCAAATTGTCGTCATCCGTTTGCCGCTTGATCAAGGGGCGCAGCGCCCACCAGCCTGCCAGCAACAAGCCACCGCCAGTCAACAAAGCCCACACCGGCCCCAGCAACGGCCGTCCGGGGATGTTGTAGCGCCAGAAATCGTCGCCGCGCCAGAAGAGGATGCCCGCCCCTTCACGGGCGTTTTGCCAGAGTGGGGAGAGGTTGCCCTGGGTCACGGCCGTGAGCGGCCCCCTCAACTCTCGAATGCGAATCTCCGCCTCCGGGTTGGCCGCCAGATAGAGAAAAAGCGGCAGCGCCAGCAGACCAGCCAACGCCAACATCAGCAGCACACCGCGCCACATTCGGGAAAAATACGGCCGTGCCGCCAACGCCACATAGACCAGCGTCAACGGAAACACCAACCACAGCAGGCGCGCCGGGATGTAGGTGTAGAAGGTGAGGCCGAGGAAGAGGGCAGCAAGGGCGTAAGCAGTGAACGGTGAGCGGTAAGCAGTAAGCAGTGAGCGGTGAGCAGTGGGCGGTGGGGCGTGATGTGTGATGCGTGATGCGTGGTCTGGTTTCGGCCACCTGACACTTGACACCTGACACTTGACACTCCCTAACCCCCGCCAGAAAAAAAAGACGGCCAGTACAAAAAACAGCGGCAGGGTGATAGAACGCAAGGATTGGCGGGCGGCCATAAGCGGCCAAAAGCTGACGGCTAATCCGGCGGCGGTGAAAACGGCCGTTTGCCAGTCAAATGCCCGCCGCACCCAGGCCGCCATCGCCGCGATGGTGAGCAGGCTGGCAAACACGGCCGTCAGCCGCCCCGCCAGAAAGGTAGGGCCAATACCGGCCATCAGCAGCGCCGTCACATAATCATAGAGTGGTTCACGGCCGTGCCCAATGGTGAAATAAATAGCGCGGGTCCCTTCTAAAATGGAAAGCGCCGTAATCCCATGATCTGCTTCATCGTGTGTCAGACCGGGAGGAATACGGGTAATGGCAAACAGGCGCAGGGCAACGGCCGTGAGCAGCACGGCTACCATCCAGCCTGAAAATCGTCGTTTCTCCTGCATTTGCCTGCTTTCGTACTCTGTAACTCGTAAGCCAAAGTCGGATGACGGGTCACGGACAGCGGGTTACGGATAAACCGGGGGATCATACGCAAACGGCACAGACGAGACAACTACGATTAACGGCCGGATAACGGCCGTCCTCCCTACCCTTCATCATCTCATCATCAAGAGACACCCGCCGCCAGCACCCCCGGCTGAAACTGGACGGCCACAGTACGGCCGTGCCAAACCACTGGTTCAGGCAACTGTTGATGGGGGTCAAAGGAAACGGCCGTGCGCAGAACCAACTCATGCCCGGCCACTGTGATGGGATACGGCCGTGCCCATTCCGCCGTACCACGCATGAAGTTGAAGGCGCGCTGCGCAGGCCAGTTCACATCCAACCAGAAATCATCGGCCGTGGGCGCAGGGTAGTAAGAGCCGGGTTCGGCTTGCGGACGACGAGGGAGACGGCCGTCGGCCAACAGCCGGATGGCCTCCAACAGCAGTCGCCCGCCCCGTTCCGCAGCCATCTGCTCTGCCTGCCCGCCGCTGATGCCGTGCGGGAATGTCAGATCGGCTTGCAAGGCGATGTCACCAGTGTCTACACCTGCATCCATGAAGTGAACGGTCACGGCCGTGTCGTTTTGCCCCTCGTGAAATATCCAGAACAACGGGGAGGGGCCACGGAAATGGGGCAGCCGCGAAGGGTGCAGATTCAGGCAGCCCAGGTGGGGCAGTGCCAGCAGCGGCGGCGGGAAAATCTGGTTGAAGCAGGAAACGCAGATCAGGTCGGGGGCAACGGCCGTGAGCATATCCATCGTCGCCGCTTCTTTCAGACGGCCCACCGGGTAAACCGGCAGTTGGTGCTGTGCCGCCAGTTCCAGGATGCCGGGGTGGTGTGGAGAGGGGGTAAGCAGGTGGGCAACCTGGGGTTGCTTGGATGCGGGGGTGAGAGGGTGCGGACGGCCGTGTTTGGGCAAGATATAGGGCGGCAATACCGAGGCCGGCACGGCCACGCCGCAGACGTTGACACCGCCGTTTAGCAAAATTGCCAGCGGAATCCGCGACAACATACCCGTCATGCCGAAAAAGAGGACCCGCATCCCGGAAAGTTGTCCTGGCTTGCCTATGGTTTCCATCAGCATATAATCCTTCATGTGACTTTTCCTGGCAAAGGCAATTGCTTGCAAAGGCAATTGATTATCACGCGGAGGTAATCATGGCAAGAAGAGAAAAAACTATCTGGGTGGTAGATTGCGTGAAGCTGGGCCGCGAAGCGGAGGCGTTGTCCCGGCCACCCTTTCCCGGCGAAATGGGCCAGCGACTATTTAACGAAGTTTCTAAACAAGCCTGGGAACTGTGGCAGCAACAGTCTACCATTCTCATCAACCATTATGGCCTGAACCTGGCCGACCCCCGCGCCCAGGAATTCCTGTTTGAACAAATGGAAGAGTTTTTCTTTGGTGAAGGCGCGCAAATGCCCCAAGATTGGTCTCCGCCCACGGCCGCGCCGCGGAAGAAGTAGAGACGTTGCAATGCAACGTCTCTCAGTTCGACCGAAATTCAGATTTCGCCAGTGAGAGGTTTTCAGTAATCGGTGATATTTGCCATGTGATAGTATTTATCAAGAGACATCAAGCGAGGAGGTTGACATGTCCATTAGGCGTGACGAGGAGAGTCCGTTTGTGGCGATTTTAGCCGGGGAAGCGCCGGGTGAAGTATTGGCCCGCGATGACGCCCGGCGTTTTGCATTGGTGCAAAGTCTGTACCCGGAGGGGGCCATTCACTGGCTGGCCATTCCCTATGAACCCATTACCAGCATTGAAGAACTACAAAAGACAGACCGGGCGCGCTTTTTAGAACTGGTGGAGTTTGCCATTGCCCAAACCCAGGCATTGGCCGAAAAGTACCCGCTGCTCGAACGGGGGTTCACCATCAAGTTCCATTTCGGCGGCTACGAAACGGTGCCCCACGCAAAATTGCACATTTTGTCGGTGGAGTAGAGGCGCCCGTTGTGGTCGCCCCATCCTTTGTTATGGCCCTGGCGTGGGTGTAACCAGGATGTAGCCTTTGGGTACCTCTTGCGTAAAAGGGAGCGGCGTGGGCGGAATGGTATCCGTGAAGATGACTTCGGTGAAACCTAAACCTTGCAGGAAACTGCGCATGTAATTCTGGGCGTTGATATTGGCGGTTGATAGCAGGCCGGTGGCCAATGCTTCTTCGCGCAGGCGGGCTTCGGCCACGCGGCGGACTTCCGTTTCCATTTGGGCGTCAGCGCCTGCCAGCAAGCCGGTACTCCGGTGAGCGACATACGATTTTTCATTGTTTAGCGCCGGCAGGTCATCAAAGATTTTGGCAGGCGGCAGATAAACCATGACGGTTTGGGGGTCAATCACCTGCACGTTGTCCGGCGTCATTTCGGCGAAATCTACCCCGGCTACTACTTTGCCATGGGCCACAAATATCAGATTCTCGCTCATCACGCCCCACAAAAGATTGGTATCGCCGCGTTCGGCCGTAACCACTTTTTCCATCTCAATAGAGGCGGTTTCTAAACGGGCCAGGTTGTTGATTTCGCGAACGATGGTGGTGTTGCTGGGCAGGATGACTGGGGTGGCGGGCACGATCAACTGCCGGAACATATCACCCAGCGGCTCGGTGACGGCCTTGTCCACCTTGTTGACGGTGACAATGACGGTGTAGGCGGCAAAGGATGCCAGTGCAAAAAAGAGGATGAAAAATAAGTACATCAATTTGCGTAACATCGAAGCTCCTGTGTTTCGCGGTTCACTTTCAGATTTGATTAAAGATTCTCCAGACATAAAAATTACCTCATGCAGTGTCAAACGCCAACGGCCGTGAGCCGTTGCGCCTGCTTATCAATACCTCATTTTCAATTGTCCGTTAAATTTGAAAGTGGCTCCTGCTCCTACACACGGCGGCATTATAAAACAAAGGCCACTAATGCGGCGGCCTGTTCATAAAATTCTCAAATTAGTCTGGGTATGAGGTGCAACGCACTTCAAAAGTGCGTCGCACCTGTGTTATCAACCGGCGTAGCTCCAGCCTACATGGGGTAGGGACAGGGTGTCGGTCACTTCACCTTCCTTGAGGACGTTTCCACCCACAATTTCCCCAACCAGCAGATCATGGTCGCCACCGACATCTATCACCTGCACGACGCGACATTCCACATAGGCGGCCGCGCCCTGCAAAACGGGGCAGCCCGTTTCCGGCGCCGGCGTATAAATGGCTTCAGCCATTTTCTCCGGCTTTTTGGCGCGCCCTTTGGTGAAGGGCATCATCGCCTCCTGGTCTTCCTTGCGGAAGATGTTGATGGCAAACACACCACCGGCGCTGATCACCTGGTGGGTATACGCCTTTTTTTGCAGGCCCACAACCATGAGGCGCGGCGTGAAGGAGGCTTGCATCACCCAGTTGGCGACCATCGCATTCACTTCATCGCCATTGCGCGAGGTGATGCTGTAGAATCCGTAGGGCATGAGGTGTAAGGAATTCTCCTCGTGGGACGATTTTCCAAATCGCCCCACACTTCTCTTTTTGTTTGAGGGTAGCACAAATTACAATATCGTAACTGGACAATAGTCCAGTTTGGGAAAGACGGTATGCAAATTCCGGCAAAATTGCCCGGTTTGAAGTGGTTGACGATTGGGTGGGTGATGTACGGTGTGGTGTGGATCGCGCCGGAAGGGGTGTTGTGGCAGGCGGTGCTGCTGGGCGGGCTGACGACGGCCGTGCTGCTCGCTTATCTGGCGCAAAAAGTGGCGGGGGGGCGGTTGGTGGCGTGGGGCTGGTGGTTGGGGGGCACGGCCGTGACCGGCGCACTATTTGGTTTTCTGACCGGCCTGCTCACCCTCTTCTTCATGGCCCTCAAAACCGGCCTGCACGCCCATGGCCCAGAGTTTACGCCATCAGAGATCAACTGGGTGATCACGCAAATTCCGCTGTGGACGGCCGTTGGGCTGCTGAGTGGCGCGGGGCTGGGGTTGGTAGTAGTCGGTAGTCGGTAATCGGTTGTCGGTAATCGGATTACGGTTCACGGATTACCGACTCCAGCGCTTTCAGCGCACTCTCCAGGTCAGACTGGCGCAGGCTGGTGGTGACATCACCGCGGGTGCGTTCCAGGACGGCGCGCACGGTGTCGGTGCGGCGGCGCAGGCCGCCGGTAATACTGTCGTTGAAGTCAAAGGTGACCAGCAGGCTGTAAATTTGATCCATCTCGTCTAGCAGCCGTTCGGCTTCATCGCTGTGGCCGTGGCGGATGATGTCCAGGATGCGGCGGCGGAGTTCGGTGGCGGCTTCGGCCAGCCCGTTGAGCCAGGTAGCACCGTCGGCGGCCAACGCTTCCGGCGTGGGCAGGGGACGGTTGCGAACCAGGGCGTAGGTGAGGTGGGCTTCCACAAACTCTTTCACGGCATCCTGAGTATACCCGGCGTAGTAGAGACTGGGGTACGGCCGTACACAATCCGTCAGCGCGTTTGTGGCGATTTGCGCCTCGGCAATCAGGCTTTCCGCCTTGTCCCACTCCTCCCGGTGAATGGCGCGAATGGCACGGGCACAAATGCTAATCAGTTGCCGCGACTGTTCATACGCCTGATTGCGGGCATTATTCATCTGCTCCATTTCCTGGCGGATGTTATCGGCAATGGTGTCTAGTTGGTCCATGATAGTTCCTTGTGACTGGTGCCGGAGAGGTCAGGAGATTGACAATCTCTCAATCTCCCAATCTCTCATTCATCTTTCTCCCCCCCCTCTGGCGGTGGAAAGCGGAAAAATTGTTCGGCCAGATTGGTGGGCAGGCGGATGGGGCCAAACTGCTGCTCATAGGTTGCCAGGCTTTGCGCCAGGGCAGTATGCAGCATTTTGGCGTGCATGGGCGACATGATGATGCGCGACAAAATCTTGCCGCGCGGGGTGCGGGGCAATACCTGGGCAAAATCAATGATGAGTTCGGCCGGGGTGTGGCTGATGAAGGCGACGTTGGCGTAGACGGCCGTTAACTCCTTTGGCATATCAATGGTAATTCGTTGCTGTGCAGGAACCGGGGGTGTTTCCGGAGCAGGTTGTTCTGACATGGGCATCTCCAAACGGTGGTCGTGACTTTGGCGAGCCACCACTATTCATATGCACTAAAGATACTCCATCTCCGCTTTTTTGAAAAATGGGCAGGCATGTTACAATGTGTGCATTCTCTTGTAAATGTGCACCGTAGTATGACAAAGTTGATCTGAATGGGGCGGCAGTTTGTTCCGAGAACAACTGCCAGAAAAAGGGGAAAAGACCATGCGTAACGCCACAGCCTGGGGTTGGTTAGCTGTTGGTTTCTTTTTGGGTATCGCCATCGGCGTAGGGGTACTGACCATGCTGAAGCGGGTGCAGCCCGCGCCCATTATCATCCAACCGCCGCCGCCAACCAGTACCCCATCCCCCACGGGGACGCCATCACCGATACGGATTCATGTGAATGGGCAGGTGGTGGCTCCGGCCGTTTATACCTTGCCGCCGGATAGTATTGTGCAAACGGCCGTGCAGGCGGCGGGCGGATTTACGGCGCAGGCGAATACGGCCGTCGTCAATCTGGCGCAACCCCTGGCCGACGGGATGCAGGTATACGTGCCGGCGCTGGGCGAGGTGGTAGCGGCGCCGCCTATGGTGACCGAACCATCAGGCAGCGCCGCAGGGACAGGCGGTATGGCTGGCCCCACCGGCAGCCTGATCAACCTCAACACCGCCACGTTAGACCAATTGGATACCCTGCCGGGTATTGGCCCCAGCACCGCCGCCAACATCATCCAACATCGTGAAACCAACGGCCCATTTGCCACCATTGAGGGCATTATGGATGTGTCAGGCATCGGTGAAGGCCGATTTGCGCAGATCAAAGATTTGATCACCGTTGACAATTGATAATGGTCAATGATCAATTGTCAATTGTTGGTGATCTTGCGCTAAAATTGGCAGCCTATGCCCCAAGAGAATGTAGTGACAACAATGGCGGCGCGGGTGGCGTCTGTCCCCTTTCGGCTGGTGCGCCGCGCCCCTTTTCAGCCGCCGCGCAAGGCTCTCATCCTGCACCCCTGCTGCATCAGCCAGGTGATGCTGGCCACACCCCTGTTGGCGGTATTGAAACGAGCATATCCGCAGGCGCGATTTGATTGGGCGGTTAGCGATTGGGCGCGACCGGCCATTGTCGGCAATCCGCATTTGACGGAACTGGTCAGCACGGGAGAGACGGCCGTACATCAGCTTTCCTGGTCACAACTGCACACGCTCATTCAGCAGTTGCGTCAGGAGCAGTATGACACTTGTTTCATCCCCAGCCGTTCCAGCCTGTTGGCGTATGTGGCCTGGCGAGCGGGTATTCCACAGCGCGTGGGCATCAACGTACGCGGGCGGGGTTTTGCCCACACCGTTCCCGTCCCCCCACCACCCGGTGAACGGCACGCGGCGGTAGTTTATCTGGCGCTGGCCAAAACAATAGGCATAGATACCGGGCCGGAGGGGCGGCTGCCGATGGCATTTTACCCGTCAGATGGGGCGCGCACGGCCGTGACCAAACGGTTGATTGATGAAGTGGAATGGCTGGGTGATGTACCCCTGGTCATCATCCATCCAGGTGGCGGCCACGGCCCCTATACCGACCAGAACAAACAATGGCCGGTGGAACGGCTGGTGCGCCTGGGCAACTACCTGGTGCGCAAACACAAAACACGCCTGCTGCTGGTAGGCAGCCCGGCCGATACCGGGTTGGCAGCGGATATTGTGGGCATGATGCCCGTGCCGGTTGCCAATTGGACGGGGCGGGTGACGCTCAGTGAAATTGGCGCACTGGGTGAAATGGCCGACCTGTACATCGGCCATGACACCGGCCCCACACATATTGCAGCGGCGGTAGGCTGCCCCACGTTAGCCATCTTTGGCCCCAGCGATCCCCGTGTTTCGGCCCCTTATGGTGACGAGGGGAAGGTGATGGTGTTGTGGAAGGACGGAGGACGGTTGGATGGGGGACGGCCGTTTAGTTGGGAAAACGGTGTCAGCGTCAGCGAAGCCCAAAAAGCCGCCGACAAACTCCTCACCCGCAAACCCTGACCTCCGGCCACCTGCGACTTGCCACCTGCGACCTGAAATTCAGTTTGACACGCCCTCCTACTTTTGCTATTATCCCGTCCTTGCTGGGGGCGTGGTGTAGTGGTTAACACGCCGGCCTGTCAAGCCGGAGATCGCGGGTTCAAGTCCCGTCGCTCCCGCTACAAGTAATTTTCCGCCATAGAATTACAGGTTTGACACCCTGTAACTGCGGCCATAAGTAATTTATTAAAACCGCGCGGGATTACTCCGCCGGCTTGGTTTTGGGGAGGCGCATGGCGCTCATGCCCTCTTTCCACTCGCCACGAGACTGGAGCAGCTTCACGCGCTCGAAGCGCTTGAGC
>JACTMP010000032.1 GCA_014584575.1 Chloroflexota bacterium
GCACCCTCTTTCAGCGCATTTGGTTGGATTTAGAGGGGTACAAACGATTTGTTTGACCCCCACATATGCTGTCAACCACATGAATTCCCAAAGAACCATTTCTGGTTTTAATGTTTGCTTTAACTGGTGTGTCGTCTAAAGCCGTTACTTCATGCCAAAACCATTATCTGAGTGGCTATAGTTCTGTTGCGCAGGAATACCAATGAGAAACAACCCAGATACCACATATGATTTTCTGACACGAGTATATGCAGTTGTCAAAGTTCTAGCACTAACAACTGTCTCTATAGCTGGTATAGCCGTTTCTATCGTGGCACTGGATATTACAGTCAGTCAGGTATGGGTAAACGTCACCGTACCGTTATATGCCATCGCGATTGTTGGGCTTCCAATTGTTATAGTCTACGGTATATTTATTGTAATCGTACTTATTCTTCTGAAGGATGCCTTAGGGAGTGCTTCGTATTACAAACATAACGCCAGTAACCTTGCGAGATCAGTGGCCTACTTTCAAGATTTGGCATTCAATGACCCTATAACTGGCTTTCCAAACTCAAGAGGATTAGAGCGGGAACTTCGCAAAGAAGGACAGGGAGTTAATCGCTGTCTGATCCTTTTGGATCTCATGAATTTTGGTCAAGTTAATGACAAACATAGTCATTGGAAAGGGGATGAGTATTTGAGACAGTTTGCGGAGATGGTTGCTTCCAAAAGCCGTCGAGATGAGTTTGTATTTAAGAAAAGGCCCGTTACTAATTGGGAAAAACTCAATGAAGAGGGTGAAAGTGTCAAAACCTTTAGGAAGTATTCTGGTGGTGATGAATTTTACATATTGCTTGAAGGAACTATTGTGGATGGATTAGGCTTTCTAAATCGCCTGCAAAAACGAGCGCCAGAGTTTGAAAAGATGGCCTTTAACATTCTTAAAAGTGAACATCCTTTTGGGTTCCATGCCGGTTTGATAGCTGTTGGTCTAAATGAGGAATTTCAATCCATCAGTGAGCGATCATCTCAGTGCCTTCAGATAGCAAAAGATAAGGATAATCCTATTCGACTTTACTGGAATAAACAGGAATTGCCCATTATTGAACCGGGATCATTCCAAGAGAAAATTCTGAGTGAAAGCCTCATTTTATTCAAGAACAAAGATATTAGACGGTAATCAGTTCCCATGCTGTAGGTAATATGTTTGCCACTCAAATTCTACAAGTATGAAACAATCAATTATTCATGTGGCGTTGGTGGTGCGGGAGTATGATGAGGCGATTGCCTTTTTTTGCCGGAAGCTGCATTTCAGGCTGGTGGAGGACACCTACCAGCCGGAACAGGACAAACGCTGGGTCGTCGTTGCCCCGCCGGGTTCCGGCGGCACAAACCTACTGTTAGCCCGTGCCACGACGGCGGAGCAAACGGCCGTGATCGGCCAACAAACAGGTGGGCGCGTCTTCCTCTTCCTGCAAACGGATGACTTCTGGCGCGATTACCACGATATGCTGGCGGCCGGCATCCACTTTGTCCGCCCGCCTAAAAATGAACCATATGGCACAGTAGCGGTGTTCACAGACCTGTATGGCAATTTGTGGGACCTTATTGAACGGCACGGTTAGTCACCATTCCCCATTTGCGGTCGCCTCATGCGTAGCTTCGTTACACACAAACTCCTTCTCGTCCTGATCTTGCTGGTGGCCTTTGCCCTGCGCATCGTGGGGGTGGTTGGACAGTCGCCGCCGGGTGTGGCCCATGACGAGGTGGCGCACTGGCTGATTGCACGGGATATTCTGGCGGGCAACCATGCCGTTTACTTCACGGCCGCTTACGGCCATGAAGCTGGTTATCATTACCTGGAAGCCATTTTCCTTTTGTTACTCGGTGACAACTTGCTGGCGCTGCGGCTGGTGGCGGCGTTTTGTGGCCTGCTGGGTGTGGTGGTGACGTATGCGCTGGCGAAGCGGTTGTTTGGGGAGACGGTGGCGTTGTTGGCGGCGGGATTGTTGGCGGTGCTGTTCTGGCCGGTGTTTTACGGCCGTCTCGCCCTCCGGTCTATCTCCTTGCCGGTGATCGCCGGGTTGTCCGCCATTTTCTGGTGGCGAGCCTGGCAAAGCGACAGGGTGACAGGGTGGCAAGGTGACAAGGTGCAGCCACCCCGACAATTCACCGTGTCACCCCTTCACCTGTTCACCTTGTCAGGTTTTTTTGCCGGATTAAGCCTTTACACCTATCTGGCGGCACGGGCTGTGCCCATTTTTTACGCGCTGTTTGTGGTCTATCTGGCGTTGGTTCATCGGCGCGAGTTGAGGGCAAGATGGCGTGGGGTGGTACTGTTCACGGCCGTGTTCCTCCTCACCGCCTTTCCCCTGTTCTACTACCTGCAAAGCAACCCTGGCGCGGAATTTCGTGTGGCCGAAGTCAGCCAGCCGCTCAATGAACTACGGGCGGGCAACCCGTCGCCGGTGCTGGTCAATGGGCTGAAGCTGGCCGGCATGTTTGGCGTGGTGGGCGACCCCTTGTGGCGGGAAGGGGTGCCCGGTGTACCGGTGTTTGAGCCGCTGCTGGCCTTGCTTTTTTATGGTGGGGTGTTCCTGAGTCTGTGGCGCTGGCGCGACGGCCGTTACGCCTTTATCTTACTCTGGTTACTGGTCAGTTTGCTGCCCAGTCTGGTCACGATCAACGCCCCCAGCCACATCCGCAGCATCAACGCCCTGGTCGTTATGTCAATCTTCCCGGCGCTATTTATTCACAGTTTAGGCGAGTTATCCACAGATTTCGCCCGGTTATCCACAAAAAGGGTAAAACTCGGTTTGACAATCCTGGCCTTCACGTTCTTTTTACTCTATGTCGGCCGCACCCTCTATTTGACGTTTCAGGTATGGCCGACGGGTGGGGACGTACCCTTTGTCTGGCAAACGGCATTGGCCGAAGCGGCGGCGATTTTGGATGCGGGTGATGGCACGGCCGTGGCCCTGGCCGGTTGGTCGCCCGACACCATGGACAGCCCAACCATGACCCTGCTGCGCCAAAACGATGCCACCCTCCTCAGCCATTTCAATCCCCAAGAAGGGCCGCTACTCATCCCGGAAAGTGGGCGGGTGATACGGCCGTCAGCCCTCCCCCTCGATCCCCACTGGGAAACTCAACTCGCCACTTGGGGTGCGGTCACCACCACTCTCCAACACACCACCTATTACACCCTCCCCGCCATTCCCGCCGTCACCCCTCAATTCCCCGCCAATACCCCATTTGGCAATGAACTAACCTTTCTCGGCTCCGATCTCACCCCTTCTCACCTCATCACCTATTGGCGCGTCACGGCCGTGCCCCCCGCGCCGCGCCGCCTCTTCATCCACTTTCTGAACGAAAACGGCCAACAAATCAGCGAGGCATATGCTTTTGACACGGCCGATCCCCAATCCCTCTGGTTCCCCCACTGGCAACCCGGCGACCTCCTCCTGCAAAAACAGGAAATCCCCGTCCCCCTGGCCGACGCGGCCTACATCCGCTTGGGCTGGTTTGATCCCACCACCTGCGATCCTGGCCCTTGCCAAAACCTGCTCACCCCGGCCGATGAACCCTTTCTCCTTCTTGAAAGGTAGTGCCCTCGCGTAACAATTGACGCTCCCCCATAGTTAGCATAAAATTAGCCGTATCCGCTAATTTTATGCTAAAAGGAATGACCAATGAATGTTTTACCCACCATCGCGCCCATCAGTGATATGCGTGTGCGGCAGGCAGAAATTGTGGAAAAAGCCCAACAAGGCCCGGTTGTGCTGGTGGAGCGTGGCAGTAAACCGGCGCTGGTCGTTATCTCCCCGGAACTGTGGAACTCGCTGGCAGAGCGGCTGGAATATCTGGAAGATGCCGCGGCCGTTTACAAAAAAAAGTGGGAACTGGCTACCGGTCAAGACGAATTGATCGATCTCTCGCCCGAAATGGTGCAGGAATGGTTGGGTGATGGTGTACCGGCTTAGAATTTCGCGGGAAGTTCAACACCAAATTGATCGGTTGCCCGGCAATATACGCCAGCGGGTACGCCGCACGATTGCAGAGTTAGCGCAGGAACCTCGCCCTCCGGCGGCCAAACAAATGGAAGCGGAACTCGCCGGTTACTATCGCCTCCGCCTTGACGACTACCGCATCATCTACACAATTAACGATGATATTGTCACCGTCGAAGTGATCCGGGTAACAAAACGCACACCAAAAACCTATTGGGGACTTGATTTGAACGATTGATAATTGTCGTCAAGATGTTGCGATAATCTGGGAATGACATCATGCACCTTAATGAGGCAGCTAAACTATTAAAGTTCACAAGAGAGGAGATTAAGCTCGCAATTGAGCAAGGTATTGAATTACCAATATCGCAAGAGATTGTTCGTCTAGAAGCTCATTTTATAGGTAATGAGTACGACATTGACGAGGAAAGCCTAGACCTCTTTATAAGCAGGTTTCACGAAGAGGAACCTGGTCGCCATCCCCCGGTAAAGGTAAGGAGAGCATTACTGATTGAAGCAAGACACAGATGTGCAATATGTGGAGAGGCTACGCCAATAGAATTCCATCACATAATAGAGTTTTCTAAAGTAGGTCATTATGACGTTCGACATATGTTAGCATTATGCCCAACTGACCACACTTTATGTAATGGTCATATCGACCAGAAAGCACAATACGAATATAAACGGCGATTGGTTGAGCAGAAAGCAAGCGAAACTACTCCACAATTTATCCACTCAATTGGTCCACCTTATTTTTCATGGGATGACTTACGACAAGTCATTGTTGAACTACACGAATCAATGGTAATAAACGATGCAAGTGGGGTAAGCAAATTTGATTTTTCTGAGGTTGACATTGACAAGAAGAATGATCTGAATCGGTTAGGGGATGAGTATTACAGTACAGTTATTGTTAGACATGAGCCCTACTTCAATCGCATCAACAATTTTTTAGGCAACCCTCTCAATACACAGATTACAAATTTGTATTACCAAATAGTAGACGAAATTCGAGCCAAAATAGCAATAAGTCGTGATGAGCATGAACGTTTTGAAAATTTCATCAATATCTTTGCTGATGCCGCTGTAAGAGATCAAATAAGTGGGAGGAGCCAGTATCGCCGCACACTTAATATCCTAATGAGCTTCATGTACGTCAATTGCGATATAGGTCGAAAAGAATGATACGTCCAACAAAATACATGAACCTAAGAACCAGCGTTCTTAATATAGCTACAGAAATATTATCTGAGATGCAAAAATCACATATTATTTCTTTGAATGAATTAGATGACCTCGTTCAAACTCGAATTGCCAATGCAAGTAGAGTTAACTTCGTTCCAGCTTTGAATCTGCTTTTTTTAATTGGCTGTATTGATTACGATAACGAAACGGATGCAGTTTTATACTTGGCGACTTCAGGAGATGAGCAGTGAAATTTGCTTCAATCTATTCTAACCAAGAGGATATTTTCCCCACAATAATTTTTGATAGAGGCTTCAATGTTATCTTCGCACAAGTCAAAGACCCAAACGTAAAAGAAAACGACTCGCATAACCTCGGTAAAACATTTCTAATTCAAGTTCTAGATTTTGTCTTATTAGGTGATATAGATAAGTCACATCCTTTTAAGGAACATCTAGACATTTTTGGCGATTTTATTTTCTACCTGGAACTTGAAGCAGTGAATGAAGCATTTATTACTATCCAGCGTGGTGTGCAAAAGGGCCAGATCAACATACATGTGAGTGACCGAAGAAACCAAGATTTGAGAGATCTTCCTGAATCTTCCTGGACATACCCCAATCTATCCAAGAAAAGAGCAGAAGTTCAGTTAAATGAATTGCTTGACCTTGAGACATTAGTCCCGTTTAGCTATAGAAAAGGTCTTGGTTACTTTATGCGTCGCCAAAGCGATTATGACGAGGTATTTAGGATATCAAAATTTCAATACGGTGCCGATAAATATTGGAAACCGTTTGTAGCCCTCCTCTTGGGGTTCGACCAAGAATTTGTAACGGCAAAGTATGAAGTCGAGGATAATGTAAAGAAACTAGAAAGCAAATTGGAGCTAATTGAGGAAGAGGCTGGTTCAAAGAACGAAGAATATGATGAAGTCCGGGGATTGTTTGAAATTAGGCAAAGTAACTTACAGAAAATGAGGGCAGAGCTTGATTCCTTTAGTTTCAGAGAAATTGAATCTCAAATCAACGAAACGAGTGTCGGATCTATTGAAGTAGAAATTGCTGGCTTAAATGAACAACGCTATACACTTGATTATGAGCTTCAAGAAATTGAAAATTCTCTTCAATATGAAGCTACCTTTGACATCAAGAACATTCAAGAAGTATTCAATCAAGCCAAGGTTGTGTTGCCTGACTCGCTTATTCGTAGTTATGAAGATCTTGTAGATTTCAATAGGCGAATATCGGTCGGACGCATTGAAAGGTTACAAGATTTACGAGTTAAGCTCTTTGCTGATAGAGAGCAAATAGAAACTCGTATACGAATACTTGATCGTCAAAGACAAGAAGCATTGCGCATTCTCCAGGCTCAACAAACTCTTCAAAAATACAAAGAACTTCAACGAATACTCATTGAACATGAGCGGGAGGTAATTCAACTACAGCAGCGATTATCACAGCTTGACCAAGCTGCTAATACTCAAAAAGAAATTGACGAGGAAAAGAAACATTTGGCTGAAGCAATTGCAAGGGTACGAACCTCAGTGCGTGAGGAAAATCAAATATATAGTGCAATTAGGCGTACTTTCTCGGAATATGTTGAACGGGTACTAAATGCACCGGCTTTACTCTCAGTAACCGTAAATCAACATGGCAATCTTGAGTTCAACGTGCGCACCCTAGACAGAAATACTTCTGGACGAGAAACAAGTGAGGCTTTAGGAACATCATATAAGAAAATCCTGGCTTCCTGCTTTGATCTTACACTTTTAACAGTCTATTCCTCAAGGCAATTCTATCGCTTCGTTTACCATGATGGTATCTTTGAAGGTCTTGATAATCGCAGAAAGGTCAGTCTACTTAACTTAGTTCGAGAGGTATGTAATAGTCATGGTATCCAATATATACTCACGGTAATTGATTCGGATTTGCCAAGGGATGAAAGAGACAACAAGCTTCTTTTTACACAACAAGAAATCATACGTTCTTTGCATGATAGGGGCGATGAGGGGAGGTTGTTTAGAACACGTGCATTTTAGGAGATGTTGGTGATTAATAGTAGCCAAGTTGAAGGAGCCAAGTTGTTATACAGTGTGCGAGAGACAACGGAACAAGGGGAGATATTTATGCAGAATCAGAGTGATCCTGACGACTATGAATTACGAGATGAGTATGATTTGTCCAAGATGACGATTGCGCCCAAAGGCCGCAATGCACCGGAACGGCGAGCCGGGAAAAATGTGGTTTTGCTGGAGCCTGATGTGGTTCAGGCGTTTCCAACAGATGAGGCTGTCAATGAGGCTTTGCGGTTGGTTATGGAGATAGTAAAAATCTCTGGCAAATATCGGCCGGAAATTAACCCAGACTAAAACGCCATTTGGCATTTAGGGCCTGGTTAACCAAAGAAGTGATCCATGAGCTTTATGTGCTGTGGGGAAAACAGCGGCAATTGCTACCCATACAGTTCAAAAGTGGCTTCGGTCGCCAGAACGGAGGCTAATTTTTTATCGCGGGTGAGCAGGGGGATTTGGGCAGACTGAGCGGTAGCGGTGATCAAAGCGTCCATCCAGCCCAAACCAGTGGCCTGGTACGTCTGCATCCAGTTTCCGGCCAGGCGGGCAGCGTCTGAACCCAACGGAACAATGGTGAACCGGGCAAACAGGGCTTCATGCCGGGCGACTTCTCCAGGACGCAGCCCACGCCACAACTCGGCTTCGGTGATAACGGAAAGATACGGCCGTATTCCACCCCCCACGATCTCATCAAAATAAGGTCTGATGCGCTCACGGCCGTGATAAATATCCAATACGCAGCCGGTGTCGAAAAACAGTTCGCGCCCCTTACTCATCCAACCACTCACTTTGCCAGCGGGAACGGCCGTCAGCCAGCCACGCATCATCCAGTTCAAGGCGATTGGCCCACATGCCAAAACTGCTTTGTACTGCTTGTGCCTCTGCCGAAGAAAGCGGCTTCAAGGCGAAAGCACGGTTATACTCCTCAATGGTCAGGATGACCGCAACCGGCTTGGCGTCTTTCTCCACAATAATCGGGCCGCCCGTGAGGGATAGTTCTCGTAAAATCCCGCCAAAACGATTTTTCACTTCAGTTGCCGAAAAGGTCTTTTGAGACATCATATGCTCCAAGAATAACCAAACATTTTAGCTAAAGTATAAGCTGTTTAACCGATTGAAACAAGATAGCCTTCTATCTGATCAAATTAAGCGCCAGGCGTCACAAATTTTCCTTGACGTGCCTGGGGGAGAGTGCTATGCTTTGCCCACTATGAAGGGTAAACGATTTTTTGGCTTCTTTTTTATGTGCCCCACCCGCGCCGTGTTTGCGCAGGAGCGTGGTTCTGCCTGAAAAGAAGCAGCAGACCGAATTTCCTGAAAGACGCGGTGCAGCCCGCGTCTTTTTTGTTGGTCAGGCAAGGCAACGGTAAGATTAAGAGGATAATCAAAGATTTCGCAGATTACGCAGATGGAAATTTCAAGAGCACGTAGCACGAGGGATCCGGAAACCTATCAGATCATTGGTGCGGCGATGGTTGTGCATCGGGAATTGGGCCATGGCTTTCTCAAGGCCACCAACTTCAATAGAGGTCTCTTACTCAATTTTGGCGCTGAGTCTTTGCAATACGAAAGGTTATCCAATAAATGGCAACAATCTGCGCAATCTGCGCAATCTTTGATAAAAAATCAGAGATGAGGAAATGAAACATGCTGGAAGAATTGGAAACGTTATACAGGGAAGCATTGGCGAAGTTGGAACAGGTGGAAAACACGGCCGTACTCGAAACCTGGTACCATGACACCCTTGGCCGCAAGGGGGCCGTCTATCTGCTGACACGCCAGGTGGGGCAGATGGACCCCGCCACCCGCCCGGCATTCGGCAAGCGGCTCAACGAGGTGAAGAGTGACTTGCAGGCGGCGTATGACGGCCGTCTGGCTGCCCTCAAAACCGCCGAACTGGAAGCCGCCATTGCCGGTTCCGCGCTCGATGTGACGCTACCGGGACGGCCGTTGCCCACCGGCGGCCTGCACATCATCACCCAAACCCTGCGCGACACCTACCGCATCTTCGGCGACATGGGCTTCCAGGTCTACCGCTCACCCGACGTAGACACTGACGCCAATAACTTTGAACTGCTCAACTTCCCGCCCCACCACCCGGCGCGGGAGATGCAAGACAGCTTCTATACCACCAAACCAGACGTCATCTTGCGCACCCACACCAGCGCCGGGCAAATCCGCGCCATGCAGGAGTATTACCCCGAACCCGTGCGCGTCATCCTGCCCGGCATGTGTTACCGCAACGAGCAAATCACCACCCGCAGCAGCATCCAGTTCACCCAGGTGGAAGGGTTGGCCGTGGGCCACAACATCAGCATGGCTGACCTGAAAGGCACGCTGACCGAATTTGCCCGGCGCATGTTTGGTGTCAATCGCCAGACCCGCTTCCGCGCCAGCTACTTCCCCTTCACCGAACCCAGCGCGGAGATGGACATCACCTGCTTCCTGTGTGAAGCAAAGGGCTGCCAGGTGTGCAAATATACCGGCTGGCTGGAAATTTTGGGCAGCGGCATGGTACACCCCAACGTGCTGCGCAACGGCGGCTATGACCCCGAAATCTACACTGGCTTCGCCTTTGGTATGGGGCCGGAACGCATCGCCATGCTCAAATACGGCATTGATGACATTCGCCAGTTCTGGGGCAATGACCTCAGGTTTTTGCAACAGTTCTAATAACCAATCTCCTAATCTCTCAATCTCCTAATCACGAGGTTGAGAGATTGGGAGATTGAGAGATTGGGAGATTTTTTCCATGCTTGTACCACTATCCTGGCTCAAAGATTTTGTAACCATAGACCGCCCGGTGGCCGAGGTTGACCGCATCCTCACCAATGCCGGGCTGGAAGTGAAAACGATTGAATTCATCGGCATCCCCGGCGCAGACCTGGTGTGGGATCGTGACCTGATTGTATTGGGACACATCCTCAAGGTGGAGCAGCACCCCAACGCGGACAAGCTGGTGCTGGCCACGGTGGATTATGGGGCCGATGCGCCCGAAGTGGTGGTCACCGGTGCGCCCAATCTATTTGAATTTGTGGGGCAGGGCGACATCAGCGCAATGGGACTGTATTCGCCGTTGGCGTTGGAAGGGGCGGAACTGTACGATGGGCACAAAGACGGCCGTAGCAAAATGAAGCTGAAGGGACGGCCGTTGCGCGGCATCCACAACCGCTGCATGGTCTGTTCCGAAAAAGAGTTGGGCATCAGCGACGAACACGAAGGCATCATCCTCATGGTCAGGGACGAATGGTCGCCCGACTATGTGGCCGGAACACCACTGCAAGACGTACTCGGCGATGCTGTGCTGGAAATTGACATCATCCCCAACATCGCCCGCTGCACCTCCATGCTCGGTGTCGCCCGCGAATACGCCGCCCTCACCAACCAGCCGCTCCGCCCCCCCGACTACCACGTCGTCATGGACGGCCCGCCGGTTGAGGGCAACGTCACCATCACCACCGACGAGCCGGAACTCAATCCCCGCTTCGTGGCCCTGGTGATCAACGGCATACAGCAAATCCCCAGTCCATACTGGATGCAATACCGGCTGCGGTTGGCCGGGATGCGCCCCATCAACGTCGTCGTGGACATCAGCAACTATGTCATGTTGGAAATGGGCCAGCCCAACCACGCCTTCGACTACGACTTCCTGCGCCGGCGCGCCAATGAGTATGCACCGAATGGCCCCATCCACATCCACACCCGCCTGCCCCAACCCGGCGAAACGCTGACCACGCTGGACGACAAAGTTCACAAACTACCGCCGCACGCCATCCTGGTCACAGACCCCCTGAGCAACCTCAGCCTGGGCGGTATCATGGGCGGCTTGGACAGCGAAATCAAGCCGGAAACAGAAAACGTGCTGCTAGAGGCGGCCGCCTGGAACTTCATCAACATTCGCCGCACGGCCAACGCCCTGGGCATTCACAGCGACGCCGCCTTTCGTTTCAGCCGGGGTGTACACCCCAGCCAGGCGCTTTTGGGGGCCAAACGCGCCGCCGAATTGATGCGGCGGCTGGCAGGCGGCGTAGTTGCTCAGGGTATTGTGGATTATTACCCCAACCCGCCGCAGCCGGTGACAGTGCCGTTGAAATACGACTATGCCCGGCGGTTGAGCGGGCTGGATTTGTCCGGCGAGGCGATGGCCGACCTGCTGCGCCGTCTGGAATTTGCGGTGATGGTGGCTGCCGATCACCTCGTCGCCACTGTGCCCGACCACCGGTTAGATATTGAAGGGCCACATGACCTGGTGGAGGAGATTTGCCGCGTGTACGGCTATGACAATATCCCCAACACCATCCTTTCTGACCCTTTGCCGCCGCAGCGAGGCAACCCCAAGTTGGAACAGGAGGAGCGCATCAAGGACATCCTGGTGCAGGCCGGTTTGCAGGAATTGATCACCTTCCGTCTGACCTCGCCCGCGTATGAGGCAAAGCTGCTGCCGGGGAGCGAGGGAGATGCACGGCCGTATGTCAGCCTCACCAATCCCAACTCCGCCGAACGGGCCGTGATGCGCCACTCGCTGCTGGCTTCCGTGCTGGAAATTGCTGCCCACAACAGCCGCTATCAGGATCGCATTGCCATTTTTGAGGTCGGCCCCATCTTCATTGAAGATGAAGAGGAGATTTTGCCCACCGAGCAAACGCGGCTCTCATTGACGCTCACGGGGCAGCGCGGCATTTCCGGCTGGCAGGCCGCTGACGCCGGGCAGTATGACTTCTACGACCTCAAGGGCGTCCTGGAAACGTTATTCCGTGAACTGCACGTGCCTATCAACTATGAAGCGGCGCAGCATCCATCTTACCGTCCGGGGCGCACGGCGCGGCTGCTGCTGAATGGGCAGCAAATTGGCATGTTGGGCGAACTGCACCCCCTGGTGGCGGAGCGGTTGGATTTGCACATTGAACGCGACCAGCCGGTGCTGGCGGCGGATATTGATCTGGACATGCTCATCCCGCACATTCCGCCCTACTACCAATATGCGCCCATTTCACCTTACCCGCCCATTGAGGAGGATCTGGCGGTGGTGGTGGATGTGGGGGTCACGGCCGTGACCGTTGAAGAGACGATCCGTCAGGCCGGCGGGCAGTTGCTCAAGGATGTGCGCCTGTTTGATGTGTACGAAGGAGAACAATTGGGCAAAGGCAAACGCAGTCTGGCCTACCATCTCACCTTCCAATCCCCGGACAAAACGCTCAATGACAAAGCCGTCGCCAAACAACGCCAGCGCATTATCGCCACATTGGCGCAGCGGCTGAACGCGCGCATCCGCGAGTGAGCAGGTGAGCAGGTGGAGGGGTGAGAGGGTGAGGTGCGAAGGGAAAGTTGATTGGGTATGGGTGAGGTGGTTGGAAGGGCAAACCCTTTTCTGATCGCCTTGCTCTGATTATGTCAGGAGGAGAGCATGAGCAAGATCATTCGGTCGCACAAGGAGTTAGAGGTTTATAAGCGGGCATTTATGGCGGCAATGGAGATTTTTCAGGTGTCGCAAAAGTTTCCCAAAGAAGAGGTCTATTCACTGACCGATCAAATCCGGCGGTCATCACGTTCTGTTTGCTCTAACCTGGCAGAAGCATGGCGCAAACGGCGCTATGAAGCAGCATTCATCAGCAAACTATCCGATTCTGAAATGGAAGCAGCGGAGACGCAAGTATGGTTAGATTTCGCCGTTGAATGTGGTTATCTGGATGCAAAAGAAGCGGCCAAACTTTATCAGGTTTATGATGGAATTCTGGCCACACTGGTAGGCATGATCCACAACGCCGATTCCTGGGTCTTACCAACCAAACGACCATCTCCAAACAAATAACCCGGCCAGGTATTCACTCCCTCACCCCTCCACCTGCTCACCCCCTCACCTGCTCATGAAATTCCTTACCCGCCTGCTTGCCTACCTCATCGGCTATCCACTGTTTCATACGGTGATGAAAATTCGGGTAGTGGGGCGGGAGAATTTGCCACCGAAGGGGGAGCCGCTGATTCTGATTTGCAATCATTTTAGCTGGTTTGAGGTGCCGCTGTTGATTGGCAGGCTGCCGTATAAGATTGTGATTTTGGGGTCGGCGGAGGTGTGGCAGCATCCGGTGGGCAAGTGGCTGGCGTGGGCGTTTGACGGTATCTCCATCCACCGTGGGCAGGTAGACCGGGGGCCGCTGAAGCGGGCGCTGGCGGTGTTAGCTGATGGGGGAGTGTTGGGTATTTTTCCAGAGGGGGGGATTGATCCGGGATTACGGCCGTTAACCGATGCCGGTATCAACGTGGCTGGCCTGCCCGGACAAACGGCGCGGATTCCCGGCGTACTCATCCAGGCCAGACCTGGAGCGGCGTATCTGGCAGTGAAAAGTGGGGCGCGGGTGCTGCCAACGGCCGTGACCGGCGCCGAGTATGTCTGGCAAAACCTGCGCCGCTGGCGGCGCACCCCTGTCACCCTGCACATCGGCGCCCCCTTTGGCCCGCTCACCGTTGACCCCCACCTGAAAAACACCGCCAAGCGCGCCGCCATTAACGCCTGTGGTGACGAGATGATGCGCCACATTGCCACCCTCCTCCCCCCCGACCAGCGCGGCTATTACGCTTAATCAATCTCTTGTTTGTCAAATCCTATCATAATCCTCAGGTTCCACATCGGGCGCCTTAGCCAGCACCGCCAAAAGTTTTTCCCGGCTCCCACGTTTTGCCCGTTCTTCGAGATACCCTATTGCTTGCAGGGCTGCCACCTTTTCCGCCAGGGCTAACATGACAAACTGATTCATAGAAACGCCTTCTTCTTCAGCCAATTCCCGCACCTGATTATGCAGTGATTTTGGAATCCTTACACTCAACACGTTACTCATAATATGACTCCTATCGCTTGCAAGAATGTTTTGGGGTCTGACACCTTTATGCCAAACTGTTCTACTCCCGCAAAATCCTTTTGGTTATAGGTGATAATGTAATCGCTCTGAGCCGCTACAGCCAGGTCTAAAATGAACTCATCTTTTTGATCCGGCAAGAAAGGGCGCCAACGAAAGTGTATTCTTTCATGGTGCTTAGAAAGGGCACAAAACGCATCAACCAAATCTTCAACATCGTCTTGACTCAAACCTAAAGTTGCTCTGTTTCTGGTTAGAACTTCTTCATATTCCAGAATAAGTGGGATGGAAATATGGACTTCAAACAAGCCGGTTCCAATGAGAGAAATGAGCCTGGCGGACGCTCCTTGCCGGGAACGTTGTGCAGAAATCACTATGTTGGTATCAATGACAATCTTTGGTTGCTTCACCATGATATTGTATCTAATGGTATATATGCAATCAATGGTGAATGCTAATGGACAAATTCACCAATTCGGCCGATGGCCTGGCGGCTTTCAGGGATGAGGGCGGCCAGGGCGTGCCAGACGTGTACCATGCCCGGCCACACTTCCAGGGTTACGTCCACACCGTCGGCGCGGGCGCGGGCCGCCAGGCGCGTAGCGTCGTCCAGCAAAATTTCGTTTTCGCCCACCTGAATGAGCAGGCGGGGCAACCCAGCCAACGAGGCGTAGTGCGGAGAGATGAGCGGGTGGGTCAGGTCACGGCCGTTCCCATACCAGGCAGCATACCGGGCTAACAGTTCCGGCGTCAACAGCACATCCACCTGCCTTTTGCCGGTCATCGAGTCGCCTGTCCCGGCCAGATCGGTCCAGGGGGAGATGCACACGGCCGTGCCCGGCAGCCGCTCCTTTGCATCACGCAACGCCAGCAATGCCGCCAGCGCCAGCCCACCGCCTGCCGAATCCCCCATAATGGTCAGGTCATCCGGCTGGTATCCTTCGGCCAGCAGCCAGCGATAGGCAGCCACCGCATCATCAACTGCCGCCGGGAAGGGATGCTCCGGGGCCAGGCGGTAATCGAGCAGCAGCACCCGACACTGCGCGGCGCGAGCCACATACCCGCCTAAAAAGCGATGCGAGCGGGCGGAACCCAGGCAGTAAGCGCCGCCATGCAGATAGAGGATGGCATGGCCGTCTACTGCATCTGCCGGGATCACCCATTCCGCCGCCAGCGAGCCAATTGTCACCGACTCCGCCCGGCAGTCGGCGGGCAGCCTGGCCCGCGTCCCCAGCTTTTCCATGCTGCGTCGCGTTTCGGCTATATCCTCATGCAGCCGCACGGCCGTTTGCTTTTGCAGCCGCCCCGCCAACAACCACCACATCAATCGAAATTGCCAGCTTGCCATGCAACACCTCAAAAAAAAACCACCCCTGATGGGATGGCTTCTGGTTCCTGATGGCGCCAACTGGATTTGAACCAGTGACCTAGGGCTTATGAGTCCCCCGCTCTGACCAACTGAGCTATGGCGCCTTCTTAAGCGGCGGGAATTATAACGAACAACACGGGCGGCGACAAATGAGGCATCACCTCATTTATCGCCGCTCCCGTCAAACCCCCACAATTGATCAATCAGGTATAACGGCCGTCCCTTCACCTCATCATAAATCCGGCCCAAATACTCGCCAATAATGCCCAGGCAAATCAGTTGCACACCGCCCAAAAACAGGACGGCGACCAACGTCGTGGCTTGCCCTAACAATGGCGATGATGGCCCCAACAGCCGCACTAGCACCACCGCCACAATCGCCAGCGCCGCCAGACCGGCCATAAAAAACCCCAAATACGTCGCCAGTTGCAGCGGCAAATAAGAAAAACTGGTGATCGCATCCAGGGCAAAGGGCAACATTTGTTTAACGCTACTGAACTTCGACTCGCCGGCATACCGGCTGGCGCGTTCATAGGGCACACCCGTTTGCCGGAAACCCACCCAGGGCACCATCCCCCGCAAGAAGCGGTTGCGCTCCGGCATGTTGCGTATAGCCCGCACCACTCGTTTATCCATCAGCCGGAAATCACCCGTATCCAGCGGAATATCAATTTTAGTGATACGCCGGATCAGGCGATAAAACAGTTTCGCCGTCCACAACTTAAAGCGGGTCTCTCCTTCCCGGCTGACGCGCACGCCGTAAACCACGTCAAACCCCTCCCGCCACTTCGCAATCATTTGCGGGTACAGTTCTGGCGGGTCTTGCAAATCCGCGTCGGTCAAAATGACGGCGTCGCCGCTTGCAAAGTCTAGACCGGCAGTGACGGCAATTTGAAAGCCAAAATTACGCGAAAAGCTAATGCCCCTGACACGCTGGTCTTGCTGGTGCAGTTCGGCAATGACAACGGCCGAACGATCCCGGCTGCCATCATTCACCAGTACCAATTCCCAGGGTTCAGCCAGCGTATCCATCACGTCAGCCACACGGCGGTGCAGCTCTGGCAATACCTGTTCTTCGTTATAGACGGGCGCAACAATTGAGATCATAACCGTGTACACAATTTTTGCTGAATTGGCTGCATATGTCCACCTGACAAACCGTGTCCGGTAAAGCCCTAAAAAAAACGACCGTCTTCACAGACGGCCGTTCCGGGCTTTGACCAACACAAGGAGGGGGCGTCGCTGCCCTCTGCTTACCCGACCAGTTGTTCCAGTCGCGTTTCTTTTGTGCCAGTTTTAGGGGAGGGACGATGGTTGCCCATCGCATATTTTCCTTGTGCTGTTGGCCAGGTAAGAGTGTCGGAATGATACCTCTTTTTGTGAACTGTGCAAACTGTTTTCAGGTGGCATCTGCAAATTCTAATTTTGGACATGGGCGGGAGGCCAAAAACGCTCTTTGCCCATCTTGACAGGCGGCTGCCCGCCTTGTAAAATGTGACTGATCGGTCATGTGACCGATCAGTCACATAACATGCAAAAATCCTATGCCTAAAAATACATTTTTCAACCTGCCCGCAGAAAAGCGGCAGCATTTTCTGGATATTGCCCTGGCGGAGTTTGCCCACAATGATTACCCCAATGCCTCCATTTCGCGCATTGTGGCCCAGGCCGGCATCGCCAAAGGCAGCTTTTACCAATACTTCACCGATAAAGAGGAGCTATATCATTACCTGCTGGAACTGGGGGCGCAGCAAAAGGCGCAATTCCTGGCTACGCCGCCCCCAGAGATAGAAATGGATATCTTTGTCTATTTGGCCTGGCTGGCGCAGGCAGGTGTGCAATTTGAACTGGCGCATCCTCAGTTGAGTCAGATTGGCTACCGGGCCATCAGAAGCGGCGTTATGCCGTCGGCATTGATAGAGCAGGCCAGAGCGGGGGCGTTTGCCTTTTTTAAGGAGTTGGTGGCGCGTGGCAAAAGCGAGGGCAGCATTGATCCCCGGCTAGACGAGGAACTGGCTGCCTTCTTTTTCCACACCATCTTTACCGAATTAGGCGGCTACCTGCTGAGCCGGCTAGAGGGGGATGCGGCGGGTGAACTGGCCAACGGCCGTTCCCTCTTTGATTCACCAACTGCCGCCAACCTTTTTAACCAGACCATTCGCATTCTACAAGCCGGCATGAGCGCGCCCCAAACGCCTCAGCCCTGATAAGGAACACCATGAAAATCCTGATACTGACCATTGGTTCACGCGGCGATGTACAGCCCTATGTCGCGTTGGGCAAAGGGCTGCAAACGGCCGGGCACGACGTGACCATTTGCACCGGACACCTGTTTGAAAAGATAGTCACGTCTCATTCTTTACCTTTTTTGCCGATGGATGACGAGATGATCCGGCTGACAGAAACGCCGGAAGGCAAAGCCATGATCGAGGGTGGCGGCGCGGCTTTCAAAGCCATCAGTCTGGTAAAACCGATGATCGCCCGCATGGTGCGGGACGCCTGGGCCGCCGCCCAAACCGTTACCCCAGATGTGATCTTATACCATCCCAAAACACTCAGCGGTTACCACATCGGCGAAAAGCTGAGCAAACCGATCATTCTGACGATGGCGCTGCCAATGTATACACCTACCCGCGCTTTTCCCTTGCCGATCACCAATTTCACACTGGGTGGCTGGTTCAACCGGCTGACGTACTCCATGGTACCCATGATTTCCGCCCCCTATGCTGACGTGATTGGCGCGTTCCGACAAGAGTTGGGGCTGCCCAAACGGGGCCGGTTTTTGAACGAGACGCGGCTGCCCAACGGCCGTACCACCCCCACTCTCTACGGCATCAGCCACCACCTCATCCCCCGCCCGGCTGATTGGCCGGAAGCGGTGCAGGCCGGCGGCTACTGGTTCCTGGAGCAGGAGGCCGGTTGGCAGCCCCCGGCTGACCTGACCACTTTTTTGCAGGCAGGACCGCCGCCGGTGTATATCGGCTTTGGCAGCATGGCCGGTAAACAGCCCGACAAGCTGGCTGCCATCGCCATAGCGGCGCTGCAAAAAGTGGGGTTGCGCGGCCTTTTGGCTACCGGATGGGGTGGTCTACAGCCGGGTGATTTGCCGGACACCATCTTCCAGCTAAAAGAAGCGCCGCACGATTGGCTCTTCCCGCAAATGGCGGCGGTGGTGCATCATGGCGGGGCGGGCACAACTGCCGCCGGATTGCGCGCCGGGAAACCAACCCTCATCTGCCCCTTCGTGGGCGACCAGCCATTTTGGGGGGAACGGGTACACCGGCTAGGCGTTGGCCCCAAAGGAATCCCGCAAAAGAAGTTGACGGTAGCCAACCTGGCAGCGGCGTTAACCTCGTTGGTTAACAATCCCGCCTGGCAACAACAGGCAGCCACGTTGGGCCAGCAATTGCGCGCTGAGGATGGGGTGGGCACGGCCGTGCAGTTCATCGAGAAGGTGGTGCGGCTATAATGCCCATGCCCCAACTACAAATCTAAAATGTGCCGGGCAATGACCAGCCGCTGGATTTCGCTGGTGCCTTCGCCAATGGTCATCAGGCGCGTGTCCCGGTACATGCGCTCCACCTCGAATTCGGCGCTGTAGCCATAGCCACCGTGTACCTGAATGGCATTGCGGCAGACCCGCTCGCTCACTTCGGTGGCGAACAATTTAGCCATGGCGGCCTCTTTTGTATATGGCTTGCCCTGTCCCTTTAACCAGGCCGCCCAATACACCATCAGCCGCGCCGCCTGCAATTCGGTGGCCGCGTCGGCCAGCATCCACTGCACCGCCTGGTGATGTTTGATGGGGTGGCCAAATGTTTCCCGTTCATGGGCATATTTGATGGCTGCTTCGTAGGCTGCCTGCCCCAGCCCCACCGCCAGCGCGCCAATGCCGACACGCCCGCTGTCCAGCGTGGCTAAGGTCTGCTGCAAGCCGCGCCCTTCCGTCCCCAACAGATTGCCCAAAGGGACGCGCACCTCGTCAAACGTGACGGCGTGGGTAGGCGAGCCTTTTAGCCCCATCTTCTTCTCGGCAGCGGCGACAGTAATACCAGGGGTATTGGCAGGTACCAGGATATGGCTGAGTGAGCGGCTGCCGCCGGCCGGATCGGTGCGCACCAACACCACCATCAGGTCGGCAATCGAGGCGTTGGTCATCCACATTTTCTGGCCATCAATGATCCAGGAATCGCCTTCTTTCACGGCCGTTGTCCGCACACCGCCCTGCAAATCTGACCCGGCGCCCGGTTCCGTCAGCGATAGGCAGCCCAATTTGCCCTTGCCGGTTGCCAGCGCGGGCAGCCACTCTTGTTTTTGGGCGTCATTGCCATAGCGAACAATTGGTCCCAGAGCCAGCCCGTTGTGGGCGGAGATGGCCAGGGCGGTGGAGCCACAGCCCCAGCCCAGTTCTTCAATGGCAATGGCGGCGCTGATGGCGTCTACGGCCGCGCCGCCATACGCCTCTGGCACTTCCAGCCCCAGCAGACCCAGCGGGCCCATTTTTTTCACGACCGTCCAGTTAAACTCGCCGCTCTCATCCGTATGGCGGGCCAGCGGTTTTAATTCACGGGCCACAAAATCATGTACCACGTGCCGAAATTCGCGTTGTTCTTCAGTCAGTTGGAAATCCATGTAACCTCTCCAGATGTAGTGGGATTTGATTTGGGCGTCAATTATAGGCGTGGTTTACGGCTCCAACCACCAGGACATACCTGGTAAGGTGGCAAGATGACAAAAATGTCAGATGATGACCTTTGCCAATAGCGGTCGATTGATGATCTGGCGGTTAGAGGTCTACCAAAACTCCCAGCCCCATTTGGGCGGCGTTGGTCAGGGCCAGCCGCCCGGCGATGGCGTCTTGCACGGCCGTGCCCACCGATTTGAACAGGGTGATTTGCTGCGGATGGGTACGGCCGTCTTTCATCCCGGCCACAATCTGCCCCAATTCGGCGTGGATATGGCTCGCGGTTATCAACCCTTGTTGGATGGGGATGATCAGATCGCCGGTTTCCGCCAGTGTGGCTTCACGGGAATCCACCACCACCAGCGCCTGCTGCACGGTCAAGGCGTCAATTTCCTGCACCGTGGGCTGGTATGAGCCGATGGCATTGATGTGGACGCCGGGTTTCAGGTCACGGCCGTCAAAAACGGGCATTGTGGATGTGGTGGCGGTGCAAATGATGTCGGCATCGCGCACGGCCGTAGCTGCATCCACCACTGGTCGCACATTGTGGGGGATTGGCCCCACGCCCGCCATCTCTGCCGCAAACGCCGCTGTCTGCGCCTGGTCGGGGCTGTAGACGCGCACTTCGCTGATGGCGCGTACCGTGCAGACTGCCTCCAATTGCGTGCGCGCCTGCACACCGCTGCCCAAAATAGCCAGCACGTGGGCGTCAGACCGGGCCAGCAGATCGGTCGCTGCCCCGGAACCGGCCCCCGTGCGAATGGCGGTGAGTGTGCTGCCTTCCAGCAGGGCCGACGGCCGTCCCGTTTCCGCATCCAGCACCACCACCACCCCATTGATGACCCGCTCGCCCCTTTGTGTGTTCTGCGGGAATACTGAGACCACTTTTACTGCCAGCGCCCCATCCTGCGGCAAAAAAGCGGGCATGACGAGCGTTGTACCCTGGTGGGGCGCAATATCCAGATGCGCCCGCAACGGCGCAACGGCTAACCCGGCCGACAATTGCGCATAAGCCGACTTCATCTCGGCAATGGCGGTCGCCATTGGCAAAGCTCTCTTGACATCCGTAGCCGACAAAACCCGCAAATTCATCATAATGACGCCAATACGAATACGTTGTTTTATTGGATACCCAAGTAGAGATTGCGCACTTCGGCGTTATTTTGCAGGGCAACGGCCGTGTCGCTCAGCCGGATCTCCCCCGTTTGCAGCACATAGCCGCGGCTGGCTACTTGCAAAGCCTTGTGTGCATTTTGCTCCACCAGCAAAATCGTGGTGCCCTCGCGGTTAATGTTTTGCACCGTCTCAAAAATCAAATCCACCAGCACCGGCGCCAGCCCCATCGAAGGTTCGTCCAGCAGTAGCACCCGCGGCCGGGACATCATCGCCCGCCCCATCGCCACCATTTGCTGTTCGCCACCGCTGAGCGTACCGGCTACCTGGTTGCGCCGTTCTGACAGGCGAGGAAAGAGGTGAAACACCTGCTTCAAATCCTGGTTAATACCGGCTTTGTCATTCCGGGTATAGGCGCCCAATTCCAGGTTAGCCTGCACCGTCAGTTTGGAAAAGACACCGCGACCTTCCGGCACCATGGCAATGCCCTTGCTCACCAGTTGGTGCGCCGCATAATGGCCTAAATCTTCACCCTGTAATTGAACATTGCCGCCGCGCGGCCGCAGCAGGCCACAAATGGTGCGCAGCGTGGTCGTTTTGCCCGCGCCATTGCCGCCAATCAGGCAGACAATTTCCCCTTCTTCTACCGTCAGCGAGACCCCTTTCAGGGCGTGAATGTTGCCGTAATAAGCGTGAATATCATTGACTTCCAGTAGCGCCATCTTATGCCTCCGCCTTTCTGCTGAAATCTTCCAGGGCGCTGCTGCCCAGATATGCCTCAATGACGCGCGGGTTCTTCTGAATTTCGACGGGCAGCCCCTCGGCAATCTTCTTGCCAAAATCCATGACGATAATGCGTTCGGAGATGCCCATCACCACCCGCATGTCATGTTCGATGAGCATGATGGTGATGCCCAGTTCGTCGCGCAGTTGTTGGATAAAATCGGTGGTTTCGGCCGTTTCTTTGGGATTCATGCCGGCGGTAGGTTCGTCTAGCAGCAGCAGTTTGGGCTGGCTGGCCAGGGCGCGGCCAATTTCCAGGCGACGCTGGTCGCCATAGGGCAGGTTCTTGGCCAGCAGGTCGCCTTTGCCGCGCAGCCCCACAAAACGGAGCAGGCGGGTGGCCTCGGCGGCGGCGTCTGCCTCGTCACGGCGGGTATGGGGCGTGCCCAAAATAGCGCCCATCCAATGGGATTTGAGATGGCGCTCCTGGCCGACGAGCAGGTTTTCGATAACGGTCATGTTGTTGAAGAGGCGGATATTTTGGAAGGTGCGGGCGATGCCCAGGCGAGTGATCTGGACGGAGGTACGGCCGTTTAGCCGCTTGCCATCAAAAATCAATTCCCCATCATCAATCTGGTAGAAGCCGGTAATCAGATTAAAAAAGGTCGTTTTGCCCGCCCCATTTGGGCCAATGATGCTGACAATGGAGCCTTTCTCAATATGAAAATCCAGCGAATCCACCGCCACCAGACCGCCAAACCGTTTGGTCATTTTATTGGCTATCAGGATGTCCTCGCTCATTGTTGTTATCCTTTCTATTCCGTAATCCGAAGTCCGATTACCGATAACGGATTACCGATTACCAATTACCGATTACCGGTTTTCAGTCCATCTTCGGCGGTTCGGCCGTCTGACCGTGACTGATCACTTCCGAGTGAACGACGCCGAGATCGGCCGTTGCCTCCATGGCATCCTGTAACTCGCGGCGGCGCACGGCCGAGGGCCACAGCCCTTCGGGCCGCCGCAGCATGACCACGATGAGCAGCGCGCCATAGATGAGCAGGCGATACTCTTGAAACTCACGCAGCAGTTCCGGCGCGCCAATAAGCATAAAAGCGCCCAATACAATACCGGGGATGCTGCCCATACCGCCGATGATGATGATGCTCAACACGTTAATAGAGACAAACAGGCTAAAACTTTGGGGGAAGACGGTGCCTAACTTGGCGGCAAAAATGGCCCCGGCCACGCCGCCGGCGGCGGCGCTGAGGGTGAAGGCCAGCAGTTTGGTGAGGATGGTGTCTATGCCCATGGCCGCGGCCACGTCTTCATCTTCACGCAGCGCCATCCATTGCCGGCCGGTGCGGGAATTGTTCAGCCGCACGGAAACAAACAGCATGGCAATGCAGGCCGCCAGAATGATGTAGTAGAAATGTTCCGGGCGGGAAAAGGCAAAGCTGCCAATGGTGGGGTTTTGCAGCGCCAGAATACCCTGCGGCCCGCCGATGCGGCTGGCCAGCCAGTCAGAGAGTACTAACACGCGGATGATTTCGCCAAAACCAAGCGTGGCAATGGCCAGGTAATCACCGCGCATCCGCAGCACAGGCAAGGCCAGTACAAAGCCGGTGCACATGGCTGCCAGCAGGGCGATGGGGATAACCAGCCAGAAGGGGATTGGGCCGATGCCGAACTGTCCGGTGGTGGTGAGCACGGCCGTGACATACGCCCCTACCGCAAAATTCGTCACATACCCCAGGTCGAGCAGCCCGGCCAGGCCGACGGCAATGTTCAGGCCCAACGCCATCAGGATGTAGATACCCACATTATCCAGCACCTCGCTGAGGTATGTCCCCAAGATCCAGGGCAGGATGAGCAAAAAGACGCCGCCAATGCCGGCGCCACCCCAGCGCACCGATTTTTGCCGGGGCGCGGCAAATTGATGCCAGCGGCCCCGCACCTGGGCGCCACGCTGCTGCCAGAAAATGGTAACAGCAAAGGCGATGAGGAAAATGGCAACGGCCGTGTACCAGCGCATTACCCCACTCTGGAAAAAGAGGCGCACGAAATTGGGGCCTACCCGCTCGCGCAGGATGACCACAAACAGTTCACTCAACAGGGCAATGCCCAACGTTGTCACCAGCCCAATGACCAGCGCCCGCCGCCATCGTGAGGGCAGCAGAGCCAACCCGCTGCCGGCCATCCCCGCGACCAGCAGCACCACCGACAAAATCAGAACACCCACCACCACACTGTCCCGGCCAAAGGTCAGGATATTCACCAGTTGTGGCGAGATATTCACAAACATGACCCGGATATTGGTGTTATTAGCCAGGAAGATGAGGGCCAGGAGGGGTAGTACGTTCAAGAGACCTATGGTTGCGCCTGCTGCCAGGACTTTACCACTTGACTCGCCCGCCATTTTACGGGCGGCAAAATAGGCCATCAGCAGCGACGGCGAAATCAGTAAAACCTGCCCCAGTGTCATGTAACCGGCAATAATCTGACGCTGGCTAAATGTGGCGATCATGCCTATCGCGGCCACGTACACGGACACGATACCGGCCAGCAAGCCATACCGCAGCAGGGCACGGCCGTCGAATTTTTTCTCATCTATTCCATGTGACATTGCCATTTGTGCCATTATTCACCTGCCTTATGCCTTCTTTTCGCTCAGCCGTTCGCCCAAAATACCCTGTGGCCGGAAGATGAGCACCAACACCAACATGGTAAACGCTATGGCATCCTTTAGCTGATTGGCGCCATCAATACCCAGCCCTTCCAATACCAGATTTGGTCCAATAGATTCGATCACCCCCAGGAACAGACCCCCTATCATCGCGCCGGGAATGCTGCCAATACCACCCAAAACGGCCGCCGTAAATGCCTTAATACCGGGAATAAAACCCATAAAAAAGTACACACCTTGTGGCCGGTATAAGCCATTGATAACCCCCGCCGCCCCCGCCAGCATCCCGCCAATGGCAAAGGTGGAAAGAATGACCCGGTTAATGTCAATCCCCATCAATGCGGCCACTTCTTTATCCTCAGACACGGCCCGCATAGATTTGCCCAACTTCGTGCGCTCCACTAGCCAGTACAGACCAGACATCAGGATCAACGCGGCAATAAAAACCACGATCTGCACCACCGGGATGGTTATACTCCCGATGTTAAGTGTACCGCTTAACGCATTGACAGCCGGGTAAGATTGAAAGCTGGAACCATAAAACCCACGGAAGGTATATTGCAGGAAAAAGGAAGCGCCAATCGCCGTGATCAACGGCACCAGGCGGGGCGCGCCGCGCAATGGCCGGTAGGCGATCCGCTCCAGCAGTACCGCCACCGACATTGAAATCAGCGCCGCAAAAGCCATGAGCAGCAAAATAGCCGGAAATGGATGATTATTCAAAAAACCAATACGATTGAAATAATTGGCCAGGAAAACAGTGGTAAATGCCCCCGCCATAAACACTTCCCCATGGGCAAAATTGATCATCAGCAAAATGCCGTACACCAGTGTATACCCCAGGGCAATGAGCGCATAAATGCTGCCCTGTGCCAGGCCGGAAATACTCAAACTAATCCAGGTATTGAGCGTATATTTGCCGGAAGTAAGTGTATTAAAAGCCCCCACCACAATGAGCAAAATAATGACAATGCGTAGCAACCACAAGAACGCATCTACCCACGAAACCCTGTCCAGCCAGCGCCCTATCTCTTCCCTCATATAACCACCTCTTCCTCGATGTACAGAATGAGCCAGGGGAATACTCCCCTGGCTCATCATTGTTGTGGCATTATTTACCTGAAATCATCCCGTTTTCAGGAAAGATGACTACGGCGTCCAGACCACTTCGGGTGGCCAGTTGCCACCGCTCACTTCGGCGTCACTGACGCGGTAAATGCCCAGCGCTTCGCCGGTGGCGCAGTCGCCCGTTTCATTACAGGCCAGCGTACCGGTGACGCCGCGGAAACCAGCGGTTGCCGTCACGGCATCGCGCAGCGCTTTACGTGGCACCAGGATAGTGCCATCGTCGCCCTGGACGGCTACCTTTTCGATGGCATCCAGCAGGATGTTGGTGGCGTCATACGCATGAGCATGGAAACCACTGGGGGGGGTGCCGCCAAACTTGCTATCCCATTTGGAGAGCAGTTGCTGGTAAGCATCGCCCTCTACATAGGGGCCAGACAGGTACATGCCCACGGCCGCCGGGCCGGTGTTGGTGGGGAAGCTGGCAGAGAGCAAACCATCGGCCCCAAACAGAGCCGTGTTCTCTAAACCGGCCACTTCTTTGGCCTGGGCGGCGATGAAGTTGCCTTCCGGCTCAAAGATGGGGAAATAAAGGACATCGGGTGAATCAGCGCCAACGCTGGTGAGGATGGGGCGCATGTCGGTGTCGCCCACATTCACCGCTCCCTGGAAGGTGACCGTACCGCCTAATTCCTGGAAGCGGGCGGCAAAAACGCCTTGCAGACCATCGGCGTAGGGGCTGCCATCATGGATGGTGGCGGCAGAGCGGGCGCCCAGTTCGTTGTAAGCATAGTCGGCGGCGACGCGGCCCTGGAACAGGTCATTGTGGGCGGTGCGGTAATAGCCAGGATGCCAGGTGCCGTTGGCGTCTGTAAGCGCCGGGGCGGTATTGGAGGGAGAGATCATCAACATGCCGGCTTCACTGATGATGGGTAGACCGGCGGTGGCTTCGCTGGAGCAGCTGGTGCCAATGATGCCCACAATCTGGGTATCGGCGGCGATCTTTTGGGCGGCCGTTTGCCCACCTTCGGCATTACAGCCGGTGTCTTCGCCGACCAGTTCAATGCTGTGGTCAAGCAGTGTGCCGCCACGATCATCAATGGCGATTTGAATGCCGCCACGCGAATCTTCACCCAGGAAGGCGGTGGCGCCGGAGATGGTGAGCATGTAGGCAATGCGAATGGGGTCATCGGGACCGATGGTGACGCAGCCGATTTCGTCTTCACATTCTGGCGCGCTGCCGCCACAGGCGGACAGGGCCAACGTAAATAGCATGGCAGCTAACAGTAACAAGATAAATCGTTTCATTGGGTTCTCCTCCTACAAGAGTGTTGTTGAAACTTGAAAAAATGGTTGTTGATTAACAGTGGACATTACTTCCGCTCTACATGCGGTTCAGGTATTGGTTATACTTTGTCTGCACCACCTCCTTCTTCCAGGTTTGAAAACGGGTTGAGGTATTATGAGATGAGGATTCTATTAAATTATTGTGGGTTGTCAACTTCGGACACGGCCGTGTCCCCACCTGCCACCACTTTTTCCGGGATAGCATCCTCAACCGTCTCTACAAATTCGCCCGTGCTCATAAAGATAACCCGCTCGGCGATGTTGGTGCAGCGGTCGCCAATACGCTCCAGATTGTGTCCCACCCATAACAGATACATGGCCCGGCGAATATAGGCGCTGTCTTGCATCGCCAAAACGCTCTCCTGGTACAGTTTGCGATACTGTTTGTCCAGTTTATCATCCCGTTTTACCAGGTCGCGGGCAGCTATCGGGTTGTTGTTGACGTAAGCATCAATGCTCGTCTGCAACATCTTGCGCGCCTGTTTTTCCATCTTGGGTAATTTATGCAGCGATTCAATTTCGCTCTCCCCTTCCAGGCGAGACACCAGCCGGGCAATGCCGGCGGCATGGTCGCCCATACGCTCCAATTCCACGGCGAGGTGAATGGCCGCAATGACAGTGCGCAAATCCCTGGCGGCCGGCGCCTGGGTAGCCAGAATGGTCAGGCACTCTTCTTCAATGCTATAACGCAGGCGGTTGATCTCATCATCGCCGGCCATTACTTGTTGCGCCAGGGTTGTATTGCGCTGGTAAAGGGCCAGCATAGCGTCGCCAATTGCCGTGTCTACCAGGCTGGCCATGCGCAGCACGTTCGTTTTGACATTGTTGAGTTCCTTGTCTAAGAGGGAACGGCCGGTTAAATAGGTCATACGTAACTCCTTTTGTGGGGCGGTTTTCAAAATTGCCCCACAAAAGTTAATTGTCAATGGGCAATGGGCAATTGTCAATGGATGAACGCCTGGAAGCGCCGGATAGGGAAGAGATAAAGGTGCTTATCGTCTAATAATTACTGAGAACTTACTAATTCTGCCTCGTCTGCCAGCGCCCCGGCTTTTTGGTCAAAGGCGGCGCGGATGGCTTCATAGTCGGCAGCGGGAATTCTGGCCCGGCTTTGCTGCTTCAGGAAACCTTTGACTTTGGTGTAGTGCAGGGCCGGGATGGACGAGCCTTTGAGATCTAAATCTTTGATCCCTTTGGTGGTAAAGACGATGAGGGCGCCGATGGGTACTTCTTCTACCTGCGGCGCATTTTTTTGCAGGAAATGGGCGATGGCGGCAATGCTGTTTTCGGCTTCTCTGGTCGGGTTGCCCAGACCTTCCTGCCCAAAAAAGCGGCGCAGCCCCATGCCGGTTTGCCGCCATTTGTTGTCCTGCACACTAATTTTGCCACCTTGATATTTGGCGACCAGGACGATGATGCCGGAGGGCAGCAGCAGTACGTGGGGGGCAGGCAGGATGTAGTGATAGATACGGCCGTCCTTGCCCACCTTTTCCAGCGCCTCATCCAACACCTGGTCGGGGCGGGGCCGGCGCACATAGCGCTGCGCCAGATAGATGCCCACCTGCGAGAGCATCCACCCCACCAACAGCGCCGCCAACTGCCAGTAAAAGACCGTCTGTGGGTCGCCTACAAAAATCAACACCATGCCGCCGATCAGCGCGGCCATGCCGGTAAAACTGGCAACCTGGCCGATGGTACGGTAGCGGGCAATTTTTTTGTCGTCGCGGATGATAACCATAAGATGTAATTGGGTAACTGGGTAATTGCGTAATTGGGTAATTTACACAGTTACCCAATTACGCAATTACTCAATCACGATATTTTCCCACCACCAGACAGGCATTTTGCCCACCCAGGCCAAAGGAGTTGGAGAGGGCTATGTTAACTTCGGCCGGGCGCGGCGCATTGGGTACGTAGTCCAGGTCACATTCCGGGTCGGGCGTTTCGTAGTTCCAGGTGGGTGGGATAAGGTCTTGATAGAGTGTGCAAATGCTCATAATCGCCTCAATTGCGCCCGCGCCGCCCATCAGATGCCCCAACACCGACTTGTTGCTGCTGACGGGGATTTCATAGGCGCGCTCGCCAAAGAGCCGTTTGATGGCCAGGGTTTCGGTGCTGTCGTTCATGGGGGTACCGGTGCCATGGGCGTTGATGTAACTCACGTCATGGGGTGTCAGGCCGCCATCTTCAATTGACCAGCGCATGGCGCGCACCGCGCCGGCCGCATCCGGGTCTTGGGCGGCGACGTGAAAGGCATCGGAGGAGGAGGCGTGGCCGAGCAGTTCGGCGTAAATGTGCGGCGCGCGCCGCGCCAGGGCGTGGTCCAGCCGTTCAATGACCAACACGCCGGCGCCCTCGCTGAGAATGAAACCGTCACGGTCTTTGTCAAACGGCCGTGACGCCCTTTCTGGCGTGTCGTTAAATGCGCTAGACAACGCCTGCATCCGCCCAAAACCGACGACGGCGGCTTCAATAATCAACCCTTCCGCGCCGCCGCATACCACCACATCAGCACGGCCGTTGCGGATAAACTCCATCGCCTCGCCAATGGCCTGCGTGCCGGTGGCGCAGGCCGCGTTTACGGTAGCAATCGGCCCCTGCGTCTGCGCCAGCAGGCTGACGTGGTAAGAGGGCATATTGGGCAGGAAACCGGTCATGGCAAAGGGATTGACACGGCCGTACCCCTTCGCCTTCAACACTTCCCACTGCTCAAAGGCGACATCAATGCCGCCTACCCCCACGCCAATGGCCGTGCCGCCCCGCTCCGGGTCCGGCACTTTGCCATCGGGCAGGCCAGCGTCAGCTATCGCCTGCTGCGCGGCGGCTACGGTCAACTGCGAGACGCGGGACATACGCCGCGCTTCTTTGAAATCTATGTACTGTTTGGGGTCAAAATCTTTCACTTCCCCGGCCAGCGTCCACGGGTAAGGGGAAGCGTCAAACTGAGTGATGGGGCCGATCCCGGAACGGCCGTGAATCAGCCCCTCCCACGTCTCCGCCACCGAATGTCCCAGCGGCGTAATCGCCCCCATCCCCGTCACCACAATACGTGGCCGCCCTTTGGCGTCGTAATAGTTGATCTCCATTCCTCTTTTCTCCGGTAATTGGTTATCAGTTAACGGCAATCGGTTGGTCACACTGATTACCGATTACCGTTCACCGATTACCAATTCCTTCTTGAATAGTCATCACCACCCCACTCTGCACCACCAGCCGGGCCTGGCCGACCGCATGTTTGATCGCCAGCGCCCCGGAACGGCCGTGACCGATAATCACAACCCCTTGCACCCCCAACAGTGGCGCGCCGCCCACTTCTTCCGGGTCTAGCTGCCGCCGCACGCGGGTAAAGGCCGGCCGCGCCAGCAGGCCGCCCAGGATGGTGCGTGGCCCGGCCATCATCTGCTCGCGGATGGCGTCGGACATGTAGCTGGCGATGGCCTCCGATGTTTTCATGATCAAATTGCCGGAAAAACCGTCGGTGACGGCCACATCGGCCGCGCCGTTCATAAACTCTTTGGGTTCAATGTTCCCCACGTAATTCAGGCCGCTGGCTTTGAGCAGCGCACCAGCCTCTTTCACCAGTTCCGTGCCCTTGCCCTCTTCTTCGCCATTGGAAATGAGGCCGACACGTGGGTTTTCCACGCCATGCACCCGCGCCATGTAGATGCTGCCCATGATGCCAAATTGCAGCAGATACTCCGCTTTGCAGTCCGCATTTGCGCCGCTGTCAATGAGGAACGGCCGTTCCTTAATGGGAAAGACCACGCCCAGCCCCGGCCGTTTGACGCCGGGGATGCGCCCCAGCCCCACGCCGCGCAGGGTGGCAATGGCCAGCACCGCCCCGGTGTTCCCGGCGGTGACAAACGCATCCGCTTCGCCATCGCGCACCAGCCCCAGCCCCACGTGCATGGAGGAGCCGGGCAATCCTTTGACCACTTCGGAGGGTTTGGCGTCCATGGGCACGGCCGTCGCTGCATGGCGCACTTCAATCGGCAAATCGGCGGTATCCTGTTTTGCCAGTTCTGCTTCAATGAGCGCCTGGTCGCCCACCAGGATGATGGTCTCTTCAAATTCGCGGGCGGCCCACACCGCCCCGGCCACATCCGGTTCCGGCCGGTTATCGCTGCCCATCGCGTCTACCACAATTCGCATCTTTTGAACTCGTGATGCGTGATACGTGATGCGTGACCAGAGAAACCTCACGGGTCACGCATCACGTATCACGCCTTGTCTGCAAATTGGGCGGATTCTATCGGCGGGGAATGGTTGGCGCAAATGGGGGATGGAGATTGAGAGACTCGGAGATTAGGAGATTGGGCGATCTCCTGATCTCTCAATCTCCTAATCTCAAGAACCGTTGGTATCCGTAACCAGATCGGCAAAAACGACAATGCGGTGGGTGTTGATGCGGTAGGGGTAACAGGAGATGAGGGTGGCGCTGGCGTGGTTGGTGGGGGCCAGCACCTGTACGTCGGTCGGCTCCACAATCTCAATTTTGGTGACAACGTAAGTGTAGGCGCGCTGGTTGGTTTGCACCACAAATTCGTCGCCGGGGGAAAGCTGATCCAGATGTTGGAAAATCGCGCCGTAGATGTCATTGTGGGCGGCCAGCACCATATTGCCCACCTGCCCCGGCTGCGCCGAGCCGATGTGGTGGGCCACGCCGCGCTTCAACTGCTCCCAATCATATGCGCCGAGTACCACGGGGTGGTTGACGCCAATAGCTGGAATCTGAATGACCCGCGCCTGTTCCGGGCCGGGGGTGGGGATGGGCGGCGGCCGGTACGCCTGCAAGACGGGCAGCAGGTGGGCAGGAATATCGCCGGATTCGATTGGTTCGGGCGAGCGGCCTTCGATATAGCGGTGGCCGGTGGGCAACACCACCAGGTCAATTACCGGTGTAGGGGCGGCGGTGGGTAATGCCAGCCCAATGGCTTCCGCCTGTTGGGCGACCGCCAACTCCTGGTTGAGTTCGCGTTGGGTTGTCCACAGGTTGAACAGGACGTAGAGGAGGCCGATTACGGCCGTGACCTCCACCAGCAGCAGCAGCTTATTGGCCAGGCGGCGACCCAGACCAGGCGGGGGGGGCGTTGTGTGGGGGAAACCGGCCTGGAGCGCGGGCGAAGCTACCATTCCCTGGTGATCTGGCGCCGGCAAATGGGCCACCTCTACCACCCGCCCCATTTCGTGCAGCCGCCGCAGCCGCAGGCGGCGCTCTGTTCGTTTTTTGCGATAGAGTAGATGCTCTAACTCCTGTACTGATAGCTCTTCGATGGGCTGTTGTCCATTTCTTGCCATGCCCCAATAATAATCCGCTTTCAACAATATGTAAAGTTGGACGTTGGGGCCGGGTAATGAGTTTGGGCGGGTTAACCGAGATGGGCCAGGGTCTCAAGCAAATGTTGTCGTAAGGGCTTGATCTGCCACAGATTGGAGATATGGCTGCCAGGGATGAGGCGCAACGGCCGTGCCTCAAACAGCGGCGCATGGTGTTCCTGGCGGAAAAAGAGGTCTTGCGTCCCCAAAAGCGGAAATACGTCAGCCTGTTCAATACGATGGTAATAAGCCGTAAAGTCCAGGTGTGCCAATAATTCGTCGTATGAAATAGTCAACGGCCGTGCCACCAGACCCGCAATGTCCCAGATGGCCTGCCCCACATTGGGCGAAGAGAGCATGGGAATGACGGCCCGGCTGCGCTGGAAAATGCCCTCGTAGAGCAGGCTGGTAATCCCCCCCCAACTGACACCGGCTACCACCGTATAAGCCGCGCCCTGCCCGGTGAAAAACTCCTGCACCAGTTCCATCATGCGCAAGGAACCGGCGAACATCTGGTAAATACTTTGTAGGGATTGGAACCCTTTGTCCAGTGGGTCACGCCAGTTAGCATGATAGGGTGCTTGAATAAGTACACGATGCATGGGCAGCGGAGGGGTGTGGCGGAGGCCAGACAGCCGCCGCCACGAACTATCATACGGATATTCACCCAACCCGTGATGGTAGATGAGCAGCGGCGCTTCCGGGTCGGCTGCCAGGTGGACTTTCACGCGACATTCCATTTCGCCAGAAGGGGTGTTCAGCCAGATAGGATGGACGCCGGGCGCTGCCAGTTGGGTCACGGCCGTTTTTACCCGATTTACCTCCGTCCCTGCCAGCACCGCTTCAAAGGAGAGCGCCGTCTGGTAGGAGCTTTCCAACGATGCGGGAATACGCCGGTTCATGGCGTGCAGGGCAACTTTATCGGCAAATTCGGCAAGATCCGGGCGCATGTTTTTGACCGGGTGACAAGGTGACATCTGACACGGTGATGGGGCATCACCAGCAGGCAGCCATTGTCAAAATAAACCAGTATGACAGGTGGACTGTAGAGCAACGGCCGTGCCCCGGCAACTACCTATTACCCATTCCTCACAAACGTTTTTACAACCTGCTCCCCAACTGGAAACGATATAAAATACGCGCATGTTTACTCTCTACTCCTGGAACGTCAACGGCATCCGCGCCGCCCAAAACAAAGGTTTCCTCACCTGGCTGCACCAGACGCAGCCAGACATCCTCTGCCTGCAAGAGACCAAAGCCCACCCCGACCAGCTAGACGCGGCGCTGCGCCAGCCGGATGGCTACCATACGTATTGGGCCTTTGCGGAGAAGAAAGGGTACAGTGGCGTGGCCCTTTACAGCAAAACAGAACCACGCCAGGTGCAAATTGGCCTGGGCATCCCTGATTTTGACCGGGAAGGGCGCACCATTGTGGCTGAATACGACAATTTTGTGTTCATTGGCGCTTATTTTCCGAACGGGGGGCGGGATCACGGCCGTGTCCCCTTCAAAATGCAGTACAAAGCGGACTTCCTGGCCTATTGCAATGCGCTGCGGGCGCAGGGCAAAGCCGTTATCTTTTGTGGCGACGTGAATACCTCGCACAAGGAAATTGACCTGGCCCGGCCCAAACAAAACCGCAAGATGACGGGCTTTTTGCCGGAGGAGTGCGCCTGGATTGATGAGGTGGTGGCCCACGGGTACATTGATACTTACCGCCACCGCTACCCAGATCAAACGGGGGCTTACACCTGGTGGACGGCTATCGGTGGGGCGCGGCAGCGAAACGTGGGTTGGCGGCTGGATTATTTCTTCATCAGCCCAGATTTGGCGGATTCAGTGGTGGAAGCCGCCATCCACCCGGACGTGTTGGGTTCAGATCACTGCCCCGTCAGCCTCACCCTAGATCTCGCCTGACCAGCGCTCCACGCCACTAAAGTAATGTTGCCAGAATACGGGCAATGTTCCAGGCGTCGTCATGGCCGCGATGGTGTGTACCATCCAGGGGCATTTTCAAGATGTGCAGAGCGCGGGACATGCCTACCTGCCGCCCCTTTGTGTGTTTTTCGGCAAACAGCTTTTTGGCATTGATGTGATGCTCGCTGAAGGGATAGGGCACACCAAATGAAGTACACTGCCACTGGAACTGCTTGCGGTCATACTCGCCCCAACTAGCCCAGACCCGGCCTGACGACTGATATTCTTCTTGCAACAACTGACACGCTTCCCAAAAGTGCATGCCCTGGTTGACATCGGCCTGGGTCAGCGTCGTGAGCCGGGTACAGAAGGGGCTGACTTTGGAGAGCGACGGCCGTACCAGCACACTCCTTTTCCCTTCTGGCTGCTTTGTGGCCACATCCAGCCAACATAGCCCTATTTCAATGATCTCTGACTACTCCCCCGGTGGCGGCGCGCCTTTCCAACAGGTAGATTCCACATCCACCACCAGTATCTTCTCGGCTTTAAACCAGTCAGCCAGCATGGTTATCATCCATCGTGATGTCATCCCGTTTCCACAACGGCCGTCCTCCCATCTTTTCTTCCGCTTCTGCCACCAATCTTTCGGCCACATCTGTCAATTGTTCACCGGTGATTGGGTGAGGCATGTCCGGCAGCAGATCGGCGACAGGCACGGCTACGTGGGGGAATTTCAGCAGGTCAGGGTCAGGCAGGGGACGGACACGGCCGTCGCCACCGTCATATTCGCCCACCAAATCACCATACAGGATGATGTCCGCATCAATGGTGCGCGGCGCGTTGGGGTCAGCCTGGCGCACCCGTTTCAGCTTCGTTTCGATGACGCCGATGACCTCTTGTTTGAGTTGGGTGGGGGTGAGAGAGGTGTGGAGGTGGACGGCCGTGTTCCAAAAGTTCGGCTGTTCCAACAAACCAACAGGCGCGGATTCATAGATGGGGGCTACGGCCGTGACATCACACATCTGCCGCAGCAGCGCCACCGCCGCCAGCAGGTTGCGCTCCTTGTCAATGTTAGAGCCGAGGGCGATCACGACGTGGGGCATCGGTAAACGGTAAACGGTGGTCGGCTAACCGATTACCGTTTACTGGAAGTCGGCGCGGGAGCGCTCGATCTCAATGCCAACGGACTGGGCAAAGCGGAGCGCGGTGGGTTTTTCCACTCGTACCTGCACCGTTTCTACCAGCGGATTTGTCTCCAACACCAACCGGGCGATGTCTGTGACCAGTTTCTCCACCAGAAAATCAGACGATGCTTCCACATGGTCAATGATACGCTTGGTCGTGGTCTTGTAATCCACCGCATCGGCAATGTCATCCGAAGCCGCCGCCCGGCGAATATCGGCAAACATGACCACGTTTATAAGAATGTCTTGCTGCTTCACACGCTCTTCGGGATTGATGCCGATAATGCCGCGCAGCAGTAGGTCTTTAATGATGATTTTGTCCATGATGGGTAATTGCGTAATTGGGTAATTGGGCAATTACGTAATTGCCCAATTACATTACAGATGTGCCTCCAGCCAGCTTGCCACATCTGCCAACATCTCCTCTTTGTGCAGATCGTTGTGTGATTCGTGGTAGCCGCCGGGGTAGATAATCAATTTTTTGTCTGGCTGTTTTACCTGGGCGAAGAATTTGCGGCTTTCGGCCACTTTTACCAGCCGGTCGGCGTCGCCGTGAATGAGCAGCAGCGGTGGTTGGAAATCGGCGGCGTGGGCCATGACCCAGGCGGCTGTGTCTACAAAAGCCACGGCCGCACCCGGCGAGCCTTTATCATGCACCAGGGGGTCGGCGCGGTAGGCTTCCACTACGGCCGTGTCCCGCGAAATAGCCGTCGTGTCCAATCCACTATCCATGCTCATATCTGGTTTGATCCTGGCCGATATGCGCGCCAGGAATGTGCGCGCCGGCGATAGGGTGAGTTGGCCGATGGCCGGGGCGGAAGCAACGACGGCCGTCAACCCATCCGGGTAATGCAGCACATAATCGAGCGTAATGCAGCCACCCATACTATGCCCAAACAGGAAAAACGGCCGTCCTGCCTCCTGCGCCTGCGCCAACTGCACCAAAGCGCGCAGCCCTTCGCGGAAGTCCGACCAATCCTTGATATAACCACGCTGACCGGGGGAACGGCCGTGACCCAAATGATCCAGGGCATAAATCACATACCCCCTGGGCACAAAGTGGTTGACCACATTCATATACCGTCCGCTGTGTTCCCCCAACCCATGCACAATCACCAATGTCGCCCGCGGCGGCCCATCTGGTCGCCACACCTGGTAATAAAGGTTCATATTCCCAGGCGCTGTAACTGTGCTTTCCTCGTGAATCATGTCTATTCCTCCTGCCCTCAATTAAAGCAACAACCGGCTAACGTGCAACACCGCTTGTAATCCTCTCATAAGAATTTGTTTAACAAAATGTCATCAGACCAGGCCATACTTGTTATAACTTATGTGGAAGCAACAACTTGTCTGCAAGAATTATCCCAATATCGTTATATCCCCTGTAAAAGTGTGAGGTTGGCGACATGTTAATTAAGAAAAGAAGTGGCATTGAGATTCCCTCATCAGAAATTACGCCCAAACACCTGTACCTGTCACGGCGGCAGTTTATGACCGGGGCGGCTATTGCTGCCACTACCGGGCTGTTGGCCGCCTGCGGCGCCGGCAGCCAGACAGACGAGGCAAGTACGGCCGTAAGCGAAAGTGGCAGTGCAAATGTTTATACCCCCAGCGCCACCACCGACGAATTAGGCGACCCCCTGAACACTTACGAAGAAATCACCAACTACAACAACTACTACGAATTCAACACCACCAAAGACGGCCCGGCGCGTCTGGCCAAAGATTTTCCCACCTCCCCCTGGCAAGTGGAAGTGAGCGGCATGGTGAGAAATCCTAAAACCTACGCCATCGAAGATTTGCTGAAATTCGACCAGGAAGAGCGCATCTATCGCCTGCGCTGTGTGGAGGCGTGGTCAATGGTCATCCCCTGGATGGGTTTCCCCCTGGCCAAACTGCTAAATGAAGTGGAACCCACATCGGACGCTAAATTTGTCCGCTTTGAAACCGTCTATGACCCTGACAACATGCCCGGTCAGCGTGGCCGTATGTTCCCCTGGCCTTATGTGGAAGGGCTGACAGTTGAAGAAGCGATGAACGACCTTACCTTGTTATCCACCGGTCTTTATGGGGAAACATTGCCGCCCCAAAACGGCGCGCCGATTCGCCTGGTGGTGCCCTGGAAATATGGCTTTAAGAGCATCAAAGCCATCGTCAAGATTGAACTGGTGGATTATATGCCCACCTCCCTGTGGATGGAGTCAGCGCCCACCGAATATGGCTTTTTCGCCAACGTCAACCCCAATGTCAACCACCCGCGCTGGTCGCAGGCCAACGAGCGGCGTATTGGTGAACTGGGCCGCCGCCCCACCCTCATGTACAACGGCTATGAGGAGCAGGTGGCCCATCTCTACCCCGACCCGGACTATGATACCAACCTGAAGCCGCGTGGCTCATAACCTGGGAAATTGAGATATGGGGATATTGACCAATATCCCCATATCTCAATTACAGATACCTCTGATGACTCCAATAACAGAAAAGATGTCCAACATGCGTAAACTTGACCGCAAAACGACCACCCAGATTTTGCGGGTGAGCGCCCATGTTCTGTCGCTTTATGCGCTGGCGCTGTTGATGCTGGATTATTATCGTAACGACCTGGGTGCAGACCCGGTGCGAGAGATATTGCTGCGCACGGGTGAACCGGCGCTGGTGCTGCTTATCCTCTCGCTGGCTATCACCCCTCTCACCATCCTGTTTGGCTGGAAACAACTGCACCCACTCCGCCGCATTTTTGGTTTGTACGCTTTCCTGTATGTGGCGCTGCATCTTCTCACTTTTATCTGGCTGGATTATGGCCTGAACCTGGCCTATATTTTGGACGGCATCCTGGAACAAAACTTTGTGCTGGTTGGTTTTGCCGCTTTTGTGCTGCTGCTGCCGCTGGCGGTTACCTCCAACAAGTGGTCACAACGCAAGCTGGGCAAAAAGTGGAAAACGCTGCACAAGCTGGTTTACATCATTATTTTGCTGGCGTTGATTCATTTTTGGTGGCTGGTGAAAAATGTGTATTACATGCCATTTTTGTATTCGGCTATCGTCACCATCTTGCTGCTTATCCGCTGGCAGCCGGTGAAGCAAAAGGCGCTGCGGTTTCAGCGCTGGTACCGGAGTCGGTAATCCGTAATCCGTAATTTGTAATCGGACTTCGGATTACGGGTCATGGGTCACGGCCTACGGTGCGTTGGAACATTCAGACGGGCAAGGCGTATAGAGTGCAGTTAACGGCCGTACCCCTGGCAACATTCTCCTGACACGCTGGGGGTACGGCCGTTTTCCTTGCTTGACAATCCCTCTGGAAATTGCTTAGAATTCATTATCCTGGATAATGGTTTCAGGAAATCAGTGTTCTTGTACCCTATAGTTCTTGGAGGCCCTTCATGAGTGTTATCAAAGTTTCTGCACGTTCTCGAACCGCCGCTGTAGCTGGGGCCGTTGCGGGTGTCATCCGCGAATCCCAAAAAGCTGAAGTCCAGGCGATAGGCGCTGGCGCTGTCAATCAGGCACTCAAAGCCATTGTCATCGCCAAAGGTTATCTGGCTGAGGAAGGAGTTAACGTTGTATGTGACCCATCTTTTGTAGATGTGAGCATTGATGGACAGGAGCGAACCGCTATTCGCATTGTAGTTGAACCGCGCAATCAGTAGTTTAGCAAACAATACAACGGCCTGTATTGGGGGACTCGTGAAACAACGAGTCCCTTTTTTATGCGCGAGAGGAGGCGATGCTAATGAAAATAGCCATCATTGGCACAGGAAGTGTGGGGCGGGCCTTGGGTGTGGGTTGGGCGCACAAAGGGCACACCGTTATCTTTGGTTCGCGCCAACCGGCAGAAGTGAAAGTGCAGCAAATGGTTGCCGTAGCGGGGAATGGCGCATGGGCGGCGCTGCCGGACGCGGCGGCGGCGGCAGCAGAAGTGGTTGTGCTGGCTGTGCCGGGCACGGCCGTAACCAGTACCGTCCCCACTCTGGGCGACCTCAACGGTAAGATCGTGGTAGACGCCACTAACCCCATCGCTCCCGGTTTGCAATTGGCAGTCGGCCACACCACCTCCGGCGCCGAACAGGTAGCCGCGCTGGCCCCCGGCGCGCATGTGATCAAAGCGTTCAACACCACCGGCGCAGAAAATATGGCAAACCCCATGTATGGTGGCGAACCGATTACGATGTTTATTTGTGGAGATGATGCAACGGCAAAAACGGCCGTAGCCCAACTGGCGCAAGACCTGGGCTTTGAGGTAGCCGATGTGGGCAACCTGGACAAAGCGCGCCTGTTAGAACCTATGGCATTGGTGTGGATTACCCTGGCGATGCCCCAGGGCATGGGGCGTAACATCGCCTTCAAACTCGTCCGCCGCTAAGGAAGCGCAAAATTTGACCCTGCCCCACCAGGATGATAGAATTCCGCCCGTTGCCCTCATCGTCTAGGGGACCAGGACGTAAGCCTTTCAAGCTTAAAACCGGAGTTCGAATCTCCGTGAGGGCACAGGCAAGAGAGAAAAAGGCCACAAGTGTAGCTTGTGGCTTTTTTATTTTAATTGGAAGCATACGCTGCCTGCCGGTTGCGGCGGCGGGCCAGTTCGCTGGTGTACTGTCGGCCCAGCGTGGCAGCATGTTGGCGCGCCCAGACTGTCAGGTGCGTACTGCCGGTGGGCGGGGTGTCCACATAGAGCAAATCGGCCATCAGCCCTTCAATTTCCTCGCGGGTGATCAATACATCGTTGACCAACCGGCCCACCACCTGCCCGGTGATAAAACCGAGGGAAGGGGGAATGGGGAGCAACGGCCGTTTCACGCCAATGATCGTGCCCAGCGTTTGCACCAATTCCCGATACGTAAACGTTTCCGGGCCAATGGCATTGAGGATGATGTTTTCAGCTCTGTCCCCTTGTTCCACTGCCAGCCGCGCCAGATCATCCACATAAATCGGCTGCACACGATACTGCCCATCGCCAAACAGGCCAAACACCGGGAATTTGCGCAACATCCAGGTGATGTTGTTGATAAGAATGTCCTCTTTGCCAAACAACACCGTTGGCCGCAAGATGGCATAAGAGAGACCGGTATCTATCAGCGCCTGCTCCAAAACGGCTTTACCCTGAAAGTATTCCAGCGGCGAATCCAGGGAGGGATTGGTGATGCTCACATGCACAAGGCGCTGTACACCGGCGGCTTTGGCTGCCTGGAACAGGGCAATGCTGTTTTGCACAGCGTCGGCGTGTTTGAACGTTTGATGGTTGAAACGTACCCAGTACGTGTTGTACAGCACCGATACCCCTTGCAACGATTCCGCCAGTTGCGCCGGATTGTCAAAATGAAAGGGGCGGGCGGGGATACGGCCGTGAAACATATTTTCCCGATCCACCGAATTTGTGAGCGTCACCACCTGTTTGCCCTGGGCCAGCAAGCGGTGGGCAATGTACTTACCAGAGTAACCAAACGCGCCGGTAACGGCATGGGTTGTGTTTTTAGACATGGTTTACCTCCATAAAAATTGGCAATTGATAATTGGCAATTGGCAATGGCCAATGGCTACTGATTCCCAAACAAGCGCGAGAGTGTCCCGGAGCGCAGGTTGTCCAGCGCAATGAGCATCGCCACCAGATTGTCCAGACTGCCAAAAAAGTCTTGAATGTTGGTCATGCGCTGCTGGTAGAACACGGCCGTGTCTGCATCCACCGCCAGCGCCTCCGGCGAACGCGCCAGTTCCAGACTCTCTCCCACCGCCCGCAGCGCCAGATCAAACTCCTGCTGTTCCCGCTCCCGCAACACACCACGAATCACTTTCCAGAAGTCAGTCTCGGCCGTGTAATAATCTTTGCGGTCGCCCACTTCCAGGTGTTTATGCACCATGCCCAAGCGTTCCAGAGTGCGCACATTAGTGCTGATTGCCCCCTTTGTGACCCCAACCTGTTCTACCAGATCATCTAGCGAAACGGGTTGGGGCGATAGGTAAATCGCGCCGTAAATGGCGCCCATCGCTTTGGGGAATCCCCAAAAATGGCTGATACGGCTCATGCTTTGGATAAAATTTTGTCGGGCAACTGTTAACTGATCTTCCATACCACCTCATTGTATAATACGTTTAGTTTGAACTAAACGCATTATATAAACATCGGCAGGGATGTCAAGGTCGTTTGGGCATTGGTGAATGTTGAACCGCAGATAGAGATGTCTAGCGCAGCCGGTGGCGCAGTGAGAAGATGGCGGCTTTTACTTCATCCAGACTGTCTACAAAGGTGATGTGTGGGCAGTCAGCCAGGAGGGCGGCTAATTCGCCGCGCATCTGGCGGCCGGAATTGATGTAGGCCAGCAGGTGGGAGTAAGCTGTTTCGCCTACTTTCTGCCGCAAGGGTTCGTTGTTTTTGAATTCATCGCGTGATCCCAACCCCAGCGGGGCAAAGGTGCGCCCCTCGTTGAACCAGACAATGGCGACACGGCCGTGCCGCGCATCATCCATAATCTCCATCATCGAAATGGCGGCAATCGTCGTCGGGGTAATCTCATAGATGCGCAATTTCGCTTCCTCGCGGGCTTGTTTTTCACGGGGGCCGTCAATCTCCCAGATGTAGTCACGGCCGTGTGTCGTCGGGTGAATTTGCGGGTCAAAATAAGACAACCCCAGTTCGTCCAGCCAGACCGCCAGCGGGTCCCGCCCCGGATTGCGGATCGGCCCTTCGGCTGTCTGGATATTACACGCGCCGCCAGTAAACAGCGTTGGCTTTTGCCCCGCCTGCATCATTTCAGAAGTAATCAGTCTGGATGGGAATGCTGCCATGTTTTTTCCTGAAAATGATCAAAGATGACGCAGATTTCACCGATCACGAATTCCCGTTATCTTTGCAATCTGTATTGTCTATCTAGCTATGCAGTTTCACCAAATGATAAGCCTTCCGCCCCTTGCGTAGGATGAGGAATTGGCCGTCAATGCTCTTGTCGGCCGTGATCATTTGCCCCGGCTTTTCCACGCGCTGGTTGTTCAGGTATATGCCGCCGCCTTGAATGGCGCGACGGCCGTCCCCCTTTGAACTCGCCAGCCCACTGCTCACCAGCAAATCCACTACCGGCACCCCTTCGCCGCCCAGGTCAGTACGGGCGATCTCGCTGGACGGCACATCAGCGAAAATGTCGCGGATGTCGCTGGCGTCCAGCCCCTCCAGATCACCACCAAAGAGGACGGCGGCGGCTTTTTCGGCTTTGTGTACGGCCGTGTCCCCATGCACCATGCGCGTCACATCCTGCGCCAGCCGCCGCTGCGCCTCCCGCTGTTCGGGTCGCTCAAACACCGTATTTTCCAATTCCGCGATCTCGTGCTGATCCCGCCAGGTAAAGTATTTCAGGTAATTGACTACATCGGCGTCATTCGTGTTGTACCAGAACTGGTAAAAGCGGTAGGGAGATGTGCGTTTGGGGGAGAGCCACGCATTCGTTCCGGCGGCCGTCTTGCCAAACTTCGTCCCGTCCGCCTGCGTAATCAGCGGGAAGACCAGCGCGTGCGCCCTGGCTCCCTGCACCTTGCGAATCAGTTCCACGCCGGCCAGGATGTTTCCCCACTGATCGCTGCCACCCATCTGCATCACGCAGTGATGGTGGGTAAACAGGTGCATAAAGTCATACGCCTGCAACAGCATATAGCTAAACTCGGTGTAGGAAATGCCATCCTCCCGCGCCAGCCGCGACTTCACCGAATCCTTTGCCATCATGTAATTCACCGTAAAATGTTTGCCCACATCCCGCAAAAATTCCAGCAAATTTAGCTCTATCAACCAGTGGGCGTTGTTCATCATGCGCGCCGGGTTGCTTTTCACCTCGAAGTCCAACACCCCGGCCAACTGCTTCTGAATGTTGGTCAGGTTGGCTTCCACTTCCTCGCGGGTCAGCAAATTGCGCTCATCAGAACGGCCGCTGGGGTCGCCTACCATGCCCGTGCCGCCACCGGCTAACGCAATGGGTGTATGGCCAAAACGCTGCAACCGCGCCAGGGCCATCATTGGCACTAGATGGCCGATGTGGAGGCTGTCCCCGGTGGGATCAAAGCCGTTGTAAAGGGTGATTTTTTGTCTGGCCAGCACCTCCGGCACATCTTCGGTGTGGTCATAGACAAATCCCCGCCATTTCAGTTCTTCGTATGCGTTGTGAGTCACTGCTCTTCTCCTGGTAAACAAAAGGACGCGGGTTTTACGCCGCGTCCTTCTAAAAATTGCTGTTATTGGTTGCCGGTTATTGTGGAGCAACCACAAACCTGCGCTGCGGCGTCAAGGATTTGCTGGTATACCCGTAATAATAACCGAAAAATGGGCGAAAGTTCATGGTGGGATCGTAACACTGCGAGGGTGATGCGTCAAACCACAACCAGAACGGCGGCGGCCTGTTCCAGCACCCGGCGGATGAGGTGGGGTGGTTGAGCGCCGCTAAAGGCGTAACGGCCGTTCACAATAAAAAATGGCACCCCACTAATCCCCTGTGCCCGCGCCCATTCCACTTCCGCCAACACCTGTTCCCGGCCATCGTCTGCCAGCAACCGGGGGCGCAGGGCGGCCACGTCCAGGCCACAGGCAGCGGCAATAACCATCAGTTCGTCGAGATCGCCAATGTCACGGCCGTGTTCAAAATAAGCCGCATACACCGCATCAATCACTACTTCCTGCTGCTCCGACGGCGTCAGGGCAATCAACCGATGCGAGAGGGTGGTATTCGGCGCTTTTTCGATCTGCTCAAAGTTGAACACCAGCCCCACCTCCGCGCCGCGCTGCCGGGGCGCCTCAAAAAGCTGTTCCAGCGGTATTCGATTGCCCACTTTCTGCCGCATGTAGGGCCGGAACTCGTACCCTTCTAGCGGAATACCCTCGTTCAAGAAAAAAGTGCGGTAGGTCACTTCTACCGGCGGCCCCGGCCAATCGGCCAGCGCCAGCTGCAAATGTCGTTTGCCAATGCGGCACCAAGGGCAAACGGTATCGTGAAAAACATCAATTTTCATATCACCTTATCTCAACACAAAACTTTCGCGCCAGGCATGGTTTTCGATATACGCCAGCCAGCCTGTTATGGTCAACTCGCCTAGCTCATTGTGGCGCACCGTCTGCAGCGGCGAGATGCCCGCCTCTGCCAACTGCTGCGCCAATTGCACGGATTCCTGGCGGGTGTCGGCAAAGGCGCGCGCCAGCGCCGCCATATCAAGCTGCGCATCCGGGCGGTAGCCGTCGTATTCATCCAGCGTCAGCGGATCACCCAACGCCACCCGCAGCCGGCTCTGGCTCCATCGCTCAATGCCGATGATGTGCCGGGCCGCTTTCCGGTGGTTTTCGCTGTTACTGGTGGATTCCATACGGCCGTGAACCGTCTGCCCCGATTCCTCCAGCTTCTCCACCCACGCCGCCAGTGGGCGTCGCCGCCCCAGCCATTCGGTAAACACACGCGAAACAGAACCAAAAATGCTCATACCCTACTATCCATTGGCAGACCGGCCGGGTTTGCCCGACCGGGCCGGTCTCCATACCATCTCATTTCTTAATCGTTCTTGTTGTTAATATACCAACGGTCACCAAAAAGGCCACCACATGGAAGACGATAAGCGCCAGAAATGCCTGGGTTGTGCCGCCGGGAAAGGGAAACATGGCCGGATTCATCGCCGCCAATAGGTTAGGGATGATGGAAATGACAAAAGCGACGGTGGCGATAATCCAGTAGGTGCGAATGGGTCGTTTTGACACGCGGGCCACAATGGCAAACACCACAACGGCGATAAAGGTAAACAACACCGTCATAATGGCAATGGCGCCCGCACTTAAGGGTGGAAAATCGGACGGTAGATCCAACAAGGCGGAGAGTACAAAAAACGTTGCCAGGTTAGCCACGACTGATGCACCAATTGCCAGCAGCCCGGCTTTCCAGATACGGCCGTTATCCACCTCTTTCATCTCTGTCGTTTGTGTATAAGTTGTCATACGGTTGTCTCCTTCTTTGTATATCCTGGTTTGTAGACCAGTCTGTATAACGGGTACAAAAAAAAATTATGGGCCGCCCGGACGTAACAAGGTATCAATTTCCGCCGCTACCTGGCGCAACGGCCGTACATCCTGCTGGCTGCGGCTGAGAATGATGGCCCCTTCCAGAGAAGCCAGAATGAGGGCGGATAAAGATTCGGCCCGTTCTGCACCAAACCCGCCGTCCCGCAGCCGGGCTGCAAACGCATCTTGCCACAACCGGTAAGCGTCACGGCAGGCCAGCCGCAGCCGCTCATTGGTGGACGCGGCCTCCAGGGCCATGGCCGTAACCGGCCCACCCGCCCGAAAACCAGACGCTTCCACCGCTGCCGCCAGCCCCAGAATGAACTGGTTGATAGCCGCGATGGGGTCGGGCACGGCCGTCATCACCTGCTGGATGTTCCGTTCAATGTCCCGGCTCGTTCGTTCAATCGCCGCCACCGCCAACTCCTCTTTCCCGTCCGGGAAATAGTAATACAGCGATCCTTTTGGCGCGCCGCTCTGCGCCAATATCTGGTTCAGCCCGGTGGCGTGGTAGCCCTGCATTTCAATAAGCTGGCAGGTCGTTTCAATAATCTGCTCACGTTTGGTACTCATTTTTGCTCCAATACGGGAATTATATAGACCGGTCTATTTTTGTCAACGAAGATGGTCACCAAAAAGGCCACTGCTGCCCAAAGGCAACGGCCGTCATCACAAAACATCCCCTCCCACACAATCCCAGGCGGTAAAAGAGCGCAGGCTGGCGGGCATCGCGGGGCTGAGGGGTTTCAGTGTGAGATAATAGGGGGTACGGGCGTGATGAATGGGGATGGGCACGGCCGTTACCCGCAAGGCGTCTAATACTCTGGATGTGGGTGAAGTCAGCACATGAACCAGGCGGAAATGCTGCTGCCGCATCGCTGCCAACCACTGAGCGCATAAAGCAACCATATCCTGGCTGTGCGCCGCGAGTAAGGTGATAAGGGGAAATGGCCCCAACCTGGCCTGGCGATACACCACCAACCCGACAATCTTGTTTTCTTGCGCCCACACCCCAAAATGATATTGCCGGAATGGATGCTGCCCAAACCGATGTTGCAAACTTTCCGGCGTATGATGAAAACAATGGTTTTCAGGCAATGAAACAGGGGCAAATGGCTGACTCGGCCATTGTGTCGTTAACCTGAAAGGCGTGTTTGTTAACCGCCGTCCCAGATAAAACAGCGACGGCCGTAGCTGCCCCACCACTTCATACCCATACCCCTTGCTGCGCCGGTCTACCTGAACGCCTTGTGCGTTAGAAAAACCCACCCCGGCCACCGCGCCCCGCTCCACAAGCGACGCATACACCGGTTCCGCCACCTGTTTGATCAAACCGCGCCCCCGGTAAGCCGGATGAACGGCCATATTGACGCTCATCCCTACCGGCAGAGCATGATCACAACCAGGATGGTGTACGGCCGTGAGCCAACAACTATATTGCGCCGCCAAAATCTCACCATCCCAGGCGCCCCAGGCCACCAGACGCGCCTCCGGCTGCAAAAATCGCAAAAGTTCGGCCATGTCCCCGGCTTTGCGGCCAAAACAGATAGCCAGCAAGTGACTCCAGGGAATCAGATGATCGGAGGTTAACGGGGTGATATTCATAAACCTGATTGTACCGTGTTCGCTGCCAACCTTTACCCATCAAAAGCGGGCGATTGGCTGATTCAAACCCTCCGCAAGCACCAGGTTACATCACCTGCCACCCGCAACTTGCCACTTGCCATCTGCCACTTGCCACGTTTATTCCCCTATCCTCCCCCCGCCCATTCAGCTACAATTCCAGTGGAATTGTGAGCCATGATGCCAACTTCATTTGCCCCAAACTTGCCCCAACCAGCCACACCCCTGATTGGCCGCCAATCAGACCTGACAGCCATTGGCGACTATTTACAGCAGCCAGACGGCCGTTTGCTGACACTGACCGGGTCGGCAGGCTGCGGCAAAACACGGCTGGCCCTACAGGTGGCTGCCGAAATCGCCCCCACCTTTGCCGATGGCGTGGTCTGGTGTGACCTCACGGCCGTCACCGATGCTGCTTACGTTCCCCATGTGCTGGCGGCGCGTCTGGGGCTGCGTGAACCGGGCGACCAATCGCTGCTGGATTTGCTGGCGGCGTATTGTCACGGCCGTCACCTCCTGCTCATCCTCGACAACTGCGAACATTTGCTGGCGGCCGTCTCCGCTCTGGTGCAGCCGCTGCGCCAACAGTGCCCGCGTCTGCACGTTTTGCTCACCAGCCTCTACGCCACCGGGCTGCCCGGCGAAAAAGTGTGGTCGCTGGCCCCATTGGCGCTGCCGGAGTCAACAGTATCGCTCTTGCCAGAGCAGGCTGGCGCTTATGAGGCAGTGCGGCTGTTTGTGGAACGGGCCACGGCCGTTCTGCCCCACTTTACCCTGACCGAGCAAAACGTCACGGCCGTTGCCGCCATCTGCCAGCGATTGGACGGGCTGCCCTTAGCCATTGAACTGGCCGCCGCCCGCGTGGCCCTGCTTACGCCCGCCGAAATTGCCAACCGCCTGGATGACGCCTTTGCCCTGCTCAGCCGCCAGTCGCCCGGCCAGCTTTCCCGCCACCAGACCTTGCGGGGCATGATGGAGTGGAGCTTCAGCCTGCTCTCTGCCGCCGAGCAGCAGGTGTTACGGCGGCTGGCCGTTTTCACCGGCCCCTTCAGCGTGGAAATGGCGGAGGCGGTGCTGCCGGAGCAGCCCAACCTGCTCAATGTGCTGGCCGACCTGCTGGATAAATCGCTGCTTACGGCTGTGCCCGCGCTCACGGCCGTGCCCGCGCTCACGGCCGTCGCTACACCACCGGAAACGCCGCGCCGCTTTCGCCTGTTGGAAGTGGTGCGCCAATATGCGCGGGAGCAGTTGGAACTGGCCGGGGAAACGGCCGTTGCCCAAAACCATCTGCTCGCCTGGGCGGTCGCCCTGGCCGAACAGGCGCAGCCGCAGTTAACCGGCAGCCAGCGGGCGCTCTGGCTGGAGCGGCTGCACAGCGATTACCCGGCCCTCCGCGCCGCTCTGCGCTGGGCGGCCACCAGCCACCAACCGGAGCCGGGATTGCGGCTGGCGGCGGCGCTGTTCCGCTTCTGGTTTGGGCGCGGGCTGCTGAGTGAGGGACGCGCCTGGCTGGAAGAACTGCTGCTGCTGGCGGGAGACGTACCGGAAACGGTGCGCGCCTGGGCCTTGTTCGCCTCCGGGCGGCTGGCGCTGCGCCAGTGGGATGTGCCCCACGCCGCCCGCCGCGGCGCCGAAAGTCTGGCGCTCTTCCGCGCCGTCGCCAATCCTGTCGGCATCGCCTCGGCGCTGAGTCTGATGGCGTTGGTGGCCCAGGAACAGCAGGATTTTACCCAGGCCGCCGCCCATTACGAGGAGGCGCTGGCGCTGTTACGGCCGTTGCCCGAACCCTACTTGCTGGCCGTTTTGCAGCACAATTTGGGGCTGCTTTACCATGAACGCGGCGAATACGGCCGTGCCGAAACCCTCTATCAGCAAGCGATCCAACTCAGCCAGGAACACCAACTGCCCGGCCTGGGCACCGGCGGTAATCTGGCGGAGATTCTGGCTTTCCGCGGGGAGTACGCCGCCGCTCAAACTCTCTCCCAGGCCAACCTGGAACGGGGCCAGGAATTGAACGACCTGTACACGGTGGCTCAGGAAAATCTGACGCTGGCGCTGATTGCCTGGTTTCAGGGGAAAACGGCCGTGGCCGCCGACCATTACCGGCGCGCCCTGGAACGGCACCAACAAATGGGCACAACCGGCGGTGTGGCTTTTGCGTTGGCCGGATTGGGGGATGTGGCGTTAGCCGACGGCCGTAACGAGGAAGCGCAACGGCATTACACCGAGGCGCAGCGTTTGTTTGCGGAATTGCACCACGCCAAAGGGCTGGCCATCTGCCAGGCGGGCTTGGGGCGATTGGCGACGGCGGCCGGGCAAGCGAGTGAGGCGCAACGACTGCTCCTGGATGGCTGGCGGCAGGCAGAATTGTCCGGGTATGTGATTGCCGGTTTAACGGCCGTGACCGCACTGGCCGCTCTCCTTACCCAATCGGGCGACAAGGCGGCAGCGGCACGGCTGCTGGCGGCGGTGCAGGCGCGGCGGCAGGTGATCGGTGTGCCCATCCCGCCGGTTGAGCAGCCCCTCTTGGGCGCGCTGCAAACAATGTTGGCGGAAACGGAGATGCCGCCCGCGCCAGAATGGGCGGAACTGGTGGCCGACTATCTGCCGGTTGCGACCCAACCTGATGCACAAACGGTTACGGCCGTGCCGGAGCCGGAGATGCGCGTTTATTTGCTAGGGCCGGTGGAGGTGTGGATAGGGAGACGGCGGTTAGCAGCTTCACACTGGACTTACCACAAAGCGCGGGAACTGTTCTTTTACCTGTTGGCGCAGCCACCGGCCAGCAAGGCGCAAATTGGGCTGGCGCTGTGGCCGGATGCCTCACCCGCACAGTTGCGCAATGAGTTTCACCGGGCGCTGTACCATTTGCGGCAGGCGATTGCACATCCCGAATGGGTGCAGTTTAGCCAGAACCAGTACCGGCTGGCGGCCGGGGACAAGTTGTGGTGTGATTTGCCGGAATTTGAGTGGCTGTTGGCGGGGGTACGGCCGTTGCGCCGGGCGGGTGGGGTGGCGCCAACGGATCGGGCGCAACTGGTTGCGGCTTTGGAAGAAGCCACCAGCCTGTGGCGCGGCGATTTTCTGGCCGATGTGCCGGTGGGGGATTGGGCGGTGGCGCGGGGGGAGACTTTACGCCAGACCTGCCTGGAGGCGCTGCTGGAATTGGGGCAGCTTTATCTGGCGGCGGCTGAGTATAAACGGGCAGTGGCAACCTTTCACCGGGTGTTGGCGCTGGATAATTTTTTGGAGCTGGCACACCGGGAGTTGATGCGTTGTTACGGCCGTATGGGGGAACGGGGCCAGGCGATGCGCCATTACCAGTCACTCCGCCAACTGCTGCAAGACGAGTTGGGCATCCCCCCCTCGCCGGAAACCCGCCTGCTGTATGAACGGCTGCGGCGGGGGGATGAGGTGTAGACGACAGTAGAAGCAGTTTTAGAAGCACCCCTCTTTTATTCTTTCTCCAATCTATCTTATCAATACGAGGTGCAATGGTGGCGCAGGCTTATCAACCGGTGCAGTGGGAACTGTTTGTCATCCGGCTGACGCGGGAAACGGGCAGCCAGGGATGGCGGGGGCAGGTGATTCATTTGCCTGACCGACAGACCCATCATTTTACATCCTGGGATGCGGCCTCCTGGGAGGAGGTACACCGCTTCATTGCTGGCTTTGTGCCGGATGAGCCTCCGCCGCCAGATGCACCACAACGTCGGTAATCATTGAGGAGTGCGCATCCTCAGATGCGCAACGTTCGGCATCTGAGGATGCCGAACTCCTCTTTTATTATCATGACAAACGGGAGATGAAAATGAAACGAATGGCCGTGATCTTTTTGTTAGTGTTGTCTTTTAGTTTATTGGCCGCGTGTGGTGGGGGGGGTGACGAAGAGGCGGCGGAAGGGGACACGGCCGTGCCCTTACCCGTCTCAAACGCCAGCGATATTTGCGCCCTCATCCCGGCTGACCGGATTGCCCAGATTTTGGGGCGCGACCTGGTCGGCAGCCCGGCGGCGTTTGATTATTACGAGGGCACAACTGTTTCTGGCTGCCAGTGGGACGGCGGCAAGGATGGGAATGGCAATGCCTATTTTGCGTATGCGGCCGTCCTCGGCCCGGACGCCTTCACCGGCTTTGATGGCGCGGAAGCAATTGCTGGCCTGGGGGATGAGGCGTATGCCGTGAACGGGCCGGATGCCGAGCAAATATGGGTGCGAGTAGGGAATGACAAGGCGGTTGTGGCCGCGATTGGTGATGCCCCGAACCGGGAAGGGGCGATAGAGCTTGCCCGCTATATGCTGGCGTTTCCGGTGGCGAGTGGGGGTGGGGAAACGGCCGTTGCCGCCCCCACCATCGAAACAACAACTGACACGGCCGTTGCCCCCACCGACATCCCGCTCACCACCGTGCCCCGGAAGTTCTCCTATGCCGGGGTAGATTTTACGGTGTTAGACGGCCGACTCACCAATCGCAGCCTCCTTGACCCCAACACCGCCGCCGACCAGTTCCGCGCCGAACTGAACATCGAAGGCCAAAACCTGTCCGGCTTCAAAGCGGACATCAGCAACGGCACATTTCGTATCACCTTTGCCGATGGTACGGCCGTAGAGCAGTTGGGTGTAGACCCGCTGGAGATAAACGAAACCCGCGCCTATGCCGTCAGCGGGGATGTGCTGCCTACCACGACGTGGGAAGGGGCCACCCTCACCCTCAGCGAAGCGGACACCGAACCACTGACCATTAACCTGACGGACGAGGAAACCATCACCGGCCAACCCATGCCATTGACAACCGGCGGCGAAGCGACGGGCCTGAACAAATATGACGAATCCATCCAATACCAGGTGATGGATGCCTCTATCTGGCTGGATGGGCCGCAGCCGGGTGGGTTTTACATTCACGTGCCGTTGGGCCAGGAGTTTGTGATGGTGACGGTGCAGGCCACCAACACCGGCGGGCAAAACGGCGTCAGCATCTACTCAGAGCAGTTCCAGATTTTGGCCGATGGCGCCCCTTACGCGGTGAGTTATGACGTAAACGGCGCACAGGCGGTAACGCTGAATACGAGTACGGAGGTCAGCTTCTACTTCCTTATCCCGGCGAATGCTGCCAGCATCCAGTTGACGGTGGCTGCCGACGGCAAACAGCCGCAACAGATTACCCTGCAGTAGTAGAAAGGTGCGACGCACTTTTGAAGTGCGTCGCACCTGCCCTACTCTTAAGGATTGATCTTTGGTTGACTTTGCGCCGGATCACTACCTGCTGCCGGCGCTGTTCCAGACAGAGCGGCGCTTGCCTGGAAGGCCACATCATCTACAAACAGGTTACTGTTAAGTAAATCGTTGGTTACCGCCCCGATCCGGAATGTTACCGTTTGCCCACTGTAGGCGCTTAAATTAACTACTTTTCGCACCCAACCATTTGTGTTAGCGGGGGTACACAAATCATAATCGTGGACGGTAACAGCATTGATTTGTACAAAGCCAAAGTCGTACCCACAATCATCGGCGGAGGCGATCCAATGCCAGTAAGCCAGGTAAGGGGTGGCCGGTGGAACAGTTACGCTTTGTTGAATGTAGGAGATTTCGTCATAGAGGCCGCCTAGCCATACAGCCCAACTGCCAGTGCGTGGGGTGACGCTGCCCGGAAAACCGGAATTGATAATTAAAGGCAAGACGTTATTTGAGGAATACTCTGTCCAACCGGTTGACCCACTTTCAAAACCAGGATTGACGATGGGCGACGGCGGCGGCGGTGGTGGCGCCGGTTTGAGAATGGCGGGCAGATAGATTTCCTGGTCAAAAACGACCGACAATTGTGTCAATGCCTGGTAGGCGTCCACAATACCGGCGCCACAATTGCTGGTGTTGCAGGTACTCCCCGCCGGGAAGGGGCGGGCGGTTGATTGCAGTAGGGACAACACCTGGGCTGGGGTGTAGTTGGGACGCAGCCCCACAATCAATGAGGCCAGACCTGCAACGTGGGGCGTGGCCATGCTGGTACCCTGATAGAATTCGTAGGTGTTGCTGTTGTTGGGGGTGGTTGTGCCTGTGTCCAGAGTAGAAAGAACGCCGTTAGACAGAACAGTGGTTTCGCCGCCGGGGGCGCTGACCTCGACGGTGCTGCCATAGTTGCTGTAATAGGCGCGGCTGCCGGTGCGGTTGGTGGCGGCGACGGTGACGACGTTGTTGCAGTTGGCCGGGGTGTAACCGGAGGCGTTGGCGTTGCTGTTCCCGGCCGCCACTATGACCACACTGCCAGCGGCAACGGCCGCGTTAATGCCGTTTTGTTCGGTGGTGGAGCAACTGCCTGGCCCACCCAGGCTGAGATTGAGGACTTTGGCCGGGTTGGCATTGGCCGGGACGCCGGTGACGGCCAGGCCGGCCGACCAGCGGATGCCGTCCACAATGTCAGAGGTGTAACCGCCACATTTACCCAGGACGCGCACCGGCAGGATGCGGGCATTCCAGTTGACGCCGGCCACGCCCAGGTTGTTGTTGGTGGCGGCGGCGATGGTGCCGGCGACGTGTGTACCATGCCAGGAGCTATCTTGCCCTGGGTGACTGCCGCCACATTCGTTTGCCAGGATCCAGTCACCGGGGTCAGCCGGGTTGCTGTCACGGCCGTCGCCATCATTGCCCACAAAGGCATCGTGGATAAAGTCATACCCGGCAACCGTTTTGCCTGCCAGGTCGGTATGGTTCAGGATGCCGGTATCCAACACAGCCACGATGGTGGTGTTGGCGCCGGTATAGATATTCCAGGCGTTTACCAGGTTCAATCCTTCTGATGTGCCCGGTGTGTACATGTAGTGCCACTGCTCGTTGAAGCGGGTGTCATTGGGGGTGAGTTCGGGATTCAGGAGCAGGCGTTGGGCACGGCCGTCAATCGTCTTGATCATATCTGGCTCAGCATATACCACGCCGTCCAGTTTGGCCATTTCGGCGGCGATTTGGGCGGCTTCTTTGGGGGGCACGGCCGTGGGCAGTTTCAGCACATGCGCGTCGCCGGACATGGGGCGGACATAGGTGACGGTGACGCCGGCGGCCTGGCTCAAGGCCGGTAGTTCCTGCCCTTCGGTCGGGCTTATCATCCTGGTTTCGGTGGCCGGGTCGGCAAACTGGATGATGATTTGATCTGTAGGCCGGGCTGACGGTGCTTCAGGTGTGTTTTGCCCTTTAGAGATAGTAGGAAAGGCTATCAAAAAAGAAGCTGCTACCATAATCATTGTCACAAACCATATTCTTTTCACGGGGACTCTCCTTAGTAAAAACATTGATAAAGTGGAATTGTGGGGTAGATGGCAGCTTACCCCTTTATGCAGGCCGCCGTTTACGGCCGTACACCTGGTCATACTCTTGCTGCCAGGGTACAGTATACACTGCTTCCATCTCTGCTGTCGTTAAGAAGTTTGCAAACTGGTTTACTGACCGGTAACGTGACAAAAAGGCTTTACCCCATATCCCCTTGCGCCGCGTTACCAGCAACACGCCACCCGGCTTGAGGACACGCACCATCTCGCGCACGGCCGTTTCGTCATTCGGGAAAAATTCCAGCGCTTCCAGACAGGTGACGGCGTCAAAACAGTTGGGTGGAAAGGGTAGGTGGTCGGCAGTTTGCTGCACCAGGGCGGCGCGGAAGCGGTACGGCCGTAGCTTTTCCGCTGCCACCGCCAGCATTTTCGCCGACGCATCCAGGCCGATGACACGGCCGTGAAAGAGCGGCTCTTCTAGCAGGGCAATTGGTAGCCGTCCCGTACCGGAGGCCACATCCAGAATGAGCGGGTTAGGCAGATGTTTCAGGTGGTGTTGCAACGGCCGTGCCAGAAAAAACGCCTCAAAATCGGGGTCAACCGCTTTGCGGGCATCATAGGTGGCTGCTACCTGGTCATACAGCCACACCACCAGCCGCCGCCCCAGGAACACCCCTTCGGTTACGACCAGGAGGTAATAGAGAAGCAGTGCCGTTACCAAGATGCCAATGATTAGTGCAATCCAGAGCATGGGTAGATTGTAGCCGGTAATCGGTAATCGGTAATCGGTGAAGGATGCCCGGCGAATAAATTCGCGGCTACGCCAGCAAAGACCGCCTGCGCGGTCTGGCGCCCAGCCGACGAAGGTCGGCTTTGCTTTATGTAGCCGCGATTTCAATCGCCGGGTTCCATGATGTTATGAATTGTTATTGCTCAGAGGTACCCAGAAAATCACTGTTTACGAACGGAGGCCAGTGAGAGTATAATGGCGGCCAATTGGTAGCCATCAAAGAAGTTCTACAAACCAGATTGTTTTGAACGGCAACCGCCGTATAACCGGCCTGCCAAATGGAGGGAATCATGTCGCGTGTTCGCTGGATCACTTTGTTCTGTTTGGCTTGTTTGCTGTTGGTGGGGGTGGGTGACGGCCGTGTCCAGGCCGACAACACCGCCCAACCAATACCCTTTGCCCAGGATTGGAGCAACCCCAATCTCATCACTGCCGACGATGACTGGTCAGGTGTGCCCGGCATCATGGGTTTTCGCGGCGACGGCCTGACCGGAAGTACAGGCACAGACCCGCAGACAATATTGGGCGACGACAGTCCAGGTGTAGAGGATGTTAATGCCAACCTGGCCGACCCCAATACCTTTACCACCGGCGGCGTTGCCGAATTTGAGGCGGAGTACGATGTGGTGGCTCTGCAAGGATCAGGTACGGCCAATGCCCCCTACCTGCTCATCCACCTGAACACCCGCAACTATATAAACGTCCAGGTAGCCTACAACCTGCGTGATATTGACGGCTCCGCCGATGACGCCGTGCAGCCGGTGGCCCTGCATTACCGCGTGGGCGGTTCGGGCGACTTCACCAATGTCCCGGCAGCGTTTGTGCCCGACGCCACCACCGGCCCTAATCAGGCCACGCTGGTGACGCTGGTGAGCGTCACCCTGCCCACCGCCGCCGATCATCAGCCGCTGGTGATGCTGCGTATTATGACCACCAACGCGGCGGGTAGTGATGAATGGGTGGGGATTGATGACCTGAACATTACCGGCACATATAGCGATTTTCCGCCGGTGGTCAACAGCCACAGCCCGGCCGCTTTTGCCCTGGGGCAGGCGGTGGATGTGCCCATCACCGTCACCTTTGACGAAGAAGTCACCATTAGCGGCGCTGTGCCCATTTTATGCTCACTGAGCGGCCCGCAGAATGCCACTCCCAGCAGCAGCGATAATCTCACCTACACCCTGGCCCACGCTGACTTCCTGCCCCACGAAAGCTGCACCGTCACCCTGCCCGCCGCCCAGGTAACGGACGACGACAGTGATGACCCACCCGACAACATGGCCGCCGATTACACCTGGCAATTTTCCACCGGCTTTGTCATCATCAACGAGATCCACGCCGACCCCGACCCGGTCAACGGCGACGCCAATGGAGATGGCGCCGTAAACGTCACGCAAGATGAGTTTGTAGAAATTGTGAACAATACGGGCGCTGACGTGGATATTTCTGGCTGGACGTTGTCTGATCTTGTCGGCGTCAGGCATACATTCCCGGCCAATACCATCATCCCCAATGGTTGTGTTATTGTTATCTTTGGCGGGGGAACGCCTACTGGCAGCTTCGGCAGCGCCCAGATTCAGACGGCCAGCACCAACACACTGGCGCTGAATAATGAAGGCGATACCCTGACTTTGAGTGATGGCGCAACCGTTCAAGCCAGCGCTACCTATGGAGCGGAGGGGGGCAATAACCAATCGCTTACTCGTGATCCGGATATTAGCGGGGCGTTTGTTCAACACAGTCTGGCTATTGGTTCGGGTGGCGCACTTTTTTCGCCGGGTACGCAACTCACCGGCAGCCAGTTTGCTGGCTGTTACCACTGCGGGCAGCCGGCGACGCGCATCCACGCCATTCAGGGCAGTGGGTTGGACAGCCCGTTGGTCGGGCAGGTACACACGATTGAGGGCGTGGTGGTAGGGGATTTTCAGGCGGAGGCGACGATACGTGGGTTTTATGTGCAGGAGGAAGATGGGGATGTGGATGGCGACCCGGCCACGTCGGAAGGGTTGTTTGTGTATGACAATTTCCCGGCGCTGTGGGTGAATGTGGCTGTGGGGCAGCGGGTGCGGGCTACGGGTGTGGTAACGGAATTTGCCGGGCTGACGGAGTTGAGTGCGGTGCATCGGGTGGAGGGGTGCGGCGACACGGCCGTACCCACCCCATTCACTCTCACGCTACCCTTCTCCGCCACCACCTTCCTGGAACGGGCCGAAGGGATGCTGGTGACTCTGCCGCAATCATTGACCGTGAACGAGACCTATTTCCTGGGGCGGTATGGGGAGCTGGTGTTGAGCAACGGCCGTCTCTCCATCCCCACCAACGTCGTCAGCCCCGGCCTACCTGCCCAGACCTTGCTGGCCGAAAACCTGCGTAATATGTTGATTTTGGACGATGGCAGTGCCTTCCAAAACCCCGACCCCATCATCCATCCCGCGCCGGGGCTGACGGCCGCAAACACCATCCGCAGCGGTGACAGCGTCAGCGGCGTCACGGGCATCCTCACTTATAGCTGGTCTGGCTCCGGCGGCACGGACAATTACCGGCTGCATCCCACCAGCGTGCCCACCTACACCCCTGCCAACCCACGCCTGGCTGTGCCCACACCCATCAGTGGTACAGTGCGCGTGGCCAGTTTCAACCTCCTCAACTACTTCAACGGCGATGGATTGGGCGGGGGTTTCCCCGCGCCACGTGGCGCATCCTCCCCCGAAGAATTTGACCGCCAGCGTAACAAATCCATCTCGGCCATTCTGGCCCTGGATGCGGACATCATTGGCCTGATGGAATTGGAAAATGATGGCTACGGCGCCACCAGCGCCATTGCCGATCTGGTGGATGGCCTGAACGCCGTCGCCGGAGCGGGCACGTATGCCTATGTTGATCCCGGCCTGCCAACTCTGGGCGGTGATGAAATTGCAGTGGGACTGATTTACCGGCCAACGGCCGTGACATTGAGCGGTGTAGCCACAGATGAAACCGGCGCATTTGCCGCCCGCAACCGACAGCCATTAGCCGCCACCTTCACCCAAATTAGCAGCGGCGAACTGTTTACCGTTGTCGTCAACCACCTCAAATCAAAAGGCGAGGATTGCAACGACGGAACAGAGGATGACCCCGACAACGTATTCCCCGATGACCCTGATACCGGCGACGGGCAGGGCAACTGCAACCTCACCCGCGTTATCGCTGCCACCCAACTGCACACCTGGCTGGCCACTGACCCCACCGGCAGCGGCGACCCCGACTTCCTCATCATTGGCGACCTGAACGCCTACGCCAGAGAAGACCCCATTACCGAGTTGCGCAGCAACGGCTACACCAACCTGGAAGCAGACATCAATCCTGGCGTCTACTCCTATGTGTTTGGGGCGCAGGCGGGGCAGTTGGACTATGCCCTGAGCAGCCCCAGCCTGACGGGGCAGGTGGTGGGTGCCACCACCTGGCACATCAACGCCGACGAACCGAGTGTGCTGGATTACAACGAAGAGTTCAAATCGGCCGGGCAGTTGATCTCTCTGTACAATGCCGACCCGTATCGCGCCTCCGACCATGACCCGGTGGTCATTGGGCTGCAATTGGGGGCTACGGCCGATTACAGCGACCTGGACGGCACCTATGGCACGGCCTGGCACGTGGGCAGCGGCGGGCTGCGGTTGGGGACGTTGTGGGATACGGATGATGTGCATACCTTTGGCGCGGATGATGCCTCTGATGATGGTGTGCAGCGTGGCCCCGGTTCTGGCCCTGGCGGGCAGTGGCAGCCTGGGCCGGATGGCGGATCGCTGGACATCACGGTGACAGGCGGGAATGGCTGTCTCTATGCCTGGATTGATTGGAATAACGACGATTCGTTTGACGACAGCGACGCGCCAGAAAACCTGGAATACATCATTCGCGGCGCAACGACGGGCAGCGGCAATTACAGTTTTGAAGTGCCGGCCGATGAATTTGAGCCGCCGCCCGGCACACCGGGGGATCCCCAATCCTACCATTTGCGGGTGCGGTTATATGAAGCGTGTGGCTCCGGGCCAACGGGTGTGGCAATTGAGGGTGAGGTGGAGGATTATGAGATTGTGTTTTCGCCAACGGCCGTGACCCTGCAATCCTTCCGCGCCCATACGGCCGTTGCCCCCTGGCTGCTGCTGTTTTTACTGGTAATGAGTGGGGTGGTGGTGTGGGGGTACGGCCGTCGGCGATTAAGAAAGTAATTGGGTAATTGGGTAATTACCCAATTACCCAATTACTCAATTACCAAGTTGCCCCGTCACAAAACGGCGGGCGGTTTCGGCCAGGATGGCCGCGCCCACAGGCAGAACCCGTTCGTCAATGTCAAAAATGTCGGTATGGTGGTTACGAATGACGCCGTCATCAATGGCCGCCCCCAGCATAAACATGGCCCCCTTCGCCTGTTGGGTCATATAGGCAAAATCTTCCGCGCCCATGCCTAATTCATCGCTGACAACGGCCGTTCCCCCCACCAAATCCTGGGCCACATCGCGCATCCAGCCGTTCACCTCGGCGTCGTTAAATAGCGCCGGATACCCTTTGTGCAGTTTGAACCGGTAACGGCCGCCCATCAACTCACTCAGCTTGAAGGCGTTTTCAATTTCGGCCCATAGCTGTTCGCGCACCTCGGTATCTACCGACCGCACCGTGCCCTGAATGTACACCTCGCGGGGGATAACGTTGGGAGCCGCGCCGCCGCGAATTTCGCCCAGACTGATGACACACGGCCGTGTGGGGTTAATCCGCCGCGACGGGATGCCATACAACACTGGCAAAATGGTGGAGAGCATGAATAAGGGGTCGCTGCCCCGGTGCGGGTACGCCCCATGCCCACCATCACCATACAGCCAGGCTTCAAACGAATCCACATTTGCCAGCGCATAGCCGTCGCGCATGGCAATCTCCCCGGCCGGCCGGTGTGAGGCTACATGCAGGGCAATCACGGCGTCTATACCGGCCAGCGCGCCATCGTCAATCATGGCTGTGGCCCCGCTGATGCCGTTTTCGTCAAACGCTTCCTCCGAAGGTTGGAAGAGCAGACGCACTGTGCCCTGCCACTGTTCGGCCACCAGACTTTGTTTCAGCAGATGGGCCGCGCCCAGCAGCATGGCGGTGTGCGAATCGTGGCCGCAAGCGTGCATAACGCCGCTGTTTTGGGAGGCGTAGGGCTGGTTGGTCTTTTCCAGGATGGGCAGGGCGTCCATGTCGGCGCGAATGGCGATGGTGGGGCCGTTGCCCGTGCCAATGGTGCCTACCACCCCGGTACGGCCAACGCCGGTTTGCACCGGAATACCCAATTCGTGCAAGGTATCGGCCACCAGCGCGGCCGTGCGGAATTCACGGAATCCCAGTTCCGGGTTGGCGTGAATGTCCCGCCGCAAACGGATCAATTCGTCTTGTAGTTCTCTAGCTTTGTCTAACATTTTCTCCTCTTCCTGTTTGTAGTAGGCGATTTATCGCCGTCGAAAGGCGATAAATCGCCTACTACAAACGTCTACGAACTTTTGGCAATGGTCACGGCCGTGACCTCATCATTCCGCAGCGCCATACAGTTGACACCCTGAACGGCCCCCTCTTTGGGCGGCACCTCATCGGCGGCGAAGCGGATGATTTTGCCCAGTTGGGAGATGATAAAGAGGTCATCGCCCTCGTTGATAGTGAGGGCACCGATGAGTTTTTCTGTTTTCATCACCGCTTTGCCACCGGCGCCGGGCGCTTTGTAGGCGGCGAAGGTTTCCATCTCGCGCACTGTGCCTTTGCCTTCATGGGTAATCATAAAGACGCGGCTGTGGGGGTACACGGCCGTGACCGCCACTACCTCATCCCCCACATCCACCCGCAGCCCCAGGCAGCCCCGCTCGGACGCCTGGCTTTCGCGGAAGCGGATGCCTTTGCCCTGCCGGGTAGCAATGAACAGGTCGCCATCGCCGTTGGTCCAGCAGGCAGCGGTTATCAGCCCGCCATCTTTGACATTGTGAAAACTCATGCCGTTGATCAGGCTCTTGCCCAGGTAGCCATCGCGGACGCGCTGCACCCAGCCGCGCTGGCTGACCATAACCAGGTATTTGCCCCCTTGGGGGCCATCGGCGGGCAAGATGCCCGCGATCCGTTCATTTTCACGAAGGGAAAGGCTGCCCAGGGCCAACGACCCGGCGGCGCGCACCGGCGTTTCTACCAACGCATTGACGGGCAGGCGGAAGACACGGCCGTGATCACTGACCAGCAGTAAATGCCCCTCTTCGTCGGCCAATGCCAGGTGCGCGGGGAAGTCAGGCGGGGTCGTTTCCAGGTCAAACACCCCCATACCGGCGCGGCGCTGACGGCCGTAGAAGTGGCGTGGGGTGCGTTTGGCACGGCCGTGCTGGCTGAGGCTGATGACGTTGATGGTGGTTGGCGGCTCCTGCGGGATTGACGCACGTTCCGGCTGATCTTCGGAACGCTCTGCCAATTCCGCTTCCAACGCCTCAATATACGCCACCACTTCCGGCGCAACCTGGCTCAAATCCGGTCTTTCTATTTCCATTCCACACCTTTTGGAAACTCTACGGTCAAAAATCCAACTGAAACTGAAGTGCCTCAAGAATCTCTTGGCGTAAACTTGAATCCTTTAACTCGCTAAAATCCTGTTCCAATCGGCTTTTGTCCAATGTACGTATTTGATAACACAAGACAATCGAATCTACTTTTAGTCCGGCACTTCCGGCGGGGAGTAAAACTTCATTAGGATAAATGGTGCGTTTTTTAGATTTATGAGACGTTATAAGGAGAACATTCACGACAGGAAGCAATTGGTTCACGCGCTCATTGCTGATAACAAGAACAGGGCGTTTCCCAGCCTGTTCTGAGCCGTGTGTGGGATCAAGGGAGGCCAGATAAACATGCCATTGGTATGTCACGAAGCCAGCTCCCACCATTCTGCATCTGCTTTGGCAAATGCGTTCATCGTCTCTTCTAAATCTGCCATAAATAGGGGGTCATTGATCGCTTGTTTCATTTGGGCCAGTTTATCAACGGCCGTTGCTCTTTCTTGTTGTGCTAATATCGGCTCAACCAACGCATATTCTGATAATGGCAAAATCACCCCAATAGGATTGCCTTCCACATCCGTAATAAACTGACGTTTGGTAATGAGAGTTGTCATATGTCACCTTTCCCGGCTAAACAAGCCTGATATTTTCGTGATTGATTATAGATGAGAAGGGGAGAGAATGAAAACGGCCGTCAAATGACAACATCTAGTAATAAGGCGGCTATCCAGTCCAATCTAATTTATCCTTTTCCATGTGCTTCAAATACATTTGCCAGGAGGCTCAACAGTGAAAAAAGCCATACTATTTGCTCAGATTTCAAAGTCAAATTGCCATGTTCCAGGCAAACACATTTATCTCGAATTTCTATAACCGGCTTCGATTTCGAATCAAACAACTTGATGCCTTCGATGAACTTAAACTTGAACTCAACCTGGCTCTCAAAACAGGCGGTTAATAATTGTTTGGGGTACCCCTCTATCTCAAACAATTGCTCGGTAGTAATATCGCCCCCTTCTGTAAGGCTTGCGGCATAGGGCCGGATTTTCAATCTCAAATAAATATGGGAAGGCAGACTGGTTGTTACTATATAGTGAATTCGCATTTGGGCGGTTTTCCCCCAGCCTTCAGTTTTTGTTTCAATTCTCAGAATGCGCCCAGCACACAGACCTTCATATACTGTTTTGCCACCCGCCCGTGCATAAATAAGGCCAAGTTTGTGTGCCGCCCTTTTTGTGTTGGTGCGAAAGACTATCCGCTGCCCCCCCAAATAGGCTAAAACACCAAATAGTGTCATGAAAAATATAAACGCAAGAATGTCCATCAAAATATTAGGGCAGGATATCGGCGATGGTGTAGGGCTGCCCGGCAAAGTTGGCGAAGGTGAGGTCGTGGAAGGGGAGGTTGTGGTGTGTTTGCAGTTGGGCCATGAGGGCCAGGTAGTTGGTGAGCAGACGGTGTTCCCAATCCAGGCCAAGCTGCACGGCCGTACCCTTGATCGCCGCTTCTGGTCCCTCCAACTCCACAAAGTTGCCAAAGGGCAGTTCGTCCAGCACCACTTCTACTTCGCCCAACTGGAACGTTTCGCGGTACTTTTCATACACCTGCACCGGACTGTAACCGAGGCGATGGAAGAGCAGCACGGCCGTCTCCCCATCACTGGCCTGGAATTCAATCTCTTCGCGCACTTTGGCTTCGCTGCCCGGTAAAGTGATCGTATCGCTTTTGAAGGTGACGGTCACGGCCGTATCCTGCCGCACCCGGAGCAACTGCCGCTTTTGCAGCAACTGTTGGTCGGGCGTATCCAGGCGCAGATTCCGTTCAAAAACACGCGGTTTGGTGAGTTGGGCATGGAGCGCGAGCAGGGTTTGGCGCACGGCCGTGTGCGCCGCCACCCAAAACTTCACTTCTACCTCTAAATGATTTGTCCCCTGTCCTTTGTCCTTTGTCATTCGTCTCAACAACCTCGTAGAATGTTTTCTGACTATACTGTTGGTATAATCTCGTTATTATGTCACTGTTGTCTGCGCAATTACAAGCACAAATAGCAAATGCTGTTCGTCTGGTACAAGCACAGATTCGGTGGCGTCCGGGAAAAGAGCAGATACATCTGGCTAAACGTATCCGGCTTGGGCATATCGCACCAGGGAGTTCCCTGGCTGAGTACAATGCTATCATAAAGTTCATTGTTTCCGACAGGGAAGCATTTGTTTACGTATATCAGTTTGGCAACACGTATTACCCAACGGTAGTTGCCACTTATCAAGTACGACTCTGGTTGGCTATGTTTGGTATGGACGGCGTGATGGAGACGGCATTCCCGCCTGATGATCCTGAAAATTACTTTCAAGACCCAAGATACCATCTGGTAGGAAAACTTGAGGACATTTTGAGATGAACCTGTTACTAGAAAATTATCTGGCAGATGTAGAATATCCAGAAGCCAGTGGTATTGAACAGTTGCAAATGTTGGAGCGACGTAGCGAACTGGCTGAGATGGAGCACACACTTTCACCACCAGAAAAAAAACAATTAGCTGAAGCAGACCGTAAGCTGGCACTCCAGGCCGACAAAGTGTTGGCTGAATTAAGTCGTTTTGCCAATCTTGCCGACGAACGCGAGCGTCTCCAGCCCCCGGCAAATGAGTGGTGGTGGTATCTTGACGTGTTAGTACGTGCGCCGGCCGTGCCTATTCATTCCTACCAGTTAGTTACGCCCTGACAGCAGTGTGCCCGCAACAACTGCTGGTTTGTCCCCATCCAGGCGCAGGTTGCGTTCAAAAACACGCGGTTTGGTGAGTTGGGCATGGAGAGATAGGAGGGATTGGCGCACGGCCGTGTGCGCCGCCACCCAAAACTTCACCTCCACCTCCAGATAATCAGGCATATCTCACCCAGGGGATCATCTATCAGGGTCACAGTCGGCAAGCAACGGCCGTCACCCTCCCATCTGACTCTCCATCACCTGTACAAATTGGGCAAAATCTGTCAACGCCGGAACAATGCTGGCATGGAGAATGGTGTAATCAATTTCATCATACAGATGCACGAGCACATTACGCATACCGGCCGCATCCTGTAAACGCTCGGCCAGTTCCATCGGTATCATGCCCTGCTCACCGGCCTGACGAAACGCAGCCCGGTAAGAATCGGCCACGACACCTTGTTCAGCCAACAAATGGTTGAGGATGTCGCTGGCCGCCACAACTAACAGTTCAAATAGCCGTTCTAATTTGTAATGCTCGGCCACAACTTCCGAAAATGACGCCTGGCGAAATAATTCCAGATCGCGGAGAAGCTGGCGCATATACATCAATTTGCGCAATAAAACCTCAACCGCCATCACGCACCTCCGCCGCAAACTGGCGCAACTGCTCACGTGCCAGACGACGAAACGGGGCCGCGTCCGTGTAGGCGTGCCACAAATGCCGGCGGTTGGCCGCCCAAAAGCCTGGTGTACGTTCAAAAAGAACACGGCCGTCACGTACAATCTCAAATCCCAACACCGGGTTCAAATCTGGAGAGACCCACACCACGTTCACCTCGGCCCCCAACAAATCTTCCAACTCCCCCATCCACCGCAGCTTTGCCAACGGCTCTGGCGGCGATGCCCACAATGCCAAATCCACGTCACTATCCGCCCGCGCCTTGCCCGTTGCCTGCGAGCCAAATAAAACGCACAGTTGAATGTCCCGGTCGTTACACCACACCGCTATCACCTGCTCCCAATCATGAGCCAGATTCGCCGTCTTCACTTTACCCACCACCTGTATATGTTTCATCCATTGGCAGTTTAGCACGTTTGTCAACGTTTATTGGCAAAGGTTACGGCCGTATACACACCACCCCAAAGCCCGATTACCGATCACCGATAACCGATTACGGCTCACGGATTACCGCTCACCCCTCTTCCCCCGGTTCACTGATCACCACCAACACCTGGTCCTTCTCCACGCCGTCCCCCTTTTGCACATTAACCCGGCTGACAACGCCATCGCGGGGCGCACGCAGTTCATTTTCCATCTTCATGGATTCCAGGATGACCACCTTATCCCCCTGGCGCACCGCCTCCCCTTCAAACACCGCTACCGCCACAATCACGCCGGGCATAGGCGAGCGCACCTGTGCCTCACCGGTCGCCACCGGGCTGCTGCCCCGCGCCTGCGCCAGCCGGTACGTCCGTTCATCCTGCACCCGCACCGCATACAGTTCGCCGCGTGTCAGCACATCCCAACTATCATCCCGCTCCTGCACCACCGCTTCCAATGAGCGGTTATTCAGCAGCAGGGAAAGCACGCCATCCTCGTGCAGTAGTTGAAAATCAATCTCATACGGCACACCATTGACAATCACTTCCTGATCACTGTCAATCTCAATCTCAAACTCTTTATCATTCACTCTGGCAAAGTATTTCATACCGTTTACCGATTACGGATTACCGATTACGGATCACCGCCTCAACCGCTCCCACCGGCTATACCATTTCCAATTGCTCACATCCCGCCCACCGGGGGCCATAATCTGGCTGGCCTGCTGGCTGCGGCGATGGGCGATGAGGGCGGCCATCACGGCCGCTTCCATCTCCCGCGCCGACTCCCGGTCGCTCATGCTAAAGCGTTCTTCCACAAATCGGGTGTCAAACTGCCCCGTCCAGAAGCTGGGCGTTTCTACCATGTGCTGGTGAAAGGGGATATTGGTTTGCACCCCCATGATGCGGTATTCGGCCAGGGCGCGGCGCATCCGCAAAATCGCTTCAGCGCGGGTTTCGCCGTAACAAATCAGCTTACCGATCATGGAGTCGTAGTAGGGCGTGATCTCAAAGCCGGGGTACACGGCCGTGTCCACCCGCACCCCCGGCCCCGTCGGCACCCGGCTCATCGTCACCTTGCCCGTCGAGGGCAGGTAATTGTTGTACGGGTCTTCGGCGTTAATGCGGCACTCGATGGCCCAGCCGCTCATCTTGATCTCTTCCTGTTTGAAGCGCAGCCGCCGCCCCCGCGCAATGCGCAGCATTTCCTGAACAATATCCACCCCCGTCACCAGTTCCGTCACCGGGTGCTCCACTTGCAAGCGGGTGTTCATCTCCAGAAAGTAGAAGTTCTTGTTTTTGTCTACCAGGAACTCAATCGTGCCCGCGCTGACGTAATTCACCGCTTTGGCCGCCGCAACTGCTACCTCGCCCATGCGCCGCCGCAGCTCTTCGTCTACGGCAAATGAGGGACATTCCTCAATCACTTTTTGGTGGCGGCGCTGCAAGGAACATTCCCGTTCACCCAGGTAGATGACATTGCCGTGCATGTCGGCCAGGAGTTGGATTTCGATGTGACGGCCGTCCAGAATCATCTTCTCCAGGTACACCGTGTCATCACCAAAGGCCGCTGCCGCTTCCCGCCGCGCCGCCGCAATCGCATCCGGCAGCATCGCCGGGTCATGCACCGGGCGCATCCCTTTGCCGCCGCCGCCCGCCGACGCCTTCACCAGCACCGGAAACCCAATGCCCGCGGCGGCAGCGACCAATTCTTCGTCGTTCAGCCCCGGTTCTGTACCCGGCACCACCGGCACCCCGGCCCGTTTGACTGTTTCCCTCGCCGACTGTTTGTCCCCCATTACCTGAATCGCGTGAGGCGGCGGTCCCACAAACACAATGCCATTGTCCTTACACGCCTGGGCAAATTCCGCCCGCTCCGCCAGAAATCCATAACCGGGATGAATGGCGTCCGCACCGGAGCGTTTGGCTACATCCAAAATTTTATCAATGCGCAAATAGCTGTCACGCGCCGGCGGCGGGCCAATGTTGTACGCCTCGTCCGCGTAACGCACATGCAGCGCCTGCCGGTCGGCGTCCGAAAAGACCGCTACCGTCTTAATGCCCAACTCGCGGCACGCCCGCACAATACGAATAGCAATCTCGCCCCGGTTGGCGATGAGTAATTTGTCAAATCGTTGAAGGAGTAGTTGATCTGTAGTCATGTTGCGTGATGCGTGATGCGTGATGCGTGACCCGGCAACAGTCACGGGCCACGCATCACGCATCACCTCTTACAAAGGTATATTCCCATGTTTGCGCGGCGGGTTTTCATCTCGTTTATTTTGCAGCATGTTCAGGGCGTTGATCAGGCGCGGGCGGGTTTCGTGTGGTTCAATCACATCATCCACATAACCGCGCCGGGCAGCCGCATACGGATTGGCAAACTCTTCCCGGTAATGCGCCACCAGTTCCGCCTTCTTCGCCACCGGGTCTTCCGCCTCCATCAATTCGCGGCGGAAGATGATGTTCACTGCGCCATCTGGCCCCATCACGGCAATTTCGGCCGTGGGCCAGGCCAGATTCAGGTCAGCGCGGATATGTTTGCTGTTCATCACGCAGTACGCCCCGCCATACGCCTTGCGGGTGACGACGGTGATTTTAGGCACGGTCGCCTCACAAAAAGCGTAGAGCAGCTTGGCCCCATGCCGGATGATGCCGCCATGCTCCTGATCAATGCCCGGCAGGAAACCAGGCACATCTTCAAACACAATAAGCGGAATGTTGAAACAGTCACAAAAACGGACAAACCGCCCCGCTTTCTCGCTGGCGTTGATGTCCAGCACTCCGGCCAACACCATTGGCTGGTTGGCTACAATGCCCACTGAAAAACCGCCTAACCGGGCAAACCCCACCACGATGTTTTGGGCGTAATGCTCCTGAATTTCGTAAAACTCACCATCATCCATGATCAGGTGGATGGCGTCTTTGATGTCATACGGTTTGTTGGCGTTGTCCGGCACCAGCGAGTCCAGGGCGGCTTCGGTGCGCAGCGGGTCATCTTTGGTCGGTTTGAAGGGCGGGTCTTCCATGTTGTTGGAAGGTAGGTAACTCATCAATTCGCGGATGAGGAAGAGGGCGTCGGCTTCGCTTTCGGCGGCCATGTGGGCTACGCCGCTGGTGGCATTGTGGGTCATAGCCCCGCCCAACTGCTCAAAGGTGACATCTTCGCCGGTAACGGCTTTGACCACATCTGGCCCGGTGATGAACATATAGCTGCTCTCTTTGACCATGTAGATGAAGTCCGTGAGGGCGGGCGAGTAAACGGCGCCGCCCGCGCATGGCCCCATGATGGCGCTGATCTGGGGGATGACGCCGGAGGCCAGGGTGTTGCGCAGGAAAATGTCGGCATAACCGCCCAGGCTGACGACGCCTTCTTGAATGCGCGCGCCGCCGGAGTCGTTGATACCGATGACGGGCGCGCCGTTGCGCATGGCCATGTCCATGATTTTGCATACTTTTTCGGCGTGTACCTGGCTGAGGCTGCCGCCAAAGACGGTGAAGTCCTGGGAGAAGACGTAGATGAGACGGCCGTCTATCGTCCCCCAGCCCGTCACCACACTATCCCCCAGGTACTTTTTGCTGTCCATGCCAAAATTGCGTTCGCGGTGGACGACAAAGGCGTCAATCTCGTGGAACGAGCCTTTGTCCAGCAGCAATTCAATCCGTTCGCGGGCCGTCAGTTTGCCGCCCGCTTTGTGTTTGGCAATCCGCTCTTCGCCCCCCCCCTGGTGGCCTTCATGTCTGAGTTTGCGTAGTTGTTCTATTTTGGGGTTCATAGTTTTATGGAGATTGGGAGATTAAGAGATTAGGAGATTTATGCCCTCCAATCTCTTAATCTCCCAATCTCTCAATCTCCTCTTGAAAATAATGCCGTCGCCCGGCGCGTCTCAACCCAAGAAAGGACAATAATACCACTATCACGAAAAAAGCAGTGATGACGTAACCGCCGTTGGCGGCAAAGGGCAGTGGGGAAAAGATGAGGCGCAGGCCAATGGTGTACAGGCCAAACAAGCCGATGAGCAGGGGGATGGTGTAACGGGTATACGGCCGTCGCCCCCGCAACAACCACGCCCCCCCAAAAAACAACACCGCCCACAACACCGCCCAGGCCACCTGCCACAACGGGTCAGGCCGGATGCCAAAGGGGTCTAACACAGGACGGCTTTGCATCAACACCACCACTTTACCCACATTCCACACGCCAAAAAGGATAACACCCCCCAAAACGAGAGTTACGGAGAAAGGGCGTTTTGCCGGGAGGTACACGCTCATTGGGGCAGATTATACTCATAAACCTGCCGGCGCTTCAAAAGCGCCGGCAGGTTTATGAGATATGTGCGCTTTTCCCCTCTTTTCCCCTGTGGTATACTCAACTCGTCGTTGGTTAAACATCAAACAATACCTTTGGAGGCTGCTGTGGCAGGTAATCGTGCTCGTTACGAAGAGGCACTCAACAACGGTCATTCCTACATCTGGGATGAAAAATGGGAGCTGGCAATCAAGGAGTTTGAGGTTGCCGCGCAGATGTCCCCAAACGACCCTGCCCCTTACGATGGGCTGGGCACCGCCTATAGCCGGCTCAAAAAACTAGACAAGGCGCTAGAAAACTTCAAGCTGGCGGCGCGTTATTCACGCGGCGACATCATCTACCTGCGCCAGGTGGCCGACATGCAAGAGCAGCTGGGCCAGGGCGAAGAAGCGGGCAAAACGTACATGGCCATCGGCGAGGTGGAACTCAATCGCCGCCGCCTGAATGACGCCATGGATAACTGGCTGCGCGCCGTGCGCCTGGACCCCAACCTGCTCAAAGCCCATCAACGACTGGCCTCTGTCTATGAAAAACAAGGGGTGGTTCCCAATGCCATCCATGAGTACCTGGCTATTGCCCGCATTTTGAACAAACAGGGCGAACGGGAAAAGGCATTGCAGGCGTGCCAGTTGGCGCTGCGGCTCGACCCGCGCAATGCCGATGTGTTGACGGCGATTGAGATGATCAAATCGGGCCGCCCAATCAAGGCAGGGTCGGCGCCGGTGGCCCAGGCGTCTGGTCTGACCGGGCGTCTGGTGAATCGTTTGATGGCGGATGAGGGGGGAAATGGCTTGCAGAAGCGGGCCGAAACGGCCACGCCGGTGCAGGATGCCCACCGCATGGCTATGGAGCAGTTGGCCGGGGACTTGTTTGGTGATGGTGAACTGGATGCGCGCATGTTGAAACGCACGGCATTGGTGAGCCAGGCATTGGATTATCAGCGGCGGGGTATGACTAACGAGGCTATCAGCGCCTATGAGCAGGTAATTTCCGCCGGTGTGAACAGCGCCGCTGCCCACTTTAACCTGGGGATGCTTTACCAGGACAAGCTACGTTTTGAGGATGCCATTAAGGAGTTTGAGTTTGCGGTTAGGGATCATGAGTACCGCCTGGCCAGCCATTTTTCGTTAGGTGAATGTTACCGGGCGCGGGGGAATATTGATAAAGCGACCGAGCATTTCATCAATGTTTTGAAAATTGTAGACCTGGGTACGGTGCAGCATAACCAGGCGGATCGGTTGATTGAGTTGTATGAAAACCTGGCGGAAAGTCTGACGGCGAAGGGCGAAGTGGACCAGGCGACGGGTTTTGCCAATGCGCTGGTAGATTTTCTGAGCCATAAGGGGTGGGAGGATAAGGTGAAAGAGGCGCGGGGACGGCTGAACACGATCTCGGACGCCGGGCTGATGACGCTGGGGGACATGCTCACGGCCGGGTCAGAACTGGTGCTGGAGTCGCTGTTTTTGAGCCAGGAATATGCCCGGCGGGGGATGTTTGACACGGCCGTTGAAGAAGCATACCGCGCCATTCAGCTTTCTCCCGATTATTTGCCCGCCCATGTGCAGTTGGGTGATGTGTTGGGCAAACAGGGGTGGCGCGATACGGCCGCACGCAAATTCATTGTCGTCGGCGAGACCTACCAGGTGCGCGGGGATGTGAATGGGGCGATGATCGCCTACGGCCGTGCCGTCGAATTTACGCCGCTCGACCTCTCCATTCGTGGCCGGTTGATCGAGCTGCAAAAACGGCACGGGCAGATTGACCGCGCTCTGGAACAATACCTGGCCATGGGCGAAGCGTATTACCAGTTAGCCCAGGTGGACAAAGCACGGGAAACATACCAGGAAGGGCTGAAGCTGGCCCCCCGCGCTGAAGATAGCGCCAAATGGCAGGCGAAGTTATTGCGGCTGACGGCGGATATTGATATGCAGCGTTTCGACTGGCGGCGAGCGTTGGCCGCTTATAAAGAACTGCGCAAACTGGACCCCCAGGATGAGCGCACGGCGATTGTGTTGGTTGACCTCTACTACAAAGTGGGGCAGCCGGTGAACGCGGTGATGGAGCTAGATGAGTATCTGAAGCAATTGGTACGCAGTGGGCGGGGGAATAAGGTGATGGGAATTTTGGAAGATATGGCGCGGCAACGGCCGTCGGACGCCAGCATCGTCGAGCGGTTGTCTCGCCTCTATATGCAACAGAAGCGGATAACCGAAGCGATTGAACTGCTGGACAAACTGGGCGAAGCGCAGCTAGAAGCCAATGATACGGCCAGCGCCGTGGAGACCATCCAAAAAATTCTGGCGCTCAATCCACCGAACGCCGCCAGTTACCAACAACTGCTTTCGCAATTACGCCAATAACCGGGTAGGATGGATGAAATTACCTTAGGCAGCATTCTGGAAACAGTACGGAATCTGAGATGGGACTGGATCAGTGTGCTGGATATTTTGTTGGTCACGGCCGTTATCTTTGCCGTCTTTATGCTCATTCGGGGCACACGGGCGGTGCAGGTGTTGCGTGGCCTGGTGGTCATTGCCCTGGCGGTATTGGTGCTGGCCTCCATCCCCGGTCTCATTGCCTTCCGCTCGCTGGTGAACACCATCCTGCCTGTCCTGCTCATCTCCATCCCCATCATTTTCCAGCCGGAACTGCGCCGGGCGCTGGAACGCATTGGGCGCACCGGCCAATACCTGCGCTTCTGGCGACGCGACGAGATTAGTCCGGTAATCACGGCCGTGAAAGAAGCGTGCCTGCGCCTCTCGCAGCGGCGGCACGGAGCGCTGATCACCTTTGAACGGGACACCGGCCTGCAAGAGTACATTGACACCGGCATTGCCATGAACGCCGACATTTCCCCGGAACTGCTGCTGACCATCTTCAACAAACATACCGAACTGCACGACGGCGCCATCATTATTCGCAGCGACAGGCTGGCGGCGGCCGCCTGCGTCATGCCCCTCTCCACCAGCAGCCTGTCTGATCGGCAAATGGGGCTGCGCCACCGCGCCGCTCTGGGCATCAGCGAAGTCAGCGATGCGGTGACGGTGGTGGTATCTGAGGAGACGGGGCAGATTTCGATCACACATAACGGCCGTTTCATTGTCCGCCGCCTGGAACCCTCCCGCCTGGACGAAATGTTACACGCCATGCTCACCACCTCGTCCGCCCTGAAAACCAGCCCGCTTAAACCGGACGCCCCGCCCAAAGACGGCTCCCAGGGAGGCGTTTTATGAAGAGCCTCAAATCCAGCCTGGCCGATCTGATGGCCCTGCTGCTATCGTTGTTGTTAGCCCTGGTCATATGGGTGAACGCGCAGCAGACAGATGACCCTATCTTGCGCCGGGCGCTGCAAGTGCCGGTAGAGTTCATTGGTGTGCCCGAAAACGTGCGCATCATTGAACCGGCCAATTTGAATAATGTGGCCGTAGTGGTGGTCTTTCAGGGGCCAACTTCGGTGGTAGACACCATGACGCCGGCCGACTTTATCGCCACCGTAGACCTGAGCCAGACGCCCTATGGTCAGGGGCAGTTAGCGCCGGTTGAAGTGCGCACCGGTCGCGCCCAGATTGCGCTTGACCCGCCGGCGCCCGACCAGATTAGCGTGCATCTGGAGCCGCTGATCTCCAAAGAAGTCCCGGTGGCGCTGGATTTGCGCGGCACTGTGCCGCGCGGTTATACCGCCGGCGAGGCGCTGCTGGAACCAGGGTTCATCACTGTGCGCGGGATTGAATCAGATGTGAATCGGCTGGCGCTGGCGCGGGTGACGGTTTTTTTGGGTAATGAAGACACGCAGACCAAAGTGTCATCGCCGCAGCCAATTTTTTATGACCAGCAGGGGCGGGTAGCCGGCGTGAGTAATCTGGAATTGAGCCAGAATCAGGTGACGGTGACAGTCCCCATTCAAGAATCGGCGGACTTTGCCAACCGGGTGATCAGCGTCAATATCGTGGGTGAACCGGCGCCGGGCTACCGGGTGCTGAATACGTCGGTGGATCCACCCAGTGTATTGGTGACAGGACGACCGTCACAACTGGAGCAACCCTTCCGTGTGCAAACCGAACCAATTGACGTCACCGGGTTGACGGAATCTTTCTCTACTCGTGTCTCGCTGGTGCTGCCCACGGGCATAACCCTGGACGAAGTGCAGGAAATTGTGGCTACGGTGGAAATTGAGCCATTTTCCAGCACCAAAGTGTTTAACCGGCCGATTGAGGTGCTGGGGTTGGCCAGCGATTTGCAAGCCCTGATCCAGCCGGAAACGGCGCGGGTGGTGCTGTTTGGGCCGCTGCCGGTGCTGGACGCCATGCCCGAACAGGAAGTGGAGGTAACGGTAGACCTGTTTGGCCTGCGGCCCGGCGTCTATGAACTGGAACCAACCGTCACCATTCCCAATCGCGGGCTGGAAATTCGCTCGGTGCAGCCGGCGTTGATCACCGTGATCATAGCCCGGCCCACGCCCATGCCGCCGCCCACCGACACCGTAGGCCGCAAGAGTACGGCCGTGCCGCCCGGCGATGGGCCTATGTACTGGCAAAGGTCTTTTCTCACCTTGTCAGATGTCACCTTGTCACCTTGTCAGGTATATCTATGAAATCTAAGGCTTTAGTGGCCCTGGTGGGCCGCCCCAACGTGGGCAAATCTACTCTTTTTAACCGCATTGTGGGCCGCCGGTTGGCGGTCGTCTCCGACGTGCCCGGCACCACCCGTGACCGGCTCTATGCCGACAGCGAGTGGAACGGCGTCGCCTTTTCGCTGGTGGATACCGGCGGCATTGAAGTAACCGAAGGCTGGCACACCGAACCCCTTTCCGAAGACTCGGAACAATTCCTGCCCGCCATTCGCCAGCAGGCGCGGGTCGCCATGCAAGATGCAGACGTGATTGTGCAGGTGGTAGACGGCCGTGCCGGTGTCACTGCCGCCGACCGCGAAGTGGCCGACATCCTGCGCCGCACCGAAAAGCCGGTCATCATCGCCGCCAATAAGTTGGAATCCAGCAACCTCAAAGATCAGGCGATGGAATTTTACGAACTGGCGCTGGGAGAGGTCATTGCCACCTCGGCTCTGCACAGTGTGGGTGTGGGTGACTTGCTCGATGCTATTGTCGAAGCCATTCCCGCCAGCGAACCCAGCGATGAAGAAGATGACTCCGTCAAGATTGCCATCCTCGGCCGGCCGAACGCCGGGAAATCCACCCTGCTGAACAAACTGTTGGGTGAAGAGCGGGCCATCGTCAGCCCCATCGCCGGCACCACCCGCGACGCCATAGACACCAAGCTGCGCTGGCACGGTCAGGAGTTCACGCTGATTGACACCGCCGGTATCCGGCGGCGTGGCAAAATTGAACCGGGCGTGGAGAAATACAGCGTGCTGCGCTCGGTGAAGGCGCTCAACCGCGCCGATGTGGCCTTGCTGCTGCTAGACGCCGATGAGGGCATCACCGCCCAGGATGCGCACATCGCCGGGATGCTGACCGAAGAGGATGCGGGCATTATTGTGCTGGTGAACAAGTGGGATGCGGTGGAAAAGGATACTCACACGCTGCACGAGATGGAGCAAAAACTGCGCCACGAATTGAACTTCCTGCCCTACGTGCCCATCATTTTCATCTCGGCGCTGACGGGGCAGCGGGTGAACAAAATTTTGCCGACGGTGCTGGAAGTGAACGCCGCCCGCCACCAGCGTGTGCAAACTAGCGCCCTGAACACCTTTATGCGCGAAGCCACCACGCTGCACCCGCCGCCGCAGAAAGGGGGGATACGGGTGAAATTTTTCTACGCCACCCAGGCGGAAACAGCGCCGCCCACCTTCATATTTTTTGTGAACAAGCCAGACTGGATCAATTTTAGCTACAAACGCTTCCTGGAAAACCAGCTACGGGAGCGATGGCCCTTCACAGGCACCCCCATCCGCCTCTTTTTCCGCGCCCGCAGCGAAGACCGGTTTGGGGAGTAGCGAGCAGGTGGCAACTTGCAACTTGCAACCAAAAATGTCACTTCATAACCTTTGTCGGTAGAGATTCAGATTTCCCCTGTGGATTAGAAGTTGCTTATGACGCTTTTTGCCCATCCTGAAACCGACTGCCCTTCCGAGCGCATCATTTCTTCATTTGTGGATGAACAGCAAGTGATCCTGAATGGATTCCATTTTCAGGTGACACCCCCTGGTGGTTCGTATACCTTTCAGGCAGAGGGGGAGCAACGGTATCTCTCGCTGCGTATGGCGCCGTTTGCCTTTAAGGGCGAGCTTTCAGCCAGCCGTATTTCGGAGATTGATACGTCCCGGCCCCTGGCGCAAAGAGTCTATTGCTGGCAGCCAATACCCACAGCGGACGTGGTAGTGCAGTATACACATCGTTTTCAGGAAGCCGCTCCCCCTCCCGGATTATCGGAAAACCTGTTTTTGTGGAATGCCCGGTTGGCGGCGGCAGAGGGGGTCACGGCCGTTGGCGTCACCCGCAGCCACCTGTATAACGGCTATTTTGCGATTCTGGCTCAGGATTTTCACTTGGCGGCCAATACCGGGCTGCTGCAATTATGCTCCATGCCTGCCTGGTTAGACCCGACGGCGTGGCATACCATTCACCTGGCCTTGTCCTCGGAATTTGTCACCATCCAGGCGGCACAGGGGGATGAACAGGCTGTCGTTTTGCACGCGGCCTGGCTGCACCCGCCGGCGCCATTGGGGTTTGAGTTTTCGGTGGACAATGAAATCGCTCCCGGCTCGATAGTGCCCGTGACCGTTGCCGATCAACTGGACGTGGCTTTTTTTAGCGCGGCCATGCGCCCAACCGGGTGACAGGTAGATAGATGCGAATGATGCCCGACGATGACCAGGTAACAACGGCCGTGACCCGCCTGCGGGAAATGTACCCGGACGCCCATTGCGAGTTGAACTATGAAACGCCCATCCAGTTATTGGCGGCGACGATTTTGTCCGCGCAGTGCACGGATGAGCGGGTAAACCAGGTAACGCCCAACCTCTTTGCCCGTTTCCCGGACGCGCCCGCCCTGGCGGCTGCCGGCCGGGCGGAATTGGAGGAGATTATCCGCCCCACCGGTTTTTTCCGGCAAAAGGCAAAGTTCATTCAAGAGTCAGCACAGACGATTGTGCATGAACATGGCGGGGAGGTGCCGTCGCGGATGGAGGATCTGCTCAAATTAAACGGGGTAGCGCGTAAAACGGCGAATGTGGTGTTGGGGGAGATTTACGGCCGTGCCGAAGGCATTACCGTAGACACCCATGTCAAACGTATTGCCCACCGGCTGGGTTGGACGACGACCAACGATGACCCCGTAAAAGTGGAGCAGGAGTTGATGGCCATTATCCCCCCAGAAAATTGGATTGAAATTTCACACCTGTTGATTTTTCACGGCCGTGCCCTGTGTAAAGCGCGCCGCCCCGATTGCGCTCCCTGCCTGTTACGCGACATCTGCCCTTCCGCAGCGGAGTGATCTGGGATTTGTGTCATCTTGCCTGGTCATCTTGTCACCTTGTCACCTGGTCAACAATCGTTTACTATTCAGCCATGTTACCGGTTGAGCAGCCCAACAAAGAATTGCAGACCATTCTCGTGGTAGACGACAGCCCCTTCATCTTGAATGCGGTCAGGCCGATACTGGAGCATGAGGGGTTTCGGGTGATCACCGCGGCTTCCGGTGAAGAGGCGTTGCAAAAAATTTCCCGGCACGGTTTGCCCCATCTGGCCATTGTAGACCTGAACATGCCCGGCATGGATGGTTTTGAACTGTGTCGCGCCATTCTCGATTTTTCCGACCTGCCCATCATCATGCTCACAGCCATTGACGACGAGCAAACCATCATTCAGGGGTTGGAACAGTTTGCCGAAGATTACATCGTCAAGCCGTTTCGTTCCGGTGAACTGGTGGCGCGGGTGCGGCGGGTGCTGCGCCGGCTCGGTGATTTTGCTTACACGTTGGAGCCGGTTATCCGTGTGGATGCCAATTTGCAGGTGGATTTCCCTAATCGCAAAGCATTTGTGCAGCAAAAAGATGAACCGGTGCCGCTAACGCCAACTGAAACCAAGCTGCTATACATCCTCATGCGCAATGCCGGCCACACCGTGACCAATGAATTTCTGCTGCGCCGCGTCTGGCCGCAAGATGACGCCTATGAAGACCGGCTGCATACCCACGTTTACCGCCTGCGCCGCAAAATTGAGACCAATCCCAAAGACCCCCATTACATCCTCTCGGCCTGGGGCACCGGCTATAGCTTTTTAGCGAACCCCCACTCGCCCGCCTGAAAGCCGATAATCGGTTATCAGTAATCGGTCATCAGCAACCAACCGATTACCGGACACCGATTACCGATTACCGATTACTACCATGCTCCCGCTCACCCCAAAAGTTGCAATTGTTACCGGCGCCGGACAGGGCATTGGGGCCACTGTCGCCCGTGTGTTGGCCGCAGCCGGAATTCGGGTGGCGGTGAATGACTTGAATCCGGACCGGGCAGAACGGGTGGCCGCTGAGATTCAGCAATCTGGGGGGCAGGCCGTCGCCGTGGCTGCCGATGTGGCCAATAAATTCCAATGTGTGCATTTGATCGAGACTACCCGCGCCGCCTGGGGGCAGTTAGACATCCTGGTAAACAATGCCGCCGTTATGCCCCGCTCTTCTATCTTGAAGATGGATGAATGGGATTGGAACCGCTGCCTGGACGTGAATCTGAAAGGTACGTTTTTGATGAGCCAGTTGTGTGGGCGGGTGATGGCCAATGAAAATGCCGATGAAAACGGGGATCGCGGGGGGCTGATCGTCAATATCACTTCGACGGCGGGTCTGGAAGTTCCTTTTGAGAACCGGGCGGCTTATTGCGCCAGCAAAGCAGGCGTCATTGGCTTTACGTGGGAGTGTGCGCGTGAGTTTGCCGGGTTTGGGGTACGGGTCTATGCGTTGGCGCTGTCAGAAGATGAGCCGGGGGATGTGGCTACGGCCGTGTCCCGAATGGTTCTCAATTTGTGTGATCTGCAAGCCCCTTCCCCGGCCTGGAATCCTTCATCCCCCATTATCCGGCTGAACAGTGCCTTTTAACAATTCCTGAACAATTCCCCTATATTTTCTAAACTTGAGTAGATTAATATGCCTGGCAGACAGGAAATGATAACTGTCTGCTTGTTTATCAATTCAACAACTGAGGAGTGAATGTATGAAGCTAAGACGATTTTTGTTGGGTGGAGGATTGTTGCTGGCAACGGCCGTGTTCCTGAGCGCCTGCGGTGTATTGCAGGAACCGGAAGCGGCCAGCGCCCCCATTGAAGCGGTGCCGCTGGTGATTGAAACGCTAACGGCGGCCGTTGAGCCTGAATCGGATACGGCCGTGACCAACACGACCGGCCCGGTTATCTTCCAGATTGACCCGGCGCAATCCCAGGTGCGTTTTGAACTGGACGAAGATTTGCGCGGCAGCCGCATTACGGTAGTGGGGACGACCGATCAGGTGGCCGGTGAACTGGCCGTAGACCTGAGCAACCCGGCCGCTACCCAGGTCGGCGTCATCCAGATCAACGCCCGCACCCTGGCAACGGACAATAATTTTCGCAACCGTGCCATCCAAAACGAGATTTTACAGACCGGGGCATATGAGTATATTACGTTTACGCCTACGGCCGTGACCGGCCTGCCCGCTTCGGTGAATATCGGCGACACGGTGACATTCACCATCGTTGGCGACCTGACCATCCGGGATGTGAGCAATCAGGTGACATTTACGGTGCAGGCGACGGCCGTGTCCGCCAACCAACTCTCCGGCACGGCCACCGCTGCCGTCAACCGGGGCGACTATGGCCTGCAAATTCCCAGCGTGCCCAACGTAGCCAATGTGGAAGAAGAGGTAGAACTGATTATCACTTTTGTGGCGAATGCGTCGTAACTGGTGCCAAGACCCGAAGGATTTCAAAAACCCTTCGGGTCTATTTCAAATTCGGGGTTGGGTTCTTCAAGTTTGAGCAACGGCCGTTGCAAAGCCAGTTGCCCTCCTTGTGGATAGAGCAGATCGGCCGTTTGTGTATTGAAGTTGGCGATCACCACCTCCTGATTTAAAACCCGCTCTGAGCCATTCTTTTTACTGTTCATACCCGAATAAGACTGAATAGGGATGATGTCATACCCGGCATACATTTGGCGCACTTCGGGCACATCGTAAGAGGATAGCAGCCACTTGCACTTTGTTTCTGCCAGCCGGACGGCCAGCCTTTTGTGGTCTGCCCAGTCCTGCATGTTATACTTGTAATTGCAGCCGTTTTGCGGATAGGGTGGGTCAAGGTACATAAATGTTTTGGGACGATCATACCGATCCAGGCACTCTTCCCAGATCAGATTTTCAATGATGACCGTGCGCAATCGCTCGTGAACCGGTTGCAGTCGTTGGCGCAAATGTTTCAAAGCGCCAATCAGCCGATTGCCATGTCCGCCATCAGAAATACTGGTTTGAAAGCGAGGATAATCCAATTCACCGCCCCAGCCGGCCATGAGGATGTAGTAAAAACGATGCGCCCGTTCGACATCTGATAAGGTTAAAGGGTCACACTGGGCTAACCTTTCAAATTCGGCGCGAGACACCAGTTCCCATTCAAATGAATGGATGAGCGCCTCTGGCTGATTTTTCAGCACCCGGAAAAAGTTGATGAGTTCCTGGTCAATATCATTCAGCACTTCTACCGGGCTTGGCTTTTTACCAAACAAAACCCACGCCCCACCGGCAAAAGGCTCCACGTAGCAACTATGTTCAGGAATCAGTGGAATTATGTCCTTACGCAAACGCGATTTCCCACCCACCCAACGAATGGGACTGTTGATCATTTTCTCGTTAGAAGATGTCATGTAAACCGCCTTGTGTCTCCAATAGAGACATTTTACTTTATTTATCATTAAAAATCAACTATTGCACAAATGTTCTCCAAAGTATAAGTCTGTTGGTAAAAGTAATGCAAACAGAAGAAATCATCCAACTAAAAAGATTTGGTGAAAAACTGCGGATGCTACGAAATCACCACCATGTAACCTTGCAATGGCTGGCAAACAAATTGAACTACACCACCCATAGCTATCTCAGCGAAATTGAGTCAGGACAAAAGGTGCCAACAACATTTTTTGTATTGAAAGTGTCGCGGTTATTTGATGTTTCAACAGATGAATTATTAAAAGATGAATTTGAACTTGATCTTGAGAATTCAAGAATATGTGAGAACTGATGAGCTTGGTCTTCGTTGATAGATTCCCCTCTGAAGCTGAAATTGAAATGTTCCGGTTGATCCTGAGCACATACCAGGATGGCAGCGGAATGTTAAAACGCAAAGACCATACTTTGCCTGGTTGGCGAGATTTTGAACGAGCTGTTGCTGCTACATTTGCAGGGAAAAATCTAGAAAGCAAATGGATATATGATGTAATTTTGGGTCCCCCTGATAACAAGGTCTACTACGGTATCTCCTGCAAAATGAGAGGAACATTGAGAGAAGTGGAGAGGAGGGGGCGTGCGACTATTGAACTCTCAAATGCAGCAGGTGAGTTTTGGGATTCGTTAAAAGAAGAGGCTGTGACGCAAGATAACTTCCATGACCATCCAGAGATTGTTGGTGCTACCTTGATTGAAGTGGTCGATAGATGGCATCAAAACGTTGGTATCGGTACTGGTGGGATCATAGATAATTCAAAGAGTTTTTTCTTGTCGCTACAATGGGAAGAAAGGTCGGGACGCTATCAGCTATTTCAGTACCCAATTGATCTACCTTCTCCTGAAAATCTACGGTGGGAAAGTAGCGGCAGACGAGTGACAGGATATGATGATACAGGTATCCTTGTTGAATGGTACGGTTTGTCGGGAGGGCAGCTAAAGTATTATCCTTTGATAACATCTGCAATATGGCAATCTTCTGTATTTTGCCTTGAGCCACTGCCAGATCATCTTGAACACGGATTACAACATAAAGCAGCCCTTTATTTTCCAGACCTGTGGGAAAAGACGAGGGAATAAAACATGACTCTTCAGAAAAAAGCCCGTCGAGACCGGAAGCTCAACTTTTCTTCTCGACAGAAATTTCCGGTTGACGACAAAAAGCTGAACTTCTTTCGGTAGACTCAAATATAGTAAAGCGGCAGTAAAAACCGCCAGTAAGAATGCACTGACGACCTTCTACCCTAACCACCGTGTAGGCCAGTGGCCGGGATGGGGGTAGGTTGGAAGAAATCCGACTTCTCCAAGAAATCAGATGGTTGATTTCGATCTTCTGAAAGTGGACAAGATCGTTCAATTACCGCCTATTTCCTGCCGTATCGCCGACTATCCCGCTTCCTCGTAAAATACACGCCATGAAAGCAGCAACCGTCACCATTCCGGCAACCTCGGCCAATTTGGGGCCGGGTTTTGATTGTTTGGGGCTGGCACTGGCGTTGCCCAACCGCATCATGTTCACGGCCGTACCCCCCACCCCCTCCACGCCCCCTCTCACCATCACCGTCAGCGGCGTAGACGCCCACAAGGTGGCGACGGATGAGAGCAACCTGGTGTACCAGTGCGCCACTCTCATCTTTGACCGGATGGGGCAACGGCCGTCCCACTTACACATTCACCAGGAAAACAACATCCCGGTGGGCAGCGGGTTGGGCAGCAGTTCCACGGCCGTGCTCGGCGGCATGTTGGCGGCGAATGAACTGGTGGGACGGCCGTTTACCCCCGCCCAAATCCTGCAATTCGCCGCCGAAAAGGAGGGACACCCGGACAATGTGGCCCCGGCCCTGTACGGCGGCCTGGTTTTGGGCGTGGCCCACGATGCCGGGCTGCACATCGAGCAGTTTACTGTGCCCGACCTGCGCGTGGTGGTCGTCTTGCCCGATTTTCACCTGCTCACCAGCGAAGCCCGCGCCGCCTTGCCCGCCCAACTTTCGCGCCAGGACGCCATCTTCAACGCCGCCCGCACCCCGCTGGTCATTCGCGCCCTGCAAACGGCCGATTACGACTTGTTGGGCATTGCCATGCAAGACCGCCTGCACCAGCCGTACCGGATTCCCCTCATCCCCGGCATGGCCCAGGCATTCACAGCGGCGCAGGCAGCGGGGGCCAAAGGGGTGGCGCTCAGCGGCGCCGGCCCCAGCCTGATCGCCTTTGCCCCGGATGGACATGAACGGATTGCAGCGGCGGTCACGGCCGTGTTTGCCCAACATGGCCTGACCAGCCGGATGTGGATTTTGGCGGTGGATAATCAGGGGGTAAGGCTGAGAGGCTGAGAGATTGAGAGATTGAGAGATTGGCAATCTCCTAATCTCCCAATCTCCTAATCTCCAATCTCCTAATCTCAAACTCCATTACCTGCTATAATCCCGCCCCTATGGGATTTGAGTTTACGTTTGAAGTCACGGCCGTAGATGGCGCGGCGCGCAACGGCCGTTTCCACACCCCACACGGCCCCATCCACACCCCCGTTTTTGCTCCCGTTGGTACACAAGCCACCGTCAAGGCGCTGAAGCCAGATGACCTGGCGGCATTGGGGGCCACCCTCGTTCTCAGCAACACCTACCATTTGTATCTGCGCCCTGGGGATGAACTGGTGCGCGAATTGGGCGGGCTGCACCACTTTATGCAATGGCCTGGCCCCATTCTGGCCGACAGCGGCGGCTTCCAGGTGTTTAGCCTCAGCCAGACGCGCAAAATTGATGCCGACGGCGTGACTTTCCAATCCCATCTGGACGGGTCGCACCACCGCTTCACCCCGGAAAGCAGCATCGCCATCCAGGAAAACCTGGGCGCAGACATCATCATGGCTTTCGACGAGTGCCCGCCGCCGACCGATTACGACTACGTAAAAGGGTCATTGGCACGTACTCACCCCTGGCTGGAGCGGTGCGTGGCGGCCAAAACGCGGGATGATCAGGCGCTCTTTGGCATTGTGCAGGGGGGCATTTTCCCCGACCTGCGTGCCGAAAGCGCTGCTTTTGTCACCGGGCTGGATTTACCCGGTTATGCCATTGGCGGGCTGGCGGTGGGGGAGACGAAGGCGCAAATGGTCGCCACGCTGGATGCTACCGTCCCGCACCTGCCCACCCATAAACCACGTTACCTGATGGGCGTGGGTGAACCGGAAGATTTGGTGAATGCGGTGCTGCGGGGCGTGGATATATTTGACTGCGTGGCTCCCACACGGCTGGCGCGGCATGGCACAGCGTATGTGCGCGGCGGGCGGCTGAACTTGCGCAATGCGGCGCACGCACGAGACGCCGCGCCCATTGCCGCCGACTGTGGCTGTTACACCTGCCAGCATTTCAGCCGCGCTTACCTGCGCCATCTGGTGAAAGCGGATGAAATCCTGGCGCATGTGTTACTGAGCATTCACAATGTCCACTTTTTAATTGACCTGATGGGGCAGATGCGGGCGGCGATAGAAAAAGGGACATTGCAGACGTTTGCGGACGAGTTTTTGAGTGCGTATGCGGAGATTGGGAGATTAAGAGATTAGGAGATTGTAATCTCTCAATCTCCCAATCTCTTCTTGAGAAATTATGAATATCATCGAAGCTATCTTCTTAGGCATTTTGCAGGGGGCAACGGAGTTTTTGCCCATTTCCAGTTCGGGGCATCTGGTGATTATCCCGACGATTGTGGATATGCCGCCGGCCGATCTGACGATGGTTGGTGTGCTGCATTTGGGCACGTTGTTGGCAGTGTTGATTTACTTCTGGCGCGATTTGTGGGGAATCCTCACGGCCGTGCTGCGTGACCTGCGCCGCAAGCAACCCTTAGCCAGTACCGAATCCCGGTTGGGCTGGCTCATTGTGGTCGGCTCCATCCCGGCGGTGGTATTGGGGCTGCTGTTTGAAAGCAAGCTGGAGGAGATATTCAGCCAGCCGGAAGCCGCCGCGTTTTTTTTGCTGATCACGGCCGTACTCCTGGTTGTTGGCGAGCGTATGTTGTCCGGCCAAAAGCGCATAGACCATATGAACTGGACAGACGCGCTGACCATCGGCAGCTTCCAGGCGTTTGCCCTGCTGCCAGGCGTTTCGCGCAGCGGCAGCACCATCGTCGGCGGTTTGATTCGTGGTCTGGACCGGCCTACGGCCACCCGCTTTAGCTTCCTATTAGGTGTGCCCGCCATTATGGGCGCCGGGCTGCTGTCGCTGCTGGATATTGTCAGCGCCCAGGCCAGCGAAGCGCCCATCGTCTATGCTGCCGGTTTTGTGGCTGCGGCCGTGACCGGGTATGTGTGCATCGCCTTTTTGCTGCGTTGGGTGCGTACCCACACCCTGTACATCTTTGCCGTGTATTGTGCCGTTGTAGGCGGCGGCTATTTGCTGGTTTCGTGGTTATAGCAACGGCCGTCCCACATAGACAGTTCACCCCAACCGCCGTATAATTAACACCAACTTCAACTTAAAAAGATGACCGACGGCCGTACCTGGCCTGGGTCTGAGCAAAGCCTGATCATCTCACATGGTCAGGCTTTTTTTGACTAAACCTGACAGTTCTCAAGCAACCGCCGGTTGCCGACCTGTCAGGTTTGACAAAGGAGTTTGTAACATGAAAAGCCAACATTATATTGAACTGGATGAAACCTACAGCGCCCACAATTACCACCCACTGGATGTGGTAGTGGAAAAGGCCGAAGGAGTATGGGTGTATGACGTGGACGGCAAGAAGTACCTGGACTGCCTGGCGGCGTATTCGGCCGTGAACCAGGGACACTGCCACCCCAAGATTCTGGACGCGGCCGTTTCGCAGATGCACAAAGTGACGCTGACTTCCCGCGCCTTCCGCAATGACCAGATGGGGCCATTCCTCAAAGAGATGTGCGAACTGACGGGGTATGACATGGCGCTGCCGATGAATACAGGCGCGGAAGCGGTGGAGACGGCCATCAAAGCGGCCCGCAAATGGGGGTATGAGATTAAGGGTGTGCCCGATGGCGAAGCGGAGATTATTGTGTGTGAGGGGAATTTTCACGGCCGTACCACCACCGTCGTCGGCTTTTCCAGCGAACCGGCTTACAAGCAGCACTTTGGCCCCTTCACCCCTGGTTTCAAGACCATCCCCTATGGCAACATGGACGCCCTGCGCCAGGCCATTACACCTCACACCGTCGCCTTTCTGGTGGAGCCGATTCAGGGCGAGGGTGGTGTGGTGATGCCCCCCGCCGGTTTTATTCGCGCGGCGTATGATTTGTGCCAGGAGCAGAATGTGCTCTTTGTGGCTGACGAGATTCAGACCGGCTTCGGCCGTACCGGGAAGCTGTTTGCCTGCCACCATGAAGGCGTCAAGGCGGACATGACCATTGTGGGCAAGGCGTTGAGCGGCGGTTTTTATCCGGTATCGGCTGTATTGTCAGACCGGGACATTTTAGGGCTGTTCCATCCGGGCGATCATGGCAGCACCTTTGGCGGCAATCCATTGGGCGCAGCCATTGCCCGCGCCGCCCTGTCGGTGCTGGTAGAGGAAAATCTGGTGGTGCAGTCGGCCGAATTGGGTGCGTATTTCAAAGGGCGGCTGGAACGCATTGAAAGCGACCACATCAAAGAGGTGCGCGGCAAGGGGTTGTTTATTGGCGTGGAGTTGAACACGAAGGCGCGTCGTTTTTGTGAAGCGTTACAGGAACGGGGTGTGTTGTGTAAGGAAACGCATGAAAACGTCATCCGCTTTGCGCCGCCGCTGGTGATCAGTAAAGAGGAAATTGACTGGGCGCTGGAACAGGTAGAGCCGGTGTTGATGATGCCGTGATACACAAATGGATAAGGTTGGGGTGTATGCTTATACGCCCCAACTTTATCCATCCCGAAACTTTCCTGCCTTTTCTGATGTCTGAAGATTTCATTTGAGCAACTTTCTATTGGAAGTAATTATCGAGATATTTTGGCCTTTGAAATCCGCATCATCTGTTACCAACTTCAAGCCAGCCTTCTGACAAAGAGCGATTAAAACCTGGTCGTTGAAGTCTGAATGACCCGCAGCATAAGTGTTAAGCAAGGTATTCATGGGCAGTGACTCAAAACCGTTGTTTATTCGCGTACAATGCTTCAACATACGCCTGGTGTCAGAGGCAATGTCTTGGGCAACAAGTTGGAATTGACTGCTTTGACGGAACTGTTTGAAATTGATGTTTGGGGAGATAAGTTGCCATTTTATGCGAGCATAAGTGTTGATAAATTCGGAAACAATGAGAACATCAATGTAAACTCGGCTTTGGGCACTCAGAATCCTTTTCAAGGCATCGGAATAAACTTTTACGCGATGATCCCCTGGCTTTTGGGGGCCGTAAATCAGGAGCCAGACATTCGCATCCACCAATAACTTATCCTGGTCGGTAAACCCATATTTGGTGATTGTTTGGGGTTTAGGCATCGCCGTTCCCCATCGTTTCCCGAAGTGCCAGTTCAAACGTTTGTGGGTCCCGGAAATATAGTTTGGCTGTATCAACTACCCGCTTCAACAGTGCCAGATCATCTGCTTGTAAGTCTTGCACCTTAAGAGAGGCGCGTATCTGATCCTCACTATATTTACCATATAACTGGCCTATGGCTGTATTTAGAAAGGCGGAAGTCAGGGTGGTAATGTTGTGGAAAGAAAGGACAACTTGTTGCGCTTCTAACAAGGCATTGGTTAAACGATCATAAACTTTTTGCCCATCGCTGGCAGCAACACAAAGAGGGCTGCCCACAATTTCAAATACTGAGAGTTCCAGGTTATTACTCATCACATTACCCTAGAATATGTCTGCCTCTGATAACTCAGAAGTAAGCACATATGATTGTTTATCAGCAGTATTTATTTCCAGACTGACCACAGTGCCAGGGAACGGGTAACTCAAACTGGCCGTTTTAATGTGCCCTGCTTTTCGACGCCAGTAACCGGCATCAGAAACAATCTGGATACATCCACCATTCATATCAATGAATTCACCTAACAGTTTCAATCCCAAACCCCCAGGAATAGGGCCTCGTTTTGTGGTATTACGCCCTTGAGTTGCCCATATAATGGCTTCTTCAGGCGTCAGGTTAAGTTGTATATTGTCCAATATATTCTGACGGATGCCAATTCCCAGATCGGCCACAGAGAAATCGAGAGTTTTTTTCTCAGGGAAAAATTGTCCACAACTAAATATGCCTTGTTTTGTTTGAGAATGGATAACGGCATTGCTAAAAATCTCGAAGACGCTTTCGCGGAATTTCTTGAGCAATCCAGAGGACATGGTGGGTATTTCTGTGCGATGAATAAATTCAGTCTCAATATACGCGGCAAAATAGCGATCATCCTTTGTGTCAAAGCGTTGATAAGGAATGGTGGTACCCCAGGTATCTGGAATAGCTACCCGACCGTAATGGCTAAGAAAGCCATTTTTTGACAGTATTTTTTCAACGCGGGAAGGGATATTTTGTAATCTGATCGTATTCAGTTGTAGGCTCAAACGATGCAAAATAGCCCCAAATGGAGCACACATATCAGCAGCAAACCAGTCTGCCAGGTCAATGTTGATGTTATCAAGAAAGCAGGTTTGTGTTTGCGCCCATAACCCAACCAATTCCTCAAATCCAGCCTGGTTGTGATATATTCGGGGTAGAGATAAGTTAATTTCCACAGCATCACCGCCTTAATCGTTTATCACCCAACCTTGAGGTGGATGGTTACTTCGTCGCCTTCGTGGAGTTTTTCGGCTTTGCGGATGTCGGCGCGGAGGGGAACCAGGTAACGGCCGTCCTTCGGGAATAGTGAGGTTGTCCATTCGGTTTTGCCGATGCGCACCAGGACGGGAATGACGCCCCAGCCGTAGGTGACGGAGGCGGAGATCATTTTTATGTCGTAGCTTTCGTCTGCGGGGATGGTGACAAAATACCAGGGAGCGGGACCTTTCCAGAACCAGATTTTGCCACTGAATTCGATATTCATAAGGATAACTTGAGGAGGGTGGGACGCCTACGTCCCACGCGGGCACGAGGGCGTGCCCCGCTCTTCTGGTAAGCGTGTTATGCGGTGCGGCGATAACGCATGTAGACGACGCCGGTGGGTAATGGGGATGCTTCGACCAGGGTGAGGTTGAGCCGTTTGTCGGCCGGGTACAGGCGTTTGCCACTGCCGAGTACCAGGGGGTAGACGTGCAGGCGGTATTCGTCTATGAGGTCGTGTTGGGCCAGGGTTTGGGCCAGGACGCTGCTGCCATCCATGAGGATGTTTTTGCCGGGCTGTTGTTTGAGTTGGCGGATGGTTTCGATGACGTTGTCGCGGATGAGGGTGGAGTTGCGCCAGGCGGCGGCGGATGGCAGGGTGGTGGAGACGACGTATTTATGGATGCTATTGAAGATGTCGGCGAAGGGGTCGCCGGCCATGGCTTCAAAGGCGGCGCCGTGTATTTGCCAGGTTTTACGGCCGAGCAAGAAGGCGTCGGCCTGGGAGATGGCGTCATCGAAGTGGGCGCCGATGTCGTCGTGCCAGAAGGGGTGGGTCCAGCCGCCGTGTGTGAAACCGCCGTCGATGTCTTCGTCTGCGCCGCCGGGGGCCTGGATCACGCCGTCCAGGGTGATGAATTCGGATACGATTAGTTCTCTCATGTTTTTTTCCTTTGCGGATTGGTTGTAGGATCGGGTGCTGTCCGCCGGGTATTATACTGCGTGAATGGGGCAAATTTGCTGGATTTAAATCAGCCTCATGAAAGAAGAGCCTGGCGTGTGGACGTGGAGGTGGGTTTGGGGGTCATCATAGAGGATGAGAGGGAAGGGGATGGGGTACGGCCGTGAATCCTATTTCTCTATTTTAGGAGGCAAAGGTGGGGTGGTGCGGTCTCGAAGGCCGGCTATAGCAGGGGGAGTACATAACCAGCGCTTCGGAGGCTAATTATGAATATATCTTAGGCAAACTGTAATTCTCGTCTTGCTTGCGGCAATTGATCCCAAGTATCACCATCTAAAGTTCTACCAGCTTGCTTCTTGCCTACCGATTTTACGTAGCAGATATTATCAACCTCATCTTTAGAATAAAAAACGCTGGCGTCACTTTCTTCAGGTCTACTTTGCAGCCATTCGCCCCATTGCTTAAAAAAGAATGCAGTATTAGTTTCAATGCATAGATCACGTATTTCCCGTACCCAATCAATGTGCATAGGGCGGGCTTTGTTACCACTTTCCCCACCTACGATCACCCAATCGATCTGGTCTATCCATGATGATAGATCAACACGATCCAACAGTGGCTCAACTGACAAAGCAATGACGGAAGCTGGAATGTCAACCAATATTGGTATTCTAATTTCTGCTTCTTTTTGATTTTCAACGCTTGTCATGGCCCAAATGTTTTGAGGCCATAATTCCCAAGGCGTCATTTGGTTCATGTTTTCGGGTCTTTTCGTCAGAAGTAGCCAATCAAGTTGTGGTGTAGCTTCAATCAATTCCCACAGCTTTTCCCTTTCACCATCAAGTTGTGGGTTGTCTTCAAACACATCTGCCATTGACGCACAAAATACGCGATAACGTTGATCTTCTTGTATTGCTTTGCGATTCCAAACTAAGGGCTGATTCCAGTGATCTTTGCCGAATAAACGACGCCTCTTGGTCTTGCCCCAAATGTCATGACCATATCTATTAGCCCAAGTTTCAGCATAACAATTCACGCAGCCTGGTGAAACTTTGATACAACCCCACCAAGGATTGAAGGTATGGTCAGTCCATTCAATTCCAGAATACTGAGCCATAGTTTTGCCTCCACTTATTAAATTTCATATCAAACCTATGCAGATTATAGCACACCCGTTCTGATATCCAAACTTCCCTGTTGAAGTGCGTTTACTGATCAATAAGATGAAAAACAACAGTTCGCTCGGGGCTTGTGAGATAAAAGGCCCCTTTGCGCACAGGATTGCCGTCAAATGGTATTACCTCTAGTTTTCCTTCTCTTTGCCACTCGCGTAGAGTGTCATTCGTGTGTTTAGGTAAAAAACCTTGTTCAAGTCCAAATTTATATACTTGTTGGTTGGATTTTAACGGTTCAGAGGCTAAAAATTCTTGCAGCTTCGTGGGATAGCCTTGTATTACTGCTTCCGACCAAAGCATGGGCTGTTGGTTTGCACGGTAGCCCTTGCCCCTTACTGAATCCATTTTCCACTTAGCCTCCAACATCTTCTCAAAACCTTTTATGTTACAAGTGAAAAAGAAAAGACAGTAAACGTTTGCCCCATCTCTTTCAATCGTGAATGTTGTTACAAAGGCTCCTTCACTTGAAAGATAACTTCTAAACCTTTCCTGCAAACCGTCAATCAATTCATATGCCGAATTGAATAAAGGAACTGTTGTATCTTCGTAAAGCTCTCTGGCGAATAATTCTAAAGGGTTGCTTCCTACAAATGAAGTTCTTGCAGCCTTGTTCCAAAACCGATACATAAAAGAGATCGGTAGAAATAGTAAAGCTTCAGAATTGCCATTGGCTAAAATCTGCTTAATATGTGAAGGTCTTATACTCTTGTATCCCCACGGATCAATGAAGAACAAGCCCTTTGAATTATATGTACTGGTGATGGTTGTTAGGGCTTGGGTCAATATTAGACTGAAGTCTTCTTGAAAAAATCTAAGTTCAACGTTTTCAGGTACAAAGACTTCTTCACTAAACCTACGTACACGTTCAATTTTGGCAATTCCAGGTTCAATTTCTGATTCACCATTGTCATTGAACCAAACTTCGATATCAGGGCATGTTTCCCCATTGGCAAAGTAATGGTTCTTTATTGTTTCTAAGGCTACCAAAGGGCTGCCTTTACCTCCATTTGAATACTTGCCTTCACCACAAAGAAGATCAAACAAAAAAATGCGACGTATTGTTGGTACACGGCTCAAGATATTTAGATAGATTGCTAAATATGTACTGTACAATTGAACTTTTGCCTCTGAGTGAGGTAACAGGTTCGTCTTTGCTTGTTCATCTGTCATAATAAAGTTTCCCCATAAATGAGCCGGTAGCAACAAAAAGTTTATGATACAAATTAGGGTTTGGTTGGAATACCCATTGCGGCATTTCTCCAGTATCGTGTGCCATATCTAGCCAAGAAACCAGTTTAATACTTTTTTGACTGCTCGAATGCGGGACAAATCCCCGAAATTCGTCTTATTGCGTGTATTTTTTGCCTTCTCATTGCGGGTTATCGGGCGGGTAAAGTTTGTAGCCTATCGCAAAACCAATAATGGCCCCCAGGCCACCACCAAGCCCCGGCAGCCAGCTTATGCCCAGATTCAATATCCCGGCCGTTATGCCAAAAATCACCGTCCCCAAACCGGCGCAGAGGGCAGCGATTAAGATTATTTTCCAGTTCATACACTACCTCAGTTTCTTGGATGCAAATGGCAAGTTGCCGTAACTCTCAATATGTAATCAAGGTTTTGTAGGGGTGGGACGGCGCGGGTTCCGTTTAGGCAAAACTTGTGTCCCTGTCTCCGCGCCGTCTCACCCCAACAGGCCAAAACGGGGTGATGCCCCAACCGGGGTGAGACAGGCGGGGATTGACGCTTTTCTTCATAGCAAAGCTATGGCCCGCCTGTCCCACCCCTACCATCATTTACCGCCGCCGCCCAAAAATGCGCAGCAGGAAGAGGAACAGGTTAATAAAGTCCAGGTAAAGCGTCAGCGCGCCCATCACACCAATGGCGCTCACCACCTTGTCTTGCGGTTGGCCGGACACGGCCGCGCCATAGGTCATCTTCTTAATCTTCTGGCTGTCATACACAATCAGCCCCATAAAAATCAGCACCCCGGCATAGGTGATGATCCAATAGAGCGTATCGCTGAAGAAAAAGATGTTGACAATGGAAGCCAGAATCAGCCCCAACAGGCTAAAGAGCAGGATTGGCCCCCAGCGCGTCAGGTCTTGTTTGGTGGTCAGCCCTACCACTGTCAGCAGCACAAAGATCACGGCCGTAATCCCAAACGTAAAAAATATCGAATCGCCGGTATAGATGATGAATATGGCCGACAGCCACACCCCCATTAGCGCCGCAAACAACATAAACAGCGCCAGCGCCTGCCCGGACGCCATCTTGCTGGCCGAACGGCCAATGGCAAAAATGAGGGCAAACATGCCCAACATAAAACCAAAATAGACCCACCCACTGCTGTAAATAAAATTGAGCAGCGCCGGACTGGTGAGGGTGAACAGGCTGGCAACGGCCGTGACAAACAGCCCCAACATCATCCACCCATACACCCGCACCATGACGGCATTAAACATTTCGCTCAATTGCTGCTCGGAAATCTGCACCGGCACAGGCTCACTCTGCCCAAAATCTGATTCATACATGGTAATCAACCTCCTCTGATGATAATCCACAGATTGCTGGCGGCATTTTAACATATTTACGCAAGGGGGGTGTCACAAAACGGCCGTACTCCCCGTCTTCTGTTCATAGTAGGCGATTTATCGCCTGCAACAAACAAAATAACAGGAGATAAACAGGAACGAATTGGCCACAACCAAAGAGGCTTCGTGAGGCGTGAGGTCACGCTTCGCGCATCACGTGTATCAGCCGACTTTCAGTCGGATGGTTATTTCGTCGCCATCAGTGACTTTCTTCAAAGCCAGCCATGCGCTTTATCACTATCCGATTGCCTGTAAAGGTTTTATAGTCTCTGCAGGAACGGGAGAGATAATGCTGTGGGCAGGACAATGCCATTGTTCTGCATGGAGGTACATCATGTTTAAGCATTTGTTGGTTCCCTTGGATGGTTCGGAACTGGCCGAAGCGGCGCTGCCCATGGCTCTGGCAGTTGCCGAACGATTTGATGGCAAAATCACCTTGCTGCGGGTGGTCAACCCCCCTTATTATGCCAGCGCCGGGCATGATTATGCCGGGTTTAACGTCGCTGTGCGCCAGGAAGGCGCGGCTTATCTGGAAACCCAACAAAAGAAGCTGGAAGAATCTGGTTTTAACGTCCAGGTGCGGTTGATGGAAGGGGATTTTATTGCTGATACGATTCTGGACGTGGCCGATATGTTGGAGGTGGATGCCATTGCCATGAGCACACACGGCCGTAGCGGTGTTCGCCGTTGGGTTTTTGGTAGTGTGGCCGATAAGGTGTTGCAACGCGCCCGCATCCCCATCTTGCTGGTGCGGGCCGGCGTAGCCGAAGAGGAAGTCCGGCCCATCACCCTCCCCGCAGTGGAAAGCCCCGAAGAAATGCGCGCCCGCGCTGATCTGACAGAGTTAATCAGGAGTGATCGTTAGTTGCGGTCAGGCGCAGCCAGAAAACGCAATTTCTCCATGAACTGAGTCACACCGCCGCCTTCGTGTTCGTTGTAGGGGTAGACGATGATGTGTTTGTGGGTTGACGCCAGGTGGTTGTAGGCGGCGTAAACGGTGGAAGGGGGGCAGATGGCGTCCATCAACCCTACGGAAAAGAGGGCGGGCGCCTGGATACGGGCAGCAAAGTTGACGCCATCGAAGTAAGACAGTGTGTGAAAGACGGTCTCGATCTTATCGCGGTGCACGGCGCAGTAGCGGGTGAGTTCGTGGTAAGGCATGGCGTCGGTGATTTCGGTGGCGCGGCGGTAATGGCAGAGGAAGGGCACATCGGGCATCACGGCCGTGACGCCCCCCACCAAACCACCCACCGCAATCGTAATGCCGCCCCCCTGGCTACCGCCGGTGAGGATGATGTGGTTAGGGTCTACGGCCGTGTGCGCTCGCGCCGCCGCCACTGCCCGCACCCCATCCGTAAACAACCGCCGGTAATAATACGTCTCCGGGTTCAAAATCCCTTTGGTCATGTAACCGGGGTGGTGGGGATTACTGCCTGCCGGTTCCGGGTCGGGGGTGTCGCCGCCGCGCCAGGTGCTTCCCTGGCCGCGTGTATCCATCACCAGATGCGCATAGCCAGCGGCGCTCCAGCCCAACCATTCATAGGGCAGGCCGCGCCCGCCGCCATAACCGATAAATTCCACCACACAGGGCAGCGGCCCACTGCGCTGGCGGGGCAATAAAAACCAGCCCTTCACCGGCTGCCCGCCATAGCCATTAAAGGTCACGTCAAACGCTTCTACCGTTTTTAAGCCGTAATCCACCGGCTCAAACCGGGCGTCCAGGGGAAACGCGCCGGCTTCGGCCAGCGTTTTTTGCCAGAAAACATCAAAATCGGCCGGTTCCATGCGGGCCGGTTTATACACTTCCAACTCGGCCAGGGGCATGTCTACAAACATGGTTCGTACCCTTAACTTGAGGTGATGCGTGATGCGTGATTCGTGAGGGGTCACGCATCACGCATCACGTTTCACTCTTTATCATCCAGCACCGCAATACCCGGCAGCAGTTTGCCCTCCAGCAGTTCCAGGCTGGCGCCGCCGCCGGTGCTGATGTGCGTCATCTGCTCGGCCACACCCGCTTTCACCACCGCCGCCGCCGAGTCGCCGCCGCCGATGATAATTTGCGCGCCCATACCGGCCATTTGCGCCAGTAGTTTTGCCAGGCTGTTGGTGCCTTCGGCAAAGCGGTCGAATTCAAAGACGCCCATTGGCCCGTTCCAGACAATCAGTTGTGCCCCTTGCAACTCCTGGTTGAACCGTTCCAACGTGTCCGGGCCGATGTCCAGCGCCATCATGTGTACCGGGATGCCCCAGGCCGGGACTATCTCCGCGGCGGCGTCGGCGGCAAATTTGTCGGCTACCACCAGGTCAACAGGTAAAACGAGCCGTTCGCCGGCCATTTCGATCAGGCGCTGCGCTTCGGGCAGGGCTTCGTTTTCCACCAGGGAGGTACCGACCTCGTGTCCCTGGGCCTTAAAGAAGGTGTTGGCCATACCACCGCCGATGAGGATTTTGTCGGCGGTGTTGAGCAGGTTTTCGATCAGTTTGATCTTGTCAGAGATTTTAGCGCCGCCCATGATGGCGATGTAGGGATGAGGGGGATTGTTCACGGCCGTGCCCAACGCCTGTATCTCCTTGCCCATGAGGAAACCGGCCACGGCGGCTCCCCCTTTGGCCTGTATCACCTTCGCCGCCCCTTCGGTGCTGGCGTGGGCACGATGGGCGGAGCCAAAGGCGTCATCCACGTACACATCGGCCAGCGCCCCCAGTTTTTGGGAGAGTTCCGGGTCGTTTTTGGTTTCGCCGGGGGCAAAGCGGGTGTTTTCCAGCAGGATAATGTCACCGGGTTGCATGGCGGCGACGGCCGTCGTCACCGTATCCCCCACCACTTCATCCAGCTTCATCACCGGCCGGTTGAGCAGTTCACTCAGCCGGGCAGCCACCGGATTCATGGCGTATTGTTTGTCGGCCGGGGTCTTCGGCCGGCCCAAGTGGGAACACAGAATCAGCGCCGCGCCCTGATCCAGTAGATAATTCAGGGTAGGCAGCGCCGCCCGTATGCGCAGGTCATCGGTAACGGTGATGTTCGGTTCGTTGGGGTCTTTGCTGCTGAGGGGGACATTAAAATCTACACGCACCAGCACTTTTTTGCCGTCTACGTCAATATCTTGAATTGTTTTTTTGTTCATCGCACATCCTTCTGTAAATGCGAGACCCTAAGGGTCTAACTTTGAGCCATTTGGTATCTGAACTGCCAAACCCTTAGGGTCTTTGCACCTTTGCTTCTGAAAAGTTGCCCCATTATACCGCGATTGTGACAATGTTCACCAACCTGTAGGGGCGAGGCAGTTGGGAAATTATTGGTCTGGCGAGACAAGGTTTTGCCCAACTGCCTCGCCCCTACTTGCATACCGACCATTAACATATTAACATAACACCATGTCAAACGGTGATTACAAGTTTGAGTACATGGAAAAGTACCGGGGCGCACCGGGCAAGCAGGGGGGCAAACCGGCGGGGAAACCAAAAGGGGGTAAGCAGAAACGGGGCTGCCTGATGACCCTGTTCCTGATTATGGTCTGGACGGGTTTGGCGGGATTGCTGCTGGCGGTGCTGGGGTTTGTGGGGGCCTACGTTTACCTGACAGACCAACTAGAGGATTCCATTGCCCAGGTGACGGATTTTCGGGGCACGGGGTTGGGGGGCACACCGCGTTTTTATGACCGCAACGGTAATTTGCTGTTTGAATTGACGACGACGGAAAAGCGGGTCTGGCTACCCTACGAGGATATTTCCAAAGATGTGATTAACGCCACCATTGCCGTGGAGGATGATACGTTCTGGACGAATCCCGGTTTTGACCCGGCGGCGATTGGGGCGGCGGTGTGGAGTAATGTGCGGCGGGAGGCGGACGGCCGTCCCGTCGGCGCCTCTACTATCACCCAACAACTGGTACGCCACGTGGCCTTTGATTATAACGAGCGCGTCAGCGTCAGTTATGACCGCAAAATCCGCGAGATTTTCCTGGCCTGGATTATGACGCAGCGGCGCAGCAAACCGGCCATCATCCAGATGTACCTGAACGAAATCTATTATGGCAATCTGGCCTACGGCATTGAAGCCGCCGCCCAGTTGTACTTTGGCAAAGCGGCCAAAGATCTCACCCTGGCCGAAGCCGCCTTCCTGGCCGGGCTGCCCCAATCGCCGCTGCAACTAGACCCCTACACCAATTTTGAAGGGGCCAAAGCCCGCCAGGAGTTTGTGCTGGACCTGATGTTGGGGGATGGGGTGATTGATTACGTGCAGGCCGAGGTGGCTAAACGGGTCACCGTTCACCTGCAACCGCGCATTACGCTGGAAGAGCAGGCCGCTAGCGTGGTGCTGGAGGCGCCCCATTTTGTGCTCTATGCGCAAAGGGAGCTAGAGCGGCGATTTGGCGCGGATGCCATTACACGCGGCGGCTGGCAAATTACCACCAGCCTGGATTTGAACATGCAGAACATGGTGCAGGAGGAGGCGCGGGCGTGGATTGCCCAACATGCGGCCGCACATGATGTCAGCAACGCCTCGGTAGTGATCCTGAAGCCGGGTACGGGGGAAATCCTGACGATGTTGGGCAGCCTGGATTATTTCAACAGCGCCATTGCCGGGCAGGTAAATGTAGCCATCAGCCCCCGCCAGCCGGGCAGCAGCATCAAACCGCTAACCTACGTGGCCGCTATGGAAAAGGGGTGGACAACGGCCGATGTGTTGTGGGATACACCGATGGTGCTGGATTTGGGCGGCGGGCAGACGATGGCGCCGCGCAATTATGACGGTTACTTTCATGGGCCGGTGCTGTTCCGGGATGCGCTGGCGAACAGCTACAACATTCCACCCATTCATTTGCTCAAAGATGTGGGCATCCCTAATTTTATTGCCACAGCGCGGCGCATGGGGGTGGAATCGTTGAAGGAGCCGCCTGGTTTTTATGGGCTGGCGCTGACGTTGGGCGGCGGGGAAGTGCCGTTGTTGGAATTGACCCATGCCTATGCCACATTGGCTAACCAGGGGCAGAAACCGCGCCTGACGAGTGTACTGCGCATCACCGACAGCCGGGGCAATGTGGTGTATGACGCCCAGGCCAACCAACTGCCGCCGGTGAATGCCGTTGACCCGAAGATCGCCTACATCATCACCGATATTCTGGATGACGACCGGGCGCGCATCCCGGCGATGGGGGCCAATAATCCGATGGCGCTGCCTTTCCCGGCGGCGGTGAAAACGGGCACGACCAATGATTTCCGCGATGACTGGACGATTGGTTATACGCCGGGAGTGGTGGTAGGGGTGTGGATTGGCAATTCCGACGGCCGTCCCATGCACGATTGGTCCGGTGTGGAAGCGGCGGCGCCGTTGTGGGGCCGGATTATGCAGACAATTTACGCCACGCCGGAGATGGTGGAGAGTTTGTGGGTAGACGGCCGTCCCCCTCTGGACGCCTTCATCCAACCACAGGGCATTGAAAGCCGGCTGGTCTGTTTGCCGCAGGGCACGGGCGGCGGCGCGTGCAGCGCCACCCGCACCGATTGGTTTATTGTGGGCAAACCGATGCACGGCAACGGCCGTGTGCAATACTTCATCAACCCCGAAGATAACCTGGGTGCCTGGACGCTGGCGACGCTGCCGCTGCCCGCCGACGAAGCGCAGCGTTACTTGCAAAGTCAGCCGGACCTGATTGACGGCACGAAGATGCCGGCTCCCACCGAGTGTGTGGTCAACGCCGCCGCGCCGCCGCCAGGGGCCACGACGCGCCTCTACCTGCCCATCCCGCCGCACTACCCGGACGAGGTGCGCGCCCGCATCTGGGCGCAGGGGCGCTACCGCATGGCCCCGCCTATGGTCTGCCCACACAGCGTCATCCAATCTTACCGGACGCCGCCCACACCGCGGGCTACGGCCGTGCCATAAGGCCTATGTTTCATCAACCAACCCCAGTTCCATAGCCAGCGCCTGATTTTGGAAGATCGCCATCGCTGTTTTCATGCGCTTGAAACCAGGTTTGTGGTAGAGTGGGGGGCAAAAAAAAGGCCAGCATGTGCTGGCCTTTTTTTAGTGATGGTCGTGTGCGCCATGGGCGTGCCCATGGGCCAGTTCTTCGGGGGTGGCCGGCCGCAAGCCGACCACCTTTACCTGAAAATGCAGCTCTTCACCGGCCAGGGGGTGGTTGAAATCCAGCAATACGTTGCTCTCATTCACTTCGGCAATGACCACGTCTACTGCTTCGCCCGATTGGGCGTCACGCATCCGCAGTTGCATTCCTTCTTCCAGTTCCATTTCTGGCGGGAAAAGGGTGCGTTCCACAAGCTGGTAAGCGTCCTCATCTTCTTCGCCGTAGGCGTCGGCGGCAGCGACGATGACTTCTTTACTTTCACCCACTTTCATGCCGCTCAGTGCGCGCTCCAGACCGGGGATGATCTGATTATGCCCTTGCAGGTATTCCAGTGGTTCTTGTTCAGAAGTATCAATGATCTCGCCGTCGTCCAGGCGTAGGGTGTAATCCAGGCTGACGACGAGGCCGTCGGTTACGGTAAGCATATGATGTTCCTTTACGGCCGTGACCTACAGTTTGCGCACGTCGGCGGCAGATGGGCCGCGCTGGCCCTGTTCAATGGAAAAGCTGACGCGGTCGCCTTCGGCCAATGATTTATACCCATTGCCTTGAATGGCTGAATGGTGCACAAACAGGTCTTTGCCATCTTCTTTGGTGATAAAGCCATACCCTTTCTGATCGCTAAACCACTTCACGGTGCCTTGCATCGTTTCGCTCATACGAATAATCTCCTTTGCTGTAATAGCGTTGGGGTTTTATTTTAGGGGGAGTAACACAGCCTGGATAGGTCATCCAGAGGTAGTTCATCTTAACTAAAACAAAACAACTAATTGGTAATTGCCGCAACTTTACCTGGGAATGGGAAAATGGGCAAAGAGGTCACGGCCGTTGCTCAGACAATGCTTATGGAGAAACCCCACAGTACCAAAGTCCGGTTTTATACGGCCGTGCCCTCCCGCACAATAGCAAATCGGTAATCGGTAATCGGTAATCGGTAATCGGTAATCGGTGATCGGTGATCGGACTTCGGACTTCGGATTACGTGATACAAAGGAGCGTGATGAAAACAAAAATCCTCATCCTGTGCATCTTGTTATTGTTGGCGGTCAAACCGGCGCGTGGCGCTGGTGTGGTGGGTAATGGGTCGCCGGGCAGTTGTACTCAGGCTGCATTGGCGACGGCGCTCAACGGCGGCGGGCTGGTGACGTTTAACTGTGGTGGGGCGCATACCATCACCCTCACCAGCCAGCAAACCATCACCGCCAACACCACCATTGATGGCGGCGGGTTGATTACCCTGAGCGGCGGTGGCGCTACCCGCGTCTTCAACATTCAAAACGGAGCCACCGTCACGCTCCGCAACCTGACCATTGCCAATGGGCATAGTAGTGCGGACGGGGGCGGCATTTATGCGGAAAGGTTGAGTACCTTGATCATTGAAAATAGCACCCTCACCGGTAATACCGGCCACAACGGCGGTGGCCTGGCGACCAACGGCTGGGGGGCGCATGATGCCGGCGTGGCCGTGACCATCAGCAACAGCACCTTTACGAACAATACGGCAACGGCCGTAGCCATTCCGGGCGGCGGCAATGGCGGCGGCGGCATCTACCTCTCCGGCGGCTCGTCGGCGACGGTGACAGACAGCACCTTCAGCGGCAACCATTCCCAAAATGGGGGCGCGATTCATCTGTTGCATAGCGATTTGCACACAGTGAACGTCACCTTCCACAACAACACGGCCAACAATACGGCCGGTGGCGGTGGCGGTGGCGCGATTTATATGGATGGCACCAAAAATTTGAGCGGCGAACTGCTCATTGAACGCAGTACGTTCAGCAGCAACAGCACCAACCAGTTGGGCGGGGCCATTTTCAGCTTTATTACGCAAGACGGCCGTACCACCATCAACCAGAGCACCTTTGACCACAACCTGACCACCGGCGGCAACGGCGGCGCTATTTACCATCAGAGCCACACGCACCTGGCCCCCCTAACGGTGAACAACAGCACCTTTGTCTACAATACGGCGACGGCAGTGCCCGCCAACGATGCCGGGCAGGGTGGGGCGCTGTGGCTGATAAATTCCCCTGTGACAATTACCAATAGCACCTTTGCCTATAACGAAGCGATTCATACACAAAACTTGCCCGGCGATGACTGGCACCGCGGTTTTGGCGGCGCCATTCGCACCAGCGACAACACCACTATTATCAACAGCACCTTCACCAATAATTATGCCGGTTTTGTGGGTGGGGCTATTGCCGGGGCCGCCACCGTGCGCAACACCATCATCAGCAACAACACCGGTGGCAACGTGTGGCAAATCCAGCAGAACTGCACTGACGAACTCAACAATGGCGGCCACAATATCCAGTTTCCGCAGCGGGTGACGGGGAACTGGAATGATTATGAATGTTTTGCCGGGCAAACGGCCGTGAACCCTTTGCTCGGTTCTTTGGGTGATTATGGCGGCCCCACGCAGACCATTCCCCTGCTGGCGGGAAGCCCGGCCATCAACGCCGCCACCAACTGCCCGGCTACCGACCAGCGTGGTTTTGCCCGCAATGGGCCGTGTGACATTGGCGCCTATGAGTATGGCGGCGGCCTGCTGCTGCATAGCATCAGCCCCTCTTTGTCTGGCCTGAACCAGGTGCAATCTTTTACGCTGACGGCGCAAGGGGTGGGTTTTACACCGACGACGGTGGTGCGCTGGCAGGGTAACGAACGGCCGACGACGTATGTGAGCGAGTTTGTGGTCACGGCCGTGATTCCGGCCAGTGATGTAGACGAAGCCGGCGTTTTCCTCGTCACCGTCCACGACCCGGCGCGCAGCCTGGAATCAGAGCCACGGCCGTTTACGGTAGCGCCGGCGATCCGCAACACCTATTTGCCGATTGTCAGAAAGTAAACGTTCCCTCAATCCACATGAATGCCTGACGCCCATTTGTGATAAACTCCGCCGCTGTTTGCGTGATAACATGGAATGATAGCGATATGGTTAGATGGCAGATGGGGTATGTTTCAGGCTGATGGAGTGATGATCCTTCTTTTTCTGACTGGCGTGGTAGTGGCAGTTGCCCTATCCTTGTTGGTCTGGGCCAAGCGGGTCGGTACGTGTACCTCTCATTCTCTGGATTGGCTGGAGGGAGCTTTTGTTTCCTTTGCTATGGTGGTCATTTTTACGGGGTGGGTGGGGGTGTTGCTGGCTTCGTTTGGGCGCTTTTCGTTGCCGGGGATCACGGCCGTCCTGCTCATCGTATCTGGTTTGCTATTCCTCTGGCAACGGCCGTTGCCTCGCCCCTCTTTCCGCCCCCTTACTCGCGCCGATTGGCTGCTGCTGTGCCTGTTGCCATTGTTTGTCCTGCTTTACTTCCGACCCCACGAATACATCCTGGGCAGCGGCGATGCGGGTGGTTACATGAACATCGCGGCTACCCTGGCGCAAACTGGCGACTTTATCATCCATGACGAATGGACGCCCGTGCTGCGTGAATATGCCGATGTAACCCTACGCCAGCAACCACCACAATGGCAAACGCGCTACCTGCAATTTGTGGGTTGGTATATAGATGATCATGACCCGGCGCGCCTCATTCCTCAATTTTTCCCCTTTCATCCTGTATTGCTCGCATTGGGGATGGCATTGGGTGGCTTATATGGCGGCTTCCTGGTAACGCCGCTGTGGGGGGTATTGGGGCTGGTCGCTGTGTATCTGCTTACCCGCAAAATGTTTGACGCCAACATTGCCTTGTTGGCGGCTTTCCTGGTAGGCATTACCCCAACCCATATCTTCTTTGCCCGTTATCCGACTACTGAGCCACTGACTTTGCTGCTGGTATTTGCCATGTTACTGGCCTGGCAGCGCCTCTGGGATGACCATCCGGCCGATCCCCTCTGGGGTGTGTTTGGCGGCCTGGCATTGGGAGCAGCCAACCTGACGCGCATTGACCTGCCGCTATTGGTGGTATTGGTGGCCGTATTTTGCGTAGTGCGTTGGTGGCGCGGGGGGTGGTCGCCGGCATGGACTTACTTTGTCATTACGGCCGTACTGCTGCTGATTCATGCAGTTATCTCTGCCATATGGCTGAACTGGCCCTATACCTGGAATACCTATGGCAGTGTGTGGCGTCTGTTGCGGAATAGTGGGGTACTCACGGCCGTGTCGGTGGCCGGGCTGTTCGGTATAGCCGGTATCGCGGTGGTCTGGTGGCGCGGTTGGTTGGCTGGTGCGTATTGGCTGCGTTTGCATCAGTCAAGGGCATTGCGCTGGCTGTTGGTTATTGCCGTGGTGGGGTTGAGTCTGTTTGCCTATTGGGGGCGGCCCATTGTGCAGCCAATCCGCTATTATCCTACCTGGCCGAGCGGAAACAGTGTGCCGGTGCTGGATGGTGAAAACTGGGTACGGCTGGGCTGGTACCTGACGCCGCTAGGGCTGGCGCTGGCTACGAGTGGCCTGGGTTGGATTATTTTGCGCCGCCTGGAAATGCGGTTGGGGCTGTTCCTGAGCGTGGGGGTCCTGACGACGGTGCAATATGTGTACCGCATTTTTAATACCCCCTATCACATTTATGCCATGCGCCGGTATGTGCCGGTGGTGATTCCGGTACTGATGATTTTTACGGCCGTTGCTCTGTTTGTTATCTTCCGTTATCGCGGCCAGCGATGGGCGCGCCTGGGGGGGGCGGCGCTGACGACGTTACTGGTCGCCGGGCTGCTGTTCCAATCCCGGTATGTGTTGCCCCGCTCAGACCATACCGGGGCAGTGGCCCAGTTGACAGCCTTTCATGACTTGCTTGATCCACAGGCGTTGATCATTATCAGTGAACCACCAGAGTCAGACTTTGCCGACCGGGTAGGGACGCCACTGCGCTTTTTATGGGGACATGATGTGGCTACGATTCGTAGCGATGGCCCAGAACTGGCTGATTTTGTGCAAGAGATGAACGTGTATGCAGCGGAACGGGGACGGCCGTTGCAGCTTATCGCCATCGATCCCATTCCTACGGCCGTGCGTCAGGCGCTAAATTTGCGACCAGTTACTATGTTCCCCCTCAAGTTGGAGATGTTACAAAATACCTTCACTGACTACCCTTCCATGCGCCAGACCATGTATTATGGCATCGAAATTTATGACGTTCTGCCTGATGGGGCATTGGAAACGGCCGATTCCACCATACAGATTGATATTGGCACTCTCGATGCCGCATACATTGAGTCCGGTTTCTACGGCAAAGAGCCGCTGCCCGGCGACATTACGATGCGCTGGACGGGAGAGGCAGCGGCGCTGGCATTCCCGCTGCCCGACAATGCACCCATCACGATTACTCTTCAGGCGATGATTTATCGTCCAGAAGAGGTGATGCCAACGCCAGTAACAGTATGGCTAGACGGCCGTGAAATCGGCCAATTTACCCCGGAGACAACCTGGCAAGAATTCTCTTTTCCTGCCGTGGCCACACCTGCAATGGGCATCTCCGAACTCGCCTTCCAAAGCCAGACTGTTAACCCCGCTGCATTGGGCATCAACAATGACGCCCGTGATTTAGGGTTTCTCATAGATTGGGTTAAAATTGAGTTTTCGGAAAGGTAAAAGATTTGCATGACGCCTGAACTCTCCTATGTTATATGCACGATGCCGCGTAGTGGCTCCCATTTGCTGACTGAGGCATTACAGTTAACCGGCGTGGCTGGTAAACCGGATGAGTATTTTTTTTGTGATGTGAACGGCCGTTTTCAGAATGAAGCAGGCGCCGCCGCTGCCATACATGGTAAAAAAACAGTAGCAGAATTTGGTCAGTTGGCGCTTGACTTGGGCACAACCCCCAATGGTGTTTTTGGCGTCGTGTTGATGGGTAGTTACCTTGAACAGGTGAACCGCAACTTTCAAACATTACCATATCTACAGGGGCTACCATTTCACGAATTGCTCACCAGGCTTATTGGAAATCCCCGGTACATCTGGCTTACCCGGCGTGACAAGCTGGCGCAAGCCATTTCCATGTTAAAAGCCAGCCAAACGGACGTTTGGGGAATACCTGAAAACGGACATATAAAGCCCAAACAAGAACCTGTTTTTGATTATCGTTCAATTGAATTTTTCGTTCGTTATTTTGAAGAGGCCGAAGGTAAATGGGAAGCGTATTTTCGAGAAAATCATATCACGTCGCATATGGTCGTTTACGAAGACTTTGTGGAAAACTATGAAAATACAGTGCTAGATATATTGGCATATCTGGGAATTGCGCCACCAAAAAACTGGCAGCCAACCAACAGTACATGGCAAAAACAGGCCGACGCCACAAGCGCCAACTGGGCTGACACCTATCTTCGCATCAAGAATCAGCCTTCCGAAAAAGTGGCTTTGTTTGCCTATCAGATGCGCTGCAAACTTGGCAAGATAACAGTCAAGCGTTGGTTGCGACAGCGGTTAAAAATGGTTTTATGAAAACACACGCTTTGAAGGAGTTTTATACATGTCAATAACAAGCCGGTTGAAGTCGCAACTGGTCAAAAAATCACTGCCGGTTCAAGAAGCTGGTCTGGAAGTCTATGATGTAACGTCTTTTGCGGCAGAATTTGATCCCTCTTTTTTGGATGTTATTCAATGGGCGCCAGTGTGGATGTCACGGGCCGAGCGGTTGTTGATCTATACCCTTACATTCACCCTGCGCCCGCTGCGCTACCTGGAAATTGGCACATTTCAGGGCGGTTCTGCCCTGGTGGTGAATGCAGCCATGACGGCGTTGGGGAGTGACGGCCGTATCGTATGTGTAGACCCGCAACCACAAATAAAACCAGAGCATTGGGAGAAACTAACCCCCCGCGCCACCTTGATTCAGGGATACTCGCCCGATGTGCTGCCGCAGGCGGTCCAGGCTGCCGGTGGCCTGTTTGACCTGGTATTGATTGACGGCGACCATAGTTACACCGGTGTCTTAAGAGACAGCATAGGGGTGTTGCCGTATGTCACCGATAGAGCCTATCTACTCTTCCATGATAGTCTGTTTACGGATGTGGCGCGGGGTTTACATGATTTTGCCGAACAAAATGCACATCAGATTGTAGATTTTGGCACACTAACCCGTGAAGTTACCTACCAGACTCCCGAAAAAGGGCAGCCGGTACGTTGGGGTGGCCTGCGGCTCATGCAGGTGCGGAGATAGGGTTATGGAACTGGCAGAACTACAAAAACATTGGCATACCTACGGTAAGGAAGACCCCTTATGGGCCATTTTGACTGTGCCCGAATTCAAAGGCGGCAAATGGGACCCGGACGCCTTCTTCCAAAATGGGGTGCAGGAAATAGGGGAGCAAATGGACATTATCCACGCACTGGGCATGGAACTGCGGCACGGCCGTGCGCTGGATTTTGGTTGTGGTGTGGGGCGTCTCACCCAGGCGCTTTGTCTGCACTTTGATGAATGTCATGGGGTGGATATTGCCCCTTCCATGATAGAAGCCGCACGTGCTTTTAACCGTCACGGCGACAAATGTCACTATCACCTGAACGAAGCAGACAATTTGCATTTGTTTGCTGACGACCAGTTTGACTTCATTTACACCGTTATCGTTTTACAACACATGCAGCCGGCCTATAGCCGCCGCTACCTTCAGGAGTTCATGCGCATTTTGGCACCTGGTGGTTTGCTGGTTTTCCAACTGCCGGTCGAATTGATACCAGCGCCGCCTGTGTCTCTTGCATCACCAATGCCCCCCCCGCCCTCTTTTCGGCAGCGCATCCAGCAATGGGTCGGCCGTGTCCGCCAGCGTCCATCCCCCTCTCAACCACCATTACCCGCTTTGCCCACAGAAGAGCCATTCCAACCCCGCATGGAAATGCACGCTGTGCCCAAAGGTGACGTGTTGGCGTTGTTATCTGCAGCGGGTGGCATGGTCAAAGAGATCAGACAGGATAATTGGGCTGGCCCTGCCTGGATAAGTTACACCTATTATGTTGTCAAGCAGTCAGGGGAGGTAATTGCCGATGATCCCATTTCTTAAACTTCTGTCATTGATAATAACGGTTTTTTCTCTGCTCCTCATCCACACCGCCATGGCCGCGCCACAGGCGAATACCTACCGTGTCGCCCCTACAGGCAATGACACGGCCAACTGTGGCGCTGAGGCCAACCCCTGTCGCACCATCCAATATGCTGTCAACCTGGCCGGCAACGGCGATACTGTCCTGGTGGCTGCTGGCACATATATGGGTAACCAGAGTTGTGCCAACAATACAACCTTCATTTGTATTCAGAACAAACATCTCACCCTCTTGGGTGGTTACACCACCAACAACTGGTTGGTGGCAGACCCGGCTGCAAACGTCACCATTCTTGATGGTCAGAATGTACGCCGGGCCCTCTATGTTTCCTCAGCTACCAATACTTCTGGTTCTATCCATCTGGAAGGTTTTACCATTCAAAATGGCTTATCACAAGGCGCTGCCAGCGGCCCAGATGACGCCACCTTTGCTTTTGGTGGTGGTATTTTGGTGGATCGTGCCCAGGCAACCATCCGGCACATGACCTTCAAGAATAACCGTGCCATTGGCGGCAATACGAACAACGATTATGGCGGTGCGGCAGGCGGCGGTGGCCTGGCCATTCGCGCCACTAATCCTGCCTTGTTAGAGCATATCCTTTTTGAAAACAATGAAGTACATGGCGGTAACGGTGTCAATCGAGGCGGTTTTGCCATTGGTGGCGGTCTGTATACTTTCCAAGCTGATATGAATGGCAGCTATCTGACTTTCCGTCATAATCTGGCTGTGGGTGGTGATACTAATGGTTCTGGCATCAGTGGTGGCGAAAGAAGCGATGCGCAGGGGGCCGGGGCAGCTTTTCAAATTGGTAGTATCATCAATGCCCATCACCTGGAGGTTTATGATAATGAGACCATTGGGGGTAATGCCCCTAATGGTGATGCTGGCGGCGCATTTGGTGGTGGTGTCTTCGCAGAGGTGGCGGAGCTGTCGCTGACAGATGCCAATATCTATAACAATCTGGCTCTTGGTGGTAACGGCCGTAATAGCGGCTTCAGCGGCTCATTGGGGATAGGGGGAGGGATTGCCACTGGTACGGCCGTGATTACCTTAGATAGGGTGCGTGTGGTTAATAACGTTGCCCGAGGTGGCAATGGGCAGATCAACGCTGGTTCAGGTGGTGGCGGTGGTTATTACGTTATTGGATTTTCCGATGTCTCTGTGTCCAATGCTATCTTTGCTGACAATGTAGTTGAGATGGGCAGCCAGGGCGCCCTACCAGGCGGAGGTGGCGGCGGTGTTTTTGCCAATTTTGCCAACATAAACGTGACCCATTCCACCTTTGCCCGTAATCGTCTGGGGGCAGCGCCCATGCAAGGCACCGGCCTGGTGGTCATCAACGGCGGGAGCATTAATCTCTCCTACAGTATTATCGCTGACCACACCCAATACTCCCCGACTAACGCCATCCATGCCCAACCTGGGAACACGGTGAACCTGAACACCAATCTCTTTTTTGGTAATACCACGAATACAGGTGGTGGCGGTGTTTTTAACGGGACCGGCACGAATCTAAGCGGGAATCCCGCTTTTCTCTCCCCAGGGGCGCCCAATTACGATTACCATATCACCAGTAACTCAGCCGCCATTGACCAGGCAGTGGGTAGCAGTATTGCCGTAGACATTGACAACCAGAGCCGCACGCTACTACCCCCACCCGATTTAGGCGCAGACGAGTTTGTGCCACTCACCCTTAGCGCCAGCCCCGGTGATGGTTTATTGTGGCTTAGTTGGACGGCCGTGCCCGGCCTGCTCATTGGTTTGGAACATTACCAGGTATTGATCACACCCGGTCTTGGAGCCGTTCCGCCAACGCAAGGGACATCTTTCTCCGTAGGGCTGAATACCCACATTACCCTCACCGGACTCACGAATTACGCCGACTACACCATCCGTGTGGAAGCACGGAACGGGAGCGGCGCTACGATTGGCACATCCAACACCATTACCGCCTTTCCCACTGACCGCCAGGTATTCCTGCCGCTGGTAAAAAAGTAGCTCACGTTATGCGCGTTTCGGTAATCATTCCGGTGTGGTTTGGAGAGGAAGTTATCGGGCAATGCCTGACGGCCGTCACCCAACACGCCACCTCCACCCTCCACGAAATCATCTGTGTAGACAACGGCTCGCCGGACAATGCCGCCGCCCTCATTGCTGCCCAATTTCCCCAGGTGCGGCTGCTGCCCCAGCCCGTCAATCTTGGTTTTGCCGGCGGCGTAAACGCCGGGATGCGGGCCGCACAGGGAGACGTCTTCCTGCTGCTCAATCAAGATTGCCTGGTGCATGAGGGGTGGCTCACGGCCGTCGTCGAAACCTTCACCCAACACCCCACCGTCGGCATCGTGGGCGCCACGCTGTACAATGCCGATGGCGCCGTCAATCATGCCGGGGCGGCCATTCAAAAGCCCGGCGGTTATGGTGAACACCGGGCAGACATACCCACCGACGGCCGTGCCCGCCCATCCGATTACGTGACCGGCGCCCTCCTCGCCTTGCGTCGCACCGTTTGGGAACAGGTTGGCCCGTTGGACGAAGGCTTTTACCCCGCCTACTTTGAAGAAAGCGATTACTGCTATCGCGCTCGGCACAAAGGGTTTGATGTACTCTATGCGCCAGCGCTGGCCGGCACCCATCTCCTCAGCAGCCGCCAATGGCTCAAAGACCCCGTCCGCCACACCATTCACCAGCACCGTGCCCGTTATCGCTTCATTTGTAAACATTTCACGGCCGCCGATCTGCCTGCTTTTTTTCAGGCCGAAACAGCCGACATCGTGGCCGACGCCTATCACGACCAGACCATCGGCCGCCTGGTAGCCGCGCACCATACCCTGCGTGATTTGCCCGCCACTCTGGCCAGCCGCCAGCGTGATTTGGACATGGCTACACCATCCGCCCATGCACGTCATCTGCTGGTGGGTTTTGGTGAACTGGCGCGCCACGCCTGGGAAAAATGGCAGCAGCCAAATGTGGCCGTAGGGCGGCTGGTTGCCCAGCGCCTGGCTTTACAAGCACAGTTGCAGGTCAGCGACCAGGCTCTGGAAGAGTGGCATCAGCAGGAAATTGCACTGTTAACCCGGCTCTACTTCCGCCATCCGCTACAACCAACGACGGAAACACGTGCCCAGCGATGGTTGCGGCTGTTGGTAAAACGGCCGTTGAGCTTGATCACGCTGCGGGACTACTTTCTACAGGCTCGGCTAAATACTTTACACGTAGCCCGGATGGACCAGATAGTGCATAGGCAACAAACAGCAGAACAACTGACAGAACAACTGATAACCGCACTCGTGTTGTTTGATGAACAGCAACAACATCGCCTGCGTTTGTTGGAAACAGTGCTGCAATATGAGCATGATTGAACATACTTTTTCGGTGGTCGTGAATACCATAGACCGGGCTGACTCACTGCGTACCTTACTGCGAGCGTTAGAAAGCCAATCGTATCCACATTTTGAGGTGATTGTGGTAGTAGGGCCAACCAGAGACCATACTATCGAGATGCTCACAGACTATAACGGCCGTCTCCGTCTGCTCCACTGCCCCACCGCCAACCTCAGCCAATCCCGCAATATCGGCCTGTTGGCAGCACAGGGCGATCTGGTTGCGTTCATTGATGATGATGCGGTGCCCAGCCACCACTGGCTGGCGCAGATCAACCGCCTGTTTGCCAACCCCCGGTTAGCAGGAACGGGAGGCAAGGTGTACCGCATCCACCCCGAACAACCGCTCATCCAGCACCATATTGGCATCGCCTCCGGGCTGGCAGAGCAGATGGATGTGCGCGCTTCCTGGTTGGAAGCCATCGTTCCGCCCGGCGAGGGGTATCAGTGGCATGGCCGGATGATGGGCACCAACATGGTTTTTCGCCGCCAGGATTTGCTGGCAGTGGGTGGCTTTGATGAATTTTATCAATGGGTGTACGACGATACCGACATTGCGCTGCGGTTGGTAAATTCAGGCAAGCTGGTTCACCCCGTTAAAGAAGCGGTGGTTTACCATGTGCCCGCTTCCAGCCGTAACCGCACCGTTAACACTTCGGTCGGTAACTGGTGGATACAAACCAAGGCTGCTTTTTACTTTAGCTTGAAAAATGGGCCATTAGGCGGCAACGGCCGTGCCCATATCTTCCGCCGCTGCCTGCATCTGTGGCACGGCCATTTACTCTGGTACAGCCATTTGCGCCGCGAGCGGTTGATTACCGCCAGACAACATTGGCGGATGCGCCTGCAAGAGATACAGGGTGTGGTTAGCGGCGCTTATAATGGCCTGCGCCAATCAACCAGACAATTGCCCGCACTTGACCTTAGCATGGCGTCGTCCCCACGCGATCCCTTTCTTCCTTTTCAGAATGAGAACTCCGTTATGCAACCAACCGTGGACCCGCTCACCGGACAACAGCCACCTATCACTCTGCCGGAATCACCTCTACGCATCTGTTTGTTGAGCCAGGCATACCCGCCACAACAATACGAAGGGGTTGGCCGCCATACCCATTTGATGGCCCAGGGTTTGTTTGAACTGGGGCATACGGTGCATGTCATTACCAGCGGCGAGAAAGACGCTGTTTCATTTTATGATGGTGCGTTTGTCCACCAGACGCCGTACCAGATGGCGCGTTATGGCAGTTACCATCTATACCCGCGGCTGCACCACGTTCTTAATTACAGCCATGCTGTCTATGAACAAGTGCGTCGCCTACGCTTAAATGACGGCATACAGGTGGTGGATTCCCCATTGTGGCAGATGGATGGGTTGGTCACGGCCGTGTCCGGGGAAATTCCGGTCGTGTTGCGGCTGCAAACGGCCATCAAACAAATTGCCACCATCCAGCAAGACAAAGACGCCGACTCACGCCTGTTGGGCGAAATGGAGCAGAGCTTTGTTTCCCGCGCCGCCCACCTGGTGCCTAATTCTCAAGCAACTGTCACGGCCGTGCAAAAAGTGTATGGCTTTACCCACTACTCTGACCGCCTGACCATCATCCCGCATGGCATTGTGCCCGTACCAGACGAGATGGTACGGCCGTTTGACCCCCAAAATCCCCCGCCTACCCTCACCGTTCTCTACGTCGGGCGGCTGGAAAAACGCAAAGGCATCCGCGACTTCTTTGCCGCCATTCCGCGCGTGGCTGGTCGTTTGCCAGACGTCCGTTTTGTTATCGTTGGCGCCGACAACAGCCACCAGGATGGTTTTCTGGCACGGCATGGCGCTGATTATGCGGCCACCTTTCAGCGCCAGCACCCAAAACTGACCGGGCGTGTGGAGTTTACCGGCGCTGTCAGTGAAGCCGAGTTGCAGCAGCATTATCAAAACTGCGACTTGTTTGTGGCCCCCTCATTGTATGAATCCTTTGGCCTGATTTATCTGGAAGCGATGAATTATGCCAAACCTGTTATCGGTTGCCAGGCTGGCGGCATTCCAGAAGTGGTAGAGCACGGCGTCAGCGGGTTGCTGGTAGAGCCAGAAGCGCCGGCGGCTTTGGCCGAGGCGATGTTGACCTTATTACAATCACCGGCCAAATTGCGGGAGATGGGGTTGGCCGGGCGGCAGCGACTATTGCAACAATTCACCCATATCGAAATGGCGCGGCGTTTTGCCGCCGTTTATCGCCGTGTCATCGCGGCACAATTTGAAGAAACACCATGAAAAGCATGTTATCCGCTCAAGATGTCTTAAGTGAAATTGAATTTGAATTGATTCAGGGCGCTATTGCCAGGAATGAGTTGGGCCAGGGTATAGCCCAGGTGAAAGAGTTCCAAAACAGGCTGCGCCACGAGTTGTTCCAACCCGGCCACGATAAACCAAACTGGCAAGAGGTAGCGGCGCGCCAGTTCCAGTTAAACGATATGTTATTAACTTTGCTGCAAGAAATCGCGGCGGTCAACCTGGAATACACCGCCCAGGTGCGGCGGCAGGCGCGCTGGCAAGCGCAGCGACAGTTGCCACCCGCGCCGGATGGTAATAACACCGGGCTGCTTGCCACGGCCGACGATGATTTCTGGCGCGATACGGCTGACATTCAAGAAGCCATGACCGAAAAATTAGATGTGAAACTGGAAGCACGACCTACTAATATCCCCCTATTGGGGGCCTGGGTACATCGCTTCAAATATGAGATGCACAACCTGGTCATCTTTTATGTGCGAAAACTGGCGCGGCGACAAACGGCCGTGAACCAGACCTATGGCGAGTGGTTGCTCTATCTGGATGCGCTCAATCAGCATCAAGATTACCAGGTTCGTGCCCGTTTGTCTGAACTGGACAGGCGGCTGGCAAAACTAGAAAGTGAAACGGCAGCCGATGCGTGATTTTCTCACCCCCGTCCCATCAGACCACACCATTATCTTCCTGCACATCCCCAAAACAGCCGGGACCTCCCTGCACCGCATCATTAAGCGCCAGTATCGCCCGGCACACCTATACCATGTGGGCAGTTCCGCCGACAGCCTGCCTGCTTTTCAACAACTGCCGATAAACCAGCGGGCGCGCATCCGCTTTCTGATGGGCCATTTTGAGATGGGTGTGGATGCTTATGTGCCCCGGCCGTCCACCTATTTCACTGTCCTCCGTGACCCGGTGTCCCGCATTGTCTCCTATTATGCCCATGTGCGCCGCGACCCTGACCATTACTGTCATGAGGTGGTAAACGGCCGTCAATTGGATTTGGAAGCCTTTGTGCGCAGTGGCGTTGACGTGATGGTGGACAACGGGCAAACGCGCATGATAGCCGGGGTGTTGTATAGCGTTCCCTTTGGGCAATGTGGCCCAGAGGAATTGGAAACGGCCAGGCGCAACCTGGGGCAGCGTTTTGCTTTTGTTGGCCTCACCGAACAGTTCGATCAATCGCTCCTGTTAATGCAGCCCGTCTTCCGCTGGCGCAGCGTTTATTATGCCCGGCGTAACGTCACCCCAGACAGCGATGGCAAACAAGCGCTTACGGCCGCTGCACGAGAGGCAATTTTAGAAGCAAATCAACTAGATATCGCCTTGTATTCCTTTGCCGCCGAACGACTGGCGGCTCAAATGGCGAGGGAAGGAGAGAAGTTTGCCTGGCGGTACCACACCTTTCAGCAACGCAACCGCCGCCTTAGTCCGGTCGTCCATCTGGTGGATGAGCTGCTTATTCGCCTCTTCCGCAGCTGATGCAAATTTTATTCTTAACCCCCGCCTACCCCCCCTTTCCCGGCGGCGGCGAACGGTATGTGGCCGCGCTGGCGCAAGAGTTAGTGCGGCGTGGGCATCATGTCACGGCCGTGACCAGCAACGCCACCCTGGAAAAAGCACTCTGGCAGGGCACACCCCCGCAGCGGCCCACCGCCAGCACCGAAGCGGGCGTCACCGTCATTCGTTGTGCCTTACGGCCGTTTCCCGGCGGCCGTCCCGCGCTCATGGGCTGGCGAAAATTGATGGTTCTGGTTTCCATGTTGCCCGGGAACCAGACGGCCGTGCTCAGTCGCATGGCGCGCCTCATCCCACCCATCGCTGGTCTGGAAACGGCGCTGGCATCTCTGCCCCGATCATTCGCTGTGGTGCATGGCTTCAACATCTCCTGGGAATGGCCGCTGCTGGTCGGCTGGCACTATGCCCGGCTGCACCGCATCCCCTATGTCGCCACCCCCTTTGCCCACCTGGGTACCGGGCATGATCGGGTGGCCCGCAACTCCACCATGCAGCACCAACTGCGTCTGCTCGCCGACGCTGACCGGGTTTTGACCCTGACGGAAATTGAAAAAGAGGGCCTGGCAACCTGGGGTATAACCTCGGCGCGCCTGGATGTGGTTGGCTCCGGTTTAGACCCGCTGCCCGCGTTACCGGAACCGGTCTCATTGCTGGCGAAATATCGGGTAGAACCGACTTATGTCCTGTTTGTGGGGCGGGCCAGTTTTGAGAAAGGGGCCATTGATGCAGCGAAGGCAGTATTGGCCTTACGGCAGCAGGGCACGGCCGTCACCCTGCTGCTCATAGGCCAGACCGCCCCCGAATTTGACCGTTTTTATGCCCGGCTGGATGCACGAGAAAAGGAGGGGATACGGCCGTTAGGCATTCTCTCTGACGCCGACAAACATGGGCTGTTGGCCGGGGCCACCGCCCTGCTGCTGCCCTCTCGCACCGACTCCTTTGGTATTGTGCTGCTGGAGGCGTGGGCGCATGGCGTCCCGGTCATCGCCGCCCGCGCCGGGGGCATTCCCGGCGTGGTAGATGACGGCCAGAATGGGCTGCTGGTCAATTTTGGCGACGTGCCCGCCCTCAGCCAGGCGCTCCACCAACTGCTGGTGGATGCGGATTTGCGAACGAGACTGGGTGAACACGGCCGTCTCAAAACCGAAACCACCTACACCTGGACGGCCGTCACCGACCGCGTCCTGGCAAATTACCAGGCGACCCGCCAGACGTGATGCGTGATGTGTGACTCGTGAAAAGCGGTCACGCATCACGCATCACGCATCACGAAAACATGCGTATTCTCCACCTCATCCACCAATACCTGCCCGAAAAAGTAGGCGGCTCGGAGCTGTACACGCAGGCATTAGCCCGTTACCAGGCGGCGCAGGCACATTCCGTCGCCATCTTTACCCCTACCGCCTTACCGATTACCGATCACCTATTACCGACGACCGACAACGGCCTGCGCATTTATCGTATCCCGGTGGGGGAACGCAGCGCCACGGCCGTCTTTCGCAGCAATTTTCGTCAAACTGAACTAAGCCGTGCGTTTGCCCACACATTGCACCAGGAGCAGCCAGATATTGTTCATATTCAGCATCTCATGGGGCTGCCGCTGAGTCTGGTACAGCTCATACAGCAGGCCGGGCTGCCCTATGTGATCACCCTGCACGATTACTGGTATGTGTGCGCTAATGCCCAACTGCTCACCAATTATGATGAGACGGTATGCGCCGGCCCCCACTACTGGCTGAACTGCGCCCGCTGCGCCCTGGCACGGGTAGGGCACGGGAACTTTGTTCCCGCTATCCCTTTGTTAGCGCCGCTGTTTGCCTTCCGTCACGGCCGTTTGCAGCCCATTCTCAACAAAGCAAAACGCCTTATCATCCCGTCTCACTTTACAGCCAGCGTTTATGAGCAAATGGGCGCGCCCGCAGACCGGATGGAAGTCATTCCCTATGGCATTTACACGCCCACGCACATGTCACCGCGCCAACCGCATGATGGCCTGCACATCGGCTACATCGGCAGCATCGCGGCCCAAAAAGGAGTCCACGTGCTGGTGGAGGCGGTCAACCAACTGCCACAAGAGGGGGTTCGTCTGACGCTCTATGGCGATCTGCAAACCTTTCCTGATTACGTGGCGGGTCTACGAACGATGGCTTCCCATCCCGGTATCACCTTTGCTGACCGGCTACCGCCGGAAAATCTCTGGTCAGCTTTGGCTGAACTGGATGTGGTGGTAGTCCCCAGCCTGTGGTATGAAACGGCCGTGCTGGTCGTGCAGGAAGCGTTTGCCGCTGGTGTGCCCGTAATCGCCTCTGACATTGGCGTATTGCCGGAACGAGTACGGGCCGGGGTGGATGGGTTGCTCTTTCCGGCGGGTGACGCCGCGGCATTGACCGTTGCTTTGCATGGCCTGCTTGAGCAGCCAGAAAAGCTGGCTCATTTGCGCGGCGGCATACAACCAGTAGTCACCATCGCCGAAAATGCGGCAAGGGTCACGGCCGTATACGCGCAGGCCCATGAGGCGTGATGCGTGAGGGGTCTTTCACGCATCACGCCTCACGCATCACTTCACAATCACCGGCAGATAAATCTGATACCCATCCGCCGTGACCGTCACCTGAAGCGTGTCGCTGGCCTGAGCGCCCCGGCTGTCCGTGACCGTCAGCGTCACGGTGTAGACGCCGGACGTGGCATAACTGTGTGTCGGCGTGAGCGTGCCGCTGGCCGAGCCGCCATCCCCAAACGTCCAGACTATGCTGACCAGATCATCCCCGTCCGGGTCACTGGCGCTGCCGCTAAACTGCACCGGTTGACCCACGTGTGCCGCCTGATCTGGCCCGGCGTTTACCAGCGGCGGCTGGTTCTCGCCGTCAAAGAGGAAGGTGAGGCTGGCGGTGGCATTGGCGGTGGCCCCGTTTGTCGTCGCTGTGCCAGACAGGTCATAACTGCCGCCGCTGTTGGCTGTGACCTGCACCGGCAGCACGGCCGTGCCCCCCGCCGGGATAGAGATGGTTGGCAGGTCGGTCACGGCCGTTAAGCCCGCCCCGGCAAAGTCCAACTGGTATTCCGTCAACGTGTTGCCCGTGTTGCTGATGACAAAGGTCAGGCCGGTGCTGAGTGTACCCGTCACCGTGCGGCTGGTGGGCTGCCAGGCCACAGCCACCGCGGCAAAGGGGACGATGGTGTAACCGGCCACATCCTCCGCCTGAATTTGCCCATCCGTCTGGGATTGGGCGGTGACGGCAAACTGGTGCGCGCCGGGCAGCAGGAAACGCAGGTCGGCCGCGGTGAGCTGCACCGTTTGCGCCGCGCCGGGGGCCAGCGTCACCGCCGCCGCCGACAGTTCCCCGGCAGCCGCCAGCGGGCCGCTCACCGTCAGGGCAAACGTATCCGCCAGGCTGCCCACGTTGGTGACGGTGATGTCCCAGGTGGCCGGTGTGGTCGGGTCTACGCTCTGGTTGGGCGGGTTGATGGCGACGGTTACGCCCCGCGCCGTCACGTTGGCCGTGGCTACGGCCGTACCCACCACACCCGGTTGATTCATTGACTGCGCCGTCAGGGTGAGTGGGTAGCTGCCCGGCTGGGCGCTGGTGGCTGGCGTCACCAGCAGCCGCAGGTCGGCGCTGTTATAAAGCGGCGCGGACAGGCTGATTTCGCTGACGGGTTGGCCGTAGCGGGTCAGTTCGGCCGTCCAACCGGCGGGCACGTCCAGGCTGAGGGCATAACTGTCGGCCGTGTCCCCCATGTTGGTCAGGGTGAGGGTATACACGGCCGTCGCCCCCGGCCCGGTGACAACAACATCAGGGTGGAAGGCGGCCAGGATACCAAAACGGCCGTCGCCCACTGCCACCCCGTCCACGCTATCCTGTGTGCCACTGCTGGCGCCGGCGGTGATGGTGAAAGGTTGGGGGCCGTGTGCGGGCGGCACGGCCGTCACCGTCACCACCTCTACCCCATTGCCTGCCACACTCACATTCGCCGGTACGGTCACATCGGCCAGGCCAACGGCCGTCAGGTCATAGGTGCGCCCGGCCGTTTCCAGATTGCTGATCGTCAAGGTGTAGGTCAGCGGCTGGCCGGTTGGCCCGTTCTGGCTGAATGGCGTCAGCGCCAGAGCCAACCCCTCAAACAAGGTCAATTGCGCCGAGAAGTCATCCAGGCCGCCGCTGCCATTGTCCACGTCCAGCCAGAGCGTCAGCGTGTCCGGGTCGGCGTTGGCTGGGGTGTGGACCAGGATGGGGACAACGGCCGTCTGCCCCGCGCCGATGGGCACCGTAGCCGGGTAGTCCAGCCAATCGGCGGGGATGCCACCGGGGAAGAGGCTGTAAACGGCCGTGTTGCTGCCGGGATTGCTGAGGGTGAGGGTGTAAATGGCCGTGCCGCCCACCACCACACTCTGCGCCGCCGGGGCCAGTTCGCCCAGGCCCGGCGCGGTCACATACAGCGGCGGCAGCGTCAGGTAGTTGAAGCCGCTGGGCAAGCGATAGCCCACTTCCGTCCCGGCGGACACCTGGCGCGTTTCGCCCGGCTGCATCTCCGTCAACAGGCTGTCAAAGGTCGTGGCGATGAGCGGCTCATACCACTCCTGGCGGTATTCCCAGCCATACAGCGGCGGATTGGCCGTCAGGGGAATGGAGGCGGTGTCGGTCAACACCGTCACGTGGGGGGCGCCTTCGGTGTAGGTGAAGACCATCTGGTAGGATGGCGCGGGGCTGCGATCCGGCGTTTGGGTGCGGTAGGTATTGTGCAGTTCCCAACTGTTCGGTTCGCTGATGGGGATGCTCCAGTCATCGTTGATGTTGGTGATGTGATAGTTGTGTTGGTTCCACAAGGGGCGTGAATCGGCCCATAGGCCATCATGCCCCACAACAAAGAGGCCATTGCGCCCACCCAGCACCACTTCGGCATGACCGTCGCCATCCACGTCACCCAAAGTGGGGTAATCCACCACCGTGCCGGAAGCGGTGACCGGCTCGTTGAACAGCCGTTTGCCATCGCTGCCGCGAATGACCAGGAAGCCATCGGTATTGCCATTCCAGAGAATTTCCCAGACACCGTTGCCCGTCAAATCCTGGGCGGCTACGCCGGAAGCGGAGGCGGTGTTGTCGGCCACCAACTGATCCCAGACCAGGTTGCCGTCAGCATCCAACACCATCAGCAGATGGTTGAAAATGATGAAGCCGGCGCTAACCGCCGAAGCGGTGACGATGTTCATCTGCCCGTCGCCGGTCACGTCGGCCACGGTGACGCCGCTGGGGCGGAAGAGGTTGTTGTTATTGGTGTGGTAGCGCCACAGCCGGCTGCCATCGGCGCGCAGGGCTTCGATGACGTGGCCCCAATTGATGATGATTTCCGGCTGACCGTCACCGGTCAGGTCGGCCACGGCCGGGGCGCCAAAGACCCCCTGCCCCCCTAGATGGTTGACGGTATCCGTTTGCACGTAAGTCCAGACAAGCTGGCCGCCGTTGAAATAGTCAAAGAGTTTCAACTCCCACTCGCGGGCCACAAGAATGTCCAGAATGCCATCGCCGGTGATGTCGGCCAGCACCGGCACGGTGGGCCAGCGGCCGATGGGATCACTGAAGAGGATGTTGCCCTCGTGGTCGAGGACGTAGACAGCATCATCTGAGGCGGCGATGACGATTTCTGGTTCAGGGTCCAGGTCAAGGTTGCCTATGGTGGGGCCACCCCATCCGAACGACTCGTTGGGATAGTAGGAGATGACGTTGGGATTGTGCCACAACACGTTGCCGTCATGGGTGAAGGCGAACGTGCCGTTTTGGCCGCTGACGATGATTTCGGATAGGCCATCATTGTTCAAATCGGCCAGGGCGGGTTCGGCCGCCGGGCCAACCAGATCGCTTGTCCAGAGGATGGGCGAGCCGTTGCCCGCGTCTTGCCCGTCACCACGATAGACATAGAGACGGCCGTTCACTCCCGGCACAACCAATTCCACCGATCCATCCCCGTTCAGATCGCCAATGGCAATACTGGTAGCCAACCCGGTACCGGGCGACGGGGGTACGCTCTCTTGGGGGCTGAAATCATACCACTCTACCACAGGGGTATGGCTGTGGAAATGGGGCGGGTTGACGTGGAAGGCATCTACTCGCGCCACCAGCCCGCCGCTGGAGGGCAGGTAGACCTGCGCCACGTGCGCTCCTTCGCCCAAATCGGGGAAGTGTAGGGCAAAGGGCTGCTCGGCGAATTCGGGGGTCATGTCATACACGCCCTGGAACACGCCATCTATGACCACATGCAGGGCGGTGTTGGCCCGTTGGTAGCCGAGAATGGTGAGGTCGGTACCGGTAAAGGTGAACCAGATGTTGTTTTGGGTGCTGGCAAAGTTGGTCAGGTAATCCCCCTCCCAGGCGTATTCATTTGCCGCCCAACGCCACCAGGTTTTATTGCTGAAGTGGAAACGGCCGTTCTCATCTTCTAATTGCGCGTCATACCAGCCGTTGGCCAGGGGTTGCCCATCCCACACGTCAATGTAGTCGGGCCGCACCACGCCGCTGACGACCACCACCTCGACGGTATGGGGGCCGGGGGACAAATTGGCAAAGGGGAAGTTAATCACCTCATTGGTGCCGCCGCCCGTCTGCACAATGCCTTGCGAGAGACCATCAATAAAAATTTCGGCCGCGCCGGTGACGCTGTGGAAGCCCACATTGACCCACACTCCTTCAAAGTCCAGACGCCAGCTATTACCGGCGGTGCTGCTGCTGACGTTGTAGCTGCCGCTGGTTTGCCAGTTGTTGCCCTGGTTGGTCCAACTTTGGGGCATGGTGCGGTGCGGGTAGCCGTTGTAGCGCATGGCGGGGTGGTTTTCTTCGTAGCGGGTGATGGATGTGGCCGGTGGTGGTTCCGTAGCCGGTTCGATGGCCGGGGTGAAGAAGGCATCCACCGTCACCGTTTCCCGATATTGGCGCACTTCCAGCACGTGTGGGCCGCTGCCCAGGCCGTCAAAGGAGAACGTGCGTGGGCTGTCGGTATAGGCGTATAAATCGAACAGCCCGTGGGACACGCCGTCAATGCGAATCTCGAACTGTTTGTAACTGAGCTGCGCCCACGCCTGGAAGGTGACAGAGTCGCCGGTGAAGGGGAACCAGATGGTGCCGCTGGGGTTGGTGTTGTTGGCATATGCGCCGCCGCTGGCGTTACTTTCCACGGTGCGCCCCCAACCGTTGCTGGTGAAGAGACGGCCGTTGTCCTCCTCAAACGTCCCTTCGGCCAATGGCAATCCATCCCACACATCAAAAAAGTCCAGGTGAACACGCGCGCCGCTGGCATTGGGGTGGCTGGTGCCCAACACGGTGATCGTAACCGTGTGTGGCCCTGCGCCCAGGCCGTTGAAGTAGAAACTGGCGGTATCATCCTCGCGGCTGTACAAATCCACCGTTTGCAGCGGCTGGCCGTCAATGGCAATCTCTGCCTGGCCGCCAAAGCGGTCGGTGGCAAAGCCGATGCCCAGCCAATCCCCGGCGAAGGCAAAGCTGATGGTGTCGTTGGCGGTGGCGGAGTAGATGTACTCGCCGGCGCTGGCGCGGTTGGAGACGATGCTGGCAATACGATTCCAGCTTTGCGCCGTTTGGGTGAAAGGGACGCCATTGTACAAAATGGCCGGGTAGTCCGCCTCATAACGGGTGACGCCGGTGACAGGTGGGTTGGGGTCAATGAAGGGGCCTGTGCCGGGGGTGGTGAGTTTGTCAATTGAGGTAATGTTCTGGTACGTCATCACCTGCAAGACGTGGGGGCCGGCGCCCAACCCTTCATAGGAGAAGACGCGGGGGATGCCGGAAGTGGAAAAAACGGGGGCAAACATATTGACGGTGTCCAAATAGACGCCATCCACAAAGAGGCGCGCCTTGCCGGCGCTGCTGTAGGCAATGGTATGCAGGCTGAAGGAGTCGCCGGTGAAGGGGAACCAGGCGTTGGCGGTGCTGCTGGAGATATAACTGCCGCCGCTGGCCCCGCCGTAGTTGGTGGTAGACCAGCCGTTGCTCTTGAAGATGCGGGCGTCATCCTGCTCAAAGTCGCCGTCGGGCAGGGCGGAGCCGTCGCCAAAGTCGGCGTAGTCGAGTTGGACGCGGCTGTTGCTGGCGTAGGGATTGGCGCTGCCCGTCACCTGGATGACCAGGGTGTGGGCGCCGTTGCTGAGGCCGTCGAACAGGTAGCTGACGGCCGTTTCTTCGCTGCGGTACAGGTCTATGATCCCCTGGCTGTTGCCGTCTATGAAGATTTCGGCGTAACCGCTAAAGCGGTCGGCGATGAAACCAAGGCTGATCCAGGTACCATCGAAGGGTAACACGGCCGTGCTGCCCGCCGCCGCATTACGCCAATGGCTGCCGCCGCTGGCCCGCTGCAAGTTGATATTTGTCCAGGTACCGGTATAGCTCCAGTCCGGGTCGTTTTGCTCCGTGCGGGTGAAGGCGGGGGAGAAGAAAATTAGGAATTGTGAATCAGGAATTATGAATGGTTCGTCGCTATCCGTCCCTTCGCTGTAAAACGGGGTGAGCGGGAGGCTGTTGTCATCGGTCAACGGCCGTTCCTCTTCTAATCCACCTTCCTGTACGGGCAACCCTTGTGGTTGCCCCTCTTGCCCTTGCCCCAAAACGGGGGCATGCACAAGGCCAGCTTCAACAACGGGCACCTCGTTGGGAATGGTTGGATTGAGGTAGGTCAGGTCAACGGCCGTCAACGGCGCATCATACATCGTCATTGACTGATTACCGATTACCGATAACTGATTACCGGCAATCTCGCTGGTAATCACCGTCGTCACCGTCACCGTGCCGGGGGCGACAACGTCGGGGTAAACGGCCTGGCTGAGTTGCAGCGCCTGACCGACGCTGAAATAGCCGTAACCGCTGCCGTCGGGGATAAGGTTGTTGTCTCCGTCCAGCAGGTTGACGGTGACGGTGTAGATGCCCGCCGCCCAGCCGGACGTGTTCACGTTGCTCAGTTCGTAGAGGCGGGGGTTGCCCGCCAGGATGTTCAGGGGGATGATGGCGCTGAACGGCTGGCTGCCGTCCGGGGCAAGGATGGCCGTATGGGCCTGGGCGGGTATGGCGACCCCGGCAAAGTTTGCCACTTCCACACGCAGGTCGGTGGCGCTGATGCCCGTTTCCACAAAGGGCGGGTCGGCGATGACCTGGGTGATCTGCACAAATTTGTCTACGACATTGAGGCGGGCCACGGCCGTATCCTGCACCGCCACGTCACCCATCACGTCGGCCACGATGACGGCCGTCAGGTTAAAGTTGCCCATCGTATTGGGCGTCGGGGCCACGGGCAGATTCGCCGTCGCCCCCGGCGGGATCGTCTGGTTAAAGAGCAGGTCGCCGCCGGGCAGGCCGGTGATGGTGATGGCATAGGTGGTGGTCAGCGTGCCCTGGTTGTGTACGTCCAGGCTAAAGCTGGCGCTGTCGCCGAGCAAGATGGCCTGCACGTAGGGGGTAAAACGGCCGTCCACCCGATGCTGCTCCACTTGACATAAATTCCCACTGAGGGCGGTTACGGCCGAGCTCACATCGGCGATGGCGGCCAGAATGTTGCTGTTGCCGGTGGCGGTGCTGAGGATGGTCACGGCCGTTTCCACATCGGCCAGGGCTGGCAGCGTCATCGGTTGGGCGGCGGTGCGTGCCTGGCCGATGACCGTTTGCCCGGCGGCGGCGGCCCGGTCGCGCAGGGGCAGCGGGCAGTTGCCCAGGCTGCACCACTGTTCCAGTTCCACAACGGCCGTCGCCAACGCTTCCAGACCGGCGCCCAGGCTGTCATTCAAAGTGCAGCTATCGGCGGCGGCAAAGAGGGCGGCGCTTTCGGGGCTGACGATTTGCACCTGGGTCAACAGGTATTGTGTGTACAGGTCGCCGCCGCTGCCATCCGGGGCGGCGCTGGCCAAGAGCAGCGGGAAACGCGCCCCCAGGTTCAAGTCGGCGCTGTTGAGGGTGATGGTTTGCACGGCCGTCTGGCCGACTGCCAGGTTGAGCGGGTTGGGTGGCGGTACGGCCGTGCCCGCCGAAATGGGCAGGGTCACATCCAGGGCAAAACTACCGGCGGCGTTGCCCACGTTTTGCATGGTCAAGGGGATGTCCAGGGCATCGTCGGGACCGAGGTAGAGCGTTTGCCCGGCCAACGACAGGTAATTGAAGGGCTGCCCCGGCATCGTCCAGGTGGCGCTGGCGTTGGCGTTCAGGCTGCCGCTGCTGGCGGTGACGTTGAGGGGGTAGCTGGTTCCCGGCGCGGGCGGCTGGCCGGTGGGCGGCTGAATGACCAACCCCACAAAACCCCGTTCATACGATCCCAGGGTGATGACGGCGCTGCTCTGGCGCTGGCCGTTGAGCAGCAGCCAGTTGGCCGGGGGGCCGCTGGCGGCGACGGTGATGGTTTGGGTGACGGCCGTTTCGTTCCACAGTTCCAACTGGTAGGCGCTTTGCGGTATTTCCGCTTCGCCGTCGTTGGTCTGGCCGGAGACGGCGGCAATGGCGGCCTGGTTCATGGGCACGGTCAGGCGGGCTTCCGGGGTGATGGTCAGGCTAAGGCTGTTGTTGTCGTTGATGGTGACGGTGTGGACGGCCGTGACCATCACATCGGGGTGGTCGGCCGCCTGGGCCACCAGCGTTATTTCGTAGCTTCCGGCGGGGATGCCAACGGGGAAAGCGTACTCAACGGTGTTGTCACCGACGATGTTGACAAACCAGCGGGTGGGGGCGTAGACGTTGACGCTGACGGGGCCGCTGAAGTTGGCGTCGAGCAAGACATCGAAGGAGGTGAGGGTGTAGGGCACGGCCGTGGTCGCCGCCGGATCGGTGGTCATGGTCAACGCGGGCTGGCCGCCGCTGCCATTGTCCACAACGGTCAATGTCTTGCCGATGCGTTCCTGCCCGGCATAAAAGAGGTTTTGGCGGAACAAAATATCGGGCAGGGGCATGGGGCCGTCGCGCTCTGCGCCCAGCACAAACCGCTCCAGGCCACAATCGTCAATGGGGCAGAGGTGGGCGGGTAAATCCATCCAGGAAGTTTCTATTTGCGGGGCGACGGCCGTTGGCTCTGCCGGGTTGTTGAACGAGGGACAGAAGGAACAGGTAAAGGGCCAGGGCAGACTAAAGGGGTTTTCCAGCTCACACTCATCGTTCATGGCGGCGCGCACGGTGCCACCCAAAGCCGGGACAGCGTGGCAGACAACGTAGTCCCATATTTCCTTTACAGAATTGCGCAGACTGTAAACCGCTTCAAAGGTGAACGGTGCGCCAAAGCCTATGGAAATATAAGTCCACTCGACCAGCGACAGGTGCAGGCCATTTTCGGAGACGCTGATCGTTTCGCCGGTAAGCGGGTCAATTTCCCACCAGCCCAACACCGCCTGGCCATCCAATTGCACAGGATGAGAAGGAATGAGGATCTGTTTGCCCTCTTGCAGGGCAGCGGCGGCATAAGCGTAAGCGGCGGGGTCGAGCGGAAACAGTTCCAGCAAAGCGGCATTGGCCGGGGTGACGAGGAGGGGTTCAATGCCCTGCTCGACCATGGCGTCAAAAATGCGGGCGGTGGTCAGCGGGGCGACGCCGGTGAAACGTTCCAATGCCTGCCCTTCGTAGTAGGATTCGGCCACCCCTTTGAGCCAGTTGGCGGTGCGGCCGGCCGATGTCGCCTGGCCGGGATAAACGATGGTGGTGGCGCGGGTGGTGCGCAGGTCTATGCTTTTGCGCAGGGTGTCGGTGGCCGGGTTATAAAAGGTTTCGGTGGTGATGATGCGCGGCTGGCTGTAGAACAGTTTAACCAGCAGGCCATTTTCCAGATGACCGGCGGTGCGGTCGGTGAACAGGGCAAAATCCAGGCCGCTAATGGCCTGGGCCAATGCCTGGTTTTGCTGGAAGGATGCGGAAGCCTGGCGCAGCAGTTCAAACTCCTCCGGCGTGGGGTTGGGGTTGCTGAACAGGTCCAGCGCCGGGGCTACCTGGGCGGCAAATGCCTGCCCGGAGGCGTAGATGCTGTCGCGGTAGCGCTGGATGAGGGGGAAATTTTGCAGCCGGTTGGGCAGGAACCAGGTGACGTAGAGGTCGCCTTCGCCGATGAAGGCGGCATTGTTGGGGTCGCTGCTGATGACGGGATTGCCGCCGCCTAGCCGGGCGTGTTGGCCGAGCAGGTCTTTGATTTCGCGGGTGAAGGTTTCGCTACGGCCGTCGGGACTTGTTGTCTCCACCGTCAGCCAGAGGGCGGTGGTGAAGCGGGAAGCCAGGGGGAAGGTGGTGAGCAAATCCTGGTAGGTGTCGCCCAGGTTATATTCGTCGCTGCCCTGTATGGTGAAATAGGGGGTGTAGTGGTGTTCGACGTTGGTATAGATGCCGCCAACGGCGCTGCTGTTGACCAGATGACCGAAGATGAGGGGGCGGCTGGCCAGTTCGGCCACACTGTAAGTCGTTTCCAGCGGTGTGATGGTTTGCAGGAATTGGCCGCCAATGGGGAAGGCGCTGTACTGCTCTGCTTCCAGGCGGAAGGTGACGGTGTGGCGCAGTTCGGCGGGGATTTCGGCGATGCGGTCATTTGCGCCGGGGGTGGCAAAAATCTGGCCGACGTCGGCATCCGGGAAGCTGGGGTCGAGGTTGGTCCAGCCCTGGCCGGGCAGGTACGCTTCCACCCACCAATGATCTTGCGTGAGGGTGAGCAAGGCCGGGTCATTGAGGGGATCGGCCGTTTCGGCGGCGGGGGGGAGGTGTCCGGCAACGGCCGTAACCGGTTTGAACATCGTCGCCAACAAGGTCTGCGCCTGGGGTACGGTCAATGAACCATGCCGGTAGCGGGCGGGCACACCGGCGGCGCGCAGGGCGGCAATCAGCAGGCTGCTTTGGTCGAGTGAGTTGCCCGCTTCGCCCCACAACGTGCCCCGCGTGCCGCGCAAAGAGCCAACATACGGTTCAAAGGCCAGGCCGCGCACAGTGGCAAAAAAGGCAAGCGGGTCTTGGGTGGTTTGGGCGCTGGCGTGGAGCAGGTCGGCGTCGGCGATCTGTGCATCGGGGGTGGCAGCCGTGTACGCCGCCGGAATCGCATCCGGCACGACGACGGCCGGGCGGGCATTCACGCTGACCGATTCGCCCCAACGTTGGGCAACGGCCGTTGCCCCATTATCCAGATTGACAAAGTTGGGGGCGCTGGCCGGGGGCAGCACGGTCATGGTGATAACGGTGCTGCCCATCGGCGGGATAGGGGGCAGGTTCCAGGTGAGGGTGGAGCCAACGATGATGGGGTTGCCGCCGGCCGCCAGCAGGGTGCCGCCGCTGAGGGTGGTGGCTAACGTCACCTGGTTGAGCGTGTTGGCATCGCTGGTGATGTCGAAGGCGGCCAGGGCGGTGATGGTGTCGGTGACGCTGGCCGAGGGGGCGATGGGCGGCAGGGCGGTGGGTGGCTGGTTGTTGCTGACGGTGTAGCTGATGGTGATGCTGCTGCCGGTGTTGTAGCCGGATTGCACGCGGGACAGGGTGAGGGGGGTGGTGACGATGGGGGAGATGGGGTCGGTGACGGTGTTGGCGACGGCCGTTGCCGCTGTCGTGCTGTCGGGGCGGGTGTGGGGTACGGCCGTTTCTGCCCGTGCGCTTGTCGGGCGCAGCCAGGCCAGCGGCCCGGCCAACTGCATCAGTAAACTGAGGCTAATCACCAGAGAAATCATTTGCTGCCATTTGTTGTTACGGTTCATCGTTTGCTCCTTTGAGAATTATGAATTATGAAGGATGAATTATGAATTTTTATTCATTGTGGTGGTTGCGGTGGCGGAAAGGGCGGTGGCGGAAAGTTCGCCGGTTTGTGGTTTCAATTGTTGTTGCAAATAGGCGTAGGCCTGTTCCGGGGTGGCAAAGTGACGCGCCTCCCCGCTGTGCGGCGAGACCAACTCGGCCCGCCAGGGTTGCTGTTCGTCGTCCCGCCAGAGGCGGATGAGGTAGGCGTGGTAGTTGCTCATAGGAAAGAGTGGGAGGTGGGGATTAGAGATTAGAGATTGGAGATTGAGCAATCTCCAACCTCTAATCTCCAATCTCCGATCCTCTCTATCGCCTTATCAACGGCAAATAAACCCTCTGTGGCTCCGTGAAATCATCATTGAGAATCGTGCCCTGGCTGCCGCTGCTGATGATGGGCGCGTTGGCGTTGCTGAGGGTGGAGAAAAAAACCTCGTCCGGCTCTACTTCCAGATCGCCAATGACGTTGACGGTATAGGTCTGGCTGGTCTGGCCTGGCGAGAAAGTGACTGTGCCGACAAAGGGGGCAGCAAAATCTTCACCGGCCGTAGCCCCGCCCACGCCAAAACCGGAGGTGAGGTTGTACTCAACGGTGATGAAGAAGGCAGCGGGGGTGGACAGCGTGACGGTAAAGACGGCCGGGGTAAACCCACCATCCCCCTCCCAGACGCTGATGTCCGCGCCATGATAAAGACGGGCGGTATCGTCGTCCAGGATGGCGCCGACGCCGGTGGCCCGCTCCAAGCTGGCGTTGGCGGGGTCGGACAATTGCACGGTGAATTGTTCACTCTCGCCCTCATCAATGATGTCGCTCAGGATGGTAACGTTGATTATTTTGCTGGTTTCACCGGGGGCGAAGGTGAGGCTGCCGCTGGCAGCGGTGTAGTCGGCGGGGGCTACGGCCGTGCCGTTCAGCGTGGCATAATTTACCGTCACCACATCCGGGCTGGCCGGGGAGAGGGTGACGGTGAAGGTGGCCGGCTGTGTCCCGGCATTGCCTTCCGGCAGACTGATGTCGTTGATGCTGAGGCCGGGCAGCCCATCGTCGTCAATAATCGTGCCGACGGCCGTGCCTATCAAAATGATGGCATTGCTGGCATTGTTTAACTGCACCTGGAAGGTTTCGTTCGGCTCGTCGTCGGCGTCGCTCACGATGGGGACTGCAATGGTACGCACCGTCTGGCCGGGGGTGAAGGTCAGCGTGCCGCTGGTGGCGGTGTAATCGGCGGGGGCCACGGCCGTGCCATCGGCGGTGGCGTACTGGACGGTGACGGTCTGGTTGCTGTCGGGGGCGAGGGTGACGGTGAACACGGCCGTGGCCATGCCGCCGGTGCCTTCCAACACGGCCGTGTCCACGATGACCAGTTGGTGTTCCGCCTCTACCGCGCCGATGTCGCAAACGGCCGTGCCGTTGTTATCGCCATCATAGGGCCGGGTTACGCCGCGCTGGTCGGTTGCCGGGCAGTAGGCATTGCTGCCGCCTTCGATGGCCGGGCTGCCGGGCCGCAGGGCATGTGTCTGGGTGGGGCCGCCGTAGTCGCCCAGGGGCATCAGCAGCGGGTTTACCCCTTGCTGGTCGCCCGGTTGGGTCAGGTTGCAGGTTGTGTCGCTGCTGAGGTTATGCCCCAGCGAAATGAGTGTGCCCAAAAGACATTGTTCGCCCTGGTTGTGGGCGATGAGGGTATTGGCGAGGCTGGCTGAAGCGCCGCTGGTCAAGACCAGCCCGTTTCGGCCGACGCCGCCGGAACCGGTGCGTGTATTGTGGGCGATGGTGCTGTTGGTGAGGGTGAGCACGGCCGTTGGCCCGGCGGCGTAGATGCCGCTGAAATTGCTGCTGGCGATATTGCCGCTCACCGTGCTGTTGCGCAGCGTGACACCCCCTTCAACGATGATCCCCGCGCCTTCAGTGGCCCGATTGCCGCTGACAGTGGTTCGTTCTAGCACCGCGCCATCGGCGACGGCCAGCCCACCGCCCACACCGGCGGCTTCGTTGTCGCGGATGGTGCTGTCTTGCACCAATAGCGGGCGGGTGGTGTAGAGGCCGCCGGCATAGATACCGGCAGTGCTGTTTTCGGCCAGCAGTGAATGGGTAATGGTGATGGCGCTGTTGCCTACGGCATAGTTGAAGATGCCGCCGCCCCAGCCGGCGGCGCTGTTGCCCAGGATGACACTGTGATCAAGGGTCAGTTGCCCGCTGTTGAAGATGGCGCCGCCGCCATTAGCGGCCACATTGTCCCGCACGATGACGTGTTGCAGCAGGACTTGTACGCTGGTAACGCGCACCCCCCCGCCGCTGCTGTTGAAAATGTTGGGGTCGTCCGGCGTCTCGCCGTTTTGGATGGTGAGATGGCTCAGGGTGCTGTTGGCGTTGATGGTGAAGACACGGCCGTTGCCGCCGCCATCCACAATCGTTGTGGCCGCGTCTGCGCCGATAAAGGTCAGCGGTTTGTAGACGCTGATCTGGCTTTCATGGTACAGCCCGGCGGCGATCTGGATAGTGTCGTTGTCATTGGCTTTGTTGATGGCCTCGCCGATGGTAGCGCAGGCGGTGGCCGGGGAGAGGCAGTCGTTGCCATCATCTCCGGTGGGGCTGACATACCAGGTGGCTAACGGGGCAGCCTGGGCCGGCCGCTGTACCAGCCAGGCCAGGCACAGCAGGGCGCTCAGCGCCAATAACACCGGCGTGATGGCAATATGCCGCCAAAATTGGATATGGGTTAAATGGTGCATGATTCCCTCGTATGTTGTTTCATCGGGTTAGCAAGTGAATGGGGCACAGTGTAGAAAGCAAACGATCACAAACCGATCACGGCGATTTTCAATGCGGCCGGCGGCGGCAGATAAATCTGCACCTACAAAAGGAAAAGTCGGCCTTCGCCGACTATTACCAGTCGGCGAAGGCCGACTTTGCTTTCTGTTGCTGAGATTTCAATCGCCCGGTTGTGTCAGATTTTAGAATGGCTGAACCGAATCACGGCCGTGTTTGGTCGCCCCTTGGTAAGGGCTATAATAAGCCGCCGCCGCCATGATCCGTAACGAAACCGGCGGCCCGGCTAGAACCTCCACACCCCCTCGTTCCCACGCTCTGCGTGGAACGGGCAGAGAAGAAAACGATGTTGACAATGACGTTGTTGGGCGAGGCGACTATCGCTCTGAATGGGAAGCCATTAACCGGAATCGGCTCGCGCACGGCCGAGGCGCTGTTGATCTTCCTGGCGTGTGAGGCACGGCCGTTCGCCCGGCACTATCTGGCGGAATTTTTCTGGGAAGAACGGGACCCGGAACAGTCGGCGGCCAATTTGCGGGCGGCGCTGTCGCTGCTGCGCAAACAGGTGGGGGATTATGTGTACGTCACCCGGCAAACCATTGCCTTTAACCAGGCGTTGCCATATCAGGTGGATGTGGCGGCGTTCACGGCCGTGTCCGGGGCGGTAGATCGGCAGGAAATGGAAACGGCCGTAGCCCTCTACGGCGGCGATTTTTTAGACGGGTTTTACCTGCGCGAGAGCCGGGCGTTTGAAGAGTGGAGCCTGCTGAAGCGGGAGCAGCTCCAGCAGCAGGCGATCCAATTGTTGCGCCGTTTGTTGGCGGACACGGCCGTCGCTCAAAATCCAACCGTCTGCCTCCAACACGCCAACCATCTGCTGCGCCTGAACCCATTGAGCGAATATGCCCATCAGCAAAAGATAGCCGCCCTGGCCCGCAGCGGCCAACTGCAAGCGGCGCTGCGCCAATATCAGCAGTGCCAGCGTCTGCTGCGTGAAGAATTAGGCATTGAACCCAACCTGGAAACATCCGAACTGGCGCAGCGCATCCAACGCGCCGGGCAGACCCCGCGCCACAACCTGCCCCCCGCCCCCACCCCCTTTGTCGGCCGCGCCCAGGAATTGGCCGATCTGGAACGCCATCTCCTTGATCCCCATTACCGGCTGCTGACCCTGATTGGCCCCGGCGGTGTGGGCAAAACGCGCCTGGCGCTGGCGGCGGCGCAGCGGCTGATCGCCAGCGGCTATTTTTTGAACGGGCTGCGTTTTGTCTCCCTGGCCAATGCCCATACCCCGGCGGCGCTGCCCACGCTGATTGCCGCCGAATTGGGGCTGACCTTTAAGGGACCAACGCCGCCGCCCGAGCAGTTGGCGGCAGCGTTGGCCGGTGAGGAGATGTTATTGATTCTGGATAATCTGGAGCAGTTGATGGCCGGGAGTGCGGGGGAAGAAACGGCCGATTTCCTGGCTCATTTGTTGGCCCGCGCCCCGCTGCTGACGTTATTGGTCACCTCCCGGCGGCGGCTGCAATTGCAGGAGGAGTGGCTGTTTGATGTGGGTGGCCTGGGGCTGCCGGGGCCGGATGAGGGGGAGGCGGCGACGACGTCTGACGCCGTGCAGCTATTTTTGCAGATGGCGGCGCGGTTGCAGCGCCATTTCCAGCCCACGCCGCCTGACCTGGCGGCCATTGTCTCCCTGTGCCAGCGGTTGGAGGGGTTGCCGCTGGGCATTGAGTTGGCGGCGGGCTGGCTGCGTCAGTTGTCTTGTCCGGAGATTGCCCGTAAGCTGGACGAGAGCATAGATTTGCTGGCGACCGGTTTACGCAATGTGCCCGCCCGCCAACGGAGTATGACGGCCGTATTCGATTACTCCTGGGCGCTGCTGCCGCCGACGGCGCAGGTGGTATTGGCGCGGTTGTCTTTGTTTGCGGGTGGGTTTACGTTGGCGGCGGCTACGGCCGTAGCCGGGGCAGGCGTGGCCGAGTTGACGACGTTGGTGGAACATTCTTTGCTGCGGGTGGAGGGGGACGGCCGTTACAGCCAACACACCCTCTTGCGCCAACTGAGCGCCGCCCGCCTGACCCCGGCAGAACAGGCGGCGGCAGCCGAAGCCCATGCCCATTTTTACGCGGCGCTGCTCCGCTCCCAAGAAGCGCATCTGGACGGCCCCCAGGCGAACACGCTGTTGGCCGACCTGCGGCGCGACGGGGCCAATTTGACGGTGGCCTGGGCGTGGGGGTTGGCGCAGCAGGCGGTAGATTTGTTGGCGCAATTGGCCGGGGGGCTGGCTTATCTGGAGGAGACGCAGGGGGCGTTTCTGTTGGGGTATGACCGGTTTAAGGCCGTGACCGGCGATTGGCTGGCGGCGACGGACGCGGGGCGGCTGTTGGCCGGGCGCTGCCGGGCTTACCAGGCCCGGTTTGCCCATCAGCTAGGCCGTTTTGAGGCGGCGGAGGTGTTGTACCGGGAGAGTGTGGATTGGCTACGGCCGTTGCCCCCTTCCCCGGCGCTGGCGCTGGCGCTGACACACTGGGGTGAACTGGCGCGGCAGCAAGGCGATCTGGCGGCGGCGCGGCCCCGCCACGAAGAAAGCCTGGCCCTCTTTCGCCAATGGGGGGATGCCCAGGGCACGGCGCGGGCGCTGCTGCATCTGGCCAATCTGGCTTTTGTTTCCGGTCAGTTACCGGAAGCAGTGCGGCGATACGAAGAGGGGTTGGCAATTTGTCAGGAGATAGGCAGTTACCGGCAGACGGCCGTGTTTCAAGACAATCTAGGTGCGGTGTTGATCGAGTTGGGCGAATATGGACGGGCCGAACAAACGTTAACGGCGGCGCTGGCGCGGCGGCAGGCGATTAACGACCAGTGGGGGTTAGCCACGTCCAATAACAACTTGGGTGTGTTGGCCGGTTTGCGCGGCCAATATGATGAAGCGGAAAAACGATACCAGGCGGCGGCGGACGCTTACCGGCAAATTGGTTATGCCTTTGGCGTGGCCCGCTGCCTGACCAATCTGGGGTCTATGCTCATTTCGCAGGGCAAACTGGAAACGGCGCGCCATTATCTGGCGGAGGCGCTGGCGCTGTGGCAGCCGCTGGATTCACCGGAGGGGGAGGCGGATGCGCTGCTTTGCCTGGGGCAGGCCGCCAGCCAGCAAGGGCAGTATGCCGAAGCCGAGGGGCGGCTGCAACAGGCGGCGACCCTCTTCCGGCAATGTGACCGGCCCATCCCGCTCATGCGCACGCTGGCCGATTGGAGCGTGGTGCTGGGGCGCTTGGGGAAGATGGCTGATGCGCGGGCGGCGCTGGCGGAGAGTCTGGCGCTGGCGGAGGCAGCATCGTCCCCGCCGGGGCTATTGTGGGCGCTGATGGCCGGGGCGGATTTGGCGGCGCAGGCGGGGAACCTGGCGCAGGCGGGTGACTGGTTCGACGTGGTACAGAACCATCCGCAAACGACGCAGCCGGTGCGGGATGAGGCGGCGCGGCTGCGGCAACATTGGCCGGAGATGCCGGCGCGGCGGGATCAAGCGCCTGCGTTGGCGCACGTTCTGGCGGAACTGCGGCAATTTTTGGTGGGGGCGGGACGGGCGTAGACACTTAATAATGGTTAATAAACGAAGGGGGGATGGGGTACACGGCCGTAACTGCGCTATAATCCCGCCCGTTTGAGGCAGATTTGACAGGTTTTTGAAACCCGTTAAATCTAGAGAACTATATGGATACACACCGGCTACACTCCACCGAAGTTTTTGATTCCGATGCGATTCGTTCCCCGTGGGGGCAACTGCGGGAGTCATTTCGCTATAACTACCTGCTGCGCAATCTGGTGCTGCGTGATGTAAAGGTACGCTACAAAAATTCGCTGCTGGGCGTGGTCTGGAGCCTGCTCAATCCACTGCTGATGATGATGGTTTACACCATCCTGTTCACCATCTTGCGCCCCAATAACACCATCCAATACTTTCACATTTTCATCCTGGTGGCCCTGATTCCCTGGCAATTTTTGGCCGGGACGGTGATGGGCGGCACGGTCTCCATCACCCAGAATGCGTCGCTGGTGAAGAAGGTGTTTTTCCCGCGCACGTTGCTGCCCACCAGCGTCATGTTTTCGCAGTTGGTCAACTTTGTTCTCTCCTTTGTGGTGTTGGTGGTGCTGCTTTATTTTTCTGGCATTGGGCTGACGCGCCATGTATTGTGGGTGCCGGCTATTCTGGTGACGCAGATGGTGTTTATGCTGGGGCTGGCGCTGGCGCTCTCGGCGGCGCAGACGTTTTACACCGACACGCTGCAAATTGTGCAGGTAGGCATTCTGGCCTGGTTTTTTTTGACCCCCATTTTCTATCCATTTGAAGATTTTGCTAACACGGCCGACATGATGGGTCTCTCGTTTAATCCGGCGCGGCTGATGCGCTGGATTAACCCAATGGCTTCGATTGTGGACAGCTACCGCACGGTGCTATGGGGCACGATGAACAGCCAGGGGCAGCCAGTGTCCATGGACCCACTGATGCTGGCGCGGACGTTTGTCACGGCCGTGATTACCCTTGTCGTCGGTTATTATCTTTTCAGCAAAACGGAACATCTTTTTGGGGAGAAATTGTAGGTAGGAGATCGGAGATTGGAGATTGGAGGTTTGTCCAATCTCTAATCTTCAATCTCTAATCTCTATTTTCGATCACATCATGTCCAACAAATTGACACACATCATCCCGCTCCTTTTGGGTAGTCTGATTTTTATATTAGCGGGCTGTGCTTCGGCCACGCCCACCCCTTTCCCGACGGTGGTGGTCACGGCCGTTGCCGTACTGCCCAGCCCCACCAACATGACCACGGATGCCGTCGCCGAAACATCGGTTACGGAGACGACCGCGCCGCCAACGGAAACGGCCACACCGCGGCACACCCATACACCTGGCCCATCACCGACGGTCTCCAACACGCCACGGCCGTCCAATACCCCCACCCGCACCCCGTCGCCCACCATCACCCCCACCTACCGCCCCCAGGTAGCGCCCACGCTGGCCGAAACCGGCGCGCCGACGGAGTTCCTTGAAGGAGTGCCCACGCCGTCTACGGCCGTGCCCTCCCCTGTGCCCACCTTTGAGACGCCGCGCGAAGTCACCAATGTCTTGTTGCTGGGCAGCGACACATCGCTTGGTTCCGCCAGCATCCGCACAGACACCATGATCATCGTCTCTATCAACCAGGAAAACCAGACGGCCTCCATGGTTTCGCTGCCGCGCGACCTGTATGTGTACCATCCAGGGCGAATTATGGGGCGGTTGAACACGGCCGTGAACCTGGGCGGCGTCGAGCAACTGCAACAAACCATTCTCTACAACTTCGGCATCCCCATCCATTATTACGCCCAGATTGATTTTGACGGCTTTGAGCAGGTGGTGGACGCCATGGGCGGCGTAGATGTGGCCGTCAGCTGCCGTTTGCAGGATTGGCGACTTATCTCCCCGGACTTAGATCCCCAGAATGAAGAGAACTGGCACCAATTTGCCCTGGAACCGGGCATCCACCATATGGATGGCGACACCGCACTCTGGTTTGCCCGCTCTCGCCTCAGCACCAGCGATTTTGATCGTGGTCGCCGGCAGCAACAATTACTGCAAGCGATGTTTAACCAGGGGGTAGACCTGAACCTGATTGCCCAGGCGCCCACACTTTGGAATACCTACAAGGATGTGGTGCAGACCGACATTGACATTGGCCGCCTGCTGCAATTTGCTACCCTGGCGCCGGCCGTGCGCCAGAATGGGGTACAGCATCTCTATCTGGTACGCGGCATCCAACCCTGGCGAACACCGGATGGCGCTTCGGTGCAGTTGCCCATTTGGGAGGGCGAGGGCAACTTTGCGGAGACATTCACCCGCCTCTACCGTCCACCCGCGCTCAACCGGGCCACGCGCCCACCTATCACCGTGCAGATTGTGAACGCCAGCGGCAACCCGGACATGGCGCTGCTGGCGGCCGATAACCTGGCCTGGTATGGTTTTATCCCCCTCATCAGCGAGGATACACCCGAACCGGAAGCCACCACCCGGTTGGAATATTTCCGCGACAATTTCAAAGATGCCTATGACTGGCTGATTAGCTGGATTTTTGCCCGCCGCCGTTCCCAGATTGAGATGGTGGCCGAACCCGATGTCACGTACCAATATCGGGTCACACTCGGCCAGGATTACAACCCCTGCCTGAACCAGTTCCGGCAGCCGCAGGAGTTCCTGCCGGAGAGTGGTGATGAGTAATCGGTAATCGGTTATCGGTGGACGAACCGATTACCGATTGCCATTCACCGATTACCAATCCCCCCGGCGTTCCCGTTTCCTTTCACTTTGTTTGCGTTTGTTGGCGAGGCGTTTTTCAACGGCCGTGCGGCTCGGCCGTGTCTTTTTGCGCGGTTTGGTTGGTTGAAGGGCTTGTGCCAGTAACGTCTGGAAACGGGCCAGCGCCAGTTCCCGGTTTTGCCACTGGCTGCGGGCGGTTTGGGCCTGAATTTGCAGCACCCCTTCATTATCAATCCGGTTTGCCAGCTTCTCCAAAATGGTGGCACGCTGCTCTTCCGTCAGGCTGGGGGAGTGGGCCACGTCAAATAGCAGCGTGGCTTTGGTGGCGGTCTTGTTCACATGCTGCCCACCCGGCCCGCTGCTGGCCGAAAAGCGAAACTCAATCTCCGGCAGCGGGATTTGCAGTTGGGCGTTAATGGTAATAGTTGACCTCTCGTCCATACCCCAATCTTTAACGCCGTAGCCCGATTTGTCAAATCGGGCTACCGGCAGCGGGCAAAACCTGGCGATTAAAATCGCGGCAACAGAAAGCAAAGTTGGCCTTCGCCGACTATTTCCAGTCGGCGAAGGCCGACTTTGCCGCTTGTTGGTGCAGATTTATCTGCCGCCGCAAATCAAACTGAGAATTGCTGGTGTGCTACTGGCAGTTGGCAAATAACAAACGCAACGCACTGGCGTCCACATCACAAGGCTGCCAGTTTGGCAGGGCGCGCCATTGCAGGGCCAGCCACGAATGGTGGAGGGTAAACAGGGTCTCGGCTTCCGGTATGCGCCCACTGCTCACTTCCTCCAGTAAGACGCGCAGCGGGTCTCTGGACAAAGCTAACAGTTGCACCCCCAGACCCAAAACGGCTAAAAAAACCACCAGCGCCAGTAAGACTGGTTTGCGCCAAATTTGTTCAATTGCCGCCGCCAGCAAAACGCCGGTCAGCGGGATGATGGGCGTGAGCAGGCGCGAACCCCACGTCCAGCCGCCATCCCAGCGATGCCACAGGGCGATGAGCAGGAGGTAGTTCAGGATGGTCAGCAGGCAGGCGAGCGCCAATGGCCGGTCTTGCCGCCATAGCAGCAAAGCGCCCCATAAAGCCAGAAGCAGAATGGGTGAATAGAGGAAGAGGGAACGGCCGGGGCTGAACAAGATGCCATACAAGCCCGTTAAAAATGAAGCGGAGAAGCCTTCGCTGCCATAACCAAAGTTGAGGGGAGAGCCGAAACGGGTGTGGTTGTAGGCGGCCAATAAGAGCAGGCTGAACAGGATGGGTATGCCCGACCAGATGGTTTTGTAGCCGCCGCGCCAGACGGCATAGAGCCAGATGGGGATGGCGATGGCATTAAACGGCCGAAAGAGTAGCGAGATGGCGAAAGTGAGGCCGCTGAGATACGGCCGTGCCGCCACCGCAAAATACAGGCTAAGGATAGTAAACGCCCCCACGCCAACTTCCGAAAGAAAGCCCCTGGATTGGTACCACCAGTCAGAGCAGAGGCCAATCAACAGCACGGTGACGACGGCCGTGCGCACCGAATACAGTTGCGTCACCAGCAGAAAAAGCGCCGTCAGCGCCAACGCCCCCCACAGTGCATTTTGCCGCAGAGCCAGTTGTGCCCCCACCGCTGAGGGGGCCATCTGTTGATGATTCCACATGAAAGGCTGGTCTGGCTGCCGCGCCGCCAACTTGTAGACCAGCGCCGCGCTAAAGATGGTACCGGGGAAATACTTGGCATAGAGACGGCCGTCTGGCCCATACGCGCCAATAGGTTCCTGATCCTGTAACCATTGCAGGTCATCAATGGCCAGGTGTCCGCGCACCGCCAACGCCACTGCGCTGCCCAACACGGCCGCTTCATCGGAAACTTGCGGCCGTCCCCTGGCCGTGAAAGCAAACAGGAAGAGAAAGAAAAAGAACAGACAGATAGCGATGGTATTCTTTTGCGTCATCGCCAGAATTTTAGACGACGATTGAGTGGAAGGGTAAAAATAACGATATGAATTGTTCTCTATCCCAACGTAAGTTATAATCGGGCTGTGCAGAAATTCTGCGATTGCAGAAAAGGAGCTTTCGATGGATGCTACAATTCAAGTACGACAACGAGGTACTATCACATTACCGGCGGAGCTAAGACAAAAATACGACATTAGTGATGGCGATATTTTGCGTTTGGTAGACCTGGATGGCATTCTGGTATTGACGCCGATGACGCCGATGGTACCGGAACTGGCGCGTGAAATTGAACGTATTCGGTTGGAAGCAGGCTTAACGATTGAAGAATTGTTGGTCAGCCTACGTGAACAACGAGAACGTTATTACGCCGAAAATTACGCCGATAGCCAGCATGATGCCGCCGCTTCCTAGTGTCAAACCGCGCGTTTTTATAGACGCGGATGTCTTGTTTGCGGGCGCTGTCAGTCCATCTCAGCATAGCGCCAGCGTGGTGATGCTGCGGATGGCGGAAATCACGCTTCTCGAAGCATTGACTTGCGAACAAGTCATCATTGAAGCAGAGCGCAATCTGCAAGCTAAAATGCCTCTGGCTTTACCAGCATTTCATCTGTTGGTGAGCCGTTCCTTGCATGTGGTAGCAAACCCAACGGCCGTAGACCTTCTCCCTTACTCTGGCAAAGCAGACCCTAAAGATTTGCCAATTCTGGTTGCCGCTTACCGGGAAAACTGTACCTGGTTAGTCACATTTAACACACGACATTATCAACCAGGAGTGGCGGGCATTGCGGCCGTAAAGCCCGGTGATTTTATTATGCGGGTAAGGGATTTGTTGCTGGGTTTAATGTGATGATGCTTTTTAATCAGTTTTCAGGGGTTTTGGCCTATCTGACGGTGGGCATAGGGTTATTGGCAGTTGTTTTGTGGCGGATTAGCCCAGACAGGCGGCGCGTGGGGCTGCTGGTGGGCACGGCCGTCCTCCTCTTTGGCGGCTTGATCATCTTCCGGCCGGAAACGGGTGGCGTTACGGCCGTGACGGCCCAACAAACATTGGCGGCTGCCGACGGCCGTCCCATCCTGCTGGAGCTGTACTCTGATTATTGACTGGCCTGCCGCCGGGCAAAGCCCATCGTGGATGGGTTGGCTGCTGAATGGGGTGATGATGTGGTGATATTGCGTGTGAATGTGCAAGACCCGGCCGCTCAATCGCTATTGGCGGAACTCAATTTTCGTTTTACACCCACGTTTATCTTGTTTGACGGCGACGGCCGTGAAATCTGGCGCACCAATGGCGTGATTAACCCGGATGAAGTGAATGAGCAACTCAACCAATGATCAATTGGCAATGGGCCGGCACGTCCATATTTTCTTCATGGATGGCGTGGGCATGGGGGCGGCAGATGCGTGGGTGAACCCCTTTGTGATGGCGCAGATGCCATACCTGACCGGGCTGTTTGGTGAGGAGTGGTATGTGCCGGACGGCCGTTTGTCCACTTCCCACACCAGCCTCATCCCCACCGACGCCAACCTGGGGCTGCCCGGCAAACCACAGAGCGCCACCGGGCAGGCGGCCATCCTCACCGGGCGCAACGTGCCTCAACTCATCGGCGAACATTACGGCCCCAAACCCAACCAGGCCGTGCGAGAGGTAATTGCGCAGGGGACGTTGTTTGCGGAGGTTACGGCCGTGGGGGGCCGTGCCGCCCTCCTCTCTCCCTATCCGCAAGGTTATTTTGATTCCATCGAGAGTGGCAAACGGCTCTATTCCTCGGTGCCGCTGGCGGCCACAGAAGCGGGATTGGCCCTGATGACGGCGGAGGATTTGCGGCACGGCCGTGCCGTCAGCCCCGATTTCACCGGACAGGGCTGGCGCGACTACCTGGGATACACAGACATCCCCATCTACACACCGCACGCAGCCGGGCAGCATTTGGCCCGGTTAGCGCGGGATTATCACTTCAGCTTCTTTGAACATTGGCCCAGCGACCGTGCCGGGCATCGTGGTTCATTGGCCGAAGCCGCCCGTCACCTGGAACTGCTTGACGCCGCCCTGGGTGGCCTGATCGAGACCTGGAATGAGGAAAACGCTGATGGCCTGCTTATCATTACCAGCGATCATGGTAACATTGAAGAAAAAGGGCATCGCCAGCACACGCGCAACCCGGTGCCCACCATCCTGGCCGGTCCCGGCCACGCCGCACTGGCCGCCGAGATACACGATTTGACGGATATAGCCAAAATTGTCCGTCGTTATTTGCAATTGAGAGATCGGAGATTGGAGATTAGAGATTGAACAATCTCTAATCTCCAATCTCTAAACGAGGAGTACATGACAGTTTCATCCGATGATTATCGTGAAGTATTGCGTCACTTTCCGGCAGGCGTGACGATTGTGACTGTAACGGCGCCGGGACAGGCAAAACCACATGGGCTGACGGTATCGGCGTTTGCCTCCATTTCGCCCACACCGCCGCTGGTCATGATCGCTATTGACCACAGGGGATTGGGGCATGAAATGTTTGAACTAGAAGGGGCTGTTTTTGCCGTCAATATCCTGGCGGAGGAGCAGACTGAACTTTCCAACCGGTTTGCCTGGATCAAGGACGAAGACCGGTTTGCGCTGGGGGAATGGGGTACGGCCGTGACCGGCGCGCCCATCCTGCAAGATGCGTTGGCGTGGCTGGATTGTACGATACACGGCCGTATCGTGGCCGGCACCCACACCATCTACATTGGCGAAGTACAGGCCAGCGGCGTCCCCCGCCCGGATGAACTGCCGCTCATCTACTGGAATCGCGGCTACCGCAAACTGGCGCGGATGGAGTAGATTCCCCAAGTGCCAGGCAAGGGGCAGAACCATTTTGGTTGACCTATGCCGTACAGCCCCTTGCCTGACACTGTCTGTCAGTTTAGAATTCAAGCAAGCCCCAGTAGCTCAATGGACAGAGCACCGGACTTTAACAAAGGAGCCTCTATAACAGAAACAGAATGTATAGAGTGAACGGCGCCATATCGGTGAACCCTAAATGTTAAGACTGACATATGGCAACACCGAGGAAACCATAGGTCACCGAAATGAGGAAACATCATACCAAAACAAAAGGCGATCTAGGTGTATTGAAGGCTCAGTGGAAAATCAGTGGCGCTGAGGGTAGATACACCAAAAAATAACCAGAAACAAAGTGTTCACTTTGCCGATGATTATTTGCGGGTTCCGTAGAGACTAGACGCGCTGCACCTGTGATGGTGAAGATATAGTCCAGACCACAAACATTTTCCCAAATGGCAGTGAAAACTGTAGTGGTACGCTAATCCGATGGTTGGGGGTTCGATTCCCTCCTGGGGTACTTCCATTGAGATTGAGAGATTGGGAGATTAAGAGATTGTCCAATCTCCCAATCTCCTAATCTCCTAATCTCCTAATCTCCTAATCTCCTAAGGCACCTATCTATGATCCTCATCACCGGCGCGACAGGCTTTTTGGGTCACAATCTGGTACCACAATTGGTTGCCGCCGGGTATAAGGTGCGGGCGCTGGTGCGCCCCACCAGCGACTCCCACTTTTTGCAAGAATTAGGCGCAGAACTGGCCTTTACCGAGGACATCACCGATGGCTACGCGGCGCTGCAAGCGATGAAAGGGTGCCGCCAGGTCATTCATGCCGCCGGGCTGTTCCGCTTTTGGGGCGAGGCGCATCATTTCTGGCAGACGAATGTGGGGGGGACAACGGCCGTGCTCAATGCCGCCCTCGCCGAACAAGTAGAAAAATTCATCTATATTTCCTCCATCGCCGTTGTGGGCCGCACACCCACCCAGGCCATCATAGACGAAAACACCGCTTGCCGCCCACAAGAGCCATACCAGCTTTCCAAACTGGAAGCGGAAACGCGCGTGCTGGCCTATCACCAGGAAGGGCTGCCCGCCATTGTGCTGCGGCCCGGTGCATTTTATGGCCCCTGGGGGCGTTATGCCTTCAACCGCCTATTTTTTGAAGAACCGCTCAAAGGGTGGCGCATTAAAGTAGACGGCGGCCAACACATCATCTTCCCTGTTTTTGTGCCGGACGTGGCTCAGGGGATCATGCTGGCGTTGGCCAAAGGAAGGCCGGGCGAAATTTACAATATCTGCGGCCGTTCCCTCACCCACAACGAAGCCAACGCTATTGTCAGTGATCTGGCCGGTATCCACCGCTGGCGCATCAACATGCCTACCTGGGTGGTGCTGGCGCTGGCCCGTAATTGGACACGCCTTTCGCAGGTAACACGCAAAGAGCCGTTCTACCCCATCAACATGGCCCCCTACGTCTTTCAAGATTGGCCCGTCTCTATAGAAAAAGCCGAGCGGGAACTCGGTTTTGTGCCCACCTCTTTTGAGCAGGGGGCCTGTGAAACGATGAAGTGGTACAAGGAGCAAGGCATCCTGAAATTGCGTCGCTTCACAGGTTCGTAGAGCAGACAGGGGAGAAAGGTGTGAAAGTTTTTTCCGTATCCGAAATGGTTGCCGCCGAAAAAGCGGCTGCTGCGGCCGGCATCTCCTATGCGCAGATGATGGAAAGCGCGGGGCAGGCGGTGGCGGAGGCGATTATTGCCCGCTACGCTGTTGCCGGGATGCGGGTGCTGGTGTTGGTAGGGCCGGGCAATAATGGCGGCGATGGATTGGTATGCGGCCGTTACCTGGCACAGGCGGGGGCCGATGTCGCCTTTTACCTGAGTAAACCACGCGACCCGGCGACCGATGTGAATTTTGCCCAGATTCAGCAAATGGGCTTGTTTGCCGTTGAAGCTGGCTTTGACCAGCGGTTTCGGGTTTTGCGCACCCGGCTGTCGGTGTCTGATCTGGTAGTGGACGCCTTGTTAGGCACAGGCGTTACCAAACCCATCGGCGGCGAACTGGCAAAACTCATGCGCCAATTGGCCGCCGGAATCGAAGAACGCCGCGCTGCCCTGCGTGAACAGACCCGCCCACGCCTCATCACCCTTTCACCCCCTCACCTGCTCACTCTTTCACCCCGCGCTGTCCCCAGCGCCCACTCCCTCATCCTCGTGGCCGTGGACTGTCCCAGCGGGCTGAATTGTGATACGGGCGAACTGGATACGCTGGCCGCGCCTGCCGATCTGACGGTGACGTTTGCGGGGCCGAAGCGGGGGCATTTTATTTTTCCGGGGGCGGCGGCTTGTGGGGAGTTGGTGATGGCGGATATTGGCATTCCGGCTGATTTACCGGCGGTGGTTGAGGTGAAAGTGGATGTGATAACGGCCGTACACGCCCAATCCCTCCTTCCTCCGCGCCCCAAAGACGGCCACAAGGGCACGTTTGGCAAAGTGTTGATCGCCGCCGGTTGTGACCAGTATCGTGGCGCGCCGGTGCTGGCGGCCAAAGGCGCTTTTCGCGCCGGGGCCGGGTTGGTGGCGCTGGCCACGCCGGATGTGGTGCGGCAAACGGCCGTCGTCGCCCTGCCCGAAGCTACCTACCCCCTACTCGCCGCCGAACGGGTGCTGTCTGCATCGGACGCGGCAGCGTTATCGGCCACATTGTCCCAATATGATGCGCTGCTGGTGGGGCCGGGATTGGGGGAGACGGCCGTGGACTTCCTCTCCACCCTGCTCACTGCCCCCCATTTACTGCCATTGGTCGTAGACGCCGACGGCCTGAATGGGCTGGCGCAGCTCCCCGATTGGCCGCGCTTGCTGCCGCCGCAAAGCATCCTCACCCCACACCCGGCGGAAATGGCGCGGTTGATGGGCATCCCCCTGGCCGAATTACTGGTGCAGGATCGGGTGGCAGTGGCGCAGACCCAGGCGCAGGCGTGGGGACAAATTGTACTACTCAAGGGGGCGTATACGGTGGTGGCGGGGGTGGATGGCCGTGTCACCATTCTGCCCTTTGCCAACCCGGCGCTGGCCGTGGGCGGCAGCGGCGATGTGCTGAGCGGGGTGATTGTGGCGTTGTTGGGGCAGAGGGTACGGCCGTATGAAGCGGCAATTCTGGGTGCTTATCTGCACGGCATCGCCGGGGCGTTCTACCCCGGCGACGCCGGTCTGTTGGCCGGTGAACTGGCGGATCTTGTGCCGAAGGCGCTAGTGGCGCTGAAGAACAGTCACCCGTTTAAGCCGAACGCTGCCGGAAGGCTTGCACTATCATAATGATGCCGCCAATGAACGCCCACAGCGCGGCTACCCAAATAAAGGTGAGTCCCATACCTGGCAGAGAATAATCACCGATCAAAATAAAGCCAAAGAGTAGGGCAATCACGCCCAGAATGCCCATGGCCCAACTACCGCTGCGGAAGGCCATGATCAGGGCGACTGTGCCCTGAATGACACCCCAGATACCCAGTACCAGGACAAATATCTTGGGCAGCGCCAGCGCCGAAGCCACCGGATACATGAGAATGTAGCCACCGGCCATGATGCTAATCACGCCCATGAACAATTTCCATGCCCAGGCGGTATGATCCTGGAACATATGCACCAGATCGAGAACGCCGCCGATGACCCAGTAAATCCCTAACAGCGTCACCAGTAACATCCAGGCATCTGCTCTGGTCTTGGCTGGCGACCAGAGAAAGACCGCGCCAATAACCACTAAGGCAATGCCCTGGATGAGTAAAAATCCCCAGGGACGTGTTTTTGTTTCCATTGCGGTTGCCGACATGAAATTTTCCTCCTTATCTCTACATGTAAATAATATGGTGTCTTCTATAACCCTCAGTCAGGGTTGATGGTTGCTGTTAGCCACCTTGGGGGGTGGAGCCAGGAAAGTTGGCAGGCAGGCGATCTCGATTAGAGTATCCGGCGCCGGCAATGCTGGCAAGGTCTAGCAGAACAGCCAGCCCGATCCATAACCAGTCCAAACCCTGTAATCCACCCACGGCCGATGATTGCAGCATAATGTACATGAGGGTGGTAAACGGCAGCAGGAAAAAGCCGAGGCAAGGCACGAGAAATGTGCTAAACATCGCATCCATAACTCCCGGGCGAGCAAGCCAGAACATCAGGAGCATCAGACGCGAAAACCCGGTGATTAATCCAGTAAGACACCCTGCATTATTTTGTCGCATTTTCAATTTCCTCCTTGCAAGCAACGGCCGTTTACGCCGCTAACTCATACAAAATCCCGGTACCTCGATAAAAGATCCTGATTCAAATCTGTATAACCGGGTATACAAGCCCGCAAACTTTAGCATACAGGGGGAAAAAACTGCACAGCAGTACCAAAAAGGTGCAAAAAGGGTGAATGCTTCACTTATCGGCCCAGGATTTCCGCCAGCGCCGCCAGCAGCAGGGAGACATTTTCCGGGCGGCTGTTGTGGCCCATCAGTCCGATGCGCCATACTTTGCCCGCCAGTTGGCCGAAGCCGCCGGCAATTTCGATGTTGTAGTTGTTGAGCAGGCGCACGGCCGTGTCTCGTGCATCTATTCCCGCCGGTACACGCACGGTGGTCAGCGCCGGGATGCGGTGCGCCGGGTCGTTCACATGGCAGGCCAGGTCTAATTCCACCAGCCCATCCCACAGCCGTTCGGCGTTGGCCTGGTGGCGCGCCCAGCGGGCAGCCAGTCCTTCCTCGACTACCAGCCGCAGCCCTTCCCGCACGGCATACATGGAGTTGATGGGTGCGGTGTGGTGGTAGCTGCGTGTTTTGCCATCCCAATACTGGCTGAGGGTGGTCATGTCCAGATACCAGTTAGGCACTTTAGTGCGACGGCCGTGCAGCTTTGCCAGCGCCCGTTCGCCCAATGTAAACGGGGAAGCGCCGGGCGGACAGCTTAGCCCTTTTTGTGAACAGGAATAAGCGGCATCTACACCCCACTCATCCAGAAAAATGGGTGTGGTGCCCAGGCTGGTGACGGTGTCAATCAGCAACAGACAGTTATGGGCGCGGCACAGGTCGCCGATGCCGTCCATCGGCTGCAATGCGCCGGTAGAGGTTTCGGCGTGAACCAACGCCAGCAGGGTTGGTTGGTGTGTTTCTACGGCCGTTTGGATTTCATCCAGCGTAAAAACTTCGCCCCAGGGTTTCTCGATGCGACGGACGTCCGCGCCATAACGAGAGGCCATATCCACCAACCGCTCGCCAAAGTAGCCGATCACCCCAATGAGGACGACATCACCTGGCTCAACCAGGTTAGCAATGGCTGCTTCCATGGCGGCGCTGCCGGTGCCGCTGACAGGCAGCGTAAAGGGATTGCTGGTTTGCCAGGCATAACGCAGCATCTCCTGAATGTCATTCATTACCTGGATGAAAGCCGGGTCGAGGTGCCCAACCGGAGGCATAGAAATGGCCTGCAAAACACGCGGATGGGCGTTCGAGGGGCCAGGGCCTAGCAGTAGGCGGGGGGGCATATCGAGTTGGGGGGCAAAAAAACGGTGAGTTTCGTTAATGATGGGCATGTTCATGGTTTTCTCCTGAAATAATTTTGATGCAAAGCTGTAAAGAGGCATAGGTAATCTAGGCCCGGCGAATAAATTTACAGCTACAAGAAGCAAAGCCGACCTTCGTCGGCTGGCTACCAGACAGCAAGGGCGGTCTTCGCCTTATGTAGACGCGGTTTCAACCGCCCGGTTTATTAGCGAAATAAAAAGTCAATGTTCATCAATCAATCGCCGGGTTTTTGTCCGGTGTGGATAGCGATGGTGCCAAACATGAATAGTTTGTGTTCCACGTTGACTAACCCGGTCTGGCGCATCGTTTCGGCCAGGTGTTCGGGCGTCTGGAATTGTTGGGTACTGTCCGGCAGGTAGCGGTAGGCGTCAGATTCGCCGGTGACCAGTCTCCCCAGCGTGGGGATGATAGTGTTGAGGTGGAATTTGATAAACGGCCGTAACACATTCTTCTTGGGCGGGCTGGATTCCAGCACCACCACCCGACCGCCCGGTTTTGTCACCCGCATCTGCTCGCGGAAAGCGCCGGGCACGTCAATTACATTGCGCATCAGAAAGCCAGAGGTCACGGCGTCAAAGGTGTTGTCTGGAAAGGGCAGACGCAAGGTGTCGGCGGCTGTCCACAAGATGGCGGCGCGGGCGGGCAGCCGTTTGCCGGCCTGCATCATTTCAATGGTGAAGTCGCCGCCGACGGCCGTCAGCCCCTCTACCTGCTGCAAACCTTCCACTGCAATATCACCGGTGCCGGTCGCAATGTCCAGGAGACGGCCGTGGACCGGTAAATGCGCCTGCTGAATCACATAGCGCCGCCACTTCATGTCTTGCCCAAACGTCATCAGCCGGTTCATGCGGTCATACCGCCCGGCGATACGGGCAAACATATCTTGCACATAGTCAGCGCGTTCCTGTCCTTCCAAATGAGCCATACTACCTCAAATTCCTATTACTCTTGTCACCTGCCACCTGCCACCTGCCACCTGCCACTCCTGCCACCCGCCTCAATTCTAACACCATCCCCCGACTTTGTAGATAAAGCGTAAAAATGGATGGTACGGCTGTACTCCTTTGTTATCCCTTCCCCACCCTTCACGAATCCTTTATTGAGAAAATTCCCGCTCCTGTGTATCATACGCAGCATGTCAGATACCGTTACTTCTGGTCAACTCAGCCTCGCCGGCGTTTCTGCCGCCGCCATTAAAGCGTTCCGCGAGGGGCGCATGGCCGCCCGCGAACAGCAATATGACAAAGCGGTGCGTTATTACAGCGACGCCCTGGCCTTTGAAAACGCCCCCGTTATGTTTCGCTCTCGTCTGTTTGAGTACCGCGGGCAATGTTTCTGGCTGTTGGGCGAATTTGAAGCGGCTGAAAAAGATTACTTGGAGTCACTGGCCATTAGTGATAACCAGGACCAAACGGCGCGCGCCCGCGTGCGCCTGGGCGAACTGGCCGACTTTCGCGGTCAATATGAAGAAGCCGAGAAGCTGTATCAACAGGCATTGCAAGAAGGGCTTACCTCCCAAAACCTGTTGGTTATTGGCCGGGCGCGGCGTGGGTTGGGTGTCTTATATCGGCGGCAGGGTAATACCGATGCTGCCATTAACCATCTCACCCAATCATTAGCCGCTTTTCGCCAGGCCGGTGAAGCCCGTGAGCAGGGGCGCGTCCTCACCAGTCTCGGTCGTACCCGTCAGGCGCGGGGCGAATACCAACATGCTTTAGCCGCCCACCATGAGGCGCACAAAATCCTGGAATCGGTTAGCGACCGCTGGCGGGTGGTGCAGGCGCTCAACGACATCGGCGAGTGCCACCAGGCGCTTTATGATATTGAGACTGCCCTCTCTTACCATCAGCGCGCCTTACAGCAGGCGTTGGAAACTAAAGCGGAACTACTGGTGCCAGAGATCAAACGCAACCTCGGTGTTGATCTGGTGGAAATGGGGCAATATGAGCAGGGATTGGTCTATTTGCAGGCGGCTCTGGAGGGGGCGCGTGAGGTCGGCAATCTGGAGCATGAAGCGTTAGCTCTGTATAACCTGGCCCGCGCCTATCTGCGTTATGAGGATTTTTCACTGGCCGAACAGGCAGTGGCGTCGCTGGCTCATATTGCCGAAACTTTGAATGCGGACCGTTATCGGGCATTGGCCTCTTTTGTGCGCGGCGAACTGCTCTTTTACCAGGGGGAGCGGGCAATGGCGTTGGCAGAACTGAACAACGCTATGCTGGCAGCGCAAACGTCGGTGGATCAGGGTACGTTGTGGAAATTACATGCCACGATGAGCCATGTGGCTGACAATGCCAACATTGCAGCGGTGCATCTAACGATTGCTGTGGACTTTATACGGCAAATGGCCGAACCCCTGCAAGACCCACACTTGAAGTCTTGTTTTGTTTATGCCCCACCCGTATTGGCCGTCTTGCAAGCTGCCAATATCAACCCGGAAAAGCTATAACTTTGCCTCCTCGGCGGCCAATCAGCCCTGATGCCTGAACAGAGTAACTGCACGCATCACCCATCACGCATCACGTTTTTTACGTGGTGGCGTGAGCGCGTTGTTAGCCTCTGGCTTTGGCCGCTGAACCTGGTGCGCGATTTTCCGGCGCGGGCGCGGCGGTTAGGGAAGACCGGGCGCACGGCCGTAACCCACCAACCTCCCCTGCGCCAGACACTCCATTTGCTGATCGTCCAACTTTTTGATCTGGCAGGCGGCCCAGAATTGGCGCAAATTTTCCTGCGGTTGCTGGCCCATACCACACCATTGACGGCAGCGGAAACGGCCGTGATGACCGACATCATTGGCTTACAACTCCGGTATACCGATGTGCGCCTGGCGACAGGTGGGCTTTCCCGATGGATATTCCGGTACAACGGCAACCTGGCCTTTACTGCCTGGCATACCATCTTTTTGCCCGAAACGCCGGCCCGTTCCCGCCAAAACCGGGCGCTTTTGGTACATGAACTGACGCACGTCTACCAGTATGAGCGGGTTGGTACCCGTTACATGACAGAAGCCATCGCCGTGTTGATCGCCACCCGCCGTGATTGTTATGCTTATGGCGGCGCCGCCGGCTTAGCCCAGGCCCACGCGCAGCAAATTCCCTTGGCCAGCTTTAACCAGGAGCAGCAGGCCCAAATTGTTCAGGATTATTTCTCCTTGTGGGTAGCAGGAGAAGACGTGACGGCCTATTTGCCTTATATGGAGGAAGTCAGGTGCGGTGCACTTTGAAAGTACACCGCACCCGAACACCTTGAACCTGCCACTGTAATGTAGCTGTTATGTCACTACGTTGACACTAACGCGCACATAGGTATAATAGTTTCATTCCCTGCATCTGTTGGTTACCCTCAAATCAACAGGAGACCACTTAATGGTTAAAGAAAACATGATTGTTTTTGAAAGCCCCTATCATACCGTGACCTTTGCCATACCTGGTAACGATGTCAAGGTCATGTAGGGGCTGTTTACATTTCGTGCACAAACCTGACAGGTTTTTGCACAAGGAGGTGATGGCGTAAAAGCAGCTATCGAGAATCACAATAGTTCCAATTTAACAGTTTATTGTTTTAGATTTAGAGACTTGGAGGAGACAAATGTCAAAAAAGTGGTTTACAATCCTTGCCACACTTGTGGCCTTTAGTTTTGTTTTAGCAGCTTGTCAGTCTGCGGAGCCAACAGTTGTAGAAGTAACCCGTGTTGTGACCGAAACAGTTGTGGAGACAGTTGAGGTTGAAGGCGGAACCGAGGAAGTCCAGGTTGAAGTCACACGTGTTGTTGTCGAGACGGTAGTGGTAGAACCGACGGCCGCACCGGTAGAAGCTCAACCCAAAGACCTGGTTGTCTGTATGGCCCAGGAACCCACCACCCTGTATCCCTACGGTGGCTCCATGCTGGCGATGTCCGCTGTGTTGCATGCCGTTTATGAAAACAACTTTACCACTCTATCCTATGCCTACCAGGCGCAAGGTCTTGAAAAGGTACCCAGCCTGGCCGATGGCGATGCCCAGTTGGTTGAGGTAGAGGTACAACCTGGCGATATGGTACGTGATGCATCCGATGCCGTTGTAGCCTGGGGTGAAGGCGTCACGGTCAATAATGCGGCCGGTGAAGAAGTAACCTTTGATGGCGCCGCGGTGACGATGGAGCAACTGGTGGTGGACTTCACCATGAAACCGCGTGTTTGGTCGGATGGTGAACCGGTGAAAGCCAGCGATTCCGTCTATGCCTTTAACCTGACCGGCGACCCCGACACTAACCGGCCAAAATACACCTGGGAACGTACCGCCAGCTATGAAGCCACCGGTGATCTGTCCACTCGCTGGACCGGTCTGCCTGGTTATATGGACTCTGTCTATTTCACCAATTTCTGGGGACCGCTGCCGGAACATGTTTGGGGTCAATACTCGGCCGCTGAGTTGATCACCGCCGAAGAATCCAGCCGTATGCCGCTGGGTGATGGCCCGTTCATGATTACGGAATGGGTTGCCGGTGACCGCATCTCATTGGTGAAAAATCCTCATTACTATCGCGCCGATGAAGGTCTGCCGTATCTGGACAGTGTCACCTACAAATTCATCCCCAACACCAATCAGTTGCTGGCTCAGTTGCTCTCCGGCGCCTGTGACATTGGTACGCAGGATGGTATGTCCACCAACGAAGCCCCGTTCCTGATTGAGGCCGAGAACAATGGTCTGCTGGTGCCCTTCTTCCAGACCGGCACGGTGTACGAACACATTGACTTCAACATTGACCCGGTGGAAGAATACCGCGCTCGTCCCGAATGGCGTGACTGGTTCAGCGATGTGCGTATACGCCAGGCGATGACCATGTGTACGGATCGTCAGGGCATGGTGGATAACATCATGTACGGCCGTTCCGAGATCATCCACACCTACATCCCCAGCGTCCATCCACTCTACCCAACCGAAGGTCTGACCGAATGGCCCTATGACGTAGAAGCGGCTAACGCCTTACTTGATGAAGCTGGCGCCATAGATACAGATGGTGATGGCATTCGTGAATATGAAGGTCAGCCCTTTATTGTTACCCTGGGCACCACCGCCGGTAATGTCATGCGCCAGCAGTTGACCCAGATCTTCAAAGAAAATCTGGCGCAGTGTGGTATTCAAATAGAACTGTATTACCCACCGGCAGGTGAATGGTTTGCTGATGGGCCAGAAGGTGTGCTGTTCGGCCGTAAAACTGACCTGGGTGAATTTGCCTGGTTAACCGGCGTTGAACCCTCTTGCAGCCTGTACGGCGGTTGGAACGTACCTGGCGACCCCGAAGCGACCGACGCCGATGGCAACCTGCTCTATCCGTCCGGCTGGGGTGGTCAGAACAACACTGGCTGGCGTAATGCCGACTTTGACGCTGCCTGCCAGAAAGCCATTGGTTCGCTGCCGGGCACACCGGAATACGAGGAAGGACACATTGAAGCCCAAATCATCTTCTCTGAGAATGTGCCCGTTATTCCGCTGTTCCTGCGCCTGAAAGTGGCCGCCGCCCGTCCGGAGGTACTCAACTTCTTCGTAGACCCGACCGAAAATTCTGAACTGTTTAATATCTTTGAGATTGACATTCAGCAATAACGGGGTTGTTGACATGAGATAGTAGTGGCAGCGTCTGATGGCGCTGCCACTATTTTTCTGGTTCTTATTGGTTTCTGTCCATGCGCTTTGATACAATTTGGCCATGGATGCACTATTTCCCGATTCCTCCCACCAATTACTGGCTTTGTGGCCGCATCCACATGCACGCACTCACAAACTTAAGAATTATTTAACACCAACACGCGACGGGGTGGTGCCTGGTCTAACGTTTGCGGGTACCACATGGGCGCACTGAATGATGCCTTAATTCTGTGCAATGGGATTGATTCAGTATCAGTAGATCGCAATGGGAGGAGTGGGCATCCTCAGACACCCACCGGTGCGCATCTGAGGATGCGAACTCCGCTTCGATTTACTGGGTATAGAAGGGTGAGTTAATCATTTCAGGCAAGAGCATAATCTTGCCAGGAGGTAACAGATGACCAATTATCTCATACGGCGGGCATTCCAAATGGTATTAGTAGTTATATTTGCTACTATCGCCATTTATTTCATGTTAAATGCGGTACCCGGCGGCCCCTTGTCTGGCCTAAACCTGGCGTCTGATGCCAGAAATAGGCTCAGCCCCCAGGAAATCGCCCGGATTGAAGCAACTTTGGGTCTAAACAGACCAATGTACCTGGCTTATCTGGCGTGGATGTTGGGTGAAGATTGGCTAGACGAGGCTGGTGATTTGGTCGGCAACCCAGACCTGAAAAATAATCTGGCCATCACAGGTACATGGCGTGATTACCAAACGCCTACCTGTCAGGCAGCCGGAGGTACCAATGCTAACGCGGACCCAAACAGACGATTGCCGTGTAGCAGAGGCGTCATCCGCTGGGATTGGGGTGAATCCTGGGCGCTGGCACGTGGGCAAACAGTTACATCATTGATTGGTAGCCGCCTGACCAATACGCTCATTTTGATGACTACTGTCACGGTAGTTTCACTGGTTATTGCCATACCTATCGGCATCATTTCGGCGGTTCGGCAGTATTCCGTCTTGGATTATGTTGCCACCACCTTTAGCTTTTTTGGAATTGCTATGCCCGTCTTCTGGTTTGGTTTGCTGGTGATCATTCTGTTTGGTTTGCAGTTTCAACGGTGGGGGCTGCCATATTTCCCCACCGGTGATGTGTTTACACAGCGGGTATTACCCGGCAGTATCCAGGATGTGCTGAATATCAAACCATATACCCTGGCCGACCGCGCTATTCATCTGGTGCTGCCGGTGATGGTGTTGACGCTGCTCTATCTGGCCGGCTGGAGCCGCTATATGCGCTCGTCCATGTTGGAAGTGCTGCGCCAGGATTATGTGCGTACCGCCCGCTCGAAGGGGCTGCGAGAACGGGCCGTTATTATTCGGCACGCCTTACGTAATGCCTTGATCCCGATTATCACCATTGTCGTTTTTCAGATACCGGGTATTTTTGGTGGTGCTATTGTTACCGAAACCATTTTCAACTACCCTGGCATGGGACGATTGTATATTGATGCCCTCAGCCGTGACGATTGGCCGATTGTGATGGCTTTATTGTTTATTACGGCCATATTGGTGGTGATTGCCACGCTGATTGGGGATATCCTCTATACGATTGTAGATCCCCGTATCCGGTTTGGTTGATTAACGTGACAAAAGAAACCATGCTGTTTGGCTAAACAGCATGGTTTTTTCTCAATAAGGGAGAAGAGCAATGACTGTCAGCAAAATTGATATTGACGCCTTACAAGCCGAGGCGCTGCTTACCGGAAAACCTGAGCCTCTCATTATTACCTATTGGAAGCGGCTGCGCCGGCACAAGCTGGCGACGGCCAGCTTGATTGTGTTAGCCACGATTATTACTGTGGTCATTCTTGGACCGGAAATTATGGCGCGCCGCACTTACTATAATGTGTCGCGTGGCCAAAATGTGCCCTATAGTCGGGATACCCAAGACCTGGCCTCCCGTAATATGCCCCCTTCCCGTGAGCATCCATTGGGAACAGATGAACTGGGACGGGATGTGTTGTACCGCTTGTTGGTGGCCGGCCGCCTGTCCTTGACTATTGCGTTTACAGTGACCTTTGTGGCCGAGACGTTTGGGTTGTTTTTAGGAGCGGTGTCGGGGTATTACGGCCGTTGGGCAGACAGCCTCATTCAGCGGATTGTCGAGTTTATCATCATCTTGCCTACCCTGCCTTTATTGCTGGCGCTCTCTTCCCTCTTGCGCAACATCCGCGTCTCATTTTTACCCCCTGAATGGAGTCAGGCGTTTATAATTATTGTGATTCTGATTGTCCTGGGGTGGACGGGCGCCTGCCGCCTGGCACGAGCGGAAGTGCTGAAACTGCGCAACATGGAATTTGCCGAAGCCTCCCGCGCCTTAGGTTTGAGCAATTTACAAATCATCACCCGGCATATGATGCCCAATGCGATTCCGCCTATCATTGTCAGCGCCACGTTAGGCTTAGGCGGCGTTATTTTGTTGGAATCTGCCTTAAGCTTTTTGGGCTTTGGTGTGCAGCCGCCGGTAGCTACCTGGGGCAATATGCTGCAAGATGTACAAAAAGATATGTTCATGGCCCCCTGGAAAGCGTTATACCCCGGTTTACTCATTTTCATCACGGTATTATCGTTCAACTACCTGGGTGACGGTCTACGAGACGCTTTAGACCCGCGTCTAAAACTTTAAGATTGATGTAGGGAGGAAGGTGGAAAGAAGTGGAGCAAAACAATAATAATAACATCCTGGAAATCAAGGGACTAAAAACACAATTCTTCACCGAAGCCGGCGTAGTGCGGGCCGTTGATGGGGTAGACCTGACGGTCAAGCGGGGTGAGGTGATGGGCGTAGTGGGTGAATCAGGTTGTGGCAAGAGCGTCATGTCTCTTTCCATTATGCGCCTGATTGGGCAGCCGGGGAAAATTTTGGAAGGTGAGGTGGTTTTTGATGGGGAGGATATCCTCCAGGTGCCTGAATCCGCCATGACCAAGATACGTGGCAACCGTATCTCCATGATTTTTCAGCAGCCACAAAGCTGCCTGAACCCTGTCTTTCGTGTTGGCGAACAATTGTCGGAAGTATTGGATATTCATCAAGATTTGGGTAAAGAGGCCGGCCAGAAACGGGCCATCGAATTGCTGGCAATGGTCGGCATCCCCGAACCTGAAGCCCGCATCAAGGCTTTTCCCCATGAATTATCGGGCGGCATGTCACAGCGCGTGATGATCGCTATGGCCCTTGCCTGTTTGCCAGAATTGTTAATTGCCGATGAACCGACTACCGCTCTGGATGTGACTATTCAAGCCCAGATTCTGGATCTGATGCGTAATCTGAAGTCAAAAATGGAAACTTCGATTATTTTGATCACCCACGATCTTGGGGTAGTGGCAGAGATGTGTGATCGGGTGACAGTGATGTATGCCGGCCGTGTGGTGGAAGAGGCGCCCGTAAAAGAGTTGTTCCAATCGCCCAAACATCCTTATACCATTGCCCTCATCGGCTCCACGCCGGTGTTGGGGGAAACGGACAAAGAATTGACCACTATCCCCGGTTCTGTGCCCAATCTGGTAGACTTGCCCCCTGGCTGTAAATTTGCGCCACGATGCCTGGCTCGTGTCGAAAACCAGCTAACAAAATGCACGGAAGAAGAACCGCCGCTGAAGTTGGTAGCCCCCGGCCATACGGCAAGATGCTGGTTATATGAGTGATTGACCATCCACGAATAACCGGATTGGCACGGTCAGAAGGCCGGCTACAGCAAAGCGGAAAGTTATTGATGGATGGATGGGTTGAGGAGATTAACTATCATGGTTGATGACACAAAGAAAAACGGGACAGGCGTCTCGCAGGACAGACGGAAGTTGTTGGAAGTGAACAATCTGGTGAAGTATTTCCCGGTGCGTGGCGGCCTGTTACAGCGGGTACGGGCCTGGGTGAAAGCAGTGGATGATATCTCCTTTTTTGTTTACGAAGGGGAAACGCTGGGGTTGGTCGGTGAATCTGGCTGTGGCAAGACTACCGTGGGTCGGACTATTCTGAATTTGATTCCCCCTACAGATGGTCATGTTATTTTTGATGGCAAGGATTTGTCTACCTTAAATGCCTCTGAAATGAAAAAGATGCGGCGGAATATGCAGATCATCTTCCAAGACCCATTCTCGTCGCTTGACCCACGTATGCCGATTGGTGAAAGCATTGCCGAGGGGCTGCGCATTCATACCAACAAAAGCGGCCAGGAACGTTACGATATTGTGGTGGAAATGTTGACACGTGTAGGAATGCGGGCGGAACATGCCCGGCGTTATCCGCATGAGTTTTCGGGTGGGCAGCGACAGCGTATTGGGATTGCGCGAGCGTTGGCTTTGCAGCCTAAGTTCATTGTGTGTGATGAACCGGTTTCGGCGTTGGATGTTTCTATTCAGGCGCAGGTTTTAAACATTCTCAAGGAACTGCAACGTGATTTTGGCCTGACCTATTTATTTATTGCGCATAACTTGAGTGTGGTGGAGCATTTTAGTGATCGGGTGGGCGTGATGTATCTGGGTAAGATGGTGGAAATGGCGTCGCGCGATGACCTGTATGAAGACCCGCTGCATCCTTACACCCAATCACTGATGTCGGCTATTCCGATTCCTGATCCCACTTTGAAGCGGCAACGTGTTATTTTACAAGGGGAAGTGCCCAGTCCATTAAACCCACCTAAAGGATGTCGTTTCCATACGCGCTGCCCGTTGGCTTTTGATAAATGTTCGCAGGAAACCCCACCGTTTAAGGATTACGGGAACGAGCACTATGCTGCCTGCTGGTTGTTGGAGACTGGGGAGAAGGGCGCCAGCAAGTTGACTATTGATAAAGTGCGGAACAGTAATGTAGTTACGTTGGCTGAGATTGAGTAGAATCAGGATTGCACTGCTTTGTTTTATTTGACAATGGCCCGCGAAAAGCGGGTCATTTTGTATTCCTGAGGGTGGTGTGGTTGGAAACCGACCACAGCAAGTATATAATGATTGCCTGAGCAATGGATAGTTGGTAAGGTAAGATATGGCGGACGTGAAACATATTTTGGTGGTAGATGACCATTTTGAGATGCTGGAGTTTCTGCGCTCTATGCTGCAATTGTCGAGCCAGGATTATGAGGTTCTGGCGGTGCCGTCGGCAGAAGAGGGTCTGCTGGAACTGCGGCGCGGGATGTTTGATTTGCTGATTACGGATGTTCGTCTGCCGGGGATGAGCGGCTTTGATTTGATACGCCGGGCGCAGCGGTTGGGGCTGAATCTGCCGGTGATTATGATTACGGCGTATTCGTCGGCGCAGGGGCGCAAAGAAGCAGAAGATCTGGGGGTGTTTCACTATTTTCAGAAGCCGTTGGATACAGATGATGTGTTAACGGCCGTGAACAAAGCCTTGCACGGCGACCAACCGGCGCCACCAGCCGCAGCGGCTACGGCCGTAACCCCCTTTACCCTCACCGATGATCTGCGCAAGCGGCTGGACATGCTGCGCGTGGATACAGGCGCGCTGCAGTTAGTCCTGTCTGCCATTCATGGGCAGGTGCTGCATATTGTGGGCGGCGGCCCGCGCATTGATCAGGATAAACTGGCGACCATCATTGCCCGCAACGTTAGCGATAGCTTTTTGCTGGCGCGGGAAATTGGCAGCAAAGAGCCATTCACACTGCAATATCACGCCGGTTCCCGGCTGGAGTTGTACTGCGCCAACATTGGCGAGCAATACTTCCTGACGTTGTTTTTTGATGCGGCGGCCCGACGGGGGCGCATTGGCACCATTTGGGTGTTCACACAGCGAGCGATAAAGGATTTGCAGGTGTTATTGCCGGCAACGGCCGTGCCCACCGCCAAACCAACCCCACCGGCCCCCGCTAAACCCACTTTCAAACAGCCACCGCCCATACCGGCAGAAAAGACGCCGCCCCCCACCAGACAAGCCACGCCGCCACCCCCGCCGAAAGTGGAAGAGCCAGAAGAGCTTGAACTGGCTCCTGCCGAAAACCTGCCGGTGAACATCACGATCATCGGCGCGGAAGCAAAGCCAGCCGCGCCGGTTGATGAGCCGGTGGCGACGCTGGATATTGGCGTGGATGAGTTGGCCGCGCTCCTGGCTGGCGGGGCTGCCGATGTCAGTGATGACGTGGATGCGTTTTGGGATGACGTTCTCGATTTTTCGGAAACCACCGGCGAGGATCAGAATAAAGGCCTTTCCGTCGAAGAAGCTATTGAAAGGGGACTGATCGCTGGCGATCTACCTAACCAGGGTGGTTAATACCGACAACCGATTACCGATGCCCATTCCCATTGGACAATAGCGCCAACAGCTCTGTCATGTGCTGAATGTGGGGGTAGTCCCATTCGCTGTATAACCCTTCAGGGTCATAGATCACAGGCAACATACCGGCGGCGGCAGCACCACGGCCGTCGGCGAAGTAATTGTCTCCCACATACATACACTCTCCGGCGTGCAGTCCCTCAAAGCGGGAAATGGTATGCCAGAATATTTGTGGGTCTGGCTTCCAGTACCCTATCTCCCCGGCAGCCAGGGTCACGTCAAAAAAACCGTCCAGACCAAGCTGCGTTACATCCTCATGCAGCGGATTGAGGCGATTAGAAATTAGCCCCAGAATATAGCCATTTTCTCGCAATGTGGTTAACAACGATTTGCTGCCCGGCGCCAGTTCAACCTGCGGTTTGTATTCTGTGTCAAACCATTGCCGCACCATCACCGCCCGCGTCATTAAGTCTTGCCGAGCGTCCACTTTTTCCAACAATTGTTTGGAATAGTTTATCCAGAATTCATCAATATCATATTGATCCATGTCTTGCTTTACCTGCGTTTCATGGCCCCAGTATTGATGCGCCCAGACCTTCACCCGGCGCTCGGCGGCGGGGGGAATCTCAATATCCAGCGAGCGGGCAAAATGAACAAACGCGGCCGTTGGCCCTGGCGAGGGGATGCGCAAGGTGCCGTCCAGATCAAAAAATACAGCTTTAATGTGTGTGGTCATAGATACTCCTTATGACTTTGGCAATTTCTACTCCAATATGGTGTTTGGGAAACAATTTGTCAATGTGCGCACGGGCACATGACTTTTGACCCAATTAGGCGCTGCCCCTTTGCCCCCCCCTGGCAAAGTGGTTACAATCGCCCGGTTTATGAGGAGAAAGGACGCATATGAGCGCCATAGATACCTATGTAATTGTTCCTACTTACAACGAGGTTGACAACATTGATGAGTTGATCACCCAATTGCTGGCGCTGCCTGTGCCGGTGGGCATTATTGTGGTAGATGACAATTCGCCAGATGGTACGGGTAAGCTGGCTGATGATTGGGCCAGGCAGCATCCCGGCGTGGTGGAAGTGGTGCATCGTCCGGGCAAGATGGGGCTGGGCACAGCCTACATTGCCGGGTTCCGGCACGCCATTGGCCTGGGCGCGCGCAATGTGATGACGATGGATGCCGATTTTTCCCACAACCCACGTTACATTCCGGCGATGATTGAGATGAGCCAGTATAAACATGTAGTCATAGGCTCGCGTTATGTACCCGGCGGCGGGCAGAAAAATTGTACCTGGAAGCGGGTGATGCTGAGCCGGGGCGCGAATTTTGTGGCCCGCTCCTTGTTGAGTTTGAAGGCCAAAGACGCCACAGCCGGCTTCCGGCTGTACCGGCGTGAGGTGTTGGAATCTATACCGCTGGAACAGATTTTCTCCAGCGGTTATTCTTTTTTGGTGGAAATGTTGTTTTTGTGCCAGCGGCGAGGCTGGCAGGTGGGGGAAGTGCCCATTATTTTTGAAGACCGGCGCAAGGGGCAGACGAAGATTTCCCGGAATGAAGTGTTTAAGGCGCAGTATACGGTGTTTCGCCTGTTTGTGCGCCGGTTAAGGCGGCGGGAGCCACGCCGTCCGGAGGTACCTGTTTCTTTATCATGATGGATGTTATGTGTAATTTGTGTGGACGTGATGATTATACGGTTCGTTACCCAGCCACCGGGAATTATGTGATGGTCGGGCAAAATCATCACCACCCGGATGTGGATGCGTTTTCTTGCACTCATGCCGGTTATGGCAGCCATGCGCGCATCGTGCAGTGTAAACATTGTGGGCATGTGTATGCCAATCCCTGTTGGACGGCCGATGAGTTGCTGGCAGCGTACACGGCCGTAAAAGACAACACCTATGTCGCCGAACGAATGGGACGGGAACTGACCTTTCGCAAACATTTGCAGGTCATGGAGAAATTTACTGGCCCGGCTTCGGGACGTACCTTGCTGGATGTCGGCGCGTACATTGGCGTCTTTGTGGAAGTGGCGCTGGCGCACGGCTGGCAGGCGTGTGGCGTGGAACCTTCGGCCTGGGGGGCAGGCGTGGCCCAGGCCAATGGGCTGCCGGTACTGCACGGCACACTAGATCATGCCGAACTCCGGCCGATGTCGTTTGATGCGATTACCATGTGGGATGTGATAGAGCATCTGGCCGATCCCGCTGGCGAAGTGGCGAAAGCAAATCGGCTGCTGCGGCCTGGCGGGTGGATAGTAGTGCATACGATGGATATTGGCAGTCTGGCGGCCCGGCTGATGGGGCCGCGCTGGCCCTGGCTGATGGATATGCACATCCAGTATTTCAGCCAGCGCACTCTGGCCGAGATGCTGCGTCAGCAAGGGTTTGACGTTGTCTGGTCTGGCGCGCAGGGGCGTTACCTGCGGCTGAATTATGTAGCCTCCCGTTTGGGCGGGCTGAACCGGCATGTGGGCGCCGTTGCTGCCAGGTTGGTTCATGGGTTGCGGTTGGGCGGCACGGCCGTGCCGGTGAACTTCGGCGATTTGTTTACGGTATATGCCAGACGGCCGGAGAAATGAGATTGGAGATTAGAGATTGGAGATTTGTACAATCTCCAATCTCTAATCTCTGATCCCCAAACAACTATGATCAAAGGCAAAAAAGTCGTTGTCGTTATGCCGGCCTATAACGCCGAACAAACATTACGCCGTACCTACGACGAAATTCCCCACGATATTGTGGATGACCTGGTGTTGGTGGATGATGCCAGCGGTGACCATACCGCTCAGGTTTCCCGCGAGTTGGGCATACGCACCATTGTGCATGAGCAAAACACGGGCTATGGCGGCAACCAGAAAACCTGTTACCGTACTGCGTTGGCACTGGGTGCGGACATTGTCATCATGCTGCATCCCGATTACCAGTACACGCCCAAACTCATCACCGCTATGGCCTCCTTGATGGCGGAAGGGTTGTTTGACTGTGTGTTAGGCTCGCGCATCTTAGGCGTGGGGGCACGCAAAGGGGGGATGCCGCTCTACAAATACATCTCTAACCGGGTGTTGACGCTGCTGCAAAATATCATCATCGGTTACAAATTGTCCGAATACCACACCGGGTATCGTGGCTTCACGCGGGAAGTTTTGCAGAAATTACCCCTGACGGATAATTCTGATAACTTTATCTTTGATAACCAGATGTTGGCGCAAATCATTTATGCCGGCTATAGCATCGGCGAAATTACCTGCCCCACCCGTTATATGGATGATTCATCTTCGATCAGCTTTAGGAATTCCACCGTTTATGGCTTTGGCGTCCTCAAAGTTTCGCTGTTATTTCGGTTGAGCAGATGGGGGATCATTCGCTCGCCGCTGTTTTCCTGTTTGCAACCCGTATGAGTATTCGCAGATTATTTGAGGGTTTGTTTTTTGTGGCGCTCTTTGTGATGGGGGTGCGGGCCACGCTGGATGCCGATATGTGGTGGCATTTGCGCACGGGGGAGTACATTTTGCAACAGGGCATCCCGCGCCTGGACGTGTTCTCGTTCACGGTTCCAGACCATGCCTGGGTGACGCATGAGTGGCTGTCGCAAGTGGTGATGTGGCTGGTTTACCAGGCGGGTGGTTTTGCCGGGTTGATAGTGGGCACGGCCGTGTTGGTGATGCTGACGTTTGGGCTGGTGTATGGGAGCTGTGCGGGACGGCCGTATCTGGCCGCCTTCATCGTGTTATTAGCCGCCATCACCTCCGCCATTGTCTGGGGGGCGCGGCCACAGATGTTTAATTTGTTGTTCACGGCCGTGTTTGTCTTCCAGGTGGAGCGTGTGAAAGACCACAAACTGCCGTTGTGGACGTGGTGGCTGCTGCCGGTCTTTATGATCGTATGGGCCAATTTCCACAGCGGCTATTTGCTGGGCGTGGTGTTGTTGGGCACCTACGTGGTGGGCGAAGCGGCGCAGCAGTGGCGGCACAAAACGGATGAACGCACGCTGCCCTGGCCCGCCATTCGCCGCCTGTTCATCATTACAGTGATTTGTTTTCTGGCGGCGGCGCTCAACCCCAACGGCCCGGAATTGTGGATTTATCCCTTTTTTACATTGGGCAGTTCGGCCATGCAGTCGTACATTCAAGAGTGGCATTCGCCGGACTTTCACCAGACATTTTTCTGGCCCTTTGCGGGGATGCTGGCGTTGGGTGTATTGACTTTTGTTTTTAGCCAGCGGCGGGTGACGTTTACCGATTTGCTGCTGTTTTTGGGCACAGGGGCGGCGGGCCTGCTCTCGGCGCGGCATATCCCTCTGTTTGCCATTGTGGCCGCGCCCATCATCGCCCGGCATGGTCTGAGCGCGCTGGCGGGCACGGCCGTGTACCCCATTCTTAGCGGCGAGGTGGCCGAGCCAAAACCAACCCGGCTGATGGCCGGTTTGAATCTGTTTGTGCTGCTGGCAGCCATCTTGGGCGCGTTGGTCTGGACGGCCAATCAGGTGGCGGAGAATGAAACGGCCGTTGCCGAGCAATACCCGGCGGCAGCGGTAGATTTTTTGCAGGCCAACGGGCTGGCTCAGGAACGGGGTTTTAACAGCTACAACTGGGGCGGTTATCTCATTTGGCGCGGACTGCCGGTGTTTGTAGACGGCCGTGCCGATGTATACGGCGACGATTTCCTTTTCTATTACCGCCACACCTTTGACGCCGGCCCGCAGTGGCAACAGCCGCTTGACGAGTTCGACGTGACCTACGTGTTGATGGAGCGCAATTCACCCTTGATGACCGTGCTGGCTGCCAGCGGCGACTGGCAAAAAATCTACGAGGACGAATTGGCCCAAATTTTTAAGCGGGCAGAGAGGTAATTGAGTCATTGGGTAATTGCCGTTTAATTACCCAATGACCTAATAACCCAATTACCCGGTTACACCCATGACCACTACCCAAAACCCTTCCCCCACCTGGATCAAACGCGACTGGCTGTGGATTGCCTTGATTGGCCTGTTGATGCAGGGTTTTTGGGCGCTGCAAATGGATCATCCTTCCTATATGGATGCCTATTACTACACCACCAACGGGCAGCGGTTGGCGCAGGGGTATGGTTTTACAGAAGAGGTAATCTGGCAATATCTGGATGATCCCGCCGGACTGCCCACGCCCAGTCACTCCTATTGGATGCCGTTGCCGTCGCTGCTGGCGGCGGCGGGGTATGCGGTGGCCGATAGTTTTCGGGCGGCGCAGATTCCATTCTGGCTGCTGGCGGGGCTGCTGCCTCTGCTGACCTATGTGATCAGTCTGCAATTTACGCAGGCGCGCTGGCAGGTGTGGGTCGCCTGTTTGTTGACGGCCGTTGGCGGATATTACAGCCGCTTTCTTAACCAACCAACGACGTTTACTCCTTTTGCCTGGGCGGGTAGCGCCTGTTTGCTCTTTCTGGCCTGGGGCCATGTGCGCCAACAGGGGCGCTGGTGGCTGCTGGCGGGCCTCATGGCCGGGGCCGCCCATCTGACCCGCGCCGATGGCGTCTTATTTCTGCTCGTCGGCGGCCTGATGTGGCTTTTCTCTTTGCGTGACTGGTACCGAAACCGCTCACTTACCCACTTACCCACTTACCCAATCTCCAAATCTCCCAATCTCCCATTCTCCCAATTACTTCTTCTTATTGCTGGCTACCTGCTGGTAATGGGCTGGTGGTTTGCCCACAACATGCAGGTGTTTGGACGGCCGTTACCCACCGCCGGCACGCAGACCATGTTCCTGACGCAATATAACGATATTTTTGCTTACGGCCGTACCTTTGATTTGCAACATTTGCTGGCGGCGGGCTGGCCTGCTTTATTCCGCTCCCGCCTACAAGGGCTTAATCTGGCGGGGCAGACGTTTATTGCCGTCAGCACGTTGTTATTCCTCTTTCCTTTTATATTTTGGGCCTGGATTAAATGGGGAAGGCAGGGCGATAAGTGGCTGTTGTTACGGCCGTTCACCTGGTATACGCTGGGGCTGTTTGCGGCCATGAGCCTGGTGTTCACCTGGCCGGGGCAGCGGGGCGGGCTGCTCCATTCGTCGGCGGCCATCTGGCCCTGGATGACGGTCTTGGCCGCCGGAGGCATTGACATTGCCGTAGATTTTGCCGCCGCCCGGCTGCCCCATTGGCAGCCACAACGGGCCAAGAAGATATTCTCCGGCATGTTTCTGGGGCTGGCGCTGATTATCAGCGTGGGCACGCTGCGCACCACCGAGGATATTGACCCGGTGATTGTGCGCCAGATTGGGGCGGCGCTGCCGGAAACGGCCGTCATCGTCACCGGGAATGCGCCAGGGTTTTATTATCATACGGGACGGCCGTCGCTCAGTGTGCCCAATGAACCGGCGGATGTGCTGCTGGAATTAGCAGCGCGGTATGGTGGTAATTATCTGGTGCTGGATGATATGCACCCGCCACCACTGAAGCCGGTCTATGACGAAGAAGAGATTCCCGGTATTACGCTGGTGGAGCAGTTTGGTACGTACAAACTGTTTGCCTTACAGCCATCGGAGTAATTGTGAAGCGGCGATGGGTGATTGTTGGCGGAGCGTGTCTGGTGGGGGTAGGGTTGTTTTTAGGTGTGTCGGCTCAGCTTGGGGGACGGTTGGGATTTCCATTGGACGATGCCTGGATTCACCAGACCTATGCGCGGAATCTGGCGCGGTACGGCCGTTTTGAATATATACCCGGTGTCTCCAGCGCCGGTTCCACCTCCCCCTTGTGGACATTGCTGCTGGCCCTCGGTTATTTGTTGGGCATCCCTTATTTGCTCTGGACTTATCTGTTGGGTGGCCTGTCGCTGCTGTGTCTGGCCTGGGGAGCGATGGCTGTCTGGCGGCAACTGTGGCCGGCGCTGGCGGCTAAAGATTGGCTGGCTGGCGTGACGCTGGTGTTGATGTGGCCGTTGCTGTGGGCCGCCACCAGCGGCATGGAAACGCTGCTTTTTGCTGCCCTGGGCATGCAAATTGTAGCGTTATATTTGAAAGAGCAGAGATTGGGAGATTGGCGGAGGGGACACCGCGAGATTAAGAGATTCCCCAATCTCCCAATCTCTCAATCTCTCCTTCTGCTTGGTTTCCTCTCTGGCCTGCTCATCCTCACCCGCCCGGAAGGGATATTACTGGTAGGGCTGGTTTTGCTGGGGCTGATTTTACAGGCTGGGGAGTGGCAGGCGCGGTTGGTGCGGGTATTGGTGGTGGCGGGCACGGCCGTGCTGCTCCTGCTGCCCTACTTTCTCTTCAACTACTGGGCCAACGGTTCGCTCTGGCCGAACACCATGGCGGCTAAACAGACGGAATATGGTGTTTTGCTAGAACAGTTCATGGGCTGGCGGCTGGCGCAATTGCTTTGGCTCAGCCTGGGCGGCCCGGCGGAGGGCTGGCAGGGGATGAGCAGCGCCCATTTGCTGCTGCTGCCCGGTTTGCTTTTTGCCGGGTGGCAGGCGCTCAAAAGGGATTGGACAAACCGGCAGTTGGCGCGGACGCTGCCGTTGCTGTGGGCGGGGGGGCATGTGCTGTTGTATGCCTGGAAGCTGCCGGTGACGTACCAGCACGGCCGTTACCTGCTCGGTGTGATGCCGGTGTGGATTTTGTATGGATTGGCCGGTTGGCTGCTGCTGCTGTTTGCGCGGCAAGGGGGGCGTGGGTTGTGGCTGGCGCAAAAGGTAGCCCAGTTCACGTTTGTCTTTGTGCTGCTTTTTTTCCTGCTGCAAGGGGCATTGGCCTATGCCACCGATGTGGCGATTATTGAAGGCGAGATGGTGACTATTGGGCGTTGGTTGGCGGAAAACACACCGCCAGACGCGCTTGTGGCCACGCATGATATTGGCGCGATTGGGTACTTTGCGGAACGGCCGTTGCTCGATCTGGCCGGTCTCATCACGCCGGAAGTCATCCCGCTGCTGGCCGATGAAACGGCCGTGTCTGAATACGTGTTATCCAGTGAAGCCGATTACCTGGTAACGGCGCCGGGGTGGTTGTATACGGCCGTGACCCAATCCGACCACGCCACCTTGCTCTTTACCACGGAACTCCCGCTCACCCGGCAACAAGGCATCAACAATATGGCCGTGTACCTGCTTCAAAGCCCCTAGTACCTCCCTGGTACTATATTGTTGCCAATGGTTAAATCTTCATGGTATACTGCGTTTGCTCCCAATATATGTAAAGTAGCAATCCAGCCTACACCGCTACCTGAACCTACCGAATGACGTGAGAAACTCCCAAATCAAGAAAAGCGAGGTCATAAAGAAGTGTCAGAGCAAGTCAAATTACTCATAGTTGATGATCACCCATTGTTTCGTCAAGGATTATGTGACGTTCTGGAAACCGACCCACAGCTAAAAGTAGTGGGGGAAGCCGCTGACGGGGAGGTAGCCATTGAAAAAGCGTTTGAAGTAAACCCTGATGTCATCCTCATGGACATCAACCTGCCAACCATCAATGGGTTGCAAGTCACCCGCAAAATCAAGGCCCAATTGCCGGAGATGAAAATCATCATGATCACCGGGTATGATGATGCCGAGCAGGTTTTTCATGCTTTGCGCGCCGGCGCTTCCGCCTATTGCCCCAAAGACATTACCCCAGAGGCCCTCATCAAAATCATCTACAACGTGCGTGACGGCAAATACTATGTGGATGAAAAAACCATGGCTTATGACGAATTGATGGCCTGGGTGGAGCAAAAGATCGGCCGTTTCAACGGGCCACTGGTCAGCGATACGGAGGATTTGTTTGTGCCTCTGTCGCCGCGTGAGATGGAGATTTTGGAGCATGTGACCAAGGGTTTGAGCAACAAAGAGATCGCGTATAAATTGGGCATTAGCCATCAAACCGTGAAGAATCACATGACCGCCATTTTGCGCAAACTGCGTGTAGATGATCGCACACAAGCTGCTGTTTATGCGCTGCGGCACGGTTGGGTCCGTTTGGAAGGCACACGATAATTCTCAGGCAGGCAGGTTGAAAAGTTATGCTACGTCAATCGTCATTGGATGAAGATGGAACATTTCAGGGGTTTATTGAGGATGCTCAAAAAGATTATGAGCAGACACAGCGGGACCTCAAAGAAATAGACATCCTGATTAAACAAAGCACGGCCGAAGTAGAACGGCTGGCCCAACGTAATGCACAGGTCTCCAGCTATGCCAAGCAGCTAGAGACTAATTTCGAGACCTTGCCGCGCCAGGATATTAAAGAGGCGTATGAGGCTTTGAATGATGTGCAGGTGCGTCTGTATACCATGCGCGGGCAGTTGGAAAAATTGCAAAGTGATCAGCGAAACCTGGAACGCCTGGCTGAATTCCAGCGTCGTTTGGTTGATATGGCCGGCTATGGGACGTTACCGTCCATGAGTGGGCGGCGGGGTGGCTCGCCTGAGCAACCAAACGTCATCCGCGTCATTCAAACGGAAGAAGCGGTGCGCCAAAGCCTGGTGCGCAAGATGCACGACAGTGTGGCTTCTTCTATAAGCAACTTTATTCTGCAAGCCGAAATTTGCCAGCGGTTTTTTGACGTTAACCCCGACCGGGCGCGCGCCGAACTCAATGCTTTGAAGAACTCTGCGGGGACTACCTTTAATAATGTCAAAGATTTCATTTTCGATTTGCGGCCTATGATGTTGGATGACCTGGGGGTTGTGCCCACATTGCGTCGGTATGTGGAATCTTTTCAAGAGAAAAATGGTATACCCGTGCCCATCACCGTCACCGGTGTGGAAAGACGACTGGAAAGTCACATCGAGGTAACGATATTTCGCAATGTGCAGGAGTTGTTGACCAATGCGCTGGCACATGCGCAGGCCACCCAGATTCACGTGTCGGTAGATTTGGCGCCGGATCATGTCACGGCCGTGGTCGAAGACAACGGCAGCGGTTTTAATGTAGATGATGCTCTCAGCAATAGCGGGAGTCGGACTATCGGCCTGGCTACATTGCGCGAACGAACTGAAATGTTAGGGGGCACATTGAATGTGCAAAGTAGTGTGGGGCAAGGTACCAGAGTTGAATTTGTTATTCCCATAGAAGACGCCGAAACCCTTTTTTAGGCAGAAAGAATTTTGAAGATTTGAGTACCGTCCTCCTATTGGCAGCGCCGACGATGAAACTTACACCCCGTTTCTGAACAGTCCCATCCCCTGAAAGGGTGACTGTTTTTACCATCCAGGCACCTGTTATGTAAATCTGGAAGCCGCTTCTACTATTGACTTTGCATAGGAACATAGTATGATGGTCATCAGTCAAAGATTGATTTATGTTATGTTATGAATTGTGTAGCCGTTAACTTTTTCTAAGAGAACTACACTTTGGCAAAGATATTCCCCTAAGGATATCAGCAAATCGCTACCAGCAGATTTTGGAACCAGAATGGCAGAAAATATACGTGTACTAATTGTTGATGACCTCTCTGAAACACGGGAGAATGTGCGTAAGCTGCTTCAATTTGAGTCAGATATTGAAGTGATCGGCCAGGCGGGCACAGGTGAAGAAGCTGTGGAAATGGCACAGCAGTTTCAACCAGATATTATCCTCATGGATATTAACATGCCCGGTATTGATGGCATAGGCGCCAGCCAGAAAATCACCGAACTTGTCCCCTCCGTCCAGATAATCATCATGTCTGTGCAAAGTGACCCCAATTACTTGCGGCGGGCGATGATGGCAGGCGCCAGGGATTTCTTGACAAAGCCGTTTGGTGGCGATGAGTTAGTGGCAGCAGTGCGGCGTGTTCATGCCAAACGGCCACATATCCCGGCTGCTCCATCACGGCAGCAAAGGTCGAGCGCCAATGCTCCTGCTGCTGAAATTGACGAAATTCCCGAGGGGAAAATCATTGCTGTTTTTAGCCCAAAAGGCGGCAGCGGCTGCACCACTATTGCCATTAATGTTGCTGTTACGCTGGCCCGGCGTGGTCAAAAGACGATACTGGTTGACGGCAGCCTCCAATTTGGCGATGTTGCGGTTATGCTTGATCTCAAAGGAGCGACCAGTCTGGCTGATATTAGTGAAAGAGGCGAGATTGATACCGAGTTGGTCAGTAGTGTTGTGCAAGTACACAAGAGTAATCTGAATGTTTTGTTAGCGCCGCCAAGACCTGAAATGGCCGATGTTATTACTGAGGAGAATGTCAAGAGCCTTTTGGAGTCTTTGCGCCTTTCTTATGATTTTGTTGTTCTGGATACGTCGTCATATCTCACAGAAAAAACATTAACCATGTTGGATGTAGCTGACAGAATAATCCTGGTTACACAGCAGAATTTACCAAACCTGAAGAATGCCCGCCTCTTTTTGGACCTCACCGAAAGCCTTGACTATGAACCCACCAAAGTTTGGTTGGTGGTTAACCGCGTTTCTGAAGATCAAGGTATTTCTGTTAAAAACATCGGCGATATTTTGAAACGGCCGATTGTCATGGAAATTCCCACAGCCGATTTACCCGTCGGCACTGCTGCTAACAGAGGTATCCCTCTGGTTATGGGGCCAAATCAGAAACACCCGATCAGTATATCGTTGATTAGATTAGCTGATTACAGTCGGCGAGAATTGATCGCCAAACAGCCCGCTGATGGCAAGGTCAAAGCAGCAGGTACTCCAAAAGATTCGGGTGGAATTTTCGGTCGAATTTTTGGGAAACGTGAGCAAGCTGGAGATTAACCGTGTCACTATTAAAACGAATTGAACGAAATCAAGATGCACCTGCATCCACTCATACAGCCGAGCCGTCCAAACTCCAAGAACTGCGAGTAAAAAGAGCGTCACCGGCGGTTGGTTCACGGGATGCCTATGTTGACTTGAAAAATAGAGTGCAACAGAAACTGATTGCGGAACTGGACCCCAGCATGGATATAACCCAGACATCTGAAGTGCGGGTGACGATTCAAGAAATGTTTGAATCTATGCTGGCCGAGGAAAGCATTGTTCTGACCCGAAATGAAAAGCAGCGGTTGTTTGAGGCTATCGTCGCGGAGATCCTAGGGTTTGGTCCGCTGGAGCAATTTCTTCATACTGATGGCGTGACGGAAATCATGGTGAATGGCCCCAAGAATGTGTATATTGAGCGCAAGGGGAAGATCACAAAAACCAATGTTGCTTTTGAAGATAATGATCATTTGTTACGCATCATAGACCGCATCGTGGCTCCCTTAGGTCGGCGTATTGATGAAGGTTCGCCAATGGTGGACGCGCGCTTACCAGATGGCTCTCGTGTGAATGCTGTTGTTCCCCCTATTTCCATCAATGGTGCTACTTTAACGATTCGTATTTTCTCCAAGATACCATTTACCATTGAAAATCTGATTGAATTTGGCAGCATCACCCCAGAGGCGGTTGAGTTTCTCAAGGCTTGTGTGGTGTCTAAGCTGAACGTGATGATTTCTGGGGGGACGGGTTCAGGTAAGACGACGCTCCTGAACATCCTATCTGGTTTTATACCGGATGATGAACGTATTATTACCATTGAAAATGCGGCCGAACTTCAATTGCGCCAGGATCATGTCGTGACACTGGAATCTCGTAGCGCCAATGTGGAAGGGCGAGGTGAAGTGACCATTCAAGACCTGGTGGTTAATTCCTTACGTATGCGCCCTGATCGGATAATTGTTGGCGAGGTGCGCGGTGGCGAGGCGCTGGATATGCTCCAGGCGATGAATACGGGGCATGATGGAAGTCTGGCGACGGGCCATGCCAATGGGCCGCGCGATATGCTTTCTCGTCTGGAAACGATGGTTTTGATGGCCGGTATGGATTTGCCACACCGGGCTATTCGTGAACAGATTTCCTCGGCTATCCACCTGATTGTGCAGCAAGACCGTATGCGCGATGGGTCACGAAAAGTAGTTTCTATCAGTGAAATTCAGGGCATGGAAGGGGATGTGATTACCATGTCCGAAATTTTTCGATTTGAGCAGACTAATATTGAAAACGGTAAAGTGATCGGACGGTTACGGCCGACTGGGTTGAGACCAAAATTTATGTGGAAGATTCAGGAATCGGGTATTATGCTGCCACCTTCCATATTTGGTATTGGCTCCAGACGACGATAATGCTGATTCGTTAGTGAGAGGAGGACGTGATGCCCCCCCTTTTGATCATTGTTCTAGGTCTGGTAGGGTTTCTCTTAATTGCGGGAGCGGCTGTTGCTCTGTTAGCTGGCGGCGGCAAACAAGATGTGGATCAACGTCTGGAACAGTTTGTCAGCACAACAACGGTTGTGGATATTCCTGAAGAAAGCGTCAGCAAATCTGGTGGCCCCGATGTGGCTGACCGAATGGACAAGGCGCTTTCGGGGCGCAACTTCTTTCAACCAGCTAAAGATAAAATAGCCAAGGCGGATGTCAAACTGAGGGTTACAGAGTATCTGGTGTTAATTCTCATATGCGCCTGTATAGGAGCTGCACTGGGTTATTTCTTGCCAAGAGATAATTCCAGATTGTTAGCAGTAGTTGGTTTCCTCATTGGTTCACGTGTGCCTCCTTTCTACATTAACTATGCAGCTTCGCGCCGGATGCGGGCGTTTGATAGTCAATTGAGTGATACGCTCAATTTGTGGGTGAATGCGCTGCGTTCAGGTTATAGCGTGTTGCAGGCGATGGAGGCGATTGCTACGGAATTGCCACCGCCTGTATCTGTGGAGTTTGAGCGGGTAGTGCAGGAGGTGCGACTGGGGTTGAGCGTGGCCCAGGCGCTGGACAATATGTATAAACGGGTGCCAAGTGAAGACCTGGATTTAGTGATCACGGCCGTGAACATTCAACGTGAGGTTGGTGGTAATCTGGCCGAGGTGCTGGACAATATCAGCTTTACCATCCGGGAGCGGGTGCGTATCAAGGGTGAAATTCGTACCTTAACTGCTCAGGGGCGTATTTCAGGTACCATTATCAGCCTTTTACCTGTCGTTTTAGGTTTTATTCTTTATCTGATCAACCCAGGTTATGTATCCGAATTATGGGTCAAAGAAGCCCCCTGGATCTGGCCAGAAGTCATTCCTTGTGGCTACTTGATGCTCGGCACTGGCTTGATCATGATTGCATCCGGTTGGTTTGCCATCCGCAAAATTGTGTCTATCGAAGTTTGATGCCTGCAACGGCCGTATGTCAGTAGTGATTGATTGTAAGCGGAGATACGAACTATGTCATTTCCAGTAATACTAGCCATATTTGTTGTTGCCGTACTCATTATTGCTTTGAGCATCCTCCTATTGCGACGCGCGGAAGAAGACCCATTGACGGCCCGTATTGACGAATTTGCGGCGCGTGAAGAGATCGTTTCCATTGAAGAAATTGAATTGTCAATGCCGATCACAGATCGAATTTTCGTGCCGCTGCTGAGAAGGGTAAGCGAATTCCTCATTCGATATACACCACAGCAAACATTGGAGAGTACAACCCGCATGTTGGAACTGGCAGGTAATCCGCGTAATATGCGGGCGGCTGAGTTCATCGCCTTACGCATTGGGTTTACTGTTTTCATGGGGGGGTTTATTTTTTTGATCATGAACCAAAGCGACGCCCCTTTTAGTCGTCGCCTTCTTTTTACTTTAGGCGGCGTCGCCATTTCCTGGTTTATGCCCTGGATGTTGTTGCGCTCCAAAGCTGATAGACGCAAGGATGCAGTTATTAAGAAACTGCCTGATGCCTTAGACTTGATGACTATCTGTGTGGATGCGGGTTTGGTTTTTAACGCGGCGATGCAAAAAGTGGACGAAAAATGGGATGATCCCCTGGCTAATGAATTTGGTCGTGTCATCCACGAAATGCAGCTGGGCAAGTCGCGCCGGCAGGCGCTACGGGATATGGCTGACAGAATTGATGTGCCTGATGTGACCAGTTTTATAGCGGCTGTTGTTCAAGCGGATCAGCTGGGTGTGGGCATCGGTAAGGTCTTACGTATCCAGTCTGAGCAGATGCGCGTACGGCGGCGGCAACGCGCCGAAGAAAAGGCACAACAAGCGCCGGTGAAGATGATGTTTCCTATGGTGTTTTTGATTTTCCCCTCCATATTTATTGTGTTGTTGGGGCCGGCAGTGTTCCAGATTGTGCGTAGCTCGGCGGTAAGAGGTGTAAGAGGCTAACCCTTTTACTCAACCTGGTTTGTATAGACCCTTATCGTGATATTTGCTAGAGACGGCATGGTTAAAAACCGGCCTTAGCAAGTATACAAATAGGGTCTATTTTCTTTTCCCATTGTAGCAGGTTCTTCAGAAGGGATTGCAGGACAGAAGAAGTGAGTCTTGAAACGGTATCCCCCAAGTCAAAACTTGTTCACCTTGTTGAGACGCTGCGGGATATGGTGTTCCCCCCCGTTTGTGCTAACTGCCGGAAGGTGGGTAAACTGGTTTGCCCGGCGTGTTATCAACAAATCCAGTGGATAAAAAAACCGGTCTGTTCATCTTGTGGGCGGGTGGTTGCTTCTGACCAGTTGGTGTGTAAGGGTTGTTTTGCCCAACCTTTGCCCCTGGCGCAGATTCGGGCGGCCACTGTGTTTACCGAACCCATTTCGACCATTATCCACAAACTGAAATATGAAGGCGTCTTTGGGCTAGGGGATGTGCTGGCAGATATGATGGTGTACGCCTGGCATCAATGGCAGATTGGTGTGGATGTGGTGGCGCCTATACCGTTGCACCCTGATCGCGAAAAGAAAAGAGGATACAATCAGTCAGCGCTTTTGGCGCAGCGGTTTAGCCAGCAGGTAGGGTTAGCATATGCCCCTGACTTGCTGAAACGAACAAAATTTACTGTCCCGCAGGTAAGCCTGAATGCGGAAGAAAGAGCCAAAAATGTGCAAGATGCTTTTGCCGTTGCGGATGGCAGGTTTGGTGGCCGGCGGGTATTGTTGATTGACGATGTCTGTACTACCGGTTCCACGATGACGGCGGCTGCTTGTGTTTTGCTGGAGTGTGGCGCTACGGCCGTGTCAGGATACTGTTTAGCGCGAGCAATGTAAGAAATTCTATACCATAAGGGAGAAAGATCATGGAGTTAATAGTACAAGGACGTAATCTGGACATAACACCGAGATTGCAGAACTATGTCGAAAAGAAAACGACTCGTCTGGATCGTTATATGCCCAATCTGATGGAAGTACGTGTGGACCTTTCGGCGGAAAATACACGTAGTGCCATTCATAGCCAGGTGGCACAGATTACGGTGCGGGATAACCGGGGCACTATCTTGCGCGCCGAAGAACGCAGCAATGATATGTTTGCGGCCATTGACGCGGTGGTGGATAAACTGTATCGTCAAATTAACCGTTACCGGGGCAAAAAACAACGCAAGTGGCGGCAGAGCGGCAATGGTGAAGAGTTTATGGGTGAACCGCTGCCGCTAGAAGAAACTGATGAAGAAGGAGAAGATGCTAAAATTGTACGAACCAAGCAGTTTTCGCTGAAGCCCATGACGGCTGATGAGGCAGTAGACCAACTGGAACTGCTAGGGCACGATTTTTTTGTCTTCTTCAACGCTGATTATGGCATGGTGAATGTTGTGTATAGAAGACATGATAACAATTATGGTCTTTTACAACCAGCATTAGATTAGGGTTAGGATTAGGGCGGCTTCTGGCTTTTCTGTCGTATGAATCGCAGTTATTGGCTAAAGTATAGGCATGCCGCATATCTTGTTTGTGTGCACAGCCAATATTTGCCGTTCCCCCGTAGCTGCTGCGCTGTTTAGACAGAAGTTGGATGCTCACGGCCGTAACCCATCTGATTGGACTGTACAATCTGCCGGGACTTGGGCCACCGTCAAACGTGGCCCATCCCGGTTTAGCAAACAATTGATGGCAGAAAGAGGTATTGACATCAGTCAAAACCGCGCCCAAATGATAGATGCTCACCTCATAGCCCAATCAGACCTGATCTTGTGCATGGAAACAGGCCATGTCGAGGCCCTCAAGATAGAGTTCCCCCATTTTCAAAACCGCATCTTCACGCTGAGTGAAATGGTGGACAAACCATACAACATTCCCGACCCTTACGGCGGCCCGCTGGCAGGTTATAAACGCATGGTAGCGGATGTGGAAGAGTTAATTGAGACCGGGTTTGCGCACATTGTGGCGCTGGCGGAGAAAAATGCCCACGAACGGGGCGAGAGCTAATTTTACCACCCCTCTATAAACTGTATCCATTCAGCACGCTGCTCCAAATGACGACTAAACAGGTACACGGCCGATGGTTTGGGTTCGTGCGGCTGGCGCAGCAGGGGCATATTGATTTTTTCCAACGTATCTCCCCCTTTACGCCGGTTGCAGGCGGGGCAGGCGGCCACAAGGTTTTCCCAGGTATGGCTGCCGCCAAGACGGCGGGGAACAACATGATCGAGCGTCAGGGTGTAGGTTTTGCGACCACAATACTGGCAGGTGTAGTTGTCGCGGCGCAGGATTTCTCGTTTGGAAAGGGGGATGCGTGGATGCGGCCTTTTGACCATGTAGCTTAGCTTGATAACCGAGGGGATTTCAAATTCGGCAGAGCTGCTACGGATTGTGCCACGGCCGTTTAAGATGATTTCTGCTCTTCCGGTGAGTACGAGCATCAGTGCCCGCCTGGTGCTGCAAACATGCAAAGGTTCAAAGTTCGCATTGAGCGTTAGCACTGGCTCGTACAATAGGCCATCTTTGCTCATGAGGCTGGCAGTATACCCGCCCTACTTAACATAGTCAATTCAGCAAATGGCCCTGTCAGTTAAGAATTAGTTAAAAGATGGTTAACAGTTTATCCAGAGATTGAAGTAAAATCCCCTGACTTTTCCCCGATATGGCATAGGTAATTCGTACAAGGAGAACTCCATGAGTACAAGCACAACTGCCTGGATTGAAGAAGAACTGACCAGTCTAAAAGAGGCTGGCTTATTTAATACCATTCGCACGATTGAATCGGCCATGGATGCGCGGGTGGTCATCAACGGCCGTACCCTGCTCAACTTCTGCGCCAATAACTACCTGGGGCTGGCTAACCATCCCCACCTGCGGTCGGCGGCCCATAAGGCCATTGATGAATACGGCATTGGCCCCGGCGCGGTGCGCTCCATCGCCGGCACCATGTCGCTGCATGTGGAACTGGAACAGCAGTTGGCCGCCTTCAAACATGCCGAGGCGTGCATCACTTTCCAGAGCGGCTTTACGGCCAATCTGGCCACCATTCCCGCGTTGGTGGGCAAAGGGGATGTCATCTTTTCGGATGAATTGAACCACGCCAGCATCATTGATGGCAGCCGCCTCAGTCGGGCGACTATCGTCCGTTATGCCCACAACGATGTAGCCGATTTACGCCGCCAGATTGAAGCCACGACAGAGTACGGCCGTCGCCTGATTGTCACTGATGGCGTATTCAGCATGGACGGCGATATTGCCCCCCTGGACAAAATTTGCGAAGTGGCCGAAGAGTACCAGATTTTACTCATGGTGGATGATGCGCACGGCGAGGGTGTGTTGGGGCGCGGCGGGCGCGGTATTGTAGACCACTTTGGGCTGCACGGCCGTGTAGATGTGGAAGTTGGCACCCTTAGCAAAGCGTTTGGCGTGGTGGGCGGTCTGGTGGCCGGCAAGCAGATCATCATCGAGTGGTTGCGGCAGCGCGGACGGCCGTTTCTCTTTTCCAGCGCCATGACCGTACCCGATGTCGCCGCCTGCATTGCTGGCGTCCAATTGCTGCAAGAGTCTACCGAACTGGTAGACCGCCTCTGGCACAATGCCGCCATTTTCAAAGAAGGGATGCAAAAACTGGGCTTCAACACCGGCCATAGCCAGACCCCCATCGTGCCCGTCATGCTGGGCGAAGCGCCGCTGGCGCAGCAGTTCAGCCGCCGCCTGTTTGAAGAAGGTGTCTTTGCTATGGCTATTGGCTACCCCACCGTGCCCCAGGGCAAAGCGCGTATCCGGGTGATGAATTCCGCCGCGCACACGCCAGCCGATATTGAAGAAGCACTGGAGGTATTTAGTCGAGTGGGTAAAGAGTTGGGGGTGATATAGGTGAGGAGAGATTGGAGATTGGAGATTGTTTAGTCTCTCAATCTCTAACCTCCAATCTCCTTTAATGCGCCGACGTGGCTCGTTCAATTTCGCTTAAAAAGAGGCGGCGCAAGCGGGGGTTGGTCAGCAATTTCTGAAAAAAGGCCGGATATTGGAAGCCAATATCTACCCCTCGCAACGAATCCCTTACCACCAGAGGCAGCCACTCGTTATCCGATTCGGTCAGGGGTAATGGATGCCAGTTGAAGTCCGGTACCAGATTGAGCAGATCGTCACCAGCCGCCGGCCACGCCTGTAAATCCTTCAAGCGATTACGCAATGTCATCATATCGCTTTTCTGCTGTTTATCCGACTCAAGTACATCAAATCCACTAACCATTACAACGCCTGTTATATCTGTGTTAATTGGAAACATCATACACCTTCAAAAAGCGCGAACAGGGGATGCCAGCGCCAGCTTTCATCCCCATATCCCTTTTTGAATTTACTCAATTTCTGAACTACGTGATTGCTGTAATGCTCTGTTTCTGTTCGCTGCTCGCCCCGATGAACTTACTATACAAAATTTAGGCGCAATGGTGGATAGGAAGGTAGGGCTAAACCACGAAAGATTGGCCTAACTCTGGTACCTGTACATCGGGAAAATGTTGCTGTTGGCGCAGAGAGTTGGCAAAAGCCAGCGACGCCTCCTCTTCCCCATGCACGATGTAGGTGTGCGACGGCCGTTCCCGGAAATGCCCCGTCCACGCCAATAGTTCATCCCGGTCGGCATGGGCGCTGAAGCCGTTAATCTTCTCCACCTGCGCCTTCAATTCATACTCCTCGCCAAAAACACGCACCCGCGGCTGCCGTTCCACCAGCCGCCGCCCCAACGTATCCGGCGCTTGCCAGCCCACAATCAACACAGTATTGCGCGGGTCTTCAATGTTGTTTTTCAGGTGATGCAAAATGCGCCCTGCTTCGGCCATACCGCTGGCGCTGATGATCACCGCCGGTTCGCTGCGGCTGTTCAACTCCTTTGATTCGGACGCAGAACGTGTATAGCGCACCATCTCAAAGCCGAATGGGTCTTTACGGCCGTTTTCATTCAAAAACCGGGACATCTCGTCGTCATAAGCCTCCGGGTGCAGCCGGTAAATGCCGGTGGCGTCTATGGCCATGGGGCTGTCCACGTACACCGGCAAATTAGCCGGAATGGCCCCCCGTTCCACTAATTGGTGCAGCCGGTAAACCAGTTCTTGCGTCCGCCCCACAGCAAATGAAGGCACAATCACCTTGCCGCCCCGCCGGTAGGTCTCGTTAATGATGCGCTCCAGCTTTTTGCTGGCGTCGTCCTGCTCCTCATGTTTGCGATTGCCATAGGTGCTTTCCACCAGCAGCACATCGGCCTCACTGATAAAGGTGGGGTCATGCAAAATGGGGCGATCCGGCCGGCCCAAATCGCCGCTAAAAACCAGCCGGATGTCTCGTTTACTTTCGGCCTCTTCAATATCCAGCGCCACAATCGCCGAACCCAAAATGTGCCCGGCGTCATAAAAGGTGAGCGTGATACCGGGGGCAATGAGAAACGGCCGTTCATACCCAATCCCCACAAAATGATTCAAACTCTCTATGGCATCTGCGACGGTGTATATTGGCTCCAAAGGCGGCTGGTTTTGTTTGCCCCGTTTCTTGTTCAGATACGCAATGTCATATTCCTGAATGCGGGCGCTGTCATTCAGCATCACCGATGCCAGGTCGCGGGTGGCATACGTGCAGAAGATATTGCCCCGAAAACCACTCTTCACCAGATTCGGGATATTGCCACAGTGATCAATATGGGCATGAGACAGCACCAGCATGTCAATTTTGGCCGCATTAAACGGCAAATGTTGGTTGCGTTCATACGTCTCTTTGCGCGAACCCTGATATAAGCCACAGTCGAGTAATATCTTCAGCCCGTTTACTTCCACCAGATGTTGTGAACCCGTTACAGTGCGCACCGCGCCATGGAAAGTGATTTTCATTGTTTGTCCTTCTCGTTTGTAGTAGGCACTTTAGTGCCGTCGCCGGCATATGGCGATAAATCGCCTACTACAAACGGAACTGCTATCCATTGTAATGGTTTTGCAAAATTTGAATGATTTCCTGCCCGTAAGTTTGGCGTCGCCACGCGCCTAACTGGTTTACCTTTGCCAGTTCCTCCAGGTCTTGTGGGTTTTGGTGCGCCAGCGCCCACAGGCAGTCGCGGCTGATGATCACATCAGACTCCACCCCTCGTGCCTGGGCCTTTTCTTTGCGCCAGGTGTGCAATTTTTCATAGCGATTGGCAACCTCTTCCGGTGGGCGGTGATTGCGTTTGGGTGGACGGGATGGTTCGGTCTGTTGGGCTTCGGCGATGAGGGGAAGTATCTGACGGCCGTAGCGCCGCACCTGCCCCTCAGACATGCCATACACCGCGTGTAGTTCTCGCAGTGTGGTTGGACACGCTTGGGCAATTTCCAACAGCGTCCGATCACTCAGCACCTTGAATAACGGCTGGTTGCTCCGCTCCGCCTGCTGATCCCGGAAGGCGTACAACGCTTTCAATACCGCCTGCTGTGGGCGGGGTAGGTCATACGCCCCGCTAATGTACCAAAAACCATCGGGGTCAAATGTCTGATGATTGGGCGACACCTGCGTTTGCTCGGCAAAGGTTTCCTGCGCTTCTGCCAGCCGGTTTTGAGCAATCAGTTCTGCTGCCAGATGGTCGCGCAGAGGCAGCAGATAATGGGTGTCGAGTTGGGCATATTTGAGCAGGTCGGGGGGCAACGGCCGTTGGCACCAATTCGCCTTTTGATGTTTTTTATTTTGCGCCACCCCATATAACTCTTGCAGCAAATTGCCTAACCCATATCGTTCGTAGCCCAAAATACGTGCCGCCCACATCGTGTCGAACAGGTGGGCACACTGCCATTCATACTGCCGCTTGAGCAGCATCAGGTCATATTCGGCCGCATGGAAAATCTTCTCCACCTGGGGGTCAGCCAGGAGTTGCCCCAGGCTATCCAAATTTCCAACGGCTAACGGGTCAACAATATAATCTTGTGTAGGGATGGAAATTTGAATCAGGCAGACCCGTTCCCGGTAGGCATACATACTGTTTGCTTCCAGGTCAATGCCGAAGCGCGGCTCCGTTTGCAGCCGCGCCAGACATGCCTGCCAGGTACGCTCAGAAGTTACCAGGGTTGCTGGAGATAGGCTCATCGCATATCTCCTAAGTAGGGCGATTTTCAAAATCGCCCCACACACCAGCAAGTGGGGTCACATTGGGGGAAGGGGTCATAGGGGGATAGTAGGATGGTTCCATCGCGTTTCATTATAGCACGATGGTCAAGATTTGAGACGTGGTGTGTAATGCTTGAAGCTCCGGTCACGCATCACGCATCGCGCTCTTCTTCCGCTTCCGCCGCGTGGCATCAAAAATCGAATCCGGGTCCCACCCCTGCTCCAACAACGCCTGCCGTTTGGGTTTCAGCGCCCCGGTGGGGCATACGCCCACACATTGACCACAAAAGACGCAGGTCGTGTCCGTCATGCCGTTGCCCATAAATGTGCCAATCTGGGTGTGAAAGCCACGGCCGTCAAAACTCAGGGCAAACGTATACTGCGCATCCTCCGCGCATACCTGCACACAGCGCCAACAGTTGATGCACTGGTTATAATCGCGGATATAAAACGGGTTGTCATCGTGAATGGGCGCGGTACGCCTGGCCCCGTCCGCAAAACGGTTTTCGTCCGCTTCATACTCCTGAAGCAGGGCCAAAATTTCCGGTGCTTCGGCCAGTTCCACCGTTGCCGCCAGCATTTCCAGGATGGTGCGCCGCCCCCGGCATACATCCTCACTATGCGTCTCCACATTCATGCCGTTGGTGCATTGGCTCACACACGCTGCCGCCTGCACCCGCCAGCCCACATCCACCGAACAGACCCGGCACAGGCCATTGGCCGTCAGGTGGGGATGGTAACAAATGACCGGAATCTCAATCCCCAATTGCGCTGCCGCGTCCAGAATGGTTGTGCCTTTGGGGACGGTGATTTCACGGCCGTCAATTTTAAGAGTAACTGTCTCACTCATAGCCCTCTCCGTAGTCGGTTATCGGTAACGGTAAACGGTAATCGGTGCGAGCAGGCTGCTTTAAGCATGAACCAGTTCATGGCCTAGTTCACGCAAAAATTCTGGGGCAAAGTCAGCGCCATTGGGCCACTCAATCGTATTGGTTTCAGGATTCACGGACACCTGTTGAAAAAACTGGACATCCTTGAGTGGCTCAAAAACAGGGCCGTACAATTCCTCTTGGAGGTCTACGCCCATAACCATCCCATCATTGAATGTCAGTTGTAATTTGTAATCACCCAGGTATTTCACTTTATCAACGTGTAAGAACATCTCTAGCTCCTATAAAAGGGGTGGGATTTCCTGTAGGGGTTCGCCATTTCGTGCCCGATTCCAGTTATCCATCAGTTCATCTCGATGTAAGTCCAACCAGTCAAACAGCATATTTAATGCACGGCGAGACATTTTCCCGGTCACTGTACCTGTTTGTATTTCTATGGTCACTTCCTGCGCACCATACCGTGCATGGAAATGGGGTGGCGCATGATCACGGTAATTGATGAACACCACAATACCATAAAAACGGGAAATAGTAGGCATAGTCTCTAATCTCCCAATCTCTCAGTCTCTACTCTACCAACTCCGGCCACAGGTTGATGGCGCTGACGATGGCGGAAGCGGCCGTTTGCCCCAGGCCACATAGTGACGTTTCCGTCATGGTAAAGCCGACATCTAGCAGCCGCTCTTTGTCGCCGGGCTGCGGGCCGCCGTTGTGGCAAATGTGGTGCAGGATTTCCACCTGCCGTTGGGTGCCAATCTGGCAGGGGAAACATTTGCCGCAGCTTTCATGGGCGAAGAAGTGCGCCAGATGATACAGCGTGTGGCGCATATCGGTCTGGTCGTCAATGACCATGACCACACCGGAGCCAATGGGAAAGGCGTGGTTGCGCGAGGAGGCATAGGTGAGCGGGTAATCGAGTTCGGCGGGGCTGAGAAAACGGCCGGCTGCCCCACCCACGAGAACGGACTGAATGGCACGGCCGTCCTTCACCCCACCACCCATCTCTATCAGCTCCCGCACCGTCACCCCAAATGGCAGTTCATACAGCCCTGGCCGGTTCACATGCCCACTCAGGCAGAACCACTTCGTCCCTTTGGAATCCTCCGTGCCGTGCGCCGCCCATTCATCCCAGCCAATGCGGGCCACCGCCAGCGCCGCTACCAACGTTTCCACGTTGTTGATCGCCGTCGGCTGGTGAAACAGGCCATGTGTGGTGGGGAAGGGGGGTTTGATGCGCGGAAAGCCCCGTTTGCCTTCAATGGCTTCAAACAGCGCCGTCTCCTCGCCGCAAATGTACGCGCCGGCGCCCAACCGCACCTCAATATCAAAGTTGAAGCCGGGCCGCCCCAGGATATTTTTGCCCAGATACCCGGCCGCCCGTGCTTTTTCCACCGCGTTCAGCAGTCGTTTGTAGCTGCGCGGATATTCGCCGCGAATAAAAATCCAGCCATTCTCCGCTCCCACCACATAGGCCGCCAGCGCCATCGCTTCCACCAGGCTGAACGGGTCTTCTTCCATCAGGCCGCGATCTTTGAAGGTGCCTGGTTCGCTCTCGTCACAGTTGGCGATGATATGCTTTTGGGAGGGCATACCGGGGGCAGCGCGGGTGAATTTCCATTTGTTGCCGACGGGAAACATGGCCCCGCCGCGCCCCAAAATGTTACTGGCGTCCATCCACTGGATGATCTCGTCGGGCGGGTGCTGCATGGCGTTTTGCAGCCCCACATACCCCTCGTGTGCCAGGTAATCGTCCAGGCTGAGGGGGTCAATTTGCCCCACGCGAAACAGTTTGAGTTTGGGTTCGCCGTAGATTTTGGCGTCTGGTTCGGGGTAGGTGCCGGCCAGGAAGTTGTCTACGGCCGTGACCGTCAAATCTCCCGCCGGTTTCTCGCCATACAGGGCATTCGGCGCGTGTTCACACATGCCCAGGCAGGGCACACGCTCGTAAGCGATGGCTCCATCTGCGCTCACTTCGCCGTGTTGCAAGCCCAATTTTTCAGAAACCGCTTTGTGAATGGCCTCACACCCGGCCAACTGGCAGGCCACATCTTCACACACGCGGACAACGGTGCGGGCCATCGGCCGGTTGTAAAACATGGTGTAAAACTCAATCACGCCGTGAATATCGGCCAGGGGCACACGCAACGTTTTGCTCACCGCCTCTTGCACGGCTTCAGGCAGCCAGCCATAAATCGCTTGAGCCTCATGCAGCAAGGGGAGAAGGGCATCACGGCGACGGCCGTGATACTTGCGCAATACCGGTTCCAACAATGTTAAATCAATGGGTTCAGTGGTCATGTCTATCCCTCGTACTGCGTATTGCGGCAGTGGCAATACGTCTATCGGTAAGACATGCCGATTGTACCGGAGAGTGGGGTAACTTCCAATGTGACGTTTGTGAGGTTACGGCCGTATAAATGTCACTCTGTCACTTTATCGCCGCCTCAAGTATAGTAGCCCGGCGAATAAATTCGCGGCAACAGGAGGCGAAGACCGCCTGCGCGGTCTGGCATCCAGCCGACGAAGGTCGGCTTTGCCTTTTGTAGCTGCGGTTTCAACCGCCCGATTCATTCCAAAATAAAAGTGAAAACATTTACCATGTCCCCACAAACCTGGCTCACCCTCTTTCTCGTCTTGCTCATTCTGGTAGGCATTGCCCTGGGGCGTTACCCCTGGCTGCGTATGAACCGGGCCACCATTGCCCTGGTGGGGGCCACGCTGCTCGTCCTCATCGGCGCTATCGGCCTGGAAGAAGCGTATGCGGCCATTGACATGAACACCATCGTGTTGCTCTTTGCCATGATGATCATCAATGTCAATTTGAGCCTGGCCGGCTTTTTCCGGCTGGTGAACCGGCGCGTGGCGCAGTGGGCGCATACGCCGCGGGGACTACTGGCGCTTATTGTGGCTGCGGCGGGCATCCTCTCGGCGCTGTTCTTGAATGACACCATCGTGCTCATGTTCACACCGCTGGTGTTGGAGATGACGGCCGCCCGGCAGCGCAACCCCATCCCCTATCTGATTGGCCTGGCTACGGCGGCCAATATCGGCTCAGTGGCCACCATTACCGGCAATCCGCAAAATATGCTCATCGGCATGTCATCCGGCATTTCCTATATCACGTTTATGGCTTATCTGGCCCCGGTAGCCATAGTGGGGCTGGCGCTGGCCTGGGGCGTGGTGGTGCTGGTGTATCGGGGCGAATTCACGGCCGTGCCCCTACCCCCGCCCAATCTGCCGCCCGACCGTCCTTACCGTCCCCTGCTGCGCAAAAGCCTGATCGCTACCGGACTGATGCTGGTGGCGTTTGTGGCGGGTGTGCCCGTGCCGCTGGCGGCGCTGGCGGCGGCCTCCTTATTGCTCATCACCCGGCGGTTGAAGCCGGAGCGCGTATTTCGGGAGATTGATTGGACGCTGTTGGTCTTTTTTGCGGCACTGTTTGTGGTCACGGGGGCCATCGTCAGCAGTGGGCTGAGCGACCGGCTCTTTGCCGTGTTGCAGCCGGTGGCGGAGCGGGGGATTGTGCCGTTGACGGCCGTGTCCGTCATCCTCAGCAACACCATCTCCAACGTGCCCGCCGTTATGCTCTTCCGCCCCTTTGTGGCCGAATTTAGCGACCCGCAGACTACCTGGCTGGTGCTGGCCATGGCCACCACCCTGGCAGGCAATCTGACCCTGCTCGGCTCCGTCGCCAACCTGATTGTGGCCGAAACGGCGGCGACCATGGGCGTGCGCCTCACTTTTGGCGAATACCTGAAGGCGGGCGTGCCCATTACCATGTTGAGTTTAATCTGGGGGGTAGTCTGGCTCATGCTGGTGACATGAGCGCCGGATGCCAGGTGTATCACTGGCTATGAACGGGGAAGGACGGCCGTCCGCCAATCCCTCCCTGGGTGCAGACGAATACTGGCCGTTCAAACGGTACTTCCCGGTGGTGTTTAGGGAGTGATCGGTGGTTGGTATACGGCCGTTTACCGCCGCTTGATTATCGCCGCCAATTCTGGCAGACGGCCATGCTGCCGCAAATACAGCGCCAACTCCCGCGCCAACTCTGTCAACGTGGTGTGGTGGGGCAGGTCTTCGTGGTTCACATCCAGCTCAAAGGCAAGCTGGCGTAGTTCCGCCAGGTTGTAGTGGGCAACCAATTGGCTTACCAGAACACGGATGTCACGCTCGTCGGGGGATTCAATGCCGTCCAGCAGGGCGCGCACATCAATCTCCACATCATGGGCCGGGTCGTAATGGCTGAAGATGCCGCGCATTTCCAGATTGAGCAGGGCGCGGTAGAGGATGGCCGCTCCTGGTTTGCCTGGAATGGGCACCCATTCGGCCGCTTCCAGATGGGCAAAGGAGGCGTGGATTTCGTCCAACTCGGCGCGGATGACGGCCAGCAGGTGGCGGCGGTGGGGCGCGGGGCCGTCCAGAGCGATAGTTAGACGGGCGGCGGCCGGGTCGGCGATGACCAGGGCGCGACAGCCATCGCGGGCCAGGACGAGGCCGTTGCGCCAGCGAATGGGCTGCCCAGTGTGATGGGCTGTATGGCCGTGCAGCCGCACCATCAACCGGGAGAGGATGGCGGCGGGCAGAATGGCGTAACGGTATTCCAGCGCTGGTTCGCCCGCTGGTTCACCGCTTTCCGGCCAGTCGAAGGCGAGGCGCTCTTTAGGCAGCAGGCCGGGGATGAGGTAGTGCTGCCCATCGCTCAGGGGCACACACAGTTCAAATTTGTGCATGATGTCCAGCAGGAAAGGATGTTTGTACGCCGGGTAGCGGTGGCGATCAAGAATACTGTCTAGCTCTGGCAGGTGCAGCAAGCCGCGCTCTTGCAGGGTGGGTGCATTGAGGATGGTGTAGATGCCACCCGTCACCCATTCCGGGTTGAGGATGTGGGTACCGGCCAGGCGACGGTCGTCCTGAAAGTTGAGCGCGGCCCCCAGGTCATGTAGGAAGCGGGCCAGGGTGCGCTGCGCCGCTTCGTGGTTAATCCCTTCTGCCTCACATAATTCCACGTAGCTTTCGTAGGGCAGGGTGTCTTTACCCAGGGCCGCCAGCTTTTCTTTGACGGCAAACCAGGTGAGGGGCAGGTGATCGTTGAGGTGGGGCATGGCGGCTAAGGCTGTTTCGATGGCCTGGCGCAGGGTGGGGATGCCCTCACCGCTGGTGCAGGAGGTATGCACAATGGCGCAAATGGCCGGGTATTTGAGCATCAGCCCGCGTTCATCCAGGGCTAGACGGCCCTGATCGCTTTTGTTCACCACCAGGATGAGGGGCGCATCCTCGCCGGCGAAACTTTGCACGTGGCGCAGCCAGTAATCGAGCCGGTTGGCGGCTTCGTCTTTGCGGGCTTCCATGACCAGCAGGTAAAGGCTGCGGTGGGTGAGGAAGAACTGGTGGGTGGCGTGGTAGATTTCCTGCCCGCCGAAATCCCAGACGTTGACCCGTAGGACGTTATCCGTATTCCGTGAGCCGTTATCCGTCATTTGTCCCTGGTCATTCGCCATCCCACCGTCTCTAATCTCCACTCTCTGATCTCCAATCTCCATTTCTAACTCCCAGGGATGGATGTCTACGCCGGGGGTTTTGTCGCGGTTGATGGGAGGCTGGTTCCAGAGCAGGCGTTCGACGAGGGAGGTTTTGCCCACGCTGCCTTCGCCCACCAGCAGCAGCTTGGCCTCGCGCAGCCGGCGGCTGGCTTGGAAGTAGGCGTCCAGAATGGCCTGGGGATCGCCGGGATTGCTGTGGCTACCCAAGAGTTCCGGTGGAATGGGCAGAGGGTTATCATACAAATAGAGTTTTTCCAGTTTTTCTAGTCGGCGCAGCACTATTGGGAGCATCGTTAGTTGGTTAAAACTGAGTTCAAGCGATTTCAGACTTGTCAATTGGCCGATTTCCAATTGTAAGTTTGTCAACTGGTTACCTCCGAGGTAAAGCTCTTTTAAGTTGGTTAGTTGGCCAATTTCCGGGGGCACAGCCGTTAATTGGTTTCCGCTGAGGGAAAGCAATTGCATATTGACTAGGTGGCCGATTTCTGAAGGCAGAGTTTTTAATTGGTTAAAGCGGAGGTCAAGAAATTGTAGGCTGAACAGCTTGCCGATTTCCGGGGGCACAAACGTTAACTGATTGTGCATGAGGTCAAGTTGATCCAGATTGGATAGTAGACCGATTTCTGAGGATAAAACTGTTAACTGATTGTGAGAAAGGTCAACCAGTTGCAGGTTGGACAGTTTACCAATTTCTGAGGGCAAGGCGGCTAATTTGTTTCTGCCAATTCCGAGCCATTGCAAATTTGATAGTTGTCCGATTTCTGGGGGTAGCTCTACTATCTCATTTCTCCAGAGTTCAAGCTTTTCTAGACTGTATAGTAGACCAATTGCCACAGGGACGGCCGTTAACCGGTTGTCAGCGAGATCTAGGAATAGTAGATTAGCTAGATGACCAATTTCCGAGCATAAGATTTCTAACTGGTTATGGTCAAGGCTAAGGGATTGCAAGTTGGAAAGATGACCGATTTCTGGGGGAACGGTCGTTAACTGGTTGTGATGAAGGTTAAGTATTTGCAGGTTGGACAATTTTCCAATTTCTGAGGGCAAGACTTTTAACTGGTTAAAGCTGAGGGCAAGCTGGCGTAGGCCAGACAGATCGCCGATTTCCGGGGGCAAAACCGTTAACTGGTTTCCGCTGAGAATGAGGATTTGCAGGTTGGACAACTTGCCAATTTCTGGGGGCAAAACCATTAATTGATTATCACTGAGATCAAGCGTGTGTAGGCCAGCCAATTTGCCGATTTCTGGGGGGAGCGTGGTCAACGGATTATGTTCACCGGAACTCCAAGGCTCAATGGCACCTATGGACAGCTTTTCCAGGCGCGTTAGTTGACCAATTTCTGGAGGGATCTCGGTAATCATCCATCCACTCAAGCCACGCAAGTTTAGTTCTGTCCAGCGTTCGCGGGCGGCCTGGTCAATGAGTTGTCGCAGTTCGTCCTGGGTCATTTTCGCTTCCTATTCAGCGCGCCAATCGTTGAGCCAGCGCGTCTGCCCCGGCCACATCTCGGCTTCCGTTTCCGTGAGCAGCCGGTCAACGGCGGCTATCAACGCCGCCAACGTCCACTCCCGCTGGTGCGCCAGAATTATCCCGCCATGCTCCGGGTATTCCCGCGCCAGATGCACAAAATCGGCAATGTTGAACGTGAGGATACAACGCCCCCGCGCCGTCGCTTCCAACAACTGCTGCCGGTCACTGGCGTCGAGCGGCATCCACTCCGTCGGCGTGCGGGTCACATCATGTCCCCTTTCACGCAACGCCTTTTGCAATGCCTGGTACGAAACATCGGCGTCGAGATGCGGGCGTAGTTTGGTCATCCTGATTGCTATCAGACATCCGATTTTTTTGAAAAATCGGATGTCTACTCACACAGTGGATCGAAATGAGAGGAGTGGGCATCCTCAGATGCCCACCGGTTCGCATCTGAGGATGCGAACTCTGCTTTTATCTGCTGAGATTGGGAGATTGAATCTCTCAATCTCCCAATCTCCTTAATCATTCAGGCCACACTCAGGCGTTCTTCATAAGCCATATGGGTCTCAATCTCGGCCTGGTGGGCGGCCCAGAAAGCCAGCGCCGCTTCCACCTGTTTCAGGGACAATCCATATTCGGTGGCGATTTCGGCCGCACCCATGCCCCATTGGGTATGGGCAACGGCAATGGCCTGCACCCGAATACCTGTACCACGCACCACTGGCACAGGAATACCGGCCGCGCCGCGCCGGTAACTGATCTGGGGAAAGTTGGGATCATCCAATTGTTGATTCAACGCGCCTACTTTTTCGGCCGTCGCCCAGAGAATAAACTGATTGAGTGAAATGCCCTGCTGCTGCGCCAATAATTCAGCTTCTTGTTTAAGCTGCTGTGGTAAATTGAGTGGGTATCTTGCCATGTTTCACCTCACCTGATGCTTTTAGCGGCATCATATACCACATCTATAAAAGTTTCAAGACGAGAATAATTGAGACAGCAATTCTCCATTTGGCTGGTGGCGGCAGATAAATCTGCATACTTCGGCAGCATCAGTGCAGGCTCAACAAGAGGTAAAGTCGGCCTGCGCCGACTGGCCTTAGCCGACGAAGGTCGGCTTTGCTGCTTGTAGCCGCGATTTTAATCGCCAGGGTTTGCGACCCGATTTCCGGTATCAACGTATTGGCTGGCGGGCTACGGCCGTTACCCAACTGTTACATTTCCGAATTGTCAATTGCCCATTTTCAATTGACAATTACCCATTACTATGACCTCTCCCATCATTTTCGTAGACAACATTCACAAATCCTACCTCATGGGTAAGGAAGCGGTGCCTGCTTTGCGCGGCGTCTCGCTGGAAATCGAACGCGGCGACTTTGTGTGCCTGATGGGCCCCAGTGGCTCCGGCAAAACCACCCTGCTCAACATCATCGGTGGGCTGGACGAACCCAGCCGGGGACACATCACCATCGAGGGTGAAAACCTGGTTTCCCTCTCCGAAAACAAACTGGCAACCCTGCGCCTGCAAAAAATGGGCTTCGTCTTCCAGAATTACAACCTGCTGGCCAACTTTACCGCCCGCGAAAATGTGGAAGCGCCCATGGTGTTGGCCAAAGTGAGCCGCAAGGAGCGGATGCAGCGGTCCATGGCCCTGCTGGAACGGGTGGGGCTGGGCGACCGCGCCCACCATTACCCCGGCGAACTCTCCGGCGGGCAGCAGCAGCGGGTGGCCATCGCCCGCGCCCTCGCCAACAATCCGCCCATCCTCATTGGCGACGAGATGACCGGCGACCTGGACAGCGAATCCGGTTTTGCCATCATGCGCCTGGTAGCCGACCTGAACGCCGAAGGCATGACCGTCGTCTTCGTCACCCACGACCCCCGCATGGCGGAGTTTGCGAAGCGGCTGATTCATATGCAGGATGGGAAAATATTGAATGGCGAGATTGAGAGATTGGGAGATTAAGAGATTGGTTCGTTCCCAATCTCCCAATCTCCTAATCTCCTAATCTCCTAATCTCTATGATTCTAAAGTACGTCCTCAAAAATTTCCGCCGCCGCAAGGTGCGTACCATTTTGATGGTGCTGTCGCTGATGGTGAGCATGGGGCTGTTGGTAGCCATGAGCGCCACGGTGGAGACGATTCGCCGCTCCAACGTGGAACTCATCTCCTCGGCCATTGGCCGGTATGATTTGCGTATCCAGCGCATTGATACCAGCCCCGACCCGTTTGTGCCCGTCAGCAGCGCCAGTCAGGCCATCTTGCAGGCGGATGTACGCATCACGGCCGTATACCCCCGCTTTATTGCCGATGTGGAACTGAACGCGCACGGCCGTCAGGGAAACGTCACCCTCATCGCCATTGACCCGGACGAAAATATCGGTCAGGTGGAAGTGGTGGAGGGAGAATATGAGCTGGGGAATATAGCGGATGGGGCATCCGGCACGGCCGTGTTGGAACAAACCGCCCGCGCCTATAACTTGCAGGTGGGCGACACGGTGGATGTGGCCTACAGCTTCCCCCAACCCCGCGAAAAAGGGCAGCCCAGCCCGGCCGGCAGCAGCCAGCGCCGCGCCGCCGCCCGTTTTGTAGTTACCGGCATCGTCCGCCAAAACGGCGTCACCGGCGTGGGAGGCAGCGATGGCCTCATCCTGGACATTGCCGACGCGCAAACCTTTCTGGGGCTGCCCGACCGTGCCGGGCAGTTGATCGCCCTGGTAGAACCCGCGTTGTACGAAGCGGGCAACGCCGAAGCGGCCGCCCTGGCCGTGCGCAATGTGGCCGTCAACGTGCAAACCGCCCTGGGCGACCAATACCTCACTTTCGCCGAAAAAGCGTCCGCCCTCGACCAATCGGCCGAAGCGTTCCTGGTCTTGCAGGCGCTCATCAACACCTACGGCCTGATGGCATTGGGCGTGGTAGGGCTGTTGGTGCATACGCTGGTAATGACCAACGTGCAGGAGCAGAAACGCGAGATGGCCGTGCTGCGCATTTTGGGCAGCCAGCGCAATTTGCTCTTCGCCCTGGTCATCGCTGAAGTAACCGTGATTGGCCTGTTGGGGGTGGGTCTGGGCATCGTCTTGGGGCAGGCGATTACCCGGTATGCGGTCGTGCCGTTTATTCAGTGGCAGATGAGTGAGCAGGGGCTAGTGACCACCATTGAACCGGCGGTGAGCGTGGCCGCCATGTTGCCCGCCATTATCGCCGCCTTTGTGGTGCTGTTCCTGAGTGCGCTGCGGCCGGCGCAAGATGCGGCCAAAACAAAGGTCATTCACGCCATCAACCCCGGCGCGGCCAACAACATCCAGCTAGAAGACCTGGAGGGTTTGCGCGAACGTCGCCCCAACACGCGGCTGTTTATTATTGGCCTGGGCATGATGTTTGTGGTGCTGATGGTCATTGGGCTGGATATTGTCTCCACCTTTGGCTATCCGGCGGCAGAGGCGGCCATTTTCCTGGCGGCGATATTGCTGATGGTGATGGGTGTTGGTTTTGTCTTTTTTATCGTCACGCGGCCGATGGAAAAATTGCTGCTGGCGTTGATGGGGTTGTTGGCTCCTCGGCTCACCTTTTTTGCCAAACGTAATGTGGGGCGCGGCCATGCCCGGAATACGCTCATCTCCTTGCTGGTGCTGTTCAGCGGTGTCTTGCCCAGCTTTTTAGCCACGCAAACGGCTATGAGTGACGCCAACATTGAGACGGATGTGCGGCTGAATATGGGCGCGCCGGTGGAGATGAACACCTTTGCCCGGTACACCGATGAAGAAGAGGTGGCCCGGCAATGGCGGCTGCCACCCAGTTTTATTGCCGAAGAGTTGGCCGCAGTGCCGGGATTGGGCACGGCCGTTGGCCTGTCCCGCGATTACTTCACCGATGCTTCGGATGTGATTGGGATGCGCAATGGGCGGGTCACGGCCGTCGGCGTGACCGGCGATCTGAGTACCATTTTGTACCCGGACATGGTGATCTTTACCGGTGGCGGCCCGGCGGCGCTGGCCCAGATTTTGCAGGAGCCGGATACGGTCATCATCAGCGAAGGGCTGGCCGAAGGGCTGGCGGTGCCGTTGGGCGGGGTGGTGAAAATCCGGGGCGAGGGGCTGGATCATGTGACGGAGATGCGGGTGGTGGGCATTGCCCGGCGGCTGCCCGGTTTTAGTGGGATCGGCCGTATTCGCACCCAGGCGCTCAACGGCAGCACGGTACTCATGTCATTAGACAGTTTCCGCCGCCTGACCACACCGCTGCAAACGGCCGTACCCCCACCCGATGACCCCATCCTGGATCGTATCCTGGCAACCGTGCAACCAGGGGCCGATGTGCATGAAGTGGACGCCACCCTGCGCGACCGCTTTGGCCTGGAAGAAGGGGTATGGACGCGGCTGGCGGAGGTGGAATTGCAATGGGCGCGGGACAGCCGGGCACAGCAGCAGATTTTCCTGCTGGTGCTGACGTTGATTAGTTTTACAACGGCCGTGTTTGGCGTCTTTGCCGTGATTTATGTGACGGTGTACGCCCGACGCATGGAAATTGGCATGATGAAGGCGGTGGGTACGCGCAATTGGGAACTGACGGGCATGTTGATTGTGGAATCCATCGCCATGACGTTGAGTGCGGCGCTGGCCGGTATTCTGGCGGGGGCAGCGATGGGCTACCTCTTTGCCTACACCGACAATTTGACGGCGCAGCGGCCGATGCAGTTTGCCATTGATACCACCGTGATGCCCTTCATCGTCATCCTGGTGGTGCTGGCCTCGGTCATTGGCGCGGCCTTTTCGGCGCGGCGCATTGTGAAGCGTAAAGCGGTGGAGATTTTGCGGATGGGGTGATTGGGGGATAGTGAACAGTGAGCGGTGGGCGGAGTTCGCATCCTCAGATGCGAACCGGTGGGCATCTGAGGATGCCCACTCCGCCGGTCTCGATCTGCTGAGTATGGAATTGGTTATGAACGTTAAACGATATGGTTTCTTGATTTTGGTGATTTTGGTTTTGGTGGGGTGTGGGCAGCCACCGCCGCCAATGAGTGAGGTGGAAGCGACGGCTACGGCCGTGCCCGCAGACGGCGAACCTACGCCAACGCCCATGCCTACCGGGGTGACGGTGTTGGCGGATGGGGTGGTGCAGGCGGCACGGCCGTTGCTGCCCCTGGCTTTTGAAACCGGCGGTAAACTGCTGGCGGTGAATGTGCAGCCGGGTGATGTGGTGCAGGCGGGCGACGTAATTGCCACGCTGGATGACGCCGCGCTGCGGGAAACCATTGCCAACACCACCTTGCAGGTGTCCCAGGCGGAAAACGGCGTGGCCCAGGCGCAGGCGGAGCTAGACCGGCTGCTGGCCTGGCAGCCGGACGAACTGGTGATTGCCGCGGCCGAAGCCAATCTGACGGCGGCGCAGACGGCGTTGGAAAATGCGCAAACGAGTGACGCGGCGGCGGGTAACAGCCTGACTTCGGCCAACGTCAGCATTACCCAGGCGCAGCGCACCCTGGCCGACGCCCAAAAGGCGTATGACACCGCCTTTGATCCGGGGCGGGAATGGGAACTCAACCATCCCTGGTATGCGGATGCCATCAAGGCAGAGCGGGAGGGCACGACCCGCGCCGTGGAGATGGCGCAGGAGCAGTTGCGGGTGGCGCAGGCGAATTATGCGCTGGCGGCGGCGGGGCTGAATAATGACACGGCCGTGTCTGCCCAGGCCAACCTCGTCAATGCGCAGCAGGTCTTGGCGCAGGCGCAGCAAGGCCCCAAACCGGAAGAAATTGAAGCGGCCCAACTGCGATTGGAGCAGGCACAGATTACGCTGGAACAAAGCCTGTTGAGCCAGCAGCAGGCGGAAAATGCACTGGCTAAAGCAGAACTGATTGCGCCGTGGACGGCCGTGGTGCTGACGGTAGATGCCGCGCCGGGGGCGCTGGTGGGCGGCGGTTCGCCCATTGTCACCTTGCTGGATACCACACAGTTGGAATTCCACACCACCAATCTCAGCGAACGCGATCTGGCCCAAATTGAACCGGGGGATGCGGTGTTGGTGACGTTGAAAACATACCCCAATGATCCGCTGGTGGGCACGGTAGTGCGCATCGGCTTGCAAGCGGCGGGCACAGTAGGCGACGCGGCTACCTTCCCGGTCATCATCGCCCTGGACGCCGCCGCCCTGGACATCCGCCCCGGCATGACCGGCCGGGCGGAAATCTCCAATACAAATTAGCTTCGGGCTGGCAGTTGACGAGTATGGTAAACTAAGGCCAAAATTTGTCTGTTTAGTCTGTTTTATCGGATTTGTCTAAAAGGTGTGATGATGTCAACAACAGTTCCTATTTCTGAACTAAAACAGCGTACGGGTCAGGTGCTGAACAAAGTTGTACTAGATCGCCAGGATGTGGTGATTGAAAGATATGGGCAGGAGTATGTGGTTATCCTGAGCAGAGAACGGTATCAAGAATTGGTAGATGCTGCTCAGGCGCGGGTTCGAGAACGGTTCTTGCAGGCGAGACAGGAAGCGCAGGCGGCCACGGCTGATTTATCGGAGGAAGAAGTGGCAGCTTTGGTGGAAACAGTCGTTACAGAATCTCGTCGTTCACGAGCCGGCATAGACGCGGGCGCATAGATTGGTCATCATGATGTGCGTGGTGGTGGATACAAGCGTCATTGTGAGTGGCCTTATCTCGGCTAAAGGAAGTCCGGCGCTCATCATCTCGCGTTGGATTCAAGGCGAATTTACCCTCTTGTACTCATCGGCAACGTTGGCAGAATTGGAAGATGTGCTCAATCGCACCTGGTTGACCGAACGATTGGCAGCGACACCAAATCGGGTTCCTGATTTTTTGAGAACTGTGCGTATGATGGGAGAGTTGGTGGGAGGATATGCTCAGGTTGGTGGCGTTGTGCGTGATCCGTTTGACGAAATGTTTTTGGCCTGCGCATTGTTGGGTAGAGCTGATTACCTGGTAACAGTTGATAAGGATTTGCTTGTGCTGCGACAATACGGACAGACGCACATTATGAATCCCGGCGAATTTTTGGATAAGTTGAGTGGCTTACATGGCAGTTGATGTCGTGAATGAACTGGTGTAGGTGGGGGCGGAATGGTGTAACGGGCTTGTCCCCTACAAAAACTCGCCGCCGTCCAGGGGGAGGACAACGGCCGTGAGAAAATCCTGACGAAGCAATTGCAACACATTTTGGGCCACAGTCTTCGGTAACGGCCGTTTACGCCGCCGACGGCCGTTTACGCCGCCTTCACGTTGAATTTACGGGGCACATACGGACGCTGCCGGGGGGGTGGCGTATGCTATGTAGCGAAACAACGCCACGCCAACCATCCGTTTAATGCCCCCGTTTAGCTGTCTCTCGGGAAGCGTTGTTGATTCCACACCCAGATAGAAATGAGGAATAACCGACAATGGTGGAAGCAGAAACACAATCATCCGTGCAGTTTATCAACCACCTCAGACCAAACATGGCCGATAGAATTGCGCTGCTAGACGAGCCGGAAGTGATTGCATTCAGCCAGGCCGGAGAGCAAGAAAAGCGGGAAGAGATGAGCGAAGCCCTGACGTATACCCAGCGAATGGCCGGGATTGGCCTGTTGACGGCCAGTATCGGGCACGAAATGAATACACCGCTGAGCATTATTGCCGCCACTTGCAGCAACTTGCAGCACGAAATTGAAGAGAATAACCTGAGCATGGAGCAGTTGCTCAAGTATGTGACCATGATTGAGCAAAATGCCTGGCGGGCGGCGCGTATTCTGGAGGTGCTGCGCAACTATTCCTACGATGAAGAAACACAAACGGCCGTGACCGACCTCAACATGATCATTGAAGATGCGCTGACGTTGGTGCAGCATCAGCTACACGGTGAATACAACATTCAGGTGGAAACGCAACTGGCGCAAAATCTGGGCACCATTGTTTGTGACCACAACCGCCTGACCCAGGTATTGGTCAATTTGCTGCTCAACGCCCGTGACGCTATCGGGCGCAGCGGCGGCAAAATCGTAGTGAAATCCTGGCTTATGCCGCCGCCCACTGTCTCCCTGTCGCGGGTCAATGGGCTGTTGACGGCGGCTCCCGCCCGCGAAGAATATGCCTTCTCTGTTAGCGACAGTGGCCCCGGTATTGCTCCGGCGATCATGTCGCTAGTTTTTGACCCGTTTTTCTCTACCCGGCCTAACGGTAAGGGGGCCGGCCTGGGCCTGTTTATCGCCAAACGGATTGTGGAACAACATCACGGCCGTATTACCGCCGAGAACAACCTCAATGGCGGCGCGACGTTTACGGTCGTTCTTCCCCGCAAACAGTAATCGGTGATCGGTCATTCACCGATTACCGTTTACCGATAACCGATTACCGCCCCCCTTCCGCCAGTTTCAAAAAGTAGGCATGAAAACGGCCGTCCCCCGTCAGTTCGGGGTGAAAAGATGTCACCAGCCATTTGCCTTGTTGGGCGGCAACGGCCGTGCCATCCGGCAGCGTCGCCAGCACTTTGGCCGTGCCTTTCACCCCTAACAGGCGCGGTGCGCGGATGAAGACGGCCGGGAATGGCTTGACATAACCGTTATTTAACACCGGTACATCCAGTTCCACCTCAAAACTATCCACCTGACGGCCAAACGCATTCCGCTCCACCAAAATATCCATAATGCCCAACAACGGCTGGTCTTTGCCCGCACTGCTGCTGCTGATCTCTTTCGCCATGAAGATCATGCCCGCGCAGGTGCCCCATAGTGCCTTTTTCTGGGCAAACTGGCGCAGCGGTTCCATCAACCCATAGGTCCGCGCCAGTTTGCCGATGGACGTGCTTTCACCGCCGGGAATAATCAGCCCGTCCAGCCCTTCTAATTGCTCCGGCAGACGCACGTCTACGGCCGTGACCCCCAGCCGCTTCATCATCTTCATATGCTCACTAAACGCGCCTTGCAGCGCCAATACCCCGATTTTCATATGCCCTCTTAAATTCAGCAGGTGAGCAGGTGGAAGGGTGATGAGGTGATTTCTTCACCTGCTCACCCCTGCACCTGCTCACCCCTGCGTCTTCGCCGCCATTACCAACCTCGTCCCGCCAACTGCTCACCCTCCGCCAGGCTGCTGACGGTACGGCCGACCATCGGTTCACCCAGGTTTTCGCTGACGCGGGCCAGAATGTCCGGGTTGTTGAAATGGGTGGTCGCTTCCACAATGGCGCGGGCGCGGTGCGCCGGGTCGCCGCTCTTGAAGATGCCGGAACCCACAAACACGCCATCCACGCCAATTTGCATCATCAAGGCGGCATCGGCCGGCGTAGCCAGCCCCCCTGCTGCAAAATTGACCACCGGCAAACGGCCCAACTCTTTCGTTTCCTTCACCAGATGGTACGGCGCGCCGATATTTTTGGCATAGGTCATCAACTCTTCATCGGGCATCAGTTGCAGGCGGCGGATTTCGCCCAACACGGTGCGGGCGTGGCGGACGGCTTCCACTACATCACCCGTGCCCGCTTCCCCTTTGGTGCGGATCATGGCGGCGCCTTCGCCAATGCGCCGCAGCGCCTCGCCCAGGTTACGGCAGCCGCACACAAACGGAATTTTGAAGTTGTGTTTGTTGATGTGGTGTTCCTCGTCGGCCGGCGTGAGGACTTCGCTTTCGTCCACGTAATCTACGCCGATGGCTTCCAATATTTGCGCTTCCACAAAGTGCCCGATGCGCGCCTTAGCCATGACGGGGATGGTGACGGCGGCCATGATCTCCTTGATCAGGCCGGGGTCAGACATGCGGGCCACGCCACCGTAGACGCGGATGTCCGCCGGCACGCGCTCCAACGCCATCACCGCGCACGCCCCCGCTTCCTCGGCGATGACCGCCTGCTCTGGCGTGACCACATCCATGATGACGCCGCCTTTCAGCATTTGCGCCAGGCCCACTTTCACTTTGAAGCTGGCCACTTCGGCCTGCCCGTTGGGGGATTTTCCATTCTCGCTCATCTGTTTACCTCCAGATTGAGTTTCCTGATCCGCGAAGGACGCGAAGGTTTTGTGATACTTTTCTGCCTTGTATTGGCCTTTCAGGAGACTCGGTCGTGTGTTGTCAAAAAAGTATTACTTTGATTTTAGGCTGTGAGCGGGGGGAAAACAAGGAAATTGGCTTTATGTGAGTGGTTTTGGATGGGGCTGAGATAATGCCAATTTGGATGGTAGGCACGGCCGTACCATGCACCAACAGTCATGTTTTCGTTTGCCGGTCGTCGGGTTGGTTGGGGGCGGGTGTGGTACATATGGTGCAACGGCCGTCTGGCAAAGGAGAGTAATGATGAAACATTTTCTAACTTCCTTGATGATTTTCTGGTTTGTTGTTGGGGCAGCAGCCTGCACGCCGACTGTTGAACCTGAAGTGGCATTTGTGCCCACAGTTTTGCCATCAGTGCGGGACACGACCACTTCGGCTGCGCTCAGTGCAAGCGCACCGCCTCCCGCGCTCGTTCACGTGACCACCCAACCAACCAGAGCGATTCATACGCCAACGGCCGTGCCCACCGAAACGCCCACCAGTGAACCAACGGCCGTCCTACCTGTTGCGTCTTCCAGGGAAACACCAACCAATGTGGTCACGGCCGTGCCTCCCACTTCCCCAACTACTCAATTCACCCAAACCATTGTCATCACTCCTACTATGCTGCCAACGAATACATTGCCTAACGCCCAGACGCCTACCCCCGGCTGGTATCATTATGCCAGCGATGTGCATGGCTTGATGTTGCAATACCCGATGCACTGGCAGCCGGCGCTAGATCATCCCTATGGGCTGGACGGGGACGATGGCTTTTTGCGGCTGTATGCCACCAATTCGCAGGATAATTTGCTGCTCAATGCCTGCCAGGATATGGCTATGGGCACGGCCGTACCCATTGACTGGCTCCTCGCTGCCGGGCAAGAGGCGTGTCTGGTTACGGCTGGCGACGGCCGTGAGGCGACGTTGATCGTGCGCTTTCCAGAACTGCACGAAAACATCGTGCCCGGCGTAGCCTATGCTTTCCTGGTGTTACAAGCCGACCCGGTCCACATGCCCGGTTTTGTGCAGACGTTGTATTTTATGCCGGTTGTGCCTGCTCCCACACCCTGATGATGATTATGATGTAGTGACCAATGTGAAACCCATGACTTGGAAGTGATGGTCAAAGGCAAATACCTGGGTAAGGTTGTGCTGGCGCATGACTACAAAACTGGCGGTATCCACCAGGCTAAAATCCTGGTCGGCATATTTCTCAAGCAACTGTTCGGCTGCCGGCTCCACTGTTTCATCAGTGTATAGTCGGACGAGGCGCTGGCTCTGACGTAAACTGCGCAGAAAACGAATGCCCGGTTCGTGACCCAGCCGGTAACGAATCAGCGCATAGCTCTCGGCGATGACTAGATTGGTGGTGACGAGGCGGGGGTGCTGCTGCAAGAGTTGGGGATATACGGCCGTAGCCGCCCCATGATACTTATCCCGCCTATCAGCTGATGCCAGCCAGGCGCCCGTACCCACAAAAACGCCGCTTAGCTGTGACCCGCTGTTTCCAATTTTGCCAGATGTGGTAACTTTTCTAGCACCAGCAAATGGGAGATACCCAGGACGGCGAAGGGTGTCTTTTCGGCGGCGTAGAGGCCGTTTTTGATCGTTTTGCCCAGGCGGGGCAGGCGGTATTCGATGTTGTCGTAGCCGCCGAAGATGCGAGAGTGGTGGATGATTTTGACCGGCAGGCCGTCAAATAGTTTGAGCAGGCTGCTTTTGGCGTAGGTGCGCACATGGGGGGCTAATTTGTTGCGCAGCGGGTTGGGCAGGTAGTTGACCAGGGGGATGTTGCCAAATTTGTACTGCCCGCGCCAGTAGATGCCGTGTTGTTCCACCGGGTACCAGCGGTTGGGGCAGAAGATGAGGACACGGCCGTGACCCTTCACCACCCGCACCATCTCCACCGCCGCCTGCCGGTCGTCCGTCACGTGTTCAATCACCTCATTGCTGAACACAAAATCGAACGTGGCGTCGGCAAACGGCAGCTTTTCCCCGGCGGCTTGCACAATGCCGCCAGCAGTAGGTAGCGCCTTCACCGCCCGGTCATGCTCAATTTCCAGGCCAAACCGGTGGGCGGTAAACGGCGCAAAATGGTCAAGATACGTACCCAGGCCGCAACCATTATCCAGAATAACGGCTCCGTCCAGGTTAATCCACTGCCGGATCATCGCCAGCCGCCGCTCCTGCCCAGAGCGCCAGACATAACCCGGTTCACCGCGCTGCGCTGCCTTGTCCGAATGGCTCATGTGGTAATCGGTAATCGGTAATCGGTAAACTGATTACCGATTACCGATTACCTCATCATACTTCCGGCGCACTTCCTGAATGTCCTGCCAGGTGAGGGCCTTGGGGCTGCCGGGGGTGCGCACCGGGTTACGCAGCAGGTAGGAGGGGTGGAAGATGGGCATGACGGCGCGGCCCTGCCATTCAAACCACTGCCCCCGCAGCTTTGTAATCCCCGTTTGTCCCAGGATAGATTGCGTGGCCACATTGCCCGTCAGCAGCATGATCACCGGGTCCACCAGCCGGATAATTTCCAGCACATACGGCTTGTACGCCTCAATTTCGTCAGTGGTCGGTTTGCGGAAATTGGCCCCATCCTCACCTGGCGGCATCCGAAAGACAGAATTGGTGATGAATACATCCTGCTCCGGGTCAAACTGGACGGCCTGCAAAATCTGGTCTAGCAGTTGCCCGGCGCGACCCACAAACGGTTTACCCACCTTGTTTTCCTCCGGTCCCGGCGCTTCGCCCACAATCATCAACTTAGCCTTTGGATTGCCGCGATAGATGACCACGTTAGTCCCGGCCTTCGCCAGCGGGTCATCCGTCATCTGCATCATCTTTTGGATCAGTTCATCCAACGATGTGTAATAAGTGGGACGCTCTTCAAACAAACCAGGCTGCATGATCTTTCCTCCTCATTAAAAATTGACGCAAAGACGCAAAGGGGCAAAAAGAAAAAAGATAAGGGATTGAAGGGTAAATTGTCCTGCTGCCAATGCGTGATCTGTTGATGTTACAGGCAGAAGTTTACCTCAAACTGGCATCCTTTTGTATCGTGAGGGAAGGGAGGTTGAATTGCTACCCCCGCAGGGCGACAATTTCCCGGTAGATGGCCTGTGTCTGTGGGAAGTGGAAGTTGGGCGGGGCGGCCCAGAATTCGGCCAGAAAGCGGTTGCCAAATTGTTGCTCATAGACCCAGGCTTGCAGATACATTTCCAGTTTGTCGGCGTCATACACCAGGCGGGCCACGGCCGTTTTGTTGGCGTGCAGCTCTTCCCACAAGGCCATCCAATCGGCCGCAAACGGTGTATCGGCCAGCATTTCCGCCATCGCCCCCCGTTCCACGTCCGTTTTGATGCCGGGCGGCAAGTAACGCCAGGCCGGGGTGGGGATGTCGGTGGTCAACGCTTCGGGAAGATCATGTAGCGCCGCCAGCGCCAGTAATTTGCCCAGGTCAATCGGTTCGTCCACCAGTTGGGCCAGCGTTAGCACTGTAAAGACCACACCAAAGCTGTGCGCGGCCACACTTTCGGCGTCGGGCACACCGCGCTGTACCCAGCCGGTGCGGGCGGTGCGTTTGAGCTGGTTGGCGTGTAGCAGGGTTTGGGTTACGGCCGTGACTTCCATCTTTCTCCTCATCGTTCGTCGTAGGCGATTCATCGCCCTCCTACTTTTAACGCTCATTATCCCCGATCAGCCAGATTGGGCACAACAAGCCGAGAGGTCACGGCCGTATCCCTTCCCCCCACTCTGTCTGTACATTAACCACCAAATCTGCTGGCATGATCTTCTCCAGCACACCGGCAAACGTCGCCGCCACACTCTGGTCTGTCACCGTCTGGCTTACAATAGTTTCGCTGTTGCCGCTCACAATGACCGTTTCCGCAGCCTGATTGCGCCACAGATTCCCGGCCAACTGCCCCTCAAACCAGACACCGCCACCGGAATCACCAGGAACGACTGGCGTTCCATCAGCTGTTTGCACCAGGCAAGCCGGTACGCCTTCGCGTTCGGTCACGGCCGTGACCGTAGCTGCCACCACTTCCACCACCCCGGTGCCGGGCTGGTACTGGGTCAGGAATACCTGGCTGCCCACTGCCAGTGTACGGCCGTAACCCTTTACCCCAAAAGGAACAGCCAGCGCTGGCGGCACTTGCAGCAGCAAGGTACCCTGATCCCGGTAGTGGGGAAGATTCCGAAAGAACGCGCCGCTGATTTCCGCCAGCAACGCGCCATTCGCATTGAAAAATTGGGCAGTCACGGCCGTGTCCAGCAGTTCCCCCCCCAGTGATCATGCGTAACCACGTATAGTTGACCGCCCCACTGCACCAGCGTACCCAGACCGCGCGCCTCTACTTCTACGGTGCGCCATTTGCCGTTGTTCTCGGCAATGACCACATGGCCGGCTTCAACCAGCAGCGGCGCTTTCAGCCGGATTTGTACCGTTTCTGCCAGAATGCGCTGGCGTTCCGCTTCTGACACAACTGCCGGCTGAGCATACACGTCTGGTTTGAACCAATAAAAACCGACCGCTAAAAATGCTGCTATTGCGAACAAGAAAATGCGCTTCATCTTTCACCTCACGCCGAATAATTTCTTGTTTGCAGTCTGGTGGACGGCCGTCAACGGCCCGTCTGGGAAACGTCAACAACCACAAATCTATCGTCAACGTTTCATCAACGATACCTGTGTTACAATGTGCGCCATGTCCGAATTGTCGCTGGCGCTGTTGGGGTCATTTGGGGTATCGGTAGACGGCCGTGCTCTCACCCACTTCCGCGCCAAAACGATGCAGGCATTACTGGTCTACCTGGCCTGCCAGCAGATTATGGTGGAAGTGAATGGGAGCCTGCAACTGGCGGCGAGGCCGACAGGGCATTGGACGAGGCGGTGGCCTATGCTCTGAAAGAGACTGAACTATAGTGTGACGCACAATTCAGTTGCGACGGATCAACGGCAAATAGACGTGAGCCGGCAGCACAGTAGTGCCTTCAATATGAACCTGTATATTGCCGCTAAACGAGTCGTTCAGCGTTAACCAGAGCTGGTTTTGGGCCGTGTCCATCGAGGCAAAGTAATGCACATCGGCGAGTTTGATAACACCGTTGATCAAGATGGTTGGGGGAGCGGCAGCCGTGTAGTTGTGAATGACGACAATCGGGTTACGCAGTGTGCCCTGGTTGATATTCAGGTTAAAGGTTGCCTGATTATCGGCACCGGCCTGCACGTTCCAGGTGCTGTAGATGGGATCGTAACCTGGGGGATCGTAGAGTATGGTGTCGGCACGGCCGATACCGGCCGGCCCCGAGGTGACCACCGTGCCGACGCTGGCGTTGAGGGCGCTGTTTTGCACCGTCTCAATCTGAGTTACCTGGGTGGCAACCGGGTTCAGGCTGTGCCTGTCCAGGACGACAAAGACGGAGTAACTCTGGTAGGGATAACCAACCAGGGTGCGGTCATCACCGTAGGCGGGGTAGGCAGTCTGGCCTACCGCGCCGAAGTTTGAGCCCCAGGCCAGGCGTTTGGAGGTGGTGACAAATGGTAGCTCATACTGATTAAGCTGGTAAGTCCAGTTGAAATCCTCCGGCATAGGCCCATCGGGATCGGTCGTGCCCCAATTGGGATAGAACCAGTAACCGCCGGCGTCGTGTTGCAGATAAGTCTGGCTTTGCACCAGCCCCATCTCGGCATCGGGATTAACCGTCCATTCGATAACGTAGGGAATGGTGTTCGGCTGCGAGTAGTCCCATCCACTGTCCATTGTCACCGGACTGTGCAATGAGCGAAACTTGTAGCGGTCGCCCCAGCCGACGCCAGCGACTTCGCTGCCAGGATAGACGCCACCATCCCACTGGAGGTCGCCATAGGGGGCGCGGGTATCGGCCGTAACAACATTAGCCCCCGCCGGCGAACTGTCAAAAGTAACGGCCCAAAGCGGGTGGTCACGGCCAGTAGCGAAAAACCAATGTACCGTCGCGTCAACGGGGCCACCCATATTCAACCGCCAACTGAATTCGTGTATGGCGTGGTGACGGCCGCGCAACACGGCGCTGTAGTTACCCTGATAATTGTAGGAAAGCGCTGCATTACTACCGGAGGCGGGGTAATGGTTGACGGTGTAGCCGAAACCAGGGTGGGTGTTGGTGGAACCATTGACTACGCGGGTAGTCGTTCCCAGATTGTAGGTGTACTGGCGCAGGAAGCCGCCCCAATGGTTGGTAGGGTCGCGCCTGTCGTTCTTCACCAGAGCGGCAGTGCGTGTCTGGCGCTGGCTGTCGCTCCAGGTGAACTGGTTGGAGGCGAAGCCGTCAACGGTGGCGTTTTCGTTAACAACCAGCGGAGGGTAAGCGTCGCCGGGCGGCAGCGCCGCCACCAGCGTCACATCGTCAACGTAAAATGACGGCTGGACGGCGCCTGTGGCGTCTACAATGGTTATTCGAGCAATAGCGGTGGGCGAACCGAGACTGGTGAGGGGGACGGTAACGGCCGTCCAATCACCCTCCAGTGCATTAAAGGTGTAAGCAGGGCCAGGAGCGCCGCCATCGGTGGGCTGGGTGTATAGTTCCAGGGTATTGCCGCCGGCGCCGCCATAGACCCAGAAGTTGATGGCACTATAATCGCTGCCGCTCAGCGGCGCGGGCGCGCGCAGGGAAAAGCCGGCCCAGGCGGCGTTGTAGGTGACGGCCACCGACGCTGCGCCACTGTGAACCGGCGCGCCGTTCGCCAGATTGACCGTGCTGTCCCACGACCAATCCTGCCAGCCGGCCGCCAGGGTATCGCTGTAGATGATGAGATCTACCGTTGGTATTGCCTGAACGGCAGAACCGCTCATACCCCCTAACAGGGATAAACTCAACAGAAGGGCTAAAGTTAGAAACAGATAACGAATCATTTGCCAATCCCTTTTATTGACTTGGGGATAACGCTGTAACTATAACGTTATCAATATAGGCTTCCTCACTGTCGAATACTACCAGGCCAATCCCGCCGTCCATATAACTGTTCTCTTTGTCCGTAGCTACCAGAGTCAAGACCCCATCAATATAAAAGCGCAGCCGGTTCCCGGAAACGTCAAGACGGAGACGATGCCATGTATCCGCTTTTAGCTCAAACAAGTCAGTAATCAGCGGGGTATATTGCCAGGGAGAATGGCAACTGGATGTGGTGATCAGGTGGATGGCAGCATGACCTGGCCCAATTTCGGCACGATATCCCTGGCAATAGCCTGCGTCTCCAGGGCTGACGACACGAGCGTGTAGCCCAATGCTTGTCGTTGGCGTCAGGTCGTGAACCATAACATCTGCCTCAAAGCGGTAATTGGCTATATCCCAGTCCCAGGCAGGCGCGTAAAGAGCTTCAATTCCGTTTTTAATCTGTAGCGCCTGATTGCCGTCTGGCAGGCCGATAACTTGAGGAAATTGGTTGGGAGAACTGTCGCGCCACTGGGAGGCCTGCCCACTCTCAAAGTCTTCGGACAGTAGGATGTTAGCAGGGGCAACGGCCGTTTGTGGTGTTGTGTCTGTGATGGTAGCAGGTACAGTTTGTGCCCGCTCTGCCTGAGGGTGTGACGTGTCCAGCGCAGCCCAAATCAGCAATGTGCCCACACCAGCTGTTAACAAGACCGCCAGCAACGCCATGACGATACCAAATAGCAACCTGTCACGCTGCTTACCGGTAAAAAGTCGTGACTGTGACGCCGGTTTTGAGGTCATGCCGGTTGCCTCATCTGGTTCCTCATCTACCAACAATGGATTCTGTAAAGCTTCCGTACGTAAATCCTCCCACGGGGCATTAGGGCGCGTTGCCTGGCTTAAATCAATCAGTTCCTCCATTCGCTCCAGCCGGGCCAAATGGCTGATTAGATTGACCACTTTTTTGGTTTTGTTGCCGCCACGCAAGTCATCATAATCTACGCGCAAATCGAAACAGAGTGTGCGCAGTTCATCCTCATTGAAATAGTCAACGAGAATGCGACGCAGCCGGATGTGCCAGCTTGAAATGATTGGAGGAGGGTCAGACATTTTTCTACCAAACCCTTATATCTGTCTAAAGGAACTTTCAGCATCATTATACTTCATAGACCCTAACTGCTCATCGTTAAATGATCGTTGATATAAGGAGTGCTCTCAGTCCGTTGGGTTTAGAGAGAGTGGCTGACAATACAAATCCCACCATCAACAAAACGGCCGTGTTTGTCCCCCCTTGCCCCCTACGTTATCATCTGCCCCCATGACCTCACTCAACTTAAACTGGAGAACCATTGTGATTCAACGACTCTTATTGCTTTTGGGGTTGCTAATTTTAGTGGGCTGTGGCGGAAATGAAGCGCTGCCAACGGCCGTGCCCACCGCCCCCTTCCCCCAAAATACGGATACACAGGGGAGCGTTTCCCTGCCCGAAGCCGTGCCCACCGGTGAACTGGCTCCCCTGCCATCGCTCTCCGGCGTTGCCGGCGGCGGCGGGCTGAGCGGCGGCAGCGCCCCCGGCAGCCAACCGGCCGATGGCGCGGCGGCAGCCATTGTCATTGCCGATCCCTTTGCCCAAGCCACCTTTACCCTGAACGCCTCCTTGCCCACCGAACCGGCCACCGCGGCCGCGCTGCGCCAGACGCCCACCGGGGAATTAACCACCGAGGCGGCCCGCCAGCTTGCCAATCGTTTTGGTTTTAGCGGCGATCTATACCGCGAAAACAGCCTGGCGGCCGGTGACGCCGCTATCAGCGCGCCCACCATCTACTACACCTTTGACGGCCCGCGCACCTTTAGCGTGGACCCCTGGTCGGCTAACTACCAGGACAACAGCGCCCCCTATGACCCGGCCAACGTGCCCGATTTTGCCAGCGCCAGCCAGACGGCCGTGCAATTCCTGGAGTCACGCGGCCTGCTGGATTTCCCCTACACTACCCGGCAGGGATTTGGTGGTGATGTGTTAGTGCTGCGGCAGATAGAGGGCAAGGCGCTCAACCAGCCGGAAATTGTCGTCGGCGTCAGCCCCAATGGGCAGGTCAGCTACGTCAGTTACCAGGTCATGCCCAATCTGGAAACAGTTGGCAATTATCCGCTCATCTCCGCGGCCGACGCCTGGGCGCGGTTGCAGAGCGGGGTCACGGCCAACAACATTGTCTACACCGTCTATCCGGCGGCGGACACGGCCGTTGCCAATCCCCTGACCGCCGCCCGCTCCTGGCAGCGGGCCTATGCGCCCGGCCAGGCAGTGCAGCTCTATGGCTGGCCCAATGCCTTCCTGCCTGCCAGCGGCAGCGGCGCGGCCCGTGTGCAGTTATACCCCTACACGCTGACGGGTAATGAAGAAGTGATCAACCAGATTGCCGAAGCGGCCGGGCAGCAAATTGTGGTCGAAGGGGTGATGGGGGAGGACGGCCGTACTGTCACCGTCAACAACTGGTCCCCCACCAGCCAGGAACCGCTCACCTGGCAAGGTCTCGTCCGGCGTGATGGCGACCGGGTGTTGTTCGATGCCCACGATGGGCAAACATTCCAACTGCCGGACGCCCCGGCCGACCTGCCGGATGGTCTGGAACTGTTTGTCTTTGCCTGGAACAGCCAACCCGCCGCCGATGGCCCCCCGCTGTTGCAGTGGGAGCGGCTGGATGAAGCCACCCTCCCAGCCGAACTGGCCGCCGATGATACCGGCGGCCCCATAGACATTGAACCACCCGCCTATGAAAGCCTGACCATAGACACAGTAGAGCTGGCGTATTTTGTCACTTACCTGTTTGCCGAAGGTACGGCCGCAGGCAGCATTCCGGCCGCGCCGACCATCTTGCTGCAACCGGCCTGGCGGTTTGCCGGGACACTAAACGGCGGTGAACCGGTGGAATTTTACGTGCAGGCCGCCGAAAATTGAAAAAAGCGGGTTTCTGAAAAGAAACCCGTTTTTTTGTGTACGCCCGGCATGGGCGGTAACTAAGGAGTGCAAGTCTCCTGTGGGCGTTGACCCGACGAACCACTAGCCGAAGGCAACTGCGTGAGCGT
>JACTMP010000041.1 GCA_014584575.1 Chloroflexota bacterium
AGATAGGTGATTGGCTCAGTACCGGTGGTGGTGTTGGTGAACACGGCCGTATCACCTAACGTCACCGGGCTGTTGTGCTCAAAGCTGGCAACCGGGGCCACCGGCATGATGGTTAACTCCAGCGGGATCAACACTTCGGGATTGTACGGTTCATCGGCCGTTAACTGCAACGTACCGCTGTAGACGCCGGGTATATCCGGCGCGGTGAAGACAATCTGCACCGTCATGGAGTCACCGGGTAAAACCGTTCCACCGCCAGGGGTTACTTCAACCCAGGGGGGTACAATGACCGTCGGATCCGTTACCGCTGCAAAGGCATCCACCAGCCCCCAACCGAAGGTGTTGTTGGGATGCACATTCGGCGGCAGGTTGCCACATGTCTGCGCCGTCAACAACGGCGAGGCCGTTTGTGAAAGCAGCCACATGGTATCTTCAATCTGGCCGATCAACTCTGGTTTGGCCGACCACAACAGCGCCGCTACCCCGGCCACATGTGGCGAAGCCATACTGGTGCCATTGAAGGGAGCATACCCGTTACCCGGCACACTGGAACGCACGGCAACGCCGGGAGCGCTGATGTTCGGCTTCAGGATGCCGGTCACGGCCGCCGGGCCACGGCTGGAAAAGCCGGCCGCATTCAAGTTGATGTCCACCGCCGCCGAACTGTAGCTACGCACATAATCTCCAGGAGAACCGGTGGTGCTGCACAAAGGGCCGCTGTTACCGGCCGAAAACTGCGGGAATATGCCCGAAGCTCGCCAGGCGCCAACTACCCCGCCATACCAGAAATCACCTCCGCCGCCACCCCACGAGTTGTTGACAATGTGTGGCCGCTGCGCCGGATCGGGGTTCTGGCCGTTCAAGTCAGTAGGCGCTACCATCCAGTCACCACACGTCAATAACGCTTCAAAGGAGCAGCTATTGAACTCACATCCTTTACAGGCAATCCATTCCGCGCCAGGGGCCACACCGATGCCGTTGGGAGCATTGATGGGGTCGGCCGGATTATCACTGCCAACGATGGTGCCCATGGTGTGGGTACCATGCCCATCGTTGTCACACGGCTCAGTTTGCCCGGCGCAGCCGAAGGTAGGCATATACCAGTTGTAGTCATGGTCGCCAGGGCCGCCACGATACTGAGTAACCAGTGCCGGATGATCCCACTGCACACCGGTGTCAATGTTAGCCACAATGACATTCTCGCCGGTGGTGCCCCCGCCTGACCAGACATCGTCGGCGTTTACAGCCAGGATGCCCCATTCTAAAACCTCTGGCGAAAGGGCGGTGCGCACGGCCGTGTCCACCCGCTCCCACCAGGTCGGTTTTGTCGTCTCCAACAGCACTTCATCATTGGCCAGCAGGTAGGCCACATCCGAACGCCCAGCCAGAGCATTCACCGTTTCCAGAGAGCCGCCATATACCATCACCGCATTACTGGCCAAAAACGGCCGGTAAGCTATCCCTTGCCCAGCCAACCAATGACGTATGCCAAGTTGTGAACGTTCGGCCGTCGCTAACAGGGTTTCATACACATATTGGCCGCGGGCATTCCAATCACGAATGCCATACGCCGCACTCAGGTCTGCCTGTTCAGCCATATAGACGATAAAATCGGTGGTGCCAGAGGCGGCTAATTCGGTCACAATCCGTGGATCCACCCGGTGCGCCGGCAGATATTGTGCTTCGGCAAGTGGCGGGGGGGTAATACCGGACAGATACGTTCCCACCGAGAAGTACAATTCAGATGTACCATTGTTAGAGATGACCAGCGTATGTGTTACCTGCTCATTGGGCAGCAACGTTTCGCTGTAGGCTGAATCCGACCACTCCATAATGGGCGCATTGAGCGTAACATCCTGAAGGGTGACGGCATCGGGCAAGATGGTAATGTCTATCGCCCCGGTAGGCCAACCACTTGGCAGAATGGAGAACTGATATCCTTCAGCAGAGGCAGCCAGATAATAATCACCCGGGGTGACGTCCAGAATCAGGTATTCGCCATCATCATCAGCAAACGCCTCACCTACATTCGAGGAGTTGGTGACATCTTCAATGTAGACATAGGCATTGGGTATTGGTTGGTTGGTATTGGCATCGTAGATAACACCACCCACACCCGGTTGGCAAAGTAATTTTACCCGCGCCTGGACGGTATCGGTCAGAGTGGTGTTGGTTTGCCCAATGCCGTCAATGGTTACAACGTTCACATCGGCACAATCAGCATTTGCGGGAATAGTTACATCAATGCCAAATGCCACCAGGTCGCCATCAGCCACAAAGACAGTAGCCGGCCCGCTAACAGCCCATCCCAGAGAACTCGAATAGGTAAGGTCAAAGGTCTCGTCTGCGCCGCTGCGATTAGACGCACCGGAGTTAACAGTTACGGTACCAAGTCCTTCCACAAGTTGGTCACGGGGAATAAGTGTGAAATCACCCAGGGGCGTAACGTTATAGAATTCTGGCGTCACCAGAACGTTCGCATCGGACTCCTGGCGACCGCCCCAGACCCACATGCCAGGCTGTCCATCTAAACCGGCGCCATTGGGCACAAAAGCACCGGCATGGTTACGACGCGCTTCATTTAAGTCCGGGAATGTTATATCCCAACTGTTGTTGGCTACGTCATACAACAGCGACTCGGCTAATTCATTTGTCCACTGCCCGCAGCCGCCTAACACAATAGCCCCGGCCAGGTCATAATCACTGCCGGTGTCAAACCCATATGCCTGGTTTTCGTCGCAGGGGATGGGCAGGTCGGCTACGCCAGCGTCATCCCAGGAAGTGGGATTGGCTGTATCGAGCCTTTCGGCAATGGTTTGGGCAATGAGGGCCGCGCCGTCAAATGTGTCACCGCCAATGGCGTAGATGTAACCATCTACGGCCGTTGCCCCGATATAACTGCGCGCCATGTTCAGATTGGGGCCAGTTGTCCAACGGCTGCCGGGGGCCGCCGTAATGTCAAAGATGTAGGTATTGGCAATCATGGTGGCGCCATCAAATCCACCGAAGCTGTAAGCAATGTTGTTGACGGCCACCACGCCGCCAGGCGCAGTTACGACCGGGTAGGGATCGGTGGCTGTGTAGTCCACCACAGTGTTTGAAGCAGGTTTATACCCCTGCACCGTGTTGACGGTGCCGCCAGCCGCCGGCCGCCCACCGAAGGTGACCAAAACCTCATCACCGCCGCTTTCTACCAACCGCACAATCTGGTAGTTGGAGATCGGCACCGGCATAACTGCGCCGGTATTGGCATAAACACCGGTCACGGGATCAAACTCCCAGATACTGCCATCGGTGCCGCCGCTGCCTAGCCGCCCACCCAGAAAGTAGACTTTGCCGGTAGTGGGCGAGTATTCGGCGTCGAAGCGGGTGAAGGCGAAGGGCGCGTTGGCGGCCAATTGCCAGCTTGAATAAACAAAATCTTCAGTATCGGCAGGGGCAGCGGCCGTTGTTGTTGCCGGGGAAAAACTGCTAAACAACAGCAAAGCCATCAGGCCAGGAACTACTGCCAAACTGAATAGGATATATTTGAGACGCATATTTTCCTCCTTTGTGGGATAGGGGTCTTGCTGCCATGGTGATTTTTCTGTGTGAAAGACCCGATTGCTGACAAAACGGTAAAAAGTGAGTCTGACATGTCAGGCTCTTGGGGGAATTGTGACCTGTACGTCAGAAATTGTGACGGCAGGCAGGTGTTTTTGTCAAGTGATTATTGGCATGTCTACCGGAATTTCGCCCGCAGTCACGGCCGTATAATACCCCGCCAATACCTCCGCTATCTGCCCGCCATTATTCTGGAATGACGGCGATCATCTCAATTTCCACCCTGGCGCTAAGGGGGAGTTTACCGGCCTGGTAGGTGGTGCGGGCGGGTGGATGGTGGGGCAGGTAACGGCCGTAGACCTCATTCATCGCGCCAAAATCGGCCATATCCACCAGCAGCACGGTGGACTTTACCACATGGTCAAAACTGGTTCCGGCCGCTTCCAACACGGCCTGTAAATTTTGCAGCACCCGCTCCGTTTCCGTCTGCACATCGCTGTTGATCATCTGCCCTGTGCCTGGTTCCAGGGCAATTTGCCCGGCCGTAAAGAGGAAATTCCCGGCCTTTACCGCCTGGGAATACGGGCCAACAACACCGGGGGCTTTATCGGTAAATACGATTTCTTTTTGCATGGTCACTCCTTTGGAATTATGAAGAGCTTGCCCTGAGCTTGTCGAAGGGATGAATTAGGAATTATGAAGGGCATCCTTCGTGGTGTATTTCTTGTCTATCGTATCACAACTTGGGTGAAGGGCCGATGAATGGAGTCCTTGTCACCTTGTTACTGCCAGCGTACCCTAAACTATTCCCTATCGTGCAGCGGGCGTTGGGTAAACCACGCCCTTTTTGTGGAATACTAACGGCCGTACCTGCCCATTCCGCAGTGTTACCAAAGGTTGGTATGCCTACCCAAATCCAATTCACCTTCTTGTTTGTCATCTTGTTGGTCGCCTGCACGGCCGTGCCCGAACCGTCTGCCGAAATCAGCACGGCCGTACCCACCCGCACCCCTATTGTTGAAGTGACGGCCGTCACAACGGCCGTGCCTACACTAACGACGCTCCCGCCACCATCACCTTCTGCAACGGCCGTGTCACCCACTGAGGTATCTCCACGCCCCACCCCCACCACCGAAACCGTCACCCCCACCATCCAGTTCGGCCAGCCGTTTTGGCTGGGGCGAGGTGTGATTCAGGATGCGGCTTTCCTGCCGGGCGGCGAACAGGTGGCGGTTGGTTGGGCCAATGGATTGTCGCTGTTTGACGTGGCCGATGCCACAGAGCAATGGCATGTCCCGTTTGCTGTGCCTCTTATCGCCATCACCGTGCATCCGCAAGGTACGGCCGTAGCCGCCGCGCTGACCGATGGCTCCATTGTGGTGGTAGATTCGGCTACCGGGCAGGCACAGGCCTTTGCCGGGGCGCGGCCGAACGCTTATTGGGGGGATGTGGCCTGGTCGCCCGACGGCCGTACCATCGCCTTCCAATTCATCGGCCCCCGGCGCGGCGACCCCATTTACCTGCTCAACGTAGCTGATGGCACAGTCACCGAGGTTCCCGGCACCACATTGAACGAAGGCATACGGCCGTACCTGGTCTGGTCGCCGGACAGTCAGGCCATTACCCTGTCCTCGTTAGGTGACGTGTGTGGCCGTCTGGTCAATGTGGCGACGGGTGAAACCTTGTTCTCTCTGGCGCATGAAGCAGGTTGTTATGATTCCTACGCCATCGCCTGGTCGCCAGACGGCCGTACTCTGGCCCTGGCTACCAGCAACGAAACACACTTGCTAGACGCAGCTACTTTTGAACTCCAAAACCGAATGCCCGGCAGCCCACTCAGTTTCACCAGCGTGCAAACGGGCGATCCACTAGCGTTTAGCGCCGACGGCCGTACCCTGTGCAGCAAGGGCGGCTTTGAGTTTTATGGCGACTTTTACCCCTTCAGCGTATGGGATGTGGCCACGGGTGAACGGGTCGGGACGCAAGGAGAAGATGGCGTCGTGCCGGAGTTGGAGGGCGAAAGGCCACACCGGATGGCTGTTATTTGTGACAGCCAGGCCGTAACCTCGCTGTTCCGCGACGGCCGTATCACCCAATGGACGCCCCAACCCGGCAGCCAGACGGTGGCTGAAACCACGGTTAGCGTCATTCCCATTATCGCCCCATCCTACCCCTACCAATTCGTCTGGTCAGCCGACGGCCGTACCATCGCCGCCCACAACCGGTATGGCAGTACGGCCGTGTGGGATGTTACCACCGGCAACCTGGCAGCCAACTTTGCCGGTTTTCGCGGTACGCCCGCGCTCAGTGCGGACGGCCGTCTTATCGCCCTGAATGATTGGGGAAATGGGGAAATTGCCATTTATGATCTGGAAACGCAGCAGCAGCTTAACCGTTTGCCGGGGGCTACATCGTTACCCCGCGACGCTTTTTCGCCTGAGGGGTCGCTGCTGGCTTATGGTTCCAGCCATCGGGTGTGGTTGGTTGAGCCATTGGCGGGAGAGGTCACGGCCGTGTTAGACGGCCATCCCACCGGTTCCACCATTCGCCGGGTTTTCTGGTCGCCAGACAGTTCGGCGCTGGTGACGGTTGGGGCCAAAGAAGAAGCAGGCGAAATGATCCTTTGGGAACGAGCGGCCAATGATGAATTCCACGAAACCTTCCGCTCCCAATCCGTCCGCGCCGGGTACGATTTTGGCGTGGTATTGGCCGCGTTCAACCCCAATGGCAATCTGGTGGCGCTGGAAAATATGACGCGCCCCGAAGCCAGCCAGACCAAAATTGCCATTTATGATCGAGAGGCGGGCAATGTCATTCGTTGGCTGACGGAGTACCAACTGGCAACCTGGGTAACGGATGACACCCTGCTCACGGCCGAAGCGCAATATGACACCCGTCTGACACAGTGGAACGTACACACCGGCGAACGGACTATCGGCTGGGCAAACGATGTGGGCGGCCATGCTTATGCGCCCAACGGCCTCTTTTTTGCCCGGCAAAGTGTCAGTGGCCGCAGCATCAACCGGGAGATTGACATTCATTCCTGGCAGTCAAACCAGTTGATCGAGCGGCTCCCGGTGGGTAATGATATTTTGCACATTAGCTGGTCGCCAGACGGCCGTTACCTGGCAGCTTTGGTTGCAGATGGAACGATTCGTGTCTGGCCGGTGACGGCAGCGGATAATTAACGGATAAAACAGAGGGGAGGCTTTAGCCGACAGTGTTTCGGCTAAAGCCTCCCCTCCGTCATTCATAATGAGAAAACAGAATGAACCGACAATTAGTAGCTTTGCTTTTTTTGTGGTTTTGATGGGCTGCACGGCCGTGACCGAACCCGCTTGGGTATCAGACATTTCCCCTGACGGCCGTCGCCTTGCCTACGTCTCCCCGGATGATAATCAACGCCTTTTCATCTATGACCTGCAAACGGGAGAATCAACGTTTTCTCGTATTCAAGGCGTTGAGCAAAGTCATCCGCCGCTGCTCGCCGCCACAGACGGCAAACCACCCACCGGCGAAACGCTGGCTCCTGTCATGGCTGCCAACGGTGACATCGCCTTCATCTCCAGAGCATCAAACCTGTTAGCAGGTGATGCCAACGAGACCTACGATGTTTTTATATGGCACAAGGCCGATGGGCAGGTCACGCGGGTCAGCCAGGGCAGTAATGGTGTAGAGGCCAACGGCATCAGCGGCCTGCTGTTATTCCATGAAGGTTTTAACCCGGCGCTGGATATTTCCGCCGACGGCCGTTACCTGGCCTTCGCTGCCACCGCCAATTTGGTTGACATAACAGCCTGCAAAGACAGCCTTCCCTTCCCTGCTGGCAAATTATCTTACTGAACACACAAACAGGTGAACTCACCCTTGTCAGCCGGACGCCAGACGGCCTGCCCGCCACCGGTAACAATGTCAGTCCGCATCTGTCGGCAGACGGCCGTAGCCTCATCTTTGCTTCCGACGCCCGCTACACCGCCGACGAAGCCACCTACAACTACAACATTTTCCTGTATGACCAGGACACAGGGCAGGTAGAACGTATCAGCGTACCAAATGATTAAAGCAAAATTGAGTGCGTGGTGAGTGGTGAGCGGTGAGCAGTAAGCAGTTTGCTGATGGCTGCCTACTGTTCACCGGCCTTTTTACGATTCTGGGGCAACGATTTTGTAAACTTTGCCGGTGCTGCCAGAGGGGCCGATATTATCTGTGGTGAGGACGTATATCTCGCCAACGTTATCCTGGCCAAAGGAGAGCAAAAAGGCGTTGAGACGGCCGTTATCACTCCCAGCTACTATTAACTCTTGCATGTCCCACAGCTCCCCTTCACCCTGCGGCATAGCGACGAAGAGTGAACCATCGCCAGAGGCAAATGAGCGGCTCCAATCACCAAAAATGTAGAGACCATCAAACTGTGGCAGGGCGCTGCCCCGGTACACGTGCCCACCAATGACCACCACCCCCAGCCCACCGGGGACATTGGCATTCTGGTATTCGATGATCGGGTCTCGCAGCGGACGGCCGTCTGCATCCTCATTCGGGCATTCTGCCAAAGAAACATTTGGGTTGACTGTGCTGAAACAATGGGTGGCTTCTTTCACATTCCAGCCATAATTGCCACCCCTTTCTACCATACTCACTTCCTCCCACAAATTTTGCCCGGCATCGCTGACAAACAGGGCATTGTCGCCACCCCTATCAAACGAAAGGCGGTACGGGTTGCGGAAACCGATTGCCCAAACTTCTTCGGCGCCTGGCTGATCGGTAAAGGGATTATCGGCGGGAACCGCGTAAGCTGTGCCTTCTGTCCCTTCATTATCCACATCAATGCGCAGAATACTGCCCAACAGATTTTGCGCCAGGTCTTGCCCATTGCCGCCCTCGTTCACATCGTACCAATCTTCCACATGACCCAACCCGACATCATTGGCTCCACCACCATCACCCAAAGCGATATAGAGATAACCATCCGGGCCAAAGGCAATTTGCCCACCGTTATGGTTGTCCTGTGGCTGGTCAACTTGCAACAAAACGCGCTCAGAGTCGGGAGCGGCCGTATCTGGATTATCGGCCGAAACTGTGAATTCTGAAATATGACTGGTGTGGTTCCACTCCTGAGGCGCTTCGGCACGCAACGGGGCGCTGTAATAGACGAAGAAACGGCCGTTTGTGGCGAAATCAGGATGGAAAGCCAGCCCCAACAACCCGCGCTCGTCATACGCCTCGGCGATTGCCACCATCCGATCTTGAATATCCAGAAACGGTTCGCTCTGTAATTCACCATCGGCCGATATGATCCTGATCTGACCGATTTGATCGGCCACAAAGAGACGGCCTGTTTCATCCGGTGGCTGTGCCAGCGCAACAGGTGAAGTAAAACCCTCGGCCACCAATTGCAACCCAATGGTGCTTATATCGCCGGTTGGGGTCATCGTTTCGGTGGTCGTGGGTACGGCCGTTGGCGTCAGCGTTGCCGTTGCTGTCAGCGTCGGTACGGCCGTTGGTGTTGCTGTGGGTGGTTCGGTAGTAGGCGTCGGTATCAGCGTTGCCGTTGCCGGTTCTGCCGGTGTTTCCGTAGCGGCCATCGTGGGTGTTGCTACCTGTTCTATAGCGGCGGATATGGTAGCGGTCGCCTCTGGTGTGTCTTCCGCTGAACCACAAGCCACCAATAAGGAAGCCATGATCATCAAAACCAGGGTAAAAATTGAGCGTCGCATTTTATTCTCCTCAAAAACAAATACCCCAGAAGTGACACAAGTTGCCAAAACAAGCCGCCATGATGCGAACACCTAAACGGTTATGGCGCTATTGGGCATGGAAAACAAGGATACAGCCTGGCAAATAGAGTTGGGGGAAAAGTTTGGGTTTTCTCATAAAACCCGGTTTCTCATCAAGGCGCAAGCGTCGGCATTAACTCCTCCGCCGGAATGCTGTTGGCCCAGCGATATTCAAATGTGTCCTGAAAATCTTCTATCGCCTGTGGGTCATTCGTGCCCATGTTAAATTCCGTCAGGCTGAAATAATGGCTGCCCCAGGCGCTATAGTGGAAATTCTGGCTGCCCACAATCAAAAAAGCATCGTCAATGCTCAGTGATTTGTTGTGAATTTTGCCGTTGTAAAAGCGAATCTCCACCAGATCGGCCAGGCCACGCGCCGCCAATTCATCCACCAATGCCTGAATCGTCACCCGATTTTCCGCACCGTTCATCGGCTCCTCCTCCACCAGGATGCGCACCGGAATCCGTTTTGCCTCCACCGTCTCCACAATCGCTTCCAAAAAGGGCAGGGCATTGTTTTGATAATCGCAGATTCCCTGAAAGACAATGGCCGCCATGCACAACAATTCCAGGGAGAAATTGACCTGGAAAATGTCAATTTTCTCTTCGGCGGCGCGGATGGCCGCGTCTACGGCCGTATCCGCCGCCAGATACTTTTCGGTGCGATACATGGGGTAAGCATGGCTGTCTCCCCCTTCCGGCACATCATAACGCAGCACTTCGGGAATGTGGTCGGCTACGGCCGTGTCCCGCTGACACACCCGCCGCCACACATTCTCCGCAAAACTCACCGGTTCATCACACAGCAACAAATCCGATTGCGACCACTGGTCATCATAAGCCGCCCGCGCCGCCTGGGCTACCGGCCCGCTGATGTGAATACCCAGGTCATACATATCAATGCCCCGGCCAGACGGGTGGTCGTTGGCAAAATGCAGATAGCTGTAATTAAAACCGGCGGCAATGGCGGTACGGCCGTCTACAATCATCATCTTGGTGTGCATGTGCGGCCAACGGCCGTCAAAATCGGCAACCTCCACCCGCCAGCCCAGCTCCTCATTCACCAGTTCCGGCAGCCCGGCGTTGCGCAAATCTTCCATCACATGCCAGCGTTGGTCAGGCACGGGAAAGAGCGACAGTTGGGGCATATTGCCGGTGAGGATGCGCACCGTCATCCCTTTGGGATAGTGCGCCGGGTTTTGCTGCACACGGTGGTACAGGGCGACCACCGCGTCGGCCACTGTGCTGCCGGGGCTGTCTGTGCCGGTGGGCGGAACCCACTGCATCACGCCAAAAAGCACCTCGTACTCCGCCGACCGCACCATGTCGGCCACCACATCATACGCGCCATTGGCTGTGGGCGAGAAACGGCTGGTTGTATCAGGATTGGGCATGAACAGCAGCGCCTCATACCGGTGGCCGCAAATGGGCAACTGCTCCCCGGCCGCCAGGTATTGCGGCTGCGTCAGGGCATCATACACCGCCTGCTCAATCGCGTTCAGGTCTGGGTCGGCGCAATCATAAGGGGTTTGGGTGGTGTAATAAACGGCCGTGCCGTCATCCCACATCAAATGCAAACGGCCGTCATCGCCAGCCGCCAGCACCGGTTCAACTTCTGCCGCCGTCCGGCTCACAATCACCGGTTCTGACCAGACCCCGTTGCGCCGCACACTTTCGTAAAGGAGCGACTGGTCATTGACCACCACCCCGGTTGTTTTGATGGCCTCTGTGGAATGCCAGACGACGTGAACATTCCCGTCACCCGCCACAGCTACGGCCGGACGGCCGTGACAGCCCGGAAACTGTATCGTCTCCGGCTCCCCGGTCGGGGGCCGCACCACCACCTGCCCCTCTGGGCTGCACTCGGCCTGCCAGGGTGTGGCCTCAGCGCCAATAAACACCGGCGGCGCAGCGGGCACAGACTGTATTTCCGCCCACCAGTTCCCCTGTGCCTGGATGGGCACAATGGTTTGCAAATCGGCCGGGACGATGCGGATCAGTCCGATGATGTTTCCGGTGATGGCGAGTACGGCCGTGACCCCCACAATCAGCACTCCCACCCACAACCAGCGCCGCCAGCGTGGTAATGGCTCTAATCGTTCCCCCCTGGTCGCCCCACCCTGCGCCAACCAGTGGTAAGCCCACCCCAATGCCGCGCCGCCACCCGCGCCGAACAGACCAAACAGCAGCGCCACAAAGAGCGAATCAGGTAGCCAGGCTAAAAAATCATGCGCTTCATGCCCATAAATGAACAGCCCGGCCAGCGCCCCGCCAGCCGCAAAACCAACCACACTGCCGCCCACTACCCGCAACGATTGGCGCAATTTGCTGGTGAGCAGGGCCATCAGCAAACCGACAAGCAGCCCATAGAGCAATCCATACGAGGCAAAGAGGGTCATAGGGGCAATGGGGCGTCGGTCGGCGGGGTCGTACTGGAAGGCGACAACGGCCGTGACAAAAATGACCGGCAGCGACAACAAGGCCAGCGGCAGCCCCAGGCTCAAGGCGCTGCGGCGGATAAACCGGGCCGGAGATTCGATAGTTTCGGCACGGGTGAGCGCCCACCCACCCAGGCCACCGCCCAGCGCGCCTGCGCCGCCGATGACCAGCAGCCCCAACACCAGCCCCACCAGCAGGCGGATAAAAAACTGGCTGTGGAGCAGGTTCAGCCGCAGAACCAGCGCCAACGCCAACGCGCCCAACGCCAGCCCCCCGCCATAACCGAGGGCACTGGTGAGTATGGTACGGCCGTAACTGTTTTCTCTCATCAATCAATTTTCCCTGAGGAGTTCGGCATCCTCAGATGCCGAACGGCGCGCATCTGAGGATGCGCGCTCCTCAAATTCATGTTGGCGAGGTATTACGGCGCCAGCGAGGGCATCAACTCCTCCGCGGGAATGCCATCCGCCCAGCGAGTCTCAAAGGCAGCCTGGAAATCTGCCAAAGCCTGCGGCGCGTTTGTGCCCAGGCTGAATTCCGTCAGGCTGAGAGGGGTACTGCCCCACGAACTGTAGTGGAAATTGTGGCTGCCCACGATCAAAAACTGGTCGTCAATGTTTACACTTTTGCTGTGTATCTTGCCGCTGTAAAAGCGAACTTCTACCAGGTCACGCAGGCCGCGTTTGTCCAGTTCGTCCATCATTGCCTGGATGGCCACCCGGTTTTCCATGCCGTTCATCGCCTCTTTTTCCACCAGAATGCGCACCGGGATGCGCTTAGCGTCTACCGTTTCCACCAGCGCCGTCAGAAAGGGCAGCGCATTGTTTTCATAGGTGCAGATGCCCTGAAAGACAATAGCCAGATCACAGACCAGTTCCAGGGAAAAATTAACCTCGAAAATGTCAATCTTCTGCTCGGCGGCGCGGATGGCGGCTTCAATGGCAGCGTCGCCCGCCAGATGGTTTTTAGTGCGGTAGAGGGCATAAGCATTATCCACAGCGTCGGCGGGGACGTAGTATTTGAGCACTTCGGGCAGATGGCTGACAACGGCCGTACCCCGTTCACAACTGCGCCGCCAGGTATTTTCATATTTACTTACCAATTCCGCGCACGTCAACGTGTCTGACCCGGCCCACAAATCATCATACGCCGCCCGTGCCGCCTGCACCACCGGCCCGGTGATATGAATGCCAAAATCCACCATGCCCAACCCCAGGCCGGAGGGATGCTCCTGGGAAAAATGGAGATAGCTGTAGTTGTAACCGGCGGCCATCATCGTCTTGCCATCCACAATCATGATCTTGGTGTGCATATGCGGCCATTGGCCGTCAAAATCGGCAATCTCCAAGCGCCAGCCAATCTCCTCATTCACCAGTTCCGGCAGCCCGGCGCTTTGCAAATCGGCCAACACATTCCAGGTCTGGTCATCGGCCGGCAACAAGGAGACCACCGGCATGTTGCCGGTGAGGATGCGCACCGTCATGCCCCTGGGATATTGCGCCGGGTTGGCCTTTACCCGGTCGTAAATGTCTACAATCGCCTGCGCCAGGGTGCTGCCGGGGCTGGGTTCATTGGTGGGCACATCCCACTGCATCACGCCAAACAGCACTTCATACTGCGCCGGTTCGCCCATCGCCGCTACCCGGTCAAAGGCCCCGTTGAGCGTGGGCAACTGGCCGACGGCCAGTACCGGGTTGGGGGTATAAAAGAGCGTCTCGTACCGGTTGCCACACACCGGCAGTTCTTCATCGGCCGGTTTGAAAATGGGTTGGTTCAAAGCGTCATAGACGGCCTGTTCAATCGTGTTCAGGTCAGGATTAGGGCATACATACTGGGTTTGTGAAGTGTAGGTTACGGCCGTATCCTCTGCCCATACCAGGTGCAAGATGCCATCAGACACGGCCGTCATCACCGGTTCCACGCTGCCCCCGGTCTGGCGCACTATGGCCGGTTCCGACCAGGCCCCGCCGTGCCGCACACTTTCCACCAGCAGCGATTCATCCTGCACGACCACCCCGGTCACTTTGGCCGCCTCTGTGGTATACCAGACGGCGTGTAGATACCCGTCGCTGTCTTGTGCCAGGGTGGGACGGCCGTGACAACCCGGAAATTCTATCGTCTCCTGCACCGCTGCGGACGTCTGCACCGTCACCTGCCCCGCCAGGCTGCACCAGGCCAGGTAAACGCCCTGAGTGGTATTGGCAATGGTTGGGGAATGTCCCTCCGCGATTTGCACCGGCAGCGACCAACCGCTGCCATCCAGATTACTGGTGAAGATGCGCCCTTTGTCGGCAAAAATGAGTTGGAAACGGCCGTTGCCCGTCGCCACCACCTGCGCCCCTTCCGGGCTGCCCCCGGCCACTACACAGCCAGACACACCCATTTCCGGCGCCTCCCCGGCCGGCCAGGCCGCATAGGCCAGCCCGCTGCCCTCTTGCCAGACGGCCATCACCAGGTCATTGGCGTCAATGGACAGGCTGGCCTGGGCCGCCGGCCCACTGCCACAACCGGGGAGTAACGGCGCGGGAGTTGAACAAACGGCCTCCTGGCAGTGACTGAAGATCATTTGCCCCGCGCCGTTCTGCCAGACCAGATGCAAGCGCCCCTGGCTGTCGGCCACGCCCGCCGGATAAGCGGCCATGCCCGCCGGATTATGGGACACATTGACCGGCGTCTCTCCACCGGCAGGCGCGTAAAAAATGTCTCCCGCCTGCACCCAGGCCACAAATGGCGCGCCATCGTCGGCAGCAAATACAGCGGGCTGCTCCCCCTCCGCCATCCATTGCCCATCCGCCCAATGCGTGCCCTGCGCCCCCACCGGAATCACCGCCTGCAAATGGGCGTCGCGGTAGCGGATCAGGCCGATCAGGTTCCAGACGATGACCAGCCCCAGTGCGGCGATGATGAGCAGGGCGACGGTGCGGGTGACTTGCCACCAGCGCGGCGCGGGGCGCGGCTCTTTGAGCGCCTCGCGTTCGGCCAGCCAGTGGTAGGCCAGCCCCAACAGCGCGCCACCAATGGCCCCTGTGACCAGGAAGAGGAAGGGGACAAATAACAAATCGGGCAGCCAGTTCAAAAACCCTCTGGCCTGATGCCAGTAGACGAACAGCCCCATGACCGCGCCGCCGAGGGTGAAACCAATGATGCTGCCCAACCAGATGCGCCAGGCGTGGCGCAGCCGGCTGGTCAGTATTGCCAGAAAAAAGCCGTTCAACAGGCCAAAGAGGAAGCCGTAAAAGGCAAAGAGGGTGAGAATGGGCAACGGCCGTCGGTCGGCCGGATCATAATAAAAGGCGACCAATGCGGTGAGGAAAAGTAGGGGAATGATGAGGATACCCAACGCCAGCCCCAGGCTGAGCGCACTGCGCCGGATGAGCCGTCGCGGAAATACTATCGTCTCCACCTGGCTGATGGCCCAGCCGCCCCCTGCGCCGCTGGCCGCCCCTGCCCCACCTATCACCAGCAGCCCCAGGATCAGCCCAACCAGCAGGCGGATGAAGAGTTGATCATCCGGCAAAATGCCGGTCACCAGCCGGATCAGATTCAGGCGCAACACCAGGCCAACAAGCAATACCCCCAGGGCCAACCCCCCACCATAACCCGCCGCACCATAGAGAGCGGCACGGCCGTAGCTGCTTTCGCGCATATGTTATTCTCCAATCAAACGTGATGTGTGATGCGTGATACGGCCGTACCCTTGTCACGGTCATTCCGCATAGAAAATAATCGCCAATTCCGGTAATCTATTCTAAACTAACCGCCAATCGGCGGCGAATGGAGATGGAATTGAGTAATTGTGTAAATACGTAATTACCCAATTACCTTTTTTTGGAGACAGGCATGATACGTACCAGATACATCTTTTTTATCATTATCGTTTTGGTGGTCACTTCATTGGCGTGTAACGCTTTTGCCGGGAATGTGGAACCCGAATTTGAACTGCCGCCGCCTACCTTTGTCACCACATTAACGCCCGGAACGGCCGAAGGGGAAGCCACCGTGCCCAGCGCTGCACCCACGGTGACGCTGCCAGGAACGGGGACACAGGTAGCCGGGAACACGGCCGTGCCCATTACCGGCCCCTTTGCCACCGTACTGGTTGACCTGAACGTGCGCGCCGGCCCTGGCGTGCAATATGATCGCGTTGGCTTTTTGCTGCAAGGGGAGAGTGTGCCCATTGTCGGCCGTGACCCGCTCTCTGGCTGGTGGAAAATTCAGTGCCCGGCGAATGTGACGGATTCGGCCGATTGTTGGATTTCCGGCGGGGCGCAGTATGCCCAGACCAACCATGCGGACAGTGTGCCGGTGGCCCCTGTGCCACCGACGCCGACAGCGCCGCCCACCGCCACGCCCACGGCCACTTCAGAACCGGCCACGCAGGTATCCGGTGGTACCGGCCTGCTGGCTTATGCCGACAACACCGGCTTGTGGGTTGTGCCCCTAGACCTGGGCGTCAATCTCCCCACCGCCGGTACACCCCGCCAACTGTCGCCTGAGGCGGACATCTCACAGCCGATCATTTCGCCAGACGGCCGTAAAGTGGCCTTTCTGCGTGGTAATAACGACTCGAACGTGTTGGGCTACATGAATGCTGATGGCAGCGGCGGCGATTTCCTGGTCACGTCGCGCAGCGTGCCCAACGCCAGCGGCTCGTCTGACGTGACAGTGTTGATTGACCAGATCGCCTGGCTGCCAGACAGCCAATCGCTGGCCTTTAGCAGCCAGGTGGTGAACCGGGTTGGCCCCGGCGCGTCGCCGCAATCTGACCTGTGGATCGCGCCGCTGAACGGCTCGCCACAGGCGCGTTTTGCCGCCGGGCAGGGTGGGCATCGTTTCAACATTTCGCCGGATGGGGCGCGGGTGCTGTTTAGCCTGCCGGAGAGTCTGGTGCAGGTGAATATGGATGGCAGCAACCGGCAGACGGTGTTGACCTTTGCCTTTGTGAACACAGCCAGCGAATACGCCTATGTGCCGGTGACGCAGTGGGTGGGGAGTGGGAATGTGGCAATGACGGCCGTGTCCGGCCAGGACCCCTGGCAAGCTAACGCCTCCGCCTCGCTCTACCGCATTGCCAATGCCAATGCCCTGGTGCAGGGCAGCCTGCCCGGCAATATCCTGTTCAACCCGGTGCAGTGGAGTTCAGACGGCAGCAAACTGGTGTACGTGCGTTTTGTCCCCGATGGCTCAAACCAACAAATCTTGATCCTGGCCGACAGCAGCGGCAGCAGCGCCCAGCCCTACCGCACCAGCCAGAATATGCGCTCCTTTGGTTGGAATCCGGCCAATTCACACGTGTTATATGTCGGTGATGGCTTTTTTGGCGTGGGGCAGGCGGGCGTCAACCCGGTGGAAGTGCTGATCCCGGTCGGTTTGTCTGACGCCCAATGGCTGAATAATACGGCTTATGTGATGAGCCTGGGCACGGGCAATGTGTGGAACCTGACCAGCGGCAACCTGACCGGCGACACGGCGATTGTGGCCACGGCCACCGGCTCTGTCCAATTCGACACCTGGACGCCGTAAAGGGTCACAAAGCAACCAGGTGATGATTTGAGGTATAATCTGTAGCATGATTGGCAGCATCCACATCGGATAAGATAAAAACATGAACCAATTTACCATTCAATTGCCAGCAGAACTTTATGATGCGGTTCGCCAACGAGCGGCCAAACAACAGACTTCGCCCGACTCCCTGGTTGCCGAATGGGTATCAGAACAACTTGATACCACGGAAGCTGACGAGGCGCTGGCTGCTTTTGAAGGGGAGGCAGCCGCTTTTGATCGCCTGAAACCGTCATTACTCGATCAGTTCGATGGTCAATATGTTGCTGTTTACCAGGGCAGGGTAGTTGCCCACGGGGCTGATCGTTTTGACCTGCTACGACAGGTGCATCAAACGTTTGGGCCGGTTGCCTGTTACATTGACCTGGTGGAATCTGGCAGTTCCATTCGCAAGGTTCGCGTCCCTTCCGTTTGGGTGGTTAAACCATGATGCCATATGATGGTCATTTCACGCCGCCAGCGCCTCTGATAACAGTGAAATTGACGGGGTCTGTACATTCACGTCCCCGCGTTGAAGTACCGGCCTTAATTGATACAGGGTCAGATGTAACGGCCGTGCCCGCCCATTTAGTCTCCAAATTGCGTCTCTACAGGATGCGGCGAATCCAAATTGAAGATGTCGAAGCCAGGGAAATACCAGGCTACACCTATGCTGTGCGGTTCACCTTTGGTGAATATGCCCCTAAAGAAATGGAGGTAATCTTGACCAGATTACCGTTTGCTATCTTGGGCCGTGATTGGCTGCAAGAATACTATTTGCTGCTTAATGGGCCAGAGCAAAACTTTCTCCTAAGCCACGTACCTATCCAGGAAACGCTGTAGGGAAATATCAGGTAGTACATGTTGTGATTACCGATTTCCTGAAAAAAGCCCTCCAAGGCCAGAAGTTCAACTTTTCTTCTCGATAGGATTTGCTGGTTGCCGATAAAAAGTTGAACTTCTTTCAGTAGGCTCACCATTCATCATAAGCCCAAACTGAGGTGAACCCATGTCTCTGACCTACTCTTCTTATTTGGAATTGAACCAGATTCTCAACGCCCAGCACCCCCGCTCCGCCGGGCCGGAGCATGATGAGATGCTGTTCATCATCATCCATCAGGTGTACGAGTTGTGGTTTAAGCAGGTGCTCCATGAAACGGAATATCTGATGGGGCTGCTGCGGCAGAATGACCAGACGCGCGCCCTACACACGCTGTGCCGCATCCTGACCATTCTCAAAACGCTGGTGGCGCAAATTGATATTTTGGAGACGATGACGCCGCTGGAGTTTTTGTCTTTTCGGGATCGGTTAGAGTCGGCCAGTGGGTTCCAATCCTACCAATTCCGGGAACTGGAGTTTGCATTGGGGCACAAACGGCGCGGCGTGATGGTGCATTATGCGGATGACCCAACGGCCGTGACCCGCCTGGAATCTCGCTTCACCCAACCAACCCTGTGGGATGCGTTTCTGGCGTTTTTGCAGGCCAATGGGTATGAATTACCGGCGGAATTGATCAACCGGGATGTGACCGAAGCGATACGGCCGTCGCCTGGCCTGCAACAAACCCTCATCCAGATTTACCGGCATGACCCCCACGTGCTGCGGGTGTGTGAACGGCTGGTAGACCTGGATGAAGGGATGCAAGAGTGGCGCTACCGGCACATTAAAATGGTGGAACGCACCATCGGCACGAAGCGCGGCACCGGTGGCTCATCGGGCGTGGGCTATCTGCACACCACGCTCAAACCGTTCTTCCCCGACCTCTGGGCCATCCGCGCCGAACTGTAATTTGTCATTCCGAGCGGAGTCTTCGCAGCGAGGAATCCCTACCCTGTACAAATGATAGGGATTCCCCCTCGAAGACAAGCCTGCCCTGAGCTTGCCGAGCGGGTCGGAATGACGCGAGAACGCACGTAGGCGTGCTGCTCTCCTTTTTTCGATGAGGGATTTGCCATGACTTTTAGCACCGATTTGGCCTTTGCGCAGGAAATGGATGCCCAGGATGACCTGGCTGCTTTTCGCCACCGTTTTGTGATTGCTGAACCCGGCCTGATTTATCTGGACGGCAATTCCTTAGGGCGGCTGCCCCATGCCAGCATTCCGCTGGTGCAAGAGATTGTCAACGAGCAGTGGGGCGGCCGGCTGATTCGCGGTTGGAATGAGGGTTGGATGGGGCTGCAAGAGCAGATTGGCGGCAAAATTGCCCGGCTGCTGGGGGCGGATGTGGATGAAGTGATTGTGGCCGATTCCACCTCTACGAACCTGTTTAAGCTGGCGTTGGCAGCGGTGTTGGCGCAGCCAGGCCGCCACAAAATCATCACGGATGATCTCAATTTCCCCTCCGATCTTTACATTCTACAGGGGGTGGCGCGGCTGGTGAACCGCCCGCTTACCATTCAGGTTATCCCTTCGCCCGATGGTATTTATGGGCCGGTGGAGGCGCTGGCCCAGGCCATTGACCAGGACACGGCGCTGGTCACATTGTCGCACACGGTGTTTAAGAGTGCGTATACCTATGATTTAACGGCCGTGACCCAACTCGCTCATCAATCTGGCGCTTTTATGCTGTGGGACATGAGCCATTCCGCCGGTTCTGTGCCCATTGATCTGCACCACGCTCAGGCCGACCTGGCCGTGGGCTGCACCTATAAATATCTGAACGGCGGCCCCGGTTCGCCCGCCTTTCTCTATGTGCGGCGTGATTTGCAAAGCAGATTGGGCAACCCGATTACGGGCTGGATGGGGCAGCAGCAGATGTTTGACTTTGGCCTGAGTTATGAACGGGACCCCGGTTTGCGCCACTTTCTCACGGGCACGCCATCGGTGTTGTCTACGGCGACCATTGAGCCGGGCATTGACCTGCTGTTGGAAGCGGGCATGGGGCGGCTGCGGGCTAAATCGGTGCAGCAAACGGAATATCTGATTTACCTGTATGAACAATGGCTGGAACCGTTGGGTTTCCGGCTGAACTCGCCGCGTGACGCCAATCGGCGCGGTTCGCATGTGTCGCTAGGGCATGATGATGGCTGGCGTATTGATCAGGCGCTTATCCAGGAGATGCAGGTCATCCCCGACTTCCGCCACCCGGACAATATCCGGTTGGGTATTGCCCCGCTTTACACGTCATACCATGACATTTACGAAGCGATGCGCCGCCTGCGGCTGGTGATGGAGCGGCGGTTGTATGAGAAGTATGATGAGGGGAGTACGGCCGTGACTTGACTGGGTGATTTGGTGATTACTCAATCACTCAATCACTCCAACCTCCTCCCCCGTCCATGTTTGCCGCTTGCCAGCGTCCTGGTTCCAGGCCATGATTTTGGTGGGGGTGATTTCAATCACGGCCGTATACGCCCCATCACTGGCAATATCCCAATCATACTTCTGCTGAAAATGAGGCTGCAACACGGCCGTCAGCCCCCCCACTAACCGCGCCTCCCCCTCCATGATGATCACATCCATCGGGTCCGGGTAGGTGATGGTCACAAAGGGGTTGGCCCGGATATTGCGCGTTTTCACGGCCGTCTCCTGCGCCACCACATACACCCGCCCCTCATGCCACACATGCCAGATGGGCGCGGTGTGTGGTTTGCCCGACGGCCGTACCGTTCCCAACCAACTACACTCACTTTTAGCAAACTTATCAATAATCGCCTGTAACATAATCGTTATCCGTAATGCGTGATGCGTGATGCGTGAATTTGTTGTCACGCCTCACGCATCACGCATCATCCTACAAGATACGTCGCCGTGCCCAACGCAATCTCCACCCCCGCCTCATTATGCAGCTCCATGCGCGTCACCGCCACCTTATTCCCCTTGCGGATCACCCGCGCCGTGGCAATAAAGGCATGGCCCCGCCCCGGCCGCAAATAATCAATGCGAATATCAATCGTGCCCAACTTTTGCAGCCGCCGCTGCATCTCCTCCGGCGACAGGTCGAGCAGTTCCACCACCAGATTGGCCATGGCCACCATGCCCCCCGCCGCATCCAGCAACGAAGCCGTCACCCCACCATGCAAAATCTGGTAAAACGGATTACCCATCAACTCCGGCCGCATCTGCACCCGCAGTTCCACACTCTCCGCCGTCAGCCCCAATACTTCCAACCCAATCAACTGATGAAAGGGAATGTGCTGCGCATACAGCCCCTTAATCAACTCCAGAATTTCCTGGTCTGTCATAACCGTCATCTACTCAACTCCTTAACGGGGCACTTCCAGCGAACCCAAGATGCGATTGATGATCGCGTCCGCATTTAACCCTTCCAACAGCGTTTCCGGCTTGAGAATAATGCGGTGCCGGAAAACGGGCAGAGCAACCGCTTTCACATCATCGGGGGTGACAAACCCACGGCCGTGTAATGCCGCATGGACTTTACCGGCTTGCAACAGCGCCACCGAGGCGCGCGGGCTGCCACCCAGGAAGAGTTCACGCGCCTCACGGGTGGCGTTGCTGATCTGGGTGATGTAGTGGATGATGCTTTTTTCAACGGTGATGGCCTGGACGTGTTGGCGCACGGCCGTGATCTGGTCAGGCGTCAGTAACGGCCGTACCCCCGTAGTCGCCAATTGGTGTGGGTCAAACCCCTCATGGTACCGGTGCAACATCTCCGCCTCCACCGGCGGCGGGGGATAGGGCACGGTGATCTTAAACAAAAAACGATCAAGCTGCGCTTCCGGCAATGGGTAGGTACCTTCATACTCCACCGGATTTTGCGTCGCAATCACCAGAAACGGATCAGGCAAATCATACCGCGTGCCATCAATCGTCACCTGCCGCTCTTCCATCGCTTCCAACAGCGCCGCCTGCGTTTTGGCCGGGGCGCGGTTCACCTCGTCCACCAGCACCACCCCGGCAAAAATCGGCCCCTGGCGCAGATAAAACTGGCTGGTAGCCACGTTAAATACATTGGTGCCGATAATGTCTGAGGGCATCAGATCAGGCGTGAACTGGATGCGGTTCATGGGCGCCTGCACCAGATGGGCCAGCGTTTTGGCCATCAGCGTTTTGGCCGTGCCCGGCACCCCTTCCATGAGCACATGCCCGCCGGCCAGCAAAGCAATAAAAAGCTGGGCCAGCACCTCCGTTTGCCCCACCACCACTTTTGCTGCTTCCCCGTGCAGCGCCTCAAATAGTTTTTTGGTATTCATATACCTCCCTGGTTAATGGTTGTTGATCGGTGAATTCGGCGGCCAGCGACACCCATTGGCGCAGTTCATTTTCTGACAGCATGTTGGCTCGTTCCCGGTAGGCGTTCGCCAGATAGACCATTGTGCCCGCCGCCGTTTCATTCAGGTACGGCTTCAAAGCAGCCACAAACTGGTCGTCCGGCAATGCGGGGTCAATGCCATGCCGCCGCGCCAACGTCTGCTGCAAACGCCGCCAGTAATGGGCCATAATCACATCATGACGGCGAAATTGCCGTTCGGCGGTGGCCAGATAGTTGATGGCTACGGCCGTGTCCACTTCCTGCTCCCCTCGACTGCTCTTCTGCGGTGCGCGGCGGGTTGGTGAGGCGGCATTATTCCAGACCACAAACAGGCCAACCCCCAACAAACTCAGCCACAACGCCCAACCGGTAGGGGTAGTAAATAACCAGGCGGCGGACATCTGGCGGTGGGCCTCATCAAAAAGAATGGTGCGGCCGGGCACGGCCGTAGCCCGGATGATATTCTCCACCAACTGCGCATTACCCGGCCGGCGCAGCCCCGCATTCGTCAGCGGCCTCACCGACGACAGCATGATCACCTGCCCCTGCCCGCGCCCCATAGCCACCAGTAGCGGCCGGGTGCAATCCCCCATATGCACCGCCGCCTGCCCACAATCCACTTTGACAAACCGGTGTGCATCCACCGCCGCCTGGCCCACCGGCGGCCAGTTAAAAACAGGCAGCGTCAGCCCACTTTGGGCCACCGGCCACCACAAACGCCCCACGTCCAAATCGTAATAACGCAGCAGCCCCCGTGGCTCATCATCCTCTTGCACAATAAAAAGCGTGCCCCCATTCCGCACCCATACATCCAGCAGATACAACTCCCCATACCGAAAAGCACTGCGCGGCGCGATCACAAACAAAACAGTGTCCTGGCTTGACAACGGCTGGGCGTCCCCCGCCGCCACCAACCGCACCGGAAACCCTTCCCTTTGCAGCCAGTTTACCAGCACCGAAACACCCTCATCCCCCTGATTCCAGGCCGACCCACGCGCCCGCTGTGGCGAATTCAACCAACCCACCGCACTCAAAACCAGCAGCGGCAGCAGCGCCAGAATCACAACAACCCCGACCACATCAGTGAAAAAGCGTTTTTGTAGAAGCATACCCGTAAGCCGAAATCCGATAACCGATGATCGATCACCGATTACCGATTACCGACTCCCCCATCCGTCCGCCAATCACGAATCACCTTGATCTCCTCCACCAACCGTTCATACTCGGCAGAAGGCAATGTTTCCAGACCATACCAGACACGCTCGTAGGTCACAATGACAGGCGTCAACGAGGGCACAAGCGCCTTATGCAGCCGTTCCTGTTGCAGCAGTTCCAGATTGGTGCGGTGGCGGTCAAAACGCAGTATGCCCTTTTCATCCAAAGCCAGCAGCATGGCCAGGAAAAGACGGCGGGCCGCTTCGCGGTAGTCTCCTTTTTCGACAAACTGGCGGCCCTCGTTCACGGCCGTGACCACAGCCGACGTTTCTTCCTCTTCTTCCGGCTCGGCCTCTTTGCCCGGCCACAATAGCAGGGCGACGGCCGTGCCAATCAGCCCCACTGCCAGCAAAACCACCAGCAGCAGCCCCCACCTGGCTCGCGTCACGGCCGTTTCCGTTGGTGCGGGTGTCACAGCGGGTGGTGGCGGGTTGGGCACGGCCGTAGGGGAGGCATCTGTATTGCCCATATGGGTAGCCAGGGCCGGCGGTTGGTTGGGCGATTGTGCGCCAGCGCCAGCTTCACCACGCGCCGCTTCTGTGGCGTTGGCGGCATCGGCCGTCATCGCACCCTCGTCCTGGCCGCCCCCGTCGTCGCCAGGCGACGGCTGCCCGGCCTCATCATCACCCGGCGTTGATGGCCCGCCCTCACCACCTGGTTCCGCCAATTCCGGCGCCTGCGGCGGTTGCGCCTCTGGCGGTTGTGCCTGCGGCGGTTGTGCCTGCGGCGGTTGCATGTCCGACGGTATTCCCGCCGACCCGGTATCCGGCATAGGGGCATTGTCTGGCGCGCCAGCAGCCCCGGCTAATGTACCGCTATTTTGCCCATTCGCCGGCGCTGGCAAGGACGCTTGTGGCCGCGACACGGAACACAACCGGGCCGGGCACAGGCCGCTGAGGTATTGGTCGGCGCGGGCCGGGTTACAAGGCTGGGTTTGCAAAGCCTGGGCCGCCCCCTGGTGGTTGACGCGCATCACCGAGCCATCGGGCAGTTGCACGGCCGTGATGCCCACCAGGGTATTGGCCGCTGCCGTTACGGCGGCCGCACATTGCCCGGCATTATTTCCGGCGCGGAGTATCTGGCTGCGATGCTGGGCAATGGCGCCCAAATACGCTTCCAGCGTCACCGTTTGCTGCGCCGCGCTGCGCCCCGATCCCACCAACAGCCACATCAGACCAACGATCAGAAAGATATAGCGCCACCGCCGAATTTGTATGTGAGCAACTTTGTCCGCCATCGGGCGCATTGTAGCACGAGGTATGTCATTGTTGACAGCAATAGACCATATTTGCTAAACTGCTTGTGAAATTCGTCACAATTTCACTTATCAACTCGCCCAAAATTGCAAAAATGGAGTAACGTATGTCCACAATTGTTGTCAACCCAACCCAGAATAAAAAGCCAATCAATCACCCACCCGGCCCCAACCCACCCTGGCCGTTTGGCATCATTCGTCAGTTTCAGGGACGGCCGTTAGCCAAAATGGAAGAACTCGTGGCCCAATATGGCGACGCCGTGCGCTTTCGCGCCGTCCTGCACTTCTATGGCTACATCTTTTGCCATCCTGACCACAACAAACACGTTTTGCAGGATAACAACAAGAACTACACCAAGCTGCCCCACCCCAGCCTGCTGCTGATGACGCCCATCGTCGGCAACGGGCTGCTCACCAGTGATGGCGAATTCTGGCGGCGGCAGCGGCGGCTGGCCCAACCCGCCTTTCACCGCCAGCGGGTGGCCGGTTTTGCCGCCACCATGACCGACGCCGCCAACGTCATGCTGGATAAGTGGCAGGATGGGCAGGCGCTCAATCTGGCCGAGGAGATGATGCATCTGACGCTGGAGATTGCCGGCAAGACGCTGTTTAGCATTGACCTGACGCGGGAGGCGGATACGGTAGGGGCGGCATTCACGGCCGTGAACGAGGAAATCGGCACGCTCACCACCAAACCATTCGCCTACCAACGGCTGCGTTACGTCCCCTGGTGGCACAGCACCCGCGTTATCCGGCACAGCACGGCCGTGCTGGACAATATCGTGCAAAAAATTATCAACGAACGGCGGCAGTCCGGCGTGCAGAAAGATGACCTGTTGGGGATGCTGATGGAAGCCCGCGATGAGGAGACGGGCGAAGGCATGAACGACCGCCAACTGCGCGATGAGGTGATGACGATTATGTTGGCCGGGCACGAGACCACGGCCGTGGCCCTCAGTTGGGTCTTTTACCTGCTGTCACAGCACCCGGACGTGCGCACCCGGCTGGAACAGGAACTGGCGGAGGTATTGGCTAACGGCCGTACCCCCACGATGGCCGACATTCCGCAACTACCTTACACCACAATGGTCGTTGAAGAAGCAATGCGCCTCTACCCACCTGCCTACGCCCTGGGCCGTTTCGGCCACCAGCCGGATGTCATCGGCGGCTACGATATTCCCGCCAATACCGTCATCACCCTCAGCCCGTATTTAACCCACCGCCACCCCGATTTTTGGGAAGAGCCGCTGCGGTTTGACCCGGAACGCTTCACGCCGGAGCGGGTAGCTGAACGGCCGCGTTACGCCTACCTGCCTTTTGGCGGCGGGCCGCGCCAGTGTATCGGCAGCAGCTTTGCCATGACGGAAGCGATCCTGCTGTTGGCAACCATTGCCCAACGCTTCCGCGCCGAACTGAAACCGGGCCATCAGGTAGAAATGGAGCCGCTCGTCACCCTACGGCCGAAGGGTGGGTTGCCGATGCGGGTGCAGAAGCGGTAATGAGCAGGTGAAAAGGTGGGTTCAATGGGAATACAGGGGGTACACCCAGATATGGGTATGCCGTAGAATAGGGGTCATTTTACAACAAGGAGAGCAAGATGGCCTATCATTCGTCA
>JACTMP010000036.1 GCA_014584575.1 Chloroflexota bacterium
TGACGAATGATAGGCCATCTTGCTCTCCTTGTTGTAAAATGACCCCTATTCTACGGCATACCCATATCTGGGTGTACCCCCTGTATTCCCATTGAACCTCAAATGATACCTGGGCCGATTGCACCGCTTTGCGAGCATCCGCGATATCCGCTTCAAACTCTTTTTGATTCTCCGCGTGGTGGGCAGCAGCTTTCCTTTCCCAGGCGGCTGTCTGCTGACTCATCTCGATGAACTGCTCTGATAACTTTTTCATGATATTAACTCCTTATGTTTTTGTTTGGTTTTGTTTACACAGTAAATTAAGTCAACTGGCCAACTTCTATGTTAGCCGTGCCTTCTAAATTTTTGGTGGCGGTGTGGGCATTGCTTTAGGCCGTGACCACACCAACCTCGTATGCCGCTTCGTCTTCGGTCGCCGCAGCGACTTCATAGGCCACACTATCTTCCGTCGCGGCGGCCTGGCCAATGACAATGCCTTCGAGGCCGGCAACCAGCGTCTGAATGTTGGCCGCTTCTTCACCGGCAGCCAGTCGTGAAGCTACGATGCCGTTTTCAGTTACGGAGAAGAGATAGGCCACATCCTGGCCGCCACGCAGCGTATTGCTGATGTCGGTAGACAGGTTGGTGACCACCGTAGCCAGGTCTTTTTTAGCCTCTTTCATGGTGGCCTTGTCAACTTCGACTTCCTCGAAAACGACGATGATGGCCGAGTTACCAGGCAGAAGGATGTCGCCGATTTGCTGTAGCCGTTTGTTGTCAAGCCCGGTGTCAATGAGCGCTGCTCCGGCCCCGCCGATAGCGGCGCCGGCGGCAGTGCCGGCGGCAAATCCGGCCGGGCCTGCCAACAGGCCGAACGCCCCACCAACGAGGGCGCCAACGCCCGCACCGGGACCGGCAGACAGGTCGCCAGCCTCTTTGACCTTCACTTTGCCCGCTTTATCCTTGCGGATGACCGCCACATTGCGATAGGAAAGCTGATTTTGCTTTTTCGCCTTTTTCAGCGCGTCGGCCATTTGTACGGCCGTCGTTTCCTCGTGGAAAGCGGCGACGATAACTTGAGTAACTATCTTGTTTGTCATTTTTTGTCTCCTAAATTTAGATTTTTATTGATATTGAGATACAGATGGTGATGCCGGGCATCACCACCCTGATTTCTTCCAACCAAATACTTGCTGCTTACGCCTTGCCTGCTGAGATGCCGCTGAGTGTCGTGCCCAGGCTCTTCAGGCGGAAGCTCAGGGCCACGGTGGCCACACCGAATACCACAGCGTAGATGCCGATCAGCCAGAGGATGCTCAGCGCACTGGCCGCTGGATAGATGAAGACCACCACACCAAATACCACCGAGAGAATGCCGCTGAAGATCAACAGCCATTCATCGCTGATTACCTGGCGTAATTGAATAGCGGCCAACACCTGGAAGATGCCTGTGACAATGGCCCACACGCCAATGGCATAGAGCAGGCCGACGGCCGTGATCCCTGGGGCAAAGAAGGCTACCAGGCCAATGATGACGCCGACCAGACCCTCTATCACCAGTAACCAGCGCGAACTGCCGCTCAAAGAGCCACCGGATACGCCAGATGCAATGGAAAAGATTCCTTCTACCAAAGCGTAAGCCCCGAAGAGCAGTACCAGGGCGGTCAGCGTCGGGCCTGGCCAGACGAACGTTAAGACGCCGAAGATGATGGCCGCGACGCCGCGTAATGTTACCAACCACCAATTTTTTCTAAGAATTTCAGCCATTTTGATCTCTCCTTATATTGTTAAGTCACACGGGGCGCTTTCGCGGTGTGAATTTCCCGTGCTCGCCAGTAATTGCCGCCACTTGCTCAGTTCTGCCTGTGCCAACGGCGGCTCAATTCAATTTGATGGCAGTATAGGAATGGAGCGACTGCCCGTCATGACGCAGAAGTGCCAAAAAAGCGAAATGGCGCCGCGATGCGCGATGGCGAAAAAGTATCATTGAGCCTGGTCACACCTTCGGAAAAGCGAATGGTACTTCTTTGATACCTTAGATTCATGACATCTCGCCCCCCAAAAAGTATTCTTCTACCTATATGTGCAACCTTCTTTTCACTAGCGAGGAGTTGGCATCCTCAGATGCCAGCGAGCGCATTTAAGAATGCACCCTCCTCGTTCAAATCGGATCAAAAGTCCAGGCAGGAAAGTGTTGAAATGACTTCAAATGATCAAATAAGTAGAACCAGGCGACTGCGCCAAATCGTGCAAGTTTTTACAAAATACGGATTGGCCGAGTCAGCTATCGAGAACATGCCGGATAACCTGAAGAAGTGGTTCATCAATCCCGATGGCCAACTCCTGACTCAGTATTCATTGCCAGACCGGCTGCGTATGGCCCTGTCCGAATTAGGAACGACCTTCATCAAGCTGGGCCAGTTTATGAGTACCCGCGACGACCTGCTAGATCCGCCCTTCATTGAAGCGTTGAAAAAGCTTCAGGCCGACACCCCGCCCGACCCACCCGATATAGTCCGGGCCATCCTGGAAGAAGAACTGGGACAACATGTCGAAGATATTTTTAAAACTTTCGACTTTGAAGCCCTGGGTTCCGCTTCTGTCGGGCAGGTACACGCAGCCACCTTACCGGATGGGACAGAAGTTGTGGTCAAGCTGATTCATGCCGGAATTGAAGAAGTTGTGCGCATGGATCTGGAATTGATGGCCCAGGGTGCTGGATTATTGGATAAACGGAGCGATCTGGGATTTCGGCCCAGCGATGTTGTTACCGACTTTCGCCGGCAGCTTCTGCGTGAGCTTGACCTGCAACAGGAACAACGCAATCTGAGCCGATTTATAGACAGCTTTGCCGATGATCCAGGGGTTATTTTCCCTAAACCCTACCCTGAGCTATCTACCGGCCGTGTATTGACCATGGATCGGCTTAAGGGGATCAGTTTGAGCGATCATCAGGCGTTGGTCGCATCGGGTGTGGACCTTTATGAATTTGCCAAACATAGCGCCCATATCTGGATCGAGATGATCTTTCGTGACAGGTTCTACCACGCCGATCCGCACCCCGGAAATCTGCTGTTATTACCTGGAGGCACTACCGGCATCCTGGATAGCGGCATGGTCGGCCGTATTGACAAACACATGCTGATTGACCTGGAAGACCTGGTCATCGCCTACATAAGCAAAGATGTGAGCCAGATAGCCGACGTGATCATGCGCATCTGTGATCATCCCAGAGGTTTTGATCGGAAAGGCTTTGAAGCGGACATCAGCTACATCATGGATGATTTATTTGACCTTCCGGTGCAGCAAATTAATGTGGATGAACTTGCCGATGCCATCATTGATGTCATTCATCGTTATCATCTAGATATCCCTTCTAGTTACATCATGCTGATCAAGACAATTGGCCAATTGCAAGGTACCGGCCGTGCTCTAGACATGCGCTTTAATTTGGCCGAACTCTTGGCTCCCTATGTGCAGGACATCATCAGCCGCCGCTATTCGCCTAAGAACCTGGTGCGATCCATGATGCGCTCCTATCAGGACTGGGATCGGTTGATCCGGGCTTTGCCGGTCCAGATTACCGACATTCTCAACCAGACCCAGACAGGGGAAATCTCAATCCAATTACAGGTCAGCCGGTTGGATCGAGTCGCCAACCGGCTGATATTCGGTCTGATTGCTACCGGCCTCATCATCGCCTCGGCAATGATGTGGAGCGCCGGCGTTGGGCCTATGTTTGAAGGGTTTTCTTTGATCGGCGCAGTGGGTATCGTATTTGGCCTGACCATTGTTATCAGGTTGTGGCGGGGCATTGATCGTTCCGGCGGTCTCTGAAATGGTGGGATTAGGGAGTGTAGAGGGGAATAGCAATGGTAAAGGTACACCCTTTGTTGGGTGTGCTCACCACACCGATGGTTCCATCGTGCTGTTCGACAATTTTCCTGGCAATGGGCAGTCCCAAGCCAAGTTTTTCAGGCCCAAAGGTGGGCAGGCTGAAGTGATAGAACCGCTCGAACAGGTGCGGCATCAGATCAGCATCAATCCCCATCCCCGTGTCCTGCACTTCAAGAACGCCATACGTCTCATTACTGAATGTACTGACCGTGACGGTACCATTTTCCGGCGTATATTCGAGGGCGTTTTCTACTACCTCTTTTATTGCCAGATACAGTTGTAGCTCGTCCGCTCTCACCGGCGGAAGGTTATCCGCAGGTTTGAGGGTGAGCGTGATTTTCTTGGCTTCAGCCAGGCGGTACATGGTGGCGCCAATGTAGTCAAGTAATCGGTTGAGTTGGACTGGCCCAAAAGCAAAATAGACACGATTGGCATCAAGTTCGGCCATAGTCAGTACCCGCTCAAGAAGCTGTACCAGGTGCTGTACACGCAGTTCGATACTCTCCACAGCCGAGAGGGCGGCTGGCTCATTGATTTGCCTTGACAGCCGGTAAGCAGCCAGATTAACCATCGTCAAAGGGGAGCGCGCCCTGATTGCCACAGTATGAATCAAGTCAAAGAATGACCGAACACGATTTTGCTCCTGGGAAAGTGCCTCCTGCTGTTCTGCTAACTGCTCATCTTTGGATAAGTCTCGAACCAGCACCCAAACCTCTTGAACCTGGCCCTCTTCAATTTCCGGCTGCGAGATTACCTCAACTGGGCGATACTCCCCCGAACTTTGTAATAGACGCAGTTTCTCTGGGGGCGGATGCTCTCCATTGCTCAAACGCTGCAAGCGTGCAATGGCAAGCGGCAAATCCGCAGGATGGATAAGCGATTGAATGTGTTTGCCAATGAGCTGGCTGGTTGGCCAGCCAAGTAGAGTTTCAAAAGCTGGGCTGAGACTGGCAATAACGCCGTCGAGGGTCACTACCGAGACGCCTTCACTGATGCTGGCGACCAGGCGGCGATAGTGCGCATCCAGACGATCCATCTGTTTTATTAGATCAGCAGGGTCTCCATTGGTGGCATCCATCTGTTCTGTGTCACTCCTAACAGGAAAACTTCACGAGGATTTACGGAAACTGATCAATTGAATAGCTGAAGCCTGGGTGCGATTGCTATCATAGTTTAACAGAGTACCATGCGCCGACAAACAATTGTTGTTACGCACCCCGTTCCTGTGTACAATCCAGCGTCAGAACTGGAAAATGTGAATCGTAAACCGTAAACCGTAAGCCGAACTCCGAGGGCCGATTACTGTTTACGGATAACCGATAACCAATTACCGAACAAGGGGCGGTGGCGAAATGGCAGACGCGACGGACTTAAAATCCGTTGGAGGAAACTCCGTGTGGGTTCGAGTCCCACCCGCCCTACTGGAAGATGGCCCTCGTGGGCCATTTTTTGTTGATAAGGTGAGGGGGTGACAAGGTGACAAGATGACAGGGTGCAAAAGAGTATCCCCAACCTCTTCGTAATTCATAATTCTTAATTCATAATTTGCAAATGGAACCACGTGAATTGGAACAGCAGGTAGCCGCGCAGTGCCGGGTGCATCTGTCACCAGAGGCGAAACTGGTAGTGGGGGTGTCTGGCGGGCCGGATTCGCTGGCGCTGCTGCACCTGTTGGCGCGAGTATTGGGGGCAGAACGGGTGATTGCGGCGCACCTGAATCATAGCTTACGGCCGGAGGCGGATGAGGAACTGCTTTTTGTGGTTAAAACGGCCGTCTCCTGGCACATTCCCATCGTGGTCGGCAAAGTAGACGTGCCCGCGCTGGCGCAGGCCAATGGCTGGTCAATTGAAGAAGCGGCGCGCCATGCCCGCTACCGCTTCCTGGCGGAAACGGCCGTGCAAGAATCCACCCCCTTTGTTGCCGTTGCTCACCATGCCGATGATCAGGCGGAAACGGTGCTGCTGCACCTGATTCGGGGCAGTGGGCTGGCCGGGTTGCGGGGGATGCTGCCCGTTTCGCCACTGCCGGGTGCGCCGGAATTGACGTTGTTACGGCCGTTGCTCGCCATTTCCCGCCAGGACATTGAAACATACTGCGCCGCCCACCGCCTTCAGCCAGTTTATGACCAGAGCAATAGCGACACCACCTACTTGCGCAACCGCATCCGCCACGAACTGCTGCCGCTGCTGACGCAATACAATCCACAAATCAATCACCATTTGCAGCAGTTGGCGGCCATCACGGCGGCCGATTATGCGCTGCTGGAGGAGTGGTTCCAACCGTTCTGGCAGTCGGTATATGTGGAGCAAGGGGAGGGGTGGCTGGCGTTGGCGCGGGCGCGCTGGTTGGAACTGCCGCTGAGCCATCGGCGGTTGGCGCTGCGGTGGGGGATGTTGGCGCTACGGCCGTCGCAAACCGACATCAGCTTTCAGGTGGTGGAACTGGCGCGGGAGTTGGTAGAGCGGGGCGTCACCGGGGCGCAGATGGATTTGCCCGGTGGGTTGATGCTGCGGCTGGAATATGAACGCATCCTGTTGGTGGCTGATAATTCCCCAGCGCCCCTTGCTTTTGGGCCGCAGTTGCCGGCGGCTGTGCCAACGGCTGAAGCCGTTGGACTCCGGATTCTCCGGGTTCCGGGGCAGATGGCGTTGGGGGGTGGCTGGTGGTTGTATGCGCAAGAATATGTGGGGGACACGGCCGTGATCGCTCAAAACAGCGACCCTTGGGTGGCTTTTGTGGATGTGGGAGGGCGAGATACCTTGACGGTGCGCCCCCGGCTGCCGGGTGAACGTTTCCAACCACTGGGGATGCACGGCCGTCACGCCGCCGTGAAAGAGGTGATGATTAACCGAAAAGTGGCGCAGGGGCTACGGCCGTTGTGGCCCATGGTAGCCCATGAGGCGCACCTGGTCTGGCTGGTGGGGCATTCAATTGACGAACGGGTGCGTGTGTCCCCAGCTACCGCGCGCATTATCCGCCTCACCTGCCGCTACGTGACCACCCGACCGGAAACCAGCCATTACAGCGGGGAGTAGTATTAGCTCGTTGCTACGACAAAGGCGATGGCGTGGGTTTCGGTGTGTGTCAGGCTAATCGCCCATTGGGTGAGGCCGCGTGATTGGGCTAACTGCTGGGCAGCGTCATGTAATACCAGTTCTGGTCTGCCCCGCTCATCCACCACCACTTCCACATCCAGCCACCGAATATCACCAATGCCCGTGCCCAATGCTTTGCCCACCGCTTCCTTGGCCGCAAAACGCGCAGCCAGACTGGCGACACGGCCGTTGCAAAATGTCTGCTCCTGCTCCGTAAAAAATCGCTGCAAAAACCGCGCACCGTACCGGGCGATACCCCGTTCAATCCGGGCGATTTCGATCATGTCTACGCCTGCGGCTAACATGGCGGTTATCGGTAATCGGTTATCGGTTATCGGTTATCGGTCATCCACTGATTACCGATTACCGATCACCGATTACCGGCTAAGGGCCGGCAACGGCCGTGCCCAACTGCTCCGTACTCAGGTATTTCTGGGCGGCGGCCTGAATGTCGGCCGGGGTGATGGCCTGGACGCGCGCCGGGTATTCGGTCAGATAATCCAGACCCAGTTCATATAATTCCATATCGCCAATAATATCTGCCAGGCCACTGTTTGTCTCTAATGCCATGGGCATGGAGCCGATGCGGTATGCCTGGCTGTCGGCCAGTTCGTCGTCGCTGACCGGTTCATTTTGGATGCGGGCTACCTCTTCCAGGATGCTGGCGATGGCCTGTTCCACCGCTTCTGGGGCCACGCCGGCGGCCGCGATCCAGGGGGATGGCCCCAGGCCACCCTGCAACTGGCTGTAGGCGTAATAGGCCAATCCTTCCTCCTCGCGCACCCGTAGGCCAATGCGCCCCATCATGCCAAAAACGCCGAGGATGGTGTTCATCAGGCTGGCTTCCAGATAGTCGGGCGCGGCACGGCGCGGGCCGGGCAGCCCCAGGCGAATGTCGGTCTGGTGTTTGTCTGGCATGTTGACGTGGACGCGCAAGTGCGAATCCGGGCGGGGCATGTCGGGCACGGCCGTCGCCACCTGTTGCCGTTCGTTGTGCCAGTCACCGAACACGGCCGTGACCCGCTCTATGGCTTCCTCTGCTTTGACCGCACCTACCACCACCACAATGGCCCCCTGCGGTCCATAATGTTGGGCGTGGAAGGCGGCCAGGTCGGTCGGCGTTAACGGTCTGATGGTTTCTGGGTAGCCGCTGGCGGAACGGCCGTAGGGATGTCCGGTATACAGCAGTTCGTGAAAGGCCAGGTTGGCCATGCGCCCGGTATCGTTGGTGCGCATTTGCAAGCCGGTGAGCAACTGTCCCTGCACTTTGGCAATTTCGGCCGGTGGAAACGTAGGCTGGCGCAACACATCGGCGGTCATATCCAACAGCAGGCCAAAATCCTCCACCAATCCCTGCGCCGACCAACCGCTGGTATGAAACGCGCCGCTGAAATTGAGTTCAGCGCCGGCTGACTCCAGCGTCTCATAAATCTGGTCAAAGGTGCGGTTTTGGGTACCACGCATGAGGGAAACGGCCGTGAAGTTTGCCAGCCCCGCCGTTTCCCGCTTTTCCGCCAGCGCCCCCACCCGCACCAACCCCTCGATCACCACCGAAGGCGAAGCAAAGTTTTCATAGGCCAGGATGGTCAGCCCATTGGGCAAGGTGTGGCGGGTGATGGTTTGGGAGTTAGGGTAACGGCCGTTTGTCATGGTGTCAGGTGTTTGCGTGTTTGCGTGATTATGTGTTTATGTGGGGATCATACCATTGGCAATTGAAAATTGACAATTGTCAATTCTCAACGGTTTTGTGCCAGATGCCGGTACATTCGGGGAAGCGGATTCGGGCCTGGGCAGCCATTTCGGGGCCGAAGAAGAAACCGAGCAGTTCGGCGGCTTCGGCCAGGCTGGCAAACTGATAATCGGTGCGAATCCAGGTGTGGGCAAAATGGTGTTCTGTTTCCAGCCAGTGGTAAAACGGCCGTAACTGTTCCGGCGGCGTTGGCGTCTCAAAACCGGTGCCCAATGTTTCTATTAAAATCATGACCCCACCGGAACGCAGCAGCCGCTCCATTTCCGCCAGCGCCCGCCCCGCTTCTTCACGCCAGTTAGCCGGATGCCAGCCCACAAAATGCCCAAACGCCCATCCTTCGATACAGATGTCGGCGCAATGGTCTGGCAAGGGGATGGTACGATGGTCGGCTACGGCCGTGCGCCAATTCTTCAGCCCCTTTTCCCGCAATTTGCGCTCCGCCACCGCCAGCATCGCCGCCGATTCGTCGTAAGCGCGTATGCTTTTGACCAGTGGCGCCAACAGACCGGTGAGCCGCCCTGTGCCTGCACCAAACTCCACCACGTCTGCCTGGGCCAGGGAGTGAATGGTTTGCAGCGCCTTTAGGATATTACCGTCCACATCCTCCCGCGCCACCAGTTGTTCATACTGCTCTGCCTGTTCCCCATAAATCAACTTAAATCTATCCATTTATCACCTCTTATGCTTGTTTGGCCGCCAACATCTCACCTCGTCAGGTATAAATGCCCACATGCTCGCAAAGGACACATGCCCTGTTTTATATCAGCCAGCGCCCATCAGAGCCAACCCTGCTTGTCCCAGTGACGTAACGATCTTACCCCGACAGCAGACACGCGCGTCAGAAAACCAGGTTTGTGTTGCCGGGCAAGTGGGCTACAATTGCCCGGCAACAATCCTTGACATCAAGAGGGACACCATGGCTGAATGGAAAGCAGATGACGGCAGTTTGATTCATTATGAACTGCATGGAAGCAGCGGCAAACCTACCTTACTACTCCTGCCCGGTCTATTAGGCGCCATTAGCGTGCAGTGGCGGGTATTGGTCAAGCCACTTGCGGCCGATTACCAGGTGGTGTTGATGGATTTGCGGGGGCACGGCCGTTCCACAAACACCACCAACGAACTTAACCCGGAAAAGATGATGTTTGACGTCAGTGGCCTGCTCGATGCCCTCAATGTGCCGGTGGTGCATATAGCCGGATACAGCCTGGGCGGCTATCTGGGGCTGATGCTGGCGCTGAAAGAGCCACGCCGTGTGGCCACGCTGTTAATGCACGCCACCAAGTTTTTTTGGACCCAGGAAGCGGCCGCCAAAATGTACCAACAACTAGACCCTGATGTGATGGCGCAAAAAGTCTCCACCTATGCCGAGCAATTAGCCCAGGAACATGGCGCCCGTCACTGGCGCATTCTGGTGCGCCAGGCAGCAGACATGACCACTTACCTGGTAGAAAATGGCATCACCGAACGTATGGCCGCCCATACCCAATGTCCCGTCCTGATCAGCGTTGGCGACCGGGACGAATTAGTGCCGGTGAATGAGGCGCTGCGCCTGGCGCGTTTGTTTAACAAAGGCGAACTCATTGTTCTGCCCGGTGTACGACATCCCTTCCAAACCGTCCGCCCTATCCCCCTGCTGCCCATGATGCAACACTTTCACCGTATATGATGGAGGAACATGCCTATGAACAAGTTTGAATTACTGGCCGAAATGACAAAAGCAAATGAGGAACTGGAAGCGCATCTGGCCTGTCTCACCGAAGCAGATATGGCCGAACCTGGCCCCGGCGGCGATTGGTCAGTGAAGGACACCGTCGCCCACATTACAGCCTGGATGAAACTGGCGACCGGTTGGCTGGAAAAAAGCCTCAATGGTGAAGCGGTAACGCGCTATTTACCGGGTTATGAGTTAACGGGTAATGAAGCCGAAGACGAGGCTACCATGAATCGGCTGAATGACCACTTTTTTGAAACCTATAAAGAGATGCCCGCAGCCGCCATTTTGGCAGAATATCGGCAGGCGTGTGAGGGATTAACGGCCGTAGTCGCCACCATGCTCGAAGAAGACCTCTTGGAACCGGGTCGTCTCGACTGGTATCCCGATCAACCGGTGTGGTTAAACATCGCCGGCAACAGCTTCTGGCACATCCGCGACCATCTGGCCGCTTTCCAGGAATCCACATTTTGATCCCGAACACAAGCCCGTCACGGTATACCCGTTCAGACCTGGCGGGGTTTTTTACAGTTCAAATGTATCAATCAGAACCAATCTATTGGAGGATTAAAAAATGAGCAGAGAAATGATTGTGCTTGCCTTCGATTCCGAAGAGAAGGCCGATGAAGTCCTTAACAGCATCAAAAGTGTGCAACATCAAGGCTACATGCGGTTGGAAGACACCGTAGTAGTGCGCAAAGACGCCGCCGGGGAAGTACATGCCCGCAATGCCGTTGACCAGACCACCAAAGAGGGTATGACAGCCGGTGGCCTCATTGGCCTGTTTGTGGGGGCACTGTTTGGGGGCCCTATAGGCATGATGTTGGTTGGTGGCCTGGCTGGCGGCGCTGTCGGTGCGCTGATGAACCGAGGCGTTGATAATAACTTCATCAAAGACGTCAGCGAGTCCATTCAACCCGGAACATCAGCCCTATTCATTGTCGTGCGTTCGGCCCAAACAGACGTGGCTTTAGCGGCGCTGCGGCAGTATGAGGGCAAGGTGCTGCACACCACATTAACCGAAGACGCCGAGAAATCGTTACAACGATCCCTCAGTGGACACAAACCATTGCCCGCCACCGGCGAAAACGCGCCAAAAACTGAGAGCGAATAATCCAGAACCCAGCCGGGGAGATAGAGAGACGGCATGGCAACTTCTCTATCTCTCAAGCTGGTGGCTCATTGGTGTTCTCATCTTCCTGATCATCTGCTTTTTCCACTCCATTCCCTGGCCGCAGATATTCTGACTTTAGCTGGCGCAAGGCAGAGACGCTTTTGTCGGCCACTTCATCCTTGTCTTTGCTCATGGCAATAACAGCAATAGCAGTCAGGCAAAAAGCCAGAAACACCAGCGCAAACAACGCCACGATTAATTCTGATCCATCCATAAGCTCTCCTCGGTTGCGCCCCGACCAGGATGATAGTACAAATGTTCTATTTGAGCAACAAAAATGATTTGGCTCCCCTCCTCCGATCTATTGCACTTTTGTGTAGAGCAATTAACTCAGTCCAACACTTCAGCAATCTAAAAATGTTGGGTGCGGAGTAAGGCATCCTCAGATGCCGTCCGTTCGCATCTGAGGATGCTCACCCCTCAAATTCATGTTGGCAAGACACTAGCAGGATTGGAAATTGGCGAATCGCCAATCTCAATGCTCCTTATTCCATCCCTACTCCCGTTCTGCCATGGGCACAAAATCGCGTGTAGATGAACCCAGATAGACCTGGCGTGGCCGGGCGATTTTCTGTTCGGAGTCGGCCAACATTTCCTGCCACTGCGCCAGCCAGCCCACCGTGCGTGGAATGGCAAACAGCACCGGGAACATGGCAATGGGGAAGCGCATCGCCTGGTAAATGATGCCCGAATAAAAGTCCACGTTCGGGTACAGGTTGCGCTGCACAAAAAAGTCGTCTTCCAGGGCGATCCGTTCCAGTTCCAGGGCAATGTCCAGCAGCGGGTTGCGCCCGGTGACAGCAAACACCTGGTCGGCTACCTGTTTGATGATGCGGGCGCGTGGGTCATAGTTTTTGTATACGCGGTGCCCAAAACCCATCAACAGCCGTTCCCGGTTTTTAACTGCCTTGATAAATTCCGGCACGTTTTTTATATCGCCAATTTCTAGCAACATGCGCAACACTTCCTCGTTAGCGCCGCCGTGCAGCGGGCCGTACAATGCTGCGGCAGCGCCGGCCATGGCCGTATAGGGGTCAGTGTGGCTGGAGCCAATGACGCGCATGGCGGCCGTGCCACAATTCTGTTCGTGGTCGGCGTGCAGGATAAACAACACATCCAGGGCGTGCGCCAAAATGGGGTCTGGTTCATATTTCTCCTGGGTCATTTTATCCAACATTCTGAGAAAGTTGCCGGTATAGCTCAGATCGTTGTCCGGGTAGACGTATGGCAGGCCGCGACTGTGGCGGTAGGAAAAGGCAGCCACGGTGGGCACTTTGGCGATGAGGCGCTTGATTTGCTTGAGGCGGGCATTGGCGTCGTCAATGCGCCGCCCTTCGGGGTAGTAGGTGGACATGGCGGCCACGGTGGCGATGAACATGCCCATGGGGTGGGCGTCATGGCGGAAGGCGTGCATCAGGTGTTTGATACTTTCATGGACGAAGGTGTGGTGCAAAATGTCATATTCCCAGGCGTCGTATTGCTCTTTGGTGGGCAGTTCGCCAAAGAGGATGAGGTAGGCCACTTCCAGGAAGTTGGACTGTTCGGCCAGTTGCTCAATGGGATAGCCGCGATATTCCAGGATGCCTTTATCGCCGTCTATGTAGGTGATAGTGCTTTTGGTGGACGCGGTATTGGTGAAGGCCGGGTCGTAGCTCATCATGCCAAAGTCATCGTCGTGTACTTTGATCTGGCGCAGGCTGATGGCTTTAATGGTGTCGTTTTCGATGGGGACTTCATAGGCTCGCCCGGTACGGTTGTCGGTGATGGTTAAAGTCTCTTTGCTCATGGTAACCTCCAGTTTTTTTTGAGGGAAATTGATAAGTGGTATTGATAGCAGGAGTATACCTTTTTTGAAGGGGAAGCGGTAATGCGTAATCCGGGAATCGGATGTGTCGTTTTTATACAAAATTAATCGTTGACGGCCGTACCGCACCCCGCTACAATCCCGCCCCAGTTGTGTGGAGCCGCCGGTCAGCCAACCGGAGCCGCTCAAC
>JACTMP010000030.1 GCA_014584575.1 Chloroflexota bacterium
GACGAATGATAGGCCATCTTGCTCTCCTTGTTGTAAAATGACCCCTATTCTACGGCATACCCATATCTGGGTGTACCCCCTGTATTCCCATTGAACCAAGGTGCTATTGCACACAGCCGGGAGCTATCCTTTGTGGGCAGCGCAACGCACCAGATGCGACTGCTCTCTATGTGTGCGGAACTCAGACCAAATATTGTACTGTTATCCCCTGATATTGGTACTCCTGATTGTTTAGAAGTTGTCAGTGAAACAGTACAACTCCCGTTTACTCCAAAAGTAATGGGATTATTATCTGAACAAGATGATGCTAGGTTCTGTTGACATTTCCAGAGGTAGGCGCAATTCACCGTACCAGAGGAAATGTCAACACGCCCTAGTGCGTACGTATTCATGCACCAGGGTGCCGACGGTCTTTTTCTTAAAAACGACTCGCCGGAAAAATTGTCGGAAGCGATTTTGACTATCACTCAGGGTAAACCCTGGTTTAGTCCTGAATTGTGGCCCATACTGTTCAGTAGACGAACCGACAAACCAGGCTGGGATCTAAGTGAAGAAGACTTGACTATCTTGCGGCTGGTTGCAGATGACAAGACTAACTCGGAAATCGCCTGTGCCTTACATATCTGCCAACGCAAGGTGGGGAAACATATAAGTAGTATCTTTCTCAGCCTAAACGTTAAAACCCGCGCTGGTGCGGTTTCCAAGGCCCTCCGCCTTCAGTTGATAGAGTAACTGTTTTCTGATCGCTGTTTGCTTTCCTCAACATGACCCTCCAGTGCCAGATTTAGCAAAAGAAGTGCCATATCTAGCATCAAACTGTACCGAGTTTTACCTTGTGTTCTCTGGGCAAGATGGTTTAGCCTACTAGGTGATCAAAAGCTTTATTTCTGATTGTAAAGATGCAGAATTATCGGTGCAAGTCAGAAGGAGGTGGGGTAGTCTCAATGAAATGATTTCTGATTCTCTGTTTTAGTTGAAGGTAACTATAAGCATTGCACGATGCTTGTTTAAAGGTAAAGGTTTGATTGATACATAGTAGTCCTAGTATTACGAGGAGAAAACCCATGTGTACTAACAATAAAATCTTAAGAGCCTTATCTCTAATAACTACTTTTATGGCGTTAGTAATTGCCATATCTCCAGCCATAGCATTAGAGCAAAACTCTCAATCAGGGATCGAGGTTAATGAGGATGAGTGGAAAGTTTACACAGATCCTCGCTTCGATTTTACAGTCGAGTATCCCCCATCTTGGAGTATACATTTACGTGATGACACCCCAAATTACGTGGGGGCGACACTCATTTTCAGTGAAATGGTGTCGCATAGTTCTCTTGACTGTGGCAAACCCTTTTACGCTAAGATTGAAATTGGTCTATATCTGGCCGAGTATGACGAAACCTCTCTAACAGTATCGGGTTGGTCCGAAAAGTATGACAAAACTGCCCAAAACGAAATCTATCTTCCAGGAGAAGTTCAGAACCTAAGCGCTCGGGAACTAACGATAGGAGACAACGAAGCTTATTATAAACAGGGATCTTCACCGCTTACTTCTTTTAGCTATATAAACATTCCATATGAGAAAACCATGTGGTTTATATGGACAAACTCTGTCAATTCTGAGTATGTTACGATTCTTGAGCATGTGGCCAGTACTTTGAAGTTTGGTGAAAATACACCAACAACTTTAAAAGAAGCTTATGGTCAAGATTTCCGACCCATGCCTCTAGAAAATAAGGTTTTGATAGAAAGAGAAGAATTGAATGGTTCCCTTGGCCAAGTTCAACATTGGCTGTTGCCATTGCTTGCTCCTGATGGCTACAGAGTTCCTTTCGATAGCCCCACTAGATATATAAAATGCGGAAATATTAATTCCTCACTTTGTGGCGGTACACATAGTGGTAGCGCGGCCAAAGCAATTGACATTTCTGCTTCGGTTGGCACTTCTGTGAAAAACTCGGTTGCCTCCTACACTAATTGGGTGGGGTGGGACAGCAGTGGTTACGGCAATCTTGTTAAAATGCGTCACTCGAGTACGAACAACCGCATTTTCTATGCCCATTTGTCGGTATTCAATGTAGCGAATCTTTATCCAGGGGGAGAACCTCCTCCGTGGCCTGAACCCGTTATTCCGCAGAGCATCGAAATAGCGAAGTCTGGGCAATCTGGCGCTCCAGGAATGGCGGCTCATCTTCATTTTCATGTACAGACTTCAGGTGGGTCTGCAGTAGACTTGGCTGGTATGCCTAATCTAACTTTGAATAGTGGTGCTACAGATGGCTATCCTCACTGTGGCAAGTCCACTTGTCCTAACCCACCTTCTTTTGACTGTACGTGTGGTCGCTTATATTGATACTATCGGAAATGAACTATAGGTTTATGGTGTACAATACATGATGCGCGACTAAGGAGTTTCGCGCATCATGTATCACGAAACATCGAGATGCTCGTTTCCAATAGTCTCTATAAATTGAGTGACTGACAACTGACAAAACTCATAAGAATCAACTTGCGCCTACAAAATATCATGAAAAACCTGACTATCCATCTGGTTAGCGGTTGCTTAACAGTCAATTTATTAATCCTCTTAGTTGCCTGTTCTGCCCCTGGTGAATCGACGCCTGTGCCAACAACGGAGAGTATGATACATGAACCAGATTCAACGTCCACGCCCCTATTAAGCTCTACGGCAGCGCCTACATCTGACTTTGTCTTATCACCAACGATTATCCCTTTTTCTACGCCCACGATAGTGCCTACGGAAGATAGCGAATTAGTGGCTACTCCTACGCCAACCATTACACCTGTGCCTGTTCCCCCTGTTGCTTCCGGCGCCGTGGTCTTCTTCGCCTACCAGGATGATTTATGGCGGGCTGACCTGGATGGGCACAACGTGCAGCGATTGACGGAAGATGGTCTCTTAAATTGGAGTTGGGGGCAGGAAGATGACGCCTACGCCTGGAGGCGAGTGGCAAACATGCGCCCACCCCATGTCTCCCCCGACGGCCGTTGGATTGCCTTCTCGGAAAACGGCCGTAATCTGGTGCTGGTAGACATGACGCAACCCATACCCGCACGATTCGTCACGTCCGGTAATGGGCACATGGCCTGGTCCAATAGTTCCCGCTATCTGGCCTTTGGCCCCCATAGCTTACAACTCTACGATGTGCAAGAAGATCAAAGTACCTTCCTGGCTACCGGATTTGGACGAGGTATCTTGAATATCATATGGTCGCCAGATGACCGTTTTATCGCCTTTGCCTGTTGTTTTGTGCCAGCCAGCAGCGAAACAAATACAGGTATAGAAACAGGTGAAATACAACAGATAGAAGTTTCTACGGCGCAGGTGCAGACTGTTGGCGAAACTACTTTATCGGTGGGTGGTGGTTCGCCGCCCCTATGCTGGACAGATACAGGAGCAGTTACCATTGCCACGGCCGGTCAAGTACGGAATTGTTCACACCAAAACCACCTTGCCAGTCTTTCTCCTGATGGGTCACAAAGCGTTTTTCTAGCTTTAGCTTCACCGGACGATAGTGAACTCAGTTTGTTAGCGGTAACGCAGCTAGAGACCGGTCAGATATTGTGGCAACGCGATATAGCCAATATCCATCCTGACAGAGTCGCCTGGTCTCCTGACGGCCAATATCTGCTAATTGGTGGCGGCGCTTATGATTCGCCGGCGATATGGCGCATAAAAGCCGATGGCAGTTCAGAGCCGGAAGCTATCATAGCGGAAGGGCTGTTACTGGGTCTTATCCCCCAATGGCAGGTGAACATACGGTAAGCAAGGGGTTTGGGTAATCGTTAAGCGGGCTTGATAAATAAAGAGCCTGGCGTGGGGCGTCAGGCTCTTGTTGGGAATGGGTGGGGCAGCGGAGGGCGTCACGGCCGTGAATGTTCACGCGACCCGGATCACGGTGATTGGTGGTATTGGGATGTGGGGGGAGGGGGGAGTACGGCCGTGAACCTTCATTATCTATCAATTGCTCAGGATATGTTTTACGGCACATTCAATTCCATTTTCTGCTCGTATCGTTTCTCCGATGGATAAGGCACGCTGCTGCAAGTTGGTGTTCGTTACGGCATCTATTATAGCCTCTGCCAATCTTTCAGCGGTCAATTTTATTTGTGGAATGGGCCGCGGGCTAACCCCCAAATCCGCCATACGGCGTCCCCAAAAGAATTGGTCGCCCACAAAGGGACAGATAACCTGCGGTTTGCCCGCCCGCAAGGCGGCCCCCGTTGTACCCGCCCCGCCATGATGCACAACCGCCGCCACTTGAGGCAAAAGCCAGTCATGCGGCACAGCATCCAAAACAAAAACGTCTTTGGCTGTATTATCTCCTGCCAACCCACCCCAGCCCGTCGCCAGGATACCACGCTGTCCGGCAACTCTCAGGGCTTCTAAGACAATGTCTGTCTTTCCTTTTCCACCACCCATGAACATACTTCCAAAACCAATGTACACGGGCGCCGACCCTTCTTGCAGGAACCTGACCAACTCCGGATCAGGTTGCCAATTGCATTGACAATCCTGCATTGACAATCCCCAAAGCATAGGCACAATTGCCCCATGACCGACCTGGCGCTGCAATTAGGCTACGTGGGCCTGTTTCTCATCACCTTTCTGGCTTCCACCATTTTCCCCTTTCCCTCAGAAATCGTGGTGACGGCCATGCCGCCCTTAGGTTACAACCTCTGGCTGGTCATCATTGTGGCTATGACGGGCAGTTTTCTGGGCAATCTGGTCAATTATTACGTGGGCAAAAAAGGCGCCGATTTTGTCTTTGCCCGCTATGTGTCCATCAAACCAGAGCGGTGGGCGCAGGCTGAGGCCTATTTTCAAAAGTGGGGCGTCTACTCATTGCTCTTTTCCTGGCTGCCGGTCATTGGCGACCCGCTGACCGTTGTCGCCGGTGCGCTGCATTGTGACTTGCGCGCGTTCACGTTTTGGGTGTTATTGGGTAAGTTGGTGCGTTATCTCGTCTTTTTTGGCATTCTCAGCTCATTCTTCGACTTTTAATGTTCGTAGTAGGCGATTTATCGCCGTTGGCAGGCGATAAATCGCCTACTACAAACAAACGAACAAATCTGGAGGTTAACCATGAAATTTATCGATCTCACTATTCCTTTGGGCATTGGCACGCCGGCCTGGCCCACCTATGAACCGCTGCAAGTGAAGTATTTCAAACGGCTGGCGCCCAATGGGGCGAACGGGCAGCTAGTCAGCCACAGTAATCATGTGGGTACGCATCTGGATGGCGAAATCCATTTTTACACGCCGGGCAAAGATATTGCCCAACTGGACTTTAATTTTCTGGCGGGTGAAGCGGCTATCGTTGACTTGAGTGACATCTGCGGCGACTACGACGTGTATACGCCGGAGATGATTGAAGAGCGTGTGGAAGTGCGCGATGGCGACATTCTCATCATCCATACCGGCTACCACCACTTTGGCTGGGATCAGCCGTATGGCAATGAGGTGCGTTACATGGTGATGCACCCCGGCCCGGACGCTCGTTTTGCCCAATGGTGCCTTGACCGCAAGATTAAATGGATTGGCGTGGACTGCGGCAGCGCCGACCATCCGATGAACACCAAGATTCGGGAGTGGATGCCGGCGCAGGCCGAAGACGCCGACCGTCATTTTCGCCAGAAATATGGCAAGCCGCTGGCGGACTATTTCACCAAAGAGATGTACCAGATGATGCACCTGTGGCTGTTTGACAAGGGGATTATTCATGCGGAGTGTGTGGGTGGGGATATTGATTTGCTGCTGAATCGGCGGGCGCCGGTGGGCTGTTTCCCCTGGCGGTTTGTGGATGGCGAGGCGAGCATTGCCCGGATTGTGGCTATGGTAGACGACGCGGAGTATGAACAACTGATGGCAAAAAAGGCGACCATGCCCCACACGCGCTTTGGCGATTGTTATGACCCGGCGCACGTGGAGCGGTTGGGGGGACGGGGACGGGTGTTTTAGGGGTGGTTTCAGGCGTGCTCGAAGTTTTGCAGTCGCTCGCGAAAAACAAGTTGGCAACGAACAAGTTCTTGCAAGATGTTGAACAAGGGCCAAATCAAATCAGGAAGATCAGACCGCAGCAAAAGGAAGATTTTGGCTGAGAGCAGCACCGCTGGCAACTTTATATCACGACGGCACAGACCGGAGGGGAAATATATGTTATCTAAAGGACACTTGTACAAGTCTCATGGCCTTACGCTATGCGTACTAATTATTCTCATACTTGGCGCCTGTGCGACAAATGGGGAAAGCAAGCAGTCGGTACTTCTTATCGAGAAAAGACTTGATGCTCCAGAATCTATGTATGAAATCTACAGTGTAGACCAGGCAGGAAATCAGTTGAGGAAACTTATAGAGTTCAGTCGTATAAATGTCTATTGGCTATCTCCTGATGGGCAACATCTGGCTCTCCTCACACCCTGGCAAGACGATGGCCCGGATCGCCCTCAGCATGCCCTTACGATTATCAATCTCTATACAGAAGAGGTGATCACCCAAATTCCCGATGCGGGGCGCTTTAACGCTGAGCGCAATTGGGCCTTTGTCTCTGATCTCTCAATAGTCTGGTCTCCAGATGGAGATAAACTAATATTTGAGCGAAATTCGGCAGGCGGACAAGGCGTTGATCTGTGGTTGTATGATTTAGATAAGGACTTAACAATCGCTTTAACGTAAGGGGAATCAACGGATTTATACCCTGCTTGGTCGCGTGATGGAGAGAAAATTGCCTTTACCTCACGCCCATTTTGTGGGGGAAACCTGGGGGAATGTTCGTCCATAGAAGAATACTGGGATATTGTTGTCATGGACGCTGACGGCCGCAACCAGCAGACAATTGTTGATTTTCGCAAAACCGATTTCTTTGCCAACGAGCATTTTAATGTCAAATCACTTTGTAAATTAAACTGGTCCCCGCAGGGAGATTTTATCGCTTTTGAAAACCGTTGCATATCTAATGGAGCAGCGGACCCCCATGATGTCTTTATCACGGCCGTAGATGGAAGTCGTGTAGAACCAGTAACCCAATTCCCAGAATCGCCTGATTCATCAATAATAGATTATGGTTATTCCTCTACCTGGTCTCAATCTGGAGATAAACTATTTATTGGATATTCGAAAACCGATGTGCTAAATACAAGTTGGTGGGCGGCAGGAGGGTTCCTGATTGTAGATGTGAATACATTCACATCTGTGAATTCTCCCGAAATTTATGGATTGCGTACAGGAAGAAGTTGGTCGCCAAATCAGGACTTTTTTGTTGCACACACACTATTTTTACACAATGGCAGGTTTTTACCTGGCCCTACTCGATTGAGTAAACTTGATAATGAAGGTAATCTTACATTATTGGCTATTCCTGGTGGATTGCCGTCCGGTTCGTACCATGAACCAGCCGTTTACTGGTCGCCAGATGGACTTTTCATGGCTTATGCAACAGAGGGAAGAGATCAGGACAACGATGATAATGTTGACTATTTCACACGTGAAATAAGTATTGTTTCTACTCAGGACTGGCAGATAAAAGATGTGCCGCTCACAGGTAATATTCGGCCACTCGGTTGGTTTGTGAAGGATAATCGGTGAGGGCCACGCGTAGAATGCCTTCAACTGTCTTGCTTAACGGGAACAATGGAATTCATACGGCCGTCACCCTCCACGACACCACCTTGCCCAAGTGAATATCTGTTATAATGAGCCAGGCTCATCCCCACCGGAGGTTCAACATGACAACAGACTTGCCAGATAGCCCTGGTCGCACCTTACACGACCGTATCTTCAAGGAGTTCTTGCATCGCTTTCTGCCTGAGTTCCTGCGCATCTTCTTCCCGGCGGAAGCAGCCCGGCTCGATTTCAGTACGCTGACGTTTCTGGATCAGGAATTGCGCATCAATCTGCCAGAACAGGTATTGCGTGTGCCGGACTTTGTGGCCGAAGTTTCGACTCTGGACGGAGAGACCGAGGCCATCCTGGTGCATGTAGAAGTAGAGGGGCGCGACCGGCGCAGCCTGGCGCAGCGGATGTTTGAGTATTACAGCCTGCTGCGCATCCTGCGCCAGAAGAAGGTGCTGCCGCTGGCGCTGGTGCTGCAACCACAGGCGGGTGGGCTGGGCTGGCAGATGTACCAGGAAACGCTCTTTGGCCGGACGCTGCTAGAATTCCACTATGGGCAGGTGGGGCTGCGTGACCTGCCCAGTGAAGCGTATCTGCACGGTGACCCGGTGGCGGCGGCGCTGGCGGCTTTAATGCAGCCAACCGAACTCCATCCGGCAGAGGTGAAGCTGGCCGGTTTGCAAAGCGTCATTCACAGCGACTTGACAGACGGGGACAAGCTCTTTTTAATAGACATCATCGAGACATATCTACCACGTGAGAAACTACCGGATGCAGGAGAACAGATTATGCAAGCATTAGTAGATACCGAATTGACCTGGGGCGAAAGACACAAGCTAGAAGGCGAGTTAGATGGGGAGATCAAGATGCTGTTGCGCCTGTTGCGGCACAAATTTGGCCCACTGCCGGAGCCGTTTGTGCAACGGCTAGAGGCAATTGACGACCCGGCGGTATTAGATGAATTAAGTGAGCAGGTGCTCACGGCCGTCACCCTGGACGACATCACCTTGCCCGAATGAGACAGTGGGCGCACGGCCGTACACTCCTTTCCGGCCCGGTTGCTAAATATACGCCAGTTGACGCCATATCGTTGACTTCATAATTGACAACATACCATACAGTATGGTATTCTTCGGCCACAAACATACGCTGAGGTATGGTATTGATGAGTCGAAAAACAAAACGGGATTGGCTGATGGCGGGTACTGAGTTGCTGGCAACGGATGGCGCAAATGGATTGACCATTGAGGCGTTATGCTACCATCTTGGGCTGACAAAAGGTTCGTTTTACCACCATTTTGGTGGCTACGAAGATTTTAAGGCCAGCCTGCTGGCATTTTATGAAGAAGAAGGCACGCTGGATATTATCTCGCGGCTGGCTGATGCGCCCACCCCGGAGGCCAAACTACACCGGCTGATTGAGATGGTGGTCGCTGCTTCCACGCAGTTTGTGACCTACCCGGAAGTGGCGATTCGGGCGTGGGCGCTGCAAGATGAGGCCGTGCGGGTGGTGCAGATGCGGGTAGACGGCCGTCGCCTGGCCTATGTCGAATCGCTCCTCCTGGAAATCACCGGGGAGCCGGCCACCGCCAGACGCAGCGCACATCTGATGTACGCCATTCTCGTTGGCGCGGAACAGATGCAGCCGCCCGTGGTAGGCGCAGATTTGCAGGCGTTGTTTGATGAGTATTTGCGCCTGTTGGAGATGGGCTAGGGGTGGGGGAGTAAACAACCAATGAAAGGGGTATTTGCATGAAAAAATCATCTATATTGACCGACAAACCGGGTCTGGCTGCTTTGCTGGCCGAGGCCGACCATGTGGATGTAAAGACAGTGGCAGGAAGTTGCACGTTAGCGGAATTTATCGCCGGGATGTTTTCATATTATCCGGGCTGGCTGAAGAACCTGTACCGGATTCGGTGGGGATTGGTGCGGTTGTTGGGCATGAAACAAGATGGGATTCCCCAGGCGGTGCGGATGCAACCGGAAGATGTACCCATGACGCCGGGGGAAAAAGCAACCTTTTTTACGGTAATAATGGCGGAGGCGGAACGGTATTGGGTGGCGGCGGCGAGTGAATCACACCTGACGGCTTATCTGGGGGTGGTGGCCGAGCCATGCGCCAATGGGAACCGGTTTTATGTGGTGACGATGGTGCGCTATCATCGTTGGACGGGGCCGGTGTATTTTAATGTGATACGGCCGTTTCACCATATTGTTGTGCAAAAAATGGCGGAGGCCGGCGTTAAGCAGGATTCTCTGCCGACGCCGGACGCAGGCGAGAAGACAGTATACTCAACTGCCGGAAACTGACCGGTTTGTCCAACACAAACGAGACATCCTGGCGTAACGTGTCGGCCAGATGGGGATCGGCCGTAGCAATAATCACCTTCACATCTTTGAATTGCTCATGGCTGCGGATATGCTTCAAAATGTCTGGGCCAGAAACACCCGGCAGGTGCAGGTCTAACACCACAATATCGGGTGTGCTTTCCTGCAACCGCGCCAACGCTGTTTGCCCATCGGCAATCACCTCCGTTTCAAATCCCGCCTGGCGCATAGCGGCGGCAAAAATAGTACCCATATCATCGTCATCTTCAATGATAAATGCGAGTGGATTCACGATACTACCTCCATAACCGGGCTGTAAGGCAATATAACTGTAAAAATACTACCGTTACCTTCTTCACTTTTCAACCATACATCCCCTTCTAATGAGAGCGCCAGTTCTTTTACAAGTGAGAGACCCAGGCCAAAACCCTGGTGGGAGCGGGTGATCGAACCATCCACCTGGCGAAACGGTTCAAAGATATAGGCGTGGGCTTCTCTGGGAATGCCGGGGCCGGTATCTGAGACTTCAATGGCCCAGGTGTTGGCGTCTGGCTGGTACAGCCGTACATGAACGCCGCCCGATTCTGTAAACTTGATGCCGTTGCTTACCAGATTTGCCAGGATTTTTTGCAACCGTTTGGGGTCGCTCAGGAGCAAACCGGGAAAATCTTCATCGAGTTCGCTGGTGAGGGTTAACCCTTTGGCGGCAGCTTTTGCCTCCCATGTCTGGTGCATGGCGGCCAATAACGCCTCTGGCAGCACAATGGTCTGGCTGGCGGCGATTTTGCGCGCTTCCAGGTTGGCCTGTGCCAATAAATCTTGTACCAGCGCTGTCAGTTGATTGGTGCGACCAATGATTTTTCGCAGAATCTCTTTTTGTTCTTCATTGATGTCGCCAAAGTAACCAACCTCTATCATCTCGGCATAACCCAAAATGGCGCCCAGAGGGGTTTGCAGTTCATGGTGGGTTTTGGAGAGTATTTCTGACTTTATGCGGCTGGCTTCCAATGCCCGATCACGGGCCAGGCGCAGCGCTTCTTCAGTTTGTTTACGTTCGGTGATCTCGGTGACAACGGTGAGGACTTCGGTGACTGTGCCATCTTCGGCTTGAATGGGGCGTTTCATGGTTTGCCACCATCGCTCCTGGTTGGCAGCGTTGACCGTGCGTTGTTCGGGTATGAAAAGTTCCTGCCCGGATGCAAATACTTGCAGGTCATCACGGCGGAACTGTTCAACTTTGACGGGGTCGGGGTTGAAGTCGGCGTCGGTTTTGCCCAACATGTTGTGGGTAGTTGTGCCGTAGACATCAGCAAACGCCTGGTTGACCATGACAAAACGGCCGTCCCTGTCCTTAGCGAATATGAAACTGGGATTCACGTCCATGACCTGGCGTAAAAAGCGGCGCTGCTGGCGTAGTGTGTCCTCCGTTTCCTTGCGTTCCGCTACCTCTACTTCCAGTGCCTGGGTGCGGCTTTCTAGCCCGGTGAGCAAAAGCCCCACCCGTTCGGCCATCTCATTGAAATGGGTAGCCAGCACACCAATTTCGTCGCCGGTGTTGATGGATGAGCGGGCCAACAAGTCACCTTCGGCAAAAGCGGTGAGCGTTTGGGAAAGCGATTGTACCGGGCGTAGCAACAAACCGCCAAAGATATAAGCGGCTAACACGGCCGTGCCCGCAATCACACTCACCAGCAGCGCCGTCTGCCGCACTTGGGTTTCTGCCGGCGCCAGAAAAATCTCCTGAGGCTGGAAAAAGGCAACCACCCAGGGTTGGGTGCGCATAGATGCCACCGCTACCTGATTGCTGGTTGCCCCCGTTACCAGGTCTTGGGCTTCAAACAAGGGGTGATCGGCGGCCTGGTTCAGACTGGCCGCCAGATCATCGAGCTGCATTCGGTATAGTTGCGCCGTTGGCCAGGGCGGCAGGCGGTGGTCGCTTTGCAGGCTGGCTTCGGCGGCGGATGTGAGGCGAGTAATGGGCAGGAAGTTAACTGCGGGGGCGGCGCCATGCGCCAGCGGAATCTGGTAATCGTCAAACAAGACGCCATACGAGCCATCCCCTGCTAATCCATTTTGAGCGGCGATGATGGTTTGCAACACGGCCGTGTCATAAGCCAGGCGCAAATACCCCACGCGCTCCCCACCTTCGTCCAGGATGGGAACGTTAAAAAACAGGAGGGGCGATTCCTGGCCGGACACATATTGCACAGCCGAAACAAATGGCAGGTGGCTATCTGTTTGCTGGAAATGGCGAAAATAGTCGCGGTCTGCCTCAGATTGCCCCTGAAGGGCGGCTTGTGTATCCAACACATTTTCCCCGGCCAGGTTTAATATGCCATAGGAGTAAATGGTGGGGTCTTTTGCCGCCAGATCACGCAAGGCAGTTTGCAGGTTTTGTGCTGCCGGGCTGCCGGGTCGGTCTGCCGGCGGCAGCGCAAAATAAGCCTGTATGACCGCCAGCCGGGATTCTGCTCTTAGCTCTTGCCGGGTATTGTCAACCAGGGCATCCAGTTGTGAGGCCATGTCGGTGGCCAGGATGAAGAGGGTGCGATTGGCGTCTGCAATCAGTGTGTGGCGGACGTTACGGCCGTTGACCACCGCCAGAAATAACAATGGAGCCAATGCCACCAGGGCAAAGGCGCCAAATAACTTCAGGCGTAGGCTGAGAGAGGGTTTGATTTGTTTCATGCTATCAGGCCGGTATGGCCCTATAGTTCATTTTCCAGATGCCGTATAAAGTAAAACCATTACACCTTAACTTCAATCTTTACGGATGCCCATAGGTATTTGGTCTAAGCAGTGGGGGTATGGGGACACAGCGATTGTTCCTGCTGTGACCTTGTCAGCGTTATAATACACCGCTTATGATGTCCATGCGCTCACTTGCTCGCCGGTTTTCGCCCATTCAATTGCTGGTAATAGGTTTTGTGCTGCTGTCGCTGGTGGGGGCGCTGCTGCTCATGCTGCCGATGGCAAACAGCAACGGCTTTAGCCAACCCTTTCTCGACGCCTTATTCATGTCTGTTTCCGCCGTTTCCACCACCGGCCTGGCGGTTGTTCATGTGGGCGGCGCTTATACCTTGTTTGGGCAGGTGGTCATCCTGGCTCTGGTGCAAATTGGCGGCCTGGGTTACATGACGCTAATCCTCTTTGTCATCTATATGGCCGGAGGCAATATCTCTTACCAGGGCGGCCACCTGATGACGGAATCAATGGTCGTTCCGTCGCGCGGCGAGATGCGCGCCTTTGTGCGGCGCATTATCAAAGTGACACTGCTGGTAGAGGGGGTGGGGGCGCTGGCATTGGCGCTTTACTGGCTGCCCAGCTATGGCTGGCTGGAAGCCGCCTACCTGGGGCTGTTTCACGCCATTTCCGCCTTCTGCACGGCCGGGATTATGCTGTTTGCCGATGGTTTTGTGGCCTTTCAGAGCGATTGGCTGTTTAACGCGCTGGTGAATGGCATTGCCATTGCCGGGGCGGTGGGCTTTTTTGTGTTGAGCGACGTGGTGAATGCCGGGCGGCGCTTGCTGCGTCATTATGCCGTTCACCGGTTGACCACACATAGTAAACTGGCGCTGTTGGTTTCCACGGGGCTGGTGGTGGGGGGTACGGCCGTGCTCTTTTGGCTTAACTACACCCCGACCATCTCCTGGCCCACACAGTTTCTTACCGCTTCTTTTCAGGTCTTGGCCGCCAGCAGCACCACCGGCTTTAACACGGTAGACCTGGCCTCATGGCGGCAGACTTCGCTGCTCATCCTCATCGTTCTCATGTTTATTGGCGCGCCGGCCGGCGGCACGGGCGGCGGTATCAAGTCCACCACCTTTGGCGTCATTTTGTTGATCCTGTGGTCGGTGCTGCGGCATAATCGGGATGTGAATGCCTTTGGGCGGCGCATCCCGCGAGACACATTGGTCAAGGGGGTGGCGGTGGCGATGACGGCCGTTATCTGGCTGACCCTCTCTTGCATTATCCTGACACTCACCGAACCGACGGCCCTGTTTTTAGACATCTTGTTTGAGGCGGCTTCGGCATTGGGCACGGTGGGCCTGTCTACCGGGCTGACGCCAGAATTAAGCAGCGGCGGTAAGGTGGTTGTTATCCTGACCATGCTCGTGGGGCGGGTGGGGCCGTTGGGGGTGATGTTTTCGCTGTTTGGACGGCCGTCAACCACTGCTTATCGTTATCCGCAGGAAGAAGTCTTTGTCGGTTAGAGGAGAACAATTGTGAGTATCATTCAGAAACTCTTTGGCAAACCAAAACCGGACGCTCCTGCCAGTGCGCTCGTTACATCTACACCGGCATCCCGGCAGCAGCGGGGATTTGTGGTCATTGGCCTGGGTCGTTTTGGCAGCAGCCTGGCCGAAACGCTGGTCAATAACGGCCACGACGTGTTAGGTATTGACGCCGACCTGGAACGAGTGCAGCACGTCAGCAAGGTGCTGCCCAATGTCTTGCAGCTAGACGCCACCAATGCTGATGCACTGGCGCAAGTAGGAATCGGCGATTTTGACACCGGTATTGTCTGCATCAGCAATAATTTTGAAGATAACCTGTTGGCGACGGTGCTGTTGCGGCGGTTGGGGGTGCGGCGGGTGATTACCAAAGCGGCTACACGCCTACAAAAAACAATCCTGGAAGAGGTAGGGGCGCATCAGGTCGTCATGCCGGAACATGAAGCGGGCATTCACCTGGGGCGGCGGCTGGCCAGCCGCCATACCATTGACGCCTATATGGAAATACGCGATGGTCTGGGTGTGGTGGAAGTAGTCGCGCCTCAGAAATTATGTGGGCAGACGTTGGCGCAGTGCAACCTGCGCCAGAAGCTGGGACTCAATGTGATTGCGGTTGATCGCCGCGGAGAACTGGTGATAAACCCGGCGGCCGATTTTTTGTTGCAGCCAGGAGACATGTTGTTGGTTTTGGGGCAGATTGAAGACGTGGAGCGACTGCAAACTTGAGGATGGTAATCGGTAATCGGCTCTCCGATAACCGATTACTGATAACCGATTACCGATTTCTGGGCCGACGGCCGTAACACAAACACCGCCTCCCCTTTAGGGTCAGATGCCCAGGCCACATCCACCTGCGCCTGCACCTTCCACACCGTGCTGATGTAATGCCCTTCAAAACTCCAGGGCTGCGGCGGCAGCACAAATTCAAAATCAAACGAACGCGGCGAACCGCCAGACAATGTGCCGCTAAACAAATTTTGCTCCTGCACCTTTTCCAGATATTGCGTACCCCGCCCCATGGTATGCCAAAGCAGCCGCAAATAGAGATTTTTGCATTTCACGTCACTATCCGGGTACACCGTCAAATTCCCACGCAGCGCCTCACCCGGCGCATATTGTTGATACCCATAATCTGTATTGCCGCCCAATAAAGTGATTTCTATTACCACCTCAGCCATATCCGCCCAAGCCTCCAATCACTAGATCACGCAATCACCCAATCACGTAATCACGCGATCACGTAATCACGCGATCACTCACCTCGCCGCCGCCATCTCCGGCAGCACCGTCAATTCATACTCATCCACATAGTCCGGCAGTTTGGCGATGTCTGCTTTGACCCGCACAAACCATTCCAGCCGGTTGCGCCGCACTTTCAGAGTGTGCATCGCGTCTGCCGGAATCTGCATGATGAATGTCTCCTGGATGTATTGCCCTGCCTGGTATTCACCACCGGGCAGTTCAAAATTCTCGTAAACATCTTCATGGGTCACAGTGCGGGTGTCGGTGCCCTGCTGGTACGTGGCCGTTTCCTTAAACACCAACTGCACCACAATGCCTTCAAGCTGCACATTGCGCTTGAAGGTGTGCATCAGATTGACGGTGAACTTTTCACCCACGCGCAAACTGGAATTGGAAATGGTGATGTCCGGTTTGCCCACACGAGCGCGGCTGTAATAAACAGTGGCCGCATAACCGATCATAATCAGCCCCGGCAGCACAAAAATGGCGCTTAAGCATACAGCCAGATATTCACGGGCCAGCAACACCGGTACCAGAAAGATGAGCGAAAAACAAGTCCAGATCAGGCCAAAAATGCCCAGAAAGATAACGCCGTTGCGGCTGTTGAGGGAGATGCTTTTGTGTGTTTCCATACCATCAACCTGTTTTTAATCCTTGTAGAAAAGAGACCACACACGCTCCTAGCTGCGACAGCAGATAACCGCCCTCCTGGATCACGAGCGTCGGCAGATCAAGGGCGGCAATTTGGGCAGCCATACGGCCGTAACTCGCCACCGCCAGCTTAAACCCACCCACCGGATCATTTGCCAGCGTATCAGCGCCAAAAGAGACCACCAAGCAGTCGGGCACAAAGGCGCGAATCCGGCGCAGGGCGATGTCCAATGTCACCAGGTAGGCCGCTTCCTGTGTGCCCAGCGGCAGCGGAAAGTTGAAATTGTAATTTTCTCCCGCGCCAATGCCGTACTCGTCGGCAAAGCCCCAGTAGAAGGGGTACTCATGGAGGGGATCGGCGTGGATGGAGCAGGTGAGGACGTCGGCACGGCCGTAGAAAATATCCTGTGTGCCGTTCCCGTGATGATAATCCAGGTCCAAAATGGCGATGCGCTGCCCCTTCTCCACCAGCCATTGGCTGGCAATGGCCGCATTATTCAGGTAACAAAAACCGCCAAACATATCACTGGCGGCGTGGTGGCCTGGCGGGCGGCAGAGGGCGTAAACCAGGCGTTCCTCATTGGCGATAGCGTTGGCGGCGGTCACGGCCGTTTGCGCGCTCCCATACGCCGCCTGCCACGTCCCCGCCAAAATGGGCGACCCCACATCAAAACAGTAATAGCCTAAAAGCCCCCACACCGACACCGGTTTGTGCCGGGGACGGCGCCCCAGGCTAAACGTTTCTGGCAGCGCTACCTCCTGCCCCGTCTCCGCCACATACCGCTCATGCGCCGTCTGCAAAAAGGCCACCATATCATGCCGGTGAACCTCCACAATCGGTGACAGGCCAAAATCCTGTGGCGGCTGGATGTTGCCCAAACCGGCGGCCAACAGCGCCTCGTGAATCAGCGGGCCGCGTTGGGCAACTTCGGAATAATAGACAACGGAGTGGGGATTATCCATCTGGTGTAATCTGGCCTGATCATGCGCCAGATGGTCGGCGTGGTAAAAAATGAGCATGATATTTGCCAACCTGCCAGGTTTGCGGCAACCTGGCAGATAGTGTTGAACCCGGTAACACGCTCAATTAAACCCTGAAACAAACAATTTGCCAAAACAACCTGCCACCTGCCACCTGCCACCTGCTAACCCTCTAAATCACTGTTTGGCGCGATATGATCCAGTTCCACCAGTTTGCCCGTTACCGTAAAAATGACACGCTCACAAATGTTGAGCGCCCGGTCGCCGGTGCGTTCCAGATTGTGTGCTGTCCACAGGTGATAGTTGGCATGGGCGGCCACAGACGGGCATTTGATGACTTCGGCCACCAGGTCGTTATAAATCTGGTTGTACAGCGTATCTACTTCATCGTCCAGAGTAGCGATGGTGTAGGCCAGGGCCACGTCCCGCTCGGTAAAAGCAAAAAGGGCGCGGCGCAACATGCCTTGTGCTTTGACCGCCATGCGTGGCAAATCCGGCGTGGGCGGCAGCAGCGGCTCCTTGCCCATCTTGCAAGTCACTTTGGCAATCCCCTTTGCATAATCGTTGATGCGTTCCAATTCGGTGACAATGGCTAACAGGGCGGCGATGGTGCGCAAATCGCGGGCAATGGGGTTTTGGGTGGCAATGAGCGACAGGCAATCCGCTTCCATCTGGTAGCGTTGGGCATTCACCAGCCGGTCGTCGGCAATCAACTGCATGGCGCCATCCACGTCCTTGTTTCTGAGGATGTCTACGGCGTCCAGGATGTTATGACTGACGCGGCTGCCCATGACCAGCATATTGTCTTGCAGGCGGCCAAGTTCGCGCTCCAAAGGCTGGCGGGCCGTGGGGCGTTGTTGTGGTTGGCGAATCAGGCGTTTGGGTCTTTGCATCATATCCCACCCACTCATTCTGGCGCTGTCTGTAGAAAGCGAACGAGGGAGAGGGAGGGCGCCCTCTCCCAAGTCCTTTGCAACTGCTACCCTAACCATAGAGGAGAAGAGGAGAAAAGGGAGGAAAGAAGAAAAGTTTTAAGCGGTTGCTGCTTGCTACGTGACGCTGGTAAATATACTCCGCGCTCTTTAACGGGGTGTTAACGGGTAGATAAGGGTTTGTAAAGGTTTGGTTAAGTGAAAATAGAGATTGGAATCTCCTAATCTCTCAATCTCCCAATTTCACTCTGGGGCAAACAAGGTAATCATCTGTTCCAGGTGGGCCAGGGTGCGGTCACGGCCGAGGGCGATGATGGATTCATAGACGGGTGGGGAGACCTGTTGGCCGGTGATACCCAGGCGGAGTTTGCCCAGGAAGGGGCCGGGTTTGCCGTTGGTGGTGTATTGGCTGCCAATCTGGCTGAGGCCGGCGCCCAGCGTTTCCACGTCAAAGGGTACGGCCGTTGCCAGAAAATCGCGTGCGGCCGTATAGGCAGCTTTGGCTGCTTCCGGGGGCAGTTTATCATCGCTCAGACTGGCGGCGGATAGGGTGGATTGGGTTACGGCCGTTTCGTCAAACAAAAAGCGCAGAAATGGAATGGCGTCGGGAAAGGTCTTCAGGCGCGGTTTCATCGCCGGCATCACCAGCAGCAGCGACTCCACATTAACTTCCCACCCTTCTTTTTCCAGATAGGGTTTGACCCTTTTTGCCAGTTCCACAATGTCCATTTCCTGAATGTACTGCCCGTTCAGCCAGTCCAGTTTGCTGTAGGGCAGTTTCACCGGCGCCGGGCTGATGTTCGCCAGGTCAAAGCGGGGCAATGCTTCGGCAATGGTGAATTTCTCGCGGTCGTCACCAAAAGACCAGCCGATGTTTGCCAGAAAGTTGACCACCGCTTCCGGCAGATAACCTGCTTCCATAAATTCGGTGGCCCGTACCAGCACCTTCTCGCCGCTGTCCAGAAAAGCCTGGTGCCGTTTGCTCAGTTTACCTTTGCCGCTGGGGTTTAAGATCACCGGTAGGTGTACCAATACCGGCATTTCCCATCCAAACGCCTGGTACATCTGCACGTGGATGGGGGCGGTATTGAGCCATTCCACGCCGCGAGTGACGTGGCTGATTTTCATCAGGTGGTCGTCTACCAGGTGCGCCAGGTGGTAGGTGGGCAGGCCGTTGGATTTGAGGATGATGTAGTCGGTGAACTGGTCATTGGGGAAGATGACGTTGCCGCGTAGGAGGTCGGGCACGGCCGTTTCCCCCGTCAGCGGCATCTTAAAACGAATGACATAGGGTTTGCCCTGCCCTTCCAGGTCGGCTACCTGGTCGGCGGAATAGTCGCGGTAGCGCCGGTCATAACCACCGGGCACACCCGCCTCCCGCATCGCTTCCAATTCTTCCGGTGTGGCGAAACATTTATAGGCACGGCCGTGTCCAATCAACCAGTGGGCATATTCCTGGTAAAGCGCCACCCGCTCTGTCTGCACATATGGCCCATATGGGCCGCCTACATCCGGCCCCTCATCCCAATCAAGGCCAAACCAGCGCAGTCCGGCCATCATATTTTCGATGGCGCCGGGCACGGTGCGGCTGGTATCGGTATCTTCAATGCGCAGCAAAAACTGGCCGCCATGTTTGCGGGCATACATCCAGCCAAACAAAGCTGACCAGGCGCTGCCGATGTGTAAATAGCCCGTGGGGCTGGGAGCGAAGCGTGTACGTACTGTCATATGTTGGTAATCGGTGAACGGTAATCGGTAATCGGAATTAACCAAATTCTTGCTTTCGGTGGCGCATGAGCACGGATTGTACAATGCCAATGGCGATAAAGAGGGTGGTGAGAGAGCTGCCTCCATAACTCACAAAAGGCAGCGTCAGCCCGGTGACGGGCAGCACCCGCACGTTCATGCCCACACTAACAACCGTTTGGAAAAAGAGGATGGTGGCGATGCCCACGCATATCATTTTACCCGCCGGGTCAGGGGTGATAAAGGCTACCCGCAAAATACGCCACAAAATAAAAGCCATCAATGCCAGCACCACAAGCGAACCAAAAATCAGTCCCATCTCTTCGGTGAGAACGGAAAAGATAAAGTCGGTGTGCTGCACGCGCAGGAAACCAAGTTGGCTCTGTGTACCGCTGAGGTAGCCCTTGCCAAACCAGCCGCCGGAGCCGATGCTGATTTCTGCCTGTTCGATGTTGAACAGCGCCTCCTGGTCGGCGTTTTCGGGGCTGATGAAGGTGGTGATGCGCTCTTTTTGGTATTCTTGCAGGAAGGGGAACACGGCCGTTAACCCCACGATCCCCAACAACGCCAGCAGCGCAAAGTGGGAAAGCGGCAGCCCGGCCAACCAGATCATCATAAACCACAGCACCAGAAACATGAGTGACATGCCCAGGTCTGGCTCCAGGAAAATGAGGACCACCGGGATCACAATGTAGATAACGGCGGCAATCGTATTGGAAAACTGGTGGATTTTATGGCGCCGGTTAGCCAGAAATTGGGCAAAGGTGACGGCCAAAAAGACGCGGCCAAATTCGGAGGGCTGGATGCGAATTTCAGATGTGACCTGAATCCAGCGCCGCGTCTCATTACCAAATGCCCCGGCCACCAGCACAAAGATGAGGGCAGCCACCAGCCCAAAATAAATGTACCAGTGCATAGAGGTCAACACGCGGTAATCAATGGCCGCAAAAGTTATCATAATCATAAAGCCGATGACGGCCCAGCGTATCTGGGCCACCGGCAGTCCTTCAAAAGCAGGTGCGCCTGTCACCGCGCTGCGAATGATGAGTACGCCGTAGGCTGTGAGCAGCAAAACACCGGCTACCAGCCATAGGTCAAAATAACGCCAGGTCGAAATACGTGTTGACATCAGCCGGTATCATAAAAAAAAGCCCGCTCTCTGACGAGGGCAGGCTGCGTATTTACACTGATTACTCATATGGGTAATTGGGTAAATGGACAATTACCAAATCACATCCTCATCACCGACGGCCGTTGGCATGGATCGCCATCAAGGGTACCTCGGCCACTAACCGGCTTTCGCGTTCATCCTGATCTACATTCACCACCACATCTTCCGGGTTAATGTCCAGGTGCTTCACAAAGACCTGGATGATCTCATCCTTGATTTGCGCCAACACACCCGGCGATACGTCGCTGCGGTCATGGATCAACACCATTTGCAGCCGTTTTTTGGCTGTCGCCCCACTTTTTTGTTCTCTGCCCAGTAACTTGTCTACCCAGTTCATAGCCCTCTCCATCAATGGTCAATTGATAATTGCCAATTGACAATTTTCAATTGAACAGGCTGCTCAACCTGTCTAAAAAGCTGATTTTTGCCTTTAATTCCATAAAGGCCACATCTTCGCCTTCCAGCCGCCCGGCGATATTACGAAATGCCTGGCTGGCGCTGGCGCCATTGCTGCCATTCATCGCCACGGGCGTCCCCTGGTTTGAGCCGATCAGGATGTGTTCATCTTCGGGAATTACACCCACAAGCTGAATAGCCAGAATATCAATGATGTCTTCAATGGAGAGCATATCACCACGGCTGACCATGGCTGGTTTGACCCGGTTTACAATTAAACAAGCTGGCCCCTTCTCTTCGGCCTCAATCAGGCCAATGATACGGTCGGCGTCACGCACGGCAGAAACCTCGGGGTTGGTGACGATAAGCACCTGGTCGGTGGCGGCTATAGCGTTGCGGAAGCCACGTTCAATGCCCGCCGGGGAGTCAATGATGATGTAGTCCATCTCCTGGCGCAGTTCGTTGCATACCAGCACCATGTCAGATGGGCTGACGGCCGATTTGTCGCGGGTTTGGGCGGCGGGAATCAGGTACAGTTCCGGGTGGCGTTTGTCCTTGATCATCGCCTGGCGCAAACGGCAGCGCCCTTCGACCACATCTACCAGGTCGTAGACGATCCGATTTTCCAGCCCCAACACGATGTCCAGGTTACGCAGACCAATGTCGGCGTCTAAGGCCACCACTTTGCGACCACGCATGGCTAGGGCTGTGGCCAGGTTGGCGGTGACGGTCGTTTTGCCCACGCCGCCTTTGCCAGAGGTTACGGTAATGACTTTTCCGCTCATAAGAGTCTCCTCTGTCCACATGAGACATCCGATTTTTTTGAAAAATCGGATGTCTACCGTGAACTAATCTCTAATTCCCTGATTTCCATCGTTCGGCGATGATTTGCCCATCTTTGATGGACGCCTGTTCGGGGTAGGGGGCACGGCCGTTGTCGTGTGGGGCAATGGCGATCTGGTCAGCAATACGCAGTTGGGTGGGGTTGAGGTCGAGGGCGCAGATCACGGCCGTGTTGTCCCCCATCGCTCCGGCATGTACCAACCCACGCAGCCTGCCCCACACCAATACATCGCCGCCGGCCATGATCTCCGCGCCGGCGTTCACATCGCCAATAATGACCACATGCCCATCATGCACAATCGAACGACCGGAGCGCAGTGTCTCCCGCAGCAGCAAAACCTGGGCGTCCTGATGATAATTCTGCGGCGTATGGCCGTTGCCGGACGATTCCGGTAGTTGCGCCAGGGCATTGCCGTCCAGGTCGGTCTGGCTGCCCGCCAGCCGGATGGCTAAATCCAGTTCGCGGGCGATGGCGCGGGTGCCACCGTCGTCGGCCAGGATGGCCCACAATTCCAGGTTGTTTTCCATGAAGAGGCGTTGTAATTGCAGAATTTGGGCTTTGTTTAACGGCCGTGACTCCACTTGCAACGCCACCCGACTGCCCTGAAAAAAAGCCCCCTTTTGGGCCAGTTCGGCTTGCAATTGCGCACACATTTCTTCATACGACCCCTCGGTGGTGGTCGTAATGAGCAATCCTTCCCGAATCCCTTTGATGCGCAATTGTTGTGCTTCCTGAACCATCACACTACTCAATCTATACCCTATACTTATGTCAATTCTTTTGTCTATGCGGGATAGTACAACAAAACAGAGTGTTGTAATAATACAACAAATGCGGGGGGATGGCAATACCCTATGACGGTAATCGGTAAACGGTGAACGGTAAACGGTGAGCCGAAGTCGAAAGACCGATAACCGATTACCGATTACCGAAAATCGCCAGCCGCACAGGCTGGCGGCGGCGTCCCCAGTGGCCGGGTTGGGGGGTGAAAACGCCGGTGCAGGGGGTGTGGCAGGAGGGGCAACGGCCGTCGGCCGTTAACCGGTATGCTTTCAAATCATACCAATCGCGTTCAATCAGTTTAGCGCCGCAGGTGTGGCAAAAGGTGGTGTCGCCGTTCGCGTCATGCACGTTGCCGGTGTAGGCATACCGGACGCCGTTTTTCCGGGCGATGTTGCGGGCGCGGGTGAGCGTGGCTGGCGGTGTACGGGGCACATCCATCATCTTGTAGTCGGGGTGAAAGGCGGAAAAGTGCATGGGCACATCTGGCCCCAATTCGGTCACGACCCATTGAGTCATGGCTTCTAACTCGGCGTCCGTGTCGTTCCAACCGGGGATAATCAGGTTGGTGATTTCAAACCAGACCTCGGTTTCATGTTTCAGGTAGCGCAGCGTGTCCAACACCGGCTGCAACTCACCGGCACACAACTTCTGGTAAAACGCCTCGGTAAAGCCTTTCAAATCCACGTTGGCGGCATCCATGTAGCGGTAAAAGTCGCGGCGGGATTCTTCACACATATAGCCCGCTGTCACGGCCACCGATTTGATGCCTCGTTCACGGCAGGCCAGGGCCACGTCAATAGCATATTCCATGAAGATAACGGGGTCGTTGTAGGTGAAGGCGACGCTGTGGCAGCCTAGCTGCTCGGCGGCGCGGGCGATGGTCTCCGGGTCGGCCTGGTCGGCCAGGGTGTCAATCTCGCGGGATTTGCTGATGTCCCAATTCTGGCAAAATTTACAGGCCAGGTTGCAACCGGCGGTGCCAAAACTGAGCACGGCCGTGCCCGGAAAAAAGTGGTTGAGCGGTTTCTTTTCGATGGGGTCTACGCAATAACCGCTGGAACGGCCGTAGGTGGTGAGCACAATCTGGTCATCATGCCGCATGCGCACAAAACAGAGGCCGCGCTGCCCCTCGTCTAACTTGCAGGCGCGGGGGCAGACATCACACTGGATACGGCCGTTGGCCAGCACATGCCAATACTTTGTCGGAAAATAATCTATCTGGTTCATTTCATTTCCCCCTGCGGATGATGTATCCCCTCAATCGTGAATACAGTATACTACAATTGTGCTGGTGATTGGGGCTTAACCCAATCGCCGGAGGAGAATGTCATGAACAAGATACGCCAACCGGCCGTCGCCGGCATGTTTTATCCGGCAGACCCCGGCCGTTTGCAAGGAATGGTGAATGAGTTTCTGGACACGGCCGTACCCCCACCCACGCCTCTCAGCCCGAAAGCCATCATCGCCCCCCACGCCGGGTACATTTACTCCGGCCCCATTGCCGGGTCGGCCTTCAAGCCCTGGCAGGGGCAAATGGAGCATGTGACCCGCATTGTACTCATCGGCCCGGCGCACACGATGGCGATTACGGGGTTGGCCGGTGTCAGCGCCGGCGCTTTTCGCACACCGTTGGGGGATGTGTTAGTGGATGAAGAGGGGATGGAGGCGTTACGGCCGTGGCCCCAGGTGCATATTCACGATGGCGCCCACAGCCGGGAGCATTGTCTGGAAGTGATGCTGCCGTTTTTGCAGATCATCGCCCCCCAGGTGAAGATTGTGCCGTTGGTGGTGGGGCAGAGTCACGGCCGTGAGGTGGCCGAGGTGATACAAACGCTCTGGGGCGGCCCCGAAACCCGCATCGTCATCAGTTCCGATCTCAGCCACTACTATGACTACCACACCGCCAAAAAACTCGACGCCGCCACCGCCCAGGCCATTGAAACATTACACCCAGACGAATTGACCGGCGAAAGCGCCTGCGGCCGTATCCCCATTCAAGGTTTGCTGCACCAGGCACAAACCCACCACCTCACCGCCCACACAGTAGACCTGCGCAACTCTGGCGACACGGCCGGCAGCCATGACCGGGTGGTGGGGTATGGCGCATTTCTCTTTGCCTGAGACCTTTGCTCTCTTCGTGGATCATCGGGGCAATCGCATATTCCTCAATGCGGCAGATAAATCTGCACCAACACAGGGCAAAGCCCACCTTCGTGGGCTGGGTTCCAGTCGGCGAAGGCCGACTTTGCCCTCTGTTGCCGTGATTTTAATCGCCGGGAATTGAGCGATTGCTCTTCGTGAATCATGCACCGATTGGCATGAGATCAAAATGCCTGGCTAAAAGACATCCGATTTCTTGGAGAAATCGGATGTCTGATTTTGATCTACCGATTATCATTCACCAGTCGGTTGATGTGGGTAGCTCCGGCCAGGACTGCCAATGTGTCCCCTGCCGCCAGTGTGCGGTTGCCTGCCGGGTGAAAATCAGAGACACTATTGTGCCGCAGTAGTACCACGCTCACCTCGTACTCCTGCTCCAGTTCGGCCATGCTCTTGCCGATCAGCACCGAGCGGGGCGAGATTTGCATCCGCGCCAGGCTGAACGACTCCCCTTCCACCGTAATGGGGCGGGTCACGTCTACATTAGCGGCCGCGGTGGCAAAAATGGGCGCCGACATGCCGGTGGCGCTCATCGCCCGAAAGCCAAACCGTTCCTGTAACGCCTGCCCGAAGTCATCGTCAAAGATACGGATGACCACGTTGATGTCCGGGTTCAGCTTTTGTGCTTTGAAGGCGATCTGCATATTGACGCTGTCATTTTGGGTGCAGATGACCAGGGCGCGCGCCTTTTGGATGCCCACGCCGCGCAAAATTTCCTCGCGGCGCGCGTCGCCGGGCACCACAGGTACGCCCATGGCCTGGGTGCGAGAGATGAGTTCTTCGGCGGGTTGTAGTTCAATGGCGACGACTTCTTGATTCAAGTCGTGCAACTCTCTGGCCACGCGAAATCCTAAATGGCCCAGGCCAACCAGGACGGTGTGATTGTTAAATGTGGACGCTACGGCCATTTCCCACTCCTTTGTGCGCTGCCGGCGATTGAACAAGAGAATGCCAAAATCGGTCAGTCCCATAGCCAGTACTACCAGACCGATGATGGGCATTAGAAAGTAAAATAGTTCCAGGCGCGGGTCATTGGGCAGGTTGTCCCCCATTGGTTGGAAGAAGGTAAGACCCATGACGTGGTAGATGGCTTCCCACAGGTCTCGGCTGCCCACAAGTTCGTCATTTTGCCGGGCCAGGTTGTGGTAGATGAGGCCGCCAATGATGACGGCCGTGCTAAACAATAACAACGGCCACAAAAATTGCCGTACCAATAACAAAGTGTCGCGCCAGATAGCGCGCAACGGCCGTAATCGCCGCCAGAGAACTGTTCGGTACCCGCTCACCCACACATATTACTCCAGCCGGAAATGAAATGGTAGTAAAGCCACCGGAGCCAGTTTTATATGTTGCAAAGCAAAGGGAATGCCAATAATGGTGATGGCCAGTAGCAGGGCGCCGGTCAGGTGGGCCAGGGCAATCTCCCAACCAAAGAAGATGGCCCAGATGATGTCCATCACCAGGAACAAACAACCACCCTCGCCTCTATCCTGAGCCACCACCTCTTTGCCAAAGGGGGCAATGGTGGCGACCCCCAACCGGATAGCCTGCATCCCAAAGGGAATGCCGATAATGGTCAGGCAAAGAAGCGCCCCACCGAGGATATACATGGCGGCGGCAATAAAACCGCCAAAAATAAGCCATACCAAATTGCCTAAAAAGCTAATCATTTTGTCTCCTTCAGAACAGTGCCAGGCACAGGGCACAGCCATTTGTTTTGACAAGGCGATTTTGGCTCGTGCCTGGTACTACTTGTGTGTTTCTGATGCTGCGAGTATATACGCACTTGCCCGGCTTGTGTTACAACCTGGATGAGTTCGACTATAATCGGGCAAATTCACGAAAAAAGGATCCACGAAGGGCGCGAAGAACGCGAAGGCGCAATCACATGCAGTTCGTTTCATTTGTGTTATTCGTGGTTTTCAGCAAATGAAAAAGATTGAACACGGCCGTAACCATATCACCACTGCCTTCCACACCGCTTTAGGCACGCAAACTGCTGCGCTCATGCCCTATTTCACCCTGGGCTACCCGGATCGGGAAACTTCCCTGGCAATCATACAAGCCATTGCCCCCCATAGCGATTTGTTGGAATTGGGCGTCCCCTTTAGCGATCCCCTGGCCGATGGCCCCACCATCCAGCACAGTACCCAGGTTGCCCTGGAGAACGGTACAACCACTGCCGCCTGCCTGGACATGGTGCAGGAGCTGCGCCGGCGCGGCGTTCACATCCCCGTCATGCTTATGGGCTATTACAACCCCATTCTGGCGTATGGTCTGGCGCGTTATGTGCAGGATGCGGCCGCGGCCGGCGTGGATGGTTTTATTGTGCCTGATCTGCCGCCCGAAGAAGCGGCAGAGATGGAGGAGGTCGCCAACGCTGCCGGATTGTGCCTGATTCACTTCCTGGCCCCCACCAGCAGCCCGAAACGGGTGGCCATGGTGGCGGCGCGGGCGCAAGGGTTCATCTATCTGGTCAGCCTGACGGGGGTGACGGGAGCACGCCAGCAGGTGCAGGCAGACCTGGGCGACTTCGTCAACCGCGTTCGGGCAAATACAGAAACGCCGCTGGCGGTTGGGTTTGGCATTGGGACGCCGGAACAGGCGCAGGCGGTTGGCAAACTGGCCGATGGTGTGATTGTGGGTAGTAAGCTGATCAATGTGGCGGATGGAGCGGAGGATAAACCGACGGCCGTAGCCGATTTTGTGCGTTCTTTGCGTGAAGCGTTGGTGTAAATAGAGGCGAAAGCCCCCTAACGGTCTGCCTATAGTTGTAATCACAATTATCTATTATGGGCTAGAGGGATTGACATTTGCGCCGTACTGTTTACAATGTGGCGCGTGTGGCCTGGAAAACCACATCTACCCCAAGTAGTTATCCGATCAACAACAAATAAGCGTATTGGAACCTTAACTGGCATTGGGCACTATATGTGGCGTCCACAAGTTGTGTGATGCCACACAAAATACGTCGTAGGTTTGGCGTGTACCATAACCACCAATCATTCTGGCCCTTCTTTGCTATCGTGCATCACAGCATACGGTCCATTGCCCACTGCCAGATTGTGCCGTTTCCTTTGCCATCTTCTCCCTTCCCCGCTATTCCCCAAAATCAGTCTTCCCATTTATCAGCACACATATCAGCACGCGCTACACCTGCTTTCAAGTTGCTTCAACCTTATCAGCCCCCGTCATTTTGGCTGCTGGCGGGGGCTTACGCAGCGGGTAAAAGAAATTCCCGCCATCCAAGGGGCAGCCACGCCATGAACCACGACAAAGGGGGTCAGACCATTGATTAGAAAAAGCGCCATTTAGCCGGCATACCAATTGTTTGATAGACGGTATGGCCGCATCTCAGTTCCGCAAGGCGACTATTTAGATCGGGCCACAAACAGAGAGGGAGAATGATTGATTAACAAAAGAAAGTGATTCCTTTCCATCGTTGTTTGATGTCAATGGCCTGTCGCCGGGCGACGGCCGTAACCGTTTCATAGTTAGAGGAGGAAGTTCGTGAAACACAGTAGAAGCAACTTTTCATTTGGTCTGGCTGGCAGCATACTGATCATTGCCATGTTAGTGCTGTTTGTCGTTGTCGGTGGCGCGGCCGGGGCCAGCAGCGGCCCCATGCAGGGCGCATCGGCGCAGGATGTTCACTTTTTGACCGGCCCCAACGCCGGTCAGCCCCGTGATATTGCCTTAAATTATTGGCAACAAAATCGTACTACTTTTGGTCTGACGGCCGTTGACGTCAGCGACTACGTGGTTACTGACCAATACGTCACCGATCATAACGGCACGACACACATCTATTTGCAGCAGCGCCATGCCGGTTATCTTGTGTACAACGCCATCACCAATATCAACATCGCCAAAGATGGCAGCGTCATCAACGTGGGCAACCGCTTTGTACCTGATCTGGCGCAGGCGGTGAACGCTACAAAACCAACGCTGACGGCCGTAGACGCGGTGAATGCTGCGGCTGAAGCGCTGGGGCTGACGTATCAAGGCGGCCTGGGCCTGCAAGAAACATCCGACGGTGCAGATCAGAAGTCCGTTTTTGTCAACAATACCCTATCCTCAGAGCCAATCCCCGCCTGGCTGGTTTATCAGCCGATGGACAATGGGAAGGTAAACCTGGCCTGGAACGTGGAAATTCACGAGCTGGATCATCAAAATATATGGAGCGTCCGTGTAGACGCCACCACCGGTCAGGAACTGGATCGTTTTAACTACGTCATCCACGATCATTTTGGCGCGCCGGAACATGCAGAGGGCACGGCCGTAGCCGCCGCCCCCGTCTATCGTCATCCCGTCTTTCTACAGTCTGGCCCACAATACAACGTTTTCCCGTTACCTGTGGAAAGTCCCAGCCACGGCAGCCGCGCCATTGTTACCGACCCGGCTAATGCCCTGGCTTCTCCCTATGGCTGGCACGACACCAACGGTTCACCCGGCGCCGAATACACCGTCACCCGTGGCAATAACGTCCATGCTTACACCGATACAGACAACAACAACTCCCCGGATCCTGGCTCCAGCCCTGATGGCGGCAGCAGCCTCAACTTTGACTTCGCCCTGAACTTAAGCCAGGCCCCCAGCAACTATCGCCCGGCGGCCGTCACCAACCTCTTCTACTGGAACAACATCATCCACGACGTGATGTACCAGTATGGGTTTACCGAAGCCAGCGGTAACTTCCAGCAGAACAACTACGGCCGTGGTGGTAACGGCAATGACTATGTAAGGGCCGAGGCGCAGGACGGCGGCGGCACGAACAATGCCAATTTCTCCACCCCCACCGATGGCAGCGCGCCGCGGATGCAAATGTATCTGTGGAATTACACCAGCCCCATGCGTGATGGTGATCTGGACAATGGCATCATCATTCACGAATATGGGCATGGTATCTCCATCCGCCTCACCGGTGGCCCTGGCACCTCTAGCTGCCTCAACAACCAGGAACAGGGTGGTGAAGGCTGGAGCGATTACTTTGCCGTGCTGATGACCATGCAGCCCGGCGACACCGGCCCGCAGCGGCGCGGCATGGGCACCTATGTTCTGGGACAGTCCACCACCGGCACAGGCATCCGTACCCATCCTTACTCCACCGACATGAGTATTGATCCCCGCACCTATGACACTATTAAAACGGCCACCGTACCGCACGGCGTTGGTTCTGTCTGGGCGGCTATGGTGTGGGAAATGACCTGGGGGCTGATTGACGCCCATGGTTGGGACGCCAATTTATACACGGGCACAGGCGGCAACAACATCGCTCTGCGCCTGGTGATCGACGGCCTGAAACTACAGCCTTGTAGCCCCGGTTTTGTGGATGCGCGCAATGCCATCTTACTGGCCGACCAGAATAACTACGGAGGCGCCAACCAGTGCACCATCTGGACGGCTTTTGCCAAACGTGGCCTGGGTTACAGCGCCACCCAGGGTAGCAGCAACAACCGCAGTGACGGGACGCAGGCGTTCAACCTGCCGCCGCAATGCACCGGGCCAACACCTACCCCCACCAATACTTCTGTGCCGCCCACCGCCACCAACACGGCCGTACCACCTACGCCCACCAACACACCGCTACCCAGCAACGACATCTTCTTTGACAACTTCGAGAGCAACCTGGGCTGGATTGTGAACCCCAACGGCACAGACACGGCCACACTAGGGTTGTGGGAACGGGGCGACCCGGAAGAAACCAACAGCAATGGGGTCAAACAGTTGGGCACGACTGTCAGCGGCGTCAATGATCTGGTGACGGGGCGGCTGGCCGGCAGTGGCGCCGGCAGCTATGACGTTGATGGCGGCGTCACCTCGGTGCGTTCGCCCAATATCACCCTGCCTTCATCTGGTGATACCACCCTCTCCTTCAGCTACTACCTGGCGCATGGCACCAACTCGTCTACGGCCGATTACTTGCGCGTCCAGGTAGTAGGCAACACCACCCAGACGATATTTGAAGAACTAGGCGGCACAGAAAATGACAATGCAGCCTGGGCTACATTTAGCGGCAGTCTGAACAGCTTTGCCGGGCAAACGGTGTATCTGCTCATCTCCGCCGCCGATCTGTCCACGGCCAGTCTGGTGGAAGCAGCCATTGATGATGTGCGCATCACCGGCACCGGCCCCACCGCTACGCCGACGGCAACTAACACGCCGGTACCGCCCACGCCAACCAACACGCCTGTGCCGCCCACGGCGACCCCGCCGCCCAGCAGTTGTACCACCTACACCAGCACCAATGTGCCCATCAACCTGCCCAATGGCACGTCCACCATTAGTTCCAACCTGACGATCAGCGGCGCAGGCACAATTGGCGATCTGAATGTGTCGGTAACGATGGCGCATACCTGGGTGGGCGACCTGCGCTTTGTGTTGCGTAACCAGACAACGGGCACGGCCGTGACCATCATAGACCGTCCGGGTGTGCCTGCCTCTACCTATGGCTGCTCCGGCGACAACATCAACGCCACCCTGGACGACGAAGCCGCTAGCCCGGTGGAAAACCAGTGCGCCAGCGGTACGCCCACCATCAATGGCACGTTCACGCCCAATAACTCCCTCAGCGCTTTTGATGGGCAAAGCGGCAACGGCACCTGGGTGCTGGAAGTGACCGACCTCTACACCTCGGCTGATGCCGGTACGCTCAATGCCTGGAGTGTGCGTATCTGCACGCCGTAGACGGTAATCGGTTGTCGGTAATCGGTAAACGGTTGTAAGGAAATGGGGCCTCAGGGTGAGGCCCCATTTTTGTTTGGGTGGGGGTATCAAGAGGTGGGCAGTAGCTTGTCTTTGTGGGCGGTCAGGAAATCTGCCAGGTGTGCCGGTTGGCGGCCGGTGAGTTCCTGCACAGCATTGGAAACGGCGCTAAATTTGCCCTGCGCAATGCCGGTGTCAAAGGAGGCTAATAGTTCGGCCACAAAACGGGGCAGCCCGGCGCCCACCATGCCCTGGACCATGGCTTCCAGTTCCAGCGGGATATACGCAACTGGTTTTCCCGTAAGCTGCGTGGCAATGGTCGCCAGGTCGGTGCGGGACAGCGCCTCAGGGCCGGTGACGTTCAGGGTGCGACGGCCGTCAAAATCCGCTGCCAACGCCGCCGCCGCCACCCGCGCACAATCCTCGCGCGTCACGTATGCCGTCTTGCCCTGCCCGGCGGCGCTGAACAACTGCCCCGTCTGCACCGCCTGGCTGAGCGTGGGAATCAGCACCTCGGCGTAGATATTATTGCGCAGCACCGTCCAGTTCAGTTTGCTGGCGGCTAACGCCTGTTCCGTGCCATAATGGTCGGGCGCGATCAGCACCGGCGAATCCGGGTCTGGATTTACCAGCGAGGTATAGACCACATGGTTAACGCCGGCAGTTTCGGCGGCTTTCACGGCCGTCTGATGCTGCCGCAATCGCAACCCCGGTTCACTCAACGCATCCGTGCTGATCAGCAGCAGACGGTCTACCCCGGCAAACGCTTCCGCCAGTGACGCCGGGTCATTAAAATCGGCGTGGCGCACGATGACACCTTGCTGGCTCAAATCGGCCAGCTTCTCCGGCGAGCGCGTGGCGGCAATAATGGTTCCGGCCTGCGCTTCCAGCAGCAGTTCCACCACCCGGCGGCCCATGTGCCCGGACGCACCGGTGACTAATAGAGTTCGTTGATGATTATTGGTCATTGTGTTACTCCTCAAAATAGTTTAGAATTTACAATAGTAACTATAAGTTATTTAGTATGTAATGGGAAGTAGGCACTTTTTAGTAAGGCACTTACGTAAAAGTATGGAGGTTACACAATGGAAACAATTGGTCTAAACGGCAATGTGTATGATGGTCAATGCCCATCGCGGCTCGTTCTTGATCGCATTGGGGATAAATGGACGGCGTTGGTCATTGGGCTGTTGGAAGATGGCCCGATGCGTTTTTCGGAGTTACAACGCTGCATTCACGGTATCTCGCAAAAGATGCTGACGCAGACGCTGCGGAACCTGGAGCGCGATGGCCTGGTTAGCCGGACATTGTACCCGGAGGTGCCGCCGCGTGTGGAATATGAACTGACGCCGATGGGGCAAACGCTTTGCGCGCCGCTCACGGCCGTGCGGCATTGGGCCGAGGAGCATATCACGGCCGTGACAGCGGCACAGATGGCCTATGACCAGAGGAGAGGTGGACCGTAATCCGTAATCGGTGATCGATTGGGTAAAATCGGCCTTTGGCCTTTAGGGCGATTGCCTATTCAATTCTTATTTCCCGGCGATTGAAATCGCGGCAACAGAAAGCAAAGCCGACCTTCGTCGGCTATAAACAGTCGGCGAAGGCCGGCTTTGCTTTTTGTTGGTTCAGATTTATCTGCCACCGCCAGCCAAATTTAGGATTGCGGATTCATTGACAGCTATGACGCGCCGTGTTATAAATTATGTCTGATGCTGCACTGCGTTATTTAGGGCACTTTTGACAAAAGATGGTCATTGGGTCATTACCCGATGACCCAATCAGTTAAAATGAGACACCAGGTATATTTGGGCTTGGGTACAAATTTAGGTCAGCGACGACACAATCTGGAACGGGCAATAGCCGGTTTGCAGGAGATTGTGTGGATTACGGCCGTATCCCCCATCTATGAAACCGCCCCCTGGGGTGTCGCCGATCAGCCCGATTTTTATAACGCCTGTCTTGCCGGCGAAACCGATTATTCCCCTGTTGAATTCCTGACATTTATCAAAAATCTTGAAATGGAAATGGGGCGCGTGCCCAATATCCCCTGGGGGCCGCGTCTGATTGATATTGATATTTTGTTATTTGACGATCTCGTCCTGCAAATGGGCACCCTCACCATTCCCCACCCCCATTTGCCTGACCGCGCTTTTGTTTTAATCCCATTGGCCGACATTGCCCCGGATGTGGTTCATCCAGAGCTTGATCTGACGATTCGAGAACTGACTACGGCCGTCTCCCCTGTTGGCGTTCGCCGTTTGCCGGAACCATTGGCGGTGGACACGGCCGTAACCGTCTAATTCTCTTTTTTTCACGAAAAATTGAGCCATCACTCAAAAAGTGAGCCTATATTCATAATTCATAATTCATAATTCCCATGATAGAAACCCGCCGTGACCGCCGCATAGCCGCCCGCCAGGCCCAAATCCTGGACGCGGCTGCCCACGTCTTTAGCCAGAAAGGGTACCAAAACGCCACCACCAAAGAGATTGCGGAGGTGGCCGATGTTTCCGAAGGCACCCTCTACAACTACTTTGCCAATAAACGCGACCTGCTCATTGGCGTGGCCCGCGCCTACGCCGACGAAATTATGGCCGACATGGCCATCATCCAGCCGGAAGGATATGAGGATTACCTGGCACAGTTTATGGCCAATCGTTTTCGGCGTGGCCGAGAACGGCGGCTGTTTATGGTTTTCCTGTATGAATCGCGCTGGAACGAGGATGTGCGCCGCTACTACGTGGAAGAGGCCATGCACCACATCATCGCCCAGACGGAACAAAACATCCGCGACTTGATTGCGCGGGGCACGCTGCGTGACGTAGACCCCACCATCGCCGCCCGCACCATGAGCGCCACCATCATGGGTTTTGCCGCCCTGTTTGAACTGGGCATCACCGTCAACCATTCATCGCCAGAGCTATTAGGCACGCAAGTGACCGATATTTTGTGGAATGGGCTGCGGAGTCAGGAGGTGGGCAGTGAGTAGTGAGCAGTTGGCAGTGAGCAGTGAGCAGTTAGCAGTGAGCGGCGAATCGTTGAGTGCTGACTGCTTACCGCTTACTGCTCACTCTTCTTTCAAATGGGGCCAGCGCACCTACATCATGGGTATACTCAATGCCACGCCGGATAGTTTTTCCGGGGATGGGTTGGCGGTGGGTGCGGAGTGGGTGGCGACGGCCGTGCGCCAGGCCCAACAATTTGCCGCCGATGGCGCGGACATCCTGGATATTGGCGGCGAAAGTACACGACCGGGCAGCCAGCCCATCACGGCCGTAGAAGAACTGGCGCGGGTGATTCCGGTGATCACGGCCGTGCGCCAGGCCGTTGACCTGCCCATTTCTGTAGACACCTATCGGGCAGACGTGGCCGAGGCGGCGCTGGCCGCCGGGGCCGATTGGGTGAATGACGTGTGGGGGTTGCGGATGGACGGCCGTCTGGCCGAAGTTGTCGCCGCCGCCGGCTGCCCCATCGTCCTCATGCACAACCGCAGCAAACCGAAAAATGTAGAACAGCAAGACAAATTGGGCGGCCGTTACGTGGGCATGGAATATGGCGATCTCATCGGCGACATCAAACGGGAATTGCAGGAAAGTATCCATCTGGCGCTGGCAGCCGGGGTGCGTGAATCGCAAATCATCATTGATCCCGGCATTGGTTTTGGCAAGACGGTAGACCAAAACTTGCAATTACTCAGCCAGCTAGACCAGTTTAAGGCGCTCGGTTTCCCCATTTTGTTGGGCACGAGTCGCAAATCTTTTATCGGCTACACGCTCGATCTGCCACCAGACGAGCGCATAGAAGGCACCGCCGCCACCATCGCCATCGGCATTGACCGCGGCGCCGACATTGTGCGTGTGCATGATGTGAAGGCGATGGTACGGGTGGCAAAGATGGTGGATAGGATTGTGAGAGATTAAGAGATTGGGAGATTAGGAGATTGAGAGCGCAATAATCTCGCAATCTCTCAATCTCCTAATCTCCATTATTTTTAGGAGTAGAGCCATGTTAAATTTTGAACTTGACCAGGAACAGAAAATGCTGACCGACGCCATTGGCCGGTTGGCGAATGAGCGGATGCGCAAGGTGAGCCGCGACGCCGACGAGGAAGGGCACATCCCGCCGGAAGTAGCCCAGGCCGGCTGGGATTTGGGGCTGCTGCCCACCGGTATCCCGGAAGCGTATGGCGGCTTTGGCGAGTATTCGGTGACAACCAATGTGCTGGCGATTGAAGAGCTGGCCTTTGGCGACCTGGCGATTGCCGCCCACATTTTGTCGCCCAACAATGTCGCCATTCCTCTGCTGTTGTGTGGCACAGAGGCGCAAAAAGAGGCGCATCTGCCGCTGTTTTGCGAGGAGACCATGCCCCGTGTCACCGCCGCCATGCAAGAACCGGGTTTGCAGTACGATGCCCGGAATTTGAAGACAACGGCCGTCCTCCACGACGATCACTATGTCCTCAACGGCAAAAAGAGCCTGGTACCGCTGGCCGATACCGCCGAAACATTTCTCATTTACGCCAACGAAGACGGCCGTACCCAGGCATTTTTTGTGCCCGCCGACGCTGCCGGTCTGACGGTGGGCGAGCGCGAAAAGCTGATGGGCCTCAAGGCGCTGCCTACCTTCACCCTGACGCTGGACAATGTGCAGGTGCCGGTTGTGAACCGGTTGGGCGGCGACGCCGGCATTGACATTGACCGCATTTTGAATCACAGCCGGGTGGCGTTAGGCGCAGCCGCCATAGGGCTGGCCCGCGCCGGGTATGAATATGCCCGCGACTATGCCAAACAGCGCATTCAGTTCGGCGAACCCATCGCCCATCGCCAATCCATCGCCTTTATGCTGGCGGAGATGGCCATTGACATTGACGGGGCGCGCATGATGGTCTGGGAAGCGGCCTGGCTGCTGGATCAGGGGAAAGAGGCGACGAAGGAAACGGCCGTGATGAAACATTTCGTGGACGATATGGTCGTGCGGGTGGCCGATCAAGCCCTGCAAATCCTGGGCGGCTACGGCTACATCCGCGAATATCCGGTGGAACTATGGCTGCGTAATGCGCGTGGGTTTGTGCAGTGGGATGGGTTGGTAATAGTCTAGGAGATTAGAGATTGGGGATTAGAGATTGAGCTATCTCCAATCTCTAATCCCCAATCTTTTGGAGGTATGCCATGATTAGCTTTGAAATTCCCGAAAAAATTAAAAATCAACTGACCATGACGGAGATGGTGGCCAAACAGGTGATGCGCCCCTACTCCCGGCATTATGACGAACACGAACATGACCGGCCTAAAGAATTCATTGAAATGATGTGGCCGATTATGAAGCAGCAAAACAAAGCCCAGGTGGAGCGATGGAAGGCTAACGGCTCTGCCGCTAAAAAAGAGGGGCCAAATACAGCCATTTTGGGGCTTATTCTCAACATCGAGATGTTGAGCTACGGCGACGCCGGGCAGTATTTGTGTATTCCCACCGGTGGGTTGGGCGGCGCGGCCGTGGAAGCGGTGGGTACTACCGAGCAGAAAATCCGCTTCATGTCCCGCTTTGCCGAAGGGGATCAACCGGCGTGGGGGGCCATGGCCATTACTGAGCCGGACGCGGGGTCGGATAACAGTTCCATGCGGACGACGGCCGTGCTCGACCCGGAAACAAACGAGTGGATCATCAACGGCGAGAAAATCTTCATCACCAGCGGCGCGCTGGCGCTGCAAGAATCAAATGGCTTTTGCGTGGTCTGGGCCACAGTTGACCCCGCCGCCGGCCGTAAGGGGATCAAATCCTTTGTGGTGGAAGCCAACACACCGGGCGTCAGCGTCAGTCCGGGGCTGGACAAGCTGGGCATTCGCGCCAGCGACACTGTCGTCCTCTCCTTCCAGGATGCGCGCATCCCGTATGACAACCTGCTGGGCAGCGCGGAAGTAAAAGAAGCGGACACCAGCAAAGGGTTTCAGGGGGCGATGAAGACCTTTGACGCCAGCCGCCCGGCGGTGGCCGCCAGCGCGGTGGGCATTGCCCGCGCGGCGTTGGAGTTCACCAAAGAGACATTGGCGGCGGAAGGGATTGCGGTGGATTACAGCAAGCCGCGTCATTTGCAAACGGCCGTGGAACGCGACCTGCTGGAAATGGAAGCCCTCTGGAAAACGGCCTGGCTGCTCACCCTCAGGGCGACCGAGGCGATTATGCACGGCCGTGGCAACCGGTTGGAAGCATCTATGGCCAAGGCTCATGCGGGCACGGCCGTGACCCGCATCACCCAGAAAGCGGTAGAACTGCTTGGCCCGCTCGGTTACAGCCGGGAAACGCTGGCCGAAAAATGGATGCGTGACGCCAAGATCAACGACATCTACGAAGGCACCCGGCAGATCAACCTGCTCATCGTCGCCCGTTCCATCCTAGGCTACTCCCGCCGCGAATTGAAGTAACCACCATTCGCCTCAGGTATGGTAGAATCTTCGTTGTTGGAATAATATGCCCAAACGAGACACCATCCATGAACTTACCCGTCAGGCACTCGTCAAGGATGGGTGGGAAATTACTGATGATCCATACGTCATCTCATTTGGCAAGCGATTTTTGTTTGTAGACTTTGGGGCGGTTGAACGTAATCCAACCCCCAGCCGCGGAATTTTAATCGGCGCGCAACGTCAAAACAGGCAAATCGCTGTTGAAGTGAAAGAGTTTAGAGGTTAGTCAGGCATCGCCGATTTGGAACAGGCTATTGGGCAGTATGTGCTATACAGATTGTTGTTGCAACGAGTGGACCCTACACGGAAGGTCTACCTGGCGGTAACAAATCTGGTATATGACCAGCTATTTAGCGAACCAATTGGAGAAGTGGTAATAAGTGATTTACCACTTCAATTGGTGGTTATAGACATAGAAAACGTGGAGGTGATCCAATGGATACCAGCGCAAACTATCGGCACATCTTAAAGGAGACGCTTCTTCAATACGCCGCCATCCGACCATCTCATGGGGATATTCGCGTGGAACCAATCTTCGACGATGAAAACGGCCGTTACGCCTTGATGCAAATCGGTTGGGATCTTGGTCGGCGTGTTAGTGGCGATCTTTTTTACGCTTCTGTACGTGGGGATAAAGTCTACATTGAATATGATGGCATAGGTTATGGCATTACCGATGACCTGATCGCCAATGGAATTTCTGAGAGCGACATTGTTCTGGCCTTTTTGCCAGACCAACCGGTAGCCGTAGCCATTTAAGTCAATCTGGCATGATGGAGCTAACAGCAAAAGGAATTCCGGTTTCGTTACGGCCGTACTTCCAGGAATACAACCTGGACGACCTCGACCCAACCCAGGACGCCTTCACCATCATCGAACGGACGTTGATGTACGGTACTGTTGACGAATTACGCTGGTTGTTTCAGGTGTACGGCCGTGAGCAATTACGTGAGTGGACGATAAAGGCAGGCTGGCGCATTCTGCCGCGTCGTCGCATTGCACTCTGGGCAGCCTATTTTGACTTAAAAGAGTTGCCTCAACGAAGAAATGCATGGCCGTATTAACCAATCCACATTGGGAAACTGTACCTCCCATGCTTCAGGAGATTTTGCGAACTATTGGACAGCATCCGTTTGCCCGACGGTTTTACCTGGCTGGAGGCACAGCTTTAGCGTTGCAATTGGGACATCGCTACTCTGTTGATCTGGATTTTTTCTCCACCGAAGACGATTTATCTGATCGAAGCCGCCACGAAATTTCTACTGCTTTGGGCAAACATTTTAGGCTAGACGTTGACCCAGGCGGGTTAGGACACATGCAAATTGACATTCAAGGCAATTTTGTGGCGTTTATGAGCTATGGCTACCCGCTTTTAGCGCCAACCTGGACGGTGGAAGATGTTCAGTTAGCGAATCTGCTCGACATTGGCTTAATGAAAATTGATGCCATTGCCGGTCGCGGTAGCCGGAAAGATTTTTATGACCTTTATTTCATTGCTCATCACATCCCGCTTCCGCAACTTCTAGGGCGAGGGAAAGACAAATACCCGGCCATTCGTGATTTCAAAACAATGGCCCTGGCGGCTATGGTAGACTTTGAAAACGCAGACGCACAAACTGAAATTCAAACCAATCCACTAATAATCTGGGATGAGGTAAAGACCTTTTTTGTCAATGAAGTCCGGTTGATGGGCCATACCTGGTTTGAAGCATAAATTCGTAACGCGATTTGCCAAATCGCGCTACACCGAAGGAGAACGAAGCACATGTCATATGATATTCGGAAAGTAGCTGTGATTGGGGCGGGCACGATGGGCGGCGGCATTGCCGCCCACCTGGCAAACATCGGGATTCCGGTAGTCTTGCTAGACATCGTACCGCCCGATTTGAGCGAGGCGGAGCAGGGCAACCGCAAGGCCCGCAACCGCATCGTGCAGGCGTTGTATGACCGGATGGCCAAGGCCAAACCGGCCAACCTGGCCCGCGCCGACCGCGCCGACCTGATCACTCTGGGCAACCTGGAAGATGATTTTGACCAGATCGCCGATTGTGACTGGGTCGTGGAGGTGATCATCGAGCAGTTAGCGCCCAAGCAGGCGCTGATGGAACGCATTGAAGCGGTGCGTAAACCGGGCAGCATTGTCAGCAGCAATACGTCGGGCATCCCGATCAGCCAGATTGCCGACGGCCGTAGCGACGAATTCCGTGCCCACTTCCTGGGTGCCCACTTCTTCAACCCACCCCGCTACCTGAAACTGCTGGAAATCATCCCCACCGTCGACACCAGCAAAGCGGTGCTGGACTTTATGGTACAGTTTGGTAGCCAGGTGTTGGGCAAAGGGGTCGTCGTCTGCAAAGACACGCCCAACTTCATTGCCAACCGCTTCATCGCCATCGTCGGCTCCTACGTCAGTGAATACGCCCTGGAGAACGGGTACACCATCGCCGAAGTAGACGCCATCACCGGCCCGGTGGTCGGCCATCCCAAGACCGCCACCTACCGCCTGACCGACCTGGTAGGGCTGGATGTGATGATGCACGTCAACAGCAACCTCTACCCGGCCATCCCCCACGACAATTACCGCGAAGTCCTCAAGTCGCCCAAAACCAATGCCCTCAACGCGCAAATGGCCGAACGGAAATGGCTGGGCAACAAGACCGGGCAGGGCTTCTACAAAACGGTGACGGCCGGTGGGCAGCGCGAATTCCATACCCTGAACCCGGAGACGCTAGAATACTTCAATCCACCCAGCGTGCGCTTTGATTCCATTGGTGCGGTGCGCAAGATTGAAGATTTGGGCGAGCGGCTGCGCAAACTGCTGGAAATGGACGACCGCGCCGCCCAATTTATCCGCGCCACCACCTATTACGCCCTGGCCTATGCCGCTTATGTGACCCCAGAAATTGCCTACAACATTGTGGATGTGGACAACGCCAATAAGTGGGGTTTTGCCCACGAAGCCGGGCCGTTTGAGATGTGGGATATGCTTGGGGTGCGGGACACGGCCGTGAAAATGCAGGCCGCCGGTTACGAAGTGGCCGACTGGGTACAGGAGATGCTGGATAGTGGGCATGAGCGTTTTTATGCGGACGGGCAATACTACGACTTCCACACCGGCGCATACGTGGCCTTGCCCAAAGACGAAAAGCATATTACCGTCGCCAGCTTGCTAAAGAATGAGACGTTGCTGGCTCAAAACGGCAGCGCCCGCCTGCATGACATGGGTGATGGCGTCTTGCTCTACGAATTCAACGCCAAGATGAACGCCATTGACGCCGACCTGGTGGCCATGGGCAATACCGCCCTGGATCGCCTGAATACCGACTTTGACGCGATGGTCATGGGCAACAACGGCGACAACTTCTGCGTGGGCGCCAACATCGCTATGGTAGGTATTGCCGCCGGGCAGGGCATGTGGGACACGCTGGATCAATCCATCAAAGAGCTGCAAACCCTCACCTTTAACCTGCGCCACGCCCCCAAACCGGTGGTGACTGCCCCGCACCAGATGGCGCTGGGTGGTGGGGCAGAGATGACGATGGCCGGCTGGACGGCCGTGGCCGACCACGAATCCTACATCGGCCTGGTCGAAGTGGGCGTGGGTCTCATCCCCGCCGGCGGCGGCTGCAAAGAATTGGTGCGCCGCAAAATCAACCCGGTGATGAAGAGCGCCAACGCCGATGTGCTGCCCGCCATGCAGGAAATCTTCCAAAACATCGCCACCGCCAAAGTGGGCACAAGTGCCTGGGAAGCGCGCGAACTCGGTTTCCTCACCGACCAGGACGCGATTGTGATGAACAGCGACCACCGCTTAGCCAGAGCCAAACAAAAGGCGCGGCAACTGGCGGACACCGGGGCACGGCCACCGGAAGTGGAGAAAATCTACGCCGCCGGCCGGGACACCCTCTACGCACTCTACCTGGGCATCCGCAGCTTTGAATGGGGCAAATACGCCAGCGCCCACGACGCCCTCATCAGCCGCAAACTGGCTTACGTGTTATGCGGCGGCGACCTGAGCGAACCGGCCTGGGTAGACCCCTGGTACATCCTCGACCTGGAGCGGCAGATGTTCATCGAACTGCTGCACGAAGAACAAACCCGCGAGCGCATTATGCACATGTTACAGACGGGGAAGCCGTTGCGGAACTAAGTGGGACTGAGAGATAGAGAGATTGGGAGACTTTGTTTCCTAATCTTCAAAAGGAACGGGCAATGGCAACAAAAGAAATCGCTTCCGAGCTGACTTTGGATGAGGTATTAGAAATCGTTCAGGGGTGGCCGCAAACGCGGCGCGTCAAATTGTTGCAAAAGGTGGCTGAAACGTTCGTTGTTGATGCTCCTCTCACGACAAAGGTGGCTGAAACTTCTGAATTTTCCGCTTCGCTTGAGGACATATGGTCATTTTTGCCACCAGATATGCCTCAGTGGAGCGATGAAGAAATGGATGCCATGAAGATGGAATGGCGTGTGGAGAAATACGGCTAAATGAAGGTCTTAATGGACACGAATATCGTGCTAGATGTGATGCTCAAACGGCCGCAATGGTTCAAGGACTCTTGGGCTGTGTGGCAGGCGCATGAAAAAGGCGCCATCACAGGTTGTATTTCTGCCACCTCAATCACAGACATCTTCTACCTGGTTGCCCGCGCTACCAACGAGACTGCTGCCAGAAAGGTAGTCAAGTTATGCCTGAATAGTCTGGAAATACTGCCAGTGACCAAACAGACCTTAATCCTGGCAGATAGTCTGACCGGTCGTGATTTTGAAGACAACGTCCAGATTGCCTGTGTGCAGGAAAATCAAGTTGATGCCATTGTTACCAGAGACATCCAGGGTTTTAAGCAGGCGGGTGTGCCTGTATACACCCCGGCAAAATTGTCAAGAACTTTGAGGAGAAAATAAGATGACACGAGAAGCAGTAATTGTAGCGGCCAGCCGCACGGCCGTAGGCAAAGCCAAACGGGGCACCACCCGCAGTTGGCGGTCGGATGAGATGGCCGCAGCCGTCATCCGCGAGGCGCTGCGCCAGGCGGAAGGGCTGGACCCGCAGGAAGTGGATGATGTGATTATTGGCTGCGCCATGCCGGAAGGGGCGCAGGGGTTGAACTTTGGCCGTACCATTGCCTTGCGCGCCGGGCTGCCCAGCGACGTACCCGGCATGACGGTCAACCGCTTTTGCTCCAGCGGTTTGCAAACGATCGCTCTGGCTGCCGAACGCATCATCGCCAACGGCGCGGACGTGATCATTGCCGGCGGCGCGGAGACGATGAGCCTGGTGCCCATGACCGGTTTTCGCGTCAACCCCAACCCTTACATGGTGGAAAATCAACCCGAAGTGTATATGGGCATGGGGCTGACGGCCGAGCGCGTCGCCGATGAGTTTGAAGTCAGCCGCCAGGCGCAGGATGAATATGCGCTGCGCAGCCACCAACGGGCCGCCGCCGCTTATGCGCGGGACGCTTTCAAAGAGGAAATCCTGCCGGTGGAGATGGAAGAGGTAACGCCCAACTCACGCCGTACCATTGTGCTGGACAGAGACGAACATGTGCGCCCGGACACTACGCTGGAAGGGCTGGCGAAGCTGAAGCCCGTCTTCATGCAAGGCGGCACCGTCACCGCCGGGAACGCCTCGCCGCTGAGTGATGGCGCGGCGGCAGTGATTGTGATGGAGCGGCAAAAGGCGGAAGCGTTGGGGCTACGGCCGTTGGTGCGTTTTGTAGGCTTTAACGTGGGCGGCGTGCGACCAGAGATTATGGGTGTGGGGCCGATCACGGCCGTGCCCCGCCTCCTGAAACGCACCGGCATGGCCCTTTCTGACATTGACCTGATCGAACTGAACGAGGCATTTGCTTCCCAGGCCGTGGCCGTCATTCGTGAACTGGGTTTTGACGAAGAGAAGACCAACGTCAACGGCGGCGCCATTGCGCTGGGCCACCCGTTGGGCGCCACCGGGGCCAAGTTGACGGTACAAATCATCCACGAAATGAAACGCCGCCAGTCCCAGTTTGGCATGGTCACGATGTGCATTGGCGGCGGCATGGGTGCGGCCGGCATCTTTGAGAATTTGAATTAGTACTGGGCCAGGCTGATCGGAAAGTCTGGTTACGGCCGTGCCCCTTCATCTCAGGGTTTGGCCAGCATGGGTAAAAACTGGCGATAAGCAATCAGGATGGAAATGATCGCCTGGTTGTTTTGCTGTTCCACTTCCGTCGTGGCCGCATTAAGAGAAACGGGCAGGTTAATGGTTTGCCAGAAGGGAATGGCGGCATCCACGGTGGCGGTGACCACGATGGTGGCGGGCGCAGCTTCGGTTGCCAGATCACCCACATCCCAGGTTAACGTATTTGCCCCCACCGTCGGCGTGACGTTGGCGGAGACAAAGGTGAGTGCATCCGGCCAGGTGAGCGCCAGCTCGGCCGCGGTGGAGGGGACACGGCCGTTGTTGCCATATTCCAGCGTCAACACCACCGTCTCACCGGGCAGCGCCGACCCCGGCCCCACACCCCACACCCAGGTGTCCGGGTAAGATGACCCCAAGGTCACATCATCAATGGCCGCCTGCACACGCGGGTCACCGCTCACCTGCGTCAGCCGGAAATCCACCGTCACCGTCTGCCCGGCCCAGGGGGACAGATCGGCCCAATAATGCGCCCAGGCTGCGCCACCGGTGGGGAGGGGCACGGCCGTTGTCGTCACCCCGTCACTCACCAGCAGTTCCAACCCAGAAGCATCACCGGGTATATTTCTGAATTGGCGGGCCATGAAAGATAATGTCGGATGCGTCATATCACCCGGAATGGCTATAGTCTGGTTCAGTTGCGCTACTTCCGAGGTGGAACTGGCAGAACTTGTCCGGTAACTAACACCCTCCAAGGCCCCATTCGCCCACAGCAAATGCACCACATCAGATTTGTCAATAGCAATAGCAGGTTGGCGATGAGGATACTCTGTATTTAGCGTGAAGGGCATTACCCAGCCCGTGTCAGGAGTCCACAACCGGTAATACACGCCAGCGTTAGCTCCTGATCTATCAATGTTGATCAGATGCAGATTTCCGTTGCTGTCCGACGCGACATCTATAACAGCATGGCTCTGCGGCAGACTCTCTGGGGTTGACCAATGTCCAAGTGGAGAACGAAAGGCATGGTTTGTTGCATAGTTGGCATGCCAAAAAACATGAATCGTGTTGTTCTCCGATACAACAATATGATAAGGTTCAGGTACAAAGTAGTTATTATCTGGGAATAACATCTCCTTGTTTCCCCATACTCCATTTGCGTAACGAACCTGAAAAAAAAGTTTGTGCCGATTATAATAGGTGTTTAATTCTTCCATCCAGAAAAAAGCGAGGTCGCCATTGGGGGACATCGCCATGGCCCCCCCTTCGGAATAGGGTGTACTTAGCTCGATGTATGGTTGCCAGGAACCATTAGCAGATCTTTCCAGATAGATGACTTCTGAGATACCGGCCAATACCATTAAATGGACTCTGCCATGCTCATCAACGATCACGTTGCGCGGGAACCCTGCCGGAGCCGGAACAAGCTGCGATGTTGTCCAATTACCGGAAGCAAGACGTCGCCGATAATAGATGCGGCCACTATCTTCTTCTTCGCGCCAGACTACATGAATGTTATCAAACTTATCAACTGTAATGACTGGTGGAATGTAGTTTGATGAATTTGAGAGTATAAAGGGCGGCGACCAGTTCCCATCCACTGTCCGGTTTACATAATAGTATTTTTCCACCTCGCTAAGTAATGCGCCTGACCAAACTACATGCAAAACGCCATTACTATCTGTCACCATGCTAGAACTGGCATAATCGGCCCAGGTCCAATCATCGGCATCTGAAAGACAAGGAAAAGGGCACTCTTGCCCCATCAGCACCGCAGCTTGCCCGGTGTGGCGGGGGTTGGTCACGGCCGTGACCTCCCCGCTCGTTGTCCAGTTTGTCAATGGGGATACCGCTTCAAAACCGCCATTCAGGAGAACATTGTTAGCCGGTGGCAGGTAAATGTGCGCCAAATTCTCCATATTCAGGCTGGTGGAGGCCAGGTCGCCATACCCGGAACGGTTGACATCCAGCGTGTGGCTACCTTCCGTCTTCAGCCGTGAAAAGAAGTCGCCGTTATCATCCGTGATGGCTACGTTTAACGGCAGTGGGCTGATCGTCAACGGCGCTTGCGCCAGGGGCGCGCCCCGATTGTCGGTCAGTTTGCCCTCTAGCGCCCAGGTGTAAAACGTGGTGGTGGGGTTGTCCGTCGTGGGCCACACCTCATAGTTAAAGGCATTGTCACGGGCACGGGCACGGAAAGATACGGCCGTACCGGGCACGGCCGTATACAGTGCCGATGTGGTTGTCACCCCCGTCTGCCAATCCACCCAGGGGCCGCCCGCTCCCACCCGATACTGCACATCATATGCTCCTATTCCTGCCCCCCATTGCTGGTCAACACCCGACCACCGAACATAAAAGTCAGCCGCCTGTGAATAAGTGGGGATGCTCTCCAATTCTGTCAGTGGAGGAGTGACATCCATCGTTTGCCAGTCTGGATGCCATTCCACACCGGCCTGGTCCAGATTATGGGCATCACCGATGGATAGGTCATAACTACGAGCATAAGCCCATTCCCAATACCAGTTCCCCTGGTATAGGATAAATTTTATCGAGGTGAAGGTAATTTCACGGCCGTCTGGCGACCAACCACGCGCCCAGGCATCTTGCTCCACATGGAAAGGCGGATCGTACAATATATGCTGGTTTGAACCATCCGCGTTCATCAACCAAAGCTCCAGCCAGCCGTCCCCATCCTGGTCGCCGCTGTAAGCAATCTGGCTGCCATCCGGTGACCAGGCCGGGTACACACTGGGCTGATTGGAAAGCCGGGTTACGGCCGTGCCGTCGCTGTTCATCACATAAATGTAAGGCGTCCCCGTCCGCGCCGACGTAAAGGCAATCTGGCTGCCATCCGGCGACCAGGTTGGTTCGCCATCATAACTGCCATGCGCCGTCAACCGCTGCTCGTTCAAACCATTGGCATCCATCACATAAACCTCAGCCTGCCCATCCCGGTAAGACTGAAAAGCGATCTGGCTGCCATCCGGCGACCAGACCGGGTTCACATCGTGCGCTCCATTGTGCGTTAACTGTTGCAAGTCGGCCCCGACAATATTCATCACATAGATTTCGTAATCCCCGTCCCGATTCGAGCTAAACACGATGTGGGTAGCGCCCCGATTGTAACGGGGGTGCATATCGGAACTGCCATGATTCGTCAATCGGTAAGGCGGCTGGCTGCTGTAAATTTCCCAATTGCCGTCACGATACGATTGAAAAACACCTTTACTCCAATCCGGGGGGTAAAGAATGGCCTGACCTGCCTCTTGATCTGCCTCCTCTGTGGGCAGATGGGGCAACAGGGTGCGTTCATCTGGGGCCGGTGGCGCGACAGGTTGTTGGGCGGTCACGGCCGTACCCAAACGCAACACGGCCGTGAGCAACCCCACCATCATAATCAATACAAAAAAACGACGAAACTGGCTGGGAAACATGGTTTCCTCCCTGAAATAGAGGTATGCAGAAACGGCCGTCACACACCGACAGACTGCGCCAATTTCCATACCTTATTATTAAAATAAACTGTTTTCCCTTTTAGAAATGTTAATTTCTGAGAGCAGCCCCACCAGGGCGTTATTGTTTCTCCCCACAATCAACGCGACGGTTACTTTTCCCAGAACACAAAATAATCTCACGGGTATAATTGTATCCAATTTGTTACCCGTGCAAAAAGAGCAAGTGGCAGGTAGCAGGTGATTACCTGCAACTTGCAACCTGCTACCATCTATCGCTTTACTGCCAAAAGGAACTCTCTTATGATCCGTACCCGCTTACGTGACCTGGGCATCACCATCGGCCGTTTCCCCACCGGCCCCCACAACGCCATCACCGATGTACCTGGCGTTCTGGTCGGCCACTGCACCCTCATCCACGATGAACCCCACATAGCCCGCACCGGCGTCACCATGATTGTGCCCCACATGGGCAACATCTGGGACGACTACGCCTTTGCCGCCTACCACTCCTTCAACGGCAACGGCGAACTCACCGGCATCCCCTGGCTGGAAGAGTCGGGGATGCTCGGCTCGCCCATCGGCCTTACCAATACCCACCAGGTAGGCATCGTGCGGGACACGCTGGTGAAGGTGAGCGTGGAAGAAGGATACACGCGCAGCTTTTTGCTGCCGGTGGTGGCCGAAACCTACGACGGCTGGCTCAACGACATCAACGCCTTTCACGTCACCGAAGAACACGTGCGCGCCGCCCTGGCCGACGCCAAAGGCGGCCCTGTCGCCGAAGGCAACGTCGGCGGCGGCACGGGAATGATCTGCCATGATTTCAAAGGGGGCATTGGCACCGCCTCACGGGTGGTGGAAATGGAAGAAGGGGAATACACCATCGGCGTGTTGGTGCAGGCGAACTATGGCGACCGCGCCTTGTTCCGGGTGGATGGCGTGCCGGTGGGGCAGATGATTGACTACGGCCGTGTCCCCAACCCCTTCTCCCACGAACCCCCCGTCAATAGCTCCATCATCATCATCATCGCCACCGACGCGCCGCTGCTGCCGGTGCAGTGCAAACGGCTGGCGCAGCGGGCCACCGTCGGCCTGGCGCGCATGGGTGGCACCGGCTATAACGGCAGTGGCGACATCTTCCTGGCCTTCGCCACCGGCAACCACCTGCCTTCGCAAGGCACCACCTTCCTGCGCCACATCCGCATGATCCCCCACCGCCACCTGAACGATCTGTTCGACGCCACCGCCGAAGCCACCGAAGAAGCCATCCTCAACTGCCTGTGCATGGCCGAGACGATGGTGGGCAAACACGGCCGTACCGTCCACGCCCTCCCCCTTGATGAATTGCAGACCATCATGGCCGCTTATAGGAGAGATGGGGTGAGCAGGTGAGGGGGTGAAGGGGTGATAAAGTGATCCTCAATCTCCTAATCTCTCAATCTCCAATCTCCCAATTACCCAATCTCCCAATTACCCAATTACTCAATTACTCAATTACTCAATTACCCATTATGAACACCCCCCCACTCCCCCACCCCATCCGTGAAATTGAAAACACCTGGGTTCCCCTGGCCGACGGCACGCGGCTGGCAGCGCGTATCTGGCTGCCGCAGGGCGCCGAACGCCAACCCGTGCCTGCCCTGCTGGAATATCTACCCTATCGCAAGAGTGATGGCACGGCCGTGCGTGACGCCATTCGCCACCCCTACCTGGCCGGGCACGGTTACGCCGCCATCCGCGTGGACATGCGCGGCAGCGGCGACGCCGACGGCATCCTGCGTGACGAGTATTTACGTCAGGAACAAGATGACGCTCTGGAACTGCTGGCCTGGATCGCCGACCAACCCTGGTGCAACGGCCGTATCGGCATGTTTGGCAAATCATGGGGCGGCTTCAACAGCCTGCAAATTGCCGCCCGCCGCCCGCCGCAACTCAAAGCCATCATCCCCATGCACTTCACCGATGACCGCTACGCCGATGACGTGCATTACATGGGCGGCTGCGTCCTCGCTTCCCAAATGCTGGCCTGGGCCTCCACCATGTTCGTCTACAATGCCCTGCCACCCGACCCGCGTTGGGCGGGCGAACAATGGCGCGAGATGTGGCTCAACCGCCTGGCCGAAACGCCCCCCTACGTGGAAGAATGGCTGCGTCACCAACACCGCGATGCCTACTGGCAGCACGGCTCCGTCTGTGAAAATTACGCGGCCATCCAATGCGCGGTTTATGCCATCGGTGGCTGGGCCGATGCCTACACCAACGCCGTGCCCCGCCTGCTCGCCGGGCTAACCGCCCCCAAAAAAGGGCTGATTGGCCCCTGGGCGCACAACTTTCCCGAAGACGGCCGTCCTGACCCGGCCATTGGTTTCCTGCAAGAGAGCCTACGCTGGTGGGATTACTGGCTCAAGGAAATCGAGACCGGCATCATGGACGAGCCGATGCTGCAGGTGTGGTTGATGGAAAGCGCACGGCCGTCTACCCATCACCCCGTCTGGCCCGGCCGTTGGGTGGCTGAACCGGCCTGGCCCTCGCCCCACATCACCCCCCACCGGCTGGGTTTGCAAGATGGTGAATTGGTGGCAGACGGCCGTGCCGCCCCCCCCATCCCCTTTACCAGCCCACAAACAGTGGGACTGACCGCTGGTGAATGGTGTGCGGCGGGCGCGCCCGGCGATTTTGCCGCCGACCAGCGCGAAGAAGATGCCCACAGCCTAACCTTCACCACCGCGCCGTTATCCGAACGCATGGAAATCCTGGGCTACCCGGAAGTGGCGCTGACCATTGCCGCCGACCAACCACAGGCGCTTTTGGCCGCCCGACTGTGTGACGTACACCCGGATGGCGCGGCCACGCTGGTCAGTTGGGGATTGTTGAACCTGGCGCACCGCGAAAGCCATGAAAACCCCGCGCCGCTGGCACCGGGACGGCCGTACCCCATCACCCTGCGCCTCAATGCCACCGCTTACGCCCTGCCCGCCGGGCATTGTTGGCGGCTGGCGCTCTCACCCACCTGGTGGCCCCACGCCTGGCCTGCGCCCACCCCGGTGACATTGACGCTGCACCCCGGCGGCGAACTGCACCTGCCCGTGCGCCCACCACGAGCGGAAGATGAATTGTTACGGCCGTTCCTCCCCGCCGAATCCGCCGCCCCGTACCCGCTGGACGTGCTGCGCCCGGCGCAAAACCGGCGCGAAATACGGCGCGACCTGATTACCGGCCTGAGTACGCTGGAAATTGAGGTGGATGACGGCCGTATCCGTTTCCGGGACAATGGGCTGGAACAGGAGAGTATCAACCGGGACAGCTTTACCATTCAAGAGGATGATCCGTTGACGGCCGTCGCCATCAGCGAACGTATGGTGCGCTTGCAGCGTAACGAATGGCACATCCGCGTGCAAACCCTCAGCCACATGAGCGCCGATCTCACCCACTTCCACGTTAGCAACACCCTGCACGCCTATGAAGGCGAAGCCCTGGTTTTTGACCACACCTGGAACTTCGCCATCGCCCGCGATATGGTTTGAATTCAGGAGGGGAGGCTTTAGCCGACCCTCGGCTAAAGCCTCCCCTCCTTCTGTAGAGGATTTTCTATGACCCAGACAACGCTAGAACCCACATTACCCCGCGCCGCCTATGTGGACCCGGCCTTTTTTGCGCGGGAGAAGGAGCAGATTTTTTACCGGGAATGGTTTTGTGTGGGGCGTACTGAATCGCTGCCCAAACCCGGTGATTATCTGCTGGTGGAGGTGGTAGGTGAAAGCATTATCGTCACTCGCACCCGTTCCGGTGAGTTGCGAGCGCATTACAATGTGTGCCGCCATCGGGGGAGCCAGTTGGTGCTAGATAAGGCTGAGTTGGCTACGGGCACGGCCGTGTCCCCCACCGGCCATTTTCGCGGCATTATCCACTGCCCGTACCACGCCTGGAGCTATGAACTGGACGGCCGTGTGCGCAGCACCCCCTTCCTGGACGAAACCGACGGCCTGTGTCGGGACGAGTTCAGCCTCTACCCGGTGGGGCTGGAAACCTGGGGCGGCTTCATCTTCCTGCACCTGACACCCCACCAGTCAACGCAAACCCTGGCTGCACAACTTGGCCCCATACCCGACCGCGTCCACCGTTACCCCCTGGCCGATTTGCAAACGGCCCAACGGCTGGTCTACCCCGTCGCCGCCAACTGGAAAGTGATCGTAGAAAACTACAACGAATGTTACCATTGCGGCCCCGTACACCCGGAATTGTGCCGCATCGTGCCCGCCTTCAAAGAGCGCGGCGGCAGCAATCTGGAGTGGGAAGACGGCATCCCCCAGGCCGAAGGCACATACACCTTCACCCTCACGGGCACGACCAACCGCGCCCCTTTCCCCGGCCTGTCACCCGAAGAGCAGGTGCGGCACAAAGGGGAACTGATTTACCCCAATTTGATGGTTAGCCTGTCGTGTGACCATGTAGCCGCGTTTACGTTGTGGCCGGTGGATGCGGGGCACACGGCCGTTGTCTGTGACTTCCTTTTCCACCCGGATGAGATTGCCAAACCGGATTTTGATCCCCGCGATGCAGTCGAGTTCTGGGACCTGGTAAACCGGCAAGATTGGGTGGTGTGTGAAAGTGTGCAGCGCGGTATGAACAGCCGCGTTTTCCAGCACGGCTATTACGCGCCGATGGAAGATTTGAGCCTCGATATTCGGCGTTACCTGGGAGAGAGATTGGGAGATTGAGAGATTAGGGGATTGGCTGAATCTCTCAATCTCCTAATCTCCCAATCTCTCAACCATCCAAGTCCAATGAAAACAAATTACGAAGTCATCATCCTCGGTCTGGGCGGTATTGGCAGCGGGGCGGCGTATTGGTTGGGGCGGCGCTACGGCCGTGACGTGCTCGGTCTGGAACAATTTGAAATCGGCCATGTGCGTGGCGGCTCACAAGACCATTCACGCATCATCCGGCTTTCTTACCACACGCCAGCCTATGTGGCGCTGGCAAAACAGGCTTACCGGGCCTGGGCCACATTGGAAGCGGACGCGGCCGAATCGCTCCTTATCAAAACAGGCGGCCTGGACTTCTTCCCGGCAAACGCTGCCATCCCCAGTGCCGATTACACCGATAGCCTCACGGCATGTGATGTACCCTTTGAATGGCTAACGGCGGCCGAGGTGCGGTATCGTTGGCCGCAATTTCACCTGACGGATGATGTGCGAGCTATTTTCCAGGCGGAAAGCGGCATTGCGCCAGCCGCCAGATGCAATTCGGCACACATCAGAATGGCGAGGGCGTATGGGGTGGAGTTGCGAGAGAATGAAGTGGTCACGGCCGTCCACGACAGCGGGCACGAGATCACCGTCATCACCAACAGGGGTCGGTATCACTGCCGTTACCTGCTCATCACCGGCGGGGCGTGGAGCAACGAGGCGTTGGCCCATTTTGGCCGGCAGTTACCACTGACGGTGACGCAGGAGCAAGTGACCTATTTTGCCACGCCTGACCCGGCGACCTTTGCCCCCGAACGGTTCCCCGTATGGATTTGGATGGACGACCCCTGTTACTACGGCTTTCCGGTGTATGGCGAGGCGGGGATCAAGGTGGCGCAAGATGTGGGTGGGGCAGAGGTCACGGCCGTGACCCGCTCCTTTACACCCAACCCAGATAACGCCCAACGGGTTGCCGACTTTACCCAACGCCTGCTGCCTGGCGGCTACGGCCCGCCCATCCTCAGCAAAACCTGCCTGTATACCCTGACGCCCGACCGCGATTTTGTTATTGACACCTTGCCCGACCATCCCCACGTGGCCGTGGCCATTGGCGCCGGTCACGCCTTCAAATTTGCCTCCCTCATCGGCAAACTCCTGGGCGAATTGGTCACAACTGGCGCTGCTTCGGCTGACCTGTCCCCCTTCCCCATAACGCGCCCCATCTTGCGCCAACAAAATCCAGAGAAACACTTTCTCGTCTAGCCTTTTGCTTATGTAAATTTGTGCTTGACACCGAACAACTGTTCTTGTATACTCTCAGAACAAATGAGCGGCAAACATGTTCTAAGTAACATGATGTACAGGAGTAATCCACTATGAGTGAGAAACCATTGTCAGAGCGCCAGAAAAGTATATTGGCCTATATCCATTCTTATGTGGCCGAACACGGCCGTCCGCCTACCATCCGCGAAATTGGCAGTGCGGTGGGTATTACCTCAACTTCGGTGGTGAATTACAACCTGACCCGGCTCAAAGAGATGGGATTACTGGAGCGTGACGCGGACGTGTCACGTGGTTTGCGTTTAACGGGTGAATTGGCTCAAGCAGTGGGGAGTGTGCAAACGGCCGTAGCGCAGGCCATCTCCAATCTGGTGCGTGTGCCTCTGCTCGGCCACATTAAAGCTGGTGAACCGATTGAAGTGGGGCATGATAATTTTGCCGTGTATGACGAGGAAGACGCTATCGAGGTAAGCACCTCCATGCTGCCTGGCCGCACCAATGACCTGTTTGCCCTGCGCGTCAGCGGGGATTCTATGATTGATGCCATGGTTAATGATGGCGACATCGTCATCATGCGGCAAGATAGCAATGCCCGCAATGGGGATATGGTGGCCGTCTGGCTGAGCGACGACACCACCACCCTCAAACACTTTTACCATGAAGGGGACAAGATTCGGCTGCAACCGGCCAATCCCACCATGGAACCAATCTATGTGGATCCCGGCGAAGTGCAGGTGCAGGGTAAAGTGATGCTGGTATTGCGCCAGATGGCAAATTGATGGGCAATCGGTGAAAGTGAGCAGGACGGCCGTATGCCGTCCTTTTTTTTAACTCACAACAAGAACATATGTGCTAACGGAGAAGTTTGGGCGCACTCATAAAGGGCAAGAATGATGAGTGAAAATGGAGAGTGGCGTAAGCTCATGCAGGAGAAACGGTTGCAGTATCAGTTGGAAATCCAGTCACGGCGTATTGAAAACGTGCTGAGCAAACATGACCTGGCGGCGCGGGTGGCTGGTGGATTTGTGCAGCCGCGCTGGATACGGTTTGATCTGGCGGCGCATGTGGGCAGCAGCCTGGACAGGCTGCGCGAGATTAAACAGGAGCTATTGACGGCGCTGGGCGCGTCTGATGGTGAATTAGCGCCCCATGCTGGCGGCTGGCAGTTGCACGTGGCCCGTACCGAGGACGCGCCGGTTTCTTTGTTAGACCTGATGACGATAACGCCTTCTTTGCCGCCGTTGACGCTGTTATTGGGGTTGGACGAACACGGCCGTGCCCTCCATTGGCAGCTTTCCCCAGACGAACTGCCCCATCTGTTGGTGGCAGGCGTAGACAACGCCGGCAAAACATCCTTGTTACGGTCCATAGCCCTGTCGCTGGCGCTGCAGCATCGGCAGTCTCAACTGCAATTGGTGGTTCTAGATGGCAGCACTGCCGGTAAGTTTGAAACGTTCACCTCGCTTGAGCCTCTATCCCTTCTACCCCATGTGTTAAGCCCGGTGGCCTATGATGTGGACGATTACCGGGAACTGCTCGATTTTCTCAGCGGTGAATGTCTCTACCGGCAAGATCAACAGATGGACACGCCCAAGATTGTGGTGATGATTGATGAAGTGCTCAAATTACTACAATCAGACAGCAAACGACAGGCAATGAGCGAAAACATTTCCCTGCTGCTGCAACGAGGCCCGGCGGTTGGTATTCACTTGCTGCTGACTACCAGTGACCCGGAAGCAGAGCAGCTAAACAGTAGCTTTCGCATGAATATGCCGGGGCGGATTGTGGGCAAAATGCACCATGCGACGCAAGCCGCCGCCGCTGCTGATTTGCCGGGCACACAGGCCGAATTCTTGTTAGGGCAGGGAGATTTTCTGGCGGTGCTTGATGGTGAACTGACACATTTTCAGGCCGCTTACATTGGCGAATATGACCTGCAATTAACTTTAGAGGCGCTGAATCGCCGCCGACCTCAGCCGTTACTGGCGCAGCAAATTCAGATGGAACAATTAGGTATCAGGCAAGAGAGGCTACAGGACACCTCTTCGCAGACTTTCACAGCCACGACATCGGGCATTGAATTTGGCAGTTAATTGGGTTTATGTAAACTATAGGCGCAAGAGGAACGGGCTGAAGCGGTTTACTCCAGGCGAAAAATTTACCGTAATGGGAGACAGATTATGAACGTGGGCATGTTATGGCTGGATGATGACGCGAAACGGCCGTTAGACGAAAAGGTCTTGCGAGCTGTGGAGTATTATGAACAAAAGTATGGGCGGTCGCCAGAACTGTGTCTGGTGAACCCGGTGATGTTGGCGCAAAAAAAAGAAGTGGGGCGGACTGAGGTACGGCCGTTGCGCACCGTACTGCCACACCACTTCTGGTTGGGGATGAAGACCTCTTAGTCTTCGATTTGTCGCATTAACAAAGAGCGGGAACTGCCGCCCTGGATGATCGCTAATTGCACAAAAAATTTACGGCCGTCGGCCAATGTGATCTCGGCCTCCGTATCCACTGCGGCTCCATCCACCTGGGTCACAAACTCTACCAGGGCAGGGTCTTTCACTAACTTTTGCACAGGGATGCCGGACAATTTAGCATCAGGTAACTGGAATAAATCGCGCGCCGACTTGTTGAGCAAGATCACTTTGAACTCTTCGTCTACAACGAGTACCGGATTGTCTGTCTGGTCTACGACGGCCGTCAACGTTTCTCTTTCCCGTTCAATTTCCGAGTAGATATTGGCATTGTTAATGGCGATGGTGGCATACCCACCCAACGCCGATAAGGCGCGGGTATCGTTGCTGTCAAACGATGTTTCCTTCAGCCGGTTGGTCACGCCCAAAACACCAATGGGCTTGTTTTGCAGAATCAAGGGGACATAGATCAGGGATTTGACCAGGAGCGCCGTGTGGGTGCGTTTCCATTGGGAATCGTTGCCGATGGCAATGGCGCGTTTGGTTTGCAGCACTTTACCGGCCAGGCTGTCATTCACCCGCTTGCGCATAGAACGCGCTTTGGAATCCAGGTTCTTTGAGGCGCGAATGTACAGTTCGCCATGTTCTTCATCCAGCAACATGAGCGAGCCTTCTTCTGCACCCACCACATACACGGCCGCTTCCACCACCCGATGCAATACTTCTTCCAGATCAAGGGACGAAGCCACAGATTTCCCGACCCCATACAAAACATTTAGCTCTTGTGCCCGCCGTTGCAACTGTGAATTGCTTTCCATCAACTGCTGCACTAACTGATCACGTTCGCGCTGCAAACGGCTCTCGCGCAGGGCGCGGTCCACCGATTCGCTGATTTCGTCGGCGTCGAAGGGCTTGATGACGTAATCACGAATACCTAAACGGAAAGCGGCTACGGCCGTTTCCTCTGACCCGTGCGCTGTAGCCAGGATAGCCGGTATTTCAATTCCCCTTTCCTTTAACTTTTCCAGCACTTCCAGGCCAGTCAGTCGCGGCATTTGTTGATCCACGATCATGAGATCTGGTTCTTTGGCAATGGCCATCTCCAGCCCCATTAACCCATTAGAAGCCTGCATTACTTCAAAGCCTTTTGGCTGCAATATGTATTCACAAAGAAAATCCCGGATTTCCTGTGAATCGTCAATTACCAGGACTCGTTCATACATGGCGGTTTAATCCTTTGGCTGGAATTTTCTAAAGGCCTTTAACTTCATCTCACGCTTGCCTTGAGGCATCTCATATGTTTATCTTGCCAGCAGCACTATATTACTACTCGCCTCTATACCACGCAAGCCTCACACGGCCGTGACCATAGCCGTATGTGCCTATTCCCCCTCGTGTCGCCAGATCATGGATACAGGCTGAATAATACTTGTCGGCGTCTGGCGCATCAGATAGCATGGGGTGTGTGAACAAACCAGGCAGTATACAGACATCACAAAGGACGATTGTCGTTGTGGCGATCCTGCTGATGGCACTCTTGCTGTTGGTGGTCGGCTGCCGCAATGGCGCCGACGTAATTGAAGAACCGGCCCAAGTAGTGGTCACGGAAGTTTATACGGTTATTGGCGAAGAGATTGTCATTACCCGTGTCATTGAATTGACGCCCACGCCCACGCCGCCGCCCACAGCTTTGCCGATTGAGAATCTTGGCCCGGTGACGCTAGACATTGGTTTTGAACGGGAAACCCTGCCGGCCATAGACCCGCAACAGAGTATCAGCCAGGACGGCATTGATTTGATTGAAAATCTGTTTGTGGGGTTGACCCGGTATAATCACCGTACTAACCTCATTGAACCAGCCTTAGCTGAAAGCTGGGAGGTAAGTGACAACGGCCGTGTCTGGACCTTCCACTTGCGTGATGACATCTTCTGGGTAAGGCCAGGCGCCCGGCAACCCAATGGCCTTTACAACGTGCAGCCGGTACGGGCGGTCACTGCCGCCGATGTCGTGTTTGCCATCCAACGCGCCTGCAACAGCAAGCCATTTACCCCAGACGCTTTTATCCTCTTTATCATTCGCGGCTGTGAACATGCCAATACGACCCCTAATGCTACCGCCACGGATCTGGAACGCATTGGTGTGGTAGCCCTTAATGACACCACCGTCCAATTTACGCTTACCAAACCCGCGGCACACTTTCTCACGTTGACCAGTTTGTGGTTTACACGGCCGTTGCCGCCAGAATTTGTCATCGCGCTGGGGGATGAATGGCAGTCTCGAAGGTGGCAAACAAATACCGAAACCCCCTTTCTCACCAGCGGCCCCTACTTTCCACTTAACACCGATTTGCAAGCCCTGCAGCTCAATCCTTTGTGGCCGCTGCCACGCCAGGGGAATGTTGAACTTGTCAACATTTATTACGCCAAAGGGGATAACAGCGCCTACGATCTGTGGCAAGCGCGCCAATTGGACATCATAGAAGCTGCCAATCTGAACATTGACTTCGCCGAGGAACGGATTGCCACGCGCCTGCAGATAGTACCGGAACAAACGGTACATTATGTGGGTTTTAACTTCGACAGTGGTATTTTCCGCGAGCCAGAAGTGCGGCGTGCTTTTGCAGCGGCCATAAACCGGGAAAGATTGGTTGAATCTTTATTTGATACCCAGGCTGTAGCGATGCAGCACCTTACCCCGCCCGGCGTTGTCGCTTCGGTACCCATTCAGGAAGTCGGCGTGGGCTATAGTCCCGATTATGCCCGCCAACAACTTGCTGCCAGCGGTTTTGGCGGTTGCCAGCTCATCCCCCCGTTTACCTTCCAGGTCAGCGCCTCTGACCTTTCCCTGCAACAGGCAGAACTGATTCGGCGGATGTGGATTGACGAGTTAGGTTGCATCGAAAGCCAGATAATAATTGAGCAGGTTCAGTTTGGCGTTTTGTTGGCAAACACCCGGCGCGATGGCGGTGCGGTCCGGCCTGATGTGTGGGAACTGGCCTGGGCGCCTTTCTACCCAGACGCCAACAATTGGATGGGTGATTTATTGCATTGTGAAGACAGTGAAAATCGCCACAACCGCCCCTGTAGTGAAGTGGATGACCTCATCCGGCAGGCAAATGGTTTATTGGAGACGGCTGAGCGCACGGCCGTGTACCGACAGGTAGAAAATCGTCTGTTTGGGGATGCAGGTGTCATGCCCCTGGCGCCGCTCTATATTCGGCAGCGGCCACAATTAGTACATACCTGGGTCACGCTCTTCGCACCGGCCATATTTGGCGGTGAGCAATATGATACTTACCAGATTGATATGACCATTAAGAACCTGGAGCGCAGCCGTTAGATCGCCATGGAACTTACCCGTTTGGCCGAGGCAGTTACCGGTTTCGGCGTGGCTCTGTCGGCAGACCAACAAGCGCAGTTCGCCGCCTACTGGCAGTTATTATTGGCCTGGAATGAACGGCTGAACCTGACGGCCGTGCGCGACCCGGAAACTATCATCGAACGCCATTTCTATGACTCCCTTACCTGTGTCGCTGTAACTGGTGATTTGAACGGCCGTGCCCTCATTGACGTGGGCACCGGCGCCGGCTTTCCTGGCCTGCCGCTCAAAATTGCCTTCCCCCAAATGCAATTGACTTTGGTAGAGAGCGTGGCTAAAAAGGCCAGCTTCTTGCAGACCATTGTGGTGGAACTGAGGTTGGCGTCAGTGCAAATTGTGGCTGAACGGGCGGAGGTGTTGGCGCATCAGCCGGCGCACCGCGCCCATTATGATTGGGCTGTGGCGCGTGCTGTGGCCGAGATGCGCGTGCTGGCCGAATATCTGCTCCCTTTTTGCCGGGTGGGTGGTTTCATGCTGGCGCAGAAGGGAGAGAAGGCAGTGGCGGAAACGGCGATTGCCGCCGCCGCTATTCGATTGTTGGGCGGCGGCCCGGCGCAGCTACACCCCATGACCTTACCCGGTACGACCAACCTGCATTATCTGGTGACAGTAGAAAAGTGCGCCCCCACCCCGGAACTCTACCCGCGACGGCCGGGCATGGCTGCCAAACGGCCGTTGGCTGGCTGAGTTGTGTGTTGTTGATAACGACGGGGTGATTGTGGCGTTGTTGGGGCAGGAGGTACGGCCGTATGCAGCGGCCGTGTTGGGTGGTTATCTGCACGGCTCGGCGGCTGCCCTCTATCCCGGTGATACTGGCCTGCTGGCCGGCGAACTGGCTGACCTCATTCCCCAGGCAACAGGTTTCCTGAAAAAACAATGATTCTCATTTTAAGATGTGCGGTAGGGGTGGGACAGGCGGGGCAATACCTTTGCCATGAAGAAAAGCGACCATCCCCGCCTGTCTCACCCCAATCTGGGCCTCACCCCGTTTTAGCCGGTTGGGGTGAGACGGCGCGGAAACCAGGCCATCCGTTTTGCCCAAATGGAACCCGCGCCATCCCACCCCTACGAAAATTTGATTTCAAATTGAGAATTGCTGGTTTGTAGCAGACGATTCAACTCGTCGGTGTGTGTATACACGATTTGGCAAATCGTGTTACATACTGTGCCTGGCACTATTGGAACCTCTATTCTGAACAACCTGCATTTCCAGCCATTGCTGCACGTCGGACACACGGGCATGGTTGACGGCCGTGAACAACGCCCGACTTTCCTGGGCCAGCGCCATAGCTTCATCATGCTGACCACGGGCCAGGACGACCTGAGCCAGCGCAAAATAGGCTTCGGCGGGATACCAGGGATGGTCTACAGAGGGGATGATAGCCACAGCCGCACGGCCGTATCCCTCTGCGATCTCCAATTCCCCGCCATGCAAGTGATATTCCGCGAGCGAGGATTGAGCCAGACATTTGAGTGAAATGTTGTCGGTATATTCAGCAATTTGCACTGCTTCTAGCCAGTAGCCCCCTGCTTTTTCCATCTCTTTCTGGCTGAATGCCTGCCTGCCCATTTCCACCAATAATTGCCCCACCGAACTCAGGCTGCCGTACTGGTGCGAAAGAGTCAGCGCTTCCTGCATGTACTTCTCTGCTTCCGCAAAATTGCCACGCGCAAAAAGGCTCTCACCATGATTGCGTAAGGCTCCCACCAGCGGCTCGTTTTGCCCAGATTCACGCGCCAGCGCAATCGCCTCCTCATTCAACAGATCGGCCCGTGCAAAATCTCCTCGTTGAAAAGCCAGCCATGCCTGGTTATGGGTCATGGGGATGATCACTTCATAGTTGCCCAACGGCCGTGCCAGGCGCACACTTTCCTGAAAATGGGTTTCGGCGGCGGCAAAGTCGCCGTGCATTCCCATCTTGACCCCTAAATTCCCCACCAGCAAAGGCAAAAATGAGTCATAACCAATTTCGCGGGCCAGTTGCAGAGCTTCCTCTATCTGCCCTGTTCGCTCGAGCAATTCACATTCCAACTGGCGGTCGCTGCTGGCGCGTGTTAGTGTCAGGGCTTCGTCATAATAGCGACGGGATAGTTCGATGTATCCCTGTACCTGTTTGCACTCCCCCACGTAGCGCAAGACACGCGCCAGCTCTTCCGTGTGGCCACGCTGGCGGGCTATCTGTTCGGCGTGATCCATCTGTGTGTCCAGCAAGGCATATAAACCGCGCCCCTGCAATAAACGCCGGAAGGCAAACAGTGCCTGCATAAACCATTCACTCAGACCTTGCTCATAGGTGGCATTTAGCGTGCCAATGATGTTGTCTATGTCCCACTCAAGCATGGTGAAGTTGGAAGCGGTTAAAGATTCTACCGTGTGGATGTAGAACGTGGTCATGCGGCCAATTGCGGCGGGGTCTGTCATTTTTTCCCGGGCGTAATCGCGGAGGAGGGGATGCAGGCGGTAACGGCGAAGTCGCCCTTCTTGCACCAATGACAGCCGGTACAACTGCGGCAACCAGGCTCCTGCCTGTTCGGGGGAAATTTCAGCTACGTAGGCAGCCGCTTCCGGGCTAAAGTCTTCGCCGCTGAAAACGCCGAGGGCGGCGAAGAGATGCTGTAGTTCCGGGGAGAGTGTGGCATAGCTGGCGTCGAAGGTCAGGCGGACGCTGCGGTCTTCGCGGGTCAGTTCACTCAGGCGGGTTTCGTTTTGGCGGAGGAGGGCGGCGTAGGCGACGGCCGTCATTTCGGGATCAGCGGCCAGTTTTCCGGCCGTTATCGCCAGCGCCAGGGGCAAATGGCCCAAAAGCTGCCCAATTTCCAGCAAGGTTTCCCGTTCCGCTTCTGTGCGGCTGTGGCCCAGGAAACGAGCAAACAGGGCCAATGTGTCGCTGGAGTGGGCGGCAAATGGTTCCACATCCAGCCGTGCCCAACCATCGCTCACTTCCAGGTGGTGGCGGGAGGTGATGAGGACGGCCGTGTTGCCGGTGGTGGGGGGCAGTAACGGCCGTATCTCTGCACTGCTCTGGGCATTGTCCAGCACCAGCAATACTTGTTTGTCGGCCAGCAATGCCCGCACGACGGCCGCCCGGCTGTCAATATCCTGGTGCTGGCTGACGTCCTTGCCATAAGCATCGGCGAAGGCGGCCAAAATGGAGAGGGTGTCTGATGTATCCAGCCGTGCCCAGAGGACGCCGTCGGGAAAGTGGTGGCGCAGTTGGTAGGCCAGATGCGAAGCCAGACTGGTTTTGCCCACACCGCCCATGCCCTTGAGGCCACAAATGGCGGCACGGCCGTCGTGGAGCAGGGCACGTTTGGCGGCATCCAGTTCATGGGTACGGCCGACGAAGGTGGGCAGGTCGGCGATGGCTTGAAAGGGAGATTGAGAGATTGGGAGACTAGGAGATTGGAAATGGGCGAGGAGGGTGCGATCTGTATCGGTAGTAGCTTTGGTCCGCAGTTGAAATAACAATGGCTGCCCGGCCGATTGGAGCAAGGTATCGGTTTCCGTTTCAGACAGATGGAGGACGGCCGCTATCTTGACCACATCCTGCCAGTGGCGCGGTTTAAGAATGACCCCATTAAGCCAGTTGGCGATGGTGCGTTGGGGCACACCGCTGAGTTTTGCCAGCCGGTTCACGCTGCTATGGGTGCGATACACATATTGCCCTAACAATTCAGCCAGGGTGGTTGTCATGTTGTGGTTGCCTTCCAATCTCTGAAACTGGCTAAAAATTGTACCAAATTCTGCCGGACGGACACAGTATGCTGACGAAAATTTTTCAACTTACTTTCACGACTTTTGCACCTTAAAAACAGATACGCCAAGCGGCTAAAATAGCCCACTTTTGTCTAAGCCTGGCTGACCACTGGCAGCAGACCAGCATCTCCA
>JACTMP010000064.1 GCA_014584575.1 Chloroflexota bacterium
AGCCGACCTTCGTCGGCTTAAAACAGTCGGCGAAGGCCGACTTTGCCGCTTGTTGGTGCAGATTTATCTGCCGCCGCAAATCAAACTGAGAATTGCTGACTACTCAATTACCCTCTCCCGGTACCACGCAGCGGAAGCCCACATCCGGTATACCCTGAAACTCCACGGCGCGGATATTGTCCCGGTTGGTCAGGCGCAGGTCGGCGGCGGGGCTGCGGTAGCCGCCGCCGCGGATGACACGCGGGCTGTAGTTGTTTTGCCGGGGGGCGGAAGGGTTAACCGTTTCGCCCCGGTCGTAATAGATGGCGTCGTAGCCATCTTGCACCCATTCGCGCACATTCCCGGCTATGTGGTACAGGCCAAAGGGGCTACGGCCGTCGGGGTGACTGTCCACCGCCTGTAACGTGGCAAAAAGCGGGCTGCCAAAAACGGCCAATGCCTCATCCGGTGCGGCGTCGCCCCAGGGGTAGCGCCGGCCGTCGCCGCCGCCCGCCGCATATTCCCATTCCGCCTCCGTGGGCAACCGCCCACCCACCCAACGGCAGTACGCATCGGCGCCATGCCAGGTGACGTTATTGATTGGATAATTTTCATAACCGGGTTGGGCAATATACCCCACCAGGTCATCGGTCAGATAACTGTTGAGCGTTTCAAAATGGGTAGCCAGACAGAGAAAACCGTTGCAGCGGCTCACATATCCGCCCAATTCGTTGATGAAGACGGCGTACTGGGCCACCGTCACCTCGTAGATGTCTATGTAGTAGCTATCTAGCGTCACCTCGTGCCGCGAGAACTCATCCCCTTCGGCCAGCGGGTCATCATCCGTTGCCCCCATCAGAAAGGTGGCAGCGGGAATGAAGGCCATCACTGCGCCATCGGCCTCACGGGTGAGCAGGACGCGCGGTGTGGGGCCAAGTGTGGGTGTGGCGGAAGGAGCATTGGTGGGGCGTGGCGTGGCAGTGGGGGATGTAGTAGTGGGGGAAGCGGCTGTCTCGGTAACGGCCGTTTCCGCTGTTGCCGTGTCGGTGGGCAGAGAAGTGGGTGTATGCGTCTGCGTCTGTGTCGGTCGGTTTGTGGCTGTCGGCGAGGGGGTCGCCGTCGGTGTGGCGCTGGCGGTAGGTGTGTGGGTGGGTGAAGGTGTAAGCGTGGGCGGCCAACTGCCATGCGCTGCCAGATAGGTGAAATCGTCCGTCCCCCGATTCTGAAACGCCACCAGATAAAAACCAGCGACGCCCAGGGCAATCACCCCAATCAACAGCAGGATAAACAACAAAAAGCCCAGACAGCTACGGTTACTGGATTTTTGCATGGCCGATTCCGGGGCGCTGGTGGTTGGTTTGGCTACCATCTGCCCTGGCGAGATATTGACGGCGGCCGGCGCCGGCGGTAATTCCCGTTTTTTGGTGGAAATGGCGATCATCGGCGACTGTGGCGGGCCATCAGCACCCAAATTTGACACCTGTAGCCCCAGAACCGAGGGGGTTTCCGGGGTCAACTTGAGCGCCCGATCCAGCGCCGCGGCCAGTTCCGCGCCATTGGTGGGGCGCTTCGATGGTTTCTTTTCCAGCGCCATCATGATCACCGCTTCCAGCGACAGATCAATGTCTGGCTGAATCTCGTGGGGCAGTGGCGGCTCTTCACTGAGGTGTTTCATGGCTACTTCCAGCGGTTCGACGTCTTGAAAGGGTAGCTGCCCGGTGAATATCTCGTAGAGAATGACGCCAACGGCATACAGGTCGCTTTGCGGCACGGCACTTTTGGAGGAGACGGCCTGCTCTGGGGCCATGTAATGGGGGGTGCCAAAAATTTCCCCTTTCGTTTCGGTGTCGGCCAGCAGCGCCAGGCCAAAATCGGTCAGATAGGCACGGCCGTCGCGGGCGATCATGATGTTGGACGGTTTCACATCGCGGTGGATGATGTTTTTGCTGTGGGCATAGTCCAGCGCCTGGCACACCTCGTGGATGATGCGGCTGACATCGGCGGCGGGCATCGTTTCGCCGCGAGCGTGGTATTCGGCCAACATCGTTTTCAGGTCACGGCCGTCAATATATTGCATCGCCATGTAAAACAGCCCGGACACTTCGCCATACCGATACAGACTGACGATGTGCGGATGTTCCAGTTGGGCGATGGCCTGGGCCTCCCGTTCAAAACGGGCGCGGTACTCCACATCGGCGCGGTAGGTGGCGTCAATCACCTTGATGGCCACATTGCGCTTCAGGCGTACATCATAACCGCGATAAATGCGGGCCATGCCCCCCTGCCCCAACAGTTCGGCTAACTGGTATTCGTCAAGCTGCTGACCCAGCAGTTCATCCGCCTGGCGGCGGGTGCCTTTGAGGGCGCGCGCCAGATTTTCCATCAGTTCATGGCCGGTGCGGTAGCGGTCTTGTGGTGTTTTGCTAAGAGCTTTGAGCAGGACATCGGACACGGCCGTGTTCAAAGCCGGGTTCAAACTGCGTGGCGGCGGCGGTGGCTGGGTCACGTGCTGCACGGCCACGCTGGTCGGCGAGGGGTCGTCAAAAGGCACCCGCCCCACCAACATCTCATAGAGCATAATGCCCAGCGAATACAGGTCGGACTGGGGCACAGCGGCGGCCGATTTACGCGCCTGTTCAGGGGCGGTGTAGCGGGGCGACCCCACCACGTGCCCGGATTCCGATTCGGCCACATCCATGGCCAGGCCAAAGTCCGAGAGGATGACACGGCCGTGTGTGTCAATCAACACATTGGCCGGTTTCACATCGCGGTGAATGATGCCGCCGCTGTGGGCGTAATCGAGGGCGGCGGCAACGGCCGTGCCCACCCGCAACACATCATCATGGGGCATCAGGCGGCCCTCGGCCGTGTACTTCGCCATCGCCTGCGCCAGGTCTACGCCCTGCACATACTCCATGGCGTAAAAATAGAGCGATTCCCCCTCAACCTCCTCCACGCCGGCGTAATAAATCTGGACGATATTTTCATGCCGCCAGCGGGCCAGCGCCTTCGCCTCCTGCACAAAACGCTGCGCATAGGTCGGGTGGCGGCGGTATCGTTCGTCCAGCATCTTGATGGCGGCCGGCCGATCCAACGCCTCATCCCAGGCGTAATACACCTGCCCCATGCCACCCCGCCCCAACAACCGTTCCAGGCGATAACTGGCTAATTTACGACCAAGCAATGGTTCACGAATCAAAACAAACTCCAAGAGTGGTGTTATGTGTCAGGTGTCAGGTGTCATGTAACTTGACACCTGACACCTGATACCTACCCACGTGAAAACAATCCCCGCTGTTTGAACTGGGCGCCGGCGATGCGCTGCACGTCGCGCACATATTGGTTCAGGCTGGAGGCGTAAGATTCCAACAGGTCGGTGGCAATGTAGATGGGCAGGTCGGGGCGGCCAACGGCCGTGAGCAGCCGCACATGAGGCCGAAAATCCCGCAGCGTCACGCGCATGATCTGGTCGGCGTCCGTCATCAGCCCCCACACCAGTTCCTTTTTCTCGTTATCATCTTTGGCCGTCATAAAGCGGGTCAGCGAACTGGTCGTCGCCACCTGCCCCACATTGGAAAATACTTCGCGCCCCTTGATCATGTCGTTTAAAACATCAAACTGGGTGGGAATGCGGTCTAAAAATCGCTGCACCGGCACCGGCAAATTGGCTAACAGGCGGATGGTGGTCATGCTCATGCTTTCGCCGGCGGCGGCGCGCAATTTATATTCGGACAAACCGGCGCCAAAACCGGCCAACATGGCCATATACTCTTTTTGCACCTTTTCAAACTGGTTGTAGGCGTGTTCCCGCCCCCGCGAGGTGCGTTCGTAGGTGTTCAACGCTGCCAGCGCCTTTTGGTGCAGGCTGATGTATTCCAGGCTGACCACATCCACGCCAAAAGTCATGGGGTAAACGCGGTCGCGGGGGGAACGTTTACTGGCATCTACAGGCACCAGGATGGCCGGATTGCGCTCGCTGTCTGGGCCGATGGCTTTTAGCGCCGAGGTAACGGCCGCGCTGGTTTCCGGGTCCTCCTCGCGCAGCCGCTCCAACATTTGCACCAGTTCCGGCGAGGGGCGATAGATGACGGCGTGGATGGCGCGATAAAGGATGAGCAAATCGTTGACGGTGAGTTCCAACAGGTCATTGCGCCGTTTGAACAGTTCCCGCAGAGACAAAATGGCGGGCACGTCCACGGATTGGGTTTCGGCGCTGGCTTCCATGGCAACCTGGGGAGCGGCTTCCAGCCGTTGATGGTCGGCGGGGTGCAGGTGGAGGGCGGGGGAGTACGGCCGTTTCTGTCCCGGTTGTGCTGGCGGTAATTTATCCAGATGCACCGCCCAGGCCAGCGCCTCGTTGGTCAAAATTTCCGCCAGCGCCACCCCCCACACGCCATCAAAATAGATGTGCGACAGGTCAAAAACAAAGGTCTCGCCGGTATCAAAAATGGTGAGCGGATGGTCACCCACGGCCCGTTCCCCCTGGCGAATAGCCGAAAGCGGCAGGTGGCGTGAGCGTTTATCGGTATTGATCCAGATGGGGGCCAGCCGTAAGCCGTCCAATTCACTGTTTAGCACTTCTGGCAGTTGCGCCCGTATCTCCGGCATAGCGGCGCGGCGCACGTAAGTCAGTTTTTGCAACTGCGCCGGTGAGGTCTCGGCGGGATAGGTCATCAGGGTGGCGATGCGGGTGCGCATGGCGGCGACGTCTACCGGCGAGGCCGAATTTTCCACACAAATGGGCAGCAAATAATACCGCCCCTGGTGGATGATGCCGATGTGCGCAGTTTCCAGTGGCACCGGCTTACGCACTTCGCCGTAGACGCCTGGCTCCAGATAGGAGCGGATACTCATTTGCCGCTGGTACGCCGCCAGGTCTTGTTGTTCCGCAGTCTGTACCCGCGCCGACCATTCGGCCCGGAGCGATTTGGGTAGGCCGTCCATGGCCGTGGCCAGGAATTCATCAAATTTGCGGCGGCGGTAGGCAGGGTAGTTTTCGTGGGGTTGGGCGTCGTGGGTGCGGGTATACGGCCGTTTGCCATCCCACAACCGGTACATGCGCTTAAAATGGGCGGCGTCGGGCCGGTCGGCCGTTAGCTTTTGCAGCACATGAATGTAGACACGCTCGCGCCACTCGTTCTCCAACAGGTCATAATACTGATGCAGGCAGGCGGCGGCGGCCATGGCCCAGGCCGTCACCCGGTCTACCGGCGCTAACTGGATTTTGTGCTGACTTAAAGTGGTGTCAAAACCATGTGTCTCGCAGGTGTGGCGCGCCGTATCATCGCGCAAGGCATAATCAATATAAAACTGCCAGATGCCTTCAGGGAAAGATTGATTCGGGTCTTTACCCGCCAGTTTGAGCAAGTTTTGGTATGTGCCCAATACAGCAGCAGGGGTAGCATAAAAAGCGCCATAAACAATCTGATCTTTCAACGTCTGTTCTACCCCCTTAAAGAGTAAGTTGATGTCTCGTTGCACCACATCGGCGGGAGGAATGCGCTGTGGCAGGCGCAGCAAACCGCTGAGGATAGCGCCAGGCACATTTCCGGCGGGGGCATGGCGGGCAATTTTGTGGACGATTTCATCTATTTCTGGTAATGACAGCGAAGACAACTCCTGCACGCGCTGTGTGCGAGCAATCGTCTTGAGATCATCAAGCGTGTGTTGGGTAGCATAAAACAACGGGTCATGTTTATCCATGCATCATTGCCCATTCTCTGTTTAATCAACTGCCAGGCGCGCCACTTTTTCAGTTGTTGTACTACCTGGTGTCAGGGTAATTATCCATCATTCAGAGGGAAGTGTAAACTGTGCCAGGATGTCGTCGAATGTCTGGCTACGGCCGTGCCGCTCTGCTTCGTCTGCTTCTGCCGGCGTCAAATGTTGCCGCGCTTCGGCCAGCACAACCTGGGCCAACTGGCGGAATTCGTACCAGGTGGCTTTATCTGCCAGGGCAAACGCCGCCAGCGCCGCTGCTTCGCGCCACTGTTGCTGCCCGGCGCAAACAGTCGCCAGGCTGACCAGGACAATCAGGCTCAGCCCTAATTCTGCCTGCCGGTGCGCCAAACGGAGGGCTTCTTGCAAGAGAGTACGCGCTTCGTCCACCTGTCCCTGGCGCGCCAACACTCGCGCCTGCCCGGCCTGCACATAGGCGCGTGTCCATTCGTGGAAGATGGGCTGGCCAAAGATACGTTCGCCGGTGACGATGTGGTAACAGGTTTCATAATGTTGCAGCGCTTCGGTCTCACGGCCGTCGGCCAGCGCCAGATCGGCCATCCCCCGGTGATAATACGCCACCCCTAATGGGTCCAACTCTGCCATCAACGCACGGCTTTGGGCATACCACTGCCGGGCGCCTTCCCGATCTCCCATAATGCGGCGCAGTTCCCCCATTTCCCACTCGTGCCAGGCCAGCAGCACATTGCGGCTGCCGCCCGGCAGGTTCAGGCTCTCCTGGCGCAGCGCCAGCGCCTGCTCCAGTTCCCCGGCGCGGGTCAGAGCGATGCTGGCCCAGGAGGCCATGGAAAGCGCCGCCGGCGTAAACGACGCCGCATAATACACGTCTCGCCCCTTGATGAAGGCTTCAGCAGACAACAGATGTTCACCCGCGCTTAAAAGGGTATTGGCCAGCCGCCACCAAATGTAGGCATCCCCCATGCGGTGGCCGAGTTTTTCTACCAACGGCCGTATCTGTTCCAGCGTTTGCAGGGCGGCGGCGTAATTGTGCTGCAAGGTATGTAAAAAGGTCAGTGAATCCAGGGCCCGATACAGCCCTAGCAAATTCTGTAGTTCCTGGTTGAGTTGTAGACTTTCGGCCAGGAAATAGGCCGCTTCATCCAGGTCGGCCAGGTTCATGTGCCCCCGGCTGAGGCAGTGGGCGGCCAACGCCACTTCCCACAGTGGCCCGTCCTGGCTCACCTGCTCGTAAGCCTGGCGCATCATCGCAACCCCCGCTTCCACATTGACATCTCCGGTATACAACAGCCCCAACAGCGAGAGCCAGAATCCCATCTGCCCGGTGAGGTTGTGTGTTTCGGCAAACTGGAAAATCTCGTTCAGTTGCAGTGCGGCGCGCCAGTTGGTTTCGGCCGTGTAGAAGAAGATGTCGTAAGCAAACCAACTGACCAGGATGCGGCATTTCAGCAAGAAGAGGGCGTGTGTGGGTGACTCATGTTGTTGCAAGGGGATCACGGCCGTGTCCAGCATGGCCATATCTTCGGGCGTGAAGGAGCGCGCCTGGTAAAAGGTGTAGAGCGTGGGCAACGTCTGGTGCAGCCGGTCATACTGTTGTTGGGCGGCGGCCCAGCGCCAGGCGTTTTGGATATTGGCGCGTTCGTTGTCTACGGCCGTAAACGCTGCCGCCTGTTCCGCCCCATTCATCTTTTCGCCCTCGGCCAGCAAAAAGCGCAGAAAATAATCGCTGTATTGCGTCTGCGCCTGCTGCCAGCTTGCCGGCTGAGCCTGCAACTGCGCCAGGGCATACTGGCGCAGCAGTTCGTGGATGGTGTAACGGCCGTCGTCGCCGCGCCGGATCAACGATTTGTTCACCAGCCCCATCAACATCCGCAAAGAAGCGCCTGTGACTGCTTCTGCTGCCTGGCGCGTGAAACCGAACACAAAAATGGAGAGCCGGGCAAAGGTTTCCTGTTCGGTAAGAGTCAGCAGCCGCCAGGTGGATTCAAACACGGCGCGGATGCTGCGCTGCCTTTCGGGTACGTCTTGCAGTTCCGTCTCCAAAAAATCAAGATTGCGTGTTATCTCGGCCCTAATTTCGGCCAGCGACAGCAGTTCCAGCCAACTTGCTGCCAGTTCAATTGCCAGCGGCATCCCCTCTACCAGGCGGCAAATCTCTGTCACCAACTCCAGGTTTTCTGGCGTCAATTGGAACTCTGGCTGGAGGCGGCTGGCGGTGAGGGCAAACAATTTAAGAGAACTATAAGTTTCCAGTTCGGCAGGGGAGATGGTGGTCACATTCATTGCCGGCACGTCCATCCCCTCTACATTCACCAGCGTCTCACCGCGCACATTCAGCCGCGCCCGCGAGGTGGCGATGATTTTGCTCTGCGGCGCAGCGGCCAGAATTTCTTGGGGCAGGCTGGTTTCGCCGTTTTGGGCCAGCCCGTCCAGCAGATGTTCCATGTTATCCAGCACCAGCAGCAGTTGTTTACCGGTGAGATAATCGAGCAACTGCTGGCGTGGTGTGCTGCGTTCGTCGCGGTCGTTCAGGGTGAAGTGCAATGCTCTGGCTACGGCCGTGACCATCTGCCGTGCTGACTCCAGCGGCGCTAAAGGCACAAAACAGACGCCATCGGCGAAAGCCGCCCGCTGTTCCTGGGCCAACTGCACGGCCAGCCGCGTTTTGCCCATGCCGCCCGGCCCCACCAGTGTCATCAGCCGGTGCTGCGGTTCGCGTAGCAATTGGCCCAACTCCTGCAACAAACGTCGCCGCCCCACAAAAGGGGTAGGGAAGAGGGGCAGATTGTCGCGTGGAGGGTGGCTCACGGCCGTATCCATTTTCGCCGGGATGGTGACAATGGCTTCTCGGAAATCGGTGTGCGTGTGGTCTATTTCCCCGGCTTTGATGGCGGCAAACAAGGCGGTGGTTTCCGGCTCCGGCGTTACGCCTAATTCTTCCTGCAAACGTTGGGCACACTGCTGGTATTGGCGCAACGCGGCGCTGCGGCGCCCGGATTGGGCATAAAGGCGCATCAACTGGCGGTGGGCGGCTTCGTTGAGTGGGTCAAGGGTGAGCCAGCGTTGGGCATAGGGCACGGCCGTGTCCATTTCCCCCTGCCCGGCCAGCTTTCCTGCCAGCGACTCCAGCGCCATACCTAAATCGCGCCGCAGTGTTTCCGCCTGTTGGTACTGCCATTCGTCAAAATCGGGGCAGTCGCGCAGGCTAAACCCGGCCATAAAATCGCCCCGATAGAGGTCAATGGCCTGGCTCATAGCCACATGACTGCTCTTAAGCAGCAATTCCCGGAATGTGGCCACGTCCAGCCAGACATTGGCATCCCGTCGCAGGGTAATCTGGTCGCGCCCCACTTCCAGCCAGCCTTCGCCCAGAAAGTTATTCACTTCCCACAGGGCGCGGCGCAGGTACGCCAGGGCGCGGGATTGGTCGCTGTCCGGCCAGAATAGGGTGGCTAAGGTATCGCGGGTATGGGGCACGGCCGTGACTGCCAGATAGGCCAGCAGGGCGACAGCCTTCCGCCGGTCGGTATCCAGATGTGTCTCGTCCAGTTCAATCTGGGGCGACCCCAGGAGCAGAATACGCAGTTGCGCCACAAAAACCTCCGCTTGCATTATACCTCTGTTTGCCACGCCAACCGAAACGCCAACCGCAACGCGGCCACAACGCGACCGAAATGTGGCCGATACGAACAGGCAACGGCCGTTTCCTACACTGGTCTTAGATTCAGAAAAAGGAGACGGCACGATGTTCGGAAATACAGCACTAATCCACCAGAATTTACAGCACACGGGTAACGGCCGTGACTCCTCCCAGCGGCGGTATCAGGCGGTGCAGCGCTTCTGGCAGCTTTACATCCAGGCCAGCCTGTCTGCGCTGTGGGCCAGAGCGACCGGGCGCAGCCATGACCTGGCCACGCTGCCTGTTAACGAACATGGCAACGGCCGTCGCCTGCCCGGCGTTCAACTCATCCCCATCAGCCAGATTGGCGGCAGCGAGGGGCGCAGCCAGGACTTTGATGCCGCCTTCCGCCCCCGGCAGACCCACAACCTGGATCGGTGGGTCAACATCGCCGTCGCCCGCGCCCAGAGCGTGTCGCTGCCGCCGGTTGACCTGATTCAGGTCGGCCACACCTACTACGTCCGCGATGGGCATCATCGCCTCTCCGTCGCCCGCGCCCAGGGACAGGTGGAGATTGAGGCCCATGTAACAGTGTGGTAATTGCGTAATTGCCCCAATTGCGCAGTTACCAAATTGCCCTATTACCAGCCTTCTACGTTTTGACATCCATTCAATTTCAGATACGATCCGATTTGTGACAGACCTGACAGGATTGCCAAAATCCTGTCAGGTCTTAATTTACTCCAAATGGGAGACTGTCTGTGGAAAAGAAACTGCAAGAACTGAAAACGCGCTTATTGGAAATTGATGATCTGACATCTGCCGCCAGTGTGTTGAGCTGGGACCAGGCCACCTATATGCCCCCGGCAGGCGCGCCATCGCGGGGTCGCCAGATGGCCACGCTGGGGCGCATTGCCCACGAGAAGCGCATTGACCCGGAAATAGGGCGCCTGTTGGACGCCCTGGAACCGTGGGCGGAAACGTTGCCGTATGACAGCGACGAAGCCGCCCTGATCCGTGTGGTGCGCCATGATTATGAGCAGGCGAGCAAGGTGCCGCCACAGCTTTTGGCCGCATTGAGCGAACATGCGGCAGCCGCTTACCAGCAGTGGACACAGGCGCGCCCGGCTAATGATTTCACGGCCGTGCAAGATAACCTGGCCAAAACGCTTGATTATTCCCGCCAGATTGCCAACTGTTTCCCTGGCTATGATCACATCGCCGATCCGTTGATTGACTTTGCAGACCGGGACATGAAAGCGGATTCGGTGCGCACCCTTTTTGCCGAACTGCGCCAACAGCTTGTGCCTATCGCCAGAGCCATAGCTGCTCAAGAACTTGCCGATGATAGCTGCCTGAAACAGGTTTACCCGGAAGACAGGCAGTTGGCTTTTGGGCTAATGGTTGCCCAGAAATATGGGTATGACTTGAATCGTGGCCGCCAGGACAAAACCCATCACCCCTTCATGACCAGCTTTGCCGTTGACGATGTGCGCATCACCACGCGCGTCAAGGAAAATGATTTGGGCGAGGCGCTGTTTAGCACATTGCATGAGACGGGGCACGCGCTGTATGAGTTAGGCGTCAGTCATGACCTGGAGGGGACGCCGCTGGCGGGCGGCACGTCGGCTGGTGTGCATGAAAGCCAGTCCCGCCTGTGGGAGAACCTGGTGGGGCGCAGCCGCCCGTTCTGGAACCATTATTATCCGCAGCTACAGGCCGCATTCCCGGAGCAGCTAAAGGATGTGCCGCAGGATACCTTTTACCGGGCCATTAACAAGGTGCAGCCGTCGCTCATTCGTACGGACGCCGACGAAGTGACCTACAATTTGCATGTGATGATCCGCTTTGACCTGGAACTGGCGCTGCTGGATGGGTCGCTGGCAGTGAAAGATTTGCCGGAAGCATGGCACGCCCGGTATGAGGCGGACCTGGGGGTGCGCGCGCCCAGCGATGTGGACGGGGTATTACAAGATGTTCACTGGTTTGCGGGCACGGTGGGCGGCGCGTTTCAGGGGTATACGTTGGGCAATGTGATGACGGCGCTCTTTTATGAGCAGGCGCTGAAGGCGCACCCGTCCATTCCGGCGGAGATTGAGCAGGGTGAATTTGGCACGCTGCATGGCTGGTTGAAGGAGAACATCTACCAGCACGGCCGTAAATTTACCGCCAATGAACTGATTGAACGTGTCACAGGTGGCCCGCTGACCATTGAGCCATATATTCGTTATTTGCGTGGCAAGTACGGGGAGTTGTATCAGTTGTAGCAGACGCAGCGTCAGGCGCATGGTGAAAACCATGCGCCTGGCGCTGCCTCTATGGTTTAGTTGGGCGAAAACATGCCCATATCCTGGCGGGGGATGAGCCGTAGTTCCCGTTGGTAGACACCGGTGAGATATTTGAGCAGGTTAGACGCTTTGCGGGCGCCGAGCATGGATTGTTTGGTTTCCAGCGAGACCTGCAAGATGGCGGCGGCCAGATAGCTCAGTTCTTCGGGGTCTGAGGGAATCTGGCTGGCATCAATTTCGGCGTCGTCGTCTACCTGGGCCAGGGCGGCGAAGTAATCAATCACCAGGGGGCGCAGGTCGGCGACGGCCGTTTTCAGCACCTTTTTGTCTTCATCTTCAAAATCGAGCATTTCCACTTCACCCACCAGATACGGTTTGTCTCGCTTAAGCCGGTGAATGCGGAACCGCTCCTGGCCGACGGTCATAATGTAGAGACGGCCGTCTTCCGTCTTTTCCAGTTGGGTGATGACCACCGAACAGCCGACACGATGGGGGACAACGGCCGTGTCAAACTCCGCCTCCCCATCTTCAATGAGCACAATGCCAAAGGGCTGCTGCTCCTCCACACAGTAGCGCACCATTTCCTTATAGCGCGGCTCAAAAATGTGCAGGGGCATGGGCCAGCCGGGGAAAATGACGGTATTCAATGGGAATAAGGGTAAATCCATCATCATACACATCCTTTGCGCGCCCAGCGCGGGCGCGCTAAAAACATTATACACATTGTACGTCCGGTTTCTTACCTCGTCGCTACCAACTTATCGGCTATTTAGCGACGGCCGTCATACCCACAACATGACCTGCCCATGACTTCCGGCACATCAAAATGGTCTCTGTCGGCTCTATACTGGGTTCAAGTTTGAACGTTAATCAACTGGTAGAGGATTAGAGATTAGAGATTAGAGATTGGAGATTGTTTGATCTCCAATCTCTAATCTCCAATCTCACTAAAATCCCCAGGCATTCCCTGGAAAATAAACAATGGAGGTCGAAAATGAAAAACAGAAAGAAAGAAACGATTGGCGGGATTTTCCTGATTGGCATTGGCTTGCTGGTGCTGGTGGCCCAATTTGGACAAATGGAGAATCTGGGGCTGTTGTTTTTGCCGGCGCTGGGCGCGCTTTTCCTGGTGTGGGGCATCCTCACCCGTGAAGGTGGCCTGATGATTCCCGGCGGCATCTTGAGCGGCATTGGTTGGGGCGTCTACGCCATTTCCGGCCCTTATGCCAATGTGGACGGCAGCGCCGAAGGTGGCATCTTCTTGATGATCTTTGGCCTGGGTTTTGCCCTGATTACGCTGCTGACGGCGCTCTTCACCGAGGAAACGCACTGGTGGGCGCTGATTCCCGGCGGCATCCTGGCCACGATTGGCGTGGCGATCATGACCGACGGGGTGCTGCTGGATGTGGTGGCGCTGGCGGGTAAATACTGGCCGGTCATCCTCATCGCCCTGGGGCTGTACGTCATCTACAAAGCGATGAAGGAACACGAACCGGAAGAAAAATACATCGAAGAAAATCTCAAATAACCGCGAAAGGCCGCACAAGAGCCGAAGGGTTTCCCAAACCCTTCGGCTCTTTTTTGTGTACGCCCGGCATGGGCGGTAACTAAGGAGTGCAAGTCTCCTGTGGGCGTTGACCCGACGAACCACTAGCCGAAGGCAACTGCGTGAGCG
>JACTMP010000026.1 GCA_014584575.1 Chloroflexota bacterium
CCCCCGGCCCGGCGCGCCCCCGCCAGCACCGAGCCATCTTCATTGACCACATCGCCAATGGCATTGACGACGGTTGCCGCCCCCACAATCAGCCCGTCTTGTTCCACACAGGCCAGGCCAACCCCCCCCTTCATAAACCCTTCGCGGCCACCCCATTTGCCCACCGTCACGCCCATGCCCACCCCCACATTGCCCTGGGCAAATTCCGCCTCGCTGGCGTTCAGGCAGGCCTGGTAGCCCATTTCAGCATCCGGCATCCGCTGGCCCTGGCTGAAAAAGAGATCATACACCACCGCCGCCGGGACAATGGGGATGCGGCGGATGGGCGTCCAATGGCCGATGTCCCGTTCCCCCAAATACCGCATCACCCCATCGGCCGCCGCCAGGCCAAAGGCGCTGCCGCCGGTTAACAAGACTGCCTGGACAGTCTGAATAGGTTTATCCACGTCCAACAACGTCAATTCGCGGCTGCCGGGCGCCGGGCCGCGCGCATCCACGCTGCCGACTGTTTCTGGCGGGCACAAAAAGACGGTACAGCCTGTATGATGTTGTTGGTCGGCTGCATGGCCGATTTTGAGGCCGGCGAGATTAATCGAATTGTTTGTGGGCAAAAGTGGCTTCCTGAGAGATTAGAGATTGGAGATTGGGTAATCTCCAATCTCTGATCGCCAATCTCCATTTTTTACTTCCACCACGTCAAAATCGTTTCGCGCTGGAAGGATTTGATGGTGACAAAACCCAGGACGACATCGAGGATGAGGACGATGACGCCAATCAGGTAAATCATGTCCCGGCTGACCACAATCCAGCCTACAGATTGGCCTACCAGCAGCAGGATGATGGGCAGCACCACCAGGCCGGACAACTGTTCGGCCACACGCGGGTCGGTGACGCGGGCAGAGACCATAATGGCGATGCTGACGGAGAGGAAGGTCATCAATGGCCCGACCACAAAAATTGCCAGCACCCAAACCGGCGCAAACACATAAGCCAGCGTCAGTTCCGTGCCCAACATGAGGACGGCGCCAATGGCGTAAACAAAATAGGCCAGCCAGGTAGCCAGGATGGCGGGCACAATGGCGGCAATTGCTTTGCCTGTCAGCAGTTCGATGTCGGTGATGGGGGTGGCTAAGAGGGGTTCCAGGCTGCGGGTGGCTTTTTCGCCGACGATGCTGTAGGCGGCAATGGTGACGGGGATCATCACCGGCAGGATCATAAAGAGCAGAGTATACAGGCTGAGGGTATAGACCATCACACATTCGTTTTCGCTGAGACCCACGCACAGATCGCCGAAGAATTCTAACTCTTCGGCGGAGACACTGCTGCTGGTGCTGGCAGGAAAACGGCTCATGCCCCAGATGGTGGCCAGGGGCAAGATGGTGAGGATAAGCGGCAGGAAGATGACGGAAAAGAGAACCAGCCGGTTTTTGAATACTTCGGCCCATTCTTTGCTGATGATGGTGCGGATTTTTTTCATTTTTGTTCAGAAGTTCAACTTTTTCGGAAAAGTTGAACTTCTTAAATCAGGCTTCGTTTACCAGACGCAGATAAATATCTTCTAACGAATGGCGTAATTCGCCGACGAACTGGATATTGGCGCCGGCGTTAACCAGCAGGCGGATGAGTTCGGGGTTGTGGCTTTCGGGGTCATCCAGGGCCACAACCAGTTTGTTGTCTATGGCTTCCAGCCGGTTGATGTAGGGCAGGTTTTGCAGGGTGGGCTGGAAGGGGGCGGCGGGTTCGGCGAGATGGAAGACGACCTGACGGCCGTACAACTCCTGTCTTAATCCCTGGGGTGTGTCAATCACCCGCAGCCGCTGGTTGAAGACGGCCACACGGTCACAGAGGCGGTCGGCTTCGTCCAGGTTGTGGGTTGTCAGGAAGATGGTGCGTCCTTGCGCCTTTACTTCCAGAATAAAGTCGCGCACCAGTTTGGCCGCCTCCGGGTCGAGACCGGCGGTTGGTTCGTCCAGAAAGAGGATTTTGGGTTCGTGCAGCAGGGCGCGGGCGATGGCTAACTTTTGTTTCATGCCCTTGCTGAAGGTGCCGGCAGCATCCTGGCGACGCTCCCACAGCCCTAATAGCCGCAGATATTTTTCCACCTGGCCGGGCACGTCGGGCACTTCGTATAGTTCGGCGTAAATGGTCAGGTTTTTGTGGGCGGAGAGGCGGTCATACATGCCCGGCGTTTCCGTGAGCAGCCCCACATGGCGGCGAATGTCCTGGTTGTCTTTGCCCACTTCGTAGCCCATGACGGTGGCACGGCCGTGCGTGTGGGCAATCAGGCAGGTGAGCATACGCACGGTGGTGGTTTTGCCCGCGCCGTTGGGGCCGAGGAAACCAAAGACTTCGCCTTCGCCAATGTGCAGGGTGAGCCGGTCTACGGCCATGTGGTTTTCAAACTGTTTGCTGAGGTTTTCGGTGTCTATCATTTGTGTGATGTGTGATGCGTGATGCGTGACCCAAGAGTCACGCATCACGCATCACGGTTTACGGGATTCTACTTCCCTCACGGCCGTGCCGCCAGCCACTCAGGAAGCTGGCCGATGTGCGCCAGTTCGGTGTAGCTGCTGCGGTCGGCTTGGGGGACGAGTTCGTGCGCCCAGGTGGAGGTGTGGGGGATGTGTACGGCCGTGCCGCCAATTGCCACCACCGGCAAAATGTCCGAACGCACCGAGTTGCCCACCATCAGGAAACGGCTGGGGGCGATGCCGTATTTGTGCAGCAGGGCGTCATACGTCTCCGCCTCTTTTTCGCTGACCACTTCGATGTACTGGAAGCGGTCGGCGATGCCGGAGCGGGCGATCTTGGACTCTTGCTCAAACAGGTCGCCTTTGGTGATGATCATCAGCCGGTGCTTTGGTCCCAATTCGTCCAACACGGCCGTGACGCCATCAAACAGTTGCACGGGATGGTCACGCATCTCCTTGCTGAATTGCAGGATGGCCTGAATCGTCTCGCCGGAGACACGGCCGTTGGTCAGATGCACGGCCGTTTCTACCATCGAAAGGGCAAAGGATTTGATGCCGTAGCCATAGTAATGCAGGTTGGCAATTTCCGTCTGGTCAAGTGTGTCGCCGATGTGGTGGGGGTCGGCATACGGCCGTAACATCTCAATGAACTGATCCCGTTTCATAATGTAGAGATGTTCATTCGGCCACAGCGTATCATCGGCGTCAAAAGCAATTACGTCAAACATAACCATTTCCTTCATAAATAGGACGCAGATTCACGCGGATGACGCAGATAAGAAGTTAAAAGATGCGTCCTGTTTTCATTCATTATGGCTTCGGCGTGAGTCTCAGCCGAACGGTGCGCCGCGGCCCATGTATTCTCTTGCAAGGATGTTTGATGTAATTTTGCCTCAATTCCAACAGTCTTACCACCTGGCGCTATTTGTCAAGGCGGGGTGGGCCGTGCTGGACGCGCTCAAACACCACGTCCAAATTAGGGGCCGTCCACATGGATTCAATCCACCAGGTGACACCCGCTTCGGCATACGGCCGTACTATTTCCTCCCATTCGTCTTTTTTGTCCAGCGGCGTTTCCCCTTCTTTGATAATGTCAAATGTTGAGGTCAACGTCCGGTTGGCTTCAACAAAGGCTTTCATTTCGCGGAGTTGGTCGGGGGTGGGGTGGGTGTAACGGCCGTCCGCCTCCTTGATGATCGGCAGCAGCCCATCACATTTCAGCACCCGCGCCATAGATTTGGGCTGCGGCCACGCCCCCACCACCCAGATGGGGATACGCGGCTGCTGCACCGGCGGCGCTGGCGGCATGAAGGTCGTTTCCGTCACCTGGTAATGTTTGCCGCTGTAATTAAACGGCTGCCCCTGCCACAGCCCGGTGATGATGTCTATGCTCTCGTCCAGCAGTTCGGCGCGGGTTTTGCGGTCGGTGACTTCGCCAAAGTTGGCAAAGCCTGTTTCCGGCGCGCCCAGACCAACGGAGAGGATGACACGGCCGTTGGACAACTGATCCAATGTTGCCGTTTCGCCCGCCACCTTCCACGGCCGTCGCCGGGAAAGCGGCGTCAGCAACGTACCCAGGCGAATCCGCTGTGTGCGCATGGCAATGGCCGCCAGCGTTACCCAGGGATCATTGCCCCATACCGGTTCCCAGACAAAAAAACCATCCCACCCGGCCGCCTCGGCCGCCTCCGCAAAACGCAGCGCATCATGCACATTCCCACTCGGCATCACAAAGCCATACTTCATGATTCACCATCTCCTTTTTTTACCGATAACCGATAACCGTTTACCGATTACCATACCCTCCCCAACCTGACACCCTCTGTCAACTTTGCGGGTGTATATGTTTCTCTTACGGCCGTCCAACATCATTCTAACGTTCAGCCATAGAATAGGCATAGACCCTAAGGGTTTCAAAAACCCTCAGGGTCTTCAACGAGCAATAATTAAAATTTAACCGAAGAGGTGAAAACATGAGCAAAATTATCGGAATTGATTTAGGGACAACCAACTCTGTGGTGACCGTTATGGAAGGCGGCGACGCGGTGGTGATTCCCTCCGCCGAAGGAGGCAATACCACGCCATCTATCGTCGCTTTTAGCAAAAAGGGTGAACGACTGGTAGGCATGACCGCCAAACGCCAGGCCGTTGTCAACCCGGAAAACACTATCTACTCTATCAAACGGCTGATGGGGCGGCGCGTGGATGACGCCGAAACTATCAAAACCAAAGGCATGGTGCCGTATGAAATTGTGGCCGGGCCGCAACAAGATGCCCGCGTCAATGTGCCCGTCACCGGGCAAACCTATTCGCCGCAGGAAATTTCGGCCTTCATCCTGCAAAAATTGAAGCGAGACGCCGAGTCTTACCTGGGCGAGACCGTGACCAAAGCAGTCATCACGGTGCCCGCGTACTTTAATGACAGCCAGCGTCAGGCGACCAAAGACGCCGGTAAGATCGCCGGGCTGGAAGTGCTGCGCATCATCAATGAACCAACAGCCGCCGCGTTAGCGTATGGCCTGGATAAAAAGTCGGACGAGAAAATCCTGGTCTTTGACCTGGGTGGCGGTACGTTTGACGTCTCCGTGCTGGAAGTGGGCGAAGGGGTGGTGGAAGTAATGTCCACCCACGGCGATACCCATTTGGGCGGCGATGACTGGGACGAGCGGGTTGTGCAGTGGATGATTGAAGAGTTCAAGAAAGACCAGGGCATTGACCTGAGCAAAGACCGGCAGGCGCTGCAACGTCTGCGCGAAGCGGCTGAAAAAGCGAAAATCGAACTGTCGGCCACGATGCAGACGGAACTCAATCTACCCTTTGTCACCGCCGATGCCAGCGGCCCAAAACATCTGCAAATGACGCTGACGCGGGCGAAGTTTGAGCAGTTGACGGAAGATTTGGTGGCGCGGCTGCGGGGGCCGTTTGAACTGGCTTTGAAAGATGCCGGTCTGACGGCGCAAACGATTGACGAAGTAGTCCTGGTCGGCGGCAGCACCCGGATGCCGATGGTGCAAAATCTGGTGGAAAGCCTGACCAACAAAGCGCCGAACAAAAGCGTGAACCCGGATGAGGTGGTGGCAATTGGCGCGGGTTTGCAGGGCGGCGTCCTCACCGGCGATGTGAAAGATTTGCTGCTGCTGGATGTGACGCCGTTGAGCCTGGGTCTGGAAACGTTGGGCGGCGTAATGACCACGCTGATCCCGCGTAATACAACCATCCCCACGCGCAAAACGGAGGTATTCAGCACGGCCGAGGATAACCAGACGGCCGTAGACATCCACGTGTTGCAGGGTGAACGGCCGATGGCCGGCGATAACAAGACGCTGGGCATGTTCCGGTTAGACGGGCTGCCACCCGCGCCGCGTGGCCTGCCGCAAATTGAAGTGACCTTCGACATTGACGCCAACGGCATTTTACACGTGACGGCCAAGGACAAAGCCACCGGGCGCGAGCAAAAGATTCAGATTACCGCTTCGACTAACTTGAGCGATGCCGAAATTAACAACATGGTGAACACGGCCAAACAACACGAAGCCGACGACCGGCGCAAGCGGGAATTGATTGAAGCCCGCAACCAGGCCGACCAGATGATTTACAGCATTGAAAAGAGCCTGAGCGAGATGAACGGCCGTGTGCCTGAAAGCGACAAATCGCAAATCCACGCCATCATCGGCCAGTTGAAAGAGGCGGTGAAGGGCGAGGATACGGCCCATATTCGCTCGCTGACGGAGCAGTTGCAGCAAGCCAGCTACGCCCTGAGCCAGCAGATGTACCAGAGTGGGCCACAAGGTGGCCCGCAAGGCGGCCCCACAGATGGTAACACCGTTGATGAGGGTGTGGTTGAAGGTGAGTTTCAGGAGATGTAATTGAGTAATTGGGTAATTACCCAATTACTCAATTACTCCAAAGGGCGGGCATATGTCCGCCCTTTGTTTTTGGGAGACGATTTGATGTATCGAGACTTTGACGAATGGGGACGGCCGTCGCCCGGCCATACCATCAACATCCCGCGCCGCACCGGTGGGCACGGCGCGCCGCCCGTTGACCTGCGCGAGGCGTACCGGCTGGCGCGGCAAGAGCACCAAAAAGCGCAGGCCGAGGCCGTCGCCTGGCGGGAAGAGGCGTACAAATGGCAGACGGTTGGGCAGCAGCGGGACGCCGACAACCAAAAGCTAAAAGCGGAACTGGCTGTGGCGCGACAAACCATTGCCACGCTGGAAGCGAAACCGGCGGACGCCGATTCCTGGCAAGAGAAGTACATGCGCCTGGCAGCGGAGATGGAAAACAATAAGAAGCGGCTGGCGCAGCGGTACGCGCAGGAGGCCGACCAGACGGTGGAAAAGGTATTGCGCGACATGTTGTCGGTGGCGGATAATCTGGAACGGGCGCTGGCCCATGCGGCGGGCACACCAGCGGAGGCGGGCATTGCCCTGACGTTGCAGGCATTCACGGCCGTGATGCAGCGATATGGCGTGCGGCAGATGGAAACGGCGGGACGGCCGTTTGACCCGGCCTGGCATGAAGCAGTGGGCACAGTGGCGACGATGGACTATGATCCGGGGGTGGTCACGGCCGTGATGGAACAGGGCTACCTGATGGGCGACAAATTGTTGCGCCCGGCGCGGGTAATGGTTGCCACGACCTGAAAAAAAGAAGTTCAACTTTTCTAAAAAGAGGAGTGCGCATCCTCAGATGCGCATCTGAGGATGCGCACTCCTCCATAAGATATTGAGAAGATACAAATTGAACTTCTAAAAACTAATCAGGGGGCGTTTGTTTATGGAATACAAGGATTATTACAAGACGTTGGGCGTTGGCAAAACGGCCGACGAAAAAGAACTGAAAAAGGCATACCGCAAACTGGCACGGCAGTATCACCCGGACGTGAATCCGGGCGATGCCAGCGCCGAAAGCCGCTTCAAGGAGATCAACGAAGCGTATGAGGTGCTGTCTGATCCGGAAAAGCGCAAGATGTATGACCAGTTTGGCTCGCAGTGGCAGCAGTACCAGCGAGCGGGCGGCAATGTCAATGATTTCTGGCAGCAGTGGCAGGCGCAGCAGGGGGGGCCACGCACCCAAACCCGCAGTTTCAGCCAGGAAGACCTTAATCAGATGTTTGGCAGCAGCGGCGGCTTTTCTGACTTTTTTGAATCGCTGTTTGGCGGGATGGGGCGGCGGCAAACGGGTGGTTTTGACTTTGGTAACTTTTCATCCGGCCAACGGCAGCCGCGCATCCGAAGGGGGCAGGACGTGGAACACACGGTGCAGGTGACATTGGAGGAGGCGTTTCAGGGGACGACGCGGCAGTTGCAATGGGAAGACGGCCGTACCCTCAGCGCCAAGATTCCGCGCGGCGTCAAGACCGGCTCGCGCATCCGGCTCAGTGGGCAGGGGGGCGCGGGTACGGGCGGCAGCCAATCAGGCGACCTGTACCTGGTCGTGGAAGTGTTGCCTCATGCTACCTTTGAGCGGGACGAGGATGATTTGCGGGCGAAGGTGGCGGTGGATTTGTATACGGCCGTGCTCGGCGGCACTGTCGAGGTTTCCACGCTGGATCGTACCGTCAACCTGACCATCCCCGAAGGCACCGCCAACGGCAAGACGTTCCGCCTGCGCGGATTGGGCATGCCCAAACTCAAAAACCCCGACGCGCGTGGCGACCTCTACGCCACGCTGGAAGTACGCCTGCCGGAGCAGTTGAGCGACAAAGAAAAGGAACTATTCCACCAGTTGCGGGAGTTGCGCCACCCCTGATCGCAACATCGCCGCATACTCGTGGGGCATGTCGCTGGCTTCGATAGCACCTGCCGCCGCTTCCACGTCATAGGGGACGCGGATGAATTGCACGTTCAGCTCGCGCCCTTGCGCCGAAAGAACCACATAACACGCCCGTGGATCCCCGTCCTTTGGTTTGCCCACACTGCCGGCGTTGATGACGTGACGGCCGTAGCGGACTCCCTGTCCGCCCAACACGCGATGATACGGCAAATGGGTATGCCCACACACCAATACATCCGCATTTACCATATCCAACAAGCGCATCAGGCTTGATTCGGGCCGGTCTGCAAACAAGTATTCATTCACCTTGCGCGGACTGCCATGCACCAATACCACCCGCAGGTCACCCAGTTGCAGCGGGATTTTGTCTACCAGGGTGCGCAAAAAGGCTTTGTTTTCGGCGGTGGTGTGCGCGTTGGTCCAGGCGATGGACCGTTTGCCCAATGCTTCGTCGGTGGGTTTGGTGTAGGCGCAACCGCAGTCGTTGCTGTCCTGCCCCACGCCCAGATCATAGTTGCCCATGATGGTGGGAATGTTCCGCTCCTGAATAGCGGCAATCACCTCGTTAGGAAACGTGCCATACCCGACCAGATCACCCAGGCAGTAGAGGTTGGTCAGCCTGCGTGATTCCATATCGGCAAACACGGCCGTGAGTGCCGGTAAATTGCCATGAATATCTCCAAAAATCGTGATTTCACTCATACTAAAACTCCTCTGGAGGGGATTGAGAGATTGGGAGATTAAGGGATTAAATCTCCCAATCTCCTAATCTCCATACTCTTGACCATTCTGGATCATCAATAACAAATAGGTGATACGAGTTGAAAGTTCCTGGTCTGTTTGCCGGAACGCCTGGTACTGTGTTTCTTCGGGGCCGGTCACGGCCGTCGGGTCAGGCAAACTCCAATGAATGTGTGGCGGATCACCGGGGAAAACGGGGCACACCTCGCGCACCCGGTCGCAGACGGTGATGATGGCGTCAAACGACTGTCCCACAAACTCGTCCATTGCTTTGGCACGCTGCTGGCTGATGTCAATACCCCGTTCTGTGGCGGCGCGAATGGCTAAGGGATGCACGGCCGTAACCTGATTCCCCGCACTAAATACCTCTACCCGTTCGCCGCCCATCGCCCGCAAGATGCCTTCCGCCAGTTGCGAGCGGGCGCTGTTGTGAGTGCAAAGGAAGAGGACGCGGTACGGCCGTGTGAGAGCATTCTCCGAGGTTGTGGCGCAGGCCAGCGCCGGGTGCAACGCTGCGCCGCCAGCCTGGTAAGCGGTGCGTAGGTTGTCCAGGTTGAGGGTGTAATAAGCGTCACGGCCGTCGGCATTGCTGCGCCGTTCGCCCACCAGCCCCCCTTCCCGTAGCAGTCGCAGGTGGTAGGAAACCAGATTTTGCGGCCGTGCCAGCCGCGCCTCCAACTCCTGCACCCGGAAGTCGCTCTGTGCCAGCGCAGCCACAAGTTGCCAGCGCACGGCGTGGGCTAACAGTTTCAAGACATGGGGAGGTTCAGGTTGAAGAAACATGTGGTGAGCGGATGAGCAGGTGATGAGGTGAGATCTGATCAGTCGCCGCCAAAATATATCAAAATAGATTGATGTATTTTATGCGCTTTGGAAAAATCTGGCAACAGAAAAAACGGCTTCCCATCAATTCTCAGCTTGGCAAAGCCCGGCGATTAAAATCACGGCAACAAGAGGCAAAGCCCACCTTCGTGGGCTAGGCGCCAGTCGGCGAAGGCCGACTTTGCCTCTTGTTGGTGCAGATTTATCTGCCGCCGCAAATTAATCTGAGAATTGCTGACGGCTTCCATCTGCGCCTCCGCGCCTCGGCGTTAAGAAGCTCATTCGCCGTAGAGGGTTTTCACGGCCGTAAACACCCAGCGCATCTGGTTTTTGGGGTAGTGCTGCGAGAGGTAGCGCATGAGGGCGGGCGTGTCGTGGGGGTCCAGGCCGGATTCGGCCACCAGGTGGCGCAGCCATTCCCGCTGTTGCAGCTCCAGCACAAATTCGCGGTAGACCCGCTCAATCAGGTCGGCAGCCATTTCCACGCGGGGCGGGTCAAAGTCAGCTTCTAACTCGGTGTGCAGGTCGGCGACACGGCCGTCGCCAAAGTCATACCCATTCTCCAACATCTTATGCAGCGCGTGTTCAATGTCCGTCTTGCCCACATTGGCATCGGCCGTCCAGTGAATCTCCTCGATTGTGGGGGGCTTACAGTTATGCACAATACCAGCAGCCGTGACAAAATTCTCGGTTTGGTCAACTCCAATACAATAAACTGTTCTTTCATAATCAGGAGTACTTGCTTTACCAAAAACAGGGGTGTCATATCCTGGCACTGGCTCCCCCAACTGCCATCGTTCTTCGTCAAATGGAGCTGAATCATTTAGTGCCTTTCGGCGCATACAAGGGGGAATGTATGCCCCAATACGAGCCATTAATACTCTGGTAGCTTTGTTATTTAATCGAATGGTATTTTGTCCAGTAACCTGATTCTCCATTCCTTCGGCTTTTAGTAAATCACTCAAACGTTCCACATCTGCCTGCTCAAACGCATTGGTCGCAAATATAGCGTGCCTGTCAGTAAGGCCACCATCATCCAGATACCAGGCAGCCAATGTCAAATCAGATAAGACCAAATCGGGCGGAACTTGTTTTTTACCATGAGGATACCAGCGTTCCTTTTGTTGGCGTGTCCAAATCAGCGCTTTCAAGTCTACTTCATAGGTATTTCGACTACCAGGGTTATAATTGTATTTGCCTGCCCGTGTTTGTATTCGACTACTTGATACCAAAGAACCAAGCGATTTCTCTTTCAACTGAGCATATTCATGGTCGGCATGCAAAAACCTGATGCGTGTATTCCTCTCACGTTGAATAGAGGCGTCACCAAGCATCATACCATCTAGCAATTCCATTTGCCTCAGGTTCGGCGCAATTTCTCCCGTAACAACCCAATCATCGGTAGTCAGATTGCCAGCTGTTTTATAGCCTGCTCTGGTCAAGAACAAATGATCTGTCGTCACGTTAATCCCCTTTAATCCGTTGCTACATTTGCGGGCATGTTTCAGGCTTATCCTGATCATCCTTCGTTCACCAATCGGGTTTCTAAACCAATCGGTAATCCGACGCCAACCATAGCAACCATCTGGCTCTAAAGTAGCCACTTCAATTTCAAGGCGATTTACGACAATGGACGATATTCTTTTCCAACCATGCCTGGTCAACACAAGAGACCGACCATCTAAACACTTGTAGTATTCGGCCGTATCCCGCGTGGAAAGCATGAGGATGGCCCCCTCCTCCACAAACACCTCCGGCCCGGCAGCCTGGTTGTGTGCTTCCATTTGCGCTTGCAGGCGGCGGTATGCCTGTGCCAGCCCGTCCGGGTCAGGGCGGGCCACTTCCAGCGTGGGGATGAGGTCAAAGCCGTAGCGGTTGGCGATGTCCGCCAGTTTGCGGTAGCTCACCGGTTTGCGATGGGCTACGGCCGTGTGCAGCGTCAATTTGAGCGGCGTGTCATATTTCACCAGATGGGGGTTGCGGTAGCCCCACAATTCAAAAACCAGCACCACCTTTTGCGCCCGAATGGCCTCGGCCACCGGCTTCTGGTCGGGCAAGACCTCGGCTAACAGCGCGTGCCAGTCACCCCACCGGCTGGCCTGCAACACCGGCTGTAAGCGGGTGCGCGGCAGCACTTCCAACAGGTTGCCCTGTTTATCGGCGAGGGGGTAGAAGATCACGGCCGTGCCGTCCAGCTTCACATTAAACCGGGCGTCGCTCACGTTTTGCGCCACCGGAATGGCGACACGCACCGAGCCGTCCTTCTCCTGATGATACGGGTAATGGATTTTGGGCATGGCCGGGATAAACTCCAGCCGCTCCTCGCCCGCCAGTTCGGTAACGGCCAGCATTCCCAGCTTTTCGCTCTCCTGGCGGCACAAGTAGCCCGCAAAGGGGATACCGCCAGGCGAAGTGACGCTAAACGGCTGCCATTCCCGCCGGGCCACGCCGGTGATGGTGATGATTTGTTCTAACATGGGGGAATGATACCTCATTTTGGGACGTAACTTGGTAATTGAGTAATTACGTAATTACCCAATTACTCAATTACTCAATTATTCATTTTCCTGGCTCTTTGGGATTTCGTGGGGTTTGGCGTGAAACGTAAAACGTGAAACGTGATGTCTCTCTGGTCACGTTTTACGTTTCACGCTTCACGGGTTGTCAACCCCCTGAATTCCTGAAGACCCATTTTCCTCAAACGGCAACGGCGCACCTGTTTTAGCAGGTGCGCCGTTGCGCAAGTAAGGAGATAAACATGAAGCGAATCGTTTAACAGCGTCCCAACTGTTATCAGATTCAGTGAACAGTCAACAGTAGTCAGTAAGCTGCTTACTGCTCACTGCTCGCGGTTCACGCATGTTTAGACCAGAAGGGTTTTAATCTTTTGTTTTGAAATTTCAGGAGCAAAACCCTTCGGGTCTTTGTAAGTGACGGCCGTCTCCGGGCCTGACAGCCGTCACTTACCTCCCAAATCCTCTTCTCTTCCGCAAGGACGAGGCAGCCGGGTAGTTGTTTGTGTTGCTGAATACCGCGTCTACCAACTGCCTCGCCCCTACATGACCCGGTTACTGAATTTTCGTCAGCGTGCCCGTGATGACCGGATCCCGGCCACAAATCCAGGGCGTGTCAATTTTGGCAGTTACGTCCAGCGTCTTCCCATCCGCTGCAAGCTGCCCGCTGACTTCAATGGTTACGTCCATGCCGCTGACCTCAAGGGTGGACGCTGCCGATAATTCGCGGGGTTTGCGCGGCGACTTTTCACCCTCGGCCCAAATGGTTCCGCCAGGCACAACGGCCGTGCCGCACACCTTGCCCGCATTCACTTTTAGTCCCGTACCCAGAGTGGCCTCACCCGACACGATGTTAGCGCGGTCGGTTAAATCCAACGTCAGGGTCGTCTGGCTGCCCAGATCGCCCTTGACTGTGCCCGTAAATGTGCCTTCGAATGGCCCCGTGGCCGGTTTGGGCGGCGCGGCAAATGCCGTCACGCTCAGTAAAACCAGAGCCACCAAAGTTATCAATAGACCTGTTGTTAATTTCTTCATGTTGCTGTACCTCCATTGTCGGTGATCGGTTATCCGTAATCGGTCATCGGTGATGAAGACAGCATACACGAAGGGCACGGCCGTTGCCTTTAACAGTGGCTATTGGCAACCTCAAGTGAACCTTATGGCAGGTAGTGATGGTTTGGTGCGTTTTGGTGAATTATCTGGCTTGCTGGCCCAGGAACATGCTCAGGTGGGCGGCGTGTTCCTGCACATGGCGCAGCGTGTATAACAGTAGCTCGCCATAGGGTGCCTCGCCCCAGGGGAACTGGCACAAGCGGTAAGCCTGTTCGGTGGTCAGTGTGCTGATGGTCTCCTGGTACTTTTGGCGGCACTGTTCCAGGTAGTCCAGCAGTTCATCGCGGGTGTAGGTTCGAGGCAAGACCTCATCTGAAACCATCTCCACCAGATCAAAGGGCGCGGGCGGCATGAACCCTTCTTCCGCCCCGGTTAAATACAGGTCCAGCCAGAACAGCGTATGGTAGCCCAGATACCAGAATTTCGAGAACCCTTTGGCCACCCACTGGTCTGGTTCATCTGCCCACAATGGCGTCTCCCACAATTCATCCGGGCAGTTACGCAGCGCATCGCGCAAGGAGTCAATCGCCACGCTATATTGCCGCCATAACATCTCACTATCAATAATCAACATCGTCTTTATCCTCCAAACCCTCAGACCTGACAGGTTTTTAGAAACCTGTCAGGTCTTACAGATCTTAAATCACTTCGAGGTGTATCGTTACCGGGTCGCCTTCTTCCAGTTTTTCGGCTTTGCGTACCGTTGTTTTGATGGGCACGATATAACCGCCGTTTTTGGGAAACAGGGAAGTCTTAAACTCGGTTTGGCCGATCCGCACTTTCACCGGAATCATGCCCCAGCCGTAGGTGACAAAACCTGATACCGCTTTCAGGTCGCCACACTGCTCGGCCGGCACGGTCACAAAATGATGCGGCGCGGGGCCTTTCCAAAACCAGATTTTGCCCTCAAATTCGATGTTCATAAGTTCACTCTATCAAATACCTGACGCAAGTTTGAGCAAAGGGCGGGTTGAAAGACTATTTTTTTCGATCCACCAAAGTTAACTAAATAATATGAACTTTCTTGTGTCATTCCGAGGAGTCTTCGACGAGGAATCCCTGCCACTTGTACAGGAGAGGGATTCCTCACTCCGAAGACTGCGTTCGGAATGACAGGTAACGTGTTAAAGAAAGACTTATTTAACGATGTAATAAAATTGATATACTCTCAATCATCGCAAGTGTACTGCAACCCGCTTGTTGCCTGCCAGTGCCATGAAGGGGATACGGCCGTTCACCCCATCACCCCTACGCCTGCTCACCTCATCACTCCCTCACGCCGGTTCAAGCTGTTGGCGCATCTGCACGATCTGATCCCGCAGGCGGGCCGCCTTCTCAAACTCCAATGCCTGCGCGGCCGTGCGCATGGCACTTTCTAATTCGTCCAATTCGGCCAGGATGTCACCCGTGGCATAGAAGGGGGCAGGTTCGGCAATGTGGGGCAACGGCCGTTCCTTCTCCTTGTGTGGCAGCATCTCCATCTGCGCCTTGATGATGGTCTGCGGGGTGATGCCATGTGTCTCGTTAAATGTCTCCTGCACGGCGCGGCGGCGGTTTGTCTCATCTATGGCTCGCTGCATCGAATCCGTCACCCGGTCGGCATACATGATCACCTGCCCTTGCACGTGCCGCGCCGCCCGGCCAATCGTCTGAATGAGCGCCGTTTCCGAGCGCAAAAAACCTTCCTTGTCCGCATCCAATATCGCCACCAGCGACACCTCCGGCAAATCCAGCCCCTCGCGCAGCAGATTGATACCTACCACCGCATCATACACCCCGGCCCGTAAATCTTGCAAAATCTCCACCCGCTCAAAGGTGTCTACCTCACTGTGTAGATAATGCACCTGCAAGCCCATCTCCTGCAAATAATCGGCCAGGTCTTCGGCCATCCGTTTGGTGAGCGTGGTAATGAGGGCGCGTTGGCCGCGATCAATACGCTGTTTCACTTCATACAGCAGGTCATCCACCTGCCCCTTCACCGGGCGAATGAGTACTTGCGGGTCGAGCAGGCCGGTGGGGCGAATGATTTGCTGCACGGTACGCTCACTGCGCGCCTGTTCATATGGCCCCGGCGTGGCCGATGTGTAGATCACCTGGTAGGCGCGGTCTTCCCATTCGGCAAAGGTGAGTGGGCGGTTGTCCAGGGCGCTGGGCAGGCGGAAGCCGTAATCTACCAGCGTTTGTTTGCGCTGGCGGTCGCCGTTGTACATGGCCCGGATTTGGGGCAGGGTCATGTGGCTTTCGTCAATGACCATCAGGTAGTCGTCAGGGAAGTAGTCGAGCAGCGTCCAGGGGGGCAGGCCAGGTTCGCGCTGGTAAAAGTGCATACTGTAATTTTCACTGCCGGAACAATACCCCAATTCACGCAGCATCTCCACATCATACCGGGTACGCTGCTCCAATCGCTGCGCTTCCAGCAGCTTGTTCTGGCCCATCAACTCATCCAGCCGCTCTTCCAATTCCGCTTCAATGCTGGCAACGGCCAGTTCCATCTCATTCTCATCGGTCACAAAATGTTTGGCCGGGTGGATGAGCAGTTCATTCATTTCCGCCAGCAGTTCGCCCGTCAGCGGGTCAATTTCGGTGATGCGCTCTACCTCGTCGCCCCAAAATTGGATACGGTAGGCGGCTTCGGTGTAGGACGGCCGTATCTCCAACACATCGCCGCGTACCCGGAACGTGCCAACCTTAAAGTCCATATCATTCCGCTCATAGCGAATGCCAATCAGGTGGCGCAGCGTCTTGTTGCGCTGTTTCACCTGCCCCAGCCCAAACTCCACCCTCGCCTGGTTATACTTCACCGGGTCGCCCAATGAATAAATCGCACTGACGCTGGCGACTACAATCACATCCCGCCGCGTGGCGAGCGCCTGTGTGGCCGCCAGCCGCATCATCTCAATCTCGGCGTTAATCTCCGTCGTCTTTTCAATGTAGGTGTCGGTGCGGGGAATGTACGCTTCCGGTTGGTAATAGTCATAGTAGCTGACAAAGTAGCTGACCGCGTTGTGGGGGAAGAACTGTTTGAACTCGCTGTAAAGCTGTGCCGCCAGCGTCTTGTTGTGGGCAAAGACAATGGTTGGCCGCTGCGCCTGGTGGATGACGTTGGCAATGGTAAAGGTCTTGCCGGTGCCGGTGGCACCCAACAGCACTTGCTGGCGCAGCCCGCCGGCCAATCCGTCTACCAGCCCGGCAATGGCCTGTGGTTGATCACCGGTTGCTTGATAAGGGGAAACAAGTTGGAAGTCAGTCACGGCCGTCTCCTGGGAATTAGGAATTATGAAGGATGAATTATGAAGTTCATTCCTTCAGATTAGCGGCCAAACCTGACATCTATTGTCAGTTTTATGAGGTTTGTGGTGGATAAGGGGTATTACTTTTCCCGCTTCCAGAACTGACGCAGGGGTTGATCGTTAGGATAGGTCGTCGTGGCCACATTCTCCACGTCGAATTCAAAGAGGATGTAACGATCCGCGGGTGCATAGCTGGCTAATCTCACTGCCAAAGCGCGTAGCGCCGCATCGCTAATCAAGTTTGCCTGGCCCGTTATGACGAACTCGCCGCTTGCCCCACTCGTATCACTCACCGCACAATGAATGGCATAGCGCCCATCGCGCTGAAGGTCATGCCCCTTTGGCGAAGTTGGCTCCATGAATACAAATAGATGTCCCTGCCCAATGATCGGCGTCATTGGATGAACTCGTGGCGCCCCATCCTTGCGTATCGTTGCCAAATAGGCCACCTTGCCATTCAAGCGTTCAGCGCCAAAGACGGCCAGTTCAGGTTGTTGCTCTTCCAGATATTTCCAGCTCATCGTGACAGAGTTTGGCAAGGCAAACCTGGCAGGTTTTCTGAAAACCTGCCAGGTCTATTGCCCTAGCTTATGGCTTTTTTCACCAGTGCCGTGATCTTTGCCTCTTCAACGGCCGTCAGCCGGATCAGGGCAAAACTGGCAGCCCACATATTGCCATCGTCCAGGTTTGCATCCGGTTGGAAGCCAAACGTGGCATAGCGCACGTCAAACTTACTCGCCGCTTGAAAGAAGCAAATGACCTTGCCATCCGCGTTGGCATACGCGGGCATCCCATACCAGGTTTTGGGCATCAGGTCTGGCGCGGTTTCGGTGATGATCTCATGCAGCCGTGTAGCTATGGTGCGGTCTGCTTCCGCCATTTGGGCAATCGCCGCAGCGACGGCTTTTTCCCCTTCCTCCCTGTTCTTACTCGCCCGCGCCTCGGCCTTCAACTCCTGGGCACGCGCCTTCATCGCCGCTTTTTCTTCGGCTGAAAAACTTTCACCAGACTTCTCGCTGGATTTTTTCGCGTCTGTCTTGGTACTCATGGAAATCAATCTCCTTTTTGAACTTGGGTTGTTTTGGTATCTTGCATCTAAATAAATTTAGTTATATAATAAAGATACTTGATAATCAAGATAAAGTCAAGAGGTATCTACTATGACCACAGCCACAAAAGCAGAATTGACGGCACGGGCCTTGAAGGCGGTGGCGGAATATGGCGCTCATTTGACGCTGTTCCGTAACGCGATGAGTGAGTGGGCGGGACTTAACGTCACCGACATGGAATGTCTGCGGCTTCTCTTTCTCAAAGGCGTGGCCACGCCGACTGAACTGGCCCGGCATACGGGCCTCACTTCGGGGGCGGCGACGGCCATGCTGGATCGGCTAGAAAAGGCAGGCTTGATTGAGCGGCGGCCAAACCCTGATGATCGGCGGGGCACACTGATCACGCCCGCACCAGCGGCGGCCGAAAGAGTGCGCTCATGGTTTACATCGGCGCGAGCCGCCCAAGAGGAGTTGATTTCCAGTTACGCGGAAAGTGAACTGGAAATTATTGCGGATGTCTTTGAACGCTTTACCAACCTATGGGACCAGGAACGTGAGAAGTTACGAAGCGATCAATAGTGCTAATAAAATAATCTGAACTCCCCCGTGTCATTCCGAGGAGTCTTCGACGAGGAATCTTCCGCTAACCAACCCATCACTTCAGACAATTTGCCAGCTATCATAGCAGGTCGTATCCTCTGGGACACGGCCGTTTTGTTTGCCTTACACAATCAACAGCCAGGCCGCATAAGGCACAAAAGCCAGCAGCGCCAGCGCCGGATGACGACGTTTACCGGTGTTCTGGCTGTCCCAGCGAAACAGGTACCAGGCAAGGATAAAGGCGGTCAGGCCGCCCACAAAGAGCGTCAGCACCCCACCCCAGGCGTAAAAATCGGCCGTGCCGCCCATGGCCAATCCGTTGAAGGCGTTCATGGCATAGGTGGAGGGTAGCAGCAGGGCTACCTTGGCGGCTACCGGCGGCAGCATACTGTAAGGCAGCATTACCCCGCCAATAATCATGGAGGGCAGAAAGATGACCTGAGAATACAACACCGTCAGCCGGGCGTTGGGAGAGATGACGCCAATGAGAATGCCCAGGCCGGAAAGGGCTACGGCCGTGCCCAATACAATCAATGCAAACACCGGCAGGTTCACCGGCACAGGCGCGTCGAAAAAGATGGGCGCGGTGACGGTGATGATCGCCGCCACCACCAGGATGTGCATAATGGTAGACAGCGCCGGAATCAGCAGGATGTTCAGGGCGGGCACGCCGTTGATCTTATAGCTGCGGAAAATGCCCGCTTCTCGCGCCTGCACAAGCGGGTCCGGCAGCCCCAACAGCGCCGCCGCCAGGATGCCAAAGGTGATCATGGAGGGGATGATGGTTGCCTGAAAGAGCGGGTTGATGCCCGGCATGATCAGGCTCATCATCACATACAACCCCAGCGGGAAGAGGTAATTCATCAGCAGCAAATTTTTGTTGCGGATGCCGGTGCGAAATTCAAAAGCAAAGTGGGCCATGAAAGCATGGCTCGAAAAGGCGTTCATTGGGTTCCTCCATTGGTCAATTCCAGGAAGCGGTCCTCCAGCGACGGCCGTTCCACCCGCAAATCCAACAGTTCATCCCCCTCCGTTTCAATGGTGCTGATGAGGGCGGCCACCGTCTGCCCAATGTTGGTGCTGAAGTAGATGGCGTATTCATCCTTCACCAGGTGTTGATTGACGGCCGGAAAAACGTGGTTGTTGTTCAGTAAAAACGCGGTGCGGGTGTTCACCGAGATTTTGGTCAGCCCCGCACCGGTGGCGGTGATCGCCATCGGCGTATCCACCGTCACCAGTTTGCCTTGCAGCAAAATGGCTACCCGGTCGGACATGGTTTCCGCTTCGGCCATGTCATGCGTCGCCAGGATGATGGTCGCGCCTTTTTCTTTTAGCTCGCGCATCAGGCTGTGCAGTTCCACCCGCGAGGCCACATCCAGCCCGGCCGTCGGCTCATCCAGAAAGACAACGGGTGGCTCATGGGCCACGGCCAGCGCCAACGCCAGCCGCCGCTGCTGCCCGGTAGACAGTCCTTGAAACTCCACATGCCGTTTCTCGGCCAGCCCCAGGCGATCCAGCAGATCAAAACGCGGGGCGACGCCGTGATAGGCGCAAAACAGCTTCATCGCTTCGTCGGCGGTGATACTGGCGGGCAGGCCGCCGGACTGCAACTGCACACCGATGACGTGGCGCAGTTTGGCCGGTTCGCTGGCCGGATTTACACCAGCCACACGCAAGCTGCCGCCGTCGGGCGGCCGCAGCCCTTCCAGGCTTTCCAGAGTGCTGGTTTTTCCCGCCCCATTGGGGCCAAGCAGGCCGAAAATTTCCCCCCGGTAGACGGTAAAGCTGATGTCGTCTACGGCCGTAAAATCCCCATACCGCTTGCTAAAATTTTGGACTTCAATCATTGTTTTATTCATCTAATTGCCTCCTTGAACAGGTAGGGCGATTTGGCAAATCGCCTTACGACTGGCCCGGATTAAAGCCGATTTCGTCCAGATAGAGTGCACCTGCTTCACGGCCGTCGAACAAAAACCGAATGGCCCGCAGTTGGTCGGGTTGGAAGGCCGGGGTGGCGGCCTGGAAAACGGACAGCGGGATGGTGTAAGTTTGCAAAACCACTTCCTCCGGCGTGATCTCGTCGGGGAAACCGTTCAGCCCATACAACCAGTTCGCTTTGACCAGATGGGCGGGCAGGGGCATTGGCAACGGCGCAAATTCGCTGAGGGGCAGGCGGGTAGTCGCGCCCTGGGGCGAGCCGACGGCCGTTTCCAATTCCACCACCACCTCACCTGCCCCGGTCTCTCCCGGCACGTTTGCCAGCGCAAAAGTAAGCGCATGATCCGGCGTCAGCCCCCAGGCGGCCACTTTTTCTGCTGGCAGGGTGATTTCATACACCGGCTGTGAACCGGCTTCCCAGGCCAGATGCACCGCCTTGTTGCCCTGCTCGTTTTCGCCGTTGCGCAATTTCAGCACTTCCACTTTGGCCAGCGTTGTGCCCTGCGCGGCGGCGGTGGCCCCGGATATATCGGTGGTGGCTAAGGCGGCGCTGCCGCTGTTCGTGTCCACGCGGATGAAAGGCTCTTCTTGCAGTTGGGTGACGACAATGCCGTCCGGCAGCCAGGGCACGGCCGTGCCCGGATTGCCAAACACGGCGCGATAGCCATCTTCATCCTTCAGCGCCGCATGGAAGAAGCTGGTGACCAACGTTATGGCCGTTTGCTGCTGTTCTGCGCCGGTTAACAGGGGGGCGCGGTTGAGCAGCCAGGAGTTGTAAATGCCGCGATCTTGTGTGCCCCAGACCGTGTTGAATTGGCCGTGATTGGCCTGATACACGTAGGCCAGCGCCTTGAAACCGCCGCGATTGTCATTGAGGCGAGTGCGGTTGTACTGCGGCTGCCCATAGAGCATGAAGGTGTCGCTGTCGTGGCCGCCTGCCAGCAGCAGGTAATTGGCGTGATCCAGGGTGGGTTTACGGCCACCCGGCCCGGCGTAGGCGTCTGACGGGGCGATAGCCACCACGCCGCGAATGCCAAAACCAAAGTCGTCGGGGGAGGAGACATTTGACACCGGTTCCATCTCCCGCCAGTTCAAATACTCCGCCCAGACCACCGCCTCACCGCCCCGCGAATGGCCGATGAGGGCGATGTTGTCCATATCCACTTTGCCGTTGAAGGGGTTGCCCGCCGTCTCATTCCAGCTTTGCCACTGCGCCAGATGTTGCAGCAGCAGCCAGGCGCGCAGCGGCATTTCGGCAAATTCGCCATCGAAGAAAAACAGCCCGTTGAGGAAATTCTCGTCTACGGAGACGGCGATGTACCCCTGGCTGGCTAAATGCTCACCCAGGTAGGCGTAGCCGGGGTCGGAGTAGTCGCTCATGGGATGGTTGCCATGCACGATGAGGACCAGCGGGAACGGCCCTTCGCCTTTGGGGTACCAGACTGTGCCGTTGAGCGGCAGTTGGCTGAAATCGAAGCCCCAAAACCAGTTGAAGTAGGAACCGGCCAGCCCACCGTAGCCGTCAAAGATGGGTGAACCATCTACCACCGGCGTAATCAGGTCAGCTTCAGCGCCAAATTCGGGGCGACGGCCGTCCACCCCGCTGCCGTAAGTGAGGGTTTGCACCGCATAGGGGCCGGGCTGTCCGGGGTTTTCGAGCGAGAGGGTGGGGGTCACGGCCGTTTCCGGCAGCGTCACCACGTACCCATCAAACCCCGGATGGATCACCCAGGCGGCAAAAGCCAGGATGAGCAAGGTGGGGATGGTGAGGAGGGCGAGTCGGGCAGGGCGGTGACGGCCGTCCATCCGCGCCAACGCCACCATCATCACCGTGAAACCGCTCAGCACGATAGCGATTTCCCCCGCCACCGGCAGGGTGATGTGCTGGAAGAAGCTGTCCGGCCAGAGCATGTCCCCGGCAATGTAAATAAACACACCGAAAACACGACCGATAGGTACAGGTGGGACTGTCTGCAATACCTGACTGCCGCGCCCAAAATGGAGCAGTTTGCACAGGCCACCTAACACTTTCCACAGCAAAATGGCGATCCCTTCCCCGGCAAAAATGATGGCAAAACCGAGAAAGCCCATCAACGCGGCAGCCACCACCCGCGGGATGCCAAATTCAAACTCCGCGGAGAGCAGAGCCGAGACAATGATGGCTGCCCACATTACGCCGTTGGCAAAACTGCGGAGAACGACGAGCCAGGCGGACGGCCGTGAAGGTACAGTGGTCGTGGTTGGCGCAGCGTCAGGAACCAGGGGAATCGTAGGAGCAGTCATGGTTGGAATCCTCCGTCGTTCAACTTGTGGTCTGGCGGCTGTGCCAGAATTTGTAAATGGCAAAGGCGATCAGCATGAGAACGGCCAGCATCGCGGAAACAGGCGGGGCGATCATGGCCGTAAACAGCACCAACAGTGCGGCAATGATGCTGACCGTACTTTCTTGTTTGTCGTTCATCGTTTTTCCTCCTGAAACAGGTTCATGCCGAAGCATACCGGCAACCCGGCCGCTTTGTCCTCTAACTTTGGTTACGTTTCCAAAGCATAACCCCAGGCATAACCAAAGTTAGAGGCAAACTCAACTACTTTCTGCCACACTACCTTCAGCAAAGGAGGCGTTTGCCATGCAGACACAACCGTCCGCTTCACCACCTGTCACGATGCCAGAAACGGCCGTTCATCGAATCAGCGACAATATGCTGCTGCTGCTCATCGGCGTTGGCGTCGTCCTGTTCCACATTTTCACAAACAGCCAATATGGTTTTCATCGTGACGAGTTGGACATTCTGATGAATGCCCGCCAACTGGATTGGGGCTACGTGGCTTACCCGCCGCTCGCCCCGTTTTTGGCCCGCATCGAACTGACATTATTTGGTTCTTCATTGATTGGTCTGCGTTTGTTCCCGGCATTGGCGCAGGGCATTGTTGTGGTTCTTGTCGGTTTGATGGCCCGCGATTTTGGCGGCGGCCGACTGGCGCAGGTGGTGGCCGCGCTGGCCGTAGCCATTTCCCCCATGGCGTTAACCGCCGGGATGTTGATCCAATACCTTTCCTTTGATTACCTCTGGTGGGTGCTGCTGGCCTTTTTTGTCACCCGTTTGCTGCGCACGGAAAACCCGCGCTGGTGGTTGGGCATTGGCACGGCCGTTGGCCTGGGCATGATGACCAAATACACGATGGCCTTTTTTGTGGCCGGGCTGGTGGTAGCTGTTCTCATCACCTCAACACGCCGCTATTTGCGTTCACCCTGGCTGTGGGCCGGGGTTGGCATTGCCTTGCTGCTCTTTCTGCCCAACCTGCTCTGGCAAATCCAACATGATTTCATATCGGTGGATTTCCTGAGCGCGATCCATGCCCGCGACATCGAATGGGGCCGTACCGATGATTTCCTGATTGGACAGTTGCATACGGCCGTCAATCCGTTCACCGTGCCCCTGTGGGTGGCCGGGCTGCTCTTTTTCTTTCTGGCCCCGGCCGGGAAACGGTTCCGACCGCTGGCCTGGATGTTTCTGACGACGTTTGGGCTGCTGTGGGTGACAAACGGCCGTTCTTATTACGTAGGGCCAGCCTACCCCATGCTGCTGGCGGCAGGCGCAGCCTGGGTAGATAGCTGGCTGCACACACTCTCACCACGTGGCGCGTGGTGGGTGAAGGCGGGGTTGGCGGCCATGTTGTTGGTGGGTGGCGTGGTGGCCGTGCTGATTATCAAACCGGTTGCACCCATCAACTCGCCGCTTTGGGATGTAACGGCTGAGATCAGCGATACCAATTCAGAAATGGTGGGCTGGCCTGATCTGGCACAGCAGGTCGCCGATATTTACGCCAGTTTGCCGGCCGAGCAACAAGCAACGACCGCCATCCTGGCTGGCAATTACGGCGAAGCGGGCGCACTGGATTTGTACGGCCCGGAATTTGGCCTGCCGCCGGTTATCAGTGGTTCCAACAGCCTGTGGGCGCGTGGTTACGGCGACCCGCCGCCAGAAACGGTGATTGTGGTCGGTTTTGAAGCCGGTTATGCGCGCCGCTTTTTTGCTTCTTGCCAGCCGGTTGGCCGTGTCACCAACCAGTATGGCGTGACAAACGAGGAGACCACGTACCACACCACGATTTTTGTCTGCCAACGGCCGTGGCAGCCCTGGCCGGATATGTGGGCAGAGATGCAATGGTTTCAGTAAACAATCAGTAGATCGAAGCGGAGTTCGCATCTGAGGATGCGAACCGGTGGGCATCTGAGGATGCCCACTCCTCCCATTTCGATCTACTGACAATAGGAGAATCAAAATGTTCACTAACAATTATGTGCGATTGTTCTGGCAGCGACTAACCACTCCATTGGTGGTGGTGGTACTGCTTTCCGCCTGTTCAACTACCGGCACAACGACTATGCAGCCTGATCCCACAGCCACGTCTGCACCGGTGGCAACTGTGGAACCAATAGCGACGATAGCGGCTACGGCCGTGCCCGTCACAACTGGTTCGCCGCAAATTTCTCTGGACACAAGCGGCATCGCTGCTGGCTTTCAAACTGAAACAATTGCGGCCGTAACAGATGCGGAAGGTGGCCCTTATTGGGGCGTGATGCCAGAGTATACATTGCTGACCTTGCAGAATTATCCCATCAGCAACCATCTGCTGACGCCGCAGATTTTTATCTATCCTGTCGAGGAGTTACAGACAGTCAACGAGGGTACCAAACCAATTGTCGCTTCGCTGCAAACCCTCATTCAGTCGCCCCAAGAGATCTCCCCCATGCCCTTCCTGCCGCTGTTGAATGCCCAGCAGGTCATCCATGCCCACGTCCAATACCTCGACTTTCAGGACGGTCAGGGAGTGCGCTATCTGACCCAGTTTGATCAGGCGTTTATACCCATCAACAACTATGAACTGATCTACACCTACCAGGGTTTGACCAGCGACGGGAAATACTATGTAGCCGCCGTGCTGCCAGTTTCCCATCCCAGCCTGCCCGCCGATGCCGCTGTGACCGGGACCGAACCAGCCGAATTCAGCAGCGACTTCCCCACCTATCTCGCAAATGTGGTCGCCTCCTTGAATCCCCAAGCCGCGAACACCTTTACCCCGGATTTAGCGCAGTTGGATGCCATGATGAGTTCGCTGGAAGTGAAGTAATACGCTGTTAAGGGTGGAAAAGACAGCGATTACTTTTACGAAGTGCAGCCATCCGTTCGTGTTACGAAGTTTTCACCATCCCCTTAAGAGTACAACGGATGGAGAATTGAGCGGATTAATTTCCGCAGAGAAATCCGTTCGCTTTTTTATCCGCTGTAGTCACGGCGAAAAGCGAATGACATTAACTGAAATCTGCAAAGCCCGGCGATTAAAATCGCGGCAACAAGAGGCAAAGCCCACCTTCGTGGGCTGGGCGCCAGTCGGCGAAGGCCGACTTTGCCTCTTGTTGGTGCGGCACGAAAGCTATGAACATTTACAGGTAAGGCCATTTTGTGTTCTGCATCATGCGCTAACGGTTACTTTTATCACTATTTCTTCTTGCGGCCTATTCACTATGATGTAGGCTGGTTTAGGTTGTCTGCTGCGAGAAGGAAACACGATGGGAGACATGTCAGACCAGGAAGGGCGACGGCCGTTCCTGGAAGTTAGACCGGAACCGCCCCCGGTCACAGATAGCCCCCTGCTGCACACCAAACTGCGCACACCTGTTGCCATCCCCACCTTACTCACCCGCCCCCGCCTCATCAGCCAGTTAAGCCTGCACCCCAATGGTTACCTGACACTGCTATCTGCCCCCGCCGGTTTTGGCAAAACCACCCTGGCCCTGAATTGGATTCAGCAGCAGCCCTACCCGACGGCCTGGCTGACGTTGGATGAACAGGACAACGACCCCATCCTCTTCTGGCGTTATCTGGTCGCCGCTGTGCAGGTGGTAGATGCGCGTTTGGGGGCGCGGGCGCAGGCGGTGTTAGCATCGCCGACCAGAGTGTCGTTGGAAACGGCCGTCACCCTGCTCATCAACGATCTGCTTTCTCACCTGCCACCGGACACCCGGCTCATCCTGGTGCTGGATGACTTTCACTGGATTCACAACGCCGCCATTCACCAAAGCCTCAATTACCTGCTGCAACACCAACCACAGCAGCTCCATCTCATGCTGCTCACCCGCGCCGACCCGCCCCTGTCACTGGCGCGGCTGCGGGTGGAAGGGCGGCTGCTGGAACTGCGCGCCGCCGATTTACGCCTGACGCCGCCGGAAATCGCCGCCTTTTTCAGCCAGAAAATGGCCCTGAACATTCCCAAAACGGCCGTTGACCTGCTGGCAGAACAGACAGAAGGCTGGGCCGCCGGGCTGCAACTGGCGGCCCTGGCGGCCCTCACCTTGCGGCAGCAGGGCGCGGCCGATGTGGCCCGGCTGGTGCAGACGTTGGCCGGCGCCCGGCAGCATATTTTTGCTTACCTGATGGAAGAAGTGCTGCGCCATCAGCCAGCCGAAGAGCGCCAATTTTTGCAGCAAACGGCCGTACTGCCCGAATTTTGCCCATCATTGTGCATGGCCGTGACCGGCCAACCCGACGCCGCCCGCCTGCTGGCCCAACTGGCGGCCAAAAATCTCTTCATCACCCCCCTGGACGAAACCGGCGAATGGTATCGTTACCATCCCCTGTTTGCCGAGATGCTGCGCGCCAACCTGGACGAAGCCACCCAGCGGGAATGTCACCGCCGCGCCGCTGCCTGGTTTGCCGACCACCAATACGCTCAAGACGCCATCCGCCACGCCCAGGCCGCCCAGGATTATGCCCTTATGGCCGACTTGCTCGGCCAGACCTACAAAACGTTTCTGGCTCATGGTCTGCTCGTCTCCGTGAAAAACTGGTTTAGCGCCATTCCCCCGACCTACCAGACGCCGCGCATCCGGCTGATTTCCGCCTGGGCCAGGGTGTATGAGAGCAACGAAACCGAACTCCACCAGATTATTGCCGACATCACCGCTCAGTTTCCCGGTGGTAAACCTGATCCGGCGCTGCAAGGAGAAATGTTGGCAGTGCAGGCCATTTACGCCTCACTGTACGGCCATCTTGCCCAGGCCATCGCCCTGGCCCAACAGGCGCTCCCCCTAATTGCCCCCACCGATTACCTGAGTAAAGCCGCCGCCCATCATGCCCTGGGTAACGCCTACCGTTTACAAGGTGATTTGAATCCGGCGTTGGCGGCTTATGCCCAGGCCCGGCAGGAATTTGACAAACTGGGTCGCGTCTTTATGGCCCACCTGCCGCTATACCGCATGGCCCATATCCAGGTTTTACAGGGGCGGCTGCACCAGGCGTTGCAGACCTATGAGACGGTGCGCCAGCACGCGCTGGCGGCCGGGGCCGAACCGGTCATTGCCAGCGGTGAAATTTTCGGTTATCTCAGCGACCTGTACTGCGAATGGAATGAACTGGAAAAGGCTGTGGCTTACGCCGAACAAGAGATTGAACTGGCGCAGATGGGGCATTTTTTGCTGGCGTTGGTGGATGGTTACTTGAAGCTGGCGGCGGCTAAAGCAGCGCAGGGGGAGGTTTCAGGTGCGCGGCAGGCGTTAACACTGGCTATGGACACGGCCGTGCAACTGCAATCCGCCCCCCATTCCGCCCTGGTAGCCATGGAACAGGCACGGCATGATCTGGCGTGGGGCAATCTGGCCGCAGCCGTGGCCTGGGCCGCCGGATATGCCCACCAACGCCAGAGTGGAAACTGCCCGCTGCAACCATTGGATTCACAAACGGCCGTCGTCTTGATGGCGCGCATCTGGCTGGCGCAGGGGCATATCACCCCTGCGCTCGATTTGTTGCAAGAGATGTTGCCCACCTTTGAAGCTGCCGGACGCATTCGGCTGAGGGTCGAGGCGCACATTTTGCAGGCGTTGGGCTGGACGGCGCAGGCGCAGCCGGCGCCCGCCCGCCAGGCGCTCACTCACGCCCTGACGTTAGCTCAGGGTGAGGCGTACATCCGCGTCTTCATCGAAAATGGCGCGACCATTGTCCCCCTGCTGACCCCAATAGCCCAATTATTCCCCGACTATGTGCCCCAACTGTTAGCCCTTTTGCCGCCAGGCGGTAACTCCACAAATGGTCGCCTGCTTGACCCGTTGACCGAACGGGAACTGGAAATCCTGCGGCTTATCGCCCAGGGCTGCTCCAATTACCAGATTGCCGACCAGTTGGTGATCAGTGTGGGCACGGTGAAAGGGCACGTGAACCACATCTTGAGCAAGCTGGATGCCCAAAGCCGCACCCAGGCCGTCGCCCGCGCCCGCGAACTTCATTTGCTTGCTGATTAAGGCGTAACCATACACCTGTATTTTTTTTGCCACCTTTGCCACTGTTTAGTCAAATTGCCCCAAGAGGCGTGAAGAATTTTGGGTTGAGGACAGGGGCGTTTTCCCAACTGTCTTCAACCCGCTAACCCGCAGACAACCCACAAGTGAGTTGGTTATATCAGGTGTGCCCGGCAGCGGCACGGCCGTTGTCCGCCCCTGCCCACACCAGAAGGAGGTGTTTGCTGATTTATTGCCCCATTATTTTTTTAACCCCTTTGGGAGCGCTCCCAAAGAAAAAGAAAGTAGAGAAGTTCAACTTTTTCCAAAAGTTGAACTTCTGAACGTAAGAGGAAAATTGACATGAAATCTCAGTCACGCCGCCATTGGCGGTTAACAAGCACAACCCTCACCATATCGGCTTTACTGTTTGTGTTTCTTCTGGTGGCTTCCCCCGGCGCTCCCCGCGCCCAGGCCATTGATGGCCCCTTCAACTACGGCGAAGCCTTGCAAAAATCCCTGTTTTTCTATGAAGCACAGCAGGCGGGCGATTTGCCTTCCTGGAACCGTGTCACCTGGCGCGGCGATTCCACGCTCAACGATGGTGCGGACGTCGGCCGTGACCTGACCGGCGGCTGGTATGATGCCGGCGATCACGTCAAATTTGGCTTCCCCATGGCCGCCAGCGCCACCATGCTCGCCTGGGGCGCGGTGGAATACCGCGACGCCTATGTGCAGATGGGGCAGATGGACGAACTGACCAACAATCTGCGTTGGGTCAACGACTATTTCTTGAAGGCGTTTACCAATGACAACCCCGGCAGTTACGAATTTTACGGGCAGATTGGCGCGGGTGGCCCCGACCATAGCTGGTGGGGTTCGGCGGAAGTGTTGGATTATCGTATGACACGGCCGTCTTACCGCATCACCACCTCCTGCCCCGGCTCCGACCTGGCGGGTGAAACGGCCGCGGCCATGGCCGCCTCCTCCATCGTCTTCCGCCAAAATGGAGATGTGGCCTATGCCGACCTGCTCGTCAGCAAGGCGCAAGGCCTGTACGCCTTCGCCGACCAATATCGCGGCAAATACTCCGACTGCATCACCGATGCCAGCTCCTTCTACAACTCCTGGAGCGGCTACAACGACGAAATCGTCTGGGGCGCTATCTGGCTCTACCGGGCTACCGGCAACACCGCCTACCTCACCAAAGCCCAGACCGAATACGCCAACCTGGGCACCGAACCCCAAACCAATATCAAATCCTATCGCTGGACACATGCCTGGGATGACAAAGGGTACGGCAGCTACGTCCTCATGGCTAAACTCACCGGCCAACAGCAGTACAAAGACGATGCCCAACGCTGGCTCGATTACTGGACAGTCGGCTACAACGGCCAGCGTGTGCCCTACAGCCCCGGTGGGCAGGCCGTGTTGGATCAATGGGGTTCGCTCCGTTATGCCGCCAATACCGCCTTCATCGCCTTTGTTTACAGCGATTACCTGGCCTCCTCCGGCGGCAGCCAGACCCTCATAGACCGCTACCATGACTTTGGCGTCAGCCAGATTGATTACATCCTGGGCGACAACCCGCGCAACAGCAGTTACGTGGTCGGTTTTGGCAATAACCCGCCGCGCAACCCGCACCACCGCACCGCGCACGGCACCTGGTTGGACAACATCCAGGAACCGGCCCTCAGCCGCCATATCCTCTATGGCGCGTTAGTCGGCGGCCCCCCCAGCCCCAACGACCAATACACCGACAGCCGCACCGACTATGTGATGAACGAAGTGGCGACCGACTATAACGCCGGTTTCACCAGCGCCCTGGCCCGCATGTACCAGGAATTTGGTGGCACACCCCTGAGCAATTTCCCTGTCGCCGAAACACCGGATGGCCCGGAAATTTTCATCGAAGCGGCCAACAACGGGCAGGCGGCCAACCAGACGCAGATTCGTATGTACATACGCAACCGCTCTGCCTGGCCGGCGCGCGCCCTGGTCAACAACGCCAAATTTCGCTACTACTTCACGCTGGATGGCAGCACCACGCCTTCGCAGATCAGTCTCAGCTTCGGCCATAATGAGTGTGGCGCAGGCAGCACCTTCACCGGGCCGCACCAGCACAGCGGCAACATCTATTACGCCGAATTTAGCTGCCTGAACCGGGTCATTTATCCCGGCGGGCAGAGCCAGCACCGCGCCGAAGTGCAGTTCACCATCACCAGCGCCGGGTCGTGGGATACCAGCAATGATTGGTCATTCCAGGGTATCCCCTCGCAATCGCAGGGGCCGCAGATTTATGATCGCATCACCCTCTACCAGGGCAACACGCGCATCTGGGGTTTGGAACCAGGTGGTACGCCTGTGCCGCCCACCAACACGCCCACACAAGGCCCACCCACCAGCACCCCTACGACAGGGCCATCAGCCACGCCGTCCAACACCCCCTTACCGACCAATACACCGCTGCCCACCAACACCGCCTTGCCGACCAATACGCCAGGGCCGGGTGGATTCTGCGCTGTCAATTACGCCATTGTTAACCAGTGGGATAATGGTTTCCAGGCAAATGTGACGATTTCCAACCTGAGCGGTACACCTATTCAAGGTTGGGCGCTCACCTGGACGTTCCTGGGCGGCGAGCAGTTTAGCCAGGGTTGGAATGCCACCTTTGTGCCGTCCGGCAGCAACATGACGGTCTCTAACCCCGCCGGGCATTGGAATGGAACGATTGGCGCCAATGGCGGTACGGTGACGTTTGGGTTCATCGGTACACATGGTGGTACGGTATTGACGCCGAATAACTTTGCCGTGAATGGGACGGCCTGCAATGGTGGGGCGCCGCCGACGGCTACGCCTACCGGCCAACCGCCAACGGCCACCGCCACCAACCCGCCGCCTACCGCAACAGCCACCAGCCAACCGCCAACGGCGACGCCCACCAGCCTTCCACCAACGGCCACACCCACCAGCCCGCCGCCCACAGCGACGGCAACCAATCCACCGCCAACGGCCACGCCGACTAATCCACCAGGCGGCGCCTGTGCTGTGGACTACACGGTCAACCAGTGGAATAACGGCTTTACGGCCAACATCATCATCACCAACAACGGCACAACGGCGATTCAGGGGTATACGCTCAGTTGGACGTTTGCGGCCGGGCAGCAGATCACCGGCAGTTGGAATGCGACCTTTGTGCAAAATGGGGCGAACGTCAGTGCCTCTAACGTGGCCTCCCATTGGAATGGCACCATCCAGCCGAATGGCGGCACGGTGACGTTTGGTTTCCAGGCGTCGCACAACGGGAACAACCCCATTCCTACCGTGTTTACGCTGAACGGGCAGACGTGCGGCGGCCAGACGCCGCCGACAGCGACGCCAACCAGCCAGCCACCCACGCCGACGGCGACGCCGGGCGGCCCCACGCCCACACCGACGCCGACGGCCCCACCGCCTGCCTCCTGCCCACCCACGCCCAGCGGCGATGCCTATCGGGATCGGTTTATGGAGATGTGGTGTGAACTGCATGACCCGGCCAATGGCTACTTTAGCCCGCAGGGTGTACCGTATCATTCGGTGGAGACGTTTATCATTGAAGCGCCGGATCATGGGCATGAGACGACCAGCGAGGCGTATAGCTATTGGTTGTGGTTGGAGGCGATTTATGGGGCGTATACGGGTGATTGGAGCTATCTGAACAATGCGTGGACGAATATGGAGACGTACATTATCCCCACGCAGGCGGATCAGCCGACGAACAGTTTTTACAATCCCAACAGCCCGGCGGGGTATGCGGCGGAGTGGCCGCTGCCCAGCAATTATCCCTCGCCGTTGAATACCTCTATCCCGGTGGGGCAAGACCCGATTGGGGCGGAGTTAGCCAGCACCTATGGCACGAGCAACATTTATGGGATGCACTGGTTGTTGGATGTGGACAATGTGTATGGCTACGGCCGTCGCGGAGATGGCACCAGCGCCCCCAGTTACATCAACACCTTCCAGCGTGGTGAACAGGAGTCGGTCTGGGAAACGGTGCCCCATCCTTCCTGGGAGGACTTTGGTTGGGGCGGCCCCAATGGCTTCCTTGACCTGTTCATCCAGGATAGTAACTATGCACCGCAGTGGCGTTACACCAATGCACCGGACGCCGACGCCCGTGTGGTGCAGGCGCTCTATTGGGCCAAACAGGCAGCCGACGCGCAGGGTGGCAGTGCGACGGTAGATGCGCTGGTAGACAAAGCCTCACGCATGGGCGATTACCTGCGGTATGCCATGTTTGACAAATACTTCAAAACGATCCCCTGCCTGAGCGCCACCTGTCCGGGCGCGACCGGCCGCGGCAGCGCCCATTACCTGCTCTCCTGGTATTACGCCTGGGGTGGGGCGACGAACCCCAACGCCGGTTGGGCGTTCCGTATTGGTTCCAGCCACAACCACTTCGGCTACCAAAACCCGATGGCGGCCTGGGTACTTAGCAGCGACCCGGACTTCATCCCCAATTCGCCAACGGCGCAGCAAGATTGGGCCAATAGTTTGCAGCGGCAGTTGGAGTTTTACCGCTGGCTGCAATCGGCAGAAGGGGGCATGGCCGGCGGGGCGACGAACAGCATCAACGGCAATTATTCGCCACGGCCGTCCGGGGCCAGCACGTTTTATGGCCTGACTTACGACGATAACCCGGTCTATCACGACCCCGGCAGCAATACCTGGTTTGGCTGGCAGGCGTGGTCCATGGAGCGGGTGGCCGAGTATTACTACCTGACCGGTGATCCGCTGGCTGAGGACATCATGGATGATTGGGCGCCCTGGGCTATTAACAATGTGCAATTGCTGTCGAACGGGCAGTTCCAGATTCCGGTGGAATTGAGTTGGACGGGCCAGCCCGACACCTGGGTAAATCCGGCCAGCTTCAGCGGCAATCCCAATCTGCATGTGACCATTGTGGCTTACAACCAGGATTTAGGCATTGCGGCCAGCCTGGCCAAGACGTTGGCGTATTACAGCGCGGGCAAACGGGAACATACCGGCGTGGAACATGCAGCCGCCCGCGACATGGCCTTTGAGATATTAGACCGGATGTGGGCCGAGCATCGGGACGGCCTGGGCGTCTCTGCGCCGGAGTCACGGGGGGATTATGCCCGCCTGGATGACCCGGTGTATGTGCCGCCGGGCTGGACAGGCGTCATGGGCAATGGCGACCCGATCAACAACAATTCCACGTTCCTGAGCATCCGTTCCTTCTATCTGGTTGACCCGCTGTATGCGGGTGTGCGGGCGGCGCTGGATGCCGGGGAAGACCCGACGTTCAATTACCACCGCTTCTGGGCGCAGGTGGAAGTGGCGTTGGCGAACGCGGAACTAGATCGCCTGTTCCCATAAGCCGGAGCTGCTGTCATTCCGAGCGAAGTCTGCGGAGCGAGGAATCCCGTTACTCTTGTTATGCCAGCGTCTCTGGGATTCCTCGGACGGAAGCCGTCCTCGGAATGACACTTTTGTCTGAACAGTTGTCTGAACGGAATTTAATGCCATTCGTGCCAATTTTTGGTTGAATGGGGTTTTGTGTAATCTGTAGGGGGTGGGCACAAAGCCATGCCCTTATGATAGGTAAAGAGACACGGCCGTAGCGTCCGTGTCCTTTTTTGTCTGCCTGCTGGCACACTACCATGTATACTTTGTCCACGTATTGCCGTCGCTGGCCAGAGAGCACTTATCTGGCAAGGCAAAAACCGGCTGGCTCTCGCAGATATGATACCGATGGAACAGTTGATTCTCTATCTGGCTATATTAACCATTGGCCTGGAAGTGGGCCTGATGGTGATTGGTTATCTGGCAGACGCGCATGCCTATCTCAATCGTGTTTTTGTGTTGTACTTGCTGTCATTGATTGTGAGCGCCTTTGGTATTGTCTTGATGGTGACAGCGCAGACGTTTGTGGTAGCGGCGGTGGGCATCTGGCTACATGCGGTGGCGATCTTTTGGGCGGCGCCGATTCTGGCGCTGCTGTTGGTGGCGTTATTTGCGCCCTCATTTCGTTATCGTCGCCAGTTAACCTGGTCATTGTTTTTGCTGGGGGCGGTGATGATGTTGTTGATGGTAGTGGATATTTTTGTTCCGGCTGACCTGGTTTTCCGGCTTGAGGCGGCAGATTATACGCCGGGGTATATGTCTCTGGCGGAGTATCTGGTGGGGTTGTTTGGCCCACTGTTTTATGGCCTGACCGTGCGGTCTACACATCTATTTTTTCCCTTGTTTATATTATGGGCGCTGCTGTCTGGTATTACCCCGGCCAGAAGGCAAAAACCGGGGTGGCAGATATTGGCGCTCTTGCTGGTGTTGGGCATAGCCAATGCGGCCATTTACTGGGTGGCGCCGGTGTTATTGGCGTTGGCTGGCTCTCTTTCGGTGGCGATCCTGATCGCCTGGGGCATCGGCCACCACCAGGTGTTGTCGCCGACACAAATTGGCGAGCGGCAGGCTTTGGACACGGCCGTGTTTGGCATTCTGGTGTTCGATGAAAAAGGACAGTTATTGGAGTGGAACCGTACTGCCCGCTGCCTGCTGCCCGTTGCCGGCGAGTTTTCGGCTCATGCCACCACCTTGTTTACCTTACTGGACTGGCTGGCAGTAACGGCCGAAAACCGTGAAGGCATCCTGGCCTTTATTCAAGAGACGACCCTTCCCCTGACGCACGACCGCAGCCTGGGTGTCATTTTGCCCGCCACCACACAGGCGACGTCTGTTACCTGGCTCTTGCTGCAATTTTCGGCCATATTCAGTGATGGTCGGCCCGTGGGGATATTGTGTACGGTGGATGACCAGACGGCCGTGCGCGAATCGCAAAACAAACTGGAATTAGCCCGCCAATCATTAGAGCAATTTGCCTACCGCACCGCCCTGCTGAACGAAATTACCCAAACCGGCATTAGCAACATGGACATGGACACCATGCTCCAGCGTTTTGCCGACCGGCTGGGTGATCTTTTTATTGCCAATGGTTGTTACATTACGCTGTGGGATACCCGTCGCAACCTGGTGCTGCCGGGCGCCGCTTATGGGCCGATGCGCCAGATTTATCCGACTATCCCCATCATGGCCGATAAACCTACCGTGACCGAGGTTGTCTTAGAATCAGGTCAATATCTGGTTATAGAAGACCTGGCAGATTCTGAATTCAGTCATTTTTACCAGGTACCTTCCTTCACCGGCTATTCCATGCTGGCGGTACCGTTGATTGCTGGTGGGCAAAAATTAGGCGCGATTTTGGTCATATTTGGTTACGGGCAGAGCATCGGCTCATCAGAAATAGACCTGGGTGAGCAGGCGGCCAACCAGATTGCTCTGGCGATTGCCAAAATGTATTTGTTAGAAGCAGAAAGAGAACAGCGAGAACTGGCTGAGACATTACACGATATTGGCACTGCGCTCACCGTTACCCTGGAATATGATGCTTTGTTGGATGTCACCCTATCCCAAATTCAACGAGTAGTGCCTTATGATACGGCCAACATCACTTTGTTAGAGCGGGGCGAAATTCGTGTGGTGCGAGTTGCTGGCTACGAATCATTCACCAGTGCGCCGCCAGACCAGATGTTGGACAGGCCGTTCACATTGGCGTCGTTGGCCAGCTTTCGCCAGGTGGTGGAGACGCGGCAGCCATTATGCGTGCCCGATACGCGCCAGTTTGCGGGCTGGGTGGTGACGCCGGCCACACGCCACGTGCGCTCCTGGATAGGGGTGCCGCTGCTGATGGGGGAAGAAGTTATCGGGTTCTTATGCGTGGATAAAACGCAGCCGGATTTTTACGATGAGAGCCACAAACAGCGGTTGGCCGCTTTGGGCAATCAGGTGGCGTTGGCGCTGCAACAGGCGCAATTGTTTACAGAATCACAGCGACAGGCGCAGCGTTTGGCCATTTTGAATGAACTGGCCGCGCAAATGGTGGGGTTGGTCACCGTTCAGGAGTTAACGGATCTGGTGGTGCAGCGGCTGTATGAGGATTTTGACTACGACAACGTGGTTGTGTTTATGATTGACCAGAACGATCCGGCATGGCTGTTTATGCAGAGTGTGGCCGGCGTTTATGTCTTTTTTGCCAACGGCCGTGACCACCGGCAACCTGTTGACAAAGGTATCATTGGGCGGGCGGCGGCGCGAGGGGAGTATGTGTTGGCAAATGACACGGCCGTAGACCCCGACTTTTTCCAACCACCAGGCTTCAACACCCGCGCCGAACTGGCTGTGCCCATCAAAATAGACCGCACGGTTTTAGGTGTATTGAATGTGGACAGCCACCAAACCTACAGCTTTGATCTGGCTGATGTCTCTCTGTTGACCATCGTGGCCGACCAATTGGCAACGGCCATCCAAAAAGCCCGTCTGTTTGAATTGACCCATCAACGCGCCCAGGAATTGGAAACACTCAGCATTGTTTCCGCCAAACTGCGGGCAGCCCATACCGTCAGCGATATGTTACCCATTGTGTTAGAGAACATTGTACAGGCGGTAAATGCGGCTGTTGGTGTGGTCTACCTGATGGACGAGACCGGCGAGCAGGTGGTGTCCCGCGAAGTTTACCCGGAGGGTGGTTACCTGTTGGGTCTTAAACACCGACCAGGGCAGGGCATCACCGGCTATGTGGCGCAAACCGGTGAACCATATTACACCAAAGATTTACAATCTGACCCCCTTTTGTTTCGCCAGGAAGGGGAAAATGCGTATTTGAGCCAATTGCATACCAGCGCCGCCCTGCCATTGCAGACGGAAGACCACATTATTGGTGTTATCCATATTGGCTTATCCAGCGAACATCAATTCTCGGAGCCTGAAAAACAGTTGCTCACGTCGCTCACCGATATTGCTGCTAACGCGCTCTACCGGGCGCAGGTCATGGAGTCTTTGGAGGAGCGAGTCGAGGAACGCACCCAGGCGTTAAGCCAGGCAAATGTCCGTTTGCAGGAATTGGACCGCTTGAAGTCTAAATTTATTTCTGATGTGACCCATGAATTGCGCACACCGGTGGCAAATTTGAACCTGTATCTGGATTTGCTGAAGATGGGTCGGCCAGAGAAAAAAGAGCACTATCTGGAAGTCATTCGGGGTCAGGCGGCGCGGCTGACGCAACTGGTGCAGGCAACGATACAGGCGCCGGAGGTGGCAACCATGACATTGCCGGAACAGTTTGCGGTGGTGGATTTTGATCAGATAGTGCAAACGGCCGTGTCCACGTATGCTGACCGTGCCAAAGCTCAGGGGTTGGAACTCAGCGTCGAGATAGCGCCAGACCTGTCGCCCATCCGTGGTGACGAGGCACAACTGACCCGCGCCGTGCAGGCGCTTCTTGCGAATGCGGTCAACTACACGGCCGAAGGGCGTATCACCGTGACAGTGGGCTGCCAGCCCGGCGGCGACCAGGTGCGTTTACAGATACAGGATACGGGCATGGGGATTGATGACGAAGATAAACCTTACATATTTGACCGTTTTTATCGTGGGCGTCAGGTGGGGCAGTTGACCATTCCGGGCATGGGGATGGGGTTGTCATTGGCGCGAGAGATTGTGGAATGGCACAACGGCCGTATCCAGATAGACAGCACACCCGGCATTGGCACAACCTGCACCATTTGGTTACCGGCCCTGAAGAGTGAAAATGATGGCGGCTGATGCCAATGCCGCAAAAGGACAAGACATGGTTTCGGAAGCAAATAATGCGGATGAGCGACCGCAAGTGATTATTATCGGCGCCGGCTTTGGTGGTGTTTGGGCGGCTAAAACATTGGTTCGCCTGCCTGTGCGCGTGACGATGCTAGACAAAAACAATTACCACACCTTCTTGCCGCTGCTCTACCAGGTGGCAGCGGCGGAAATTGAACCGGAGCAGATTGGCTATCCGGTGCGCGGCATTTTGCGCCGTATGCCCAATGTGACTTTTACTCTGGCGGAGGTCACGGCCGTTGACCTCGCTGCCCAAACCGTCACCACCAACCACGCCACGCTGGCCTATGATTACCTGATAGTGGCGACCGGCAGCGTGACCCAGTTTTTTGGTACGCCAGGTGCTGCGGCTCATGCTTTTTCACTCAAAACGATGGAAGAGGGGGTGCGGCTGCGCAACCACATCCTGACCTGTTTTGAACGAGCGGTTCATGCCACCCCGGATGAACGGCGACGCCTGTTGACGTTTGTGGTGGTGGGCGGCGGCCCTACCGGGGTGGAATATGCCGGGGCGTTGTCTGAATTGGTGCATGGCCCGCTGCGCAAGGATTTCCCGGAACTGGATATAGCCGAGGTGTCCATTGTGCTGTTGGAAGCGGCCGGCCGTGTCTTGGGCGGCATGTCTGAATCGCTGAGTGCATATGCCGCCCAATCGCTGCACAAGATGAAGGTGGAGGTGCGTCTGGAACAGCGGGTCACGGCCGTGTCCGGCACGGCCGTGACGCTGCATGATGACTCCGAAATCCCCACCAGCACCGTTGTCTGGGTAGCGGGTGTGGGTGGCGAGGCGCTGGCGAAGGAATCGGGTATTGAGGTATTGGGCAACGGCCGTGTGCCCGTCCAGCCTACCTTGCAACTGCCCCAACATGAGCGCGTTTTTGCCATCGGCGACCTGGCCGCTTTTCCCGCCGAGGGCGGCGGTTGGCTGCCCATGGTGGCCCAGGTGGCCATCCAACAAGGCATTCACGCTGCCCAAAACATTGGGCGGCATCAGTTGGCACAGCCCTTAACCCCCTTTGTTTATTGGGACAAAGGCACAATGGCGACCATTGGCCGGAATAAAGCGGTGGTGAACTGGCACGGCCGTAGCTTCACCGGTTTCCTGGCCTGGCTTATCTGGTCGGTGGTGCATATCATGTATCTCATTGGCTTTCGTAACCGCATCATGGTCATGCTCAGTTGGGGCTGGCGTTACTTCACCTTTGAGCAGATGGTGCGCCTGATTATGCCTTCTACACGCGCCGGCTGGTTGGCTATTGCCCCCCAGGATGCTTTTAAGAGAGACGCCTATGAAGAATCAGCAGATTAAAATGGGCAAGATGAAACATATCGCCCTGGTAGCCCATGACAATAAAAAGGATGACTTGCTGGAATGGGCCAGGTTTAACAAAGAGACGTTGCAGCGCCACATTTTGTTTGCCACCGGCACCACCGGCTGGTTGTTGCAGGAGCAGTTGGGGCTGCCCATTCACCGTATGTTAAGCGGGCCGCTGGGCGGCGACCAGCAAATTGGGGCCAAGATCGCTGAGGGAGAGATAGATTGCCTCATCTTTTTCTGGGACCCGCTGATGGCGCAGCCCCATGACCCAGACGTGCGGGCGCTGCTGCGGCTGGCGGCTGTGTGGAACATCCCCATTGCGACCAACCGCACCACCGCCGACTTTCTCATCTCCTCGCCGCTGATGGGCGGCGAATATACGCGCCTGCTGGTGGATTATGATGAGTATAAGGAGCGGCTCAGTCACCAATATGGCGAAGGAGCGTCAGCGTAATTGCGTAGCGCGATTATGCAAAATGCGCTGCTAAAAAGCGCGCCGCCTGTCGCTCCGCCCACCAGCTAAGCTGGCCCGGCTGGCCCTCAGCAAAACCAACGTGGCCGCCGTGTGGGGTGATCACGGCCGTCAGGCAGGGATTGGCCGCTAAATCATCATACGGAATGTCATCGGGGTGGAAGAGAGGGTCATCCAGGGCGCGGATGATAAGGGTGGGCACGCGAATGGTGGAAAGGAAACGGCCGCTGCTGTTTTGCCGGTAATACTCCCAGACATCGGCAAACCCATACAATGGCACGGTCAGCGCCTCGTCCAGTTCCCGGAATGTAGTAGCCGCCAGCACTTGCTCCATGTTTACCAATCCATCCAGCAAAGGGGCGCGCGCTTGCATTTTTTGGTGCAGGGCACGCATGAAGTAACGGTTGTAAACCCGGCTGATGCTGTTTTCCACCACTTCCATGCTGCGGTCCAGCGCAAATGGCGGCGACACGGCGGCGGCGGCAATGAGCGGGCAGTCACGCCCCTGTTCACCCAGATACTTCAACAACATGTTTGCCCCCAGCGAAAAGCCAACGGCCCCTAACGCTGATTGTGGAAACCACCGCTGCAATTGCTCCAGCACAAGGATGACATCGCCGGTAGCCCCGGCGTGGTAGGTATATGGCTTGCGGTTGATTTGCCCGCTGCAAGAACGAAAATTGATGCCCACGCTGCGGACGCCGCGCCGGGCGAGTTGGCGGTATGTTTCGTAAGCGTAGCTGGAGCGGGCGCTGCCTTCCAACCCGTGCAGCAGCAGCACCAGCGGCGCGTCGTCTGGCGGTAAATGACCGGCCACTTCGGGAAAGTCGAGGTCCAGGAAATCGCCATCGGGTGTGTCAATGCGCCAGCGGTGGAAGATAATGCCTTCCTGGACACGGCCGTAATGCCCGGCTACCGTCTGCATATGACAGTTAGCAATGCCTCTGGCTGGCCGAAAAGGTTCGAGTTCAAACGCAGGTTGTGTCATAATAGTGCCTGATTTTGTGGGATTTTGGTGTGTAAGGCAAGTGGCAGGTGGCAAGTGGCAGGTAGTAAGTGGAAGGAGTGGTGATTGGCTATGAAGGTGATCTCTGTTTTTGGCAGCAGCGCGCCGCAGCCTGGCAGCCAGGCATTTGCCGAGGCGCGGCTGGTGGGGCGGCTGTTGGTGGAGGCGGGTTTTGCGGTGGCAACGGGGGGGTACAGCGGCACGATGACGGCCGTGTCCCAGGGCGCGGCCGAAGCAGGTGGGCATGTGATTGGCGTCACGTCGGCACAAATAGAGCAGTTTCGCCCTCTGGGGCCAAACGCCTGGGTAAAGGAAGAGATTCGCTACCCCACGCTGCGGGAACGGCTGCTGCATCTGGTAACACAAAATGATGGTATTATCACGTTACCCGGCGGCATTGGCACGTTGTCAGAAATGGCGCTGGCCTGGAGCTTTTTGCAGGTGGGCGAGATTCCGGTACGGCCGTTTGCCATGCTCGGCGCGTTGTGGCCGCAAACCATTCGCGCCTTTTTTGACCCTTTGTATATCCGGCCTGAGCACATGGAATTGCTCTATTTTGCCGATTCACCGGCAACGGCCGTAGCCCATATGACGAAACAGGCCTGACAGGTTCCAAAAAACCTGCCAGGTCTCTTGAGGGACTGAACGTACACAATAATGCGACCAACAACCATTACCGAACTTCAGGAAATTGTTACAGGCGGCTCACACCTGCTGGCGCGGGGAGGGGGGAGTAAACCGGCGTTGTCTGCGCCAGGGGGCACGGCCGTACCCGTTGACATGACCGGTTTGAGTGGCCTGTTGGAATATGAGCCGGGAGAGTACACCTTTACAGCGTATGCGGGCACGGCCGTGCAAGACATCCAACGTGAACTGGCAAAAAACGGCCAATACCTGCCCTTTGACCCCCTGTTGGCGGCAAAGGGGGCCACATTGGGCGGCGCCATTGCCGCCAATACGAGCGGTTCCGGTCGTTACCGCTATGGCGGCGTGCGCGACTTTATTTTGGGGGTGCGCTTTGTGGATGGCTACGGCCGTCTCATTCGCGGCGGCGGCAAAGTGGTCAAGAACGCCGCCGGGTTTGACCTGCCCAAATTTATGGTGGGCAGCCTGGGTGGGTTTGGCATCCTGGCCGAGGTGAGCTTCAAGGTCTTCCCCGCGCCGCCAGCCTATCTGACGCTGCGGCTGGCGCTGCCAGATGTGGCGGCGGCGATGGCGGCGATTTTTTCATTGGCCACACGGCCGTTGGAGATGGATGCGCTGGATGTGCTGGTGACAGACACGGGCGCTGACCTGCTCATTCGCCTGGGGGGGCTGCCGGAGGCGCTGCCCGCCCGCGCCGACCGGCTGCGCCAGTTGCTCACACTACACAGCACGGCCGTGGAAACCATTACCGATGACGCCGCCCTCTGGCAGGCGGCTAATGACCTGGCCTGGGCGCAGGATACGCCGCTGCTGGTGAAAGTGCCCATCGCCCCCAAACGAGTGGTGGAATTGGACACGGCCGTCACCCCCCACACCACCCATCGCCGCTACACTGCCGGGGGCAACGTGGCCTGGCTGGCCGCTCATGAAGCCGCGCCGCTGGATGCAGCCTTGCGAAAATTGGGGCTGGCGGGGTTGGCGCTGCGGGGGAATGTGGCACGGCCGTACCTCGGCCAATCACCCCCGATGACTCTCTTGTACCGGGCTGCCCAGGCGCTTGATCCCAATAACAAGTTTTATCGGCCGTGATCAAGTAATACAATAGGCGGTGAGAACGTCTATACGGATGTTGCGCATCCGATTCCCGCAATACCCCACGCTGTCTTATGTTTGATTTACTCCACGCCACCTGGCTCTATGCCCAAAGCCATGCCGCCGAATTCTGGGGGGCGCTGGCCGATCACCTGCTGTTGGTGGTGATTTCCCTGAGCATCAGCATGGTCATTAGTATCCCCATCGGCATCTGGTCATCGCGGGGGCAGCGCACGGCCGTGATTGATGCCCTGAGTACCTTTCGCGTGGTGCCCAGCATTGCCGTCTTGTTTCTGGCGATCCCCTTTTTTGGCCTGTCGCGCACCTCGGCCATTATCGCTCTGACACTGCTGGCCTTCCCGCCCATTCTCATCAATACCGACGCTGCCTACCGCACCATCAGCCCGGCCATCCGTGAAGCGGCGGTGGGCATGGGCATGACCGCCGGACAGGTGTGGCGGCGCGTAGAGACGCCGCTGGCCCTGCCGGTCATTCTGGCCGGGATTCGCACGGCGACGGTGGAACTGGTGGCCAGCGCCACCCTGGCCGCTTTTATTGGCGTGGGTGGGTTGGGTCTCTATGTGGTGCGTGGTTTTGCCCTGTATGACATTTCCATTTTGCTGGTGGGGGCGATTCCGGTGGCGCTGCTGGCGCTTTTCATTGACCTGACGTTGAGCGGCGTACAACGGCGTATACAGGTTTCAACGTGATTCCGTTTGTAGTAACCGCTTTAGCGGTTTCGCGGCTAATGAAAATTAACAAAATGTTTCAGTTTCAGTGATACGTGCCCGGCGAATAAATTCGCGGCTACGCCAGCAAAGACCGCCTGCGCGGTCTGGCACCAGTCGGCGCAGGCCGACTTCGCTTTCTGTAGCTGCGGTTTCAACCGCCGGATTTATTACCGATACCGAAATAAAAAGTTAATGTTCATAAGCCCCGACTACGAACCTAAAATAGCAAAAGGAGAGAATAATGAAAAAGCTTATCTGGTTAGTTATGTTGGGGATGTTCACGGCCGTTCTCGCCGCCTGTGGTGGCAGCAGCGATGACAAAACAATCACCGTGGCGTCCAAAGATTTCACCGAGCAGTTCATTCTGGGTGAAATGTATGCGCTGCTGCTGGAGGATGCCGGTTTCACCGTTGAGCGCAAGCTCAATCTGGGTGGGACGCCGGTAGCCCAACAGGCCCTGCTGGACGGCTCCATTGACGTTTACCCCGAATATACCGGCACCGGCTTGCTCACCGTGTTGAAGATGGATGTGATGAGCGACCCTCAGGCCGTTTACAATGCCGTCAAACAGGCATATCAGGATCAGTTCAACCTGGTCTGGCTCAATCCCGCGCCCATGAACAACACCCAGGCATTGGCCATGACCAAAGCCCGCGCCGCCGAATTGGGTATTACCACCTTCTCTGACATGGTGGCGAATGCCGACCAACTGGTATTGATTGGCCCACCCGAATTTGCCGAACGGGAAGATGGCATCCCCGGTTTGAAGCGGGTCTACGGCGACTTTGCTTTCAAAAATTTCCTGACGGTAGACCCCGGCCTGCGTTATCAGGCATTGCTCAATGGCGAGGCTGATGTGGTGGTGGCCTTTGGCACCGACGGTGAACTGGCGGCGTATGACCTGCAATCGCTGGTAGACGACAAGGGGCTGTACCCACCCTACCAGGTAGCGCCGGTCATTCGCCAGGCGGCGCTGGATGCCAACCCGGAAGTGGCCGACATTTTGAACAAAGTGGCTCCCCTGCTCACCGATGCCACCATGCAGCGGCTCAATAACGAGGTCAGCGGCAACGGCCGTGAACCCGCCGACGTGGCCCGTGAATTCCTGGTACAGCAGGGGTTGATCAAGTAAGAGCCGTGATGCGTGATGCGTGACCCGTGACCGGACTCCTCACGCATCACGTATCACGTATCACGTCCCCATGAGCGCCATCCGTTTTGAAAACGTCAGCAAGCAGTTTGCCAATGTCGGGCACACGGCCGTAGACAATGTGAACTGCGAAGTGGCGGAAGGCAGTTTTGTCGTCCTGCTGGGGCCGTCCGGCTGCGGCAAAACGACGCTGCTCAAAATGGTCAACCGATTGATTGAACCCACATCGGGCACAATTTACCTGGATGGGCAAGACAGCCGAACGATAGACGCCACCACTTTGCGCCGCCAGATTGGGTACGTCATCCAGCAAACCGGCCTCTTCCCGCACATGACGGTGGCTGAAAACGTAGCCATCGTGCCTGACCTGCTTAAGTGGCCCAAAACCGATATTGCCGCCCGCGTGGACGAAATGCTGGCGCTGGTGGATTTGCCGCCGGAACAATACCGGGATCGTTACCCGGCGCAGTTGTCCGGCGGGCAGCAGCAGCGGGTGGGCGTGGCCCGCGCCCTGGCCGGCGACCCCAAAGTGATCCTGATGGATGAGCCGTTTGGGGCGGTGGACGCCATCACCCGTACCGGCTTGCAAGATGCCCTGCTCCATTTACAGCGGCGGCTGCACAAGACGATCCTCTTTGTGACGCACGACGTGGAAGAGGCGCTGCGGCTGGCGGATAAGATGGTGGTGATGAAAAACGGCCGTGTCCACCAATACGACACCCCCTTCAACATCCTCAAAAACCCGGCCAACGACTTTGTGCGCGAACTGGTCGGCGCCGATGACATGGTGCGCCAGTTAGGGCTGATTCGCGTCGAGGCGGCCATGCAGCCGCTGCCACCCGATTTCACCCGTAACGGCCAACCCACCATCGCCCAGGACGACAGCCTGCGCCAGGCGCTCTCTCTGCTGCTCGGCGATGGCGTCACCAGCCTGGTCGTCACCGACGGCGCAGAGCCGGTAGGCGTATTAACGCTGCGGCAGATTCAGCGTTATCGGGAGTGAGACATCCGATTTTTTGGAAAAATCGGATGTCTGTTGCCCTGCCATGACCTACATCCTCAACAACCCCGACATTATCCTGCGTTTGACCGGGCAACATCTGTACATGACCCTCACGGCGCTGGTTATATCGCTGGCGATTGCCCTGCCCTTGAGCCTGCTGCTGCTGCGCTCGGAGCGGCTGGCAAACGGCGTGTTGGGCTTTTTAGGCGTGTTATACACCATCCCCAGCATCGCCCTATTGATCTTACTGCTGCCCATCTTTGGTCTGAACCAGCGGTCGGTGATTGTGGCCCTGATTATTTACACCCAGGTGATCCTGGTGCGGAACATGGTGGTGGGGATGAAGGAAGTGCCTGCCTACATCCTGGAAGCGGCCAGAGGGGTAGGCATGAGCAGTTGGCAAAGCTGGCGGCGGGTGCAATTGCCGTTAGCCATGCCGGTTATCATCGCCGGTTTGCGCATTGCCACCATCGTGGCCATCGCCATCGCCACCATTGGCGCGAAATTTGGCGCGGGGGGATTGGGCACGCTGCTATTTGACGGCATTGCCCAGAACCGGTATGACAAAATCGTAGCCGGGTCGGTGGTGGTGGTGCTTATCGCCATCCTCCTCAACCGCCTGCTGATTACGGCCGAACGCCGCTTTCAAAAACCAGGTTTGTCCGAATCGCCCGTTTACCCTGTTCGGCACAGTTCATAGAGGGTGTGGAATACTCTATGCACCAAGAACGACAAGGGGTCATGCAGAAGATGTTAACTTACAAAGCAATGTACAAATATCTTGACGAGGGTATTCATGGTGAAGTGCTGGATTTTCCCGGCGTTATTACCTGGGGCAAGAACCTGGAAGAAGTGCGCGTACTCTTGGCTTCTGCTCTGGTGGATATGGCCGAAACAAACTTGCTGTATGGCGAACCCCTACCTCAACCTGACCCCAACATTACTGATCCGGATGCCGATTTGGAAGAACCGACTCGCCTCTATTCCCCATCATCGAGAGATTCCTGAATACACAGCCACACGCATTTGTAAGCAACTTGATGTGCCTGCCCCATCCTAAAAGTTGCTTGTTGTTTTTATTACTGCCATAAGTGGTGTTTTCAATCTGGCTCAATCTGTGGTGCGTGTATCCAGCCGTTCAACAAATGACAACACGGCCGTGACAAACTGCTCTGGGCTTTCCTCTTGCGGTATGTGCCCGGTGTTGGGGATGATGACCAATTCCGCGTCTGGTAATGCCTCAGCCAGGCGGATGCTTTCGGCGGTGGGCACGATGCGGTCATCGTCGCCGGTGATGACCAGCACCGGCAGGGTGAGTTCCGGCAATCGTTCCGGCAAATTCGATGCTTCGCTCGCCAGTGTGAACTCCCACAATGCTTTGTCCCAATTGGCCACCCGCAAGGGCTTTTCGTAAGCGGCGATGTCTTCCGGTGTGACCAGGCCGGGATCGTGCCAGGCCAGGTCCAGCAAGGAACCACCGCCCCCCAATAGATTGCGGGTGATCAGCGGCCCCAGGTGGCGCATTTGTGGTGTGCGTAAGAGGGGTTTGATGAAGGGCGGCGCGCCGCCGCCAGAGTAGATGGCGGCGTCTGCCAATACCAGCGCGGTCACCCGGTCGGGATGGGCTAACGCCATGGCGGAGGCCACCGTGCCCCCGGCGGAGTTACCGACCAGAATGGCCTGATCCACCGACAGCGCATCTAGCAGGCCAATGGCCTGGGCGACCTGAGCTTCCGGGGTGTACGGATTATCGCCTTCCCAGGTCAACGGCCGTGCCGACAGCCCAAACCCCAGGCGATCATAAACGATAACCGTGCCCTGCTGTGCCAGCGCCTCCACCACCTTATGCCAGGTGTAGGTGTTGGAAGCAAAGCCATGCAGCAGCAGAAAAACCGGTTCGCCTGTGCCGTATTGTTTGTAGTGCAGGCTCTGGCCGTTGATCTCTATGAATTGACTATCCGGGTCCGCCAGTTCTTGGGGCGGGACAGTATCTGGCAGCGGCGGGACAGGCACCAGGAACGGGCCAACCAGCAGCGTCAGCGCCACAAAGGCCAGAATGATGAGGAAGTTGCGGCGACGTTTGCTCATCTATCAGGGTTCGATGACGATTTCCACGAAGGTGGTGCGGCGGGGGTAGACCCAGATTTCCTGGGTGAATTTGTTGTCGCCGGCCGTGACGGTGACGCGATAGTAACCGGCTTCTACATCGTCAATAGCAAAGTTTTCGTTCCAGAGGTCGTCGGCGTTGAGCGTTTCGTTGGCGTAGGTGGTGGTGGCGGCGTAGCGGGAGGGGGAGTCAATCCGCTCCACACGCACCGGCGCTTCGTAGGCCAGCGCGCCGTTCGGGAAGGTGACGCGGCCCACCACCGTGCCCCGGTCGGGAAAGGGCCACAGCCAGAGCAGCGGGTTGTAGGTGTTTTCATAGCTGTTTTGCCCCAGGCGGACTTCAAAGTGCATATGCGGGCCGTCGGCCACGCCGGTCGCGCCGGAGAGTCCGATCACGTCCCCAGCGTTAACCTGCTGCCCCACCTCTACCAGCGGCCGGTTGAGGTGGCCGTACAGAGTGAAAACGGGCTGCCCGTTGTACAAGAAGTCGTGCTGAATGACGACCAGATTGCCATAGAAGCTGGTGTGCGCGCCATAGGCAGTGGCGGCGTCATTCCCGGCAACGACAATCGTGCCGCTGGCGGTTGCCAGGATTTCGGTGTTGTAGGGCACGTCAAATTCCACGCCGTGATGGGGACGCAGTTCACCGCCGCGGGTGCTGCCATAGGGGTAATGTTTGTTCGTCCAAACGATGCCCCCTTCGGCGACGGGCCGCCGCAGCCAGTAATGTTCATCCGGCGCGGTTTGGGGTAGGGCGGGGGGAGTGAACGTGGGTGGCGGAAGTGTAGGGGTGATGGGGTGGGCAGGTGAGGGGGTGATGGGGTGTGTGGGTAAGGGCGGTGGAGATGCCGGGGGTGGTTGGGTGGGGTCTGGCAGAGTGAAGGAGGGCATGGCGGTCGCCATTTCAGTAGCGGGGGTTGGGGAGACGAGTTGCATGTGTACGGGGGGTAGCACTGTGTTGGTGGGGGCGCTGGTGGGCGGCACGGCCGTATGCACCACTTCCACATTCATTACTGCTGCCACCGGCTGCCCCTGGCATGCTGCCAGAATCGCCAGAGATAGGACGCAGATGAACGCGGATAAACGCGGATTTGTTTTTACTTTTTCTTTCTTTGCCGTCTTTTGCATTTTTGCGCCTTTGCGTCAGAAGGTTTAAAAGCCACCTCGCTCTCTGGCGGTGGACATGACGGCTTCGGCGATCACGGCCGTGTCCCGTTCCAATGTCTCCAGTTCGGCCAGCCATTGGGCGGCGAGGGGCTGATTTTGTAAACCCAGGGCGTTGATGCGCACGTTCATGGCGGCAATTTGCACGGCCGTGTGCGCCAATAATGCGCCCGCCGCTGCGTCGGTGACGGCGCTGGCCAGGCCAATCGTGGCAATCGTTTGCGCCAATTGAGCCACATCGCGGCTGAGCCGGGCCACACGCAGGGGCACTTCACCCGCGCCGATGGCGGCATTTTCCACGGCCGTGGCCCGTATCTCTTCCGGTACATCCTGCTGGCGCACGGCCGTCATCACCGCTTCATAAGCGGCGGCGTCTTCGCGGATGGCGGTGGTGAGTTCAGTACGCAGGCTGGCAGCCTGGGCTAAGATGGCTTCGGCCTGTTCCTGAACGGCGGCGTATTTCTTTTTGCCCATCGTCAAACCGGCGACCATTTGCGCCAGCGCGGCGGCTAATGCCCCGGCCAGCGCCGCCGCCGAGCCGCCGCCTGGGGTTGGTTTGGCGGTGGCCAGCACATCCAAAAAGGGATGCGGCGTATAGTCACTCTCCTCTTTTTCTTCCAGCAGGCGATATTCCAGCACCTGAGCGTCTTGCATCTCATCAAGCTGCAAATAATACTTTGCCGTTTCCATGAGCGCCTGCTGTGGGATGAGGCCAACCAGTTCGGCTTTGGAGATGGTCACGCCGTAACGCGCCGCTTCTCGTTTAACCATCTCTTGCACGCGGTAGATGGGGGTTTTGTCAAAGTTGGTCAGATTCATGCTCACCTGGGCCAGCCCTTCCACCAGGAAGCCTTTGGCCTGCACGTAACGCAGGCCACCGCTGGTGAAGCGGACGGCGCGGGCGATTTGCTCGGCAATCTCCACATTGTCGCTGTTCAGGTAGAGGTTATAGGCGATGAGAAACGGCCGTACCCCAATCACCGTTGCTCCCCATTTGGTCGGGACCGCCGGGCCGTAATCCGGTTCGCGGGCCGGTTCCTGGCCGATTTCGGCTTTCCACTTTTCGTACTGCCCTTTGCGGATGTCGGCCAGTTTTTCCCGTTCGGGGCGGGTGGCGGCGTCGCCGTAGAGGTAGACGCAGATGCCGAGTTCGTCGCCGACTCGTTTAGCCAGCCGGTGCGCCATTTCCACGCACTCTTTGATGCTGATGTTTTTGATCGGGATGAAAGGGCAAACATCCGTCGCGCCAATGCGGGGGTGTTCACCCTGATGGGTGTCCAGGTCAATGAGCTTTGCGGCGGCAGCGATAGCCCGGTAAGCGGCTTCCTCCACGTCGGCGGGCGCGCCGACAAAGGTGATGACGGTGCGGTTGTGGTCGGGGTCGGCGCTGAGGTCGAGCAGGCGGATGGTGTTGCGCACGCTGCGGATGGCGTCGGCGATGGTATTGTAGATGGCCGGGTCACGGCCGTTGCTGAAGTTGGGTACACATTCAACAAGCTGGTGCATGAGGTAGGTTCTCCTTCAAATAAATGGGACGCAGATTCTCGCGGATGACGCGGATAAAATGTGATAAGAGGAAGAAAACCTGGTGGTTCTTCACCCCTTTCGCGGATCAATTGTCTGCAAACGGCCGTTTTTTATCACGAATGGGGGCGATGGGCGAACAAAAGTGGGATGCTCTAGGGAATGGTTCAGGTTATGGCCGTGAACGACGCAATCTGTTTTTGACCTGTCGCCACTGCTGCTTGACCGGGCTGACGTCCTCTTTCTCGATAGCTTCGCGGCTGTAGCGGGCGCGCAGGAAGGCCTCGGTCAGTTCCTCGATTTCCGTTTCGGCCTCAGGCCAGCCGGTTTTCAAATCGTCGGCAAATTCCAGCGGCGTTTCGTCGGGGTGGCGCGGCTGCCCCTGTTCGGCGGCGCGTTTGACGGTGGAGAGATAGAAGTAACGAATCTGGTCACGGGGGGACAACGCATTGAGGCGGATGAAACGCCAGGGGGATGGGGGTGGGGTGTTGTCCGGGGGGTGTACGGCCGTTTGCCACCGACTGCGGGCGCTCTGGGCAAAATCACCGGCATAATCGGCCACGTCATGCCACAGGCTGCGCAGCCAGGCCAGAAAACTCCGGCCAGATTTAGTGAACAGTCCTGCATTCACCCGGAAACCCCGGTCGCGCAAGAAAAAGGAGATGGCGATGAAGCTCATCACAATGGCGACCGTCCAAAACGCCGAGCTAACCAGCATTTGCGCCGTTTCGTCAGGAGGCAGGTTGACGGGGGGCATGGGGGTGGGCGCAGGTGTGGCTGGGGGGAGTGTGGGGGTCGGGGTGAAGGCCGTTTCAGGTGGTGGTTGTTCGGCCAGAGGCGCAAAAAGCATGGCCAACAAGATGGTGAGCAGGTAAGCGAGGAAAACAAAAACCTGTGCCACAAAACTAACCATAAAGGCCAACACCCGGCCAATGGCAAAGGTAGACCCCAGCGGTAGGAATAGGGCAATAATGGCCATAGCCAGCAGCAGCCAGGTGGTCATGCGGTGCCAGCTTCGTTCGATTTCCGGCGATTTGCTGGCGCCTTCGTGCAGCCAGCGGGCATTGAGCGCCCCCAGCCGCGCCTGGCTGAGCAGCAGCAGACCGGCCACAAAGTAGACGAACAATGACCAGATCAGTGCGGGTGGCAGGGGTAGGCGCTGCAAGGAGATAAGGTTCTCGGTGGAAATGGATACGGAGCGAGTATCCACGCCGGCAACGGCCGTAGCCATTGCCAGCATCACCCCGCCCCACAACCACTGGTGAAACAAGCCGGCGACAATCTCCATGCGGTTGGAAAAGGCCGGTTTCAGGTTGGCGTCCTGTTCGCCGCGCGGCAGGGTGAAGTAATACACCTCAGCTTCATCAATGGCCAGGTCAATAAACGCATCGGCGGCGCTGATGGCGCGCACCCAGGCCAGCAGCAGCAGGATGGCGCTAAGGACAAAATAGCCATCGGCCAGCAGCATCCAGGGGAAGCGCAAATAACCGGATAACTGGTTCATGGCGGGAAAGCTATCGGCCGCCAGCCAGGTGTAAACGCGCAAGATAAGGAGGAAAACCAGAAATTCAGCGGCGCGATAGGCCAGGTGATTCAACTGGCGGCGGTTGGGGTGGTTGAGCCAGAGGGTGGTGTAGACACCTTCCAGGGAGATGAGGAAAAAGAGCGGGGTCAAGGCCCGGAACAGCCCGGTTTGCAGCACCACATCCATGACGGTGGCCAGGGCGGTGAAGAAGGCAGTTGTGACCAGGGCGATGAGCAGCGGCTGTACGGCCGTGCGTGACCATTTGTTGGTCATGTAGGCGTACTCTTCGCTATCCGGCGTCACCACCGGTCGCGGCGCTATCTTCTTTGGCGCGATGACTATTCTACCCCGGCTTCTCATGGTCAGTTATGAATTAACAGTAGATCGAAATAGGAGGAGTGGGCATCCTCAGATGCCCGCCGGTTCGCATCTGAGGATGCGAACTCCGCTTCGATCTACTGATTATGAATTATGAAGAGGAGCGCATCACCCCTTCACCTGCTCACCTGCTCACCCCATCATTCATATACCTCCGGTCGCCGGTCTTGAAAGATGGGGATTTTGGCGCGCACGGCCGTGACCTGGGCCATATCAATGGTGGCGGTGAGCAGTTCGGCCGTTTCGCCGCCTTCGATCACTGTTTCACCCCAAGGGTCTATGATGCAAGAATGGCCGAAGAAGTGCGCGCCCTTGCTCTCGCCCACCCGGTTGCAGGCCACCATAAACATCTGGTTTTCAATGGCGCGGGCGCGCAGCAGCGTTTGCCAGTGCGCCAGCCGCGGGTGCGGCCACTCCGAGGGCAGGAAGACGAGCGACGCACCTGCCAGGGCGTAAGCGCGGAACAGTTCCGGGAAGCGCAGGTCATAACAGATGGCCAACCCCAACTCGCCCCAGCGGGTTTTAAGCATGGTACGGCCGTCGCCCGCCGTCAGGTATTGGTCTTCATCCATCAGCCGGAAGAGGTGGGTTTTGCTGTAGACGCCCAGAGGATGGCCGGTGTGGGCGAAGTAAACGGCCGTGTTGCCGATGCGCCCGCTGCCCAGATCAGACAGGCAGGAGCCTAAAATGGCGATGCCGTGCGCCTGCGCCAGCGCGGCCACAGTGGCAAACATACCGGTGTCGGTGGGGGTGGCGTAGCTGTGACCATTTTCCAGGTCGTAGCCGGTAGACCACAGTTCGGGGAAGACGACCACATCTGATCCCCGGCTGGCGGCGCGGGCGGTCATCTCTTGCACGGCCGTCAGGTTGGCGGCCGGATCCCCCAGTTTCACATCAATCTGGCCTAAAGAGATGTTGAATTTCATCTTGCGCCCATCCTTCCTTGACTTGTCGTGGCTGGTGTGAGCGACCAGCCACGAGTTACATAGCCAAGTGTACCACAGAGGGATGCAGTGGGTTATGGGGAATTGGGGACGTTGAGAACATCCAGAATGGCGAAGATTTCTTCGTTTTCGGGAATGTCGGTCATATCATGGCCGTAATGGACAAAACGGGCGATGCCTTGCTGGTCCACAATAACCTGGGCGGGCATTCGCCCCAGTTTGAAAAGGCTTACCTCTTGTCCATACCGTTTGAGGACTGAATGTTTGGGGTCGGGCAGGCCCACGTAGGGCAGCTCTTCTTCCTGCCAGTATTCGCGGAAGGCGGCGCCGTTTTCCGGGCCAACCACGATGATTTCTGCCTGTCTTTCCGTAAATTCGTCGTAATCCTGGCGCAACTGCGCCATGTGCCGGCGGCAGAATGGTCAGGTAAAACCGCGATTGAAAACCAGCAGGACGTGTTTTTCGCCGCGATAATCAGAAAGCCGGACGAGACGGCCGTTGAAATCGGCCAGTTCAAAGTCCGGCGCGGGGGTATTGATTTCGATCTTGTTTCCCATGAATGTATATCCTAGAACTGATGGTATGACGTACCATTAGTTCTAGGACATACGGCCGTAAAAACAAGACCAGGCTTAACAAAAACTCATCTTGGCGGCTCGATTACTCGCCTACCGTCAGGTCAATGCGCATCGTTTCGCCGCTATGTGCGGGCAGCATAAAGGGATCGCTGGTGAGCAGCGCCTTGCCGCCGGGGCGTTCATAAACCACCCAGCGGAAGGGGCCGGTGTTCAGGTCTTGATCACCCACCCACCATTCACGCAAACTCACCCACTGGCCGCCCACCTGAGAGATGTTGTCCATCTGCCCGCGCCAACCGTCCACCGTGTGCCAGTTGTCACCATCACTCCACTCCACTTCCGTCCACAACTCCTGCCAGGCCAGCAGGCGCCAGGGCCAGTTGGGGCCATAATGCACATGCAGTTGCAAACGGCTGCCACTGCCACTATGCGCCGGTTGTGCTGTTACCGGTTCAGGAGTGGCTGTGGGCGGTGCGGGGGTCGGCGTGGGCGGAACCGGCGTGGCGGTGGGTGGTTCGCCGCCGCGGGGTGGCAGGTCGCCTTCCTGGGCAGCGACAAACAGTGGCAGCATCAGCGCCGCCAGCAGTAAGACAACCGTGCCGCTGAGCAGGATAGAGATGGTCCGATTTTCAAATAATTTCGTGTTCATGATCTACATCCTTTCTTGGATAGATGAATAATGTATTGTCTATTGTGTTGGGAGTGTCCCCTATGGAACACTCCCAACGTGAACGCGTAAACGGCTGCTAAGGCGCGACGGCCGTGCCGGAGGCGATGTTGTTATACGGCTCGCCCTGAATTTCGTGTGTTTCCAGAATGCCGCCGTAGGCGCTGCCTTCACGAGCGGAATCTACCTGGACGTAAAACTGTGTGCCGACCGGTAGAACACCGTTATACAGGCTTTCTTCGGGCATAAAGTATTGGTTTGGCGCGCCGGGCGCTGTGCTGTATACGAGTGTCAGCGATTGGCCGGGGGCCAGCAGGGCTGTCACACCCCAGGCCAGCCCTTCATCCGCCAGGTCATACCACAGTTGGTTGGGGCCGGTAGGTGGGGCGCTGGGGTTGATGTAAAAATCTACCCAGAAGCCGCTGGCAGTGGCGGCGCTGCCCTGGTTCTCAATGGTAACTTCAATCTGACTGCTGCTGGCGCTGACGGCCGTGATCACCAGATCCGGCGCTGTGACCATGTTGTTGACGATGATGGGCAGGAAAATGACCGATTCTCCTTGAATGGTAAAATTGGTGGGGTCAAACATGCCCGGCTGGGTGGGGTCATCGGTATAAGTAATACCTTCGTTATTTCCATCACCATCACCATCATAGAAAATCTGTCCCTGATTGCTAACCACCTGTCCCTGGAAGCCAGGTAAGATGGCGGCTTCAATTTCCAGCGTGACGCTGCTGCCGGCGGGGATAGCGCCATCCCAGGTAACGGTGCTGAAATTGCTGTTGATGACGCCGCCGCCGCTAATGACCTGAACGCTGATCAGGGAGAGTTGCTCTGGCAGTTCATCCACAAACTCATGGCCGGGGTTGTCCATCTGGTCAACATCACCGGTATTGGAGAGGACGATGGTATAACGGATGATGCCCTCTTCGACGAAGGAGCCGCTAACTGTTTTTAGACCGAGGATGTCTGAGGGGGCGATAACAGTGACAACGGCCGTGTCGCTGTCGCTGTCGCCATCATCATCCGTTACCGTCAGGGTGGCGGTGTAGACGCCGATGCCGGGGTAAATGTGGGCCGGCGTCAATGTGCCCGTGAGTACGCCGCTGCCGTCGCCAAAGTCCCATTCATAGCTCAGGGTATCCCAGGCGCCGGGGTCGCTGGCCGAACCATTGAAGTTGGCGGGCGTGCCATCCAGCACGATCACGTTGGGGCCAGCGTCGGCGATGGGCGGCAGGTTATTAACGGTTACGGCCGTTGCGCCTGTGTCCTCGCCGCCGTCATCATCAGCCAGAGTTACACTGATTGTTGCCGGGTCATAGTTGTCCTGGTAGGTGTGTGTTTCCATGAAGCTGGTGGAACCGGCGGCATAGTTAAAGCTCTCCTCGATGCCATCACCCCAATTCACGGTCACAATAAAGCTATCCAACGGGCTGACATCGGAGAAGACGCCGTTTAGCGTAATGGATTCTCCTTCATTCAGCGTTGTGGGTGTGGCGGAGACAGAGCTTAACACGGGCGGCACATTGAGTACGGTGACGCTGGCATTGGCCGAAGCACTGTCTGTGCCGTCATCCACCGTTACTTCTATGGTGTACTCCTCTGATGGCCCGACCGGGTCATCCAGATAGGTGTGGTTGGCGCTGAAAGTGGTGACGCCGACTGTCAGGGTGATCACATCGCTGTGGCCATCACCCCACGAAATGGTGACGGTGTGTGCGTCGCCAATTTCCACATCGGTGAAACTGCCGGTCAGGGTAATGGTTTCCGTTTCTTGAATGGCGGCAGGAGTGACGGACAAATCTTCATCATTGATGACCGGTGGGTCATTCACCGGGGTAATCGTCACGTTCACCGTGGCGGTATCGGTATATACGCCGTCGGAGATGGTGTATTGGAAGACATCGCTGCCATAATAGTCAGCATCAGGTGAGTAATGTATGGTGCTGTCAGGATTGATGGTGGCTGTGCCGTTGAGCGGGGTGGTGACGGCGACAACCTGCGCATCGCCGTCGGGGTCAATGTCATTGGCCAGCACGTCAATGTCTACCGGCACATCTTCATCGGTGGTGACGTTGTCATCAACGGCCGTCAACGGATCATTGACCGGCAATACTTCAATTTCAACTGTGGCGATATTGGAATTGTTAAAACCATCGTTAGCATGGTAAGTAAAATTGTCTATGCCATGAAAGTTGAGTGTTGGTGTGTAAACAAAGGACCCATCGGCGTTCAGGGTGACAGCGCCATTGGCGGGGTTGCTGTTCAAGACGGCCGTTAACGGGTCTAAATCAGCATCACTATCATTGTCCAGAACACCGGGGGCAGTGACAGTTAAGACCGTATCTTCGTCGGTTGAATAGAAATCGTTTTCGGCGACGGGCGCATTATCGTTGTCAAGAATAGTGCCTAGCCCCTGCCCATCGGCAATGGTGGCATTGACGGCATTGCTCAGATTCACGGTGAACGATTCTGGGCCTTCGGCCAACTGATCATCAATGATTGTGACGCTGATGGTGTTGCTGATGGTGTTGGCGGGGATGGTGAGGGTGCCGCTGGTAGCGGTGTAATCGCCGGGGGCAACGGCCGTGCCATCGTCTGTGGCAAAATTTACGAACACATCGGCGCCTGCTATCGTGGACAAACTGACAGTAAAGATGGCGCTGCCCGCCCCTTCATCTACCGTTACATCGTTGATGGATAAGGTAGCGCCTGGGGCCAGCAGATGGTCTTCCACCTCGCCGTTGATCACCTCACCGGTCAATCCTACCGGCGTGTCGTCACTACAATCCGGGCTGTTTCCGGCGTCGGGGACCAGCCGGAAGCGGCTGAAAAAGGTATTGCTCAGGTCTGTTCCCGCGGGAATATCAAAGGAAATCAGGTTCGGCCCGGCGGCGACCTCGGCCATGGCAATGATATGGTCGCCCGCCCCGGTGAAGTTGTTGTTATTGTCCCAATCAATCCAGCCACTCAGGCAACCTGCGCCGCTGGCAATGACGTTGACTGCGCCGCCGTCAGTCCCCACCGTCCAAACGCCGGCAATGGAAATGCCGTCCTCGTCGTCTACGCCATTGGTATCATCCCCATTGGCGGTGGCTGATTCCTGCCCGTCTGCTTCACCGTCTACGGCCGTGCCCAGATACAGGTCGCCAATCAGATGCCGTGCGCCATCATCGGCCAGTGTGGTGATATTGTAAGCGGCCGGCAAATCGCCAAAGTCATAATTGCTTAACGTCAGCAACTCGATGAATATCTGAAAACCGGGCGTATTGGTGCCATCAATGAGCAGTTCAAAGGCGCCTATGTCGGTAAAGTCGGCCCCGCCGCTAAAGTCCGTGAAGGGAATGAAAAAGCCCTGGTTATTGGTGCTGCCGCTGAGCGAAAGGGTAAAGTTAGATGAATTTGCCCCATCGGTATAAGCCGTAAAAACCAGATCGGCGGCGCTGTTGGCCGAACCAATATACACAAACAGGCCGCTGTTGTTGCCGCCATCGGTAAAATCTATGCCGCCCAAACCGGTGGGGTCCAGGTTGATGGGATCATCGTCATCACCATCCCAGGTTACACGGGTCCAGCCGGTCATCAAGGGCTGTTGGGCGTGATAGAGACTGTTGAGGGGTGGCCCGGCAAAAACATTTTGCGTGCCAAACAGGCCCGATAGCATCGTGGTGTGAATATCGCGCTCCCCGCCTAACACCCCGCCATTGTCAACGGCCGAACTATCGCTGCCGCTACAGCAACTTACCGACAAAGCCTGTGCCGGGGCCTGATCAAAGGCATCAATGGGCAGGGGGGACACCATATATGAAGCGGCCACCGGTAAGGAGTGGCCAGACGCTGCCAGGAAAAACAATAAAACCAGCAACCCCACAGGCAGCCGGTAACGATTACTCAATTTGGAAACTATTGCTGCTAGGTGCAATAACATGATAAACCATCTCCCTCTAAATAGATTCAGCTTGGTGGCACGAGGTGTATCTTGTACCTGATGGGATGAGGGGCGGTTGCGATGATTCTGCGACGCCTTCATGCACGCCTCTTGCCCGGCAATATCTGTCGCCAATGCGGTGATGATTGCCTTCAAAAGTATAGATTCACGTCCGGTTCACGCCTATAAGCAGAGGGTCATGGCATGAAGGTACTATCTTGTTCACTGCGAAAGATTCGCCATACATGGCGTAGTTGTTCACTTCAGGTAAACATGGGGCACATGGCAGGGAGGTCGGGAATATGATACCATGCGCGCATGATTGTTTGTTGTGGGGCGATTATCAAAATCGCCGTACAGTGAAGGAGAATTCCCATGACAACCTTAAACAGACCGGCGGGTGTGCGTGGCTTTAACAGCGAAATGCAGCGTATTCCCCAGGAAGCGACGGAGACGGAGCGCATTGAGGCCCTGATTAGAACCATCAGCAGCTATATTGAGCATTATCATGGCGGCGAAGTGGAGATGGTGGGGTATGCGGATGAGGTGGTGACAGTGCATCTGGCGGGCGCGTGTGAGGGGTGTAATCTGGCCCCGGTGACGCTGCACGGCTGGGTGGAGGGCACGGTGAAGCAGTTTTTTCCGCAGGTGAAGGCGGTGGTGGCGATCTGATTCGCGAAGAGTAGCCGGTTGCAAGTGGCAGGTTGCAGGTGACTTGCCACTTGCAACCAATAAAGGCAGGCATGATGGCTGACGACGACAAAAAGAACAATAACGATAAGGATAAAGAAAAAGAGAAGGAAGAGAAATACCCGACGCCGGAGGATAAACTTTCGGTGACGCAGCACACGGCCGTAGTAGACGGCCGTACACTTTCCTACACCGTCACTTGCGGCACGATTGTGCTGAAGGAGGAGGCGGAGAAGGAAGGCAAATCGGAGGGGGAAAAGGCGAAGGCGAGCGTCTTTTTCATCGCCTATACGTTGGATGGGGTGGAGGATGTGGGGGCACGGCCGTTGACCTTTTCTTTTAATGGCGGCCCTGGCTCATCGTCCGTGTGGCTGCATTTGGGGCTGCTGGGGCCGCGCCGCGTGGAGACGATGGAGGGTGGACAGCAGTTGCCGCCGCCTTACAAGATGGTCAACAATGAGTTTTCACTGCTGGACCAGAGTGACCTGGTGTTTATTGACCCGGTGAGTACCGGTTTCAGCCGGGCTGTGCCCGGCGAAAAGCCCAAGGATTTTCATGCGTTTAAGAAGGACATTGAGTCAGTGGGGGATTTTATCCGGCTGTATGTGAGTCGGTACGGCCGTTGGACTTCGCCCAAGTTCCTCATCGGCGAGAGCTACGGCACCACCCGCGCCGCCGGGCTGTCTGGCTACCTGCAAGAGCGGCATGGGTTGTATCTGAACGGCATCATGCTCGTCTCTGTTGTGCTCAATTTCCAGACCATCCGTTACCCGGTGGGCAATGATTTGCCCTATATTCTCTACCTGCCCACGCTGACGGCTACCGCCTGGTATCACCAAAAGCTGGCCCCCGATTTGCAGAAAAACCTGCGCAAAACGCTTGATGAGGTGCGTGATTTTGCCCTGACCGACTATACCCTGGCGCTGATGCAGGGGTCGGCGTTACCGGCGGCCAAACGTGCCCAAATTGAGAAAAAGCTGGCGCGGTATACGGGTCTCTCATTGGCGTATGTGCAGCGGTGCAATTTGCGCCTTCACTACATGCGCTTTTGCAAGGAGTTGCTTCGCGACGAGGGCAAGACGGTAGGGCGGCTGGACAGCCGTTTTACGGGGTATGATCGGGATGCAGCGGGGGAATTTTTTGAATTTGATCCCAGTATGGCGGCGATTATGGGGCCATACACGGCCGTGTTCAACGATTATGTGCGTCGTGACCTGAAATTCGATAGCGACCTGCCCTATGAAATCCTCACCGGGCGCGTCTGGCCCTGGAACTATGAGCCGCACCAGAATGAGTTTGTGAATGTGGCCGAAACACTGCGCAAAGCGATCACCGGCAACCCGTTCTTGAAGGTATTTGTGGCTAACGGCTATTACGATTTAGCCACCCCCTTTCTGGCGACGGAATACACTTTTAACCACATTGACCTGCCGCCTGACCTGCTGGACAACATCGCCATGACCTATTATGAAGCGGGCCACATGATGTATGTTCACCATCCATCCCTGGCGCAGTTGAAGCAGGATTTGGTGGGGTGGTTGGGCACGGCCGTGCCGGGGCGGTAATCGGTTGCCAGTAATCGGTAATCGGTGGTCACCCGATCACCGATTACCAATTACCGTTTACTGGTTACTGGCTACGGTGTTCCTATCCGGTACAATGACCAGTCATCGAGGAACCAGCCATTGTTTTCATTGACGAGCCGGTTGCGGAAGTCACCGCCCAGACGGACGGTAGTGGGTTGGGTGAGCGTAAACTCATAGGTCAATGAGCCTCGCTGACCAGGCGTTACCGGTATCCAACCGGTGCCGCCATTGTTGTGAATAATCCGCGCTTCGGCCGACAGGGGGTGGGTGGCCCACACTTTCTGGTTGTTTTCATAAACGCCCACGACATCGGGGAAAAAGCGGATGGTAAAGCGGTAACTGCCGGCGGGCAATCTGATGTCGGTGAAGATCGCAAATTGAATGGGCAGGCCACCTTTGAATGATTTGATGGTTTTGTTGCCATCAAATACAAACATGCCATGTTCTGATGCCGGCAAATCGCTCTTGGCCACGACGCGTACTTCAGGGCGAATGAACACATCTCCCTCTTCCGGGGTCAATGTATTAGGACCTTCATTAACTGCTAACAGCCAGTGTACAGGCACCTGCCATTCCTGTACGCCTTGAAAAAAGTACCAGTCGTCTTCAAAGGAAGCATTGGGCAATAAATTGGCGCCAGTAGCAGCGGCCGTAATTGGCGCATCCCCGGCGCTCTCCGCCGTGGGCGTTACCGGCGACCCCACTTGCCGCTCGACCCCATCCCAATTCGGGATCGTCAGTTTCATGCCCGGAAAGAGCCGGGTGGGGCGTTCCATGTCGTTGGCGGCGCGAATGTTGGCTACGGATGTTTGGGTCTTATAGGCGATCAAGGCCCAGGAGTCGCCGGCAACGACGGTGTAAACGTTGTTGGCGGTGGTGGTTGCTTCCGGGTCGGCAGCAGCGTCGGGTGTTTTGGTGGCTTCATCTATGGATTCCGTCTCTTCTGTTGGGGGCAGGGGCGTGGCTGTCACGACCACCTCCACGATGCGGGTCACTTCTACCGGCACTTCCACTTCGACCGGCACTTCAACGGCGACTTCAACCGGAACAGTCACGGGCACTTCCTGAATGACTTCGACTGTAACAGGTATTTCTTGATTGACGATGCGAGTCACTTCAATCAATTGTGGGTCATTGCCACAGCCAACCACAAGCATGAGTAATGCTATCAGGGGAATGAAATAACGGAATTTAATCATAGACCTTCTGCAATCCTTTTTCAGTTTGTACTTTGATGGTGGCGCTCACCCAGATTGGCAGGCCACAAACCACAGAATTTTAGCGAATTTTTCAAAAATGCCATCATCAAACGGCCGTTTCGCCTGCTTTCTCACCCGTAATCACACTGGGAAAGTAATTGATGAGTGGGACGGTACGGCCGTTTTCTCGGCGCCGTTCTGTTGTTATAGTTACGGCTTGAATGGGTGGTTGGTAAGCCCATGACCTGGAGCTTCCGCGGAAGAGCAACCCAAATTTTATAAACAACATTTTGAAAGGGAAGTGATTGATGATGAGCAAACAGACACCCCCGCTTGTATCTGGCGCTGTGCCCGGCGCGGGACACGCCATTGAGTTTTATCGGGATCGGCCGGGTCTGATCCGGCGCGGTTTTGCCGAACACGGCAGCGTGTTCGCCATTAAACTGGCTAACCAGAACGTGGCTGTTGTGGTTGGCCCGGAAAATCAAAAACAGTTTTTCATGGAGACAGACAAAAGTCTGAACATCCAGGAACCGTATCGTTTTCTCAAGGCGATGTTTGGTGAGACATTGTTTCTGGCCGATCATGACGAGTATGTGCGGCAACGGCCGTTTGTGCAGGAAATGTTCAAACGGGAAAAAATGCTGCACTACGTGGACGTGATGCAAGAAGTCATTCAAACCTGGCTGGATGCATTGGGCGATTCGGGCGAGATGGAATTGACCGGTGAAATCACCCACCTGGTGCAGGAAGTGGCCGGGAACTGCTTTTTGGGCAAAGAGGCGCACCAGGAAATAGGGCGCGAATTTTGGGAACAATACAAATATCTCAGCCAGGCGCTCGATCCGCTGCTGCCGCCCGATCTGCCCCATCCCAAATTTATCCGCCGCGACCGCGCCAAGACGCGCATGTTGGAGATATTGCAGCCGCTCATTGCCCGCCGCCGCCAGAACCCGGCCGCGTATGATGACTTTTTACAAGACATCATTATGAAAGAAGACCGGGCAGGCAATCTGATTGAAGAGGAGACGGCGCTGAATATGCTGATCGGCTTTATGTTTGCCGGGCATGAAACGACGGCCGGGCAGGCGGCCTGGACAATCATTTTGCTGCTGCAAAACCCGGCTTACCTGGAACGGGTGCAGGCGGAAATTGCGCAGGTGGCGCCCTATCCGGTACACATTGACCCGAAGCGTATGATCCAGTTGCACCATATTGAGTGGGCGGTGCGCGAGGTGGAACGGCTACGGCCGTCGGCCGATATGCTCATGCGCACCGTGCAGGAAGAAGTGCAATTTGGCGATTACGTCATCCCCGCTGGCTGGCTGGTGCAGGTGACGCAGGGCATCGGCCACAAACTGCCCGCTTATTTTGAGCGACCGGAACAGTTTGATCCGCTGCGTTATGCCCCAGGGCGCGAAGAGGACAAACAGGATCGTTTCCTGCTCTTTGGCTTTGGCGGCGGCGCGCACAAATGCACGGGCATGAATTTTGCCAACAATGAGATGACACTGATTACGGCGCTGCTTTTCCGCGAATTTGATCTGGAACTGATGACGCCAGACCCGCATGTGGTACAGGGCATGGGCGCAAACCATCCTTCAGAGACCGTTGTCCGTTATCGCCGCAAGCAGGCGGCGGCAACGGCCGTACTGCCGGAAATGGCACTGGCAGGTGCAGGATGAGCAAAAACTGGAAACCATTGGTAATGGCAGGGACGGTGGTGGGGGCGACGGCCGTGTACCTGTGGCAGCAAAAACAGAAACGGGCGGGGGAGACGGCCGTGCAGCCACCCTTTAGCCAGCAATACGGCCCTTGGGCCATCGTTACCGGCGCGGCCCGCAAAGAGGGCATCGGCTACGGCTTTGCCCGGCATCTGGCGGGGCGGCATCTCAATCTGGTGCTGGTGGATGTATTGGGTGATGAACTGGCCGCCCGCGCCGGCGAACTGCGCCAGAAATATCACGTGAAGGTGGAAACGGTGACGCTGGATTTGGGCAAACCGGACTTTTTACCGGCGCTGCAAGCCGTTACCGACAAACTGGAAATCGGCCTGCTGGTGTGTAACCACATGTTCACACCCAAAGATACGCCGCCCATCTTGCAAATGGACTTAGACACGCACCATGCCATGCTGGACATTAACGCCCGCGCTTATACGACGTTGGTGCATGGGTACGGCCGTCAGATGGTAGCCCAAAATCACGGCGGCATCATCATCGTCTCCTCCCAGGCCGGGCTGCGCGGCACGCCCTATACCGGCGCGTACTCGGCCAACAAAGCGTTCCAGATGATGTTGGGCGAATCGCTCTGGTATGAACTGCGGGACACCAACGTGGATGTGCTGGTGCTGGCCCCCGGCCTGACCAACACGCAGGGTGATGCCCTGGCCGATTATCCCCAGATCATGCTCATGGAAGTAGACCCGGTGGTGAAGGAAACGCTGGACGGCTTGGGGAGAAAACACCTGATCATCCCCGGCCCGGTCAACAAACTATTCAACTTTGCCACCACGCACCTGATGACCCGCCAGCAAGCCCTGATTACCAACGGCGACTTCATGGCAAAAGGGCTGCGCAAGAGTTAAAGGCGCTGTCAAGAATAGACTGCGGATTTTTACGGATACGGCGGATTAACGCGGATAATAAATCCGTGTTAATCCGCCGTGTCCGTGTTTTTCCGCACAACCATTTTGCAAAATCCAGTTGAAATGCAAAACCAATAAGCCTATAATTGGCTTATTATTACAACTCGATTCGCAAAAGTGGTTATAAAATGGAAATAGAACTGGATGACGTTGATCGGGTGCTGTTGGCTTCATTGCAAGCGGATGCACGCATCACCAATACGGAACTGGCCCGCCGCGTTGAACTTTCCCCCCCTGGCCTGCAAAAGCGACTGAAAAAGCTGGAAGACGCCGGCGTAATTGCCCAATACGTGACCCTGGTGAACCGGGAGGCGCTGGGTTTTGACATGCTGTGTTATGTGCAGGTGACGCTGCAACGGCATGAGCCTACGGCCGTGTCCAACTTCCGAGAAGCCGTCCAACGTATGCCCGAAGTGCTGGAATGTTATCACCTGACGGGTGAATATGATTACCTGCTCAAAGTGATCCTGCGTAACCGTCGCCACCTGGAACAATTTTTACTGGAAACGCTCACCCCCGTGCCCGGCATGGACAAAATCCGTACCAGCCTGGTGCTGAGCGAGATTAAAACGACAACGGCCGTGCCGCTGAACGGGGTAATTGAGTAATTGCGTAATTACGCAATTGCCCAGTTACCCAATTACCTCCCATGATCCTCACCCAAACTCCAGAACCCCTTTTAGCCCACTGGACTCAGTCCATGCAGCGTTCTGTGCTGCGGCAGATGATTGCCGTCGTGTCGCGCCCCGGTATTTTGTCTTTTGCCGGGGGGCTGCCCGACCCGGCGCTGTTTCCAACAACCGATTATGCTGCCGCTTTGAGTCACGTACTGGCCACCGACCCGAAGGCGCTGCAATACGGGATGCCGTATGCGCCGTTGAAACGACACATTGTGCAGTTGATGGCGTTGCGCGGCGTGGCCTGCACCGAGGAGCAAATTTTTCTGACCACCGGTGCACAGCAGGGATTAGACGTGCTGGCGCGGCTGTTTCTCGATCCGGGCGGCGCGGTGATGTTTGAGGAACTGGTTTATACCGGGGCGCAGCAGGTGGTGGCCCCATTTTTGCCCCATATTCTCCCCGTTTCCACTGACCTGGCGGAAGGGATGGATGTGGATGAGGTGGAAGGGTATTTGTCCGGTGGGGTACGGCCGTCTTTCGTCTACACCATCCCCGACGCCCACAACCCGCTGGGGGTGAGCATGAGCCAGGCGCGCCGCGAACGGCTGGTGGAACTGGCGCTGGCTTACAATGTGCCGATTATTGAGGATGATCCCTATGGGTTGTTGCAATATGGAGATTGGAGATTGGAGAATAGAGATTGGGGCGAATCTCCAATCTCTATTCTCCAATCTCTTCCCCTTCGCGCCCTCAACGATTCGCACGTCTTTTACCTGGGTTCCTTCTCCAAAATCATGGCCCCTTCGCTGCGGCTGGGCTGGATTGTGGCTCCGGAGGGGATGGTCGCCAAAATTGGGGTGGTGAAGGAAGCGGCCGATCTGGAATCGTCGGCGCTGACGCAGCGAGCGGTGGCAGCGTATCTGGACGCCGGTCATTTGCCGGGGCATCTGGCGCGGTTGCGGGAGGAGTACGGCCGTCGCCGGGATGCCATGCTGGCCGCCCTTTACCGCTATTTCCCCGCCGAATCCCGTTGGACGGAACCGCAGGGTGGTATGTTCATTTGGGTGGAACTGCCGGAAGAAATGGACGCAGCCGCCTTGTTAGAAATGGCGATTGCCCAGGAAAATATCGCTTTCATCCCCGGCCACGCCTTCACCGTGCCCGGCCGCCACATCCACAACTGTATGCGCCTCAACTTCTCCAACTGTTCGGAGGAGATGATTGAAGACGGAATTAAACGTTTAGCCAGAGTAATCAACAACTGTTAATGGTCAATGGTCAATGGTTATTGACAATTGACCATTCAAAAGGAGTCCCGCTATGTCTGAAGATTTTTTACCCATTAAGGGCATGGATCACGTGGAGTTTTACGTGGGTAATGCCAAACAGTCTGCGCATTATTACCGCACCGGTATGGGATTTACCAACACCGCTTACAGTGGGCTGGAAACGGGCAACCGGCACACGGCGTCCTACGTGATGGAGCAGGGCAAAATCCGGCTGGTGCTGACGACGGCGCTGGGGCCAGACCACCCGGTGAGCCGCCACACCTACCTGCACGGGGATGGGGTGGCGGTGATTGCCATGGAGGTGCCGGACGCCGCCAGCGCCTACGCGGAATCTACCAAACGGGGGGCGACGGGGGCAATTGCGCCGACGGCCGTTGAAGATGACCATGGCGTCTTCCGCTATTCGGCCATTCGCTGCTATGGGGACACCATCATCAAGTTCGTGGATCGTTCCGGTTATCGCGGCCCATTTGCACCTGGTTACGCAGCCAGGAATGGGGCGAATGGGCAGAATGGGCGGCACAAAGGCGTTGGTCTGGCTTCCATTGACCATATGGTGGGCAACGTGGAACTGGGCGCGATGAACCGTTGGGTCGAATTCTTTGCCCACACCATGGGTTTCAGCCAGCTTTTGCACTTTGATGACAAGGACATCTCCACCGAATACTCCGCTCTCATGTCCAAAGTGATGCAAAACGGCAACGGCAAGATCAAATTTCCCATCAACGAGCCGGCCGAAGGCAAGAAAAAGTCCCAGATTCAGGAGTACCTGGATTATTACTACGGCCCTGGCGTGCAGCACATCGCCTGCACCACCGGCAACATCATCGAAACGGTGACGCAGCTTCAGGAGAATGGCATCGAGTTCCTGCGTGTACCCACCACTTACTACGAAGTGCTGGAAGAGCGCGTGGGCAAGATCAATGAGCCGGTGGACAAACTGGCCGAACTGGGCATTTTGGTAGATCGGGACGAGGAAGGTTATCTGCTGCAAATTTTCACCAAACCGGTGGAAGACCGCCCCACCGTCTTTTATGAAATCATCGAACGCCACGGCTCACGCGGCTTCGGCAAAGGCAACTTCAAAGCTCTCTTTGAATCCATCGAACGCGAACAAGCGCTAAGAGGCAATTTGTAATTAACCACGGATGGGACGGATTGAACTGATAAGGACGGATCAAAGAGATGTTACACGAGGAATTGACGGGCAAAATTTTGAAGGCTTTTTTTGATGTGTACAACATACTGGGACATGGGTTTCTGGAAAAGGTGTATGAAAACGCGCTGAAAATCAAGCTCGAAAGTTTGGGGTTGTTTGTGGAACAGCAGAAACCCATCAAGGTTTATTTTCAAGGCCAGTGTGTGGGTGAGTATTTTGCTGATTTACTGGTAAATGGTCTGGTAATCCTGGAACTAAAAGAGGCTGAACATATTTCTCCCACACATGTGCCCCAATTGTTGCATTATCTAAAAGCGACTGATGTGGAGGTGGGGTTACTCTTAAACTTTGGCCTGGAACCTGAATTCAAGCGTTTGCTTTTTACCAATGATCGCAAATGACCCGCTAAAAAATCCGTTTCAACCCGTTCCATCCGTTAAATCAGTGGTTAATTCCTGGAGGTTATATGACGTACTATTATAAGTTGGGAGAGGTACCGCAGAAGCGGCATGTGCAGTTTCGGCAGGCCGATGGGTCGTTGTATTATGAGGAGGTGATGGGGATTCATGGTTTTGCCGGGATTCAGTCTATTTTGTACCACATCTATCCCCCAACGGCCGTGCGCCGCATTGAAACCGGCATCTCCACCTGCATCGAGTACGTGGACGGCCATCCCCTTAAACACCGCCACTTAAAGTCCGCGCCGCTGCCAGAGGGGGGGGATGCAATAGACGGCCGTGTCCCCCTCATGGGTAACAACGACGTAGTGCTGTACGTGGCCCGTCCCGACAAACCGATGGATTACTGGTACAAATTCGCGCACGGCGACGACGTGCTTTTCATCCACGACGGCACAGGCGTGTTGGAGAGCCAGTTTGGGCTGCTGCCCTATCGCCCCGGTGACTACCTGGTCATCCCCACCGGCGTCATCTGGCGGCTGCTGCCGGATGCGGGCGTAGAGCAGCGGATGTTAGTGGTGGAAAGCTACGGCCACGTCACCCCGCCCAAACGGTATATCAACAACTACGGCCAATTTCTGGAACACTCGCCCTACTGTGAACGCGACATCCGCACCCCGGAACGGCTGGTAACACGCAACGAAAAGGGCGAGTTTGAAATCCGCGTCAAGGCGCGCAACCTGATCACCCGTTTCATCTATGATCATCACCCGCTGGATGTGGTGGGGTGGGACGGCCATCTCTGGCCGTTTGCCTTCAACATTGAAGATTTTGAACCTATTACCGGCCGGATTCATCAGCCGCCGCCTGTGCATCAGACCTTTGACGGCCCCGGCTACGTGTTGTGTTCCTTTGTGCCCCGCCTGTTTGATTACCACCCCCAGGCCATCCCCGCACCGTACAACCACTCCAATGTGGACTCCGATGAGGTGTTGTATTACGTAGAGGGTAACTTCATGTCCCGCAAAGGGATCGAACGCGCCTCACTGACCATTCATCCCAACGGCATCCCGCACGGTCCCCATCCCGGCACCTATGAAGGCTCCATCGGCAAAAAAGAGACCCACGAATTGGCCGTGATGGTAGACACTTTCGCTCCTCTCAAACTGACCCGGCAGGCGCTGGAAATGGAAGATGTACAGTACGCCTATAGTTGGGTTGAGGATTAGAAATTGGGATTAGAGATTGGAGATTGGAGATTAGAGATTAGAGATTCACCAATCTCCAATCTCTAATCTCCAGTCTCTTCCTTGCAGGTCAATTCTTGTAGCCTCATAGATAGTTTGTTATCTTTACTGCCTGAGAAAACAAAAAGGCAGGCAATTCCGCATGAGGACCGTTTTTAGTTTTTTATTATTGCTATTGGTCATCTTCGTAGTGGGGCTTTTGTGTCTGGCCGTGATTCTTGGCTGGTCGGTAGGGGTGGGCTGGCTGCTCATCAAGGTAACGCCATTTACGCTGTTTGAAGCTACGTTGCTGGTGATGATCGCCTCTATCGTTATTGGGTATGGCGCTATCAAAGTGCTGACGACCAATGTGACGGCGCCTTCATCTTCACCCTATTTCCCACCCCCGCTTGAAGACGAGTCGGCGCCGATTCCAACGCAGCGGTTCTATAAATCGGAAGCGCAAAAGACCAATGAAGCCTGGTTCCGTTATGAAATGGCGAATGCCATCTATTGGGACTTTGACGATGATGACGACATTAACACGAGCATGAGTGAAACCGAGATGAAGGAATTGGCGATCCGGCTGTCGGACGTGTTGGTGGGTGCATTAAAAAGCCAAAAGCCCAAACGGGGCGGGCGGCTGCGGGTGACGGTGACGCAGATGAAGAAGCAAATGGACAAGATGGGCCAACGGCCGTATGACGATGACATCATGCTCACGGCCGTAACCAGCATCAACGAAATGTTCGATTACGATGAATCACTGGCGGAAATTGCCCAGGGACAAACCTGGGATGAAATGGCTGAAGACTGGTAAAGATATGATTATCAATCCCCAAGACCTCCACTACAACGACCGTTACAAACTCATCATCGGCTCGGTGGTGCCGCGCCCCATTGCCTGGGTCAGCAGCATGGATAAGGATGGGAATTTGAACCTGGCGCCGTTTAGTTTTTTCACGGCCGTGGCTTCAGACCCCATGACGCTGCTCTTTTGCCCTGGCTGGAGCAGCCACCGCGGACGCATGAAGGACACCCTCTACAACATCCGCGAACTGCCCGAATTTGTGATCAACATCACCGACGAAGCCACCAAAGATGCGATGAATCAAACCGCTACCGAATTTGAGGCCGGTGTGAACGAGTTTGAATGGGCCGGGTTGACCCCCGTCCCCAGCCAGGTAGTGCGCGTGCCCCGCGTCGCCGAAGCGCCCATTGCCTTCGAGTGCAAATTGCAACAGATTGTGGTGGTGCATGAAGGGCCGGGAGGCGGCACGGCCGTGTTTGGCGAGGTGCAGTCCATTTATGTGCGCGATGACGTGATGGTCAACGGCCGTATCCTGCCTGAAGTGCTGCAACCCATTGGCCGCCTCGCCGGCGCCACCTACGCCCACATCAACAATCTATTCGAGATGCCCCGCATCCCCCCGCCAGAATAAGACGGTAATTGGGTAATGGCGCAATTACCCAACTACCCAATTACCCGTTAAGGGATATTCAACCGATAAATCGTATTGGGGAACTCCAGAGCGTACAGATTTCCCTGACTGTCTTTGCCAAATGAAGTGAGCATATACCCGGTGCCAGAGAGTGTCCCCAGAAGTTCCACAGACACGCCCGCGCTGTTGTGGGTCAGCAAAAGCAGCTCGCGTGTACACGCATCCCCAAATAAGAAATGCCGTCCCGCCTGGTCAGGACGATCCAGTACATAACCACCAATTACGGCACATTTCGGATGATGGGGATAATAATAGAGGGGCAGATCACCCGTGCCGACGGAATCACATTGATCTTGAATGGGGAAACCGATGAAGGTAGGGCCTTCCATACAAGGCCAGCCAAAGTTTCGCCCCCATTGCCCATAAGGGATGTGGTTAATTTCCTCCCAGGTCAAATCATTGACATCGCCGATATAAATATCCCCACTGACCGGATCAAAATCAAAACGCCAGGGATTACGCAGCCCTTTAGCTATAATTTGCGCAGAAGCCGGGCAACTGCCAGGGGTTTGATTGCTAAGGTCTAGCCTGACGAGTTTACCTTTGAAGGAATTATCTTCTTGTGCGGCCAGCAGACCTCTGTCATCACCAATACCCACATACAAATAGCCGTCAATTGGATGAATGCCCATGCCGCCGCCATTGTGTACCGGATAATCCATGCGCAGCGCAAACAGGCGACATTCCGTATTGGGGTCAGCCCAGTTATTGGTTACCTGATACCGAACAACCTGGAACCACTTTTCATCCTCATAACGCAAACCTGAGTAAGACACATAGATGTAGCCGTTCGTCCCATAATTGGGATCAAAAACCAGGCTGTATAATCCTTCTTCCAATTCCGTAATTACCCGATCACGAATATCCAGGAAAAGGGAAGTTTGCCCATTTGGATGCAATATCTGGATGGTACCTTGTTTTTGTACCACAAACAGCCGGTCGTCTCCGGCATGCGTAACAAACGTGGGTTCGGCAAAAGCGTTCGTGTACGGCTCTGTCAAAGGTGGCGGTGCCAAAGGTACGTTAACTAACGGTAAATACGCAAAATTGCCGCCGGTCGCGCTGTTTGGTGAAGTTTGGGCTACGGCCGTTTGGCGGATGGCCAGACCACCCACAACCAACAAGAAAAGGATGATGGTTGAAGTGGAATACAAGATGGCTGTGTGTTGAGTTATTTTGTTCTGCAATGGGTTAATCATATTTCCTCCGAGAAGCAAGATGGTGATTGCGGTCACTAACAAAGCTGTTTTGCTTCGCTTGTGTTTCGACTATGTGTCAATGATCGGTCATAAGTTATACGGCCGTTGCCCCCGAAAAACAACCCGGTTTCATTTCCTTCCAAGACCTTACCTGCCCAAATTTCCAGGTATATCCCCGCCAGATCGCTAATACCACCATTGCCGATTCCAATTTACACTGGCCCAATCATTATCAGTAAATCGAAATGGGAGGAGTGGGCATCCTCAGATGCCCACCAGTTCGCATCCTCAGATGCGAACTCCGCTTTGGTCTACTGAATTATCGGTGACTGGTAAACCACCAGCTATAACTTATTGGAGGATTTTGAGCATGAGTAACACACTTGTTGAACTATCCAGCCAGATGGCGGAAATGGCGCAGAGCGCCGGACAAAGCGTTGTGCGGGTGGAGGGGCGGCGGCGTATCCCCGCCAGCGGCATTGTCTGGTCGGCCGATGGCCTCATCATCACCGCCAACCATGTCGTTTCCCGTGATGAAGGCATTACTGTGGGTCTGGCCGATGGCGCCAGTGTGCCGGCCACCCTGGTGGGGCGCGACCCCAGCACCGATCTGGCCGTGCTGCGTGTGGATGCCACCCTGACACCCCTTGCGGAAGCGAACAAACAAGAAGTAGCCGTCGGGAATCTGGTGTTGGCATTGGCCCGGCCTGGCCGCAGTGTGCAGGCTGCCTGGGGCATCATCAGCGCCCTGGGGGATAGCTGGCGCACCGGCGGCGGTGGCATCATTGACCGTTATGTGCAAACCGACCTGGTGATGTATCCCGGTTTTTCCGGCGGGCCGCTGGTGGGGGCTGATGGCGCGTTGATTGGGCTAAACACCTCCGCATTGGCGCGGGGTGTGAGCGTGGCTGCGCCTACGGTAACGCTGGCGCGGGTGGCGGATACACTGCTGGCGCACGGCCGTGTCCGGCGTGGCTACCTGGGCGTCAGCACCCAACGTGTGCATTTGCCGGAACCATTGCGAGAGGCGGTAGGGCAAAAACGGGGTCTGCTGGTCATCACCGTCGAGCCAGACAGCCCGGTGGAGAAAGGCGGCCTGACATTGGGCGATACCATCGTGGCAGTGGGCGGCACGGCCGTACACAACCACGACGATCTACTGGCAGCCCTATCCGGCGACAAAATCGGTACGGCCGTGCCCATCACCATCCTGCGCGGTGGTCAGGTGCAGACGGCAGAGATAGTCGTGGGGGAACGGCCGTGAGCAGCAATTGGGTAATTGAGTGAATGCTCAATTACCCAATTATCCTTCCCTTCCTCCTGTTTCTTCAGCAATTCTCAATTTGGCAAAACCCGGCGATTAAAATCGCGGCTACAAGCAGCAAAGCCGACCTTCGTCGGCTAAGACCAGTCGGCGAAGGCCGACTTCGCCTTTTGTTGGTGCAATTGCTTCTGTTTCTTTCACAAGATTGACATTTTCGCATTATCGTATAGTCTATTAGCGTGACATAATGTCATCTTGTATATCGAAACAGGAGGATTCCCATGAAACGAAAACAATTTTCCCAATGGCTGGCTTTGGTAGCTTTGCTAATTTTGTTTACAGCTTGTCGCAACAATGATACTCAACCGGCCACAACCACTGAAGACGCCTACCCTGGCGCTTCCACCACTTTAGTGGGTGAAGCTCAGCCCCAGATACCCAGCAACCAGGGTGTGGAGAGTTCGATGGCGCCCACACCAGAACCACCTGCCCCAGAAGTGACGGTCGAAACCCCGGCGCCTGCTGAGCCTGAGGCCGCCGGTAGTGGGGCGGCGCAACCGACCACTGGCGCCATTACGACCCAACATACCGTGCAAGAGCGGGAATGGCTGCACCAGATTGCTCGCTGTTATGGCGCTTCTGCCTCAGAGATTGTCACCGCTAACGGCTTACCACATCCAGGCTGGATTATGGCCGGCGAAGTATGGAATATCCCCAATGTAGGCAGTGTGGACACCCCCATTGGCCCCCCGTGCCTGATCCATTATCAGGTCAAAGCTGGTGATACGTTGTTGTCCATATCACGTGTTTATAGTGTGCCGTTGAATGTGCTGGTGTTTGCCAATTATGGCTGTTATGGCTACAACGCGCATTATGATTATGTGCCCGGCGGCCCAAACTACTACGGGTACGGTTATTTGGGTGGTTGTTACTATACGGGGTATCCTACCATTTTTGTTGGTGATCTTCTGGTTATCCCCGTCACCCATGAGAATGCGGCTTTACGTTAAATAGCCTGATTACCTCTCCATCTGACATTCATACGTAAATCAAGATTAGACCCTGGCTGGTACCGAAAAGACCGGCCAGGGTTTGTTATTTTTAGAACTTGTGACCCTGCGGCTGACAGGTTTCAGGTCAGGGTGTATACTGGCTGCACTTATTTACTCATTCATTGTTTGTAGGGTTAGGAGAGCCGCACGCCCATGTGCTGCTTGTTTGCACCCCGGTGTGTGAACTCCTCAAATTCGGCCTGGTCAGGCGCAAGCCAGCATCAACGAGTTGAACTGGCTCGGAGGGAAAAATGGAATTCCTACTGAATGGACAAACCAGACATTATGATGGCGATACCGATCTGTCGCTGCTGACTTATTTACGGGAACACGAGGGCATCCTATCGCCCAAAGATGGCTGTGCGCCGCAGGCGGCCTGTGGTTGCTGCGTGGTGCAGTTGAACGACAAGGCGGTATTAGGCTGCGCCACCAAGATGAGCCGGGTGGCGGGCGGCGAAGTGACTACCATTGAAGGATTGGGCGATTATCGGCAGCGGGTGTATGCCAACTCGTTTGTGGCCTGCGGCGGGGTGCAGTGTGGCTTTTGCATTCCCGGCATTGTGATGCAGGCGCATGTGCTGATTGGGCACAACGCGGAACCGAGCCGGGCCGATGTGGAAAAGGCGCTCACGCCACACCTGTGCCGCTGCACGGGCTACAAGAAAATTGTAGATGCGGTGATCATGGCTGCTGACGCTATTCGCCATGAGGAAGAGGTGGAGTTGCCGGAGAGTAACGGCCGTATCGGTTCCCGTCTGCCCAAATACAAAGCCACCCAACTGGTGCTGGGCCAGCATCATTACGTGGATGACATCCAGATAGCGGGCATGAAACATGGCGCGTTGAAATTCAGCGACCATCCTCGCGCCCGTGTGCTGAAGATTGACACGAGCGCGGTGGAACAGATGGCGGGGGTAGTGCGGGTGTTCACGGCCGGTGACTTCCCCGGCGACCGCTTTGTGGGCCTGATCAAACAAGATTGGCCGCAAATGATTGCCGAGGGCGAAATCACCCGCTACGTGGGGGATGTGCTGGCGCTGGTGGTGGCCGAATCCGATGCACTGGCGCGAGAGGCCGTCAGCAAAATTGTGGTCGAGTATGAGGTGCTGGAACCGATTACCGATATGCACACGGCCGTGCAGCCGGACAGCCCCACCGTACATGGCAACGACAGCAATATTCTTTCCCGCTCCGTCACCCATCGCGGTGATGTGGAACAGGCGCGGGCCAGTTCAGCCTATACCACGCGCGGCGTTTTCCAGACGCAGATGATTGAGCATGGTTTTATGGAGCCGGAGTGTGCCATTGCGTATCCGGCGGGCGATGGTCTTGAAGTGCTGTCGCAGGGGCAGGGGGTGTTTGAAGACCGGGTGCAGATTGCCAAACTACTTGGCCTGCCGCAGGCGAAGGTGCGGGTGCAAATGGTGCCCAATGGCGGTGGTTTTGGTGGCAAGGAAGATTTAGCCACGCAGGGTCATGCTGCTTTAGCCGCTTACCTGTTGCAACAGCCGGTGAAGGTGCGCCTGACCCGTGATGAGTCCATCGCCTTTCACCCCAAGCGCCATCCTATCTGGATGGATTACGAAATTGGCTGTGATACGCAGGGCAAATTTACCTTTTGCAAGGTGGCTTTTGTGGGGGACACGGGCGCGTATGCTTCGGTGGGCATGAAGGTGCTGGAGCGGTCGGCGGGACATGCCACGGGGGCGTATAGTTTTCCGGTGACGGATGTGGTGGCGACGGCCGTGTACACCAACAACCTCCCCTGCGGCGCGATGCGTGGTTTTGGGGTGAATCAGGCCGCCTTTGGCCTGGAAAGCCTGATTGATGACCTGTGCGAAAAAGGCGGCTTCGACCGCTGGCAGTTCCGCTATGATAATGCCCTGGACGATGGACACATGACCGCCACCGGGCAGGTCATTGAATCTGGCGCGGGGGCGAAAGCGACGCTGCTGGCGGTGAAGGATGAATTTTATAAGGCGAAGTATGCCGGGCTGGCTTGTGGCATCAAGAACACGGGTATCGGCAACGGGATGCCGGACTTTTCCTCGGCGCGGATCACCATTGCCGCACCGGACAAGATCATCATTGATCATGGCTGGACGGAGATGGGGCAGGGAGTGAACACGATGGCCGTGCAAGTGGTGTGTTACGAGACAGGGTTGTCGCCCTCGCTGTTTGAAGTGCGCATAGGCACTGAATCAGAACAAGAGGCAGGTATGACGACCGCTTCCCGCGCCACGTCGCTGGTGGGTAATGCGCTGATTGATGCCTGCAAAGGATTGAAAGCTGACCTGGAAAAGCACACATTGGCGGAATTGGTGGGGCGGGTGTATGACGGCCGTTGGGTGGTAGATTGGACCACCAAACCGGGCGCGCCGGTGGAAAAGGTGTACACCCATTACTCCTACAGCTACGCCACGCAGTTGGTCATCCTGGACGAAGAGAAGGGGTTTGTGCAAAAGGTGATTGCCGCCCACGACGCGGGCAAAATTTTCAACCCGACTCTGTTTGAGGGACAGTTGGAAGGCTCGATCCACATGGGGTTGGGGTATGCGGTTAGCGAGGAGTTGGTAATGGTAGACGGCCGTCCGCAATCCACCATGCTGCGGCAAATGGGCATCCTGCGCGCCAAAGAAATGCCGGAAATGGAGATCATTGGCGTGGAAGTGCCTGACCCGTATGGTCCGTATGGAGCCAAGGGGGTGGGCGAAATTGGGCTGGTGCCCACAGCCGGGGCCGTGGCCAACGCCCTCTACCAATTCGATGGCGTGCGCCGCACCCAACTCCCCATGCGTATCCCCAAACGCGGCCTGCAAAAACGGACGAATTAGTTATGGAGGGGAGGCTTTAGCCGAACCGTATCGGCTAAAGCCTCCCCTCCGTTTACGCAGCGAACTCATTTTATGCTATCATAATTATGCATGTATAACTATGAGGTGACTTATGATACGCACAACCATCATGGCTGAAGAAGAACTGCTATATAAGATCGATCAGATTGCCCGACGCAAAGGTATGTCAAAGGCGGCAATTATCCGTGAGGCTTTGCTTGAGTATGTGGTGGAAGAAGAAACCAGTGACCCTGTTGCCGACCCATTGGTGCGTTTAATTGGTCTGGCTGGCGAATGGGCAGTGCCTACTGATTTTTCTGACGGAAAGGACGAAGAATACATTCAAGAAACGATTCACCCATTATATGGTTTTGCGGTACGCGATGAAGAAGACATTAGATGAAGAAAACGCTGCTTGATTCCAGTTTTTTATTCTCGGTAATCAATCACCAGGATGCGCACCATACCGCCTGTGTGCAAATTGTATTGGACACGTCCTGGGAAAAGCACATCTTGCCCACAGTGATTCCTGAGACCTGCTATCTGCTCAACAAACGGCTTGGGCATCCGGTGATGCGGGCTTTTGTGGACAATTTGCAGGACCCGCGCTGGAGAATTGAGCAAATGACGGCGCAGGATTTTGCGCGTACCAGCCAGATTCTAAACCAGTATGCAGATGCACGGCTTGATCTGGTTGACGCCACTATTGTGGCTGTGGCCGAACGAATGGGTATTGATACCATCCTTACCTTAGATCGGCGGGATTTTGGGATGATACGGCCGCAGCACACCGCTTACTTCACCCTTTTGCCGTAACAGGGAGATTGGGAGATTAAGAGATTGAGGGATTGTTTGTCTCTTAATCTCCTAATCTCCCAATCTCTCAATCTCCTCATCTTCTGCTCTACGGAGTGATAACATGACAACCATGCTGGTACGCAATGCCCGATTGCTCATCACCATGAATGACGCCGGGGAGAGGATACCCAACGGGGCGTTGTTTGCGCGGGGGAATGTGATCGAGTGGGTGGGGGACACGGCCGTGCTACCCCCTCACTTCCACACCGCCGACCAGATCATAGACGCTACCGACCAGGTGGTGCTGCCCGGTCTGGTCAACACCCACCACCACCTCTACCAAACGCTTACTCGTGCATTAGCTCCCAACAGCGGCCTGTTTGGCTGGCTGAAAACACTCTATCCCATCTGGGCGCGGCTGGATGGGGAGGCCATTTACATCAGCGCGTTGGTGGGCATGGCCGAACTGATATTGAGCGGCTGCACCACCGCCAGCGACCACCTTTACCTCTTTCCCAACGGGGCAAAACTGGATGACGAAATTCGCGCCGCGCAGGAGATTGGGCTGCGCTTTCATGCGGCGCGGGGTTCGATGTCGTTGGGCGAAAGTGATGGCGGGCTGCCACCGGACAGCGTGGTAGAAGACGAAGACGCCATCTTGCGCGACTGCCGCCGGGTGATTGAGCAGTTTCACGATCCTGACCCATTTGCCATGACGCGGATTGTGGTGGCGCCCTGTTCGCCATTCTCGGTGACGCCGGATTTGATGCGTGAATCGGCGCGGCTGGCGCGCAGTTATGGGGTGACGCTGCACACCCATCTGGCGGAGACACAGGACGAAGAATTGTTTTGTGTGGAGAAGTTTGGAGCACGGCCGTCGGCCTATGCCGAACAACTCGAATGGGTGGGCGACGACGTGTGGTGGGCACATGCCGTCCATGTGAACGACGCCGAAATCAGGCTGATGGCGCGGACGGGTACGGGGGCGGCGCACTGCCCGTGCAGCAATATGCGTCTGGCGAGTGGCATTGCTCCGGTACGGCCGTGGCTGGATAACGGCGTGCGAGTCGGTTTGGGTGTGGATGGTTCGGCCAGCAACGATGGTTCGCACATGCTCAATGAGGCGCGGCAGGCGTTGTTGTTGCAGCGGGTTTTGCAAGGCGCGGACGCGCTCAAGGTGGAAGAGGCGTTGTGGCTGGCGACGCGGGGTGGGGCGCAAGTGTTGAAGCGGGACGACATTGGGCAGTTGGCGGTAGGCAAGGCGGCGGACATCATCGCCTATGATTTGAACCGGCTGGCTTACGCGGGAGCGCAGCATGACCCGCTGGCGGCGCTGCTCTTTTGTGCGCCGCAGCCGGTGGAGTGGAGTGTGATTAACGGCCGTGTCGTTGTTGCTGACGGTGTGTTACAAACCATAGACCTGGAACCCATCATCAGACGGCACAACCAGGTCAGTAAACGGCTCGTCAACAATGAATTTACGTGACGCGATTTGCCAAATCGCGTTACAGAGGAGGATATGATGGCTAAGGATCGTGTGGCGCTATATTTGCAGGATGCTCACTCATTGCAAGAGGGCATTGCGTTGGTGAAGTATGCGGAGGCGAAGGGGTTTGAAGCGGTGTGGCAGGCGGAAAGCCGGTTGGTGCGGGACGCCATTGTACCCATGGCCGCCTTTGCCAGCCACACCAGCACGTTGAAAGTGGGCAGCGGCGTCACCAATAACTGGACGCGCAACATTGGCCTGTTGGCGGCGACGTTTCTGACGCTGGACGACCTGGCTCCCGACCGCATCATTTGTGGCATTGGCGCCTGGTGGGACCCGCTGGCGCAGAAGGTGGGCATTGAGCGACGCAAACCGCTGCTGGCCATGCGGGAAACGGTGGAAGTGCTGCGCCGGCTGCTAAACATGGAAAATGTGACCTTTCATGGCGAGTTTCATCATGTAGATGGCATTCAGTTGGATGTGGTTCACGGCCGTACCACTCCCCGTCACGTGCCCATCTACATTGGGGCCACCGGCATGAAAATGATGGAACTGACCGGCGAAATTGCCGACGGTGCGGTGCTAAATTATCTGGTCGCGCCTAAATACAATTTGGAAGCGATGGACGCGCTGGAGCGGGGGGCGAAGAAGGCGGGCAAAACGATAGACGACGTTGATCGGCCGCAACTGATGATTTGCTCAGTGGATCATGACCGCAAACGGGCGCTGGATGGGGCGCGCAAGATGATTACGCAGTATTTGGGGCAGCAGCCGCACCTGATGAAGGCCAGTGGGGTGAGCCAGGAATTGCTGGACGATCTGCATCAGGTTCTCACCTGGCCGGCCACCGACGAGCAAATTGAAGCGGCCATGCACCTGGTGCCGGATGACGTGGTGCAGATGTGTACGGCCGCCGGTTCCCCGGCCGAAGTCAAAGCCAAAGTGCGTGAATACATGGATAACGGCTGCACCTGCCCCATCCTGTATCCGCTGGGCGATGCCCGGTTGATGATTGATATTTTCAGCGAAGGGTATGCTTAACCGGACTGCTGGTCGTGCTGGGCGTTGGTTAATTCCTGTGGTGTGTTAATGTTGGCAAAGGAACGGCCGTGTGCATCAAACTGGCTGATTTCCTCCCGCTCGACAAACCGGACGGTGACACGGCCGTAAAAGCTGGTGATTTTCAATTGTTGCGCCTTCAGTTTTTCCTCAATGGGACCCAGACAGTTTTTGCTGTAAATGGCGTGGAGTGGTTCAGGAAATTTTTCCCAGCGGGGGACGATAACGTCGGCGGTGTGGCGTAGAGTCAGCATATAGGCCAGCAGGTCGCGGTTGAGCCAGGGCATATCACAGGCGACGACGAGGGTGTGGGGGTGTTGGGCATGGGTCACGGCCGTATAAATCCCCCCCAACGGCCCATGCTCAGGATACACGTCGCCAAACATGGGCAGCCCTAAATGGGTATAGGCTGCGGGCCGGTTGGTGATTAAGATGAGTTCATCCCCCAGATCGGCAACCGTTTCGCGCACAATTTCGATCAGCGGACGGCCGTCAAACAACACAAACGCCTTATCCACCCCCATCCGACTGCTTTTGCCCCCTGCCTGAATGGCTACCGTTACTTTAGACATTTTCCTTCTCCGGCTGTGGCAATCTACAAGAAGCGGTAAAAAACCTGATTGCTCAAAAACCAACCCTGGGGCGTCAGCCGCAGGCGGTCGCCGGACAGCGCCAGCAGCCCCCATTCCAGGAGTTGGGCAACGGTACGGCCGTAGACATCGAGCAGCGATTGTCCAAATTTTTGTCTGAATGTGGTCAGGTCTAACCCCTCTTCTAAGAGACGGAGCTGGGTGATGACCGTGTCGGTCATTTGTTCCTGGCGGGTGAGAGCGTGGTGGGCGGCTACGGCCGTTGAGAGCGGATAACCGGGCGCTTCTGCCTGCTGCAAACGGCGTATATAGACACGGGGCTGTTTGACCACCTCATACCGCATCCCGGCAGCGTGACCATGCGCTCCTGCACCTAAACCCAGATACTCCCCGTTGCGCCAATAAGTCAGGTTGTGGGCGCAGGCATAACCAGGTAAAGCCCAATTGGAAATCTCGTAATGCGCATACCCATGCGCCGCCATTTGCTCACAGGCCAGCCCATATTGGTCGGCAGCCAGGTCAGGGTCGGGGGCAGGGATACGGCCGTTGTCCAGCCATCGTTTCATTGGCGTCCCCGGCTCAATGGTCAGACAATACAGGCTGATGTGGGTGGGCTGCAAAGCCAGCGCCGCGCACACACTTTCGCCCCAGGAGGCCAGCGTTTGCCCTGGTACGCCGTAAATCAAATCCAGATTGATATTGCTGATGCCGGCCTGTCGCGCCAGGTGTACGGCCGTGACCGCCGCCGCAAAATCATGTTCCCGCTCCAGCAAAGCCAGTTCGCCGGGGATGGCGCTTTGCACACCAAAGCTGAGGCGGTTGATGCCCAACTCCCGCAGCGCCGCCAGGTAGGCCAGATCCACCGTGCCGGGATTAGCCTCCAATGTCACTTCTGCGTCTTCCGTAACGGCAAAATGGGTATGGACGGCCGTTAAAATCGTTTCCAGTTGAGTTGGCGTCATTAAGGATGGGGTGCCCCCGCCAAAAAACAACGTATGCGCTCGGCGGCGCTCCGTACCGGCCACTTGCTGCACTTCCGCCGCCAGCGAAGCGGCATACGCTGTCTGCAAATCGGCCAGGCTGGTATAGGTGTTGAAATCACAGTAAGCGCAGCGATGGCGGCAAAAGGGAATATGCAGGTAAAGACTCAGGCTGGTCATCGTTCGGTGACGCCCATAGACAGGCAGCGCCCGCTTAACTACGCAAGACGCGGGCGACCATCTGGTTGAGCGTATCCATTTTGGCGACGGTCAGATCGGCGTCGGGAATATAAACGTCAAACTCCTGCTCCACGTAGACGCCAAACTCGGCCAGGGAAAAACTGTCCATCAAGCCACTCGTGATAATGCCTTCATCATCCTGTAAATTATACTGTGGGTCGCGGATCAGGTCGTGGGTAATAAACCGCCGCAATTTTTCACGTACCGTTTTTTCGTCCATAATTCTTCATTTGTTCGTAGTAGGCGATTTATTGCCTGCCAACGGCGATAAATCGCCTACTACAAACTTTACACAAAACAACCAAATAGCGTCTGCATCAGCCAGACAGTGATTAAACCCAATAATAACCCGGCTATGACTTGCGTCCAGGTGTGGCGCTTGAGGAATATGCGCACATAACAGACACCCAGGAGCAGGGGAAAAACCAGCACCCAGGCGAGTGTCCAGCTATAAACCAGGCCGATGAGCAAAAAGGTAGCCATGATGCCGGTGGCGTGGATGCTGATGAGGTAACGGGTGTTGATCAGCCCCAGGGCGGTCAGGTTAATGGTGTTGAGTAGGGCCAGGCAACGCAGCAGTTCGGGGCCATCCAGCCAGGTGATCACCAGGAAAGCAATGAGGGCAGAGGCAACGGCCGTGATATAGGGAATATGCCGCTCCCCTGTATCGCTCATGTGCAGTTCTTTAATCCGCCCGGTGCGCAGCAGATAGAGTACCACCAGGATGGGCGCCAATGACACCAGCAGCCCATAAAACACCGCCCAGGCCAGCCCCGTCAGGTTTGGTTCTTCCGTCAGGGAAAAGGCCAGCCCCACCACGGCAAACATCAGCGGTGGGCTGACGATATTGGAAAACAACCGCGCCGCTTTCACACGCCCGGTGTGGTCGTCTTTGTGGAAGTCGCGGGGGGTGTGCATGAGCAGGTGAGCAGGTGAGCAGGTGAAGGGGTGATAGTCAGTTCACCTGCTCACCCCCGCATCCCTTCACCTGCTCATCTTCATCAGGTTCCCTCTTGCCAGCTATTCAGGTATTGCACCTGGCGCGGGGTGAGGGTGTCTATGTGGATGCCCATCGAGTGCAGTTTGATGCGGGCGATTTGTTGGTCTACTTCTTCGGGGATGGTGTAGACCTTGTTTTCCAGGCTGTCTTTATTGTCCACCAGATATTTGGCGGCCAAGGCCTGCCCGGCAAAACTCATGTCCATGACGGAGGCGGGGTGGCCTTCGGCGGCAGCCAGGTTGATCAGGCGGCCTTCACCGAGCAGGTTCAGTTTACGGCCGTCCTTGAGCGTATATTGTTCCACAAACGGCCGTACCCGCTTGGGATCGTCCACGCTCAATTCGCGCAGCGCCACCTTGTTCACTTCCACGTCAAAATGGCCGGAATTGGCCAGCAGTGCGCCGTCCTTCATCACCTCAAAATGGTGGCGGTCAAACACATTGATGTTGCCGGTGGCGCTGACGAAGATGTCACCAATCGGCGCAGCTTGAGCCATAGGCATCACCTGGAAACCATCCATCACCGCTTCCAGCGCCTTCAACGGGTCTACTTCGGTGACGATGACAATGCCGCCCAGACCCCGCGCGCGCATGGCAATACCCCGGCTGCACCAGCCATAACCGGCCACGACGACATTTTTCCCGGCGATCAGGTAATTGGTGGCGCGCACAATGCCGTCCATGGTGGACTGGCCCGTGCCGTAGCGGTTGTCAAACATATGTTTGGTCAGGGCGTCATTGACGGCGATCATGGGGAATTCCAGCGCGCCATCTTTGGCCATGGCCCGCAGGCGGATGATGCCGGTGGTGGTCTCCTCGGTGCCGCCGATGATGTTGCTCATCACATCGCGGCGCTCTTTGTGGATGGTGCTGGTCACGTCCGAGCCATCATCCATGATGATGTGGGGCTTGTGGTCAATGATGGCCTGGATGTGGCGGTGGTAGGTGGGGTTGTCTTCGCCTTTGATGGCAAAAACGGGAATCTCAAAATGAGAGACGAGCGAAGCGGCCACGTCATCCTGGGTGCTGAGCGGATTGCTGGCGCACAACACCACATCGGCGCCGCCCGCTTGCAGCGCCACCATCAGGTTAGCGGTCTCGGTGGTGACGTGCATACAGCCGCCGATACGCAGCCCGGCAAACGGCCGTGCGCCCTTAAACTCGTCGTAAATCCCTTTCAACACCGGCATTTCCTGGCTGGCCCATTCAATCCGGTGCCGCCCGCCAGGGGCCAGGTCTACGTTTTTAATGTCATATTCCATGTGTAAATCTCCTGAAGAATGTGATTGGGAGATTGGAGATTGGGAGATTGGAGATTGGCGATTGGCGATTGGCTAATCTCCCAATCTCCTAATCTCTTAATCTCCACTCTCTACTCTCCAATCTCAGGAAAGCAAAATATCCAACACCCCTTCATCATCAAAATGCTGCCGGTAACGGGCCACAAATTGGGTGGGGGTGTAAAAATGGGCCTGTGTGCCCAGATTTTCTAAGACATACGTGGCGGCCAATGCGCCCACGCGGCCGGCCACTTCCCAGGGCAGCCCTAGCTCCATGCTGCGCATCAGCCCGGCGCGGAAAGCGTCCCCCGCGCCGGTAGGGTCCACAATTTGCTGCGGCGGCACGCTGGGAATGTAATACTCGGCGCCATCAGCCACCAGCCGCGCGCCGTCTTTGGCCTTTGTCACCAGCAGCGTGCCAATGCGATCCATGATTTGTGCTTCATTCAGCCCCGTTTTTTCTTGAATTAACTGGTATTCATATTCATTCACACAGAGCATGGCGCACCCTTCCAACCCATGCAAAAGCTGTTCGCCGTTGAAGCGGGCCGCCTGCTGGCTGGGGTCATAGATGAAGGGGATGCCCAGTTCCCGACATTCATCGGCGTATTGGCTCATGGCGTCTGGGGCGTTGGGGGAGATAATGGCCAGGTCGGCAGTGGGGGCGTACTGTTTGAAGGAGAGGGAGGCGGCGTGGGCCATCGCGCCGATGTAGAAGCTGGCGATCTGGTTTTGTTCCTGATCGGTATTGACGAAGAAGGAGGCGGTGAACACGTCGGGGATTTCGATGATGGCCGAGGCGTCTACGCCGTGCTGTTCCAACCAGCCCCGGTAATCACCAAAATCGTGCCCGGCGGTGGCCATGACCAACGGCCGTCCACCCAGCAGCCCCATCGTGTAGGCAATGTTGGGCGCGGTGCCGCCGCGCTGCCGCTTGAGCGTGTCCACCAGAAAGCTAAGGCTGACGTTGTGCAGCTGGTCGGCCAGCAGCGAATCGGTGAACCGCCCCGGAAAGTGCATCAGATAATCGTAAGCAATGGAACCGGTGATGACGATTTTCATTACAGAAAAGAGATTGGAGATTGGAGATCAGAGATTCAACCAATCTCCAATCTCCAATCTCCAATCTCCGATCCTCCTTAGGTGTTTTGAACAATTTCTTTTGTTTTCACGGCCGTGCCCTGCTTAAATACTGGCGTCATGCCCAGCCGATCTCTTAACATCGTAAAAAGAATAGTCAGCCCATCCCTGATGGTGATCTTTTTGCCCTCGGCATAGGTGCGTGGGTCGTAATCAATGTCCACTTCTTCAATATCGAAACCGGCGAGTAGTACTTTGTTGGTCAATTCAAACTCCAGGTTAAAACCGTTAAGTGTTAGATTAAGCGATTTGGCAATGTCACCGCGCACCATTTTTGTGCCGGTGCCTACATCTGTCAGGTGGCTGCCAAAGAGCAAGTTTGTGGCCAGCGTCCAGAGGCGCACCCCCCAGTAAGCATGTTTGTATTCATACTTCACATGCCCACCCAGGATGCGCGAACCATACACGGCCGTCGCCCCCGTCTCTTCTACCTTGCGGCAAAATTTAGGGTGTTCGGCCGGATCATACTCTTTATCAGCGTCTTGAATGAGCATATAGTCGCCCGTCATGTGGTGGATGCCGGAGCGAATGGACATCCCCTTGCCCATATTACGTTCGTGGAAGATCACGCGAATTTCTGGGTCGTTGATTTGTCGCAAGAGATCGCGTGTGCCGTCGGTGGAGCAGTTGTCTACGACGATGATTTCCCGTTCCCAACCGTTGCCCAGGTGTACACGCTGTGTTTTTTGGATGACCTGTTGAATGGTGGCTGCTTCGTTGTAGCAGCAAATTATTACGGATAACTTCATTACACATAAAAGGTTGGCTCCAGCCAACCTTCTCCCAAGCAAAGTTTGTAGTAAGCGATTGATTGATCGCCGTTCAGCGCAAAGGCGACCAATCAATCGCCCACTACGAACAGTCGAAAATCAGCAGGCGATTATAACACAGGGAAATTCATCTCCAAGTTGAATTGAAAAATGCACACCTGTTAGCCAGCCTATCTCAATAAATGCTCATGGCGTGGCAGTGGGGGGTGGGGGTGTATCGGTTGCGGGGACAGGTGTGTCCGTTGGCGGTATGGGCGTATCGGTGGGGGGAATCGGTGTGTCCGTTGGCGGCAACGGTGTGTCCGTTGGCGGCAGCGGGGTGTCTGTAGGCGGCGGTGCGGTGGGGGTATCGGTGGGGGGCACGGCCGTAGCTGTATCTGTCGGCGTAGGCGGCAGCGGTGTCTGGCTGGGGGTGCTGCTGGGCGGCACGGCCGTTGCCGTATCGGTAGCCGTCGCCGATGGCGTTGCCGTTGGTGGAACCGGTGTTTCTGTTGGCGGTACGGCCGTGTCCGTCGGTGGGACAGGGGTGCTGGTAGGCGTCCACGGCGTGGCTGTCGGTATTTCGGGGGGTGGCGAAGGCAGCGGCGGCGTAGCGGTAAGACGCAGTGGCGGCAAGAAGATGACCTGCCCGGCGCGCAAGTTACTGCTGCTCAGGCAGTTGGCGTTGATGATGGTGTAAACCGTTGTGCCGTGGCGCGAGGCCAACGAAAACATCGTGTCGCCAGGCTGCACCACATATTGCACCCAGAATGCCGGTGGGCCACAGGGCTGGCGTGTCGGCGGCGTGGGCGGCAAATAGATAATCATACCCGGCAGCAGCATATCCTGGCGCAGGCAGTTGGCGCGGATAATGGCCGCCTCCGATGTGCCGGAGCGGATGGCCAGTGCGAGCACGCTTTCTCCGGGGCGCACTGTGGTGGGTACCCAGCCGACGGGCACTGCGCCGCACTCCTCCGGCAGCGGCGAGGTGGTGGTAGGGATGGGTGTGGGGAAGGGGGTGGTGGTCGGCGTGGCGCTGACCAGGGGGATGGCCGGCAGCGGCGTCTGGCTGGGGGCAATGATGGTCACGTCAGCAACAAGAACGGGCGGAGATGGCGGTATTGGCTGTGGTGTGCTGTCTAGCTGTGCCAGCAGCAGCGCCAGCAGTACCGTACCCACCACCCCACATGTGATGAGCAAATTCCACTGCCACCGACCCGACTCCTGCGTTTCTATTTCCACAAACAGATTCCCGTTACCTTTCCACTTTGGCTAACCAGAAGTCCCGCACTTGCTTAAAATGGTCAATGCGCCCGGTAATCTTGCTGATTTCTTTGGGGTAAAACTCCATCAACACATCACACAGTTCTAGCATCCAACGCTTACGTGAATATCCTGAGTTGACGATGATACGGTTGGAATTTGCAATCTGGATTTGCCCCCACCCCAACGCGCCAATTGTCAGACAGCCCCAATCTAAAAACTCAATGGGAATGAAACGGACACTTGTAAACTCTGTTTTTTCTTCGTCCAATTGGTAACTAACCAGCAAAAGGGTAAAGTGGTTTGAATCATCCTCATAAAATCTTGCCAGACGTTCGACAGATGTCAGGTTCGGCATATTAAATTTGGTGTCCGTGCGGTGCGTTTTTACATCCACAACGTAGTAAAAACCGTCAACATCTGTAAAAGCAAGATCAGCCATTGCTCTTCTGGCAAATGCAGCCGAATACTCAGATAACCAGCTTCCAAGAATTGTATTGAAGGAGCCAGCAATTATTCGCTCAACGGCATCACCAGCGGCACGAGTGCTATGCCATGTGTCTGGAGATAAAAACGTTTGCTGCGAATTAAGCAGGTGCAGGGTGGCTTGTTGAATGTCTTGATACGATGAGGTTGAGAAAATACGGCTTTTCATGTGTGTACCCTCGGTTTTAGAACAAGGAGGGTTGTTTTACATCTTGCTGTTTTGCAGCAGGCTGTGTTGGTTTGTTTTGTTCAGATAATGTGTTTCTTTCCCAAAAGACGCTGTCTGAATATCCTTGAATTGACTTATCCCCGGCTGCCAACTCTAGCCTCTTTTCTGCCAGGCAAGCGTACCATTCGTCAATCTCTACACCGATGAAGTGGCGTCCTAATTTTTTGGCAACAACGGCCGTTGTCCCTGACCCCACAAATGGATCAAAAACCACATCACCGGGATTAGAGCTGGCAAGAATGACTTTTGCCAGCAACTTTTCTGGCTTTTGGGTGGGATGATCGGTATTTTCGGGCATAGACCAGAATGGTACGGTGAGGTCTGTCCAGATGTTGGAAGGGTATGTGAGGCGGTAACGGCCGTTTTCTGTTTCGTCCCAGTCTTTTGGCTCGCCATTATTGGTGTATGGAGCCAAGACTTTGCGTTTCAGCCGCACGGCTTCTACATTAAAGGTGTACTGGTTTGATGCGGTACAAAACCAGATGTCTTCGGAGCAGTTTTTCCAATTGTTTTTTGCGCCCCGCCCCTTTTCGCGTTCCCATGTGATTCGGTTTTGCACATGGAAATAGTTTTGCGTAATGCGATGTATGGCGGCTGAAGACCGCCAGTCGCCACAAATGTAAAGAGAGCCGGTGGGTTTCAATAATCTGGGTAACTTCTGTATCCAACTGTCCAGCCATGTTTCATACTCAGCTAGAGGGAGTTCAGAGAAAGTTCGACCATTGAATGTTTTTGCCAGATTGTAGGGTGGGTCAGCAAAAATCAGGTCTACTGAAGCCGTGGGGAGCCAATCTAAAATCTCAAATATATCCTGGTTAATGATTCTATCGCGTACATCTTGAATGGGGGTAGGGCCAGATAAATGGAGAAGCCGGGATTGATAACAGGCCACTTCATTCTCATTGAGTGTGATGGTTCGGTTGCGTGGGGCGCGTTTTGAGGTTTCCATTAACTTCTTATCCCATGACAGATGTGTGTATTCATAAACGGCCGTCGCCATTGGCCGGTACGGCCGTGCCCCCATCCAGATTGGCCCCATCCGGGTGAGGCAGCGGAAAGAGCAGCGAAAAGGTGCTGCCTTCGCCGGGCACACTTTCCACCCAAACGCGGCCGCCATTGGCCTGGGCCAGATTGCTCGCCATGGCCAGCCCTGCGCCGGTATCCCCCAACCCTTTAATCAGCGGCGCATCGGCGCGGTGATGGGCCACAAAAACCGCCCCCAGATCGTCCGGGTGAATACCGCTGCCGCTGTCGGTGACGTTTAGTTGCAGAAAACGCAGCCACTCATTAGCGTGGGTGGGTGGGTGGATGGCGGCAGCCTGGGCAGTGATGGCCACACGGCCGTTGGTTCCGGCAGCCTGGCAGGCGTTGCTCAGCAAATGCGCCAAAATTTGCTGCAAATCGGCCCGTTTCATCGTCAGGGGGGGCAGTGCGGGCGGGATTTCCATTTCCAACCGCAGATTTTTATCCCGCACCTGAGACATGACGCCGGTCACGGCCGTTTCAATCACCTCGCGCACATCCAACAACTCGTCATAGGCCGGGGCCGGTTGTTCCCGGTTGGACGCCAGTTGCAACATCTGGTCGAGCAGGTTGCCCATGCGTTTGGTATTGGCCTGAACTCGTTGCAACAGGTCACGCTGGCGCGCCCCCAGGATGCCCAGCGTTTCGCCCAATAGCAGGTCGGTAAAGCCGCCAATCGAGGTCATGGGTGTGCGCAGTTCTTGAATGAGCGCCACCAGCAGTTCCGTTGTCGCGCCTTGCTGTTGCTGCGCCAGGGCGCTTTCCAGGACGGTTATGCGCGCCTGCGCTTCTTCTAGCTGGCCGGAGTAGCGGGTGATGGTCAACATGATCCATTCGGTGCTGAGTTCACCCTCGCTGGCAGCAGCCATCGCCATCGCATCTTCGGCCTCGATAAGGGATTCACGCAAGGTTTCTATTTCTTGTTCCAGGGCGCTTATGCGTTCATCCCGGTTGACGCGCTCTATTTCCTCCAGCAGTTGCGCCAGGTCATGGGCGCGTTTCAGGGCCACCAGGGCGCGGGCTTCGGCCTGGCTGGCGCGGTTAGCGGTAGTGTCTAATTCGGCCGCCAGCCGGTCCCGTTCTGCTTCCAGGGCAATGAGACGGCCGCTCACGGCCGTATCTCCGGCAGGCGCTCCGGCAGGCAATATCGTGGCGGGTGGGGGTGGAGGCGCTGCCGGGTGGCTCTGGTAAGTATTCATCAAAGCCTGGGCCACAAAAGCGGCCAACGCCGGGGTGATCGCTTTTTCACGGGCGCTCCAATACAAACGGCCGTCTGGCTTGGCCAGCAGCAGCATCCCCACCGCCTCATCACCAATAAAGAGCGGTTCGACCAGCATCGCCCCATAAGGCCCCACCTGAATGGCGTCATACAATAGCTGCAAGGGGCGCATTCCCTGGCCGTCGGGCAGCAGTTCCACGCTCTCTTTTTTGCGAATGGCGGTGCGGAAAGGCGGCCATTCGATCAGATCAAGCTGCCAGCTTCGGGGGGTATCAACGCCAGGTTGGGGCAGATTGCTGGTCAGGTATAACACCTGGCGGTTATCCGGTGGGAAGATGCCCACGCCCACAAAGGCGGCGTCTACCATTTGCTGAATGAGGATGACGGCCTGGTGGGCGCGGTTCTCGGTGTCCATCGTTTGCAGAACGGCCGTAGACAAGGCCAACGAGTCGGTTAACTGGCGCACGGCGGGGCGGTTGGCCTGCTGCGCCGCCACCAGTGGGGCAATAGAGTGGCGGTAGACCAGTGCTGCCCACAGGGGGAAGGCCACCAGATAACCCAACCGCAGCCAGAAGAGAATCTTTGTACCCGTCGGGGCCGGTTGGAACGTCACCAGCAGGGCGGCGACGGCCGTGCCCAGCAGCACGGCCAGGATAAACGGCGACAGGCTGGCTCGTGTGCGCCGGTTCACCAGCGCCAGCGCCAACCCCAGGCCATACACGCTGGCTTGCAGCCCCAGCCAGACCTGTGTTTGTGGCGTCTCCGCATAGACGACGCCAGCAGCTGCCAGCGATTGCCAGGCAGCGGTAAAGGCAGCGGTGATCAGGGTAATGATAAACAGGCTGAGCAGCAACAGCACCGAACCCAGGCGCGGCTGGCGGAGTGAGGGGGGGGTGAGCGCCCAAACCAGGAACACGGCCGTGACCAGATTTAGCGCCTGCTCCAACGGCGGCACGTATCGTTCGGCCTGGCTTACCTCGGCCGCCAGCAGCAGCGCCAGCGCCAGCAGCAGCACCCGCCCGGCAATCAAAAAACCGGCTGCCGCTAGATGCCGCCAGGCGTCGCCGTCTTGCCGGTTGCGCAGCCATTGGCTGAGGGCAATGGCAAAAACTGCTTGCAGGGCAAACAATGTCACCAGGTGGTAAATGATGTTTCCCGGCGGTTCGGTTAGAGACGTGATCAGCTGCGGCCAGACATTCACGCCGGCATTATAACACAGTAGTCCGAAGTCTGACTTCGGACTACTGTTGTTCTGTAATCTGAAATTCTTGGTTTAACACGCGGAAAGTAGCGATGCCGCCGGGAGGACGCTGATAGGTGACAAAAAATTGCACTGTCTGGCCGGGCGTAATTGTCCAGGGCAGGGGGGGGTTGGTGGAGAGCAGCAGATAGACGGAACCATCCGGCGAGGTGAGCCGGATGTCTGATTCGGTCACGATCAGCGGTTGGGAACCCAGGTTAGTGATTTGCCCGCCTAATTGCAGGCTGGTCAGGTCAGCAGAAACTTCGGCGCGGAAGAGGGAAATGCTGGCGCCTTGCACGGCCGTTTCCCCCCCGGTGAAGGGCAGCGAAATGAAAACCTGCGCCCCACTATCCTGGTTGGTAACAACCCAGTTCACCGTTTCACTGTTCAGACCAAGCGGCACCTGGTACCCGGCCGTGGCGTTAGCGGTCTGGTTGGCGTTGAGGAAACCATTCAAGATAGGGTAGTTGCCAGATTGGCTGGCTGCCGGGTTCAGGGCGTAACGGTTGCCCAATTGATCCACCAACGTCATTTGCAAGATGCTGGTGTCTAGCGCAGTCAGCCCCACGTTTTGAATCGTGTAATCTACCTGAAAGAAGGCAAAACCGGAGGGGATTTCCGGGCGGTCGGCGATATAGATGGCGGAATCGGCCGTGATTTGCACATTGTCCAGTTGGGCTGTTTCGCCGATGTTGACCACATTTTGCGGCGCGCCCTGTGCTTCAGCGGTAATGGCGCGGCCACGCACCACCAGCCGGTCGCTGCCGTCTGACTTGAGCAAGATGAGGGTGACGCCGGGCGTCTGCTGGGCATAAACGGTGCGGTCGGTGGCGGAAACCAGGGTACGCTCGTAGAAGGCAAAGGTGAAGCTGGTACGGCCGTTGGTAATCAACTTTATCTCGTCGCCGGGCACCAGTTGTGTGAGCAGGTTCTCATTCGCGGCTATATCTGGCAGGCCCAGGACGTAATTGACGACGGTATCGCTGACCCAGGATGCCTGGCCTTCGCCGGTGGCGCCTGGCGTCCAGACGCCGTCGGCGCCAATGATGTCCGTGAGAACGTCGAATTGTTGGCCATCCATTTGCAGCAAGACGGGTGTGCCCAGGGTGACGGAGATGGCCCCGGAACTGCTGAGACCCTGCACCTGGGGCTGGCCCGTGGGCAGGCTGGCCAGGGCGGTGGGGATGGGTGTGGGCACGGCCGTAGCCGTTGCTACATCCTCACGCATTTCCCGCACCAGCAATACCAGGAGAATACAGCTGACACACGCCAGAGCGCCTATACCGGCCAATACCACACCACCCATACCAAACAGCAATGGTTTATTCTGGCCTAGTTGGGAAAATTGAGAGGTCGAAGTACCAGACTCGCTGGTAGTGGTTGTCGTTTCAGGCGTGGTTTCTTCTGCTGGCTCGATGGACATACAAGTAAGTGAGTGATAGGAGTGGCGGCTTTAGCCGGAACTGTTCTGGCTAAACCCTTCACTCCAAACCGCTAGGGAATCCCAATCGGCAAAGTACCGGGTGCGACGCGAATCAACACCTGATCGGTGGCCTGGGTGATGATCTGGCTGTAATTCAGGAACGGGACCACAATGCGCACCGTCCCGGAGGCGCGGACTTCAAAACGAATCATGCCGGCTTCATTGGTCTGGCCGTAAGAGAGCAATTCTCTGGTGGCATTGTCAAATAAGGCCACATCTACGCCCACAATACCTTCCGTCAATTCGGGCAGGTAATTGTTGTTGCTGTCGTAGAAGATGGTGACATCGACGTTGATGATCTGGCCGCTGGCAACGGCCGTTGCTGTCGGCAACGGCTGCACATCCACCAGCGGCGGCGGCACCGGCGTGGGAATAAAGTCGGCCGGGTTGATGGGTGTGGGTGTGGGGAAGGGAGTGGGGATCTCAAAGGTAGGTTGGGGCGTGGCTGTAGGGAATGTGCCGCCGCCGGGTGGTGGCGGTGGCCCGGGCGTGGGCGTATTAGTTGGCGTGGGTGTGGGCGTGGCGACCAATTGGGTACATGTCAGGGTGTAGGTGTGTTGTGAGGCTTCTTCCAGCGGGGGCACATTCACCGGCCCCACCTGAATAAACAACCAGCCGGTGTAGGTGGACAGATAGGAAACCCGGCTGCCCAGATCGCCAATCTCTTTGTCATCATTGCCAATCCAGGGGTTAAAAGGATTCGTGTTGGCGTCGTACAAAATCATATTGGTGTCGGCGGCGGACCCGGCGGGGATGTTGGTTTCGCAGGTGTAATAAATGCCCGGTTTTACCCACAGGCGGAACATGTCGGTATCCTGGTGGCTGCCCAGCGTGGGGATAAAGTTCAAGGATAATGTTTCGCCTACCACGATCAGACAGGCTTCGGCAAAGGTGCTGTTAAATTCACAGGCGTCTGCGCCCGGAGGGAAAGCGGGTGGCGGCGTGAGGGTGGGTTGCAGAAATCGGGTCACTTCAAAGCAGTAGGTTTTGTCTACGGGGTCGCCGGGGATGGTGTTGATGACGCGGGCGAAGTAGAAGCCGTTGGTGTTGGCGGTGAAGGTGACGCTGGAACTGCGACCACCCGGCGTCTCGTCATCATTTTCGGCGATGAGGTTTTGGTTGGTGTCGAAGACTTGCAGTTGGGTGTCCAGCCCGGCGTCCAGGTCGCGGGTGAAGACGCGGTAGGAGATGCCAGCCTGCCCCCACCAGCGGAAGAAGTCCTGGTCGCCAGGGGGGTAGAAGGTGAGATTGCAGCGGGCCGCGCCGCCGGCATCTACGTTGCTGGCTTCATTGAAGCTGTTATTTGGTTCCAGGGCGTCGGCGAAGATAGGCGCACCACCGGTGGGGGTAGGGGTGGCGGTGACGTTGGTGTTGCGAATGGTGACCAGTGTCGAGGATTGGGATGGATTGGTGGTGGCGTTGACGGGATTGGCAATGGAAAAGGTAAAGGTGCGGTCGGTAAAGACGGCATTATTGGCGTTGGTCTGGATGGGAATGACAACCTGGAGAGGGGTGGTGTTGGTAAAGGTTATGATGCCGCTGACAGAGGTGTAATCGGTGCCGGGCACGGCCGTGATCGGCGTGGTGGCATAGGCGACGGAGGCAGGCGAACCGGCAGCCGGTGAGATGTTGATTTGCACCGTGACATTGACAATGCTGCCTTCATTCACAAAGTATTGGTTTTGGGGGATGGAAATGATGGGTAGCTGGTAGGCGTTGGCGACTGCTGGTTGGGGCGTCAGGTTGGATATTCCTATCAAAATAAAGAGTAGCAAACATAGCGCCAACGGAATCAGGCGATAAGGTATTTTGAATGCTCTGGGCCTATGTTTCATATCTTTGCAGCCTATTCTCCGGGAAGCTGTTCCGTAGATGGATGATCCACCTGTGGATGATCCAGTTGTGGATTATATAGTAGGGGGGAAGGGTGTAGCAAATGGGGGAAGTGGCAGGTAGCAATTCTCAGTTTGATTAGCGGCGGCAGATAAATCTGCACCAACAGAAGGCAAAGCCGATCTTCGTCGGCTGGAAATAGTCGGCGAAGGCCGACTTTGCTTTCTGTTGCCGCGATTTTAATCGCCGGGTTTTGCAGGTGGCAGGTGGCAAGTAGCCTGCCACTTACGGCGAGTGTTTGGATGTGTGGAGGCAACGGCCGTACAATCCCTTCCCTATGACGGAGATGATTGGGTGGCCGAGGGTGGAGACCATCCCCCCCTTAGGGCCGGATGAGGTGCATGTGTGGTGTCTGCGGCTGGCACGGCCGTCGGCTGTGGTCTCTGCTCTCTTCACCATTCTCTCATCCGCCGAGCAGGCGCGGGCGGCCAAATTCCACTTTGCGGAGGATCGGGCGCATTATGTGGTGGGGCGGGCGACGCTGCGGCTGTTGCTGGGTGACTATTTGCAGATGGAGCCGACGGCCGTGCCCATTACTTATGGCCCGCATGGCAAACCGGCGTTGGCGGCGGGGGATTTGCACTTTAATGTGTCCCATGCCGATGGGGTGGCGCTGCTGGCTTTTGCCTGGCGGCGGGTGTTGGGGGTGGATGTGGAGCGGGTACGGCCGTTGCCGGATGCCGACCGGGTGGCGCGCCGTTTTTTTGCGGCGGCAGAGGTTGCGGCGTATACGGCCGTGCCAGACGCCGATAAAGCCCAAGCCTTTTTTAACTGTTGGACGCGCAAAGAGGCGTTTATCAAGGCTGTGGGTGATGGCCTGTCTTATCCACTCAGGTCGTTTGTGGTGACGCTACGTCCGGGTGAACCGGCGCGGCTGGTGCAGGCGCAGGACGAGATGGCGACCCGCTGGGAGCTACAAAGCCTGGCGCCGCTGCCCGGTTATGTTGGCGCAGTTGTGGCCGAAGGGCATGACTGGCAGTTGTATTGCTGGCAATGGCCGGAGATATATACTTGAGGGGTGAAGATTGGTTCAACCTGGAAGATTGAACCAATCGGAGGGGGGATTAAGAGGTGGGGGAGGTGGACGGCCGTCGCCCAATCTCACTCGTGCGCGTCCCCCCGGCCTGCTCATACTTGTTGCTGTCTTGGCCATAAGCCACACCCACCCCGACCAAAGCTTCTTATTCCTCATACCAGTGCCAACAGCACGAATCCAGCCCAAAGACGGACTCCATCTCTTCCGGCTCATCCCCATTTAGATCATCTAAAAATACTGGGCGAAGCGATTCATCATTTACTGTTATTGAATCTGTCCACAAAACATGTTGACCATCGGGCGACCAATGAAGAACGAGATAATCTACATCCTGACTTAACTCAGTTAGTTCTCCTGTTTCTAAATTGAGGTCAAATAACGAGTAAAAAGCATAAAAGCGAAGATGATTACCTGAGAGCCAAAGCCCTTCTACATAGCCTATCTCCATAGCAGGGATAGTTTCTTGCAGGGATGCCATTAGCTCATTTTCCGCGTCTATTTTCCATATTCGTAAATCACCAGATGTCCGATAATGTAGCAATGTGGTTTTATCAAGCCAGATTGCCCCATCATTGACTGCCCCTATAGCCGATTCCGCTATTTCAAAACTCTTGTTTGTGTTGCGTTCGATGACACGAAAATTGTCACCGTACTCCTCGACTAGGAAATCCTCAACAGCAAGAAGGTAACGGCCGTCTGGAGACCATAAGTAAGGCTCGTAAATTGTATACACTGTCCGAGGCTCTTTATCTTGATCAGCAGGATTCATTGGCCCTATCTCGAAACTGTTCGTGCTTGGGGCAATAGCCACAACAGGTTCAATGGGATTAGCGTTTAGGTCAGCCACCCAAATACCAGCTTGATCATTCCAGCTTATTTCATTCTCTGTCGGCCAGGTTAGTTGGTCATAAGGCCAGTCCCAACCGTTACCAGGAACTGCGGTTAGAACTGGTGAACTAACAGTGACTTGTTGATCCTCAACGGTAATTTCGTGAACGATGAGGGTGACGGAATCACGAGAATCGCCGGACATATATGCCAGCCAACGGCCGTTTGGCGAGATTGAAACTGAGTCACTAAACAATCCATTCATTGACGCAGTGGAAGTTCTAAAAAATTCATATTCCGATTGGGTCGGTATATGAAAAATCATCAGAGCATCTTCTCGTTCAGGGGTAATCTCGCGTCGAAACACGGCTTTATCGGCGGAGTAAGTAACGATACCAGTCACATTTTCTAACAAAGTTTTGACCTCGCCGGTTTGGGGAATCCATTGTTGTAGGGCGTTATCCCGCACAAAGAGGACGGAGGCGGAAGGCAGCGATGGTGTTGGTATGGCGGTGGGTTCTGGGGTAGCGGTAGGGAGAGGGGTGGGTGGCACGGCCGTGCTCGTGGCTGTCGGTGTGGGTGAGGCTACCGAAGTAGCCGTGTCCATTGCCAAAACCGTCGCCGTTAAGGTCGGGCGCGTTGTGACTTCGATTGTTTCCAGATCAGGCTGGCAGGCTGCTAGAAAGAGGATGCAAATGGAGAAAAGCAGGGCTTTGGTAGTCATATAAAAAGTGTAGGGCAAGTTGGACAGACTTGCCCTACGAACACTCTTCATCTTCTCTTCACACCTTTGTCGTTTCTAGTTTTTGTCTTGCTTCAGCCTGTGCTACTGCGACGATGTGTAAGGGCGGGACAGGCGGGTGGGGCCTTTGCCACGAAGAATTGTCTTGTCTCCCGCCTGTCTCGCCCTGTTTTGGCCGGGCGCGGCAAGATGGGGTGAGACGGCGCGGGATGATGTCCCCCGTTGCGACCAGATTTTGGCCGCGCCGTCCCACCCCTACGGATTGTGGGCGGCTTAGGACAGGCCCACCACCTTGCCCGTTTCCAGGTCAATATCAATCTCGTAATACACGGGCCGTATCGGTAATCCCGGCATCGTACTCATCGCCCCCAGCAGCGGGTAGAGGAAACCGGCCCCCACGCTGGCACGGATGTCACGCACAGGGATGATGAAACCAGACGGCCGTCCCTTCAAGTTCGGGTCGTGGCTCAGGCTCAGGTGCGTCTTCGCCATGCAGATGGGCAGCTTGTCAAAGCCATTGCGTGTGTACAGGGCAATCTTCTCCTCCGCCTCCGGCAGATACTCCACCCCGTCCGCGCCATACATCTGCTTCGCAATCGTCTCAATCTTGGCCTTGATGCTCTCTTCCACCGGGTAGAGGAAGCGGAAGTTGGATGGCTTGTTGCAGGCGGCCATAATCGCCTTGCCCAGTTCAATTGAACCCGCGCCGCCGTCAGCCCAATGGTTGCTCATCACGGCATCCTCGGCCCCGGCCGCTTTGGCCGCCTGGCGCACCAGTTCCACCTCCGCATCCGTGTCATCCTTAAAGCGGTTGATGGCCACCACCACCGGCACGCCAAAACCAACCGCATTTTCCACATGCTTCACCAGATTGGTGCAGCCCGCGGCCAGCAGTTCCAGATTTTCTTCCGTGTATTCCGGGGCCAGGGGTGCGCCCGCCGTCACTTTTGGCCCGCCGCCATGCATCTTCAAGGCGCGAATCGTCGCCACCAGCACCACGCAGTTGGGAATCAGCCCACTGTAGCGGCACTTGATATTGAAGAACTTCTCCATACCAATATCCGCGCCAAAACCCGCTTCCGTCAGCACATAGCCATCCGGCCCCACCAGTTTCAGGGCAATCTGGTCGGCCACAATGGAGGAGTTGCCATGTGCAATGTTGGCAAATGGCCCGGCATGGACAAAGGCGGGCGTGCCTTCCAATGTTTGCATCAGGTTGGGCATGATGGCGTCCTTCATTAACACCGTCAATGCACCGCCCACGCCCAGGTCATCGGCCGTGATCGGTTCACCCTGTTTGTTCACGCCAATGACCATGCGCCCCAATCGCTCGCGCATGTCGCCCAGGCTGGTGGTCAGCGCCAAAATCGCCATGATCTCGCTGGCAACGGTGATGTCATACCCCGTTTCGCGCTGGAACTTCTCCTGCGCCCCTTTGCCAATGGTGATGCCGCGCAGGTAGCGGTCGTTGGTGTCCGTCACCCGCCGCCAGGTGATGGAGTCGGGGTCAATGTCCAGCCGCACAAAGCGGGTGATTTCCTCCGGCGTCAGGTCGTCCGGGTCGGTTTTATCAATGCCCAGCTTCTTCAAGCGGCGCAGCATGACCGGGGCAAAGCGGCGTTCGCCTGATTTGTCCGGCGGGCAGAGGCGGTTCCACAGGGTGGCGTCGGAGGCGGTCTGTTCGTGGTGCAGGCGGGTGTCAATGGCCGCCGCCAGCAGATTATTGGCGGCCGTAATCGCGTGAATGTCGCCCGTCAAATGCAGATTAAACTCCTCCATGGGGATGATCTGGCTGTAGCCACCGCCGGCCGCGCCGCCCTTGATGCCAAAGGTCGGCCCCTGGCTGGGCTGGCGGATGCAGGTGATCACCTTCTGGCCCAGATGCGCCCCCAACGCCTGACTCACACCGACGGTGGTGGTGGTTTTGCCTTCGCCCAGCGGTGTGGGGGTGATGGCAGTGACGACAATGTAGTTGCCGTTAGGCCGGTCGGCCAGCCGGTCGCGGACGGAGAGGCGCACTTTGGCTTTGTCACGGCCGTAAGGCACCAACTCTTCCGGCAAAATACCCACTTCCTCGGCAATCTGGCTAATGGGCAACGGCTCTTGTGCCTGAGCAATTTCAATATCACTCGGCACGGGTCGCAGTAAGTTCTGTAATTTGTGGGGCATAGCAGGTCTCCTTTAATTGATAATGGTCAATGGTCAATGGTCAGTTGATAATTGACCATTGACTGTTGACGATGTTTCTGGTCTTTGTATTCTCGATCGGTTGCATCGGGGAGGTGGCAGGTGATGTTGAGGACGATATTACAAACGCCCTACGGTGGCGCGTGTTGTTAAGGTCTCTTTGACGGCCGTCACGTCCTGGGCGATGGTTTTGCTGACCATATAGTAGCAGAAGGCGGTCGGAATGACGACCAACTGGAAGAGGGCCAGGGTGATGGCATAGTTGTTTGGGGCGGGCGCTGCCAGCCGGTCTAGCAGCCCCCCGGCGATGCCCACGCTGAGGGCGCTGCCCACGGCGCGGGTGAGCCGGCTGAGGCCAATGATCGTGCCGCGATGCTCCGGCAGATTGGTATCGGTCATCATGGCCGCCCAGTTGGGCGCGTCTACCGCCTGGAAGATGAGGGCCAGCGTGGCCGCCAGGAAGGCCAGCAGCACCCAGAGATTGGTAAATAAACTGAGCAGAATATGACCGGCGATTTGCAACATAGTGGCGTTTGGCGGCAAATTGAGATTTTGCAGGGGGATGAAATAAAGCAGGACGAAGAAGGGGATGGCCGCCAGCAGTCCACCCATCACCAGCAGCGCCCGGCCACGCGGGTTACGTTTTTGCCATTTGTCGCCGAGATAGCCGCTGAGCACGGCCGTGAACGCCCCCAAACTAAACAAAGCCACAAACATATTCCCGGCAATGGTCGCTGTTTCCAGACCGTAGCCGTCGGCCTGGACGCGGGCAATGGCCCAGCGCGGAATCCACAGCGTGGAACCATAGGCCAGGGCAAAGGTGAAGCTGGCGGCCAACAGCCAGCGAGTGCTGCCTTGCCGCAGCATGGGCAGCAGTTCATCGTGGCGAATGCGGTACTCATAACTCTGGCCTGAGGCAAAAACGGCCGCCAGTTCTGGCTCGGCCTGGCCCCGTTGGGGTTCATAGGTGAACAGGTAGAGGAAGGCAAACAAAAAGCCCAGCCCGGCAATAAATAAGAAAGGCAAGCGCCAATCGGCCGCGCCTATGACGCCCGCCAGCAAAGACCCCAACGAGCCACCCACGCCCTGCGAGATGCTCCAAAAGGCCAGCGCCAGACCGCGCCGCGCCGCCGGTACCAGGTCGCTGACGACGCTAAAACCAACAGAAGCGATGCCACCCACGCCAACGGCCGTGACCATCTGCCACCAAAAAAATTGAGCATAGGACTCGGCAAAGGCGGTCAGCATCATCGCTCCCGCCCAGAGCAAGGTGCTGAAAAAGAGCAGTGGTTTGCGTCGCCGCTGGTCGCCGATGTAGCCCCAGACGATGGCAGCAATGGCGACGACAAAGAGGTACACGGCCGTGACCAACCCCAGCGACCCTTCCGTTGCCTGCAAATCGCGGGCAATGATGGCATACAACGGCGGCAAAACGCCGGCCGCCGCATTGTCTAACGAGGCCAGGATGATGAAGACGGTGAGTGTGAAGAGGGTGCGGATGGGGGTGATCGGTAATCGGTGGCCGGTGGTCGGTAATCGGCAGCAAATGAACGGATTACCGATTACCGATTACCGAATTAGCGGCGTTTGATAATAAACACGGCCGTGCCCCCAACCAGGAGCAGCGCCGCCCCAACCAGGAGCAGGCCGGAATAATCGGTTTCGGCGGCGTCTATGTTGGTTTCAGCCGGAGTGGGCGGCAGGGTGGGTGGGGGGACGGCGGCAATGCTGGTGGGTAGGGTGATAGCAGTAGCGGTGGCCGTGGGTGTAACTGCCGCGCTCAAGACGCTGGTTTGGCTGGTGGGTTCGGACGTGGCCGCCGGGTAGGCCGTGTGCACTACCGTCGCCAGCGGGGCGACGATGAGTGTGTCGCTGTTTGTAGTGGCGGTGGCCCTAGCAGAGGGGGTTAGCGTAGCCGGGGTGGCGCACTGCGGTGGCGCGGTGGGCTGCCAGGTTGCGCCTGGAGTCACCGTTGCGCCATTGAGCGGCGGTGCGGCGACGATGGGCACATTGACCGTGTTGCCATGCACTTCCACCACGTCATCGGCCACCCAACCCGTTTGCCGCTCATTCAGACGGATGAGCCACCAGCGGGCGACGGCATCGCGGCCCACAATGGGGCGCACTTCGCGGAAGGCTAAACTTTCGATGATGGAATAGCGGGTATCCGGCCCGGTGCGCACGTTGATGAAGCTGGCGTTGAGGGCGAAGATGGTGGGCTGGTCGCTGCACGGCACGGCCGTAGGATAGAAGCTACTTTCGGGTGTGTTGGTCATTGTCGTGGCAGGGACGGCCGTGCTGCCTGGCGGCGGGTCACCGGCAGGTGGCGTGGTTCCCGTTGATGGCTGCGTGGCGGTTGTGGTGGGTGGCGGCGGCGTCTGTGCGCCGGGCGTTGGTGTGCGCGTGGGAATCGTTGGATTTTGCGCCGAAACCGAGACGACCATCACAATAAAAGCAAAAAACAGCGGGGTTGCCAGAAAAAATAACGTCTTTTTCATCGAATCTCCTGAATCAAACCAATGGCTTTGGCCGGTTCAGTATAACCCAATGTCGGCGCGGCTTCAATTATTGGGCAGTGTGTAGCGAACGACCAGGGTGATAATGGCGTCGTGTTGCCAGGTGAACGTTACCTGGTTGGCCGCAACGGTGCTTTCTGGTGTAGTGGAAAGCAGTTGGGCGCCAGGCGGCAGGGTGACTGTTACTTGCACAGGTTGGGGGCGGGCGCCAGGTTGGGGGCGGAGTGTGAGTTGGTATGTTTGTTCACGGCCGTTTCCGTGTATCACTTGCGGCAAGGTGTAGGCCAATGACACCGCCACCGTCTCTTTTTGTGGCACCATGATAAAGTTGGCAAAGGTACTCCAGCCATCAAATTCATTAACCGTTTGTGCTGTGTTGTCCCAATCCTGGCGGGCGGCCGCCGTTGTGGCCATAGGCACTTGATGACGGCTGGAATCGGTGAGTACACTGCCGCCGGGAACATAAACGCGCAGGTAATTCCAGTAACATTCGTCGGCCAGTTCGTGGTAAGCAGGAGCGCGACCATACTCTTGAATGGTGTCCTGAAAACAGTCGGTCTCGCCCGGTTCGATGGGGGCGTTGTTGGTGTAGCGGATGGTGAGGGCGGCGGTGGCACGGCCGTCAGGCTGCAAATTCACCTGGTAATCGAGTGTACGCTCCACGTACATGTTTACCTTGTTGTAGCCCATGTTGGCGTCTATGACGCTGAGGAAATCTTGCCCGGTGGGGTTTTCCAAACGGCCGTCCCAGTTCAAGCCGTCAAACAATGTCATCAGCGCCGGGTCGCGCATGTAAATTTGCAGGTGACCGGTTTCAGCGGCGGTGTGCAGCGATTTGACCAGAGTTAGCGGGTCTATTTCACCCAGCCCCGATTCGATTTTGGTCTGGATGGCCTGCCCAAATGTGCCCAGAAAAGATTTCCGGTCGTTGACGGTTTGTTCGGTGCCACTGGCCCAGGCTTCTTGAAAGTGGGTAATGACATTTTGGGCATTCAAGGTTTTGCCGCTATCAGGAATAGCCACCGGGCCAATACCTCGCAGTAGCAGGCTGACAAATTGTTGGTCAATGGTTATCGCGCCATCTGCTTCCGGCACATCTTGCCCGTAGCTGTAGAGGCGAATAGCGGCTTCGGCTGAAGTGGGAAGGTCAGGCCAGAAGTTGGCGTCACGATACAAAAACATCTCCAGCCCCATGAAGTCATACAGTGGTTGGGGTGGGAATTCATACGGTTTTTCGGTCCAATTGTCAATCAGGTTGCCGTCTTCAAACTCCAGGCTGACGATACGGCCGTCGGCCACATGCAGCAGCCCGGCGCCGGTAATGAAGCCACCGGTGGGGCGGGCTTCATCTTCATTCTGGATGATAATCAGATAGGTGCGGGGGCCATCCATGCCCATGAGGGAGGGCAAGAGAGGGGCTACCTGCAAGCCATCCTGGGCCAGCGGCAGCAGCGGGTCTACCCGTTCCAGCAGTTGGCGGATGCGCCAGGGCAGGCCGGCGGCATCGCCGATTGCCTGCCGGGCGGCAACCAGGCGGGTCATGGATTGGTTGGCCCGAACCAGGTCTGGCTGAGCCTGGTGTATGATTTGCACCAGGGCGGCCATCTGGCCCTCGGCGGCGTCTGTTTGCAGCAACGCTAAGGCGGGTTTGAGGCCGTTGAAGGTGTGTACGGCCGTTTCCGTGCCGGCGTCAGCCATTTCCATTAACGCGGGTGAAGCTGCCAGGAGCGGGCCAACTTTGGGCGCCCATCCCAGATAAGGGGTCAAGGGCATGAAGAAGCCGGTTTCCCGTTTCAGGATGACGATGTCCTGGCGCAAGCCCATGACCAACGCTTCGGCTTCGTCTGGGTCCAGGTGGCGCAGGCCGCCATCAAACAAGGCTTCTGCCTGGGGCTGGCGGGCTACAAGGGAGTGCACGGCCGTGCCGATGCGATACACTTTCACGCCCAACCAGAGCAGCAGTAAAAGCGCCGCGCCGGCCAGCAGCAGCGCCAGTTTGCGGCCAGAGCGGGTGGTTGGTCTGGTTGTCAGCACTTCTGCCTGTGTGTTTGACTGCGCCATGGCGAGATTATAACACGGCAGGGTAAGGGGGCGAGTAGGTGATGGGGTGAAGGGGGTGATCAATTGCCTGATTCCCTGCCATCGCGTCATTGGCAACGATGATACGTTGGTTGGAATGTAAAGGGGCGCTGCAGGGATTAGGATTTTAGCAGTGACCTAGCCAGGTCAGGGGGATATCGAAAAAAAACAGGCTGTTGAGGGGCACGGCCGTGATATTTTGCATCTTCATCCAACCATAACTGATGGGCAGAGTTGTTAACTCCACTGGCCTGCCATCGGCTAATGTTCCCCCCACCACCATATCGAATCCTTTACCGTAGAGGTGACTTTCCACCTGTTCATGCCAGATACAAGAATTCCGATTTCTGCAAGAAATCGGATGTCTGTTAAGTTACTGGCTCAAAAGTGGCGGAGGGGGTTTACGGCCGTACCACCAACGGCAAATACGTGATACGCACCCCTCCATTCCCATCCACCGTCACCACAATGAGAATGTAGGGCAAATTGCTAATTTGCCCGGTAAGATACCATTTGCCCTACCTCTTCTGTATTAGCGCCTATCTTTCTATCGCCGGCTGATAGACGAATTCTGTTGACTGCCCCTCTACTCACCGCGATAATGGACGAAAATATCGGTCGCTTCATTGGTATCATTGGGGACTAAATTACTGGCATCAGAGGCAAATACCACGTAACGGCCGTTGGCCGAAATGGAAGGATGGGAGGAAGGGCTATTCCCTTGCGTCCCATCAGAAGCAACCGAAATGCGGCTGGTTTGTCCCGTGACCCGGTCATGGACGAAAACATCCTCCAGGCCATTGCTGTCGCCGGGAACCAGGTTGCTGGCGCCAGATTGAAAGAGTACGTAACGGCCGTCAGCCGAAATGAAGGCAGAGAGGGACCCACCATTCCCCTGCATCCCGTCTGAGGCTACAGAGACCCGGCTTGTCTCCCATGTCTCCCGGTCAAAAACGAAGACATCAAAGTCGTTATTGGTATCGCCAGGGATAAGGCCACTGGTCCGAGAGGCATAAGTCACATAACGCCCATCGGCTGAAATGGAAACAGATTGGGCTGACACCATACCCTGTATGCCATTGAAACTTATCGAGATAAGGCTGGTCTGCCCCGTCTCCCGATCATGGACGAAAACATCATTTGTGCCCTCAAAGGTGCCGGGAACCAGATTGCTGGCCGAAGAGGAGAAGGCCACATAACGGCCGTCGGCAGAAATGGCCGGCAAGCGGGACTCGTTGTTACCCTGCGTTCCATCTGAAGCAACGGAGACGCGGCTGGTCTGCCCCGTTTGCCGGTCATGGACAAAGATATCCCAGTTATCATTGGTATCATCGGGGACCAGGTTAACAGCGCCGGACATGAAGGCCACGTGACGGGCGTCGGCTGAAATAGAAGGAGCCCACGGCCAGGATATACCCTCCTCTTGCGTCCCATCTGAAGCAACGGAAACACGGCTGGTCTGCCCCGTCTCCCGGTCATGGACGAAGACATCATAAGCGCCATTGGTATCGTTGGGGACCAGGTTGCTGGCAAAAGAGCCAAAGGCTATATAACGGCCGTCGGCGGAAATAGAAGGAAATCCAGAGGCATCATTTCCTTCCGTCCCATCTGAAGACAGCGAGACGCGGCTGGTTTGCCCTGTCTCCCGGTCATGGACGAAGACATCATCCGTGCCATTGGTGTCAACGGGAACCAGGTTGCTGGCCTGAGATTGGAAAGCTACATAACGGCCGTCGGCCGAAATAGAGGCATTGAAAGAACTATTATTCGCCTGTGTGCCATCTGAAGCCACGGAGACGCGGCTGGTTGTGCCGGGGGGGGGTGGGGTTGGCGATGGTGTATCCGTCGGCTCTGGTGTGTCCGTCAGCATTGGCGTATAGGTTGGTGTCGGCGTACCGGTAGGGGCGGATGTATGGGTGTTAGTGGGAACAATTGTGTCGGTGGGCGGGGGCGTGGGGGTAGACTGAGCAACGGCCGTAGGCGGGGCATCAGCCTCAGCCAAAGCAGTGGCCGGGCTTGTTGGCGCTGCTGGTTGGCCCGCCTGGCAGCCAAGCAATAAAAGCAATGTAACCAGGCTAATGATTCTGACCATAGCTGAACCTCCATTTTCTCCATCCGCCATACTTTTGAGAGCTGTTGACCCAGAGGGGTTTGACGCAATTCGGCCGTTACCTTAAAACTTGGCGACACATCCCTCAGCGCAAGTTCATTCAATGTAGCCGCACCTGTACAATGATATTCACGGTTTGCGGATGAAAGGTAAGAAGATAGGATGAGCGTAGCGAATATGTATGCCCTCATCTGGATCCGCAGAGTAGATAATGGTGATCGTATCCACTTCGCCAGGCGTGATTGAGCCGGGAAGTGTAGCCCTGGTTAAACCTCCTATTTCATCGTAAGCGAATACGTCAAGCGTGTACGCGCCATTATCGCGGCCAATGATTTCTACGGTATAGCTGCCGTCCATTGGCAAGGGGAGATTAAACATTTTTATAGGATGGTCATCCAGGCCACCTGTTTCATCATCACTGGCAAGCTGCTCCAATAAATAAGATGAGTCCAGAATCTCGCTGTGAATTTCACCCGTGCGTACGTCAATACCAGTACGACGACCCAACGGGTCTGTTATCAGTAATTCTGCTGGCGAACCCAGAGCAAGGGTGATAGACGAGCGCGGTGTCGGTGCAGCTTGGGCTTCTGCCCAATACATATGTGTATACTGGTTTTGATAACGCGATAGCAAAGTCGTGAGAGGGCTGGTATAGGGATCAGCGTTACAACCCCCAGGATCGTGGATGTACCAGGTTTGTACGCCAGATTGCATTGTTTCCCCTACGGCTAACACGAAATGATTGCCGTTGTTGACCCGAAGCATGACGGGAATTCCGGCGGACAATAATTGATGTAATCTTTGGTCGTTGCGCCCCTCTACTCGAACCGGTGACAGTCTTAACGGTGTCTCGCCCCAATACTCATTGGCATATTGCACCACCTTGTTATAAACCACCCCTCTAACTATGTAGCCTTCATGCTCTCTCAACCAGTTGTTGAGTTCGCGGGGATTGGAATGTTTGCCATAAGCAGCCCCATAATAATCCAGCATCATTGCCCAGGCAGTCAGATTGCATCCCCACCGGCAGATAATATCGGACTCATCAGTGGTACGGGGATCACCATAGCGATCTTCTCCCCAACCGGCCGTTATCACTACTGGAACAGAGTATTGTGAGAAAGGCTTTACACCCATAGCGATAGCAGGCGGCTCACCTGGCGATAACAACTCCACACGCAGGGCACCGCTGTTGTCGGCATAGCAACAGCCGCCATCCTGTATGCGAAAGGTGGCTGGCGCTCCTGTGCCTACCACCTGTACAGTATAAATATGGTCAGGACTATACTGCGGAATATGAGGAATAGAGCCATTGATTGTCAAATAGACGTAACCAGTATGAACATTATGAAAGTGATCATCGGTCATAAAGCGAGCATCGGCCCAACGGGTGTAATCAGGAGCGCCTCCCGGACAAACAACCGGACCACAGCCTCCCCACACAAACATACCGGAAATTCTAAACGTGTAAGTCTGCCCTTGTATGAGGCTTGCAGCCGTGCTGACCTGATTGCCATTGGCTGGTACATACAATACCTCAATGCTTTCCGGGGCGGCAGCGGCAGGCGGCATCACGGATAGAGTAACGATCAGTAACGAAAGGAGAAAAAAGCCAGTTTTCATAGCAGCACCCTGAAGTCTCTGTGAATTTGTCTGGATAATTCAGACATCCGATTTCTCCAAGAAACCGGATGTCTCTTTCCCAAAAGCACAAGCTACTCTCTGACCACCAGCGGCAGGTAGGTGATCTGTACCCCCCCTTCATTGGTTACATTCACCAGAATATCTTGCGTATACTCCTGGTAAACAATGTGAATGGTGTAGGTACCTATACCCGGCAGCAAAATCCGGTAATCGCCCGGCTCTTGCGCATTAGCCACCTCCACCCCATTCAGGTAAACTTGGCCCGGATACAGCACCGTAATATAAATCCCACTCACAAATGCCCGCGGAATCGGCTCCTCCGACGCCGGATAAATATCATCCACCCGGAATCCCCAATCTTGGTACGTGGGACTTGTAGTTAATTTAACCTTGACTATACGCCCTGGGACATAATCCGACCAGACATCTGTTAAATGGGTGTTTTGAGAAAATGTTTGAATGATCGTGTCGTTCGCATCTAATACTTGAATCGTATCTGAATGCCAGAGATCAATCCGGCTAAAGTGAATTTTGCTGGATATTGCATTGACGTTTGGATTCACAATAGGATTGTGCCAATCCAGGATTGGTGACAGAATCTACAATCGCATCTACTCGAAAACCCCAATCCTGGTACGTGGGACTTGTAGTTAATTTAACCTTGACTATACGCCCTGGGACATAATCCGACCAAACATCTGTCATATGGGTGTTCTCAAAAAACGTTTGAATGACTATATCGTTCGCATCTAATACTTGAATCGTATCTGAATGCCAGAGATCAATCCGGCTAAAGTGAATTTTGCTGGATATTGCATTGACGTTTGGATTCACAATAATGGTCGGATTCTGCGAGAGCAACAGGGAAGGTGGGTGGGGGGTCGGGAGTGCCGGGGGAGGCGGTTTGGATGGCGTCTATGTTGTAGCCCCAGCGTTGCCCGGAACCATCGCTAACATGGCGGAGTTTGATCACCGCGCCGGGTACGGCTTTCGAGGTAAATCCTGATGGGTGGCTTCCGGTGATCCACTGGTAAGGATTGTCGTCGGCGTCCATGATGATGAGATAATCTACGTCCTGTTCCAGTTCGATGCGGTCAAAATGGAGGCGGGTGCCGGCCGGGCTGGGCGCCGGATTGAGAAAAGTGCGAACATCGTTGTAATTGTTGGGATAGGGGTGGGGGCTGTAGGCAATGGTGGTGTAATTCAGATACTCAATTTGCTCGACGGCAAAACCCCAGAAACGGCCGCTGCCATCACTCTTCAACACAATCTTGATCAGCGACCCTGGCACCACGTCTGACCACATCCCATTCGGTGCGCTGGTCGTGATTTCCTGAATCAGCGTGTCATTCTGGTCGCGGATTTCGATTTTGTCTACCGTGTTTTCCAACTCAATGCGGCTAAAGTAAATACGGGCGGCGTTTTGGCCGCTGTTATTGTTGATTACCCAATAGGTATCTTCGTTATTGGCGTAGGGATGTTCACTCTCCACAATAGGGGTGTTGGGCACGGCCGTAGACTGCGCCTGAATACGCCCGCTATAGGCCAGCGCCAGCCAGACGGCCGTCAACACCACTCCCATAACCACGACCGCCAGCCGCGAAAATTTTGCTAATTGCTTGCCAGTAATCATCTTGACCTCCTGCCACTGGATACAATTCAGAAAACACTACACAACAATTGAAATATCTCCCACAGGCAGTATACTGAGGGCGGCACGGCCGTGTATACAATTTTCGGACATCTATCGGACAGGAATGAGACGGCCGTGCCACCACAAAAAGTAGTGAAACCGGAAACAATCACCCCCACCTTGGTTGAGGAAATGCTGATTGCCTGGCGTTATACCCGTCAGGTGCCATCGCTTGATCTGGCGCTTCTGAGCCGTACTGCTCGCCCACCTGACGAACCGGCCCAGCCCACTTTGCGCCATGTGGTAGCGGCCCTGGTTGAGCATCAATTACAACAGCAGCGGCAGATGGCCGGGGTCGCGCTGATGGCGCCGGCCTCAAAAGAAGCCGCTTACAAGACGCTGGCGGCCGACTTCCAGACCCATCAGGCAGCATTGATGGCCTGGAGCGCACTTTATTTCCGCTACCTGTCGCCGGTTGCCTTGAGCGTGGCCGAGCTGGCCACAGCCGCTTCCCTCAGCACCCGCCACTTCCGGCGGCACGTTGACCACGGCATCCGGCAGTTAACGACATTACTGCGCCAGGAAGAAGAGGCGGCGCAGCAGCAACAGCAGCAGTGGCGCTTGCAGCGTTTCCTGCCGTCGCCAGACTTCGCCCGACTTTTTGGCGCCGAAGCGGTGGTAGCGGACATTGTCGCCCGTCTGGCCAGGGAAGACGGCCCCCGTTTTGTCAGCATTGAAGGTTTGGGCGGCATTGGCAAAACGGCCGTAGCCCAGGCCGCCGCCCACCACTTTGCCCAGACCAATGCCTGGCTGGAAATCCTCTGGATTAGCGCCCGCCAGGAACGCCTGACCACCCAATGGCAATTTGAAAATATAGCCGACGCCAGCCAATCGCTCGAAGACGTTGTCACCCGCCTAGCCCACCAGTTGGGCCAGGATCAGCTGGCCGGTTTGCCCGCCACCGACAAATTGAGCCGTCTGCAACCCATCCTGGCCGCCCGCCCCCACCTGATCATCATTGATAACCTGGAAACATTGAGCGATACCGAGGCGCTGCTGCCTGCCCTTTTCCCCCTGGCCGGTTCCACCCGTTTCCTGCTCACCAGCCGCCACAGTTTGCGCGAGGTCGGCTTTGTCCACGTGCTGCCCCTGTCCGAACTTTCCTTCGCCGCCAGCCAGACGCTAATAACCAGCGAACTGGAACGGCACGGGCAAACCACCACCCTCTCGCCCGCCGAAATGGAGACCATTTACCAGGCCATCGGCGGGCTGCCGCTGGCGCTCAAATTGACGGCCGCGCAACTGGGCGATTTGCCGCTGGCCCACATTTTGCAGGGTATCCAGTTAGCCCGCCGCCAGGGGCCGGAACGCATGTATGATTTCATTTATGGCCACACCTGGCGACTGCTCACGGACACAGCCCGCCACCTGCTGCTGACCATGCTGCTCGTGTCGCCTGATGGCGAAGATGTTTCCTGGATGAAGTTGATGAGCAATTTGCCCCTGGCCGACTTTGACCAGGCATTGATGCAGTTGCGCCGCTATTCCCTGCTGGAAAAAGCCGGCAGCCTGGCTGCGCCCCGCTACCGCCTGCACCGGCTGACAGCCACCTTCTTGCAGACGGAACTGCTGCTGCGGTGGAATAGTTGACAGAGAGGTGCAACGCACTTGTTAAGTGCGTTGCACCTGAATGCCATAACATGAACCTGACGCCCGCTTTTGCCCTCGACGAACGGCAGCGCTGGACGGAAGCGTTTGCCAGCCACCTGGCCGACCGGCTGCACTGGCTGGCCGCCTACGCCCAGGAACACCGGCCCAAACCGGCTCTTTTACGGCCGTATGCCGACAGTTTTATCACTCTCATCCGGCAGGCCCGGCAATTTCCGGCGCTGGCACGGCCGTGTCTCAACCTCATCCTGTCGTTACACCCCCTACCCGAACGGTGGGGGCATTGGACGGCCTGGGAGGAGGTGTTGCGGGAAGGCGCGGCGCTGGCCGGCCAACACGGCTGGCCGGCCGAACAGGCGGAACTGCTGGCGCATCAGGCGCAGTTGCTCGGCTCTTGCAGCCGCCACGACCAGGCGGCGGACGTGGCCCGGCGCGCCATACCTTTGGCTCAACAGTCAGGGCTGGTACGGCCGTTGGCCCTATCCGGCGCCGCCCTGGCCAACGCCCTGGGGGTCATGGGCCAGGTGGCCGCCGCTGAGACTTTATTGGAGGAGTTACTGGCGCAAACGGCCGTTCTCCGCCCCACCGCCGCCCCGTCCGACTTTGACGCCGCCATGCTGTCTCTGGAAAACAGCCAGGCGCTCCTGCTACGGCAGCAGGGGCGCCCGGCTGAAGCCATCGCCGCTGTGCAGCGCATGGTAAAGCGCGTCCAGGGCAAACCGCACATTTCCCCTTACCAGGTGGGCGACGCCTACGTGGATCAGGCAACGATGTTATGGGCGGGTGGGGATTACCAGACGGCCGTACGCGCCCTGCAAACCGCCATCCATCTCTTTGAACAGGTGCAGGACACTGCCGCCGCCACCTTCGCCAGGGGCAATTTAGGGCTGGTCTATTGGAGCATGGCCCGCTACGACCTGGCCGAACAATACATGACCCAATGCGCCACCTACTGCGAAGAACACAACGCCCAATGGCGGCTCATCAACGAAGTCGGCAATCTGGTAGTCGTTTACCTGGGGCAGGGGAAACTGGCGCAGGCACAGCAGTACGTGGAACGGCACCTGGATCTGGCGCGTCGCTACGGCCATACCCGTGAAGAAAGCCGGGCGCGGCTGAACCGGGGCGCTGTTCTCGTTTATCTGGGCGATTACGCCGCCGCCCGCCAGGAGTTGGAAGAAAGTCTGGCGCTTGTTACCAGCGAGGGACGGCAGGAGTTGATTGCGGCCGTGCAAACCGACCTGAGCCTCTGTTATGCCGGTCTTGGCGATTTGCAGACGGCGCAGCAATTTGCTATGAGCGCCCACACCATGGCGGAGCAGATGAGTTTCCCCGGTCTGACCATCATCACCCTGCGCGCCCTGGCCCGGTTTGGCGCGCCAGAAACGCGCCGCGCCCATTTGCACAGCGCCCTATCCCTGGCGCAGCGCCATGACCGGCCGTTTGACGAGGCTGCCTGTCTATTCTCGCTGGCTGGTTTATCTACAACCAGAAATGAACGAATCACTTGCTGGCAACAAGCCACGTACCTGTTAGAGTCAATGGGGGCTACCACCTGGCTGGCCGGACACACAGCGGACGCTCCCCCATTCCTGGCGCTTATGCTTTAGTGATCGGTACCCCATGTACGCAATTCAATGCCATCACCGTCACAGGCAATCATGTCCCCCCTACCTCTGGCTGCCACAACCGCACACATTCCCGGCAAACATTCTCCACCCCCACTTGCTTCAAACGGGCATGGGCACGGCCGTCGCGGATGGGCTGCCCACAGCGGGCTGCCGTCGCACGGCGGCTGTGCTCCACAATATGCCAGACATCACCGGTGAGCAAGACGATGGGGTTGGGTTCTTCCATCAGCCACTCGTATTCTCCATCTAAACGCCCGCCTTCAACCTCGCCTGAAACGATTTGCGGAACTTTTGCACTTTGGGGTTCACTACCACCATGCAGTAGGGTTGGTACGGGTTCTCATTGAAGTAATTCTGGTGGTAATCCTCCGCCGGGTAAAAAATATCCAACGGCACAATTTCCGTTACAATCTGGTTGGCGTACAGGTCAGAGTCATCTATAGCGGCCAGGGACGCCGCCGCGCTCCGTTGTTGTTTCTCATTGTGCGTCAGAATAATGGAACGATACTGTGGGCCTACATCATTGCCCTGCCGGTTGTGGGTGGTGGGGTCGTGAATGTGCCAGAAAATCTCCAGCAGCGTTTCATAGGAAATAATAGCGGGGTCATAACTGATTTGCACCACCTCCGCGTGGCCGGTTGTGCCCGCGCAGACTGCTTTGTAACTGGGGTTAGGTACATGCCCGCCAGCGTAACCGGATACTACCTGCTCTACACCGGCTACATCCTGATATACCGCTTCCAGACACCAGAAGCAGCCCCCGCCCAACGTCGCTTTTTCTAACTGTGCCATGATCATTGTCCTTTTTTCACAGGTTTATCGGATTGTATAGCTTAGAGGGGGCGACTGGTGGAATTCTTTCGCGGTCATTAGATTGGTTCAATCTACAAGATTGAACCAATTTGTCTAGGATACACGCGGTATCTGCAAAATCTGGCGCGCTTCGGCAATGGAGGCCACTTCGCCGCCAATGATGTGTATGAGTTCCACCGCCTGGGTCACACACTCCCCGTTGGACTTTGCCAGTTCCCCGTTGGGCAGATAGAGATTGTCTTCCAGCCCCACGCGCACGTTGCCATTCATGGTGATGGCTACGGCCACCAGCGCCCATTGGTGGCGGCTAATGCCAATGACCTGCCAGTTTGCGTTGGCCGGTAACTGCCCTGCCTGATGCACCAGGTTTTGGGTGGTGGCGGGGATGCCGCCCAAGACGCCCATCACCAGGCTGAACTGGTAGGGTGCGGGCAGTACGCCCATGTCAATAAGCGGTTGGGCGTTATTGATGTGGCCGGTATCAAAACATTCCATTTCCGGCCGTGTGCCTGCTTCATTCATCGCCTGCAAAAAGTATTGGATGTCATCAAAGGGGTTGGCAAAAACGTAGTCGTGGTAGAAGCGTTTGTGCTGGCGAGAGTAGATGGCGTAGTTCATAGACCCCATGTTCAGGGCGGCCATCTCCGGCTTGAGGGCGCGGATGTGGTGAATGCGGTGTTCGCGGGGGATGCCAAACGCGCCGGTCGAGTAGTTGATAATCAGGTCGGGGCATCGCTGCCGCACTTCCTGGTGAATCTGGCTAAACGTTTCCACGTCCCAGGCGGGTGTGCCATCGGCGTTACGGGCGTGGATGTGAACAATGCTGGCGCCTGCCTCGGCGCTGCGCCGCGCCTCTTCGCCAATTTCGGCGGGGGTGAAGGGGATGTAAGGCGATTGTTTTCGGGTCGTGACGACGCCGGTAAGCGCGGCGCTGATGATGATTTTGCTCATAGATGTCCTGTTTCCGAAGCCGATAGTTTATCTACGGCTCACGACTCACCGATCACTGTGCCCACACACGGCCGTCCACCATCCCCGCTACATTCTCTCCCAGACCACCCGGCGGCAGGCATTCCACTTCATCCACACGTACCCGGCAGAGGTTTTTCACCATTTCCTGCAATGGAATGGTCACGGCCGTACACTCCACCCCTTCTGCCAATTCGGCTCTGACCACAAAATGATCCTTGTTTTCCGGCTGCGTCACTACGCCTTGTACCTTGAGCACGCCGGGCACCTGCCGCGCCGCAAAACCAAGTTGGTTCGGGTGTACAAACATACCGCGCACCTTCACCGCATCGCCCGACCGCCCTACCAGGATAATGCCCCGTTCCGCCTGGGCGCTGTGGCCGGGATTGGGGTCTACATTTACGGCCATATCACCCGTGCCAATGCGGATGAGTGGGTAAATGTGGCTGAAGTTGGTGACCACGATCTCGCCCGCCTCGCCAGGGCCGACCGGCTGCCCCGTATCCGGGTCTACCACTTCCACCAGCGGCTCGGCAAAAAGCTGAAAAGCCAGACCGCCGCTCGTGTTGAGCGCCAAAATGCCAAACTCTGCTGTAGCGTAAGCGTTGCCAATTTTTACGCCAAACGCTTCAATGGCAGCGCGCATCGGCGGCAGCAGCGGTTCCGCAGAGACAATGGCGTGGTCAATTGCCAGTTGGATGCCCTGCTCTTTGGCCTTTTCCAGCAGCGACAGGAGAAAGCTGGGCGTGCCCGCATAGCCGGTGGCCTGCAAATCATAAGCCATTTTGATCTGCAATTCGCTGTTGCCGATACCGCCGGGCACAACCGTGCAGCCCATCCGCGTAAAAGCGCCATCAAACAAGAACCCGGCCGGCACCAGGTGGTAAGAAAAGCAGTTCAGCACAATCTCCCCCGGCCGAAAGCCGCTCAGACGTAACGCTTCCAGGGAAATTTCCCAGTTGACTTCATCCGGCGCGGGCGCCGGTTCGTAAATAGGGCCGGGCGAGAAGAAGATATGCGTCACCTGTTCACGCGGCACAGTGACCATGCCGCCAAAGGGGGGGTGCGCCTGTTGCAGTTGGATCAGGTGATCTTTGGGGAAAACGGGGATTTTTACCAGGTCGGCCATCCCGCGAATATCGTTGGGGGTTAGACCAGCCTGATCGAAACGGGTTTTTACGGCCGTTGCCTTTTCATACGCAAACTGGATAAATTCCTGTAATTGAGTGTCTGATCTATTCATCATATAAAAACTTCATCAGGCAAAGCCAACTGTTATAAACCTTCCCGCAGTCACCGAACCCCAGATGGCACTGAAATGTCAGACAGCCACCCGCGAGTACCGGTGCATGATTGGCACTTTACCATAAAAAGTTGGTATTGCAACTGAGCAGCCCTGGCCGGCTACGAGACCTATTTAGCGGAGATTATCTGGCCGGACAAAGAAAAACTGTTTGTTACCCAAAAGGCTCGGCTTCCGGCATTAACGCCATCTGGTTTAACAAGTCTGTGACCGTGATGATTCCCACCAGCTCATCATCTTCCACCACCGGCAGCGCACCATATTTATAGGCGCTCAAAATTTGCGCCACCTTGTGAATCGGTGTGTCTGGTGTAACCGTTTTGGGATTCGGCGTCATGCAACGGCCGGCGGTAAATTGATCAAGCAGAGTAATACGTTCCAGAGGATCGGCTGTTACTAATGGTGAATTGACAGCCAGACGCACATCCCTATCAGTGATAATTCCTGCCAACTTGCCGTTGTTCACTACTAGCAGTTGGCGTGTATTACGTTTATTCATCAAGGATACCACTTCACGGAGTGAGGTTTGTGGGGTTACTGTGTCTGGATCAATGGTCATCAGGTCATTTGTGGTTAACATGTTCTCCTCATAGTTGGGCATCGCAGTTTGATTACCGCCCGATTGCCCAGGTAACGATATCTGGAGTATAGATTCTTCATTTTCAGGTAATGTACACATACATTCTAGAGATTGGCAAGGAGTAGGGCGTGTGGCAAATGTCACAAATAACGAGTGATTTTTAGCGGGAAGATGGCGAATGAAGGTGGGTGATCGAGCAGTCGAGAGTCGGGCTAATCGGTGGGCATGGTGGCGCGAGCCATTTGCTTGGTTGTGCGGCGTTTTCCCTCTTCCAGGCGGCGTTGTTCGGCGCGGTTCAGTTGCCACAGCACAAAGCGCACCCGTCGTGACATGGCTTGCGAAATGTTCCACAAGAAGCGGTAGCCCAATGCTGTATCATCTTCACAAAGCGCCAGTAGCCGGTCACGGGTCAGTACGAGCAGGGTAGCGCCCTCGCTGCCGGCAATCAGGTCGGCGCTGCGCCCTCCCTTGTCTAACATGGCCAGTTCGCCGGTAATTTGCCCGGCGCGGAGGTTGGCTACGTGCTGCGATTCATCATGGTTATGGTCTTGAGCATCCAGGCCATCGGGATGTTTCCAAACTTCCACATAGCCCTGCTGTATGATGAACAATTCGTCGCTGGACTCAGATGCTTCGGCAATCAATTCACCGCGTGTGAAGGTGCGCACTTCACATTGGGCTGCCAACCGGATGCGTTGCGCCTGGTTGAGATTGTCGCCCACGTCGGAATGGCTTAGAAATTGGGCAACATCGCTGATGCGCTCCAGTTCTTCATCTCCAACCGGCGTATACAGGTCACTGCTGCTCAAAGGCAAGCCAAGATAGGCCGCAATCTGGCGGCGGGTTGTCGCGGGCGTTTCAAATTGAGGCCAGTGGCCGGCCTTGGGAAAAATGCGCAGGTCAGCCTGGGGCCACTCATCGGCGACTACGCCGGCATCACGCAAGGGAACGGTATTATCTTCTGCGCCCCAGATGATCAGTGCGGGCGTGTCTATCTGGCCCAATTGCCCGCGCAGATCGTTCTCGCGCATGGCATGAAAACATTCAAAACGCACACGTCCCTGGCGTGTTTGCCGGGCATCCTGGCGCAATTGCTCATAGTCAGCTTTGCTGATGCCGGTACGTTGGGCAAAGGATACCGGGCGCATCAACCGATCTGTGAGTCCGACAAAGGTGTTCTCTACGGCCGATACCAACCAACTGCCCAGACCAAACCGTTCCATCATGGTAATAGGGGCGATAAACAGGTTGATGGAGGTCGAAAGCTGACCGCTGATGGTAGGGCAGAGCAGCACCATACGCTCAACAAGGACGGGGTATTTGGTTGCCAGGCTGATGCTGATCATGCCACCCATGGAGTGACCCACAAGGACGACCGGACTGTCGCTAATTTGCTCAATAAGGTCGGCCAGTAAATCTACATATTGGGGGATAGTGGTTTGTTCGGAGAGTGGGGGCGAATCACCGTAACCAGGCAGGTCGAGGGCGATGCAGTGGAAACGTTGGGCTAACAAACCGAGGACGGGCGAAGTGGCGTACCAGGAACTTGACCAGCCATGCAGGAGGAGTGCAATTTGGCGCCCACGTTTGCCAGCTTCTACAAAATGAATTTCCTGTCCATTAACGTTGAATGTACCCTCTGCGTATGGTTCCATAACTTCATATCTACCTGTACTGAATAAGTTGATGGCCGGATGGGTACTGCTACGGCCGTAACCCTCTTTGCAATACATTAATTGTGGGGTGGTGCAATTGTGTTGGCAATAGGTAAATCACCCTAAAGTGTACTCATGTTGAGTATGGGCATACGGTGCCGCTATATGGTTTCAAGGAGGCTTACGAGGCGCCACGGGGCTGCCAGGTTTTACGGAATGTTCACAAGTCAGGCTGTTCCAGATTCTTGCCCCATTGGTTCCAGGAAGTGACTTCGGTTGCCGGAATGCGCCTGGCCGGCTGAAAGTTTTCGCCGGTGTAGTAGGCGACAGGCAGGAGCGCCGCCTGGGTGACAGTTGGTAACGGCCGTGCCGATGATAACCACTCAATTGTGTCATTCTGGCATATTTTGGGCTTTTTGCCAATGAGTTGCTGACTTTATGTCCAGGTTAAGATAGTTAGAAAGTTATCTATAGGATGATGGTTTAGCTCAATGCCTTGTGGTTGTTTGTATAGTTAGAGTGGGCAAGCATGAATTGTAAAGTATTGGATGAAAGGAGGTGATGGTGACGTATTGTGACCATTGTGCAATCCCCCAATTAGTGATCAAAAAAGAGAGAAAGTAGTTGCAGATTTGTCAGATCAACAAGTAGTTGCGTAGTTGTGTCAACTTTGCGCATTCAAAAAGGAAATATTATGAAACAGTCAAAGAGACGTATTGTGTTTGTGGTGACAGTTGCCGTGTTGTTAGTAATGGCGGCTGCCGGTAGCAGTATTATTGGGGCATCCCCGGCTGATTGTTCGACCAGCACAGATATTACGGGATCCCTGAACCAGGTTGGAAACACGGTGACTGGTGAAGTGAGTAATTGTACCAGCGAGGCGTCTAATGCTGGCATGGTGGTCATCGCGGCCATTCTCAATCCTGATGGCACCGTAACCAATGAGGAAATAGACCATCAAACCGGCTCGGTAGGCGCTGGTGAGAAAATTACCTTTGTCTCTACCATCCCGGAATGCACGGTGAAGGTGCAGCTTTACAAGGGTAATAACCCTCAAGATCCGGCCAACATATTAGTGCAACGGGTCTATAATTCGTCTAAGTTCTGTTCCAATGAACCGACGCCAACCCCGATTCCGCCCACCGAGACGCCCGTGCCGCCCACGGCAACGCCGGTGCCACCCACAGCCACTCCCAAACCGCCGAGTGGGCAGGGCTGCACGCCAGGTTACTGGCGGCAGGAGCACCATTTTGATTCTTGGGTGAATTACAGCCCATCAGATAATTTTGAAACTGTGTTTGGCGTGGATGCTTCTTTTAGCCCGCATACCTTGTTGGATGCGGTGCGCCTGGGTGGAGGTGGTGAGCGGGCCATGGCTCGCCATGCCGTAGCCGCTTTGCTCAACGCGGCCAATCCATCTGTCGCCTATCTTTACGCTGAAGCTGATGTCATTGCTATGGTGCAAAATGCCTATGCTACCGGTAGCTTTGAAAGCACCAAGAATCTGTTTGAAGCACAGAATGAATTGGGCTGTCCGCTAGATTAATTGTTGCGGTTGCTCATTAAAAAAAGCACTGGGGCAACCCAGTGCTTTTTTATTTGGTGAGATTAGGTGGGGTTACGGCCGTTATTCTTTTTCGGTGCTGATTTGATCGGCTACGACATTAAAGCGATAGCCGGTGCCCCGTTCGGCCACAATATAACTGGGTTCGGATGGGTCTACCTCGATCTTGCTGCGTAACCGGTGAACATGTACATGCAACCGGTCCTCCTGGGCGTTTTCCATTGGCCAGATGCGCTTCAACAAAAATTCGGTGGTGACAATGCGACCGGCGTTACGCACCAAAATGTATAAGAGCTTCGTTTCGGTGGGTGTCAACGAAATAGATTGCCCGTTGACCAGCGCTTCCCGGTTAGGAAAATTGACCATCAGGCGCTCATCAATGCGCGTAGTGGACTCCAACGTGTAATTGTAATCCCCCATGCGACGCAGCACCCGCCGCACCCGCGCCACTAGCTCTTCGGGGTTAAATGGTTTGACGATGTAATCCTCGGCGTACTGTTCTAATCCTTGAATGATGGTCTCTTCGGTGTTCACGGCCGTCAGCATAATGATCGGTAAATCGCTGAACTCTCGCACCGCATGGCAGAACTCAAAACCGCTCATAATGGGCATGTGCAGGTCAACAATAGCCAGGTGGGGCATCCCATGTCGGTTGATTAGTTTGAGCGCGTCCGGGCCGGACACGGCCGTGATGACCTGAAATCCCGCCTGTTCCAATGTGTGCTGCACAATCCGCAACGTAAAGGTGTTGTCGTCAACTGCCAGGATTCGTTGTGATTCAACAGGGTTTTCAAACATACAATAATTCCATTCGCTCCTGATAGTAATAGTGCCGGGTATAGAATGCTGCCAGTATACTTGAACACGATCATAAAAAAAAGTGACCCCGGAGCATTCCCATGTTTCCCACAATCCAGCCCCCGTATCTTCGTGTGGCATGGGACAACCTCTGAGTCGTCGCCTCTTAAAAAACCTGTCGCCCTGTTTGGGCAAAATTGACAAGCCCATTCTGTACCGCTATAATCCCGCGCTTGGGTACTGTTGGCTGGATCATTCTAATTTGGGCGTTGTTTACCAATTGTAAACCTGTGAAATAGTTAAGCGACACAGCTTAATTATTTTCGGAGGCACTCGTACCACAAAGTATTAACCTGAATAGCGGTTTGTAAACGACACATCTTTTAAGAATGACTCGGCTAGTCCCACAAAAAACTCGTGTGACGGTCGAGTTTTTTTATCCTATACCACATTGAGAAGAGAACTTATTAGCATGATCGAAGATACCAATTTTGAAGAGTTTTTGGAAACACATGATTATGAGCTGCCCCAGGTTGGTGATATTCGCAAGGGCATTATTGTGGCCGTAACGCAGCAGGGTGTCATTGTGGATTTGGGTCTGAAGCGGGATGGTATTGTGCCCAGCACAGACCTGTCCAAGCTGGAACCAGAAGAGCGGGCCGAATTACGTGTGAATGACGAAATTTCTATCTATGTTATGAACACGGAAGCGCCGGACAGTTTACAGGTATCTATCTATCTGGCTAAGATGAACCAGGATTGGATTGAAGCTGAAGAGTTAATGCAAACGGGTGATATTTTTGAAGGAGAAGTCATTGGCTACAACAAGGGCGGGGCGATTGTGCCTTACGGCCGTTTGCGTGGCTTCATTCCCGCTTCTCACCTGGCAGCACTGACCCGTGGCTTGAATGACCGGCAGCGCCAGCAAAAACTGGCAAAACTGCGTGGTCAAAAAATTCCCCTGAAAGTGATTGAAGTTGATCGTCACCGCCGTCGGTTGGTTTTCTCACAGCGCGATGCCCAAAAAGAGTGGGACGAATTGCAGAAAGGGGAACTGCTGGACAGAATTCAAGAGGGAGATGTGTTGCACGGCCGTGTAAGTGGCCTGCGCGATTTTGGCATCTTTGTAGACCTGGGCGGTGTGGACGGTCTGGTACACATTTCCGAACTGGCCTGGCATCGAATTGACCATCCCCGCGAAGTTGTCAAAGTGGGTGACGAAGTTGATGTTTACGTAATGAAAGTTGATCGTGATGACCAGCGCATCAGCCTTAGCCGCAAAAAAATGTTGCCCAATCCCTGGGACTCCATCGAACAACGGTATCACATGAACCAACTGGTGGAGGGTTACATCACCCGTATTGTAGATTATGGCGCGTTTGCTGAAATTGAGCCGGGTGTGGAAGGGCTGTTGCATTTGTCACAGCTATCACGGGGCCAGGTGGAGAATGCCGGCGAGGTGGTCAAAGAAGGAGAAACCCATTTGTTGCGTGTGGTCAGCATTGAAAAAGACCGGCAGCGTATTGGCCTCAGCCTGCGTCAGGTGAGCGCTAATGAGCAAATTGAATGGATGTCTCGTAAACAGGCAGAAGCCGCCGCCGCGGCTCCGGCCGAAACGTCCGTCGCAGAGGACACGGCCGTTGCGGACCAGGTAGAAGAGGAAGCAACGGCCGTTACCCCCGAAACTGAAGGTGCGATGGATACCGCCGCCATGGATGTCACCGAGGCCGATTTCCCGGTGGATATGGAAATGGAAAGCGCAGATGATCTGGCGGAATTTGCGGCCGATGCCGGAACGGCCGATGCTGAAACATTTGACGAAGCCGATGACGAACCGGTGGCGGAAACCGAATCTGTGATTGAGGAAACTGAACCACAGGAAGTTGTAGAAAGCTAAGTTATGGCCAAAAATGACAAACTGGAAGTGGAAGGCACCATTATCGAGTTGCTGCCCAACACCCAATTTAAAGTAGAACTCGACAATGGTCACCAGGTATTGGCTTACCTGTCGGGTCGTATGCGCAAGTATTACATTCGCATCCTCCTGGGGGACCGGGTGCGGGTGGAGATGACGCCATACGATCTGGCGCGCGGCCGTATTACCTATCGTTACCGCAACCGTGCAGAGGTGAGCAGTAGCAGCAGCAGTAGTAGCAGTGGTGGTGGTGAGTAGACCAGTTTCACTTTGGGTTTGTCCTTTTGTATGATGTGAAGAGCACGCTGTGATACCCTCGCAGCGTGTTTTTTTTTGTGTAATAGCTGCCGGGGCATGAAAGAGTTGCAAACAGATTGGCTGAGCAGCCGGGTGCAGGCTTCGCCCCGGCAAACGGCGTTGTGGCTGGGGGCGCAGCAGTGGAGCTATGCCGAACTGAACGTGCTGGTGAATGGCTGCTGCCACCGTCTGGCTGCGTCCGGGGTGGGGCCGGGTGACCGGGTAGGTGTGTTGCTTCCCAATTCTTTGCTGTATGTGTGTCTCATTCATGCGCTGGCGCGGCTGGGAGCCGTATTAGTGCCGCTCAATATCCGCCTGACGCCGGCCGAATGGCAGTGGCAGGCGACGCACGTAGCTTGTAAGCTCATTGTGTGTTTGCCGGAGATGGCAACGGCCGTTACTCCCCATGTGCCGACGCTGGCGATAGACGAAACCTGGCTTTCGGCGGAATCGGGGGAATGGGACCCCCGTCCGATTGCGCCAGACCAGGTGCAGGCGGTGGTATTCACCTCCGGCACATCGGGACGGCCGAAAGGGGCAATGTTGACCTTTGCCAATCACTTTTACAGCGCCATGTCAGCGGCCTATCGGGTGGGTGTGCTGTCAGATGACCTGTGGTTAAGTTGTTTGCCGTTGTACCACGTGGGGGGGCTGGCCGTTATCTGGCGCAGCTGTTTGTATGGCACGGCCGTAGACCTGCATTCTAAGTTTGACCTGACGGCCGTCAATGACAGCCTCAACCACAAGCCCGTTACCCTCATCTCTCTGGTGCCAACCATGTTGGCGCGGCTGTTGGACAGTCGCACCACCTGGCCGGATAGGCTGCGGCTGGCGCTTATTGGCGGGGCCGCGCTGCCGCCTGATCTGCTGGCAAGAGCGCTGGCGGCCGATGTGCCGGTTGCCGCCACCTATGGCCTGACGGAAGCAGCGTCGCAGGTGGCGACAATGCCCCCCGACGAGGTAAAGCGCAAGCCGGGTAGTGTGGGACGGCCGTTGCTTTTTACCAATGTGTCTATTCGAGGTGAGGACGGCCGTGAATTGCCGCCCGGTGAAATTGGTGAAGTTGTGGTCAGTGGGCCGACGGTTATGGCCGGTTATTGGGGCGAAACACCCCTGGCTGATGGACTGTTCTCTACCGGTGATTTGGGGTATGTGGATGTGGATGGTGATTTGTGGCTTGTGCAGCGCCGCAGTGATCTGATTGTGACCGGGGGTGAGAACGTATATCCGGCTGAAGTAGAAGCGGTATTAAAAGAACACACGGCCGTAGCCGAAGTCTGTGTGGTGGGCTTGCCAGACCCGGTGTGGGGGCAGGTGGTGGCTGCGGTGGTTGTGTTGGCGGCAGACACGGCCGTGAGCGCCGCTAATGTGAGCGCCGCTCACGTGTCCGCCGCCCAACTGACCCAATTCTGCCGGGAACGACTGGCCGGTTACAAAATCCCGCGCCACTTCCGTTTTGCCGCTGACCTGCCGTTGACGGCGTCCGGCAAAATTGCCCGACAGGATGTGGTGCAGTGGTGGCTGGCTGAAGGCTGAAGCATGGCTGAAAAACCCCGATCACTTGTCAAGTGGCCGATTAAGTAGCTGGTAAACAGCAATTCTCAGTTTGGCAAAACCCGGCGATTAAAATCGCGGCAACAGAAAGAAAAGTCGGCCTTCGCCGACTATTTCCAGCCGACGAAGGTTGGCTTTGCCTTCTGTTGGTGCAGATCTATCTGCCGCCGCTAATCAAACTGAGAATTGCTGGCCGGTAAAGTAACCGGTTGCCGGTTAAATAATGCCTTCCTCACGCAGGGTGGCAACGGCCGTTGCCTCATACCCCAACAGAGTGTGCAAAATCTCCTCCGTATGTTCGCCGAGCAGCGGCGGCGGGTAACGGACGGTGACCGGGTTGGTGGGGATTTGCAAGGGGGAGGCGACCAGGGGAACGGCGCCGGCAGTGGGGTGGGGGACATCCTGACGTAAACGGCGCGCCTGAACCTGCTCATTGGCAAATACCTGGGCCATATTGTTGATGGGGCCGTTGGGGATGCCAATCTCTTCACAGAGAGCCATCCAGTCGGCAGCATCACGGGTGGCAAATAACTCGTTGAGCAGGCTGATAACCTCTTCCCGGTGGGCCAGCCGGTCGGCATTGCTGGCAAACCGGGCATCGTCAATCCATTCGCGGTGATGGACGGCCGTGCAAAATTTACGCCACTGCCCATCATTGCCACACGCAAAGGCAAAGTATTGGTCACGCGCCCGGAACTCCTGGTAGGGCACAATGTTGGGGTGTCCATTGCCATATCGCCCCGGCAGTTCACCAGACACCAGGTAATTGCTGGCCACATAAGACATCAGCGCCACTTGCGAATCCAGCAGCGCCATGTCAATGTACTGCCCTTGCCCGGTGCGCTCCCGCGCAAAGAGCGCCGCCAATATCGCATTACAGGCAAACATGCCCGTGGACAGGTCGGCAATGGCTATCCCGGCGCGCACCGGTTCACCTGCCTCCGGTCCCGTGACGCTCATAAAACCGCCCATTGCCTGCACCATAAAGTCGTACCCGGCCCGGTCTTTGTAAGGCCCTGTTGTGCCATAGCCGGTGATGGTGCAATAAATGAGACCGGGGCGTAGCTGCTGCAACGTTTCATAATCCAGCCCCCAACGAGCCAGCGTACCGGTGCGGAAGTTGTCTACCAGCACATCTCCCTGGTGGATGAGTGTGCGTAAAATTTCTAACCCTTTGGCGCTTTTCAAATTGAGAGTCAGGCTGCGTTTATTGCGGTTGGCAGCCAGAAAATAAGCGGCTTCTCCCCGACGGCCGTCAGCCGTGGCTGTAAATGGCGGCCCCCATTGCCGGGTATCATCCCCTGTTCCCGGCGCTTCAATCTTGATCACGTCTGCCCCCAAATCGCCCAACATCATGGTGCAGTATGGCCCCGCCAGCACGCGCGTCAGGTCAATGACGCGCACACCGGTTAACAACCCTGGTTCACTCATTGTCTCTCCTCCTTCAGGTGTAAAACCCGCCATCTATACCAACGAAGGGCATAATCTGGCATTGTAGCCGGCGGTTGAAACCGCGCCTACAAGTGCAAAGTCGGCCTTCGCCGACTAATCCCTAGACCGCGGAGGCGGTCTTTGCAATTGTTGCCGCGAATTCCATTCGCCTGGCAAAATGACGCTTTATGGTGCTTTATGGCCTTTGGCAGTCTTCCATCTCAGTATCACCTTAGCCGCCTCAAGTCGCCGGGTAGAGACGCTGGCGCTGGCTGTATGGCAGGATGTGGATGTAATCGCCGGTTTGCAGCCGGGTTTGGGTGGTGTGCCAGTAAGGAGTATCCAGCAGATCGTGATGATGTGCCAGAAATTCTGCCTGCAAGGGGGAGGGCAGCCCCATGAAGTGCAGGAATTCCTGGGGGAAGATGTCCCCTTCGGCGATGTGAAACCAGGGTTCGTCGGCCAGTTCGTCTTCGTAGGTGGCGGCGGCAGGAAAACGACGGAAGTGACAGTCGGTGAGCGGCCGTAGCTCGTCGTAGTCGTAGAAGACCACACGGCCGTGCCGCGTCACGCCAAAGTTTTTCAGCAGCATATCACCGGGGAAGATGTTGGTGGCGGCCATATCTTTGATGGCACGGCCGTAATCCCGGATGGCGGCCTTTGCCTCTGGTTCGTCCACCTGGCGAATATACATATCCAGCGGTGTCACCCGCCGCTGCACATACGCATGGGTAATGACTACCGTATCTCCCTTCACCTGCGCGGCTTGCCCGGCTACGGCCAGCAGTTCGGCCAGCAACGCCGGGTCAAAACGCGCCCGGTCAAATTCCAGGAACTCAAATGATTGCGCATCTACCAGCCGGCCAGCGCGGTCATGGCGGAACACCATATCGTATTGAGCCATCACATTTTGCCGCGTCACTTTCTTCGGATCGGCAAAATGGTCTTTGATCACCTTAAACACCAGGTCATAATCGGGCAGGCTAAACACGGCCATCACCATGCCCTTCTGCCCTGGCGCAATCTGGAACTGCGCCTCCGATTGGGCCAGATGGCGCAAAATGTCACGGTACAATTCCGTCTTGCCATGTTTGTTATAGCCCAGTGAAATGTAAATTTCGGCGATGCGCTTTTGGGGAATCAAGGTGGCAATGAAAGCCACCAGGTCGTAGGGGCGGTCAATTTTGACGTGGAAGTAAGAGCGGGTGAAGCCGAACAGGATGCTGACGCTGGTGGCGTCTAGCAGCACACTGTCTACATACAGCCCGTCACGGCCGTGCAGCAGGCACAACACGCAGGGGATGATCTGACTACTCGCCTGAATCCGCCCCACCAGATACGCCCCCTGGCTGCGGTAAAAGCCACTTTTGACCATGTCAATCCGCTGCATGGCCAAACCCTGCTCAACCAGATGTGCCTGGATGCGGGCGGCAATGAGCCGGCAATCTTGTTCCAGGTGGGCAAAGTGGTTGGCGGGATGGTAGCTGCTGATGATTTCGTAAAGGAGGTCGGCTTTGGGTTGGGGCAGTTTGTAAGTGCGATAGACTTTGTGGCGGGAGGGGGTGGGCGGTGACTGGTAATCGGTGGTCACAAACTCGATCTGCGGGTCTACGCCGACGGTGGTGAAGATGCGGCGGGTAATGGAGTTGAAAAAGGTTTCGGCCAGTTCCCAATCATCGCGGGGAAAGATGTAGCCGGAGTAGACGGCCTTCATGCTGGCCCATACCAGTTTGTCGCATAGCCGGTCTGCCAACAAGTTGTGCACCTGGAGAACCGTCTGGTCAACAACTGTTTTATACAGTTCCAGGCGCTCTTCGGCATCGGCGCGACGGCCGTGCCACTCTTGCTGTTCAAATCGTTGTGGCGCGCGTTCGGTGATGGCTTGAAAGCGGGCGCAGTAGTGCTGGAATGCCTGGTAAATAATGCCCGCGCCCATGTTGGCTAACCGGCTGTCTGATGGGCGATTGAGGTCTAGCTGCATGGCCGTAGTATAACGCGATTGGCTTACGAGACGTAGGAAGATGGCACGTTTGACGGCCGTACCCACCGTTAAGACAATTACCGTTATGGTTTGCATCCGATATTGTCTCCTGGTTTGTTTGTGTGTGTGGCTGCTGGTTGCCTGCCGGTCGCCAGAGAGCTTGCCGGTGGCAAGTGGCACATTGCAGGTGACGGCAACGGCCGTGCCCACGTCTACCCCTTCACCCACATCCTCCCCTGTCCCGTCGGTAACAGCCTCGGCGACTGCCTCGGCAACGGCCGTGCCGCCCACCCATACACCGCCACCTTTGCCAACGGCCGTGCCTACGGCCACGGCCTCATCCCCACCACCATTGCCAACGGCGGAGCGCACCTGCCCGGAGCCGCCGCCCATCAAGCCGGATTACCAGCGTAACATTTTGGGTGAACAGCCCTGGCCGACGCCGGATGCAACGATTTCACAGACGCACTTTTGGCTGACTGACCCGGTGTTGGGCGGGCGCAAGCCGTTGGCAAATGGGTATTATCCGTATGGGTGGGATGGCGACGGCCGTTTCCTGCTGCACAATGGCGCGGATATGCCGGCGACGCGGGGGACGATGGTCACGGCCGTTGCCGATGGCACAGTCGTCGTGGCCCAGCCGGACGCAGACGAGATGTACGGCTGGCGTTGTGACTGGTACGGGCAACTGGTGGTGCTGGAACTGGATGCGCAATGGCAGGGGCAGCCGGTGTATGTGTTGTACGGCCATGTGCAGTTGATTCAAGTGGAACCGGGGCAGTGGGTGAAACGGGGTGAGCCTATTGCCGAGATTGGGGTGGAGGGGGTATCGGCCGTACCGCATCTGCACCTGGAGGTCCGTATAGGCAGTAACGACTTTGCGGCAACCGGTAACCCGATGTTGTGGCTGGAACCACTGCCGGGGATGGGGGTGCTGGCGGGGCGATTGGTAGATGGGCAGGGACGGCCGTGGCAGGGGGCGCGCCTCACCTTGATTGAGTCTACCCCCGATGGGCCGGTTTACCATTATACCTTCACCTACCTGGACGACCCGCAGCACCTCATTCACCCCGACGCAGCCCTGGCCGAAAATTTCCTCTTTGCCGATTTGCCGCCGGGCAACTACACCTTATTTGCAGCCATAGCGGGGCAGGAATACCGGCAGCCGGTGGTGGTGGCTGGCGGGGGAGTGACGGCCGTGGAGATTGTGACTGAATTGCCATGATGCGCCATTCTGAATCCCATCCGGCCCCGCTGTGGCCTGGTGTTATTGGCTCAGTTGTACCAGTTGCGCCAGTTCGCTTACGGCCGTGTCATCCATCTGGCTGGACAGGCGCTGCACGCGAATGCGTACATCGTTCATGCTCACGCCCTCGGCCCAATAGCTCTGGCGCAGCAGTTCCGCCCATTGGCTGACGGTGACGGCAAGCTGGTAGTGCAGCGGGGCGGCGTCAAAGGAACGCGCCAGATTATCGGTGCTAAAGACGCCGTTAATCTCTTGCACGGCGCGGGTTTGCGGGTCTTGCCAGCGCAGGTAAACGGTAGCCATCCGCCCTTGTGCGCCGGGGGTTAGCTGCACGGCGTAGATGGCAACGGCCGTGTGCCCCGCGCCAAACTCCGCTGCATCCACCTCATTGTTGCGGAAATCCTGGTCGGCAATAGCCCGGTTTTCATAGCCCACCAACCGGTATTGCTGCACCACCTGCGGGTCAAACTCCACCTGGATTTTGGCATCCAGGCCAATGGTTTGCAGCGTGCCCATGATGTCTTCCACAAAGACCCGGCGGGCTTCGTTCAGATTATCCACGTAGGCATACATGCCATCGCCCTGGTCGGCCAATTGTTCCATCATCACATCGTTATAGTTGCCCAGCCCCACGCCAATGGTGGTCAGGTGGATGCCGGCGTCGGCGTAGCCGCGAATTTTGGCCGCCAGGCTGTTGGGGCCGGTGTCGCCTACGTTGGCGACGCCATCGGAGGCCAGGATGATGCGGTTGATGCCGCCAGGGATGTATGCCTGGTTAGCCACGTCATACCCCATCAGCAGACCCGCTTCCAGGTTGGTGGAGCCTTCGGTTTGCAGGGTGTTGATGGCATTCAGAATGGCCTGCCGTTCGGAACCGGCGGTGGGATAGAGCACGGTGCGGGCGCTGTTGCCATAGACGACAATGGCGACTTTGTCGTCGGTGCGCAGCCGGTCTACCAGCAGCGCCAGCGATTCTTTGACCAGGCCGAGGCGGTTCTCCTGGGCCATGGAGCCGGAGACATCAATGACAAAAACGAGATTGGCCGACGGCCGTTCCGCTTCCGGCACATCATACCCCTGCACCCCAATGCGCAGGAAATAGGTGCCGTCATTGTGGAAGGGAGAGGGTGCGCCGTCGGCGTAAATGGCAAAGGCCACATCGGGTGGATTTTGGTAGCCCTGGTCAAAGGAGTTGATAAACTCTTCCACGCGCACCGCTTCCGGCGGCGGGCGCAGGCCATCCTGCAAATAGCGTTTGGCGATGTTGTAGGAGCCGGTGTCTACATCCAGCGAAAAGGTGGACAGGTTGTCTACGCTGGTGAGGATGTAGGGATTGACGCCATATTGCTCAAAGAACATGGCATTGGGGGCGGCGGCCGGCGCTGTAGGGGCAGCGGTGGGCATGGGGACGATGGCTGTTTCTGTGCGCGGCTGTGGTATTCCACTGACCGGCGGCAGAGGGGCGGCGGCTTCCAGGGCAGGCGCTTCTTGTTCGGTGGTGGTGTTTGCATATTGGTCAACGACTACTGTTTCCACGACCACACGGGTAACTTCAACTGCCTGTCCTTCAACAGTGACAGTTTCAACCACCGTTTCGGTGACAATGCGGGTGACTTCTACTGTCTGTGCTTCGGGTTTCTCAATACTACCGCAAGCGGCAAAAATGAGGGTGAGGAAGGCCAATACAATGAGGGTTTGGGTTCTGTTCTTCATGGGATTCTCTCCTGTTTATTTGGAATTCGTTCTATTGTCAGTAGATCGAAGCGGAGTTCGCATCCTCAGATGCGAACTGGTGGGCATCTGAGGATGCCCACTCCTTCCATTTCGATCTACTGATTATGTTTGGGTGGTTGGTTCACCAGTGACCTGTGCATAGAACGACGGCCGTATCTCATTAGTTCCCATGATGTTGTTGGGTGGCAGGTGGCAGGTGGCGGGTGGGGATGAGGGGGTTGTGAATGGCGGAGGTTTCGCCCGCCTGTCTCGCCCCTACGGGTTTACGGTTCGTTGGGCATTTGGGCGATGAGGGAGATGGTTTGCACGGACACGGCCGTCACCCGCGCCAACAACTCAATCACCTCTTCTTTGTAATCGCGGAAACGGTAGGTATTAAACCGTTCGTGAATGGTGGGGTCTTTGGGCGTGCGCTCTTTGTAGCGGTCCAGCACCCATTCAATGGCCGAATCGCGCAAGGCATAAGGCATTAACGTACTTGACAACACCACTACAAATTCCGATACTAGCAAAGCCATTATTCAAGCAACGGTTATGCTCAATTTTATTTTTGCTCGCATTACGAGAAATTTAGTAATTCATAGAGGATTGATCATGAGTGTCGTGATAGTTGTAAAAGTAAGTGAAGGGCTAGTGCTTGCAGCGGATAGTGCAGCTACGTTAACAGGACGTGTAAGGACACCAGATGGAAACTTCGAAGAAGGGGTTCTTCAGACATTTTATAACGCCAAAAAGTTGTTACAAATCGGAACAGATATACCTATTGGTGTATTAACTTGGGGACAAGCATATATTGGGGTACGAACTATCGAAAGTCTGGTTCGTGAATGGGAATATAATTCTGGTTGGCAATCCTTAGAAGTGTTTAGAGAAAAAAATCAAGATCAACAATATTCTGTCAAAGCTTGTGCAAATGAATTATTTAAACACTTGAAGAAAGCTCATCAAGAGGAATTTGGGAAAATAGATATTGAACAACAACCTGGCTTAGGTATGATTGTTGCAGGATACTCAGAAGAAGGTTTCTTTCCGGAGGTTTGGCGTTTTGTTATTCCATTCGATGAGAAAATTAGCAATCAACGACCTGATATGAATGGTAAACCTAATTTTGGGGCCAGTTGGTTTGGAATAACAGAACCTATTATAAGATTACATTTCGGACGGGATGAAGGGGTTATCCAAATTCTCTCCGAGAAGTTCGATATTTCAAAAGAGGAATTGCATGATGCTTTACGATCATTAGAGTATCAAGTGCCTTTTGCACAGATGCCTTTACAGGATGCTATTGAATATGCCAACTATATGTTAAACGTAGTTATTGGTCGTTTTAGATTTGTGATTGGCCCTGAGCTGTGTGGAGGGCAAATAGATATTGCTGCAATTACTCAAAGAGAGTTTAATTGGATATCAAGAAAAACTTGGAAACTGGTATAGGAGGTATATTATGTGGCAGCAGTTATACGAAGTGAGACCGGGAGTCACATCTCAAACTACAAATAGAATAGAGGAATTAATAAGACCTGATGATTTAATTTTGAGTTTCTTTGACATTAACTCCCCAATCATAGAGACTTCTAAACAGAATGTTTGGGATAAAACTGCAAGACAAATACTTCAAGAGCATACTGAATTATGGGAGCGATTGGCCGACTTATAATCTTCCCAACTCGGGACGACATAGTTAAGCTGAATCGCTATCATATTACCCAAACAGGTGGGACTTTTATTGGCAGTGATAACCTTAGGAGTTCAGGAAGTCTTGAGTGGGTGCTGGATGCAATTCAGCACCCACTTTTTGGTATTGACCATTATCCAACATTTGTCGAGAAAGCAGCAAGGCTATCCTGGACAATTGCTGCGGGCCATATATTTCACGACGGAAATAAACGCACGAGCGTATCAACCCTTTTGATTTTTTTTCAGATAAATGGCTATCGTCTAAATGCATCGCATGACGAAATAATCAATATCATGGTTCGCATCTCTGCACCAGACACAGAAGAATATTCTTCATATGAAGAATATGTCGGATGGATCAGAAACAAGATTGCTCTTTCTAAAGAATGAATCGATTTATAAGAGAAAAGTTTTTTGGTAAGACATTGAGACAAATTTTAATAGGATCTGCACAACCATTCCCCAACTGTTATTTCTATATCACTTCTTCGCCAAATTGAATGAGTACGGCCGTTTGCGTGTCTTCAAATAAAATGTTGTTTTGGGGGTAGCCGTCGGCAAACTTCTTGGCAATCTCCGCGTCCAGGTTGTCGTCGCTGTCCTTGCTCTCCCAATAACCCCAATCCTGCCGCAGTGCATCCTTAAGCGTGCCATCGGGGAAGACGGTACGGCCGTGACGGGTGCGGTAATCCAGTTCGGCAATCAGTTCCAGGTTGCGCTGGCGGGCGTAATGGTTGAGCAGCTCTTTGAATGGTTCGCGCACGGCCGTTTCCTTACGGCTGCCGCCGTAGCGGATAATGCGCTCCACCTTGCTGTGATATTGTTGGATGAGCTGGACGGACATGGGGGGGAAAAATAAAAGGGTTAACTGGTTTCAAAAACCTGTCAACCCTGCATCACTTAAGCAACCATATGCTGCGCCTGCCGCACAGAGAGAAACCGGGCAAAGTCCATCACCTCGGTTCGGGCTTCTTGTGGCAGCAGCGCCACCAACTGCGCCACCTGCTCCGCCAGAGGCACGGCCTCTCCCGTTGCTGCCTGCCATACCACCAGGAATTGATTGCGGGTCAAGGTACAAAGCGCCAGCGTTTCCCCCGCCTCATTCATAAATTCCACTTCAAATGCGTGCTCGTTGAATTCTAAAACGATAGTGCCCTCTGCCCCGGCAGGTAAATTTTCGCCCTCCATGGGATAGAGCAGTTCAACCACATCATACAGTTCAGGTTTTGTCATCATTCATTCCCCAGAACATACAGTGTACTCAAAAAAGCGGTATCACTATCTGCGGCAACCAGCCAGCCAGTGCGAATGGTTGCCTGCTGCCCCATTATACCCATTACAGTCAAATCAACTTGCAGGTGGCGGCCGTAGCGATCTTCCTTGTAAACCTCTGCTTCGGCATCCAGAGCCTGCGTTTCTATCTGATGTAATAACGAATGGTAGTTGACGGCCGTGAAACCCAATGTAGCGTTGAAAACCCGTGCCTTGTGTTTGCCTTTTGGATGATTTTCGTTCAAAGCATACAGGATGAATTTTGCCGGGCTGATAGAAAGAGTGGAGGCAAAATCACGCAATTTCATGGGAGAGATTATAGCCAGAGATTGGTTCAATCTTCAAGATTGAACCAATCTAAATCTCAACTCCAGGTAGACCAATTGCCCCCAACAACAGCGATAATTCTCCGGCGTGGGGCAGGTCGTGGTCGAGCAGTCCCCAGATCGTTTGCATGATAATCGCTTCCTCCTCAGCGATAACATCGGTGGCTGATCCACGCATCAGGCAGCCGGTGATGATCTGCCAGGTCAGTTCCAGCCCTTGCACAATCTCTACGGCCGTGTGTGGCGGCTCGTCAGCATCCCCCCACCGCAGCAGCGGTTTCAATTCCGCCGCTCCCTCGCCCAGTGTGTGGTGCAGATGCAACGCCCGCCCAAAGACGATATGGGCGGCAATTTCTCCCGGTGTGCGCAAATTGGGTAACGGCCGTTGCCGCAGTTGTTCCCCGGTCAGCGGCGCGATGGCCCGCTTGAGAGCATCCTGGTAATCTTGCCAACTATCAAACGCACGCGCCTCGGCTATTGCTGCTCTTAGCATTTCTCTACTCCTGTAAAAATAATCCACAGATTACACAGATTTCACAGATTTAATCCGCGTCATCCGCGTTTGTCCACGTCCAATTTTCATTTATCGTGGTGGGCAATTGCCCATGTCGTCTCCTGTAAAAATAATCCACAGATTACACAGATAAAATCCGCGTCATCCGCGTCTGTCCGCGTCCAATTTTCATTTATCGTGGTGGGCAATTGCCCATGTCGTCTCCTGTAAAAATAATCCACAGATTACACAGATAAAATCCGCGTCATCCGCGTTTGTCCGCGTCCTATTTACATTCGTGTGGGTGGGCTGCTGCCCATGTTGTCTCCTTTCATAATTTGTCTCCTTTCATAATTTGTCTATGCAAAATTCAAACCCGTAACGAGCCACGAAATCCCCTGGCGGCATAATACGATTCCGCGCCATTGTGATACGTGAAAACGTGGTCGTAACGGCGGTCACAAAAGAGTGCGCCGCCCCGTTTTCTAATCGCCGCCGGTGTGACCACCCAGCTAGACGTTTTGGTGTCGAACGCACCCAGTTTTTGCAATTCGCGGTATTGTTCTTCTGTTAAGAGTGTAATGCCCATAGACACGGCCGTGTCCACCGCGTTCCCTTCCGGTTTATGCTCCTTCCGGGCCTCCCACGCGGCCCGGTCATAACACAGACTGCGGCGGCCCTTCGGGCTTTCGGGGGCACAATCAACAAAAATGTAGACGGCCGTTTTTTCATCATACCCCACCACATCCGGCTCACCGCCCGTTCTTTCCATCTCATAAAGTGACCACAGCTTTTCAGGATGCGCTTCCAGCCTGGCCCGCACGTCAGCCCATTCCAGACCCGCATGGCGTTCCATATTCTTCTCAAAACGACTTTTTAATACGTCCAGTAGCTCTTCCCGTTCGATGCCATTGAGCACTTTTTTGTTTTGCATTTCTGCCTCCGTCTGTTTGCCCTGCTTGCTTCACCTTTGTTACCATGATCTGGATTCAACCATTGGCCGGGCAAGGAACGATTATACCCATTTGAGGAAACAGAACAGGTGAGGGATAATTCCGTGAAACGTGAAACGTGAAACGTGAAACGTGAAACGTGATGCGTGATGCGTGAATTGTCACGAGTCACGCATCACGCTCTGGAAGGAGGCAATACCACATGCACGAAAAAATCGGCTTTATCGGCCTGGGCATCATGGGGCAAGGGATGGCGCGCAACCTGTTGAAAGCCGGTTTCCCCCTGCGCGTCTGGAACCGCACACACACAAAGACGGAAACATTGGTAGCTGAAGGAGCAGTGGCTGCCACCAGCCCGGCCGACGTGGCCGCCCATTGTGACATCATCCTCACCTGCGTCAGCGACACGCCGGATGTGGAAGCGGTGCTGCTGCATGAAAATGGCGTCATTTATGGCGCGGCGGCGGGCAACCTGGTGATTGATTGCAGCACCATCAGCCCGCAGGCCACGCACCGCTTCGCCGGGATTCTGGCGCAAAAGGGCGTCCATATGCTGGACGCGCCCGTCAGCGGCGGCAGCGAAGGCGCGGCCAAAGGTACCCTCTCCATCATGGTCGGCGGGGAGGCGACGGAGTTTGAACGGGCTTTGCCCGTTCTCCAGGCCATGGGAAAAACCATCACCCACGTTGGGCCAACCGGCGCGGGGCAGATGGTGAAGTTGGTGAACCAGATTTTGGTGGTGGTGACGATGATGGGCGTCAGCGAAGCCCTCCTGTTTGCCCAGGCGGGCGGGCTGGATTTGGGGAAGGTGCTCACGGCCGTGTCCGGCGGCGCGGCCGGCAGTTGGATGCTCGCCAATCGTGGCCCGCAGGTCATTCAGCGTGATTGGCGGCCCGGTTTCACCATTGATTTGCAGCAAAAGGATTTACGGCTGGTGTTGGAAACAGCCGATGCCCTCGGTGTGCCCGCCCTGGCAACCAGCACCGTCTTCAACCTCTACCGCACCTTGCAGCAGCAAGGTCTGGGCGCAGAAGGCAACCACGCCCTGGTCAAAGCACTGGAGAATCTGGCGGGGCTTGAGGTGGGCAATCCGTGACCCGTAATCCGTACTCCGCCATCGGTGGGTGATGGTGATGGCAAATGACAAATGACCAGTGACCAGTGACAAAGGACAGCATGAACATTTTTGATTTGAGCGGACAGACGGCCGTCATCACCGGCGGCTCAAAAGGGTTGGGGCTGGAAATGGCGTTGGCGCTGGCGGAAGCGGGCGCAAATGTGGTGTTGGCCGCCCGCACCGAGGCGGATGTGGTGCAGGCAGCAGCAGAGGTGGCGGAAAAGACGGGGACTACGGCCGTAGGTTTACCATTGGATGTGACGGATTCAACGGCCGTAGATCGTTTCGTCATGGAAGTGGTGGAGCGGTTTGGCCGCATTGACATCCTCATCAACAATGCCGGTATCAACATCCGCCAGCCCATCACCGAAATTTCGGATGAAATCTGGCGGCGGGTGCAGAGTGTGAATGTGGACGGCGTCTTTTTTATGTGCCGGACGGTGGCGCCGGTGATGAAGGCGGCGGGCTACGGCCGTATCATCAACATGGGGTCGGCGCTCAGTCTGGTGGGGTTGGAAAACCGGGTCAACTACTGCACCTCCAAAGGGGCGGTCTTGCAGTTCACACGGGCGCTGGCGCTGGAACTGGCGCAAACGGGCATCACCGTCAACGCCATTTGCCCCGGCCCTTTTGCCACCGAACTCAATGCCCCCCTGATCGGCAACGCGCAAGGCGACGCCTTTATCAACCGGGTGGTGCCCATGCAGCGCTGGGCCGAGATGCACGAAATTCGCCCGGCGGTCTTATTTTTAGCCAGCCCCGCCAGCAGTTTTGTCACCGGCACGGCCGTGCCCGTAGACGGCGGCTGGACGGCAGCATAAGAGATGCAATTGCGTAATTACCCAATTACCCGGTTGCTCAATTACAATCCTAACATGACAAAACGTTTGCTGGCCGTTTTGGCCCACCCAGATGATGAATCTTTTGGCCCTGGCGGTACTTTTGCCCGCTATGCCGCTGAGGGGGTAGAGGTACATATTGCCATTGCCACCGATGGCGCGGCCGGTTCGGTGGTGGATGAATACAAAGATGCGCATGACCGGCTGACGGCCGTGCGCGCCGAAGAGTTGAAACAGGCGGTTAACATTCTGGGGGCCACTTTGCATACGTTGGGGTATCGTGACTCCGGCTACGTGGGCGACCCGGCCAATGAACACCCCAATGCTTTTATCAACGCGGATTTGCAGGAAGCGACGGGCAAAGTGGTGCGACTCATTCGGGAAATTCGGCCGCAGGTCATCATTACCCACGACGAGATGGGCGGCTATCTGCATCCCGACCACATTATGTGTTGGAAAATCACCACACCGGCTTTTACGGCCGCTGCCGATCCGGCGCAATATCCAGAATTTGGGCTGGAACCGTACCAGCCACAGCGATTGTATTACACGGCGTTTTCTAACCGCTGGGTGAAGTTCGGCATTTTTATCTTGAAACTGCGCCGCCAGGACCCGACCAAATTTGGGCGCAACGGGGATATTGACCTGACCAAAATTGGCATGGATCCCAAACAAATCCATACGGTGATTGATTATCGGCCGTACTGGGACGTGAAGATGGCGGCCAGCGCGGCCCATGCCAGCCAGGGTGGGGGTACAGGCGGCATCCGCCGGGCGCCAATCTGGTTGATGCGCCGCTTCCTGGCCAAAGACACCTATATTCGCGCTTACCCGCCGGGGTTGAACGGCCGTCGGGAAACCGACTTATTTCAAGGTATTTAGGATAGTCAGCAGATCGAAACGGAGGTTGCATCCTCAGATGCGAAAGGGAAAACAATGAACTTGTTCCGTCGTATGTTGCGTTTGTTATTTGTGTTGGCCGGATTGGTGGCCGGGTTGGTGGCGCTGCTGGCGGCTTATTTTGCCCGCCAGCTTGTCAGTCCGCCGCGCCTGGGACTGTGGGTCTCGCCGGGTGAATTGGGTATGCCCTATGATAATGTGCAGTTTCCGGCGCTGGATGGCATTCGGCTAAGCGGCTGGTTTATCCCTGCCCCGGCCGATTCCCGCCGCAAAGGGGCCACGATTATCCTGGTGCATGGCTGGCCCTGGAACCGGTTGGGGAGTACGGCCGTGACCCTGCTAGATAAACTCACCAACAACCAATCGGTGGAATTGATCCGCCTGGCCCACGCCCTGCACCGGGATGGTTTTAACGTGTTGATGTTTGACCTGCGCAATCATGGCGACAGCGCCGCTGCGCCGCCGGTCTCGTTTGGCATTGAAGAATCAAAGGATTTGCTGGGCGCATTGGCATTTGTGAAGACCCGACCAGAGGTTGACCCGGCGCGCATGGGCGTCATTGGCTTCTCAATGGGGGGAAATACGGTGCTGTATACGCTGGCGCAGACGCGGGAGATTCAGGCGGTGGTGGCCGTTCAGCCAACCTCGGTGGGGGTGTTTGCGGGGCGCTACGGCCGTGACAATCTTGGCCCGCTCTCCTTTCTCATCCTGCCATTGGCGGAAATGTTGTACCGGATGCAGGGGGGACGGCCGTTCGCCGATATTCGCCCTGCCGCCGCGGCCGCCCATGCGGGGCAAACGCCGGTTTTATTCATCCAGGGAAATGGGGATGCCTGGGGCAGCGCCGCCGATGTAGCCCAAATGGCCGCCGCCACGCCCAACCCCAGCGGCCCCCTCTACGTCGAATCCACTCACCGCTTTGATGGCTACCAATATCTGCTCAATAACCCCCAAATAGCGACCGCCTTTTTTGAACAACATTTACCCGAATAAAAAAGAGGGCATCATGATGCCCTCTTTTTTATTTCGGCCCATACCCTTCCAAATCTCGCGCCACTTCAATTTCCCGTTTGCTCAGTTCGGCCAATATTTGGAGCAGAATCCAGTAGATGAACAATTGGCCGCCGACCAGGAAGGCCATTGCGCCAAAGAGCAGGTAAAACCAGAGTCGTTCGATGGGCCAGTTGCCGCCGACGGTTAACCCCAGACTGACCAGACCCACCAGCGACCCAACCACGATGCCGGTCACACCCATCCAACCAAAGTGGCGGTTGAGCGGTTTTTTGAAGACCGGCTTTTTGAAGAGACCCTGCCGCATCGGTCTTTTGTGGAAGATGGAGACCAGGTAGTTGAAAGTGACGCCCAGGGCAAAGACGCTGACGCCGCTCACGGCCGTGACCAATGCCGTATAAATCGCTGCCACCCCCCACGCGCCCAACGTGGTGACGCCGCTAAGCCGGGCCAATACTAATCCCACCACCACCAGCAGCGAGATGCCTACCAGGGTGACGCCAATGAGACCCAACGGCCGTACCGGATTATACGTCAGCGCCGTCCACACAATGGATTGCAAAAAGAGCGAGCCATCATGCACCACGCTCAATTTGGAGCGCCCCACTCGTTCGCTGTAGGGAATAGGGATTTCTTTTACTATTAGCCCTTCGTGGATGGCGCGGGTACTCATCACCGGCGTCAGGTTCAGGCCATCGGGCAGGGGGTATACCTGGTCTAAAATGTCGCTTTTGAACACGCGCATCCCGCTGGCCGGGTCTTGCACGTGCTGGTTGCCCAAAATAGAAAGCAGGTTCGACCAGATGAAGTTGCCCAGTTTACGCATGGGCGGCATGTGGCTTTCCGCGCCACCGCGCCGCGAGCCAACGACGAGGTCGGCCCCGTTCAACGCTTCTTTGCAGAGTTGGGGGAAATACTCCGGCGGGTAGGTGCCGTCGGCATCCAGGAAGGCGATCAATTCGCCGGAAGCCTGGCTGAAACCGGTCTTGAGCGCGCCGCCATACCCTTTGTTTTGCGGGTGCTGGATGATGGTGACGCCGTCAATGCTGCGGGCTATTTCTACGGTGCGGTCTTTGGAGCCGTCATCCACCACCAGCAGTTCCAGCCCGTTGACCCCCACTTCTTTGAGTGGCTCGCGGATGGACAGGACACGGTTGGCGATTTCGGCGATACCGCCTTCTTCGTTATAGGCGGGGATTACAACTGAGAGTGTGGTCATAGGGTTTCCTACGCAGGAAGATGACAGTCACCATCTTCATGCTCTATATGTGATATATTTTCCGATCGGGATAGGGCGGCTGCCCATCAATTTCTTTGATCACTTTGGCGGGGACGCCGCCGACAACGGTGTGGGGCGGCACGTCTTTGGTGACGACGGCGCCGGCGGCGACGACGGCCCCTTTGCCCACGCGCACGCCGTCGGTGATGACGGCCCCGGCCCCCAGCCAGACATCATCTTCGATGACAATGCCTTCAGCGGTGATGCCTTGCTCGGTAAACGGCCGTGTCCGGTCGGCAAATACATGGTTCACAGCGATGATTTGGGTAAAGGGCGAGGTGTACACCCGGTCGCCAATGGTCACGCCGCCCTGCCCGCGAATGACTGAGTATTCTCCCACCAGACTGTCTTTGCCGATTTTGATGCCAGAATGGGGCAGGCCACGAAAGTTATAAACGTGCAGTACCGCCCCGTGCATGACAATGCTGTTCTCGCCAATTTCGATGCCGTTGGGGCAGGCGTGTAAATAGGTGTGCTGATCCAGGTAAACGCCGTTGCCCAGTTTGATGTAGTTGGCAAAACGAAGGCGGACGCCATTTTCAATGGCTGCCTGCCCTTCCATTTTTAAGATGAGCCGGTACAGCACCCCGCGAAGGCCAATGCCGATGATGGTGGGAATCCAGCCGATGAGCAGGTAAAGGGTTTGCTCTAGGAGGTAACGGCCGTAACCGCTGGCTTGCCGACTGAGATATAGTTTGACGCCATCTACTGCTGAAGCCACAAAACCTCTACAAACATCGAAATTCAGGCTCGATTATTGGGACGGTCACTTAAGATGCCTATTAAGTGGCGGGGGAAGGTGGAAGGTTGCAAGTGGCAGGTGGCAAGTCTCTACCTGCCACTTGCAACCTTCCACTTGCCACTCTTAATCATCAAGATCATTGAACAGGTCGGCCAACCCTTGCTCCCACACATCATCCAGGGGGGTAAACGGCCGTTCCGTAAACTGATCGGCAATTTGGGCCATGATGCCCCGGATATTGACCTGGGGCGTTTTGTCGGCCAGTTCCTCCAGTTGTTCGTCCATTGCTGCCAGCAGGTATTGGCTTTTTTGCTCCAGGTCAGTCAGGTTTATGTTCAGACCAAAAAGCCGGTTTAAGCGGCGCATAATATCCAGCCATGCCTTGTAATCATATTCCAGGCGCACTTCCCGCCCCACCGCCCCCAATTGCGAAAAATCATAGTTGGGCACAAAACCATAAAACGCCTGAAAAGGCACTTCCTCCCGCTCGGCCCGATCTACCAGATAAGAACCAATAGATGACCCCCCTTCATAGTCAGAAAAGCGCACGGCATACTGGCTCAGTTCAGCCTTCATTTCTGGCAGGCTGTAGATGCAGCCCACCTCCCGGTCTTTGTCATAGGGCACAGGGCCATAGACGCCGCCCAACGAAGCAACACGCTGCACGCCGAGGGTGTGTACGGCCGTGAAAAAGGCCGCCGCGTACCGGTCAATATCCAGGTGTGGCTCGTCTCCTAGAAAAATGACCACCCCTTTGTCCCCATTCCCGGCGAAATAGAGTTCATTGCGCCGTTTTTCCAGACTGCGGCGGTAGCCATCCTCAAAGCGGACAACCGGCCGCAACAAATGATGCGCACCCGGCAATTGAAAGAGGTAGAATCCATCCGACCTAATTTCGCCAATGAGCCGCGCTTTGGTTTGCTCGATCAGGTATCCGGGCAGACCGGAGGAAATGCTGCCTGCGTCGGCCCACTGTCGCCAACCGGCGATCATCACCATTTCCCTGGCGATTGGTGTTTCCCAGATTTCCAATGTGCTGTCCATATGTCACTCCATTTTGCCCGTGAGCCACATGCCGTTCACTGCCTGTAGTGTACCAGCAGAACGGTAATCCGCGAAGGACGCGGACTTCGATTTGTCGCAGGCTGGATGTGTCCTTCATAATTCATCCCTCATAATTCCTAATTCTAAAGGAGCAGACATGGTGAATCCTGAAGTGATGGTCGTCTTTTGGGGATTGGCTTCGGCACTGACCTGGGGGGCGGGTGATTTTAGCGGCGGGGTGGCGGCCAAACGCACGGCCGTGACCAGTGTGGTCATCGTCTCGCAAATAGTCGGTGGCCTGTTCCTGGCATTGCTGGCGCTGTTGTTCCGGGAGGCGCTGCCGTCACCGACTTCGCTGTTGATGGGGGTGTTGGCGGGCATCGGCGGCGTGATCGGGTTATTGGCGTTGTATGGGGGGTTGGCCAACGGCCGTATGGGTGTCGTGGCCCCGTTAGCGGCGGTCATTTCGGCGGCGCTGCCCGTTCTCGTCAGCCTGGTGACAGAAGGTCTGCCACAGGTCACACAACTGGCAGGGTTTGGGCTGGCGTTGCTGGCGGTGTGGCTGCTTTCTGGCATGGGTTGGCAAACGGCCATGCCCCGGCAGGAATTGGCCTATGCGGTTGTCGCCGGAACCGGTTTTGCCCTCTTTTTTATCTTCATTGATCGGGTGGAACCGGGTTCATTATTCTGGCCGTTAGCGGCGGCGCGCACGGTATCCGTCAGCCTGTTGACCATATGGGTGATGAGCCGGGGGGCATGGGTACGGCCGTTGCCCAACCAACTGCCGCTCATCGCCCTGGCGGGTGTGCTGGATGCGCTGGGCAACGCCTTTTTTGCTCTGGCGGCCCGCCTGGGGCGGTTGGATATGGCCGCCGTGTTGGCTTCGCTTTATCCCGGTTCCACCGTTTTGCTGGCGCGGCTGATATTGCAGGAACGGCTGACGCGCCGGCAATGGTTCGGCGTTTTGCTGGCGTTGGCGGCCCTGGTGTTGATTACCATTTGAGCGGATAGACCTGACAGGTTTTCAAAACCTGTCAGGTCTAAAACATTACTGATTCTTTATGGACGGCTTTGTGAAAATATGGACAATACAGGCCAAAGCTGGCGCGGCTGGAAAACGGCCACAGCAGACACAACACTGATAAGCGGAGTGAAACATTGCAGACGGCACAATTAGCAACCGCACAATGGCAAGATTACCACGAAGTGTATTATGAACGGCATCGCCACACCGTGGTAGGTAATTTGAAAATTGCCAGAGATATTTACAGCCCCCAACTCGATAACCGGCGTGATATTCTGGTTTATTTGCCCCCCTCCTACGAAAAATCCTACGGGCGTTACCCCGTGCTGTATATGCACGATGGCTACAACCTGTTCGACGAAGCCACCAGCTACGTGGGTGACTGGCAAGTGGACGAGACGATGGAACAATTAAGCGCCAATGAAGGGCTGGAAGCGATTGTGGTGGGTATTCCTAACATGGGCGCGGCGCGCATGGATGAATACAGTCCGTTCCGCGACCATCACTATGGCGGCGGGAAGGGCAAGGCGTATGTGGAGTTTATGGCCCATACGCTCAAGCCGATGATTGACGGCGCCTTTCGCACCTTGCCAGATAAACGGAATACCGGTTTGATGGGGTCTTCGATGGGGGGATTGATCAGCCTGTATGGATTTTTTGAATTCCCGGCGACATTTGGTTTCGCCGGCGTAATGAGTCCCTCGGTGTGGTTTGCACATGGGGCCATCTTCCGCTACCTCGAAAATATGCCGTTTCAGCAGGGGAAGATCTATCTGGATGCGGGGACGCGAGAGATGGGGGGATTCTGGCCGGATCAGCATGTACTCATTTCGCGGTCACGGCACTATTACGGCCGTATCCGCCACCTGAAACGCCTGCTCGTCAAAAAAGGATACCGCCCCACGCGCCACCTGCTGCACATTGAAGCCAAAGGGGACGCCCACGATGAAGCTGCCTGGGGGCGGCGGATGCCCAATGCCATACGCTTTTTTCTGGGAGCGCCGATAAAAAGAGATTAGAGATTGGAGATTGGAGATTGAGTATTGAAAATCTCCAATCTCAATCTCTAATCTCATCCTTTCTCATTTATCACCTATCTCCCACACCAATTTGTTGCCTTGAACCTGTTCACTCTGTAGGATTGCGGGTATTGACTACCCGACCTCTATCGCTGCGTACAATCCACAACATCAACGGCCGTCTGGGAAGGACAATAAGGGTATGACACAAAGTAACGAGAATGAATTCCAAATGAAAACCAGCCTGTTATCAGGAATATCAGTAGGCCGCCTATGGAGCAGCCGGGCTGATCTGGCGCGGAAATACCAGCGAGCGTTTATCGCCGTTGCTGTGCTTATCTTGCTGGGGCTGCTGGCCTGGCAGTTCCAACAGCAGGTGTTGGCCGCCTTTTCCATTTTGCAGGATCAGGCGGCGGTGAGCGCCTACATCCAGAGTTTTGGCGTTTTAGGGCCGCTGGTGTTGGGTATCGGCCATTATTTGCAGGTGATCATTGCCTTCATTCCGGGGCATGTGTTTGTGCTGGCGGGTGGATATTTGTATGGGTTTTTACCTGGCCTGGTGCTGAACATGTTGTTTGTGGTCACAGCCAGCCAGTTGGGCTTTTTTCTGGCCAAGAAGGCAGGACGGCCGTTAGTCGGCAAATTTGTAGACGCCCCCACCCTGGACAAATGGCAGGCCATCGCCGATAAGCGGGGCGTCACCTTTTTCACCATCGCTTTTATCCTGCCCGTGTTTCCCTCCGATGCCATGAATTTTGTGGCCGGGTTGGCGGGCATGGACGGCCGTAAATTCCTCATCGCCAACTTTTTTGGCCGCCTGCCCAGCGTGGTCTTGATGAGTTTTATTGGCGCGTATGGGCTGGAATTTTCCAATACGGTGCGGGGGCTGCTGGTGGTGGCCGTCGTGCTGGTCTATGTGGTGGGGCGCTACGTCATCCTGCAAATTGAACGGCAGCACAGCGGTGAAGTTTATAAACCACCGGTAACGCAAGAGGGTGGACTGGGCGATTGACGCCAGTATCCGTCAGCAATTTTCAGTTTGGCAAAACCTGGCGATTGAAATCGCGGCAACAGAAAACAAAGTCGGCCTTCGCCGACTATTTCCAGTCGGCGAAGGCCGACTTTGCCCCTTGTTGGTGCAGATTTATCTGCCGCCGCCAATCAAACTGAGAATTGCTGAGTATCCGTCCCTGGTTGGCGTTGAATAGATGGCTGGATCGGCTACAATCCGCCGTTTATGGAACAAACACAGCCCGATGAAGCGTTTGAACGCGCTTTAGATTATCTCTACAGTTTTTTCAACTTTGAGCAGCCGGCCGAAGACCGCTACGCCTCGGCCAAAATTGACATTTTCCGGCCGCGGCAGTTGTTGTCCCACCTGGGCGATCCCCAAAACCGCTACCCGGCCATCCACATCGCGGGCACAAAGGGCAAAGGCAGCGTGGCCGCCATGTGCGCCTTTAGCCTGCGGGCGGCAGGCTACCGGGTGGGGCTATATACCTCGCCCCATCTGCAAGAGTTCCGCGAGCGCATTCGCATTCTCACGCCGGATGACCCAGACGGCCGTATCCCTCCCGCCGCTTTTGTCCACCACATCGAGCAATTGAAACCGGCCGTCGCCGCCACACCGGGCACCACCTGGTTTGAAATCCTCACGGCCGTCGCCTTCCTCCATTTTGCCCAGGAACAAATTGACGTGGCTGTGCTGGAAGTGGGCATGGGTGGGCGGTTGGACGCCACCAACGTCGTCACCCCGCTCGTCTCCGTCATCACCAGCCTCAGCCTGGATCACATGAAATACCTGGGTGATACCCTGGCCCAAATCGCCTTTGAAAAGGGGGGCATCATCAAGCCAGGCATACCCGTCATCAGCGCCAGCCAGCAGCCGGAGGCGCTGGACGTGCTGCGCCAACTGGCAACCGAACGGGAAGCGCCCCTGAGCGTGATCGGGCAGAACTGGCACTATCACGGCCGTACTCCTACTACCGGTGAGCAAGAACTGATCATCACCCATTCCCCCGATCCCGCTTTTATACCCGACGACACGACCTTTCCGCTCGCACTCTTCGGCAATTTCCAGTTGGAAAATGCCACCCTGGCGCTGGCGGCGTTGCAGGTGGCACGGCCGTCCTTCCCCCGCCTCACCCTCGCTGCCTGCCGTGAAGGGTTGGCCGGTGTGGTCTGGCCCGGCCGGCTACAAATTTTGCACCAGTCCCCAGACACGCCCACTTTATTGGCCGACTGCGCCCACAACCCGGACTCTGCCCAAAAGTTGAGTTATGAACTGCGGCATCATTATCGGTACGGCCGTCTCTGGTTCATCTTCGGCAGCGCCCGTGACAAAGATTTCCGCCAGGAATTGGCCGCCCTGCTGCCCGCTGCCGCCGGTATCATCACCACCACCGTCAACCACCCTCGCTCGGCTACCCCCGAAGAACTGGCGGCGCTGGCCGAAGAATTAGGTGCAAAAGCATACCCGGCAGTGGATATGGACACGGCCGTGAGCCTGGCCTGGACCCTCGCCGCCCCCGGCGACCTCATCTGCGTCACCGGCTCCATCTACATCGTCGGCGATTTGCTTAATCGCTGGGACAGTCTACAATCCGAACTCATACAGAAAGGAGATTGAGAGATTAGGAGATTAGGAGATTGAGAGATGGCACAAATTACCAGTCTCTCAATCTCCCAGTCTCTTAATCTCTTTCTGAAATGGACGACGACGAATTCGACTTTGACTTTGACCAATACCCCAACTTCCTGGATGCCATGCCTGGCCTGGGCGGCGAACTTTTTCCCGATAAAGAGCTAGAGGAAGACGAAGAGGGGTTCATTGAATGTGCTTTTTTGCCCCTGCGGGACATTGTATTGTTCCCGCAAATGGTCATGCCCCTTTTCATCGGCCGGGAACGTTCATTAGAAGCGGTGCGCGCCGCCATCGCCAATGATGAAAACCTGATTGTCGCCACCCAACGCAACAGCGACGTACTCGACCCCAGCCTCAGCGACATGTACGCCATCGGCACCGAAATTACCATTGGCAAGGCGCTGCGGATGCCGGACAACAGCACCAGCGTCCTGGCCCAGGGGCGGCGGCGGGTGGAAATTGTGGAATTCACCCAATGGGAACCGTACATCCGCGCCAGAGCACGCCCCGTGCATGAGCCAATGGAGTGGGATCGCAATACCGAAGCGTTGATGCGGGCCGTCATCACCCTCTTTGAAAAGATGGTCTCGCTCAACCGCAGTATGCCCGAAGACGCCTACACCTTCGCCATCAACATTGACGAACCGGGCTGGCTGGCCGACTTCATCGCCTCCACCCTCAGCGTACCCGTAGATGTGCGCCAGGACATCCTGGAAACGCTGGACGCCAACGAGCGGCTGCAAAAAGTGAGCATCGTCGTCGCTAAAGAGCTAGACGTGCTGGAACTGGAAAACCAGATTCATTCCAAAGTGCAGCAAGAGGTAGACAAGTCACAGCGGGAACATTTCCTGCGTGAGCAGATGCGCGTCATCCAGGGCGAATTGGGCGAGGGGGACATCTTCACCCAGGAGATCAACGAGGTGCGCGAATTTGCGGCCCAAAAACCATTGCCCGACGATGTGCGCGCCAAAGTGGACAAGGAGATCGCCCGCCTCAACGCCATGCCGCCCATGTCGCCGGAAGTGGGCATCATCCGCACCTACATTGACTGGATTCTGGCGCTGCCCTGGCAAGAAACCACCACCGACAATCTGGACGTTTCCCACGCGGCGCAGGTACTCAATGGCGACCATTACGGCCTGGATCGGGTGAAAGACCGCATTTTGGAATACATTGCCGTCAAAAAAATCGCCCCGGAGACGATGCGCAGCCCGATTTTGTGTTTTGTGGGGCCGCCGGGCACAGGCAAAACGAGTATCGGCCGTTCCATTGCCACTGCGCTCGGCCGCCAGTTTGTGCGTATCAGCCTGGGCGGGGTGCGCGACGAGGCGGAAATTCGTGGCCATCGCCGCACCTACATTGGCGCCATGCCGGGGCGCATTATTCAAGCCATGCGCCGCGCCGGGACGAAGAACCCGCTCTTTATGCTGGACGAAATTGACAAGTTGGGCAACGATTTTCGCGGCGACCCGTCGTCGGCGCTGCTGGAAGTGTTGGACCCGGAGCAAAATTTCTCCTTCTCTGACCATTATCTCGACCTGGATTTTGACCTGTCGCAGGTGATGTTTGTGACCACAGCCAATTACCTGGACGCCATCCCCTATGCGCTGCAAGACCGGATGGAGGTGATTGAGTTTCCGGGTTATCTGGAAGAAGAGAAGATGGAGATTTGCCGCCAATTCCTGGCCCGCCGCCAGTTGGAAGCGCATGGGTTGGACAAATACGGCATCCGTTTTGAAGAAGAATCGCTCAAGACCATCATCCGCCGTTACACATTGGAAGCAGGCGTGCGCAATCTGGAGCGGGAAATTGCCAATGTGTGCCGCAAGGTGGCGCGGGATGTGGCCGAGGAGCGCAAATTTACCCGGCGCATTACCGCTCGTCGTGTGGAGGAATTGCTTGGCCCGCCGCGCTTCTCTGAGGAGGGGTTGCAGGATGAGGATCAGGTGGGGGTGGCCACGGGCGCGGCGTGGACGGCCGTTGGCGGCGACATCATGTTTATCGAAGTCAACCTTATGCCCGGCAAGGGTGGGATGCAGCTCACCGGGCAGTTGGGCGAGGTGATGCAGGAGAGCGCCCAGGCGGCGCTGACCTATGCCCGCAGCATGGCGGAAGCCCTGGGCGTAGACCCCAAACGGTTTGAAGAGACGGACATTCATTTGCACGTGCCCGAAGGGGCGGTGCCCAAAGATGGCCCATCGGCGGGGGTGGCGTTGGCCACGGCCATCATCTCTGCCTTTACCGACCGCCCCATCTTCCGCGAGGTGAGCATGACCGGGGAGATTACGCTGCGCGGCCGGGTGCTGCCGGTGGGTGGGGTGCGCGAAAAGGCGCTGGCCGCCCGCCGCGTCGGGATCAAGACCTTCATCCTGCCCAAGAAGAATGAATCTGACCTGGAAAACATCCCCAAGAAGCTGCGCCAGGATTTGAACTTTGTGTTTGTGACACGCATGAGCGAGGTATTGGGGGTGGCTTTACACACCCAACCGCGCATCCGTAAACGGCCGTCGCCCCTGAAAAAAACATTGCCCACCATTAGCCCACCGACGGCGCCGCCGTCGTGAGAGGGTGAGCAGGTGATGGGGTGAGCAGGTGATGAGGTGATTGAAGTGCTTTCTAACGCGCTTCAGCGCGTTTTCCGTATCAGCCTGGGGATTCCATCCCCAGGTTCGCCCACCAGACCTGACAGGTTTAGCAAACCTGTCAGGTCTTTTGCTCTGTGGGTTCTTCTTTTTCTATTAGCTGCCTGCCAGCCAACGGCCGTTGACCCCACCCCTACCCGCCTGAGTTTGCTGGCAGCGCCCATGAACCCGGAGGCGTTGGCCGCGCAAATCCCGGCTTTAGCCACACGCCGGGCACAGGTGGCGGCGGCGCTGCAAAGCAGCCCACCGGTTCTTATATTGGCCGGCCTGGATGGCGAGGCGGCGCAGGCGCAAACAGTGGCGCTGCAAAACACCGATTTCCTGGTATACACCATAGACTCCACCACCGGCCAACCGCTGCGCACCGAGATTATGGCAGTACGGCCGTCCCTCCCCTCCGACCAACCTGCCAATACCACCTGCACACCCGACCACTGCTACCGGGTGGAACTGTATAACTACGCCCTGAATACAACGACGGTGGCGCTGGTGGACACGGCCGTTGGGCAAGTCGTTTCCGTCGCCCATCTGGACAATGCCCAGCCGGAGATTCCGCCCGCCCTGGCCGACCTGGCCGTGCAGATCGCCCGCCACGCCCCGGAAGTGATCGCCGCCTTGGGCGGAATTGAAGCCGATGCTGTGATGCCCAACGTCAAAACTGCCCTCAACGGCAGCCAGTGTGAACGGTCGCAGCATCTATGCGTGGCCCCGACTTTTTTGTTGGGCGACCAGGCGTTGTGGGCCATTGTGGATTTGACGGATGAGCGGCTGGTGGGCATTCGCTGGACGGATTTGGGCGTCAGCGGTACACCATCTGCTGTGACCGAGCGCGTTTTGCAAAACGAGATCGTCTACGAAACCTACTGCAAACAAAGCCAGACGCTGGCGCAGGGGGATTGGACGATGGATTTCATCCTCACCGGCTCTGATGGCCTCAAACTGACCGATGTTTCCTACCAGGGTCGCCCGGTGTTGAACAGCGCCACCCTGGTGGACTGGCACGTCAGTTATTCGCGGCAAGACGGCTTTGGCTACAACGACGCCATCGGCTGCCCCATCTTTAGCGCGGCGACGGTGCTGGCTTTTGAAGGGCCAAAGGTGGAAGAAATCGTGGAAAATGGCACGGCCGTTGGGTTTGCCCTCGTCCAGGATTTCCGCAGCCCGGATTGGCCCGTCCCCTGTAATTACCGGTATGAACAGCGATATGAGTTTTATGCGGACGGCCGTTTTCGTGTGTTAGCCGTTAATCATGGTCGGGGCTGCGGCGATGACGGCACCTACCGCCCCGTGCTGCGGTTGGATGTGGTCGGCAGCGGTGAGGGCACGGCCGATACCTTTGCCACCTGGGACGGGCAAAACTGGCAGCCCTGGACGGCCGAAGGCTGGCAGCAGATAAACAATACCACCCCGGCTACACCTGACGGGGCGCAGTTCCAACTGACGGGGGCGGACGGCCGTGGTTTTGCCATCCAACCACTGCGCAGCGAACGCGGCGACCCGGCGCACCTCTACCTGACGCGCACCAGCCCGGACCACGACGAAGGCAAAACCGACCTGCCCAGCCTGGGTTCTTGCTGCAATGCCGATTACCGGCAGGGGCCGGAACAGTTCATGTCCCCGCCCGAACCCACCGCCGGTCAAGACCTGGTGCTCTGGTTTGTGCCCGAATTGCAGAATGACGCCACCCCCGGCCAGGAGTATTGTTGGGCCGACACCGTCATTGAGGATGGTGTGCCTGTGGCCCGCTCCTGGCCCTGTTATGCCGGGCTGTTTTTTACGCCCGTGCCTTGAAAGAGCAAGTAATGGAAAGTTCAAATAGAGTTTTTGCAAACTTTAGCCAGGTAGACCTGGCAGGTTTCAGAAAACCTGTCAGGTCTATTGTGCAACCGCAGAGGCACAGAGGTGTAGAGAAAAAAAATCCGCGTCATCGGCGTTTGTCCGCGTCCCTTTCTTCTTTATTTTACCGATTACCGATTACCGATTACCGATTACCGATATTATCTGTTTTCCTGGTGGTGGCCTGGTTTCTGGCTGCCTGCGGTGGGCAGGTGAAACCGCCGGCCTTGCCGGAAGGGTATACCGTTGGCCCCACCGACCAGTGCCACGCCACGCCGCAATTTTTAGGCACGCTCAATTTTGAACGGCCGGTAATAGATACGACCCAGGAACTTGCGGTGGGGGTGTTGGTGCGCGATCTGGCGGGCGACGGCGGGACTTACCAGCATGATACCTGGGATGACGCCGGGAAAGTGGGGCCTTTTGCCATAGATTGGCTGGGCAACATCTTTGTCGCCCCCACGCCCGTTATCAGCCTGGAACTCAACCCCGTGGCGGAACAAAACAAAATCTTCAAAGTAGATACCCGGACGGGGGAGATGGTCGAATTCGTCAGCCTGCCCTGGCCACTGCCGCCGGGCAGCGGCAATCCGTTTGGTGTGGTAGGGCTGGCGTATGATTGTGACACGGGCAGCCTCTACGCCGCTTCCATCGCCGGTTCCACCCCTCAGGACGAAGTGGGCGTGATTTACCAGCTTGACCCTACCAGCGGCGAAATTTTGTCGAAGCTGGAAAATGTGGATGCCATGGGTATTGCCGTTTTCCGGGCCAGTCAGGGTAAGCGACTGTATTACGGCGCCGGCCGTACCCCGGAAGTGTATTCGGTGCTGTTGGATGGGGACGGCCGTTTCACCGGCGAACCGCGTCTGGAATTTTCCCTGGCTGCCCAACCCGGCGGCAGCACCGATATAGCGCAGCGTATCCAGTTCACCACCGACAACACCATGATCGTCAAAGCCCTAGAGTTCAACTACAGCTTGCAACCTACCAGCCGTGTGCAAAAAGATGTCTATACTTTCCGATACCAACCGGCTGATGATACCTGGGCGCTGGGGGAGATAACACAAGAGTGATTGCGTGATTGCCGTCTCAGGCGTGATGGGGTAACGTCTGCCATATAGCCTCATTTGCCATTCCCTGACCAAAATCCTAGCCGCCTGGATTCTGGTTAACCATATTTCAACCTTTTTTATGAACTCATTATGTTATACTTTGCCAACTCAGGGTCGGAGATTTAACAAAGTGGACACTTAAACCTGACAGCTTTCTGAAGAGCTGTCAGGTTTTATTTATTCTGGCGTGAACGGAAATAAAGGGGGATGTTCTTTTCTGGTTCAGGCTCAATTCACAATGCAGTCAGGCAACAGGCGTGAAGTTGGTTGGATATAATGTGGACTGGTGCAGGGTGAGGGTGTTACCCCGCCTTACAAGGCAGTCCCCGATTCGCTTGATTGGGAAATAGTTTGGCATGTACGGAGAATTTATGATGATGAAACAACAGAGACAAACGAGAAAACTGTGGTGGATAGGCAGCCTGTTGGTATTGGCTGCCTTTTTGTTATTCCAGCCCGGCGGCACGGCCGTACACGCCGACGGCTCTATCAGCGGCACTGTCTTTCGGGACTTCAACAGCAATGGCCTGTTGGATGCCAACGAACCGGGGATTGGGGGGATAACGGTCACGGCCGTTTCCGATACCGGCGACACCCGGACCACCACCACCGATGCCAACGGTACCTATACGCTCACGCCAGACCTGGTTGGCAATGAAGCGCGTGTGGAATTCACCCTGCCCACTGATGGCAGCCTGGACTTCCTGAAACCAAGCGTTGCCGGCGGCACCACCGTCCAGTTTGTTGATATTTCTAACGATGTGTTTAATGTGAACGCTGGTTTCCTTAACCCGGCCCAATATGCGTTGGCGGCCGCCGAAGTGGTCGCACCCCGCTTCCAGCGTGGTGAAAATGTTCTCACTACCAACCAGCCCGTTATTCAGGGACACGATTACAATCTGAACAGCGCCAACCCGCCCCTGACCGTCTATGCCAATGCCGATCAGGTAGGCACTATTTATGGTATGGCTTACCAATCCTCCTCTGAGGTTCTCTTTGGCAGCACCTATATTCGCCGCGGCGCCGGTGTTGGACCAAGCAATCTAACTGGCACCATTTATAAGCTGAGTGGGTCCGGCGCCCCTTCTAACTTTTTCGAGATTGCCAATACGGGCGCTAACCCACATCCCAATGGTATGGGTCACAATTTTGTGGTGGACACGGCCGGGTATAGCGCTGTCGGCAAAGTGGGGTTGGGTGATCTGGAGATTTCAGATGATGAACAAACCTTGTATGCGGTTAACCTGAATACCCGCGAACTGGTTATTATGCCCCTTACGTTTGACAGCAATGGGCAGCCGGTAGCGCCTGCGCCGGGTGATGTGACAACGGAGGCCATCCCTGTGCCCACGACCTGTGATGGTGATGGCGTCAGCGAACCGGCAGCCACCGATTGGCGGCCGTTTGCCCTCAAATATTTTGATGGCACGCTCTATGTCGGTGGCGTCTGCTCTGGTGAATCTATGATCGCCGGTTTGGGTTTGAATCCCGCCACTTCTACTTTTGCCGACCTGGCCCCCATTCGCCCGTTTCTGGATGCTGTTGTCTATGAGTTTAATCCCCAAACCGGCGCCTTTAATACCACACCCATCCTGACGATTGACCTGGATTACGCCCGTGAGGCGGTGAATGACGGTATGTTGGACCAGAACAACGACGGGGAATGGCTGCCCTGGACCGATTTCTGGCGGCCCAATTGGGCCGGGCGAACCGGCGGCAATATCGTAGCCAACCCACAGCCTATTCTGGCCGACATTGAATTTGATGGTTATGGTTTTATGTTCCTCGGTTTCCGTGACCGTTTTGCCGACCAGGCATATGATCGCGGCGACCCCGGCCCTAGCAATGGCTCCTTGACAAATCAACGGTTTGGTGGCGATCTGTTGCTGGCTTGCCAGACGGCCGGTGGCGGCTGGCAACTGGAAAGCGGCCCGGTGGAGGCGCGTATTTGTAATAACGGGCTGACAGGAGTAACACGCACTGCTACCAATCCGCCCAGCCCTGACTATAACCCTGGTTCACCACTGCCGGAGTTTTTCCACAATGATCAATACCTGCCCAATGGTGGCCCAACTGCTCTATATCACGATGAAACTTTTATTGGCTCTCTGGCTGTGCTGTTGGGCAGCGGTGAATTGGTAGGCACAAAATATGATGCCTTTGCCACTTTTGAAGCGGGCACGATCACCTTTGACACGGACAATGGTAATCGCTTGCGGGCGGCGCAGATGTATGAAGATACCGCCAATACCTTTGGCAAGGCAGGGGGCATGGGGGACATAGAACTGTTGGGCGCAGCCGCGCCTGTAGAAGTGGGTAACCGCGTCTGGCGGGATGAAAACGGTAACGGCATCCAGGACCCCGGTGAACCACCGATTGCCGGTGTCACAGTGGAACTGCATGATGCTGATGGTGCTCTGTTGGCTGCAACCACCACCGACGCTAATGGCCTCTACTACTTCTCCAACTACCAGCCCATTGGTGCTGTTTCCGCCCGCATCAGCCTGGGTTCTGATGATGCCCGGCAACCTGTTGGGGGGGCAACTCTCCTCAGCGAAAATGAACTTATGTTGGGCAACAACAACGATTCAGCGCAACAAGGTTTTACTGGTTTGCGGTTTCAAAATCTGGCAATTCCAGTAGGGGCGACTATTACTTCAGCTTACATCCAATTTTCCACGGATGATACACCAACCAACATTGGTAATCCGGCTAACTTTACAATCGATGGGCAGAATACGGCCAATCCGCCCACTTTCACTACTGCTGTCAACAATATCTCCGGGCGTCCCCGTACTGCTGCCCAGGTTGCCTGGGTAACACCCAATTGGTCTGGCCCCCGTATTTCGAGTGCAGATCAGCGCACACCAGATCTGACGCCCATTGTACAAGAAATTGTGAATCTGGCTGGTTGGGCGCCTGGTAACGCGATGGTATTTATTATTAACCCATCTGCCGATCACCGTAACGCTGAGTCATTTAATACTGCTAACGGCGTTTTTTCGCCAGCATTGGTGGTGAATTATGTGTTGCCTACCCCGGCTAACTATGCGGCCCTGGAGTATCGCAGCGGGTATCAATTGCGGGTGGATTTGAATCAGGCGGCGCTGAATGGGCTGTCGGTTTCGCCGCCGCAGGCGGATAGCTCGGCTTTTGGCGACATCCGCGACTCGGATGGGCAGCCGCGCGCCGGCGGCTATGTGGCCATTGACTTTACCACCGGCGGCCCCGGTGAAAACAACCACTCCTTTGACTTTGGTTTTGCGCCGCTGACCAGCCTGGGTGACTTTATCTGGGATGACCAGGACAATGACGGCTTTTATGACGGGCCGGTGCAGGTGGGTGACTTTGTCTGGTATGACCTGGACGGCGATGGCTTGCAAGACACAGGCGAACCAGGTGTGAGCGGCGTCCGCGCTGCGCTGCACCGCAGCACGGACACAGACTGCGCCGACTTACCGCTGGCTACCACAACTACCGGGCCAGACGGCCGTTACCTCTTCACCGATCTACCCCCCGGGAATTACTTTGTCTGTTTTACGCTGGTTGATTTGCCCGCCGGTTTTGTTGTCACCGTTGCCGGTGGCGACAATGCGGCGGATGCTACCGGGCGCACCGGAAATACCGGCCCGTTGGCCGCCGGGCAGCAAAACCTGACCCGCGATATGGGCATTGTCAACACGGCCGGTTTGGTCTCCGTGGGAGATAAGGTGTGGTATGACTTGAATGGCAACGGCCGTCAAGACCCCAACGAACCCGGCGTACCCGGCGTTACGGTGCGCCTGTTCACCCTGGGCCAGGTTTGCACGGATACCCCGGTAGCCAGCCAGACCACCGATGAAAATGGCCTGTACCTGTTCACCGGGCTGACAGATGGCAACTACTTTGTCTGTTTTGACCTGACCACCATCCCGGCCGGTTATGGTCTCACGGCGGCCAATAACCAACTGGATGACAGCGTAGACAGCGACGCCGACGCCAACGGTCAGACGCCTCCCACTGGCCCACTGACCGCCGGGCAGTTTGACTACACCCTGGACATGGGCATCGTCAGCGCCGGTAACGTCAGCGTGGGCGATTATGTGTGGTATGACGACAATGGCAACGGCCTGCAAGACGCGGGCGAAGGTGGTGTGCCCGGCATCGGCGTAGCGCTGCACAGCGCCGCAGATACCGATTGCGCAGATACGCCTTTGGTTGTGACCACGACCGGCGGCGATGGCTCGTATCTTTTCAGCGGCCTGCCTTCCGGCAGCTACTTTGTCTGTTTTGACCTGAGCACTATTCCCGGCGGTTTTGAAGTGACGAGCCAAAATGTGGGCGGCGACGATACCATTGATTCGGATGCGGACCCAACGACGGGGGCAACGGCCGTGACCGGCATCATCCCCGCCAACGGCGCTGACCTGACGCTGGACATGGGCATTCGCCAAGACCCAGGCTTAGTCAGTGTGGGCGACCGCGTCTGGTATGACAACAACCGCAACGGCGTGCAAGACCCCGGCGAAATGGGTGTCCCTGGCGTGGCCGTAGACCTGCATCCGGCCACCAATACAGATTGCGCCGACACACCGGCCGATACCACCGCGACCGATGCGCAGGGCAATTACCTGTTTGGCGGCCTCACTCCTGGTGATTACTTCGTCTGTTTTGGTCTGACCACCATTCCCACCGGTTACGTGGTGACGCTGCCCGATCAGGGCGGCGACGATGGCGCCGATTCCGACGCCGACCCCACCACCGGGCAGACACCGGCTACCGGCGCATTAGCAGCCGGGCAGAGCAATATGACGCTGGACATGGGCATCTACGCCCCTGACCACGAAATCCGCCTTCCCGGCGTGACGGTGCAACTCTATGCCGCCGCACAACTGTGTGACGGAACCAGCTACATTGCCGAAGTGACCACCGACGCCAATGGTTACTATCTCTTCACCGGTCTACCCGGTGGGCAGTATTACGTGCATATCCCCGCCTCTAACTTCGCCCCAGGCGGCGCAATGGAATACATGTTTGCCACCTTGTTCACCGACCCGAACCCGGATGATGACCTCAACAATGACAACAGCGCCCAAGAAGTAACGGCGGGCGCGTGTGCCGGTGGTCTCAGCACCAATCTGGTGACGCTGGCGATTATCACCGAACCGCTCAACGATGGCACGACGGACCGTAACACGCCGGACAACAGCAACAACCTGACGGTTGACATGGCTGCGTATGAACCGGTCTGCCTGGGCGACCAGGTGTGGTATGACGCCGACGACAGCGGCACACTCAACGGCGCAGAATATGGCATCAACGGCATCACACTAGACCTGTACCTGGATGTGGATGATGATGGCATCTTTGAACCGGGCGGGGACGATGGCGCGCCCATCGCCACCACGGTGACGGCCAATGTGGGTGGGCAGGATGGCTCATACAGCTTCTGCACGCTGATACCGGGCAACTACTTTGTCCATATTCCGCCGACGCAGTTTGTGGCCGGGGCGTTGCTGAACCAGACACGCAGCAGCACCACCGTAGTAAATCCAGTAGCCACCGTGGCCGAAGATGACAACAATGGTACAGATGGCGGCGACGCGGCGACCAACGGTATTGTGGTTGCTACCCGTATCACGCTCGACCGGCGCGTGGAGCCGACGTTTGACCGGGATATCAACGACAACGGCCGTCGGGATTCCAGCACCAACCAGACCGTTGACTTTGGCATCACCCTGAACGAGCCGATGGACTTTGGCGACCTGCCCGACACTTACAACAACACCATCTTTGGCGACGATGGCCCGCGCCATCCGGACACCAACCTCTATCTGGGCGTCCTGTGGGACGCCGACAACGATGGGCAGGAAAGCACCGCTACGGACGGTGACGACAACGATGGCAACGACGACGAAGATGGTGTGATCATCAATGTGGATGAGACCTGGGGCGACGGTGAGGGCATTGTGGAAATTACCGTTAGCGGTGGCAGCGGTTGCGTCCTCGGCTGGGTAGATTTCAGCGGCGACGGTAATTTTGACGACGAGGTGGATGACGGCTCGGGGAACCCTCTTGTTTCGGAATTCCTGTTTGCCCGTTTCCTGGGGACAGGCACCACCCAGGAAAGTTTTACCGCTCCTCGTTCCAGCGTTGGTGGTGGCCTCTATGTGTATCCCAATGAATTGAACATGCGCTTCCGCATCTTCCCGCCCAGTGACCCATTGTTTGCAGCGCGTGGCGTCACGCTGGATGGGAATGGTTGCCCGGCAGCCGGCAATACCACAGCCACGATGACTTTGGTTAGCGTGGGCGCGGCTTCTGGTGGCGAGGTGGAGGATTATCAGCACCAGTTCTCGCCAACGGCCGTGAATCTGCAACATATCCGCGCCACCCTCGGTGCTGTGCCGTTCATCCTGGTGCTGGCTGTGGTGATGGCGCTGGCGTTTACCGGATTGGGCATTGCCCTGGCCCGCCGCCGTGTATAAACGTGCAAACCTGATAGGTCTTTGTCAGATCTGTCAGGTTTTATCTTGATATGAAAGACCCCGGTTGATGCCGGGGTCTTTTTTTGCCTGCACTTCTCTTATGAAAACGATCTTTTCATCGGTGCATGTATAGCACGATTTGGCAAATCGTGTTACATCACAACTCAATTTGGGACATTAGCCACCAACGCCGCCGAATTCCATTCGGCAGTTGAAACTGGCGTCAGACCGCGCAGGTGGTCTTTGCTGGCGTAGCCGCGAATTTATTCGCCGGGCGAAAGTTTCCGGTCGGCTTTGATGTAGCGGTTGTGCTGGTAGGTCTGGAAATCCTGGTCAATGCTGTACCAGGGATGGTAGCGGCTGGCAGTTTTTTCCAGAGGATAAATGAGGGTGGATTTGCCGGTGGCTTCCAGAAGGTAGCTACGGCCGTCTTGCATATACGTCACCCAGGCATGGGCTTCGGTGGGGTGGTCACTGGTCCATTTAGCCTGGCCGACCACAAATTCGGCCGGGATGCCTAATTCCACCAGTTTGCGCCAGGCCCACAGCGCGTGGTCTTCACAATCTCCCTGGCGGCTGACTTCAAACTCCACCGGGTGCAGCCAATGGTCGCGGCTGTTAAACTGCTCCTCATCGGAGACATAACGGCACTGTTTTAGCCAGTGGCATATCTCGGCTACGGTCGCCGGCTGCACCTGGCTTTCGCGTTCAAAATACCAGCGAAAGTCGTTTTGAGAGCCGTTGCCAAAACGGCGAAAGGGGATCAATGTTTTTTCGCGGTAATGGATCGGTTTGATCTGATAGTGGTGTTCCAGCACGGGCAGGAATTCCAGCAGGGATTGTTGAACCTGGTCTTGTTGCACGGTCAGGGTACGGCCGTTGCGGAAGGTGAGTACCAGGGAGTAAGACGGCCGTGTCACCCCTTTGTACGTGATCATTTGCTGCTGCACAGAGGCGTCCTGCAATTCTGCGGCGCTCAACTGCTGCCGCCGCAGCAGATGGTAGAGCGTAATATGTGCGGGCAGAAAGGTCACACGCCGGGGAAAGTGAAAGAAGGCGAGATAGAGGGCCAGCAGAGCAGACAAAAAGCCGACGATGCTAAAGGCGACTGCCATGATCTTTTCCGAGGTGACCTCACTTTGGGTCACGGCCGTCGCCATGCCCAGGCTAAAAAAGAGACACAGGCTGGCGATGCCCAGGTGCGTCAATAAGGAGGAAAGTTTGCCCGTCAGGTGGCGGGGCAGGGGGGCGGTGATGTATTGAACGGCGGCCTGGCGCAGCGCGGGGGCGCGCCGTTTGAGTTCGGCTACCAGATAGGGGCTGTGTTGGATGGAGCGTTCGAGGTAACGACGGCCGTGTCTGGTGTGGATGATGATGAAGAGGCGGTTTTGGTGTACGGCCGTGATGTCGTCATAGGGGATGGTATGGGTGAGGTGGCGGAGATGGAGGGTGACGGCCGTTTCTTGCAACTGTACCCGCATGGCCGACAGCACCAGGAACAGGGCGCCCCAAAATAGCAACGGCCAGGTGAACAGCGAAATGACCAGCAAAAGGCCGCGAGTGTCGGCGCCGGGGTTTGCCCACGCCAGCCATAGAAAAAACAGCCAGAAAAGGAAGACGGCCGGCGTGAGAATGAACCAGACCACCCGGCCACCCTGCGCATAATCATATTGCCTGTGCATCCAGCCAATCTTACGCGATTTTTTGTGCCGGGACATGATGACCTTCGTGCTAACGTCAATTTTCATTTTAGTCGTTATCGCCTATGAATGAATTCATAGGCTGATATGGGAAACGTGCTGAAGCCCGTTGCGCAATTCTCACCCTGAGATTACGTCGCTTTCATACATTTTTTACAAATACGAGGGAAAATTGGCCCTGTTCTGTAAAATGGGTATGAAGATTAGAGATTAGAGGTTGAGAATTGGGGATTGTTAATCTCCAATCTCTAATCTCCAATCTCAAAATTCTGATTAAGGAGAAACAACTTTGAACAAGGTTAAAACTTTTCCCATAGCTTTTATTTTGATGTTGCTGATGAGTACCGGCTGTGGCAACCTGACCCAGGAAAGCACCGTGCCGGTGTTGACGGGTGGGGGCGAGACGACCACGCAGGTGGATAACGGCATTGTCCCGGCAGTTGATGTGCAGTCGCCAGTGGTGCAACGGGTACCGGACACGGCCGTAACCACCGACGTTGTGACCGAACAAACCTACGTTAATATCTACAAGCAGGCTAACCCCGGCGTGGTCAACATTCAGGTGGTCAGCTCTGGTTCCGCCACTGTCTACCAGTTACCGGAAGGGCAGCTCCCCGATATTCCCGAACACGAAGATATTCCCGAAGAGTTCCGCGATTTCTTTGAAAACCTGCCGGAAGGCCAAAACACGCCGCAAATTCCCTCTTATGGGCAAGGCTCCGGTTTTGTGTATGACAAAGAAGGGCACATCATCACCAACAACCATGTGGTGGCGGGTGCGACCAAAATTACCGTCATCTTCGCCGATGGCACAGAAGCGGCGGCTACCATTGTGGGCACAGACCCCGGCTCTGATCTGGCGGTGATCAAAGCAGATGTGGCGGCTGATCGGTTGTTCCCCTTATCCGTGGGCAATTCAGACACGTTGGAAGTGGGGCAGTTGGTGGCCACCATTGGCAACCCGTATGGGTTGGCCGGTTCCATGTCCACCGGCATCGTCTCCGGCCTGGGCCGCGCCTTGCCCGGCGCAACCGCTCCTGGCGGGGCGCGTTTTAACATCCCCAACATCATCCAGACGGACGCAGTGATCAATCCGGGAAACTCTGGCGGCCCGCTGCTCAACCTGGCCGGGGAAGTGATTGGCGTGAATACGGCCATTCAAACCGACCCGACCAGCCTGAGCCTGACGCCCAGTTTCAACGGCGTGGGCTATGCAGTGCCGGCCAACATCGTCAGCCGGGTAGCGCCCCAACTCATTGAAACCGGCTCGGTGCAGACGGCCTGGTTGGGTATTTCCGGCAGCCAGATGTCCGGTGATGTGGCCGTGGCTATGGGGCTGGACGCTTCCCAACGGGGTGTGTTGGTGCAGGAAGTGTTGACCGGCGGTCCGGCGGCGAAGGCCGGCCTGCGCGGCAGCAGCGGTACCACCCAAATTGATGGGTTCGACGTTTCCATCGGCGGCGACGTGATTGTGAAAATTGACGACCAGCCGGTGAATGTGTTTGATGATCTGTTGGGTTATATTGTTACTCGCGCCAGCGTGGGCCAGACGGTAACGCTCCAGGTGATCCGCGATGGGCAACTGGTGGATGTGTCGCTGACGTTGGAGGCACGGCCGTCTACAAATCCGTAATCGGTTATCGGTGAACGGTAATCGGTAAATAGTGAACGACAGCCCGGCGAGACAAAATCCCGCCGGGCTTTTCTTTTGCCTGATTCCCTCCTATGCCAGATAATCTTTCCGATTACCGATTAAGGAGTTCCCATGCAACCAATTACCACTTTTTCCATTGTCGCCTACGACCCACACCGGCAGGAGTGGGGCGTGGCGGTTCAGTCCAAGTTTATGGCCTGCGCGGCCGTTGTCTCCTGGGCGCGGGCCGGGGCGGGGGCTATTGCCACCCAAAGCTACGCCAATGTGCGCTATGGTATTGATGGCCTGGAGCGGCTGGCGACCGGGCAGTCGGCGGCGGAGGTGATTGCGGAATTGACGGCCGTAGACGAACAACGTGCCCTGCGCCAGGTAGGCATGGTAGACAAACACGGCCGTGCCGCTTCCTTCACCGGCGACGATTGTTACGCCTGGGCCGGGCACATGGTGGGCGACCATTTCGCCTGCCAGGGCAACATCCTCATTCCGGGCACGGTGGAGGCGATGGCCGCCGCCTATGAGGAAGCGCGGCGCGGGCCGGGTGAACTGGCCGACTGGTTGGTGCTGGCGCTGGCGGCGGGACAGGCGGCGGGCGGCGACAAACGGGGGCGGCAGGCCGCCGGGTTGTTGGTGGTGCGCGAAAATGGCGGTTACGGCGGCGACAATGACCGCTACCTGGATTTGCGCGTAGACGACCACCCACAACCTATCGAGAAACTGCAAGAACTTGTGAACATGCACCATCTCTACTTTGGCCAGGTAAATCCGGCTGACCTGATCCCATTGGCCGACGTGACGGGCGATTTACAGGCTATCCTGCAAAAGACGGGCCACTACACCGGGCCACTGTCCGGCGAATTTGACGCCGCCACACGCAAAGCATTGCGGGCGCTGGTGGGGGAAGAAAATCTGGAAGAACGCTGGAGTGGTGATGGGGAGCGGGATGGGGAACTGATTGATCGGGTGGTGGTGGACTTTTTATTGAAGCGATTTGGCTGAGGCTGTCCTGTCATTCCGAACCCCCGAAGGGGGTGAGGAATCTTTCCCCTGGCTGAGGCGAAGGATTCCTCGCTCCGCAGACTACGCTCGGAATGACTAAACACGGGCGCTGAGCGGGACTTTTTGCAGAAAGGGGAAGGCCGGCTGCCAGGGGGTTGTGGTTGGGGGGGCGTCTGTTTCCAGGTGGCAGTCCTCGGCGCGGATGAGCCATTCGTGGCGCACGGCCTGGCGGGCTTCGCTGTAGCGGATGCCCATGCGCCGCGCTTCATACACAGCCAGACGATCCAATAAGGCGGCGGGCACGGCCGTGACATCCAGGTAATACACCAGCGCCTCGCCCCACCGTTGGGTGCAGGCCAGGTGCGGGGTGGGGTATTTGACGGGCAGGTGGCTACGGCCGTAAATCTTTTCCCATAGTTTGGTCTGATTTTCTTGAGTTGGTGTGACAAAGTAACGCATGATTTTTGGGTTTTGAGAAGTTCAACTTTTGGGAAAAGTTGAACTTCTTTTGTTATATTTTAGAACATATGTGCTAAATTATAATAGCAAAGATGACATTTGTCTACTGGTATGCCTGACGCTTGCTAATCGCCCTGCCCAGATAACTTTGTTAAAATCGCTGGCGAAGATTGGAGATTGAAGATTAGAGATTGGTCACTCTCGAATCTCCAATCTCTAATCTCTAATTTCATTCAAGGAAAAACTCATGGAACTTTCCGAAAAAGATAATAAAGCAATTACCAACTGGCTCTTCATTGTGTGTGGACTGATCATGTTTATGGTCGTGTTGGGCGGCTACGTGCGGCTGACCCGTTCCGGGCTGTCCATTGTGGAGTGGAATCCCATCAGCGGCGTCATTCCGCCTATTGGCGACGCCGCCTGGGAAGCGGAGTTTGCCAAATACCAGCAGACGCCCGAATTTCAGAAAATTAACACCACGATGACGCTGGAAGGGTACAAACGCATTTTTTACGTGGAGTACATTCACCGGCTGCTGGCCCGTTTTGCCGGGCTGATTGTGTTGATTCCGTTGATTTATTTCCTGGTGAAAGGCATTATTCCCTGGCGTAAGTCGGCCGTGTATGTGGCCATTGTGGCCTTGTTTGCTTTTCAGGGCTTTTTGGGCTGGTACATGGTCAGCAGTGGGCTGATTGATAATCCACACGTGGACCATTTCCGGTTGACCATTCATTTGCTTATGGCGCTCTTTTTGCTGGCGCTAACGTTGTGGGTGGCGCTGAATCATTATTATCGGTTCCCGCCACGTGTGCCCGGCGTCTTCAAATCGTCGTCTTTTATTTTGTCGGTGTTGATGCTGGCGGTGTTGGTGATTCAGATTTCGTATGGCGGTTTTGTGGCCGGCCTGAAGGCAGGTTGGATTTCAAATACGTGGCCGTTGATGTACGGCCGTCTCGTCCCCCCCGGTATGCTTTCCCAAATTCAACCCTGGTGGCTGAACCTGCTGGAAGCGCCGCTGACGGTGCATTTTATCCATCGCTGGTTTGCGCTGGCGGTGTTGGTGATGGCGGGGGTGGTGTATTGGCAGATGCGCTCACGGCCGTTTGCCGCTCCCATTCAAAAAGCCGTCCGTCTGCTGTTTGGACTGGTTCTGCTGCAAATTGTGTTGGGGGTGAGCGTGGTCTGGTTGAGTGTGCCGCTCTGGCTGGCGCTGGCGCATCAGGCAGTGGCGATGTTTATGTTTGTCACGGCCGTGTACATCAACTATGGCATTGTGCACGAGCCTGCTGCCGAAGCGGTGGCCAGTGGCAGGTTGCAGGTGGCAGGCGACTGATTTGTAGGTATGAAAGATGGCCGTCATCAGTAAGGAAGTACGGGCTTATCTGCAAACTATCATCGAAGCCTTCCAGATTCAAAACAACCAGAAGCTCATTGAGCCAGAAGTATTGGCCTTTGTGCAGTGGCTCCTGCCCATCAAAGAAGAACGGCAAGAGGATTACCGGCAGGCTTTCAAAGCCGTTCTAGGCGACGATCCACTTTGGATTCTCTGTATGCAATGTGAATATGATGGCATCTTTTTTGACCACGTGAGTGAGCCGCGCCCTAAACTTACCTACTCTGGGGAGGATCGCCTATTTGATTTTTATATTACGCGGCCGGATTATAAAACAATCCCCGGTGGCAGAATTTTGGTGGGTAAATGCGCACGGTGCAACATCACCGAGCATCTCCAGATACTCACCGTTGTTCACGCGCTGGAAAAGCGAAAAAAGGTAACGGGTGACCTGGCAATCCCTGACTACATCCTGGCCGATGCTGACCTTTGAACATCAAGATGAATCGGCAAGAAGTGTGTCATTCACCTTCAAGAAGCCAACCGACATAGACGATCTTCCACTCATCGTGGTGCTTTTCCATGAAACGTGTTTCCCGACTTAATCCGGGCATATCCATCTGCAAATCGCCAGTATCCTGACCGTATTGATCAAATGTGACCCAGGCCATATTCCCATTCACGCGCAAATTTACGTTTTCCCGACGCACCTGTAGCGCCGTCGGGTTTGGTTCTGGATAGGCTATCATGGTGGTTCTAACCCGCTCACTGAGGGCGTCCCACCCTTCTGTAACAGTAATGCCACCTTCTGCCCACCAGCCAAGCCTGCGAATATAAGCAGCATGTACCCAGCATTCTGCCCAGGCGTCAAAATCCTTGTGCCAGAATGCCGCCGATTCATCGGCGATAACTTGCATGATAGCTTTAGCTTCACTTGACTGTTCGCTGTTTTCCATAGGGGGGAATCTCCTGTAAAAAATCGGTATACCCGAAAATTATACACGTAATGAGCACAATAAATAGGGTTTTCCGGTGGGTGGGCTTTTGTTATACTGGCAAAGGTCATAATCTGACATTTTTGTCACCTTGTCAGATGTCACCTTGTCACCTTGTCAGGTATAGAATGGGTATATGATCGAGAAAGAGAAGCCGATTGTTGTGGGTTTTGTGGCCGATTTGATGTTTACGCCGCAGATTGCGATGGCGGCAACGGCCGTTGGTTTCCAGATGGTATGGGTGGAAACAGCCGCCGACATTGGCGACGTAGACCCAACTGCGCCTAGAGAGAGGCCGGGAGAGATGTTACACGGCCGTGAAGGACTCCTCTTCCAAAAAATCAGCCAATGGCAGCCGGCCCTACTCATTTTTGACCTCACCAACCAGGCCATCCCCTGGGTTGGCTGGCTGCCCGCACTCAAATCTTCGCCCGCCACCCGCCGTATTCCCATCATCGCCTTTGGTCCACACGAAGATGTCGAGTTGTTCCAGTCGGCCAAAAGCCGGGGCGCAGACGCGGCCTATGCTCGCTCCCGCTTTTTTGCCGACCTGCCCGCTATCTTGCAAAAACACGCCCGTCTGCCAGACCGTGAAGCGGTGAATACGGCCTGTGACCAGCCATTGCCTGACCTGGCGCGTGAAGGCATTGCCCTGTTTAACCAGGGTGAATACTACCGCTGCCACGATGCCCTGGAAGAAGCATGGCGACAAGACCAAACGCCGGGACGCAGTTTGTATCAGGGCATTTTGCAATATGGCATTGCTCTCTACCAGCTACAGCGCGGCAATTATCGCGGCGCGGTGAAGATGCTGCTGCGGCTGCGCCAATGGCTGGAGCCGCTGCCGCCGGTCTGCCGCGGCGTCAATGTAGCCCGGCTGCGAGACAATATCGAGGCAGTGGCCGAGGTGGTGCATAATCTGGGGGAGGAGAGGATTGCAGCGTTTGATTTTTCGCTGGTGCAGCCGCTTGAGGTTTCGTAACCCGTGACCCGTAACCCGTGAGCCGAAGTCCGCTTACTTTGTATCGGCGCAAAATGTGCGCCAAAAGCGTAAAAAGATCAAAGATTACGCAGATTTCGCAGATGGCGAAGAAAAAATCTGCGTAATCTGTGTAATCTTTGATTATTTTGGTTGTGGCTCTGCCACGTTATGGATTACGGACTTTGGATCACCGCACGGCCGTGACCAGCATAAACGGCAAATGGACCAGTTGCGGGGTGATTGTTGACTGCTCAATGTGGTGCAGGACGGCCGTTTCCTCATCCGTCAGGGGCAGCGTTCGCAAAAACTCAAAGCGCAAGGGGGAAGGGGGAGCCACTTCATCTAGCAGTCTGGTCTGTACCTGAAATCCTTGGTGCGTCAGCAGCCCCGGCAGCCTCCGGCCAATCAAGGGTTCTGCCCCCGCCCGCCGCAGCGCCGCCAGCCACAGGTCACGGCTGGCAACCTCCGGTGGGTATTCGATCATCCCGCCATAATCCGGTTCCAGCGCGACGAGGACGCCACCGGGTTGCAGGACGCGGTAAATTTCAGACACGGCCCCTGCGACCCCATGCAATGCAGGCGGCGTGACCACATCCCCCACCCAGAGCAGCACACATTGGCAAAAAACCAGGTCAAACGATTCATTCGCAAAGGGCAAAACACGGGCGTCACCACACACACCGGGAGCGACGGAGATTTGGCTCACGGCCGTGACCTCCCGATCCAGCGCCGCTACCAGCCCGCCGCCACGTCGCACCAATTCCCCCGTGACAGCGCCATACCCGGCGCCCAAATCCAGAATGCGTCGCCGGTGGGCAATGCCCACTCCCCGCAGCAGCCGCGCCCGCGCCGCTGCCAGCCATTCGGCCTGCTGTTGCAGCAACGCCGCCGGTGGTAAGTGGTCAATTTGCCGTGTCATAGCTCAAAATCGTCCGTCTCTTGCCATTATCGGGATTGGCCTTCCGAATGTTGAACCACCGTTTGCCGGGTATCCGTATCGAAAATGAGGATGCCTTCATGGGCGTCATCTAGCTGTGCCAACAGCGTCCCTGTGTCATCCCAAACCGCCGATCCACCCGCGCACAGGTCGCCGTCGGCCATGCCCACGCTGTTAACCATAAAAACGGTCATGCCGTAATTGGCGGCAATCGCGGCCAATCGCTGGTGGGCGGCGGCCACTCCTCGTGCATGTTTCGCCACACTTGCCGCATAAATCGTGGCGCCGTTTTGAAAGGAATTCTGCGCATGTTCGGGCACGGACAATTCGTAACAAATCGCCAGCGCCACCTGGTTGTTTTCGCCAATTAACTCCACCGAACTGCGCCCGCTGACAAAATACGGTTCCTCATCGGAGTGTAAATACTTTTTGGCATAAAGCTGCCGGGGCTGACACGGCCGTAACAACACCATGCCTATACAAATATCATTCCCCTGCCTGATGGGCGCACCCACGCCAATGGTCAATTGCCAGGTATCGGCCAGTTGTTGCAAGGGTTGCAAACGGCCGTCACCCACCTCCATTGCCAACTCTCTCGCCAGCGTTGGTTCATAGCCCGTCAACGACAGTTCGGGGAAGAGGATGAGGTCGGGGTGGTGGGGTACGGCCGTGGCAATCAGCCTTTGATGCTGCTCGATATTTCGCACGATGTTGCCGGGGTACGGCCGTGATTGTGCTATGCAAATCTTCATTTATCTTCCCCTTCGTAAATAGGACGCAGATTCACACGGATGACGCGGATAAAATGTTGTAAATAGGTGTCCTGTTTTCATTCATCGTGGTGAGCTACTGCCTATGAAGTCTTCTCGGTCTTTACCGTTACCACCGAAACTGATGCGGCCCCCAGGTGACCCAGGCAAAACCATCATACCCATAATACGGCACAACGGCACGGCCTGGCGGCGCTACCTGGTCAATGCGTTCACGGTCAACGGCCGTGAACGCCACATCCAACGCCGGTATAGCCTCCTCCAAATGCTGCTGGCGACGCGGCCCAATAATTGGGCTGGTAATACCTGGCTGCTGCGCGCACCAGGCCAGCGCCAGTTGATACGGCGTACATCCCTTCTCCGCACTCAGCGCCAGCACCACATCCAACACCGCAAAAGCTGTCTCCGTATAGTGCATCTCCTTCGCCCGTGTCCAGAATGCATCCAAGCGCGAATCGGCCGGGGCTGGCTGGCTGCGCTGATACTTGCCCGTCAGGAAACCACCCGCCGTCGGTGAATAAGGAATCACGGCAATCCCATACGTCTGCGCCATCGGGATCAATTCCCGCTCCGCCCGTCTGTCCAGCATATGATAAGACGGCTGCTCACACACAAACCGATTCAGCCCATACTCCTTCGCCACCCACAATGACTCCACAATTTGCCAGGCCGCAAACGTACTCGTGCCGATATAGCGCACCTTGCCCGCCCGCACCAGGTCATCCAGCGCCCGCAGCGTCTCATCAATCGGAATCTCATTCGACGGATGATGAAGCTGATACAGATCAATATAATCCGTTTGCAGCCGCCGCAGCGACGCCTCACACTGCTCAATCAGATGGCGACGGCTGCTGCCCATCGCGTTAGGGTCATCAGACATGGGGAAATATGCTTTGGTCGCCAGCACCACCCGCTCCCGCTGCCCTTTCAGCGCCCTGCCCACAATCTCTTCGCTCCGCCCCCGCCCAAAGCTGAAATTTGCCGGGTCATGCCCATACACATTGGCCGTGTCTATAAAATTGATACCGGCGGCCAGCGCCGCCTCAATGATGGCAATAGATTCCGCCTCATCCGTGCGCCCGCCAAAATTCATGCAACCCAAACAAAGCTGGCTGACTTTGACGCCGGTGCGTCCCAGATTTTTATACTCCATCCTGTCACACTCCTTAAGAATCGTTTTGCCCCTTTATACGAGATAGCGTGGAAGTTTAATGTGTACTGGCAACGGTCATAATCTGACATTTTTGTTACCTTGTCAGATGTCACCTTGTCACCTTGTCAGGTATAGTTGTCACGGCCGTGACCCCACCATTAGCCACCCGCGCCCATCACCACAGCGCCAGAGCAATTGTGCCAAGCAGGTTGAGCAGGCAGTGAACCAGGATGCTGATGTAAACATTGCGTTTCCATTGCACCACATAAACCACCGGCAACAAGGTGATCATGCGCCCAAGCACATCCCACGGCAGCCAGAAATGGTAAAGCGAAAAGAGGAGAGAACTCCAAAAGGGTGCCCAGCGGGATGAAGCCGGGATACGGGGCAACAAAAAGCTGCGGAAATAAAGTTCTTCGGTAATGGGAACGGCAATGTTTAACACGGTGCTCAAGGCCACAATTGTCCACAAAACTGCCGGTGGATATTGGGTGGGGTCTAGTGCCAGGGTAGACAGGTTGAGCCAGCTAGGCCAGCCGCCAAAGAGGTGGCGTTGAATGGATTCGCCAAGCGGGTAAAGCAGCATGGAAGCTAACGCCGCCCAGGCAAGCAACGGTGGTACCAGCCCGGCATATTGATGCCAGAGTAAAGGTTGGCGGTATAAAAGAACACCGTTGAGGGATAGAGCGCCGTTTTGCTGACGGCCGTAGTAAAACAAAAACCCAACAAGGATGGGAATACCGGCCACCAACCAGGTCAGCAGCAGCGCCAGACTGGGCGGCCAGCCAAAAGGATTGGTGAACCGGGCCAGGGCGACAAACACCAGGGCAATGAAAACGCCAGGGAGGAGGTGATAGAGAATCGTTTGCGCGACCGAAAAACGGGGCAGAGTCGTTTGTTTAATAGTGGGAGTTGGGTCCGGCTTCATATTCTTCTACCTCTAACGCAATCCGGCGAACAGGTCATCTTCAACCTGACGGCCGCCATTGACCAGACTATAAACACGGAATTTGTGATCACAACCTCGAATCAGTTTCGGCGAGTATAATGTTGGGCAAGTCTGGCGGGAATTATACATTTTCCGGGGATGGGTTGGCAGGCTCAATTTATATGGAGAGTGCGCATCCTCAGATGCGCATCTGAGGATGCACACTCAGCTTACGAGGTAGATATGGCGGATGAGATCAAGCTGACGGAGAAGTATGAGTTTAACGGGTGGCCTTCGCTTGCCCGGCCGGATGTGAAGCCGCCGGCCGGATGGAATCTGGAATTGCTCACGGCCGTCAACCTCCTCGGTGGTCACACACTCAGCCCGGACGGGGAGCGGCTGGCCTTCACCTGGATGCGCGATGAATTGACGGAGGTGTATGTGATGCCCACATTGGGCGGTTGGCCGCAGCGGGTGTCACACGGCCGTAAGCTGTCCTGGCCCGGTGAAGTGGCGCATTGGTCGCCCGACGGCCGTTGGCTGGCGTTTGAGATGAACAGCCACGTCTACACCACGCCCACAACCGGCGGTCTGCCACGGAAAATCAGCGATTTTGCCAGCGGCGCAGGCAGCCCGGTCTGGATGCCGGACAGTCGCGGCCTGATTGTCACTGTGGAGCGGGAGGACAGTGAACAACTGCTGCTCACCGACCGTGACGGCCGTTGGCCACGCCCATTGGTCACACGCACCGATGGGGATTGTTGGGAGGCACGGCCGTCGCCGGACGGCCGTCTCGTCTGTGTACGCCCGGCATGGGCGGTAACTAAGGAGTGCAAGTCTCCTGTGGGCGTTGACCCGACGAACCACTAGCCGAAGGCAACTGCGTGAGCGTGAGCG
>JACTMP010000050.1 GCA_014584575.1 Chloroflexota bacterium
CACCCAGGCATCGTAGTTCTCCAGGGAGGTGGTGCGCAGCATCATCTCTTCCGTCCAGTCGGTGGCTACCCAGCCGGTGGCCGCACCGGACTCAATGCCGATACACCAGGCAGTGTCACCATCAGCCGCGATCTCGGCCGTGAGGGCCATGAGTTCCTCCCAGGTTTCGGGGATTTCATAACCGGCGGCGTCCCAGGCTGCTTTGGGATACCAGACCAGGCTCTTGCCAGAGAAGCGGTGCATGACGCCCATTTCCTGGCCGTCTACGGTATTGAACTCCCGCCAACCCTGGTTGTACTGCTGGGAGAGCCATTCCTCACTCATGAACTCGGTGACGGGGATGACATCGCCGCTGCGCACGAAGTTGGCAAACAGACCCGGCTGCGGGAAGTCTACGATGTCCGGGGCGTCACCGGCGCCGACGCGGATGGCGATGGAGCCTTCAAACTCTTTATTGCCGATGTAGTTGACGGTGATGCCGGTGGCTTCTTGAAACGCTTTCATGGATTCGTTGAACTTCACGCCGTCCACGTCGTTGCCTTCAAATGCGCCGTCTACGGTCACCGTTGTGCCCGCAAACTCACCTTTGATAGCCCGTTCCAGATAACCACCTGCCGGGTAGTCAAAAGGAACCTCAGGCGCTTCTTCGGCCGTTTCTTCGCCTGTTTGGGGCGCTGTCGTCGCTGCTGCTGGCGGCGCTGTAGCCGGGACAGGAGTGGCTTCTTGTTGCCCACCACAGGCAACCACAAAAAGGGTGAGTACCAGCAAAACGCTTAATACTCTAATGATATGTTGCATTTTCATTTTTTCTTTTCCTCCTACGGAAAGTTGATAAAAATTTTGAATGTCGGTTGTGTTTGTTCAAATTTTCTTTTATCTATTGGCTACCTCCTTTTGCGGTTCAATTTCTGGATGGCAATGTTACCTCACATCAGATTATCTTAACAGTGGGGGAGCGGTTGTATCTCGTTCCACCAACGTTGTGGGAAGCACGATTTCTTGTGGCCGCGATAGAGGATTGGCTATTTCACTGAGCAGCAGTTCTGCTCCCTGCGCGCCTGATTCATACAGATGTTGGCGAACGGTGGTCAGGTGCAAAAATTCGGCAATCTCGATATCGTCGTAACCAATAACCGACAATTGCTCTGGGACTTTTAGCCCCAGGTCTTGGGCGGCGCGCAGCACGCCAAACGCCTGAGTATCGCTGTAGGCAAAAATGGCGGTGGGTGGGTCGGGCAGCGTCAGGAGTTCCTGGGCCAGGCGGCGCGCTTCGCGGCGGCTGAGTTCACCCTGGCGATGGTATTCGGGGCAGAAATCAATACCGGCATCGGTCAACGCCTGGCGGTAGCCTTCGTACCGGTCGGCTACGGGGCGAAAGCCAAAGGGACTTTCTTGAAGCAAATCGCTGATATACCCAATTTTACGATGCCCCAGGTCTATCAGATGCCGGGTGGCCTGGTAGCCACCGGCCACGTCATCAATCATCACGTGGCTCAGATGGTGGTGCCGGCTGTCAATGAGTACGGTGGGCATACCTGACTGCACGAAGTAATCTACTTCTTCATCCGTGGGGGTCAGCGTCATAATGAGCAGCCCGTCTACCCGTTCCTGACGGGGAACATCGTGGAAGCAGTCATTGCGCCGGGTTACAGTCTCTACGTTATAGATGATGAAATCGTACTCGCTGTCGGAGAGGGCGGCTTCCACGCCACGCAATCGTTCGACGTAAGACGGCCGTATAAAAAACGGCGCAATCACCCCAATCGTCATAGTACGGCCGAGCGACAGGCGACGGGCGATGGGGCTGGGGGAGTAGTTCAGTTCGGCGATTGCGGTCTGGACTTTTTGGCGGGTGGTGGGGGACACGGCCGTGCTGTCATTCAACACGCGCGACACGGTAGCCACGCCGACGCCGGCTTTTTTTGCGACATCTCGTATGGTTGCGTTAGCCATGCCGTCTCCTCTTTTTGCAAACAGCCATCCCGCCCAGACAGGGCCACCAGGAAAGGTAAAACAACGATGTGGGGTTCGACGTTTAGGAGATTAGAACCAAATGGAACCGGTTCCAATTAGGGCATACTATACAAGAGGAACGAGATGGTGTCAAGCCAAATGACTAAAAAGTGGCTATTTTTGGTGGAAATATTTTGGGGGAACATGCATTCGGATAATTGCTTCAAGCATATCCAAATGTTGTAAGTTGAGGAAGTAATGGCATTCATTAACCAATCGCTGTAAATCACTTTTTCGCGCCAGCCAGCCACCGCCGTCTACAAAGTTGACAAAGGCGCGACTTTCCCGATAGCGGCTGTTTGATTCGGTGATCCGCGTATAGGCAGCCTGCATATCGCGAGCTTTAGTAGTCTGGCCGCTGCTCGTGGTTTCCTGAAAGCTGCTCATGATAATGACCCATGGGTCTTCAAGGGAAGGGATGGCAAAGTCCACATCCACGCTCACAAAACGGGAGCGCCCTTTCTCGAAACCGACTCCCGTGCTTTGTGCGACGTGTGCCAGTTCACTGGCAATCCTCGCTTCCACTTGATGGCCTTTTCGAGCGCCATAGGTACCGATCAAGGAATCTTTATAGCGAATTTCTCGTGTGGAACGGGCAGCTGCTTCCAGTTCACGATAGTTGAGCATATCCAGATAGTAGCGAGGGACATACGGCCGTAATCCCACGTCCCGTTTACCATCCAGCAGTAGTGTGGCAATAGTACGCGCCAATGAAGGATCGTGCGCCATCTCACGCTTGATCTTCTCTACAGACCATTCGGTGGTAAACGCACCGGGAATGCGCCCGATTTTCCGCAGCAGCGAAACAGTGCGCTTGAATTTTTCACCGGAAAGCCCAATATCGTTCAGAATCACATCCAGGCCATTGGCATCTTCTCGCAAAAAGAATAGCAAGTCTTCGACACTTTTTTCATTTTCATGGGCGATGCGAGGGTGGCGAGAAGAAGCCAATAACTTGTCGAGGTGGGCGTCCATTTCTGTTTCCAACGCTTCATCCACGAAAAATATCGTTGTGCTATCCCAGGCTTCCTGAAAAGTGAGTTTTCGTGCTGGCATTAGCTTACTTCTAGCTTGGCTGCTTTTAGGGCTTTCCCCCAGGTGGGAAATGTTCTCAAGAATAGCTCCAAGTCATATTGGCTGAATTGTTTGACATCTTCGTGTGTGGGTAAACGCCCAAGCTCTTGAGCCAATTGTCGTAACTCCAGTTGCAGCTCTTTCTTGGTTGTGTCTCTTTGTGGTTGCCTGGTACTGGCACGGTTAATGAATCCCTGCTCCTCAATTGCCGCGATTTTCCGCCGCATTATCTCTACATACGTACTGTCCAGGTCTATAGCCACGTAACGTCGCCCTAGTTGCATAGCGATAACCGGCGTGGTGCCCACACCGCCAAATGCATCCAGCACCACATCACCAGGATTAGATGCCAGCTTGATGATCCGTTCCATTAAAGCATCCGGCAACTGGCAGGGGTGATGGTCTCTATCGCGGCGGTGTTTAATGCGATGAATGTTCCACCAGATGTCGGTTACGGCCGTTTTTTCATCATCACCCACCTGTTTACGTTGGCTCACACAAGAAGCGCGCAGACAGTAGTGCCGCGCATCAATCGCGCTGATGGATTCATAATTGAAAGTAAAGTCCGTGGGATGTTTGGTGTAATACAAAAGCGCGTAATGGGCCGGCATCAATTTACCACGTGGTTCAGACAAAGCATCCCAAACTATCCAATTTTGAAAATATAGATGCTGATTCAGAAAATGGGCGTGGTGCATCCCCCATCGGGGTAAGTTCAAAACAAACAGGGAACCGGTCGGTTTGAGGATGCGTGTATATTCATACAACCATTGATTACACCACTCAATGTAATGGTGATCAGCCTGTTCATCATCATAAACATTGTAAGACTTGTCCAAATTGTAGGGGGGGTCCGCAAACACCAGGTCTATAGATTCATCCGGGTACTGCTTCAAAATTCCCAAGGAATCACCATGATGAACCACATCAAACAGAGTCTCCGGCCCAATCTTGACTTGTGGGGGACGGCCGTTTGCTTTGGGTATGTCGACAAAGGGAAATGTATATTGGATAGGTTTTTCTCCTACGGCCGTATGTTTCCAGGGCAGCGCTTCCAAGGGGGCGACAAGGCCGGTGATGAGCGTATCTTCTGGGAGGAAAAGCGGTTTTGCATTTTCCGGTTGTTTGGCGTCGGCAAAATCAACCATATCCAGCAAGAGATCAAAGAGGGGTTTTGAAAGCTGCTGGTAGTTATCTGCTTGAGGTAAATCCTTGACCACATCTGAAACAACATACCCTGTTGGGTTCATCAGATGGCTTTTGCCACCCCAATCCTTTAGTGTGAGACCACAAGCCTGGCAGTATTGGTGGGGTAGCCTGGTGCGTTTGACGTTGAAACGACCGTTTCCCTTTGTGAACAGCAGAACACCCGCATGGACGGTTGGCAAAGCCCGTGTTTCCTGAACTTCAGACTCAACCGCAATCCAATATTTGAAGGTCAGGCTTGTCTCTAAAAAAACGCCAAAATCCGGTAAATGGCAAGGTAGACCTTGCACAAATAGAATTCCCCCATTTCTTAATGCGCGTACAGACTCTGTCAGGCATTTTTCAATATACTCTGGCGACTCATCCAGGTTTCCAGTTACCAAAAGCACAAAATCCAAAGATAGGGATGGTTGGTTTTGCAATGTCTGTAAAATGGTTTGTCGTGTCGGGTAAATGAGGTTCATCAGTTCACCTGAAAAATTGTGTGGATGATCCGAACATCTGTTTGCCAGAAATTATAGTGAAATTGCTTGAATCTAACCACCACTAACCACTTGAAGACACCGACCGGCTTAATTCCACGGCCGTGACCCCCGCATAATCCACCGTCAACTGCCACCCTTTCTCCGGTGCAAACCAGGCGAAGGTGGGTACGACATCGGCCTGAAGCACAAACCGTTTTTCTATCTCAAAACGGTGAGAGTCATACTCGTTGAACTGGTAACGGAAAGCCTCGTTTTGCCGATTGTTCCAGAGCAGAAGCAGGTCGGGCACGGCCGTGTTCCGAATATGATGCACCCCTGCCTGCTGTGTCACTTCCAACAAGGCGCGCGCCTGGGCAGGCTGGAGAAGGGGTGCAAACTGGTTCAAAACGGCCGGATTTTGCAGTAACGTTTCTATCTGCTGGGCAATTCCCAGTTTGGCCTGGCTTTCCAGCCGGAAGCTGTGCAGCATGGCGTTCACCTTTTCCGGCGTGCGGTCGCGGTGGGAGAGCAGGCTCTCTTCATCCGTGCCGATAGTGACAGCCAGGGTTTCCCCTTGTGGCAGGTTGACGCCGCTGAGAAGGATGGTTTCGGTACGGCCGTCATACCGCAAATGGCAGGACAACGGCGTATCGGCCAGCATCACCGAGACATAGAGTGGGTACCGGACGCCATGCACATGCAGGCGAATGGTGCGCACCGCCGGGTGGTGGCTGGTGTGGCCTTCTACTGGATTGATCCCCAATTCCAACTCCCGCTCCCGCCACGTTTGTTGGAAATCGAGCAGGCTGTACTCGCCAGACTGGTAAGCGGTGGTTTCACCGTCATCTTCGTAGAGTGTGAAACGGCCGTCCGCCCCCGCAAAAATATGCACGTCCAGTTCTGTCGGAACACCCACATTGCCCCAACCCACCTGCGGCCCCAGGGGTACTATCGCCCCCGCTCTGGCAAACACCGGGATGTCTTCCAGCCCGCCATATTGCGCAATCCAGCCATCCCCCGGCAGGTATTCACCGCTGAAAAAGTGATACCAGCCGCCGGGCGGCAGCCAGACCACCTGGCGGCTGAGGCGCGTGTCCGGATCGGCCGGTTCCACATACGGGGCGACAATCAGTTCGCTGCCAAAGGTGTACTGCTGCGGGCAGTAGTAGGCGGCTTCTGTGTCCGGGTAATCGTGGTAGAGCGGGCGGATGGGTGGGATGTGTTCCGTGTGGTTGCGCCAGGATTGGGTGTAGAGGTAAGGGATGAAGGCGTGGCGCAGTTGCATCGCTTCTTTGGTGACGCGGTAGGTTTCGGCGTCGTAGGCGTGGGGGCGGCGTTCGTGGAATGGGTTTTTGGTGCTGTGCAGCCGCAGGATGGGGCTAAAGAGGCCAAACTGCACCCAGCGGGCATACAGTTCGCTGTCTTCCACACCAAACATATGGCCGCCAATGTCGTGGCTCCACCAGCCGTAGCCCACATTAGCAGCAGTGGCGGTGAAGTAGGGCTGGAAAGCCAGCGATTCCCACGTCACCCAGGTGTCGCCGGAGAAGCCGATGGGGTAACGATGATTGCCCAGACCGCCCCAACGTGAGAAGATGAACGGCCGTTTGCCATCCCGCGCCAAATCGTAAAAATGCAAATGGTTCAGCCACCAGAGCGGGTCCAGGCCGGGCAAATCGCTCAGTGTGCCCTGCTGCCAATCCATCCACCAGAAATCTACGCCCATCTTTTCATTGGGGTGGTGCAGCAGTTCAAAGTAGGCGTTGGCAAAGGCGGGATCGGCGATGTTGAAGGGGATGGTTTCTTTGGCAGCCGGGTCTAGCCCCAACCGTTTTGCCATCTCCGGGTATTGTTCTTCATACGGCCGTATGCCCAACGCCGGATGCAGGTTGAGGGCCGTTTTCAGCCCCAATTCGTGCAGCCAGCCGATGAAGGCGTCCGGTTCGGGGAAGAGGTCGCGGTTCCAGGTGTAACCTGTCCAGCCGTTGTATTCACCCACGTCCGTCAGGTGCCAATCCATGTCCACAATGCAGACGGAGAGCGGAATGTGGGCGCGGCGGAACTCTTCCATCAGGCGGGTCAGTTCGTGCTGGCTGTAGGCCCAATAGCGGCTCCACCAGTTGCCCAGCGCCCAACGGGGCAGCAGCGGTGTGGCCCCGGTGAGGCGGGCGAAATCCTGCAAACAGGTGGTATAGTCACGGCCGTAACCCAAAAAGTACCAGTCAATCCCTTCAGTGGGGCGGGCTTCCAGCCAGCCATCTTCCCGAAACAGCAGCGTATGGGAATCATCCACCACCACCCAGCCATTGCGGGAGAGCAGCCCCGGTTCCAGCGGTGTGCTGCCGCTGATGGTGTCCAATGTGCGATAGGTACCGCGCAGATTCCCCTCGTCCTTTTCCCCGGCGCGCCAGGTGACACCGCTGTCCAACAAGGTGATGCTCAGCGATTCGGCCGTGAACGGCCGTCCACTCTGGTAGCTGAGGTGCAAATGGGCGGTGTGGATGTGGACACGGCCGTCCCGTTCCTCCACACTAAATTCCGGCACCGGCTGTTCGCGGAACCAGACAAGTTGCGAGGGGGTGTCCTGGAAACGGCCGTTTTCCGCATACTCCAACCGGATTAGCCGCGACGCCAGCACCGTAAACCGGGCATTGCCGGAAACGACCACCGCCTGCGGCTCAGCCATTGGCCGGAAAGGGAGTTGAAAGTGAGAGGGGATGGAGGACATAGGCGTTCACGTTTGTAGTAGACGATTTATCGCCCTTTACGGCGATAAATCGCCTACCACAAACTCATTGCTGCGCTGCCCGTTCCTGGTCTACCAGGACGCGACGCAGGATTTTGCCGGAGAGGGATTTGGGTACCTGGTCGGTGAATTGCACGCGGCGGATTTTCTTCTGCGGCGAAACCCGTTCCGCCACCCAATCCATAATCGCTTCCGCGCTCACCTCCTGCCCTGGCTTGAGGACAATGTACGCTTTGGGCACTTCGCCCGCTTCCTCGTCCGGGCTGGGGATCACGGCCGCGTCGGCAATGGCCGGGTGCGTCAGCAGCAGCCCTTCCAATTCCGCCGGCGCCACCTGGAACCCTTTGTACTTAATCAACTCCTTCAGCCGATCCACAATGAAGAAGTAACCATCATCATCCACATAACCAATGTCACCCGTGTGCAGCCAGCCGTTTTCGTCAACGGTAGCGGCGGTGGCGTCCGGGTTGTTCAGATACCCCTTCATCACCTGCGGCCCTCGCAGCCACAGTTCGCCATTTTGGTTGTAGCCGAGCGGCTCGCCCGTTTCCACACTAACAATCATTGTCTCGGTGTTGGCGACGGCCGGGCCGATGGAGGCGCGTTTGATCATGCCGGGGAAATTGGGGCAGACGTGGGTGACGGGGCTGGTTTCCGTCATGCCATACCCTTGGATGACGTTGCAGCCAATCCGCTGCACCACCGCTTCGGCCAACTCTTCGGATAACGGGGCGGCGCCGGAGGTCAATTCTTCCAGGGAAGAGAGGTCATACTGGTCAATGAGCGGGTGTTTGGCCAATGCCAGCAAAATGGGCGGCACGACGTTGGTGCGCGTGACTTTGTGTTTCTGGATCAGTTCCAGGAATTGGGGCAGGTCAAAACGGGGCATGGTGACGATGGTCGCGCCCATCATCAGGCTCATGTTCATAATGACCACCATGCCATAGATGTGGTAAAAGGGCAGGATACCCATGATGGTATCGGCCGGGGAGACCATTTTGAAGTTGGGGATGCCTTCACATTGGGCCATGTTGGCCACGATGTTGCGGTGGGTGAGCATGACCCCCTTGGGATAGCCGGTGGTGCCGCTGGAATAGGGCATGACGACCACGTCTTCGGCGGGGTTAATGGTGATGTCGGGAACACGGCCGTTGCTCTGCAACAACGTGCCGAACGGCGTGGCTCCCTCCACCGGGTCAAAGGTGAAAATCTCCTCCACGTTGGAATTGGCCGCCGCTGCCTGGGCATTGGGCAAAAAGAGCGAGATGGTGAGCAAATACTTCGCGCCCGAATCTTGTAACTGATGGGCCAGTTCATCGGCCGTGTACAGCGGGTTTACCGTTGTCACCGTGCCGCCAATGAGAGAGACGGCATGGAAAGCGATGGCATATTCGGGCAGGTTGGGGCTGTAAATGGCAAACACATCCCCCTGGCCAAAACCACGCTGGCTGAGGCCGGCCGCCGCCAGGCGAATGGCCCCGGCCAACTGCGTAAAGGTCAGGGTACGGCCGCTCGGCCCATCAATCAGCGCCGGTTTGTCGCCAAACGGCCTGATCCGTTCCAACAAAAATTGGGTCAGGGGCAGGTCGGGAATTTGCACATCAGGGTAAGGACTTTTGAAGATCATGCGGTTCTCCTTTTAGTGGGACAAGAGATCGATCAAGAGATTGATCAAGGGATTGATAGAGATTGGCGATTGGAGGCCGGAGATTGCAACTTTCTCATCTCAAATCGCCACTTTCACACGCTTATTTTCTGCCACAATAGCGCCGAGGGCAAGCAGACGCACCTATACTGGCGATATTCACTTACAACCTCCTGTTCATTTCTACACGACGGAAGGATTCAAAATAACCAACTTTTTGATAGCCCTGCCAGATGGCATCATCACAAAAGTTTTCGGCGATGGCGTCCTGCCGTTTGTGGCGTTGGTGCATAACACTCAAAACGGACTCGGCAACTTCACACGGATCACCAACCGTCACTTCCACCACGATGCGGGTCAGTTGCAGCAGCCCGGCGTGGTACGTCACCCAGCCACGCCCACCGCTGTGTAATTCCACCAGCAGCGCCGACAGATTGCGCGCATTTTGGAATGTCTCCGTCTCGTTCAACCAGTTCGCGCGCTCACGGCGGTGTGAAAGCAAGATGGTGGCATCTTCGTGGTTGAGGGAGGTGACACGTTTGATGCGGTCGAGGGCTGCCTGGTTAATGTCTGGGTTGGGTGGACGGCGGGCGACAATCAATTCACGCAAATCTTGAAAGCCAAATTTATAGAATAGCTGGTGAGCGGGTGTATTGCCTTTGATGACTTCCAGCCAGACAGTTTTGATGCCCAGTTTTTCGCTTTGCGCCAGCAGGCCGGACATGATAGCAGAGCCGGTACCCAGGCGACGGCCGTAAGGCAGCACTCCTAGCCTTGTTATCCAACTTCGTTCTGCCCGCACCCCCAGCATCCCTAACCCCAGGATCAACTCTGCCTCGGCGTCATACACTACACACGAGCGAGCAATATCAATATCATACACCCGCGTATATTCCTGAAAGCGGGCTACATTCATAGGCATAGGCACCAGATAATCCATGCGCGTTTCATTGTATGCGTCGGTCAGCTCTTCAGGCGAAAACTGGTCTGCGGTTAGAATCTTCATCGTGGTGTATGCCAGAAGCGTATGTTGGTGATAGTTCGGGTGTCTTTCAAGATAGGCAACCTGTTCAGGTTGTTGCCTCATCCATGTGTCACATTTGTTGGCGTTTTCCCAGATAAGAGGCCACCTCAGCCGGGAACGTGCGAATATCAATCGGCTTGGTAATACAGCCATCACAACCATAACGTTGGGCGATTTCCATCGCTTTATCGGGGGGCCAGGCGGTCACTGCTACAATGGGGATGTCCTGCATTTCCGGGATTTGCCGCAGTAGGGTGACTACGGTTTGCCCATCCACATCCGGCAGCCCCATATCCACCAGAATTAAATCTGGCTTTTCTTCAATCGCCATCGTCACCCCGCTCTCCCCATCTGACGCATGGAGCAGACGATAGTTATGCGGCGTCAGCACACGCTCCACCAGCAACCGGTTAGCGTGGTTGTCTTCAATATGTAATATCGTGGTCATACCGTCCTCTTTATCCAAACCCGATAGGTGTGGTTCATCCACTCTTACTGCCTCGCGCCGCCATTATACCGCAAATAGACCCAAAGGGTTTCCCAAAACCGTAAGGGTTAGAATGTGTCTATTTCTGTTGGGGATAATGTGGCTGGCTTTTTATCAGGCGCTGGCCTGGATCGGCGAAGAGTTTGCCGCTTGTAGGCACGATTTTAATCGCCGGGAAGTTGCCTGCTAGATGCGCTGGATGTAAGGAGTTCTTGCCATAACCGGGCTGTTTCGGCGTCATTCAACTCCTGTTCGGTCAGGTCTTGCAGTCGGTTCAATTCCGCCGTCAGGCGCGCCCGCTCTTCTAACAGGTAGTTGAATTGGGCATCACAGGCCGGAATAGGCGGTGGATAGTTGATGATCTCCTCATTGATGAGGTACTTCTTCTCTTCAAGATATGTTTTGACTTCGAGCCAGAGGGTTTCTGTTGTTCGTGTTTCCATTGGAAAACTTCTTGACGTGATGTGTGAACCTGTGTCAAGCATCACATTTCACCATTCTCCTGCATACCCCACATCATACGGTGCGGTCAGGTGGAGCAAGCGATGACGGCGCAATTCCACCAGTTGGCGCATGTGCAAATTATCGTGCGCAACCCAGGCGGCAAACATATCACCCGCTTTCATGGAACCCCAGGGGTTTGTATATACCGCTTCCCAGTTGGGCGCAGATAATCCCTTGAGCCAGGTGAGCGATTGGCTGCGTTCGGCTTTGAATTTTTCCACCATCTCTGCCAGATCACGTTGGTTATAGGCGCGGGCGGTGATCCACCCTTGCGGGTCAATGTCCGGCAGGGGGTCGTTTGGGCGGTGTAACATAATGTCCAGCCGCTGCCGGAAATCTTCGCGCTCCTCGTCATACAGGTGGCAGATGACTTCCAGCGCCGACCACGAATCGGAGTCTGGTTTGACCTGCGCCTCCGCCTGTGTCATACCGGCCACCAGCAAGGGGATGATCTCCAACCCCCGCGCCAATTCCTGATAGAGGTTTTCAAATATCATGTTCTGTTTCCTTTTGCTGCACAGGGTGCAAAGATTCAGCACACCGTTAACAAAATAACCTGAGGTTTCTCGTGTCATTCCGAGGAGTCCTCGACGAGGAATCCCTGCCACTTGTACAGGATAGGGATTCCTCGCTCCGAAGACTCCGCTCGGAATGACATGTGAAGTATTCAAGTTGAGAAGACTCATTTATCGCTGTAATCAATCCAGTTGATGGGAATACCTGAAAAAGGTGTGTTCAAAATCTCTCCTGTTTCCAGGTTAACCACGGCCGTTACCGGTCTATTGTGTACAATTCGATAAACAGCCATCCATTCTCCATCCGGGCTAAATGCAGGAAAGGCAGCGCCGTCAAACTGTTGAACCGCGCCATCAAGGGAGATGAGACGCAGTGCATCTGGTGGGGTCAGTTCGGTGATGTACACCCCATAGGCAACCTGGAGGTTGCCTGGATGCCAGACTGGAAAGCAAAAACCATCACCAGGGCAGTTAGCAAATGCTTCTTGATATACCAGTTGGTCTGTTTGTAAATTGTAGATGTGGATTTCACCTGACAGCAACAGGGCCACATATTCACCGTTCGGCGAGATGGCGCCGCTGCGAAATAGGGGAAACGGCCGTGGCTCACTTTGCCCCTCGCCGCGCCATGAGAATGTGGCGTTATCGCCCCAATAAATGACTTGGCTGCCATCTGGGGCAACAATGGGGGTGACATAGGGCCGCTCGTCGTGAATAAGAATGGTCTCAAATGTGGTGAGCGAAACGGCCGTTAAGTTGCCAACTTCCTGCTGAACGGTCCAATCTAATGGAAACGAACTCAATATAAGCCAATCATTCACCACTCCAAAAATGGATTGGGGAATGCGCTCAAAGGGTATCTCAGTTTGCCCGGTGGCTGAATACTCGATGATCTGCCCGTTTTGCACGGTGTAAACCTTTTCGTCTATCGTGGCATAGCCAGGCCATTGGCCATGGGTCAGCAACCCGGTTTCATATTTTGTGAGTGACGCAGGCGCATTGTCTTTGATGATGGACACAGCTTCAAAATTACGTGGACTGCCTAAAATCAAACCATCAAAAAAGTCAGCTTCCCACTCTGGCGTCGCGTTTGCCGTGGGTTGGGTTGGCGACATGGAGGGGGTGACGGTCTGCGAGACGGCCGTTTCTGTGGCAGCAGCGGTGGCTGATGGCAGTGGATGTATGGCTGTTGCCGTGAAAACGGCCGTTGGTATAGAAACCACCTCGCCTGGAGCACACCCGACCAGACAGAGCATTAAGAAACTTAACTCAAAATATCGGTTCATCATGCTTGTTCAGGTCGTCTCGGAGGGTAGTGCTAGCCAATTCACCCTCGTATAAGATAAATCCCAGAACAGGTAAAAGTCGGTCACACAAGGGTGCTGCCCAGGTACAATACCGGTAGCTCACATCGGTGAGTGGTCGGTA
>JACTMP010000037.1:0-12769 GCA_014584575.1 Chloroflexota bacterium
TCCTGCCCCACCTGCTGCCGCGCTTGCTGCCGTCGTTGTTGGTACACCGCTCGTTCGCTTGCCGTCTCGCTCTCTTCCTCGACCTCCGGCTGCAAGTAGTGCGCCAGGCTGCTGATGGTCGGCGCCTCGAACAGGGCCACCGCCGAGACGGGCATGCCCAGCTCTTTCTGCAACCGGGCCACCACCTGCAAGCCGATGAGGGAGTTGCCCCCCATGTCGAAGAAGTTGTCGTGGATGCCGATGCCCTCGATGCCCAACACCTCTTCCCACACCCCCCCAATGCGCTTCTCTATTCCTTTCCCCGCCGCCGTGTAACCGGAAGTGAGAGCAGGGCGGGCGGCGTTTTGCATGGGGCGAGAGACGGCCGTTAATGCTTCCAGCAGCACCCATTGGCGAATACGGCCGTGCAAATCACCGGTGGAATGGACCAGATGAGCCTGGCCGCTGGCTAAGGCCAGGGCAAAGGCTTTGGCCCCTTCGGCGGGCGACATGGCAAATTCGGCTACAGTGCCCCCCACCAACCCGGCCATCTCCATCTCATTCACCAGCCAGGTATCCCAATTCACCGTCAGCCAATTGGCCGCCCCCGCCTGGCGACGCTGCGCGGCATAGGCATCCATAAAGGTATTGGCCGCTGCATAGGCGGCCACACCCAGGCCGCCCAATACCGAGGAGAGCGAGGAGAAGAGGCAGTAAAAATCGAGTTCTCTGTTTTGCAGCACTTTATCCAGCACATAAAGCCCATACACTTTAGATTGGAAGTGCGCTTCGCAGAGAGTCGGGTCGGTTTCCTGAAGGGGGGCGAAAGCGGCGCGGGACACGTAACCGGCGGCGTGAATGACGCCATGCAAACGGCCGTACCGCGCATAAATCTCGTCAATCACGGCCCGCATCTGGCCCTCGTCGGCTACATCGGCCGCCAGCACCAATACGTCTGCGCCGTTTGCCTGCAAAACACGCACCTGTTGGATGCGGCGGCTGGTGCTGTCGTCTGCGCCGTGTTCGGCCAGCCAGGTATCCCAGCTTTCCGGGGCCGGTAAACCGGCGCGACCGAGTAAAATCAGCGTGGCCTGGTAATGGCGGGCCAGGTAATCGGCCAGCGTCAGGCCAATGCCGCCCAACCCGCCGGTGATCAGGTAGATGCCGTTGCGCCGCAAACGTTCAATCACGGGCTGCGGCCGTCTGGCGACAAATTGCTGCACATACCGTGTATCCTGACGATAAGCCACCGCGATTTCTGTAGTGGGGTTGGCGCATTCGGCCAGCAGGTGGGTGATGGTCGTTTCCGGGATGTCGTCGTTTACGGCCGTGAGCGCCACGTCCACCGAACGGCAGCGAATGTTCTGATATTCCTGGGGAATCACCCGGCACAAACTCAACACCGTTGCCTTTTCCGGGCAAACAAGGCTGTCATCCACGGCTTGCATGTTGCTGGTGAGAACCGTGACCTGAAAGGAAGAGCGGGGCTGGCGGCTCAACGTCTGCGCCAGATAAAGCAGGCTGTAAAACCCCTTCTGCTGCGCCGCCTGGAACATTTCCCGCGCCGGTAGTGTGACATCGGCTGCGCCGATCCCCCAGGCGTGGATAATTTGTTCCGGCAGTTCACCCGCGTTCTGGAGCGCCTGTAGCAGAGCGTCGTAATCGGCGGCCACATCGGGGCGTAGGGTAAACTGGTCAGCGGCGTTTTGGGCAAACGTCTGTCCCATTGTGGCATACACCACCTGGCACCCTTGCCGGTGCAGCGCTGCACCAACGGCCGTGCCCCAACCCGTTTCATCCACCAAAATGAGGCAACGGCCGTGCAATTTCCCACTTTGCGCCGGTAATGGCGCAGCCTGCCACACCGGTTCATAAAACCAATCGGCGCTGTCTGCCTTCTTGCCGGTAGACGCCGCCGGCAATTGCGGCGTGGCCTGAGGCACTGCCGGGGGATCAATCCAATACCGCTGCCGCTCAAAAGGATAGGTAGGCAGCGGAATACGCTGCCGCCGTTCATCGCCATAAAAGCCGGCCCAGGCCAACGGATGCCCCTGCAACCACACTTTGGCGGCTGTACTCAACAGGAAAGCCACATCCGAGCGGCGATTGTAGAGATAGGGCAGCGTCGGCAAAATTTGGGAAAATTGTTCTCTGGTGCAATCGGGGTGCTGTTTGGCAAAGGAGGCCAGGGATTGTCCTGGCCCCACTTCCAACAGTAGTTGTTGCCTGTTTGCCAACAGGCGCCCCAGACCCTCACCAAAACGCACCGTCTGGCACAAATGCTGCGCCCAATACGCCGGGTCGGTGGCCTGTTCAGCCGTAATCCAGTCACCGGTCACATTGGACAAATATGGAATTTGTGGCGGGCTGAGTGAAATGGAACGTACCAGCGCGGTAAACTCGGCCACGATGGGGGTCATCATGGTGGAGTGGAAGGCGTGGCTCGTTTCCAGGCGGCGGCAGGCGATTTCCTGGGCGGTTAGTTGTTGTTCAACCTGTTGCAGGGCTGCGGCAGGCCCGGCCAATACGCAGTTTTGGGGGCCGTTGACAATGGCCAGACAAACGGGGTCTTGCACATACGGCCGTACCGCCGCCTCCGACAGAGATACCGCCAACATGCTGCCGCCGGGCAACTGTTGGATCAGTTGCGCCCGGCGGGCTACTAAAATCAGCGCCGCTGCCAAAGGCAGCACCCCGGCCACACAGGCGGCCACATATTCGCCCAGGCTGTAACCAATCAACGCGCCGGGCGTTATGCCCCAACTGCGCAGGAGTTGTGACAGAGCATATTCAATGACAAACACGGCCGGTTGCGCAAATTCGGTGCGGTTGAGCCGTTCATCGCTGCTTTTTTGCCGCCCCAACATTTGCCGCAGGTTGAGTTCACTATCTGTTGCCGGGGCGGTGAGGGGCGGGAACAGCAGTTCACGCAGGTCTAACCCCAGTATGGGCTGTAGCTGCTGGCAGCAATCATCCACCACCTGCCGGAAAACCGGCTCTACCTCGTAGAGTTCCTGCGCCATATGAGGGTAATGGTCGCCTACGCCGGGGAACATAAAAGCAAACGGCCGTTCCTGTGCTACCTGTGCCCACTCCCACGACCGGGCGGGGTCGCCAGACTCCAATATACGCAGGGCATCTTCCCGCCCCTGGCAGACAAATGCACGCCGGTACTCAAACGGTTTGCGCCCCACCTGCAAGGTATAGGCCACGTCCGCCATGTTTACATCGGGGTTTGCCAGCAAATAGGTGCGCAGATTGGACACGGCCGTTTCCAGCGCCGCCTGGCTGCGGGCGGAAAGCAGCATCAACTGATAGGGCCGGGACGGATCATCCACCGGCACATCCGGCGCTTCTTCCAGGATCACGTGGGCATTGGTGCCACCCATGCCAAACGAACTGACACCGGCCCGACGCGGACGCCCATGACGCGGCCACGGCCGTAGCTCGGTATTCACGTAAAACGGGGTACGGCTGAAATCAATTTCCGGGTTAGGCGTGTGGTAATGAAGTGTGGGCGGGATGAGTTCGTTTTTCAGCGCCAGTGCCGTTTTGATCAGCCCGGTAGCGCCCGCCGCCCGATCCAGGTGGCCGATATTGGTCTTCACCGAACCAACGGCGCAAAACTCTTTTTTATTGGTATGTTCGCCGAAGCTCTTGACCAGGGCGGCAAACTCGACGGCATCGCCCAATGCCGTGCCGGTGCCATGCGCCTCAATGTAATTGATGCTTTCCGCATCCACCTCAGCGTGGGCCAATGCTTCCAGCACCACTTTGGCCTGGCCGCGCACACCGGGCGCGGTGAAGCCGGTGCGCATGGCCCCGTCATTGTTGATCGCCCACCCCTTGATCACGGCGTAAATGGTGTCGCCATCCTCCACGGCGTCTTGCAGCCGCTTGAGCAGCACCACAGCCACGCCGCTGCCCAGGGGAGAACCCTGTGCATTGGCGTCAAAAGCCCGGCAACGGCCGTCGGGCGACGTAATACCGCCTTCTTGATAGAGATAACCCACCCGCTGTGGCACATTAAGCGCCACGCCGCCGGCCAACGCCATATCGCTTTCGCCGTTCACCAGACTGTCGCAGGCCAGCCCCACCGCCACCAGTGAAGTGGAGCAGTAGGTTTGCACCGAGCAGGCAGGGCCGGTCAGGTCAAGAAAATAAGCAGCACGAGTTGCCAGAGCGTCTTTATCATTGCTCAACACAGTAAAACCGCGTCCCAACGTTTCTTGCAATTCCTGATTGGGGAAAAGATTGTTCAGCACATAATCGCTCATGGCTGCCCCGGCAAAAACGCCTATCGCCCCTTTGTAGGTGGCAGTGTCATAACCGGCGCTTTCGATGACATTCCAGGCTGCCTCCAAAAAGAGGCGATGCTGCGGATCCAACACCTGCGCTTCTCGCGGCGTCATCCCAAAAAAGGCAGCATCAAAACCTTCAATATCCCCTAAAACCGCCCCGGCTTTAACGTAATTAGGGTCTTGCAAGGTTTGGGGGTCTATCCCGGCTGCCAACAATTCCTCGTCGGAAAAATCGGTGATGCCATCCACCCCGTCGCGCAGGTTTTGCCAGAACCTTTCCACATCGTCCGCGCCCGGGAAACGCCCGGCCATGCCGATGATGGCGATCTCGGCGTTCATATCATCTGCTGTCTCTGTTTCCGTTATCAGGGTTGTGTTTTTCTGAAACATGTAACTTTTCCTCTTTACTTGGCGAGGCAGACCTGACAGGTTTCAGAAAACCTGTCAGGTCTATTGAATTCTCTATAAGCTCATCAGGCTCGCTGCCGTCTTTTGCCCATCATTTTGCGCCGTTTACCCCGCGCTTCATCGGCCGCCAGGGAAGCACCGTTGTGGCCGTTGGCCTGGATCACTTCATACAGCGCCCGCACTGTTGGCCCTTCATAAAGGGTGGCGGCGGTTAAGTGAACATCCAGCGCTTCTTTCAGCCGGGAAATGATGGCGATGCCCAGGAGCGAATTGCCACCCAATTCCTGGAAATGATCATGAACGCCGACTTTTTCCACACCCAAACATTGCGCCCAGATGTCGGCGATTTGTTCTTCCAGGCCATCACGCGGGGCAACGTAGGGGGTGCGTAAGGTGGGCCGGGGGTGGCGGGGTTGGTCATTGGCCTGCTGTAGCTGCTGCATCCCGGAATAAGTCAGCGCGTGCCACAACTGTCCCGCTTTGTCCAGATCGAGCGATGTGACCAGCGCCTGCGGCAGGTCTGCGGACAAAATGCGCCACAACGCCTCGATGCCCTCGGCAAAAGTGAAGCCATATTGCTGTCGCGCTTCAGACATGCGGGCATATACGTCGGGCATGGTGTGTGCCAGGGAGGATTGCCAGGCGTCCCACTGCCACATGCCCCAGTTGATGGACACGGCCGTACCCCCCCGCACCGTCCGGGTATAGTGGGCAAACGCATCCAAAAAGGTGTTAGCGGCGCAGTAATCCACTTCCCCCAACCCGCTCTTAGCCACCACTATCGAGGAATACAAAACCATAAAATCAAGCGGCTCATCACGCAGCACAGCATCTAACACCAGCGTTCCCTGCACCTTTGGCCGCAACACCCGCGCCGCGTCGGCCGGCTGTTTTAGCTGCATCAGCCCTTCGCCGGGCAGGCCGGCCACATGAAACAGCCCGTTGACCGGCCCAAACTGTTGATGAATCTGCGCCAACGCCTGTTCCATCTGGGCCCGGTCGGCCACATCGGCGGCAAGGGGCAGCACCTGCGCTCCCCGTGCTTCCAGCGCCATGATTTGTTGGATACGGTCGTGTATCCCGGCATCGCTGGCGGGGTCGGCCAACCAGACCGGCCACTCTTCACGTGGGGGCAGGGCGGTGCGCCCCAGCAGGACGAGCCGGGGCGACCCGGTTTGCGCCAGGTGTTCGGCCAGCGCCGCCCCCAGGCCGCCAAACCCACCGGTAATGAGATAGACACCTTGCGGCCGCAGGGGAGGGATGTCACTTTTGTTTTGCTCTATGCGGAGCGGGGTGAAGGTGTGTACCCAGCGGGAGGAGCCACGATAGGCCACGGCCGTATCCACCACCGCCGCGTTTGTCTCTGCCCATAACTGACCGGTGATGGTTTCCAGAGAAGCAGGCCAGGCAACATCCACGCTGGTGCAGTGGATTTGTTCATACTCATGGCCGATGGTTTTAACCGGGCCAAGCAATGTGGCTTTTTCCGGTTGAATCGGCTCCCCGCCCAACACATCTTGTAGATTATTGGAAATGACGTGCAGCCGCACCGGTTGTTCTAGCTGCTGGTTGCCCAACGCCTGGGCCAGAAAGAGCAGGCTAAAAAAGCCCGTTTGCTGCGCGGTTTCGGCCGTTTCCAGGCAGGGGGTGTTGGCCTCGGTCGTGACATTCCACAAATGCACCATCCGCTCCGGCGGTTGGTTGGTCTGGTAAAGGTGGTTGATCAGCGCGGCATAATCTTCGCGCACACCGGGATGGATGGTGAATACCCCTTCCTCTAGCTGGGCAAACGATTCTCCGAGCAATACCAACACGGCCGTGTGCCCGGCCTCCTCCAGCCGCTGCGCCAGAGCCGCGCCCAGACCACACTCATCCACAAAAAGCAGCCAGTTGTGCGCCAGGGCGGACGCAGACTTGGCACGGGGCAACGGCAGCCGCTGCCAGGAAGGCACATAAAACCAGTCGGCAATGTCCGGTTTTTTGGCCGGGGCTGGCGGCAATGTATCTGGTGTAAAAGCCGTACCGTTTGTTGGGGGTGGCCGGACGCCAACCCCCTCCACCCAGTAGCGGCGGCGTTCAAAGGGGTAATGGGGCAACGGCCGTTGCCGGCGCATTTGCCCGGCATAAAACCCGGCCCAGTTGATGGGTACACCGGCCAGCCACATCTGGCCCAATGAACGCAGCAAAATTTCCAGTTCTGACAGCCGGTCATACGCCGTAGGCAGCGACGAGAGTACCACCGGGTCAATCGCGTCACGCCGCGCCGGATGCTGCATGGCCAGGCTGCCCATCGTTTGCCCAATGCCCACTTCCAACAGCACATTCCCGGATTTTTGCCAGAGGGTTTGCACACCATCGGCAAAACGGACAGGCTGCTGCAAATGGGTCAGCCAATAATCGGGATCGGTAGCTTGCACGGCCGTGAGCCACGTGCCGGTCACATTGGACACAATTGGGATTTGGGGCGGTGCGAGCGGGATCGTCTGCAATAGTTCTTTGAATGAGGCTGCAATGGGGGCCATCATCCGCGAATGGAAGGCATGAGAACTTTGCACCGGGCGGCAGGCCACGCCCGCCGTTGTCAACCGCTGGGCAAGCTCGCTCACCTCATCCGTCGGGCCGGCCACCACGCACATCAGCGGGCCGTTAATGGCGGACAGACTGAGGGAATCTTCCAGATACGGCCGTATCTCCGTTTCCGGTAAGGCCACCGCCAGCATCGCCCCGCCGGGCAAGGTCTCAATCAGTTGCGCCCGCTGCGCCACCAGGCGCAGGCCATCTTCCAGAGAAAAAACACCGGCCAGGCAGGCGGCCACATACTCACCGAGGCTGTAACCGACGAGCGCGCCCGGCTGCACGCCCCAGGAGAGCCACAACTGCGCCAGGGCATATTCCAAAGCAAAAACGAGGGGTTGGGCGACGGCCGTTTGTTTAATTTTTTGTCCTGTCCCATTGGCGTGGTGGCCGTTGCCATGCGCCCCATTGGTCTGCCCCCGGTTGAGCATTTGTTTCAGGTCTGGCCCGGTTTCCAGGCTGACCACATGGGGCGTGTCTTGCGGATACAAAATCTGGCGCAGGTCCTGGCCCAGGTAAGGCCGTAGCAGGTCACTGCATCGGTCAAAGTATTGGCGGAAGACAGGTTCATCTCGGTATAGCTGCGCCGCCGCCTGCACGTATTGGTCGCCCACGCCGGGGAACATGAAGGTGACGGGCCGTTCCATTTCCTGGGTCAGGGTATGTTCCAGAATGAGGCGGGGATCGGCCGTTTCCAGGGCAGCGACGGCTTCGGCGGCATGGCGGCAAACGAGGACGCGGCGGTGGTTAAAGGCGCTGCGTTTTAGTTGCAGGGTGTAAGCCACATCAGTCAGGTTGTCGGCCGGGTGAGATTTGAGGTAGTCGGCCAGATCTTTGGTGGTTTGCTCCAGCGCCGCCTGGCTTTTAGCAGAGAGGGTGAGCAGGTGCAAGGGGCGACCCGGTTTACCGGGCACGGCCGTCACCTCCGGCGCTTCTTCGACGATCAGATGGGCGTTGATGCCGCTCATGCCAAAGGCGCTGACGCCGGCGCGGCGCGGCGCACCATTAGCCTGCCACGGGGTCAGTTGGGTGGGTACCTGCAACGGCAGTTCATCCCAGGGAATTTGTGGATTAGGCTCGCGGAAATGCAGATTTGGCGGGATTTGTTGGTGTTGCAAAGCCAGGACGGTTTTGATCAACCCGGCCACGCCCGCCGACGCTTCCAGGTGGCCGATGTTCGTTTTGACCGAGCCGATGAGCAGGGGGTGATCGGCCGGGCGGTTGGGGCCGTAGACGCGGCCCAGCGCCCGCACTTCAATGGGGTCGCCCAGGCGGGTGCCGGTGCCGTGTGTTTCCACGTAGCTCACGGCCGTGGGCGGGATATTACCCAGACTCAGAGCCGAGCGAATGAGGTTGGCCTGGGCCACGCCGTTGGGGATGGTCAGGCTGCCGCTGGGGCCGTTGTGGTTCACGGCCGTGCCGCGAATGAGCGCCAGGATGGGATCGCCCTGGGCCAGCGCGTCGGAGAGGCGCTTCAAGACGACCACGCCGCACCCTTCACCCCGGCCATACCCATCGGCGGCGGCGTCAAAGGTTTTGCAACGGCCGTCGTAAGCCATCGCCTTCAATTTGGCAAACACCACATTGGAAACGGGCGAAAAGATCAGGTTCACACCGCCGGCCAGCGCCAGTTCACACTCCCCGGCGCGTAACGCCTGGCAGGCCAGATGGGTGGCTACCAGCGACGAGGAGCAGGCCGTCGTCACCACAATGCTCGGCCCCTGCAAACCCAATACGTAAGACAATCGCCCCGCCAGCAAACCCACATCCCCCGTGTCGCCATAATAATCAAAGTTGGTGGCGTCAATCGCCCCCACTTCAAAGCGCATGTAATCGTTGTTCATCAGGCCGATGTAAACACCCGTCTGGCTGTTGACCAGCGTATCGGGGCGTACCCCGGCGTTTTCCAATGCCTGCCAACTTACTTCCAGCAGCAATCGCTGCTGTGGGTCCATGTGGGCGGCTTCGCGCGGTGAAATGCCAAAAAAGTGGGGATCAAAGGTGTCGGCTTCCTCTAAAAATGCGCCGTGACATACATATGTCTTGCCGGGCACATCGGGGTCGGCGTCATAATACGCCTGGGCATCCCACCGCTCCGATGGCACTTCACGCACGGCGTCTACGCCATTTTGCAGCAGTTCCCAAAAGGCCGCCGGGTTATCGGCCCCGCCGGGAAATCGGCAGCCCATACCGATAATGGCAATCGGTTCGGCGCGGGCGCGTTCCAGCGCGTCCAGCCGGGTTTGCATCTTGTCCAGCGCCTGCAAAGCACGTTTTAAGCGAGCCAGGTCGGTGGCTGTTTCTACAGACTCGTTCATCATCATTAATCCCCTATGGCATATTCAATGCCGGCCAGCTTTTCATCTAATAAGGCCCGCAGTTCATTGACCGAAAACAGATCAAATTCGGCGGTATCCAGGTCATCCTCAGCCAGCGCAATGGGCAGCAGCTCCGGCACGGCCGTAATCACCGGAAAGTCCAGCACCTCATGGAACAGGTGATCGCTCAAGGTCGCCAGCGTGGGATAGTCAAACAGCAAGGTGGCGGGCAATGAACAGCCCAGGCTCATCTCCAAACCATCGCGGCATTCAATGGCCATCAGCGAATCCAGACCCAGGTCGAACAGCCGTTGGCGCAGCCCAATTTGCTCTGGCGTGGGCAGGCGCAGCACCCCGGCCAATTGGGCGCGCAGGTGCGTGGTCAGGAGTGATTGGCGTTCGGTGGGCACGGCCGTTTCCAACTCACGCCGGAAATAACCTCGTTGGGCGTCTGACCCGGCATCCACTTTCTGACCCAGGCTGCTCAACAGCGCCGTGCGCCCCACCAACCGGCTTTCCACACCGGTAATGGTGGCTACTAGCGTGCCCGGCTCTTCAAAAATCCAGATGTCGCCCACCAATCCTTGTTCACCCACCGCTTCCTGGTCGCGCAGCTGGGCATACGCCCATAGTGGCGCGCCACTCAGACGTTGGTGCAAACAGAAACTACCCACGCGGAAAGGCACGTACACTCGTTCGCTGCTCACCAGCGCCGCCAGATTGGTGCGCTGGCAACTGGCCTGCAACAGCCAACTGGAATCAATCAACCCCGGATGCAGGGCATACCCTTCCACTTCTGCCGGGCCTTGCGGCAAACGCAAACGGCCGAGTGCCTCACTTTCGCCAAACCAGATGTGTTCTACCCAACGGAAGGAAGGCCCCATCACATAACCGGTCTGGTGCAGCAGTTCGTAAAAGGCCGCACCGGATATGGTCTGGGGACAACGCGCCTGGGCGGTGGCAATGGTGGTGGGCAATGCGGCTCCCGTTAGCCTGGTTTGCACCTGGCCGCTGGCATGGATGATCCAGGCCGCGTTTTCATCATCAGGTTCCGCCGGGGCGCTGATGATCTGGAAGATAGGAGAAGCAGCGGTCGCCTGGCCGGTTTCCGGGTGGCTGACAATCACCTGCACCGCCCGTGCCTGCTCATCTGGCAACAAAAATGCCTGCGGAAAAACCACGTTTTCCACGGCGCAGGTTTCCACTTTTAAGGCCGTTTGCACGGCCGTGACTGCCATGGCCAGGTGGGAAGCCCCGGCCACCACCAGCGTACCAAAGATGCGATGATCATTCAGATAGGGCGGCGACTGCGGGCTAAACTGTGTCTCGAAGCGGCTCTCGTTGGCCAGCGGCAGGCGCAACGGCCGTCCCAGCAGTGGATGGGCTGGTTTACGACCGGGTAATACCTGGTCGGCCCCGTTTCCATTAACAGAGATGGGATGCCGGTTGGCCGCGGCTGCTTCGGGAATGGAGGGTAAGTGGGCGAGCAACGGCCGTTTCCGCCGCATCTCATACAGCTTCTTGAACCTGGCCCAATCCACCCTGGCTACGGCCGTCTGCACCGCATCGCTGCCCAATAGCTGCTCTAAAACACGCCAGCCCTCCTTCGGCTCGAACCCCTGCAAACCCATGCGGGCAAATAGCTGCTCATACCCCGCCGACACCATGCCGCCACCGCTTATCGGCCCCCAGTTAACGCTCAAAGCAGGCAGCCCTACTGTGTGCCGATAATGGGCCAGCGCATCCAAAAAATGGTTGGCCGCATCATAATGGCCGTGCCCGGCTGCGCCCCATACCGCCCCGGCAGTGGAAAAGTTGACAAACAGTTCCAGGTTCATCTCTCTCGTCAACTGGTGCAAAATCCAGCCGCCAAACAGTTTGGCGGCAAAAACGGCGTTCAGCGTGGCCGCGTCCATCTCTTTAATGGCCGCCTGGGTCCCAATGCCGGCCGCATGAAAAACACCCCGCAACGGCGGATGTGCCGTCTGGATGTTTTCCAGGATGGCCGCCATTTGCTGCCGGTCGCTTACATCGGCCGGGTAAACGGCTACCGTTGCCCCCATCGCCTCCAGCGCCCGGATCGCTTTCACCTGTTCTGCCTCTCTGGTTTCGGGCAGCAACCCGTCCCATTGCTGGCGTTCCGGCAGCGGGCGGCGGCTGGTGAGAATCAGATGACGCACCCCACGGGTGACCAGCCAATGCGCCAGGCTTAACCCCAAATACCCCAGACCACCGGTAATTAAATAGGAACCATCCCGCGCCAAAGAAAGGGGGCGTCTGGACGGCCGTTGCGCCCGCACCACCCGGCACACATACCGCTCCTCGTCCCGGAAAGCGACATGGTCCTCATCGTCGGCGGCCAGAATTTCGGCCATGATCTGGGCCACCTCGTCGCCGGGTGGGTTGGGGTCCAGATCGATCATGCCGCCCCAGGCTTCGGGATGTTCCAACGCCACCACCCGCCCCAGTCCCCACAGGGGAGCCTGGGCAATGGAGACCAGATCGTGCATCACCGGCTGCGCGCCGCGTGTGACCAGCCAGAAGCGGGGCGGCGCAGGCAGGGTCACGGCCGTTTGCACCAACGGCAACAGCGTGCCACACCCCTGCCGCAATGTCTCTTCCAGGCTGGCGCAGGTGAGTGACTCGCCGCCAATCACGTCATCCAGGCTCCACAAATGAATCACGCCATAGAATGGGGCTTCCGCCGCGCTCACCTCTTGCACAAGTTGGTGGAAGTGCATAGCGTCGGCGGGCACGGCCGTAAACGCCTGCGCCTCAATTTGGGCATACGCCTCACCAGGGAAAACGAGCGTACAATGATGCCCCTGTTCCTCCAGCAGAGCGGCCAACTGGCGGCCAATCCCCTGTTTGTCGGCCAGGATCAGCCATTGTCCCGGCGGTGTCGGCGGTGGGGTCTGGCTTTGCGCCGGTTGCGGCTGCCAGGTTGGTTCATACAGCCACGCCGCCGTTGGGTCGGTTGACGGCCGTGACATGCTCTTTGATGGAGACATGGTTGGTTTGGGTGGATAGAGATATTTGCCGGTGTCCAACCAATAGCGTTGGCGCTGGAAAGGATAGGTGGGCAGGGCGATGCGGCGACGGCCGTGCCCCGGCTCCACCGCCGCCCAGTTCACCTCTACACCCAATGTGTACAACGCACCCAGGCTGCTCAATAACTGCTCCCCTTCT
>JACTMP010000037.1:12783-13336 GCA_014584575.1 Chloroflexota bacterium
AATCTCGATGAACACACCGGCCCCCTGCTGCCGCAATGCCGCCATGCCCGGCGCAAACCGCACCGGCTGCCGGATATGCTCCACCCAGTATTCGGCCCGACTCATTTCTTCACCCACCAATTGGCCGCTGACGTTGCTGATGATTTCCAACCGGGGTGGGTTGAGCGGCACGGTAGCCAGGATGTCGGCAAATGGTCTTAGAATGGGGGTCATCAGCGGCGAGTGGAAAGCGTGGGAGACGTTCAGGTCGCGGGTTTCAATGCCCTGCTGCTGCAAGGCGGCGGTCACGGCCGTAACCGCTTCCGTCTGCCCGGCATAGGTGATGCTCTCCGGCCCGTTGATGGCGGCGATGCCCACCGCCTCCGCATAAGGCGTAATGGCTGCCTGCACGGTTTCTTCAGAAGCAAAGGCGACAGCCATGCGGCCGGGCATGGTCAGGTTTTGCATCAGCCGACCCCGTGCGGCCACCAGTTTCAGCCCGTCGGCCAGGCTGAAGACGCCGGCCAGGCAGGCGGCCACGTATTCACCCACGCTGTGCCCCAACAGCAGATCG
>JACTMP010000028.1 GCA_014584575.1 Chloroflexota bacterium
CAACTCGGCTGGTTCTCATGGTGTCCTGGTAGAAAGCGCCGGCCTTTACGGTTTCCGCGTCAACAACGCCGTCAACGCCGGTGTGCGCGTCGGCCACAGCGATGGCGATGGCATGGTGATATGCAACACCGGCAATGAAACCGGTTGCCCCCGCAGTGATTTGAATAATGCCATTGAGATCGGTAATGCAGAACATCATGGCGTGTCTGTGAACTCGGCTGGTTCCCTTGGCGTGTATGTGGGTTCGGCTGGTTCCTATGGTGTGGTGGTGGGTTCGGCTGGCATCTCTGGCGTGCATGTGAGTTCGGCTAGCACTGGCGTGTTTGTGGATTCGGCTGGCAGCACTGGCGTATATGTGGGTTCGACCGGAAGCACTGGCGTGTTTGTGGATTCGGCGGGCCACCATGGCGTGTTGGTGGATTCGGCTGGTGCGGCCGGTTTTCGTATTAATACTCCGGCTACGAATGGCTTTTATGCCTTTGATGCCGGAGACAGCGGCATTTGGGTAAGGGATGCTACTAACTACGCCGGCTACTTTGGCGGGGATATCTACGTCACCGGCAGTTGCGGCGGCTGCCTGCTGGCTACCTTTGGCATCAATAACGGTCCGAATGCCTTACAACCCGGCGACATTGTGTCCGTAGCTGGTACCCAGGCCGGTCCGGCAGCCAACACGGAGATGCTGCTGCAGGTGCAGCCGGCGGCCGTGGGACAGCCGTTGGTCGGCGTCGTTTCCGGCCGGGCGGAGCTGCGCACCAGCGCTGAAGATGGCACAACGGTTTTAGTCCCGCGCGCCGGGGAACCTGCCGAACCAAACGACTACGTGTCCATCATCATTTATGGGCCGGTACAACTGCCAGCGAGCGCCGCCGCCTTTGCCGCCGGTGATCGGGTGACATTGGCTGAAAACGGCCGTATCCGCGCCCTGCAAACCGTGGAACTAAATGGCGTCCCTCTGGCTGAAGCCGCGCCTACCCTGGGCATTACCCTGGAAGCGAGCGATAGTGATGGCGATGGTCTGGTCTGGGTCCTGGTTAATCCACACTGAGGTGAAACATGCTAAAAAAAGGCATTCTCCTTATTCTGGCGCTGCTCCTGTTTGGCAGCTTTATCTGGACGGTTTCTGCAAATCCCGAAAGTTTTAGCATCGATTGGTGGACAGTGGATGCGGGCGGAGGTCAAAGTTCGGGAGGCGCTTATGCACTCATAGGGACAGTGGCTCAGCCCGATGCAGGGATGATGGCTGGTGGTGATTATACGGTGAACGGTGGGTTTTGGAACGCGGCCGGAGCTATGCCACCCTTTAGTGATGTTTACCTCCCGGTTGTGATTCGTTAGGGAAATAGATTTCGCAAGTCCTGGCTGAACGGCGTGCTGAACTTGTGGAACTGGCTATTGCGTCCTTCGCAGATTAACTGCTCACCACTCACCGCTCACCGTTCACTTTTCAACACTGCTTCCACCGCCCACTTAATTGTACCATCAGCCACCAACCGGCGTAACTGTTCAATATGGGGGGCTAACACGGTATCGTCGGCCAGGAAGGGGACGGATTGGCGGATGAGATGGTAGGCTACGGCCGTGCCCCGCCCCAACTGCTTCTCCTCCCCCATGACCTGCCGCCGGAAATCCACTCCCTGTGCCGCGCCCAATAGTTCAATCGCCACAATCGTTTCCACGTGATCCAGGATTTGCGCGGCCTGGCGCACGGCCGTGGCCCCCATACTCACATGGTCTTCCACATTGGCGCTGCTGGGGATGGTGTCCGCGCTGGCGGGGTGAACCAGGACTTTGTTCTCCGAAGCCAGCGCGGCGGCCGTATATTGGGCCATCATCAGGCCACTTTCCAGGCCGCCATCTTCGGTGAGGAACATGGGCAAGACACGGCCGTTGCTGTCCGCATCCACCAGCCGTGCCATGCGCCGTTCGCTCATATTGCCGATTTCCGTCAGCGCCAGCTTCATATAATCCATGGCCATGGCAATCGGTTCACCATGAAAATTGCCCGCCGAAATCACTTCCGCCTGCCCGGTGGCCTCGTCCACAAAAATGATGGGATTGTCGTTGACGGAATTGAGTTCAATATCAATCACCCACTGCGCATAGGCAATAGCGTCACGGGCCGCGCCATGCACCTGGGGCACGCAGCGCAGCGTGTACGGGTCTTGCACATTCAGCGGGTCATACCCACGCAAAAGCTGGCTGCCCTGCAACAATTGGCGCAAAAAGGCGGCGCAATCAATCTGGCGCGGGTGGGGGCGGGCGGCATGGACACGGCCGTCATACGCCCGATCCGTCCCATGCAGCGCCTCCAACGTCAGGGCAGCAGCGATGTCGGCGGTCAGCGCCAGATTGATGGCGCGGCGCACTTGCAGCGCCCCCAGGCCCACCATAAAGCTGGTGCCGTTGAGCAGCGCCAGCCCTTCTTTGGCTTCCAGTTCCAACGGTTGCAGGCCGCCTAGTTCCAGGGCGGCACGGCCGTGCATCACTTCCCCATTCACCACCGCTTCCCCCTCGCCAATCAGCACCAGCGCCAGATGAGCCAGCGGGGCCAGGTCGCCGCTGGCCCCCAGCGACCCCTGCGCCGGGATGCGCGGGTGGATGTGCTGGTTGAGCATGTCTAGCAACAACTGAACTACCAACGGCCGCACGCCGGAATGTCCAATGGCCAGGGTGTTGGCGCGGACGACGAGCATGGCGCGCACGGCCGTTTCTGGCAGCAGCGGCCCCACCCCCACGGCATGGCTGCGCACCAGATTGACCTGTAGCTGTTTTACCTGGTCGGGCGAAATGATCTTGTCTTTGAAACGGCCGAAGCCGGTGGTAATGCCATACACCACTTCGCCCCGCGCCACCAATTCGTCCACCGCCCGGCGGGAACGTTCCATAGGCGGGATGGCGGCGGGGTCTAGTTGCACGGTACGGCCGTGGGCCACCGCCACCACATCATCCACCTGCAAATTTGTGCCGGAAATAGTTAAGGGAATCATGGGGCAATTATACGCCATGCCGCCCATAATTCGCTTATCAGTAGGTGGCAGGGTAGGGAATAGTATGTTATTTTTCGTTCGGATAGATGTAACGCTTTACCAAATCGCGTTACTTTACAAAGGAGAGACTATGTTTGACGAACAGGCGCGTTCGGTATTAAACCAGCCGGTCATTGTCCGGCTGACCACCATCCGCCCGAATGGTTATCCACATACGATTCCCGTCTGGTTTATGCTGGATGGGGAAGAGTTGGTGCTGTTTTCCAGCCGGGATAACCGTAAAGTGAAAAATGCCCTGGCAAACCCCAAAGGCAGCATCGCCATTGGCGGCGACCCGGTGGGCAGCCCATGTTACCTGGTTGACGGTGATCTGATGGTAGAAGATGACCCTGATCACCACATGGCCGCCCGCATCACTCACCACTACGAATCCCCGGAGAAGGCTGAAGAATATCTACAATCCTGGCACAATGAGGATTTTGTGGTGCTGCGGCTGAGACCCAGGCGCGTGGTGAAGGTGAGTTAAGGTAACGGCCGTAGAGAGGAACGAATGGATTGTTCCCATAAGCCCTTGCGCTATGAGACAGATATGTGGTAAGTTGTGGATATTGCATAAATTTCACAATTTATAGAAGGAGTGGATGATGTCCAAAACTATCACATCTACTGAACTACAAAAAAACACACGTGCGGTCATTGATTGGACGCGCATACGAGGAGAGCCGGTCATTGTGGAAAGTTATGGCAAGCCGATGGCGGCTATTCTTTCCTATGACGAGTATCAGGCATACTGGCAGTATAAACAGGCACGTTCCGCCCGTTTTGCCCAACTACGTGTAGCGGCAACAGCTAATGCAACTGCCAATGAACTGAGTGAAGATGAGGCGATGGCATTGGTAGAGGCTGCGCGCCAGGAGTTGTTTAACGAACAGCAGCCAACCTCATGATTCGGGCTGTTTTAGACACCAATCTGATTGTCAGTTACCTGCTTACCCAAAGCGAAACGATGTCGCGCCTGATTGATCATTGGGAGCAGGGGCATTTTGTCTATTTATTGTCGCCGGTCATGCTGAATGAGTTAAGGGAGGTTGTTTACCGGCCACGCTTACGCCAGCAGATGCGGGTTGATCCGGCTGTCTTGTTGGAGGTGATTGAAGCGGATGCGGAGTTAGTGCCGGGCAGCCTGGTTCTGTCCGGCGTCTGCCGCGATCCAAAGGACGAACCATTTATTACCTGTGCGGTGGAAGGGAATGCTGCTTATCTGGTGACTGGCGACGCCGATTTGCTGGACATGGTAACTTTTCAAGGTGTGACCATGATCCGGGCGTATGATTTTGTGCAACTGCTGAACATCGCCGTGTAGGAGGAACCCATGAGCAAGTTTCGCATTTTGTGTCTGGATGGCGGGGGGATACGGGGATTGTACACGGCCGTGCTGCTAGACCGCATTCAAACGGCCGTGCCCACTCTCCTGGATGACATTCACCTCTATGCAGGTACTTCTACCGGTGGCATCATCGCCCTGGGGTTGGCGGCCGGGCGCACACCGGCCGAAGGCGTGGCCCTTTACCAGCATTGGGGGCCGCGCATCTTTTCCCGCTCGCTGGTCTGGCAACTGCGTACCCTGTGGGGGCTGATTGGCGCAAAATACAACAATGAAATGCTCCATGAAGCCGTCGCCAGCGAGTTGGGCGATCTGACGATGGCCGACCTGGCTCAGCGCGGCAAACACGTGCTGATTGCCAGCTTTGATCTGGATGGCGGGCAACGGCCGCCACACTGCTGGCGACCCAAATTTTTCCACAATTTCCCCGGCCCTACCGGCGACCCGGACGAGAAGCTGGCCGATGTCGCCATGTACACCAGCGCCGCCCCCACCTATTTCCCGTCGTACCAGGGGTATGTGGACGGTGGGGTGGCGGCTAACAGCCCGACGATGGCGGCGCTGGCGCAGGCGCTCGACCCCGGCACCGGTGGCCAAGCGTTGGCCGATATTCGTTTACTGTCATTCGGCACCGGGCAGTCTCCACAAGCGATTGAAGGTGAGCGGCACAATTGGGGGCTGCTGCAATGGGCCAGCCCGGCCATTCCCATCATGCTGGAAGGCTCAATGGATACTCAAAATTATGAAAGCCAGCGTATTCTGGGGACGGAGCAGTATCATCGCCTGAACAAGGCATTGCCGGAACCGGTGGAACTGGATGATGTGGGCAGTATGGACAGGCTGATCGCGTATGCTAACGCGGTGGATATTGGGCCGACGGTGGCCTGGATAGAACAGTTCTTTTTGTAGAAATGGGAAGACCCTAAGGGTTTCAAAAACCCTTAGGGTCTGGCTGACTTGAAGGGTAAAACGGCCGTACCTTCCCCCGCAACCCCTCTACCCCCGCCATCATGTCTTCGCCAAAAAAGTTGAGCATTTCCAGCGCCAGCGAATGGTCGAAAATGGGGCCGGCCTGGAGCAGCCATTGGTTCAGGGCACGTTTGGTGAACTGGATGGCATGGCGGGGGCCGGTGGCCAGATTGGTGGCAATTTCCATCGCCTTGTCGAGCAACTGCTCATCGGGCACGGCCAGGCTCACCAGGCCCATATCGGCGGCGGTACGGCCGTCTACAAAATCACTGGTCATCAGGTAATACTTGGCTTTGGCCATGCCGCACAGCAAGGGCCAGATGATGGCCGCATGGTCGCCCGCCGCCACCCCCATGCGCACATGCCCATCGGCCAGCCTCGCCGTCTCTGCGGCAATACTGATGTCGGCCAGCAGCGCCACCACCAACCCCGCGCCCACGGCCGGCCCGTTGATGGCCGAGATGATCGGTTTGCGACAATGCAGCATGTTGTAAACCAGCAGCCGCGCCTCATCCAGGATGCGCAATATCTCTTCGTAGTTCCTGTAAGCGTCTGTCACCAGTTGCAGGTCGCCGCCGGCGGAAAAGGCGCGCCCGGCGCCGGTGACGACGGCCACATGCACCTCCGGGTCGCGGTCAATGAGCGGCCACACTTCCACCAGTTCGGTGTGCAGCCGGGCGTCGGCGGCGTTGAGCAGTTCAGGCCGGTTCAGCGTCAGCCACAAAATATGGTGGTCGCGCTTTTCAAAGAGGATGTGCTGGAAGTCGTCGTATTGCATGGTGTTCCTCAAATTTGGCTGCGCTCTGATTTACTCATTTTCAATAAGTGTCATCAATTGAGTCAGGTCTTGTTGCAGGGCTTCCAGTTCCACGCCATAGGTGGCCCAGTCGCCGCTGCGTTGGGCGGCCTGGGCGGCTTCGTAGTGGGCGTTGGCAGAGGCGATCAGGTCGGCCAGGGCGGGGTCGAGGGGCACGGCCGTTTCACCGGTCCCTGTTTGTGATTCTGTAAGCAGCGGTACGGTCTCGCCAATGGCGGCGGCTACCGTTTCTGGTGCGGTGTCTAATAAGGCTGCCAGCGCCCCCGTCAGTGTGGTTTCCATTTCAATGCGGGCGTCCGTAGCCACGATCACCCGTTTCAGTTCCGGCAAGGCGTTATTTTCGCTCAGCAGGTAGATCGGCTCCACGTAGAGGAAACGGCCGTTCATGGGGATCACCAGCAAATTGCCACGAATGACCCGCGACCCGCTCTGGTTCCACAACGAAAATTGCTCCGAAATCGCCGTCTCCTGGTCAATGCGCCCCTCGATTTGCATGGGGCCAAAGACCAGTTCCTGTTTGGGCAGTTCGTATACGACCAGTTCGCCATAGTTGGGCACGTCGTTGCGCGCTGCCAGCCAGGCAATCATATTGTCTTTGCCCAGCGGGGTATAGGGCTGGATGAGCAGATATTCCGTTTCCGTTTCTCCTGGCAGCGGCATGCTCACGTAATACGGCTCCACCGCCGTTTTGCTGTTGGTATTGCCATCCACCGTGTACAGTTCCGATGGAAGCTGCCAGACATCCTCCTGGTTATAAAAGACGCGCGTATCGGTCATGTGATAACGCAGATACTGTTTGGTTTGCAACGAGAACATATCCACCGGGTAGCGCAGGTGGCGGCGCAAATTGGCGGGCATTTCGTCCAACGGTTGGAAGAGGCCGGGGAAGGCGCCGGCATAGGCTTGAATGAGAGGGTCGTCCGGGTCGGCAATGTAGTAGGTGACGGTGCCTTCGTAAGCGTCCATCACAATTTTGGCGGCGTTGCGCATGTAGTTGATGCGGTAGCGCTGGTTACCCATGGCCAGGGTGGCCGGTTCGGAATAGGGGAAGCGATCACTGATGGTGTAGGCGTCTTGCAGCCAGACGAGACGGCCGTCTTCCGTCACCACCAGATATGGGTCTTGATCCAGCAACAAAAAGGGGGCAATCTGGCGCATACGTTCCTGCACCTGGCGATGCAGCAGCACTTGTGTGTTGTCATCAATGTCATTGCTGAGCAAGATATTAAAATCGCCCAGGCGAATGGCAAAGGCCAGCCGTTTGAAGTAACTGTCTAACAAGACGCCGCCAATGCCGGCATATCGGGTATAGGCGTTATCCGTGCCCAGTGGGTAATCAAACTCTTCCTGGCGGCTATTGACAAAGACGACGTCGGTGGTCAGTTCGCCGAAGTATATCTCCGGGCGGGTGACTTGGATATCCGGGATGCTGCTTTGCGGCGGCAAGTCTTTGATGAAAAAAATGGGCTGCCCTTCGGCCGTGAATTCGTTCACCGGGTTCATTACCACGCCGTAGCCGTGTGTGAAGACCAGGTTGGTATTGACCCAGGTGGGGGTTTCCAGGCCGGCCTTGTTCAGTTCACGCGCTGCCAGCATCACCTGGCGCGTTTCGCCGCCAATCTGGTAGCGGTCAATATCAATTTCGCCCATCTGGTAGTAGGTGCGCAGTTCTTGTACCTGGCGGTAGGTGGATTGCAGCGGCCGGTAATCCCAGAGGCGAATGTTTTTGACGATGACGGCGTTGCGTTCGATGTCTTGTTGCGTCAGGGGGGCGCCCAGGTCATACGGCCGTACCTCGATCCCATCCAGCCCAAAACCCAACCGGGTAAAGGTAATGTTGTGGGCAAGGTACGGGGATTCCCGCACCAGTTCATTGGGTTCCACCGAGTAGCGCTGCACAAAACCGGGCACCAGACTACCCAGGATGAGTGTGGCGGCCAGCCATAGAGCGGCGGTGAGCAGCAACGGCCGTAAATCGAACCGGAACACATTCAACAGCATCGCCAGTGCTGCCAGCCCCATAAAGAGCATTTGCGCATAGATGGCATACACCTGCACGTTCATATCGGTGTAACTGGCGCCGAAGGCCACGCCGCGTGGTGAATAAACCAGTTCATACAGGTCAAACAGGTAGCCCGCCGTCCACAGCGCCAGAATCAGCGCCGCCAGCAGCGCCACGTGCTGCCGGAAAACCTTAGACTCGTGTGGCCGCCAGGTACCGCGCTGAATTTCGGGCACGTGGTTGGCGGCATAAAGAGCAATGACGCCAATGAGGGTGATGACCAGCAGTGACACCAACCACTGCTGCACCAGGGTAAACAGCGGCAACTCAAAAAGATAAAAGCTGATATCCCGATCAAAAATGGGGTCGGCTGTGCCGTAGGGAACGCGGTGCAAATAACGCAGCACATCCCCCCAATAGACGGCGATGGAACTGGCAAAACCAAAAGCAACAAAGGCAGCCACACCAGTTATCAACCCGCGCACATAGGGCATTTGCAGTGGTTTGGGGTTAAAGGGCGGTGTGTCGCGCAAGGCACGGCGGCGGGCAATCAGCCAGTTCACCACCAGGATGAGCAGCGCCAGCACAAAAAAGAAGACAAAGATGCCCAGGCGGGCCGCCCACTGTGTCAGCCAGACGCCTTCGTAATTGACCGAGTTAAACCACAACCACTCCGTGTACACATTGGCCAGCCAGCCAATTGCCAGTATCACCCCCAACACAATCGCTGCGGTGATGATCAGCCGGTTGGGACGGCCGTCACCCTCCGGTCGCGGCGGCAGCGGTGGCCGGAGGCCGCCCTCGTCATCTTTACGGTTGGTATCCCAGCCCGCCTCCTCCATGGCCCGGCGAAACACTTCGGGAATATCATACTCGTCTCGACTCATAACAAACTCCTTCAGCCCTGATTATCGCACATTTTCCCTTTTATGGTCTGCGAAAGGTGTGAAGGAGCGTGAAGCTCTCTCTTACTGCTTATTCTTTGCCTCTTTTAGCCCTTCGCGCCTGTGCCTCAGACCTGCCTGACCGCCCCCGCAGGCGCAGCCGCCAGAACGGCCCTTGCAACTGTTTCCAGGCGCGGGTGGCTTCTTCGTGCCCACCGGCGGGCAGCCCACCGTAGCGCCGTTCGTTGTAAAGCAGGGTGATGTGGGCAATGGGGGTGCGCATGGCGGCCAACCAGGGGGTTGGGCGGAAATGAGACAACCGCGTCAGAAGCGCCTGGCTAAATTCGGTGGGTGTGTAGCTGGGGCTGGGTGGGAGGCCAATTTTGCGGGCGTTGTCTTGCAAACGGCCGTAGCTCCACACCACGCCATCTGCCCGCCTGGCCCGTTCTTGCTGCTGCCGTCGCCGCCACCAGAGCAGTGTGATTGCCAGCAAACCAATCACGACCAGCCGTTGCCAGGGGAACGGCCGTGTCGGTTCGGCCGGGGGAATGGGCGGCGACACATATTCGTTCACCGGCGGCGGGCCAACAGCCACCGTGAAGTCAGCGGGGTTGAAGGTCACGGCCGTGTCTCGCGGGCTGGCAAACCCGGCGGTAGGCTCAAACTCCACCCACCCATACCCGGCAAAATAAACCTCTGCCCAGGAATGGGCGTTGATCTGCCGCATTGTCTGGACGCCAGTCTCGTCCGGCGGCCGCCCCAAATAGCCCACTGCCAGCCGCGCCGGTAAGCCCAATGTGCGCGCCATCACCACCATGCTGGAAGCGTAATAGTCGCAATACCCTTCCTGCAAATCAAACAAGAAGTAAGCCACCGGGTCTGTGCGCGCGGGCGGCGGCGGCGTGGTCAATGAGTAGGGGTACTGGCGCAGAAATTGTTCTAACGCTCGCGCCTGATCATACGGATTGGTATGGAGGGCGGTCACTTCCCGCGCCAGTTCACCGATACGCGGCGGCAGATCGTCCGGCAGGGCGGTGTACCGTTCCATGAGTGGGGCGGGCACGTCAGCCAGTTGCGCCTGGCGCAGTTGGGCGGGGGCAGCCGTGGCCAGCCGGGAACTGGCCGTATACCGGTTATTGCCAGCGACCGTTTGCGCCCGCACCCGCGCCAGGTCATTGAGGCCGCGCCAGGAAACAATCGTGGCCTGGTCAAACAGGTAGGGCAGCCCCATGGTGTAACGAATGAGGCGATCCGTTTCGTGCCAATATACGACCTGAGTCAGGGCGGTTTGGGCTTCGTGTGCGGGACTGGAGATGAGCCGGAAAGGGGGCATGGGTTCCAGCCGCTCCTCGGAGATGGCCCATCCCTGCCCGGTATATACGTCATAACTGAGTGCGCGCCAATGAACGCCGGCCAGCAGTTCGCCTGGGGCGGGGAATTCCTGTCCCTGGATGTTGAGGGTGACAACGGCCGTGAACACCACTGTCTCCTGGAGTTCCGGCGGTAGCCCCAGCAGGAATTGGCGGGGCAAAATGCCGCTGCCGCCCACACCGCCCAAATTTGGCTCGCTCACATTCTGGCGGGGCACGTCAATGCCCGTAAACGCCTGCTCAAAGGAGGACTCGGCCTGGGCCACCGGCGCCAGCGACGCAAACCAGGTCTGGATGCGGCTGATGCTGAAGGCGGGCAGCGCCATCGCCAGGGCCAACAGAAAGAAGGCGATCACAGCAGCATAGCCGATAGAATCAAACTGGATGTCTTCGGGATAATCCACCTGGTTTTGTGCCCATTCGCTTTTCAGGTGGATGAAATTGACAACGGCCGTGAGCAGCACTGCCACCCCCACAAACAAGACCAGCGACCAGATGGGGGGTACCCCAAAGTAGCCGTTGAGGGCCATGGCCAGCCCCATCAGCAGCAGGCCGGGCAACGGCCGTTGCCAGCGCAGCGTCACCCAGGCGGCAAAAGCAGCCAGCAGGTAGGCGGCCAGCCCCATAATGGTCGTAAAGACGATGGTCTCCCGACTGCTGCCGCCACCCATCACCGCCAGCAGCCAGCCCCCGGCCCGGTCATAAAAAAGCGCGCCCTGGTACAGCCAGAACTGGCGGGTAGCTTCCCACCCTTCGGCCAGGGCGGCCAGCGGCGGCCACAAACGGGCCAGGCTCACAAAGGTGATCAGTAGGCCATACAGCAGCAGCAGCAGCCAGGCCCAAAAGGCGTGCAACGGCCGTTTGGCCAGCAGCGCCCCCAACAGTAAACCCACTGCCGCCGCCGGAACGAGCACGCCATCCTCCGGCGTCCAACGCACCTCGCGCACGGCCGTAACCAGCAGCGCCACCGCCGTTGCCAGCAGCCCCAGGACGAACCATTCTTCTGACGGCCGTAAATGTTTGCCTACCCGGTCTAGTAACATAGGTAATTGGGTAATTGAGTAATTGGGCCATCATCATTAGCCAATTGCTCAATAACTCAAGTGTTAACAAAACAATCTGAATTTTCTATTGTCATTCCGAGGAGTCTTCGACGAGGAATCTCTGACACTTCTAGAGGAGAGGGATTCCTCGCTCCGAAGACTCCGCTCGGAATGATATATCAGGTGTTAAAGTTAAGAAGACCTATATAACGGTGTAACTACCTTCTTGTTTTCCTCTCCTCACATTATATCTGGGCGGTGTGAGAAGATGCTAAGTCTGCGGAGGGCAAAATTGGTTAGAGGGGTGAATTGGTTATAATCGGCCTGGGTCGGTAATCGGTGATCGGTAATCGGATTACAGACTTCGGACTTTGGATTACGCAGAATGAGTGGACGCAAGATAGCGATTTTTTTCATGGTAATACTCCTGGTGGTAGCGGTGATAATCGCTGTGCCGCTGGCGCTGCGCGCTGCACCTTCGCGCTATATTGCCTATGCCGCCGACCGGCTGCCGGAGCCGCTGAAAGAGTCGTTTAACCGCATTGCCGTACCACAGCAGGAGTCGCCGATTTTGCCTACGGCCGTGCCGCTGGCAGATACGTCGGCGCTGTTGGGCAACACAGCCGGCGTTCTGGCGCCGGCGCCGACCATTGCCCCCACCAGCCTACCGCCCACCTTCACGCCGCCGCCGCACACCGATGTGCCCGTGCCGCCCACGGAGACGCCGACACCCATACCCCCCACAAACACGCCGGCGCCGATAGCAACTATCCCGCCGCCCACACCCACGCTGCCGCCCATCCCGTCGTCTATCCGGTTGGTGGGTTTCCGGCATCAATTCCAGGAGTGGAACAACTGCGGCCCGGCCACTTTGGCCATGGCGCTGAGCTTTTTTGGGCTGAATTTGAACCAGGCGCAAATTGCCAACGCCACCAAACCAAACCCCGAAGACCGCAACGTTTCCCCGACGGAAATGGCCGCTTACGTCAATGAAACCACTCCTTACCGGGCGCTGTTTCGGGTGAACGGCCGTGAGGAAACGGTCAAACACCTGCTGGCCAACGGCATCCCCGTCATCCTGGAACTGGGGCTAAACCCACCCGGTGACTTAAGCTGGATGGGGTGGTACGGCCATTATATGCTGGCGGTGGCGTATGATGACGTGCAAGAGCAGTTCTGGGTATATGATTCCTGGTTAGGCACGGGGCGAGAAGCGCTGAGTAATACAGACCCGAACGGCCGTGTGCTCACCTATGCCGACCTGGCTCGTGACTGGCCCCACTTCAACCGCAACTACATCGCCCTCTACCGCCCGGAGCAGGCGCAACTGGTCGCCGATATTGTCGGCGCGGAGATGGATGACGCCGTCATGTGGCAAAATTCGCTGCGCCAGGCGCAGCAAGACGCACAATCAGACCCGCAAAATGCCTTTTACTGGTTCAATCTGGGCACGAGCCTCAATGAAGCCAGGAACTATGAAGCGGCGGCGCAGGCGTTTGATCAGGCGCGGGCCATTGGCCTGCCCTGGCGCATGTTGTGGTACCAGTTCGGCCCGTATGAGGCGTATTACCAGGTTGGCCGTTACGATGATGTCATCTTGCTGGCGGACACCACGCTCAAAGATCGCCCCTATTTTGAAGAATCCTTTTACTATCGCGCATTGGCGCAGGCAGCGCTGGGTCAGGTGGCTGACGCCCGCAACAGCCTGCAACGCGCCATTGCCTTCAACCCCACCTTTTCCCCCGCCGCCGAGGCGCTGACACAATTGGAAAGTGGAGGATAGAGCGGTAATCGGTAAACGGTTATCGGTAATCGGTGGGTCACACCGATTACCGTTTACTGATTACCGATCACTGTACCGATGGAGCTATGAAACGACGAACGAAGTTCTTAATTCTCGCAGTGGTGATGATTCAACTGATGTTGATTGCCGGGTTGCTGGTGCTGGAACCGGCGGTGCGGGCCATTCCGGGGCGATACCGGGTGGCGCTGCAAGAGCGGGTACCGATGGCCGGCCGGATGGTGGAAGGAGTCATCCATCAGGTGGCGCCGGTGGCGGCAGCCTTGCCGGCGGCGGGCGAACGCACGGCCGTAGAGGAAGTGGACATTAACGCGCTGATTGCCGTCAGGCCCACGGCCGCCCCCACCAACATGCCGTCTCCCACGCCAGAACCAACGGTGGTCACGGCCGTGAGCGAGACCGACACCACTACGACCCAACCTACGGCATTACCTACTAACACCCCCATGCCCACACCTACCAGTACCCCCACGCCAGAACCCCTGCCCATCGCCCACGTGTTGGAAGGCATGGGCGTGGTGCGGCAGGCGTTTAACAACTGCGGCCCGGCCAATCTGACCCAGGTATTGAACTGGTATGGCAATCCCATTACCCAGGAAGATATTGCCAGCTACCTGAAGCCCAACCCGGAAGACCGCAACGTCAGCCCCTGGCAAATTGCCGACTACGTGAATCAATTTACCGCCGGTCAATTCAAAGCGTCCGTCCACAGCGGCGGCACGCAGGAGTTGATCAAACGGTTGGTCGCTGCCGGTTATCCCGTCGTCATCGAAAAAGGGTATGAGGTCAACAATGTCTGGTACGGCCATTACCTGACCGTCTATGGCTATGATGACACGCTGACACAGTTCTATACCCAGGACACCTATTTAGGGCCGTGGGATGGCAGCGGCCGGCCCGCATCTTATCAAGAAGTCTCCACCTATTGGCCGCAGTTTAACTACACCTTTTATGTGGTTTACAAACCGGAACAGGAGGCAGAAGTCCAGGCCATCATCGGCCCAGAACTGCTGGACAGGGAGACGATGTGGCGCAACGCGGCGGCCATTGCCCAGGCTGAAATTGACGCCGACCCCGACAATGCCTTTGCCTGGTTTAACCTGGGCACCAGCCTGACGGAATTGGGGGCGATGGTGTTGGAAGGCAATGCCACTTATTACCAGGCGGCGGTGCAGGCGTTTGACCAGGCGCGAGAAATTGGCCTGCCGCCGCATATGCTGTGGTACCAGCACAAACCGTATCTGGCCTATGACAAAGTAGGCCGCCACCAGGATGTACTCGATCTGGCCAACGCTACCCTGACGGAACAGGGCGGACGCAATGTGGAAGAGACCTATTGGTATAAAGGGCACGCGCTGGTGGCCATGGGTGATCTATATGGCGCCAAAGAAGCGTATCAAAGTGCTTTGGCCGTCAACCAAAACTTCTATTCCGCCCAGATTTCACTCGACTGGATAAACTCAGTAATCAGTGGTAATTAGGTGATTGCGTGATTGCGTGATTGCCTGATTGAACGTTGTAACGAGTGTACCACCGCCGGTAATGTACGATTTACGCACGGAGATTGAAACGGCCGTCGGCCAGCGCCCGGTTGATATTGCCCCCTTAAGCGGCGGTTGCATCGGGCAGGTCTATCGCCTTCGCCTGGCGAATGGTGAAACTGTAGTCGCCAAATTTGACGATGGCCCCGCCCCCAAACTGGCTACCGAGGCGATGATGCTGCGTTATTTGCGCCAGCACAGTTCGCTGCCTGTGCCCCCCGTCCTCTTCAGCGCCAACCACCTGCTCATCATGGAATTTCTGCCCGGCGGCAGCCGCTTTTCGGCCAAAGCGCAGGCACACGCCGCTGAACTGCTGGCGGCGCTGCATGACGTGAGTGTGCCGCTCTACGGCTTTGCGCAAGAGACGTTGATTGGCGGTTTGCCCCAGCCGAATGAGTGGATGAGTAACTGGCTGGACTTTTTCCGGGAGCGGCGGGTGATGTACATGGCCACGGAGGCGGCAGCCAACGGCCGTTTGCCCGTCAACTATCTGGGTCGGCTGGAAAACTTTTGTGCCCGGCTGGATGAGTGGCTGCTGGAACCGGCACGGCCGTCCTTGCTGCATGGCGATGTGTGGACGACCAACGTGCTGGCGGATGGCGACCACATCACCGGCTTTGTTGACCCGGCCATCTATTATGGCCACCCGGAAATTGAACTGGCCTTTACCACCCTGTTTGGCACGTTTGGCGAACCATTTTTTAAGCGGTATCAGGAGCTACGGCCGTTGCCGCCCGGCTTTTTTGAAACCCGCCGCGACATCTACAACCTTTATCCCCTGCTCGTTCACGTCAACCTTTTTGGCGGTGGGTATGTGTCGTCGGTGGATACGATTTTGCGGCGGTTTGGGTTTTGAGAGATTGGAGATTAGAGATTAGAGATTGAAATCTCCAATCTCTGATCTCTCAGCGCCATATATACATTGAACGAGATCAACTTACCCTCTCTCTTTGACCTCTGGAACTACAACGATCCGGCGGGCACGGCCGCGCGCTTCCGCAAACTGTTGCCTCTGGCCGAGCAATCGGGCGATGTGGCCTATCATCTGGAATTGCTCACCCAACTGGCGCGTACCCAGAGTTTGCAGGGCCATTTTGCCGAAGCCCACGCCATCCTGGACGAAGTGGAATCCCAATTGACGCCCCAATTTCCCATTGCCCACATGCGCTATTTGTTGGAGCGAGGGCGGACGTTTAATTCGGCGGGGGAGGCGGCGACGGCCGTGCCCCTTTTCCAGCAAGCCTATGAGTTGGGTTTACAAACGGGTATCACCGCCGACTTTTTCACTGTAGACGCCGCCCACATGTTGGGCATTGCCGTGGCCGACCCGGCGGAGCAGTTGCGGTGGAATCTGACGGCGCTTGCGCTGGCCCGCCGCTCCCCAGACAGACGTGCCCAGAGTTGGCAAGGCTCGCTGCTAAACAACATTGGCTGGGCATACTTTGATGCCGGTAATTACGAAGAAGCCCTGAAGATTTTTGAGGATGCGGCAGTCTGGCGGCAAGCCAACCAGCCCACCAACTCCGAGGCGATTCGCATAGCAAATTGGAGTGTGGCACGGGTTTTGCGGGCATTGGGTCGGCTGGATGAGGCGTTGACGAGGCAGCAGACCATCTTGCACGAGATCGAAACGACAGGCGTAAAATCAGATGGCTTCGTTTACGAAGAAATAGGTGAATGTTTGATGGCGTTGGGGCAGGAGGCGGCGGCACGGCCGTACTTTGCCCAGGCATACACCCACCTTGCCCAACAAACATGGCTGGTGAAGGGGGAACCGGCGCGGTTGGAACGGCTGAGAAGATTGGGAGATTGAGAGATTAGGAGATTGAGAGATTGCAGAATCTCCCAATCTCCCAGTCTCTTAATCTCTTCTTGAGGGATTGGCAGATTGGCGGAACGGTTGACGGTGCTGTATGCGGTGGGCACGGCCGTAGAGATTTTGCTGAATGACATCTGGACGCCTGGTGTGGTCATCCGCCATGAAAACCCGGCGGTGTGGGTGCAAACGGCGGACGGCCGTGCCTGGTTTGTTACGAATCGCCAGCGAATAAGAGCTACTGACGAGCAAACCTGACAGGTCTCCCAAGACCTGTCAGGTTTAAGGGGTTGGGGGTAGAGTCACGGCCGTTAAGACCAGTTGATCATGTGCTTGAGGTTGCCCATCCAGGATGACCGGCAGGCGCTGGCCGTTTGTGGCTGTATATAAACCAACCAGAACATTGTAAGAGCCATCGGCCAGATTGGGTTGCAGGGGAATGGTACGCCGGTCAATTACCACTTCGCCGGGTAGCCAGGTACCGGTGAGCCAGGCGTCGCCCGATGGGGGGCCATCAAACTGTCCCACAATCTGCCCGTCGGCCCCCGTCACATGGGTAAAAATGGTGTAATGATCCGGTGGCGTGGTGAGAGCCTGCCAGTAAAAGGTGAGGTCAATCTGCTCATCACCTGTGGCTATGTCATAGCCAAGTAACTGAATGGAGTCGCCAAATTGGGCGGCCAGGGGCAGTGGGTGGCTCATGGCCGGTGGCTCAAAAAGATGTTCACGCAGGCTCAAGGTCATCCCGGCCAATGTGTTGTCGCCCTGGGTGATGGGCACTGGCTCCCCGGTGGGCGTCAAAAGTTGCAGGCGCAGTTGCGGATCGGCCGTTGTGGGAATGTCTAAGGGGACGTTGAATTGGTGGAAACTGCTCACCTGCTCATTGGCCTGCCATTGGGAGGGGGGATACAGGTCGGGCCAGATGGCGGAACGCTGCGTGAGGTACGGTTCGGCCGCCTCTGGCAGCCAAAGCTGGAACTCTACCTGGTAATCGGCCGTCGGCTGTTGGACGGCTACCCATTCCAGGGCAATGTTGAGCGGCAGACCGGGCGCTAACAGGGTGCTAAAGGCCGCGTTTTGCAGGGCCAGCGTGTCGTCAAAGAGCAGGGTGTCGGGCTGTAGTTGGAAGTCGGCCAGAGGGCGGCTGCGGATGAGGTGGGGGCCTAACCGGTCGGCGCTGTTGTTGTCTGCCACACGGCCGTAGATAGTGCCCCGCCCATCGTGCAGCGTAAAGCGCAGGTAGCTGCTACCGGGCAGCATCCCAACGGGGATGTCCAGCGTCATCAATTGGATGAAGGTGTCGCCAGGTCGCCAGCTTGCCTGAGGGTAGCCGAGGATGCTATCGGCTTTGGCCCAGATGTTGCCGTTTTCGTCTTCTAATTCAGCCTGGATAAAGATAAGTTGGTTGGGCAGGCGTGGCAGTTCTGGCGGAATTTGCCAGATGGTGGTGAGGGTGACGCTGTCACCCCGGTACAGATCGGGGGGCAACTCATAACCGACGAGGGTGGGGGCCTGTTGGAAGCGGAGGTTGACGGCCGTATGGTCGGCCGTTTGCCCCGTTACCATTTCGCTGTCCCCTGTCCATTTGTAGAGGGTGGCCACGGGTTGGCCGTCTGGATAGGTGATGGTGGCCGCCGTTTGCAGCGGCAGTTGGGCAAACAGTTCGGGTACGGCGGGGGCTTCATCCAGCACAACATACCAGGCATTGTCGGCTGTGAACGGGAAACTTTGGCCGGGCAGAAACCAGTCAACGGGACGGCCGTTGTAATAGTCCCATGTTCGCGGCGCGTGGTCATAAGCAAAAAGGTGGCCAACAAAGAGGCGATCCTCCGGCGGCAGTGGGTTCTCTGCTAAATACCGGCTGATCTCGACTAATTGCGCCTGGTAGATGTGGCGCACTTCGGGGTTATTGTTCCACACATTGAAATAATCGTGCCAGCTTCGCACCAGAATGAGGCTGAGGGCCATGACTGCTATCGCCGGCAACAGGGGCTTGAGGCGCGGCCATTTGTGGCCGATCTGGTTGGCGACGGTGTGCAGGGCGACGGCCGTGATCAGATATATGGGCACAATGGCCCCCGCCGCCCGCAGGAAGGAAGGGTTGGCATCTATGATCAGGTTGGGGCCGAGCATGGCGGCCAGCCAGATGAGGATGAGTGCGTAGGAAGGCTGACTGGAAATGGGAGATTCGGTCTCCGTTCGCCCATCTTTTTTGAAGGCGAACCAGAGGCAGAGGCCAAAACCGAGGTAGAAAAAGAGGCCGGTGAGGGGGTCAAAGATGGGCTGGCCGGAGAGGTGGTAGCGCCAGTCCACGTCGCCTTGTATGGTAAAGGTTTTGAGGGTGGCGGTGATGGATTGGCCTAGCTGGCCCCACTGACCATCCTGAACGGCGTCTTCCAGAGCGATGGTGAGGCCGCTAATGCGCTGGTTCACTTTTTCGGGGTTTTGCTGCATGTAACGGCCGTAGGGCAGGAAGATGAGCAGGGCCAGGAGCAGACTGAGGGCAATGGGCCGCCATTGCTGGCGCAGCCGGGGGGAATCAAACCACCACAGCCAGGCCAGCCAGACCAGAATGACGGCGGGGAAAACGCGGCTGGGGATGTAGGTGTACATGGTCAGGCCGAGGGCGATGCCGCCAAGCAGCCAATCGCGGCGACGGCCGTGCTGCCAGCCACGCATCATCAGAAAAACGGTCAGGGTGGTAAAAAAGGTGAGGCTGACGGCGCGTAAGGCCCAGCGTGATTCCATGATGGGCCAGAGGGAGACGGCCGTTAACCCCGCCGCTAATAAACCGACATGCCGATGGAACGCATCACGCCCCAGTCCATAAGCCAGCAGCACAGCGCCCACGCCGAGCAGGGCCGCCGGTAAACGCAGGGCAAAAACCGTTGGCCCCAGCAGCCCGGTGGAGAGGGCCATGAGGTAGAAGAAGAGGGCTTCACGGCCGTTGTTGCCCTCGAAATAAAGGGGCAAGTTGCGCCAGCTAATGTTGGCAACATCTATGGCGTTAAACATCTCGTCGCCGCTGATGCCGGGTGGCGCGCTGCTCAAACGATAGAGGCGCACAAACAAGGCCACGATGAGGATGAGCCAGAGCCAGGGAATGGTTTTATGCTTGAAGAAACGGTTGGTCAAATAGAAATACCTCTGTATTGTCAGCAAATCGAAGCGGAGTTTGCATCCTCAGATGCGAACCGGCGGGCATCTGAGGATGCCCACCCCTCCCATTTCGCTCTACTGATGATACGTGCGGCGAAAGTATAGTGACGGCCGTATCTATCTATCGCAGTGGCCCGGTGACGACAGCTTTCCCACGAGTTGAGAGGCGGCCACAAGGGGCAAAGAGGTTTGTAGTGGCGTCGTTCAGGCGGCAATTTGCACGGAACCGGCTGGCCCATCCAGGGTAATGGTCAAGTCGTTCAACACATCCCGGCCAATAATGACCTCATCCTGATCGCTGCCGCCCACAACTTCCAGGTGTGCATAGTGGAAAGGCCCCAACTGCAACGAAATCGGGTACAGATTGACCAGCTTACGCCTGCCGGTTGTGCCCCGGAGATACGCCTGGCGGCCGGGCCGGGCACGGAACTGCTGTAAATAGCGGCGGGGGATCATCGTCGCGTCCGCACCAGAATCTACCAGGGCGGTGAGGGTTAAGAAAGCCTCAACCATTGCCGGGCCGATTGTGATCTCGGCTGTGGGCATAGCCGGCTGATAGTCGCTGTCGTAGTCGTAGGTGTAAACGAGACTCATGCAGGGTTAACAAAACGCGGGGAACGGAAAACGAGCGTGGGAATTGGCTCTTCGGCCACAGTCGCCAGCCAGACAAACTCATCCGGGTATTGGGCGTCAATCCGGGAATACAATGCGCCGTAATCGGTATCTACGTCAATCAGTTGGCCGCCGTAAATAGCCACATGCTGGCCCAGGTATTTTTGTTTCAGCATCGGATGCAGAGCAATATAAGCCTGCCTTTCCCGCGCCACGGCCGTATCCTCTTCATCCGGCTCGGCATCGGGTGGCAGCGCTTCATCCAGCACATCGGCCAGCACAGTATCCACCGGCTGATTACGACTGCGCGCCAAATCTCGCGCCCGGCGGTAGAGCGGTTGGGGGATGGAAATGGTGACTTGTTCAACCATAATCGGTACTCCTGAATATATCAAATCTGCCTATATTTTATCGGAAAAGCTGAATCATTTCACGGCCGTGCCCACACATCCCTCTCCGCCAATTGTATGTCCGGTCTACGGCCGTGTCCAAACGTCCTTTTGCAGGCGCGATTTTGATCGCCCGTCCTTATCCTCCTCTGTGGTACACTTCGTGGGATGCGTCCTGAAATTGTGCAAAAGTTACTGGCCCTGAACCGGCACTTTTATGAGGGCAACGCGGTTGATTTTTCGCAGTCGCGGCAGGGGATCAACCCCGGTTTTGCCAGAGTGCGGGAACTGCTGCCCCAACCGTGCCCGCGTTTGCTGGATGTGGGCTGCGGCAACGGCCGTTTTGGTCAATATGTGCAGCAGCAACAAACCATCGGTGAATACGTGGGTGTGGATTTTAGCGGCGGTCTGCTGGAGGTGGCGCGGGCGCAAGTGGCGGGGGTGTTTTACGGCCGTGACCTGACCCAACCCGGCTGCCTGGATGATTTGGGCCAGTTTGACGCCATCGTCTGCCTGGCCGTACTGCACCACATTCCGGGGCGGGCTAACCGGTTACAGTTGTTAAAGGCGATGGGCGAGCGGTTGGGAGTGAACGGCCGTCTCATTGTCTCCACCTGGCAATTTGCCACCAACCCCCGCCAGCAGCGCAAAATCCGCCCCTGGTCAGAAATTGGCCTCTCGCCGGAAGATGTGGAGCCAGGTGACTACCTGCTCACCTGGCAGCGCGGTACCTTCGCCTACCGCTATGCCTGTCATATTGACGCCGTTGAACTAGCCAGCCTTGCCGCTGCCGCCGGTTTGCGCGTGGAGCAGCAGTTTCAGAGCGACGGCCGTGAGGGAGATTTGAGCCTGTACACCGTCCTGACAAAATGAGCCATTCTCAATTTGGCTGGCGGCGGCAGATAAATCTGCACCAACAAAAGGCAAAGTCGGCCTTCGCCGACTGGTGCCTAGCCCACGAAGGTGGGCTATGCTCTCTGTAGGCGCGATTTTAATCGCTGGCTCTCGGTAAATTGAGAATTGCTGTGACAAAATGAGTGAATATGAGCCACGGCCGTTTTCCTGCTACAATTAGCGCCCCTGAGATAAAAAACATAACACATAAAAGGAGGTATTTTGGAATCTGTACCGATCCGTTTTTTTTCAGCGGACTTAGATGGCACCCTCTTAGGCGACACATCTGCCACCCGGCAATTTAAGAAAATTTGGGGACAGCTAGAAGAAAACAGACGGCCGTACCTCTGTTACAACACCGGCCGCCTCCTCCCCGACGTTCAACAGATCATCCGGCAAAACATCCTGCCCCAACCAGACTACATCATTAGCGGCGTGGGTACGTCGGTTTACGACTGCCACGCCCAGACTGTCCTCAAGGAGTTTGCCGAAATTTTGGAAGAGGGCTGGCAGCGGGAGCAGGTTGAGCCGCTCATCGCCCAACTCCCGTTCAGCATCATTCCCCAACCGGCCCATTATCAAAATGCCTACAAATCTAGCTGGTACTTTGATGACGCGGCCCCCGAAGAGATAGAAGCTGTTCAGAATACGCTGGAACAGGCTGGTCTGGAAGCGCACATTGTCTATTCCAACGGCCGTCACCTGGACATCTTGCCTAAATGGGCCAACAAGGGCAACGCCCTGGGCTGGCTGCTGGGACAATTGTCTATTCCCACCAACCAACTGCTGGTGGCCGGTGACAGCGGCAACGACAGCGCCATGTTCGCCCTGAAAGGGGTACGGGGCATCATCCCCGGCAATGCCCAGCCGGAACTATTGGAACTGGTGTACGGCCGTGACCTCTACATCGCCCCGCCCCATCAGGTCTGTGCCCATGCAGTCCTGGCCGGATTGCAACATTACCGTGTTATCCACACCATTGACCAGGACGAACAATCGGCGACCTCAAACGAACTCTATGACACCATCCGCACCTCCGGCGGCGAAGAGATCGAGCACCTGACCTCAGAACAGTTGGCCTTCATCCGCCAGGGCTACCACAAAGCCATTGAAGCCCTCAAGCGCAACATCACCCCCCAGGGCTTCTCCGCCTGTTCCCTGACCGACAACGAAGTCAGCGGCACCGATGAAAATTACCGCAGCGTCTGGGCGCGTGATGGGGCGATCACCATCCTCGGCTCATTGCCCCTGCAAAGCCAGGATGACGACATTCACCACTGCCAGCGCCAGACCTTCATCACCCTGCTGGAAAATATCTCGCCCAACGGGCAGATACCGGCCAACGTCAGCATAGACAGCCTGCGTCCCGATTACTCCGGCGTGGGCGGCATCGCCTCGGTAGACAGCGGCATGTGGCTTATTATTGCCTTCAACGCCTACGTGCAGCAGACCCGCGACCATGACTTCTTGCGTCGTTACCTGGGGCACTTGCAGCGCACGATGGACTGGCTCAGCGCCCATGACAGTAATAACGACGCCCTGCTAGAAATCCCCGAAGCCGGCGACTGGACAGACCTGTTCGGCCGCAGCTACAACGTGCTGTATGACGAGGTGCTCTGGTATCGCTGTAACATCAGCTTCGGCCGGCTGCTGCAAATGTCCGGCGACGAACAGCGCGCCGGTGACTATTTGCGCTGGGCCAGAGTGATCAAGCGGGAGATTGTGGATAACTTCTGGCCCACCACCCGACCCAAAACCGATCAGCCCATTTCATTTGCCGAAAATCAATTCTCTCTAGGTGACGCCCGTTACCTCATTGCCCAGATCACCCCCTTTGACTTTAGTTGGCGTTGCGACACATTGGGCAACATTCTGGCGTACCTTTACGACGTGATTGACACGCCCTTTGCCAGCCAGACCTTTCGCTTTTTATGGGGTGTGGGTGTCAATGAACCATTTCCCATAGCCAATCTATATCCGGTGGTTACGGCCGGCGATAAAGATTGGCGCGCCTACTACACCGTCAACCTGCTCAATTTGCCGCACCATTACCACAACGGCGGCATCTGGCCTTTTGTGGGCGGCCATTGGGTGCGTTTCCTCAACAAATTAGGCCTGCGTGATCTGGCGCTGCAAGAGTTGTATCGTCTGGCCGAGTTGAACAAACTGGGCATCTTCCACGAGTGGGAATTTAACGAATGGGTGCATGGCACAACCGGCCGGCCGATGGGCAAAGGGTATCAGGCCTGGTCGGCCTCCGAATTTATTCGTGCCTGCCATGATTTACATGTGGTGGCCTGATTGAACACTAAGACCTGACAGGTTTGAAAAACCTGTCAGGTCTCCAAAATCATAAGGAAAATTGACGATGATGGACTTATTAGATATAGGTGTGAACAACATCCTGATGATTTCACTGCATGGTTATGTGGCCGCCGAGCCGGAATTGGGCAAACCTGATACCGGCGGGCAGGTCGTCTATGTCTTGGAATTAGCCAAGCGATTCAGCCGCTTGGGGCGGCGGGTTGACCTGGTCACGCGCCGCTTTGAAGCTCAGCCAGAAGTTGACGAGATGAACAATAATTTGCGTGTCTGGCGTATTCCCTTTGGCGGCAAAGAGTTTATTCGCAAAGAAGATATGCACGACCACATGGGTGATTTTGTCACCAATTTGTTGTCGGCCATTCGCGCCAGCAGTGCGCGGTATGACATTGTGTATACCCACTATTGGGACGCCGGCTGGGCCGGGCAGAAAATTGCTGAAGAGTTGGAAATCCCCCATATCCATACGCCCCATTCGTTGGGGGCGTGGAAACAAGAGACGATGGGCACGGACATGAGCGCGGCGGAGATGGAGACGGTCTACCGTTTTGAGGAACGTATCCGCAAAGAGTTTCTGGTTTACCAGATGTGTGATCATGTCATTGCCACCACAGAACCGCAGGCGGAACTGCTCAAGGAGCAATATGATTTGCTGGCAAACCGGGTGACGGTGGTGCCACCGGGTATGGACGAGGAGCGTTTTTCGCCGGTGCGCCAGGCAGACATTCAGGCGATTCGGCAGAAACATGGGCTGCGCGCGCATGATGTGTTGACGTTGGGCCGCATGGCGCATAACAAGGGGTATGATTTGCTGATTCGCGCCTTGCCTACGTTGTTTGAATTGGTGCCTACCGCACGTTTAATCGCCGCCGTGGGTGGGGAAGATTCGGCGCAGGATAATGCCGGGGTTGCCCGATTGCAAGAACTGGCCGCCGAACTGGATGTGGCCGACCGGGTTGAGTGGGTGCAATATGTGGCGGATGACGAGTTGGCGGATTATTACCGGGCAACGGCCGTGTTCTCGATGTCGTCGCGCTATGAACCCTTTGGCATGGTGGCCATTGAGGCCATGGCTTGTGGCACACCGGCGGTGATCACGGTGCATGGGGGGCTGTATGAACTGGTGAACTTTGGCAAACAGGCGCTTTATGCTGACCCTACACGGCCGTTGGAATATGGCACGATGTTGGCTTTCCCCATGCTCTACCCCGATCTGGCGCATCAGCTTTCGGTGGAAGGGGCGCGTTTTGCCCGGCGCAACTTTGGCTGGACAGGCATTGCCAAAAAGAGTCTGGCTATTTTCCAGTCAGTAGCCCAGCGGAGTTCCGGGGAGATAGTTTAGGGGTAACTTATGGTGTAAAATATGGCTACCTGATGACAGGTTTCTTTTCAGGAGATGGGATATGACTGTGCAAATAAAGCGCCATTTGATCAGTGTTGAACGGTACGACCAGATGATCGCCGCCGGTATTATCGAAGAAGATGAACGTCTGGAATTGTTAGGGGGGGAAATCATCGAAATGAGTCCAATTGGCATTCCTCATGCGGCCTGTGTCAAACGATTGAATAGATTCTTCAACAGAAAATTGGGGAATCAGGCGATCATCGGCGTACAAGACCCGATTCATATTGACCAATACTCTGAGCCACAACCCGATATCGTGGTACTGCATCTACGAGATGATTTTTATGCCGGCGGCCATCCAGAACCAGAAGATATCATATTGCTGATCGAAGTAGCGGACACGTCGTTGGCATATGACCGTGAGCAGAAACTACCACGCTATGCGCAGGCGGGTATTGCTGAGGTATGGATCGTTAATTTGATGGAACAGCAGGTTGAGGTGTATCTACGGCCGTCGCCTCTCGGCTATCAACAGATGGCAATTTTTAGCGGCAAGCAGACCGTGACACCTGCTGCATTTCCACAATTAACGCTGAAAGTGGGCCAGATTCTGGGGTAAAGCCAGGTTTGACAGGGGTACGGCCGTTTGTTAGAATCCGCATCGTCTTCTGCCCCGTTCGTCTAGCGGCCCAGGACGTAGCCCTCTCAAGGCTAAAACAGGGGTTCGATTCCCCTACGGGGCACACAAAGCTCCACCCTAAACCCGGTGGGGCTTTTTTGTTGTGTCTGGAAATTGAACACATACAAACCATTATCAGTTACAATACACTGAGGAGATAGGCTATGACTGTTCAATTACCGGTTCGTGAAAAAGATGAATACTTGCGGAAACTCCTGAACCTAATTTCCAACGGCGAGGAAGTTATTATCACCGAAAACGATAAGCCCATAGCGCGTGTTGTGCCTATTAAAAACAAGCCAGCGAGGCGCATTCCTGGCAGCGCCAAAGGAAAGATTATTATCCATCCTGACTTTAACGCTCCTTTGCCTGATGAGATTCTGGATGATTTTGAATCATGAAAGCTCTGTTGGATACACATACGTTCCTCTGGTGGATTACAGACCAAGAGCAATTGTCACAATCTGTCAGGGAAATAATCGGTGATGGTAGTAATGAGCTATGGGTAAGCGCCGTTTGTGGTTGGGAAATTGCCATCAAAGCAAAGTTGGGCAAACTTACACTGCCACATGACCCGGTCAAATATGTCACCGAACAACTTGATATAAACAACTTCATTGAGCTGCAAGTTCGTATGAGCCACGCACTGCACACCTATACATTACCTCCTTTACATCGTGATCCTTTTGACCGTTTATTAGTTGCCCAAAGCCAGATAGAACAACTCCCAATTATTACTGTAGATCCGGAAATCTCCAGGTATGCAGTTTCCATTATTTGGTGATGAGTGAATTAAAGCTACGGCCGTCCCAGGCCCGCATCCTTGAATACCAAAACGGCCGTATGGCCATCAGCGCCGTCCCTGGCAGTGGCAAGACGTTTACGTTGTCGTTACTGGCAGCGCAGATTATTGCCGACGGCCGTGTCAACCCCAACACCGGGCAGCAAGTCCTCATCGTCACCTACCTCAATTCCAGCGTAGACACCTTCCGCGCCCGTATCCGGCAGCGATTGGACGAAATGGGCCGCCCGGCCGTCGGTTTTGACGTGCGCACCTTGCACAGTCTGGCTAACGAGATCGTCAAAATTGCCAACAGTGACTTTGGCAGCGACGCTTCGCTGACGGTGGCGGGCGATTCGCAAGCCCGCCACTTTCTCAACCAGGCCATTGACCAGTGGGTCGAGCAATACCCCGACCTCTGGCGCGCCTTCCTGCCTGATGACAGTCCGCAAACCCGCGCCCGCTGGCGCGACGAAACCAGCAAAATGGCCCAAAGTTTCATCAGCGCCGCGAAGAATGAACGCTACCGGCCAGAGGCAATTTTGGAACGCCTGCAAAGTAACGGTGATGACAAGGTGACAGGGTGGCAAGGTGAAGGGGTGACAGGAGCGGGCAACGTCACCTTGTCACCCCCTCACCCTGTCACCCAATCACCCCTTCTCTGGATGCTCGCCGGCATCTACGGCCGTTACCAGACCATCCTCTCCCGCCAGGGTGCGTTGGACTTTGACGACCTGATCTGGCAAGCGGCCGATCTGCTGCATCATCGCCCCGGATTGGTAGAAACATTGCGCGCCCGCTGGCCCTACGTGCTGGAAGACGAAGCCCAGGACAGCATCCCGCTGCAAGAAATTTTGCTCGAATCCCTCACCGGGCCAGACGGCAACTGGGTGCGCGTGGGCGACCCCAACCAGGCGATCACCAGCACCTTTACGGCCGCCCATCCCCGCTTTTTCAACGCCTTTATAGACCGGGACGATGTGTTGGCGCTGCCCCTGCCCAACAGCGGCCGCAGCGCCCCTTTCATCATCGGCGCGGCCAACACCATGCTCGATTGGGTCATAGACAAACATCCCGTGCCCGAAGTGCGCGCCCACACCTTCCGCCGCCAGCACATCGAACCCACACCGCCCGGCGACGCCCAACCCAATCCGCCAGATAGCCAGGCGGACATCCGCATTACCGTCTACCGCCACCGCGAAGACGAAGAATTGCCCGGTGTGGCCCAAAAAGCACTGGCCCATACCCGGCAATACCCGGACCACACCGTCGCCATCCTGGTTCCTACCAACAATCTGGGCTACCTGATGGCCGAACATTTGGATGAACTGGATGCGAACTATGACAATCTGCTGCGCGGCGGCACCCGCGAACGGGAAATTGCCGCCGCCATGCACGCCATCCTGGCCATCCTGGCCGATCCGCTGGATATGCGAGCCATGGTCAGCGCCCACGCCAGCCTGTTCAAATTGGGCCACCCGGCGGCGCTGCTGCCGGAGGAAAATCTGGCGCAGTTCCATACCCTGCTCAAGAGCGTGCATCAGCCGGAGCGGCTGCTATTTCCCTGGGAGCCGGGCGACGTGGCCGCGGCGCTGCCAGCCGGCGTGGCGACGCCGGAAGAGGTGGCGGCGATGGAGCGATTTGCGGAATTTGTGGGGCGGTTGTTTGATTTACGGCCGTTGCCCATTGACGACCTCACCTTAGCCCTGGGCGACGAACTGTTTGCCTGGGGCGAGATTCACGAAGGCGACCTCTCCATCGCTTATCAGATTGCCACCTTCTTGCGCAACCGGCGGGACGCGCAGCCGGAACTGCGCCTGCCGGAACTGGCCGCCGAATTGGGCGAAGTGGCCGCCGGGCGGCGCAGTTTTCCCATCGCCTCGCAAGCCGACATGGGGTACGAACCGCAGCCAGGGCGCATTGCCCTGAGTACGCAGCACAGCGCGAAGGGGCTGGAATGGGATGTGGTTTTTATGGTGGGAGTGGATGGCAACTGGGTTCCGGGCAGTCTGGACACTTATTTTATGGGCGTCAGCGACTTGCTCGGCGGCGACCCGACGGCGGAAGCGGTGGCTCAACTGCGTTATTTGATGGCGGGGGATGCGGGGATTTATGACGGCCGTAGCGCCACCGAATCCGCCCACATTGACATCATCAGCGAACGGCTGCGCCTGCTCTACGTGGGCATCACCCGCGCCCGGCGCATTTTGCACATCAGCCGCAGCCGGGCCACCCGCAGCTACAACAAAGAACGCGACGCCGAACCGGCTACGGTCACGGCCGTGCTCTACCACTACCTCAAAGCGGCTCGCGGTTAACCGGCATAAGGCAAAACAATCTCAAAACGGCTGCCTTTTCCGGGCACACTTTCCACCTTAATTTCGCCTTGATGCGCTTCAATGATCAATTTGGTAATTGCCAGACCCAGCCCGGTGTTGCGGATGGTGCGTGCTTTATCCACCCGGTAGAAACGATCAAATACCTTTTCGATTTCGTCGGCGGGAATGCCAATACCTGTATCTTGCACTATTATGTTCACCTGCGGCCCATTTCTGTGTGTGCTGATCTGGACCACTCCTCGTGTTGGCGTAAATTGGATGGCGTTTTCTATAATCTCATTGAGGGCACGCGCCAACCGTTTGCTGTCTGCTTGAATCACCGCGTTTGATTCCAATTGCACCTGCCACTCCAACTGTGTTTCAGGCATAGCGGCCTTGAAACTGTCCACGATGCTCTGCACCAAATCATCCAGTGCAATTGGCGTAACCCGTAGCGTGGGTGTACTCGTTAACTCGACAATCTCCAGGATTTCTTCCAGCATCCGATCCAGAGTTTTCACCTGGGCGGTGATGATGTTTGTGTGTTGTTGCCTTTTGTTTTCATCTTGCGTTTTGCTCACGATGTAGTTGCTGGTATTGATGACGGCTAATGGCGTTTTAAATTCATGCCCGATGTCAGCCACAAATGTTTCTAACATTTGGGTGTGTTCCTGTTCAAGCCGAAGCGTCAGTTCTTTTTGTCGAGCCTGGTTTAGTATGGTGAGATGACCAAGTGTTGCCCCGTAAAGACGTAACAATTCGGGCTGGAAGCTCTTGAGGGTTTGTTTGTGAATAAGATTATCGGCGCTGATAAAGCCCATAAATTGGTTGCCGTCCAGGATGGGCGCGGAAAGATGCCACCCATACCCCATAATTTCCGAGGCGTCATTGTAAAGGGGGGCGCTGTCGTGGGTGATGATTATCTCTTGTTTGCCGCGGATAAAATCCTCGATGAATGTTTTTTCAAAAATCCAGCTTTGCTGACGTTCGTCCCGGATACGGCCGTGTTCGTCAACCCCAAACGTGCCGGTCATCCGGGTTTTGGATGCGTCCAAAAACCATAGACTGAGCCGGTCAAACCCCAATTTTTGAGTGCCTAGCTCTACGCCACGCAAACAGATGCTTTCAAAAGAGTCCAGTTGGCCTAATTCCAGAGTGATTTCGTTGAGCGTTTTGAGTTTTTCGCGGAATTGGTGGTCGGCATCCTCGCGTCGGCGAAGTTCATGCCATAACTGTGTGTACAGTGATTTCTCTTCGAGGATGTAACAAATGTGGGTCTGGTTATGGCGGGTAACGGGCCAACGGCGAACCTGTACGCTCAATTCATGCCCATCGCGGTGCCGGTAACGGCCGTTATAAAGCTGAATCTCGATGCCGCTTTCCACATACGTGGTGAGAGCCTGCTGGCTTTCTGGCATTTCCAGTTGGTTTATGGTCATAACCAACAGTTCCGCAGGGGTATAACCTAGAAATCCTGAACCGGCTGCATTGGTCTCCAGAATGTGCCCGTTGTCTGGCTGGGTGTAAAGGATGATGGCGTTTGCCTGATTGTTCAGGTGTTCGCTGCGAGCGGCATAGTTGAGTAGCTCCTGGCATTGACGGTAATCTCGTTCAATCTCTTCCAATTGTTGCATTCGCTGGTGCATTTGCGCCAAATCTATCTCTTTCATATAGGCCATTGTATAGTGGCGATAGTTGATTTCCAACCAGATATTTCCGGCAATCGTTTACCCATAGGCACTATGCTGGCGTGGGTCTAAGCACTGGTTGTTTTCGTATGTTACAATTCGCCACCTTGATTATGCGGAGGATTCATGGAACCTTTTGTATCGCTTGTCAGCCCGCCGGCGGAACCGCCAGCGACGGCCTGTTGGTTTATCTTGTCCGGTTTTCAACTGTTGGCTGTGGTCAACGGCCGTGAGGCCACCTGGCCTCAATTGCCTACCCTGGCAGACCTGGGTCTGGCGCCGCTGCGCCAACATTATTTAGGGTATCTGGCAGGGCAAACACCACAGCATTGTTATGCGGCGGAGGTAGCGGCGGAAACGCCGCCGCCGCCGGGCATGGCTTTTGAAGGGTTAAGGGCTTTGTACGGCCGTATGCCCGACGAACAGCTCTGGCTGGGTGGGCGGGCGCTGCAAATTCTGGATTGGGACCGCACCAGTCTTTATTGTGGTCGCTGTGGTGTGTTTAATGAGGTGCAGCCGCACGAACGGGCCAAAAAATGCCCGGCTTGCGGTCTGGTCACGTACCCGCGTATCTCCCCGGCGGTGATTATGCGCGTTACCCGCCAGGGGGCAAACGGCCGCGAAATTTTGCTGGCGCGGGGGGCGCGCCATCCCGCCGGTTTTTATAGTGTGTTGGCCGGGTTTGTGGAGCCAGGAGAGACGTTGGAAACGGCCGTACACCGCGAAATCCGCGAGGAAGTGGGGCTGGAAGTGCAAAACGTCACCTACTTCGGCAGCCAGCCCTGGCCCTTCCCCAATTCGTTGATGATCGCTTACACCGCCGAGTATGCCAGCGGCGAGATTACGCCGGAAGCGGGCGAAATTGAAGACGCCCGCTGGTTTACGGCCGATAACCTGCCCGGTATACCCCCATCCATGAGCATCTCGCGGCGGTTGATTGATGATTTTGTGAATGGAGATTAGAGATTGGAGATTAAGCAATCTCTAATCTCCAATCTCTAATCTCCTATGGCATCACGGCCGTGAGCACCACCTTGCTCCCCGTATTGCCCAGGATAATCTCAAACAGGCCGTCTTCACCGGCGGGCAGGGCGGAGGCGTCTACCAGGAATGTGCCGTCGGTGGCGCCAATGCCCAGGGTCAGCCAGCTTTGGCCGCCGTCCGGCGAGTAACGGACAATGGCGGGGGTGTTTACCAGCCCCCAGGTGAGGGTGATACTGTTGCCTTCGCGCACGGCCGTAGCCGTTTGTGGCCCAAAGGCGGCGGCGTTGTTCAGGCTGCGGCTGGCGACGATTTCATCGCCGTACACGATGCGCAGGGTGGCGGCGGCTGTGGTGGGCAGGGGTAACACGGCCGTCAGCGCCCGCGCCGATATTTCTTCTTCCTCTGCTTCTCGTAGCTGCATGGGGTGGCTGGCCAGCACCTCATCGTTTTCGTCCAGCAGTTCTACCCGGTAATCGCTGGCGTCGCCCGCCGAGGGGTAGCTGGCGAAGGCGTAACTGGGGGCCAGTATCACCATGCCGTCATCGCTGAGACCGGCAGAAACGACCAGGCTGTCTACGGCCGTGTCGTTCATCGCCGCAAAACCATTAGCCCGTTGATCGTTGTAAATGCCGATGTAGGTATAGTCAGAAATCCAGGCGGGATTGCAGTAGCTCATAAAGTCTACGGCCGTAGCCGGCGACCAGAACACCCCTTCAGAAATATCCAGCCCATATTCGCCAATGGAAGCGCCGGCATAGGGATAGTCGGGATCGGTCGGCCCCGAAACGCCGCAGGGGGCGTGGCGGCGGCCCATATTATGCCCGATCTCATGCGCCGCCAGCTTGCCTGTTTCATCCGCCGGCCAAAACCCCATCAAATTTAGCCCTACCGATTCCCGTCCGCCAATCCAACCAATCCCGGCAATGCCCGAAAAGAACCACCGGGTTGACCCGTTACTGATGGGCACAAAGGCATAATAGACGACCGGTGTATCCAGGGAATAGCCATCAAACACCTTCAGTTCACGCATTTTATTCAACAAGCCGGTTTGGGAATTATTAGCCCAGGAATTGATGTCTTGCAGATTGCCGGTGAAATTGTAGGGGCTGCGCATGGTGATCTGGACGTTGCCTATAGGGTAGGCGCGCATAAGCCAATCGCTGATGTAATCCACGCTTTGCGCCGGATAAAAACCGGGGGCGGTGGGGCCGGTGTGGGTATAGTTGATGGGCACAATGCGTACTTGCAGGTCAGGTACCGTGTTGAAGTTCATGGTCCGGTTGATGGTGTTATTGTTTTCATCGGCTTCGGGAATGGTATTATCCGGGTCTATGGTGGCCGTCAGATTGACGTTGCCGGAGAGCCAGCCGGCGGGCAGTTGAAAATTGACGGTGCTGTTGAAACTATCACGGGTGGCGTCTACGGGGATGGTGGTCGGCGCGGAGTTCATCTGGCCGATGGTGCTGCCATTGCGCACGGCCGTGAGCCGCACCACCACGTTATTGATTGGCCCGCCCACGGGCGCTTCGGCAAAAACGCGCACAACGGTATTACGATTGGCTACCAGGGGCACACTGTTATCTGCCCGCTGGATGGCCTGGGTGATTTCCAGGCCGGTAATGGTCAGGTCTTTGCTTTCCGGTTTGGTAACAAGGGGCAAATAAATAAGGTGATCACTGCCGGCAAACAGCCGGTGGTTGCGCCCCATCTGGCTGATAAACAGTGAGACCATCAGAAGTACGGCCGTTAAACCCACAAAAATTCTCATTCGGACATTCATGTCATTTTCCCTCATCGGTGAACGGTAATCGGTAATCGGTGAATGGTAAGCAGATTGGTTTACAGGCGAAGGTAACTACCGGCCGCCAGCCACCAGCATTACTTCACAACCCCTTTCTCTCGCAATGTCTGCGCCACCAGTTTCTCCCAGGGCAGGCTGGTGATGACAGGGATGTAGTGCAGGTGACGATGGGCGCAGTGGGCGGCAATTTCCGTTTGCCAGGCGTGCAGCCGCTCCTGATACAGCGCCAGGGTGGGGGCATCCAGCGTAATTTCGGCGTCTTGTCCGGTTTCCACGTCTACCAGCTTCAGGTCACCGCTGATTGGTGGCTCTATTTCGTCCGGGCTGAGCAGGTGAATGAGGCCAATTTCGTAGCCGCGTGATTGAATGGCGTTTAGCCCCTCTTTGTAGCCGTTGGGGGAGAGCAGGTCGCTAAGCAGAAAGAGCAGGCCGGGCCGACGGCCGTACAACGCATAATTCCGCAATGACAAATTAACATCGGTGACGCCGCCAGCCGAACAACTCTCTAAAAATTGAAACAAGCGCAGCGAATTACCCTGCCCCCGAAACGGCCCCCAGGCGCGGTCGCCCTGGCTGCTCAACAGCGTCACGGTCAGCAAATCGCCGGTTGCCAGGGCGATGTGTCCCAACGCCCCCGCCAGTTTCAAGGCGTAACGCAGTTTATTTTCATCATCGTCCGTATCCGGCCAATTCATGCTGGCGCTGGTATCCACCAGCAGGTGGACGGCCAGGTCTTCTTCTTCTTCGAGTAGTTTGATAAACGGCCGTTCCAGCCGCGCATACACATTCCAATCCAGCCGCCGCAGGTCGTCCCCCTTGGTATAGTTGCGATAATCGGCAAACTCTATGGACGTGCCCCGCTTTTTGCTGCGCCGGTCGCCCTTCATCACCCCCACACGCACATGGTCGGCGATGAGGGTTAGCTGTTCCAGTTTGCGCAGGGTGGTTTCGTCAAAGAGGGGCATGGGGGAGATTGGAGATTGGAGATTAGGAGATTGGTCAATTTCTCAATCTCTTAGTCTCTCAATCTCCTTCTTCAACAATTCGGCGGCCCACACGGCCGTTTCGCCTTCCAACGGAATCTCCGGCGGCTGGCGGTAATCTACCGACAGGTCAAAGCCTAACTCATCGTACATCGTGGTCAACGCCAGTTGGAGATCAAGTGATACGTCCGGATCGTCAGACAGTAAGGGGACGGGCACAGTGGGCAGCGGTTCGTTCAGTTGCACAGGCCAGACGTCGAGATACGGCCGTTTCTCCGCCCGGCTCAGAAAGATAAAATAAGGTGCGTCTGGCAGTGGGTCACGCATGGGCACACGCCGCCCCATACGCAGCAAATCTATCTCCAACAAATGGGTTTCACTGGCTAATATCAGCTCTCTTTTTGCCAGATATTGCCGGTAGCCCTCGCCACGTTTATTTGTATGTGAGATGACTTCAACGGCCGTCACCAATGCGCCATCCACCACGTGTTTAATTTCAATGGTGACGTGCGGTACTTTGGTGGGCATGAAGGTAGCCAGATGTAACGGCCGTTGCTTTTCACCCCCTGCACGATACGCCGTTTTTGTCTCCGCAATGCCCACATCCGGGTAAATGTTGCCGCGTGAAGGCGCCAAATCGTCAAACACCTCCACCACAAAACGTTCCACCGGGCGCACAATGTATTTAGGACGCACTTTGGGGGCCAGTTGCCGGGCAATTTGCGCACTCAGACTATGATGAACACTTGTCCACTCATAACTTTCCAAATAGGGGTCCATTCCCAGAAATGGTGATGGCATCTTCTTCAATCTCCCCGGCTACGAACAGATTTCACTCACCTGTACCTTGAAATCGAGTAGCACTTCTGAAAATGCCTGCTCATCGCCAGAAAATTGACCCAACGGTGCATAGGCCCTACCCCGCAGGACATTAACTTGAATCGTGCAATTTTCGGCGTCTACAATCCAATACTCTTTAACGCCAGCGTCAGCATAGGCCTTGAATTTGGTTTCTAAATCATGGGCGATATTTCCGGGGGATAGCACTTCAACTACCAGATCGGGTGAACCCTCAATTCTGGTTTCAGTGATGATATTCAGCCTGTCCCGGCTGATGAACAACATATCAGGCTGAACGGGTGTGGCGAATGGCAACATGACAACATCAATGGGCGAAATATAAACGCGGCCAAGTTGATTCTTTTTCACATGTTCCTGGAAAGTGGCAAATAGCTCACCTAATACAAACTGATGATTAGGGCGTGGCACTGGCGACATGTATAAATTCCCTCCAACGATTTCATAACGCATATTGTCGTCTGGCAGATACAGATAATCAGCGTACGTCCATTTGCCTTGTGGCGGTGGGTACCAGCCTTTATCCTGTGTGGCTTTTCTTGGTGGTTTTGCCAATTCTGGTGAGACAACCATATGTAGCCTCCTTTTCTTTAATCTCTGGGAACGCTTTCCATCAGATTCGCAATAATGTCATCCGGTTTCACGCCTTCGGCCTGGCCCTCAAAGTTGAGCAGTAAGCGGTGGCGCAGGGCGGCGGGGGCCACGGCCGTGACATCATCAAAACTCACATTATACCGCCCCGCCAGCAGGGCCGTGATCTTCGCCCCCAGCACCAAGGCCTGCGCTCCACGCGGGCTGGAGCCATAGCGCACGTACTGGTTCACCAGCGACGCGGGGCTGCCGCCCGGATGCGAGGCCACAATAAGGCGGCTAATGGTCTGGCTGACGTGGCTGGGAATAGGCACCTGCCGCGCCAACTGCTGCATGGCGATCAGGCGGGGGCCGTCGGCGGTGGTTTGGGCGACGGCCGTTTCCTTTCCCGTCGTCCGCGCCAGAATCTCCGTCAATTCGTCGGCCGAGGGGAAGGGTACATTGATTTTGAAGAGAAAACGGTCGAGCTGCGCTTCCGGCAGCGGGTAGGTGCCTTCCTGTTCAATCGGGTTTTGCGTCGCCAGCACGAAGAACGGTTCGGGCAAGGTGTAGGTGTGGTTAGCCACCGTTACCGTGTGCTCCTGCATCGCTTCCAGCAGGGCAGATTGGGTCTTAGGCGTCGCCCGGTTAATTTCGTCGGCCAGGATCAGGTTGGCAAAGACGGGGCCGTGTTGGAAGCGGAATTCCCGACGGCCGTCGCCCATCTCCTCCATAATCTCCGTGCCCGTAATATCGGCCGGCATCAGGTCTGGCGTAAACTGGATGCGGCTGAAATGCAGGTGCAGCGCCTGCCCCAACGTGCGAATGAGCATCGTTTTGCCCAGCCCCGGCACCCCTTCCAGCAGCACATGCCCGGCGCTAAGAATACCAATCAGCACATGCCGCACCACATCCGTCTGCCCGACGATTACTTTGCCAACTTCGGCTTCAATGGCTGCGGCCGTTTCCCGGAAATCTGCGACAGATAAAACAGTGTTCTCAATAGTTGCTTCCATGTGTTCACTCTTGTAGATAAACAATCCTACATTTTGGTCTCATCGGTCTGAATCAAGCAAGCGCCATCACTCGTTGAAGTTGCATAGACTCCAACGGCGGAAATTGGATTATGATGGTCGGTGGGGGTAGAAGCGCAGCCTCGGCCATTTCTTCGCCTGTTTCTAACAGTGGTGACACAAGTTCATATATTTGTTGAGCCACAGCCTCGCTTAAATAGACTTCACCACAAACAGGGCAGATTTCAGCGGGAACTCCTCTCACCTGCACCTGAATATCTGAACCATCACGCTCGTAAGTGAGAGAAGTTGTACCGATGGTTGGTTCGCCTTCAAAGCATTTTAAACATTTCATTTTCGTTTACCTTTGCCTGGCTGTCGTCTTTGGGAAGCAATCCATCGCTTCCGATCAGGGACATAAGCCGTAACGACGACAACTGACTTCTCTTCGATAACATCAATCACGATATGCACAGGTATTTTGGTGGGGAGTTTAGCATAGATCAGGCAAGTTTCGATGCCTGGGTATTCACGTTCAGGATATTCCTCGATGATTTTGCCTTGCAGGATAGCGTATCGAATATCTGCTGGACTTACACCATGCTTTACTGCTTCAATGGATGCATGACCGGTCAGGCGAAAGCCTTTTTCTTGAACGATAAGTTGTATGGTTTCGATGTCAGCCATTTTTGCCTATCAACTGATCGTTATGGCTCCAAGGATGAAAAATAGTCTCGGATATAACCTTTGAGGCCAAGCGGAATGTAATCGTCTTGCAGGGCTTCGTTGGCGGCGTTGCGGTAGTCGCCGAAGACCCGGGTGTAGGGCACGATGCTGGTTTCATTGCCAAATTCGGTGGCTCTTTCGTTGAGCAGCGCGCCGCAGTCGGCCGGATTCACCCGGCATTGCGCCGGTAGTTCGATGTCTACGCCTTCAAAGCCGCTCAGGTCGCGCATTTCCGGCACGTAGACGTTTTCCACATGGCCTCCGCCTGGCCCAGGGCCGCCTAAGCCGCCCAACTGCCCACCCGGTTGGTCGCCATTTTGCCCCTGCCCCTGGCCGCTGCCGTCACCTTCTCCCTGACCCTGGCCTTGTCCCTGGCCTGGGCCGGGTTGGGGGGATTGGCCGAGGCTGTCATTTGGCCCGGCACGGCCGTCATTCGGCGGTAGCAGGTTGTCCGGGTTTGGCGGTTGCCCGCCGGCCTGGGCCACGGATTGCCGCCCTTCACCCAGGGCATTGGCGGCCTGGTTGGCCTGCTGTGCGGCAGCCGCTTCCTGGGCGCGCTGCTGCAACGTTGCGCCTGCTTCGCGGAGGGCCTGCTGCGCGGCGGCGATGTCCCCATTTTGGAGCGCCTGGGCTGCCTGCGCCAGTTGTTGGGCCAGTTGATCATCCGTGCCCACCAGCGATTGGGCCGTGGCCATTAAATCTTCGGCCAGGGCCAGTTGCTCCTCGCGGCTAAGTTCCGGCAGTTGGTCGGCCAGTTGCGTGGCGGCAGCCCCGGCCTGGGCCAGATTGCCGTTTTGCAGCGATTGGCCGAGGGATTGGCTGTTGGGGTTGTTGGCTAACGGCTCACCGGCCTGCTGTAGCTGCTGGCGCAACTGTTCGGCGCTGCTGTTGGCCGCCAGGCTGCGCAGTTCGGCTTCGGCTTCCGAGAGGGTGGCCACGGCCTGCTCCTGGCTGACGTCGCCTGCGCCTAACCCCTCAATTGCCTGCTCAATGGGTTGCAGGATTTCTTCTTTTTGCTCTTCGGTCAGCAGAGGATTTTGGCGGATTTCTTCACTGAGGGCTTCCAATTGGTTGATCTGCTCGGCGATGGCTTTGTCAATTCCGCGCTGGCGCAGCAGTTCGGTTTCTTGCAGGTTGGGCAGCACCACGGCCGTGACCAGCAACAGTACCGCCGCCACAATTACCAGCCAATCCTGCCGGTTCAGCCGGAAGGGGAGCAGGGCGCGGGTATTCACCTGTTGCACGGCCGTCAGTGTATCTTGCAACTGTTGTTCGGCGATGAGGGGACTGGTATTGATGACGCCATCGTGGATTTCTACGGCCGTACTCGCCCGCTCCTGCAACAAAAACTGCCGGTCGGCAAAACGGGCCTGCTCCGGCAGCGGATGGCGCTGCCACAGCAGCCAGACCGCCGCTGCCAACAAGCCCACACCGGCCAGCGCCAGCGCTAAATAAGCCACTTCCTGGTTCGTCAGCAACGGCCGTAAACGGGCTACCGCCGCTACCACCACCGCCGCCAATAAACCCACCAGCAGGCCACGTGGCAGCCAGATCAACGCATCCCGCAAGCGGCGACGGCCGTTCCAGGTGTGTAGTTGGGCCAGAAGTTGGTTAAAGGGTTGTTCCGTGTTCATACGACAATTGAACCCGTTTTTTAGGCCGCGCCATCCCCCTTCACCAGTTCCGCCGTCAGAACCTTGTAGGCGATGGCGCCGGGTGAGGTGGGCGCATAGGTGCTGATCGGCTGACCATAGCTGGGCGCTTCGCTCAGGCGCACATTGCGAGGGATAATGGTGCGGAACACTTTGCCGGGAAAGTGGCCGCGCACTTCTTCCACCACCTGGCGGCTGAGGTTGGTGCGGCTGTCATACATCGTCATAATCAGACCGCGAATTTGTAGCTGTGGATTCAGATATTTTTGCACCAGTTCAATCGTTTGTGTCAATTGGGTTAACCCTTCCAGCGCCAGATATTCACACTGCACGGGGATCAAGACGCCATCACGGGCGGCGGTGAGGGCGTTGACGGTGAGCAAGCCCAGGCTGGGTGGGCAGTCAATGAGGATGTAGTCGTAACGGCCGTTGACCTTTTCCAGCACATTCCGCAGCCGATATTCACGACCGATGGCGTTCACCAGTTCCACTTCCGCCCCTGCCAGATTGGGGTGTGCGGGCAGCACGTCCAGTTTCGTTTCTGTCTGAATTAAACGCACGGCCTCTAAGGCAGCCGATTCTAAAAGCAAATGATAGGTAGATAGGGTTACTTGATATTTGTCATAGCCCAGACCGGAGGTGGCGTTGGCCTGTGGGTCAATATCCACCAGCAGCACCCGCCGCCCGCTGCCGGCCAGATAGGCGCAAATGTTGATGACGCTGGTGGTTTTGCCCACACCCCCTTTCTGGTTGGCGATGGCGTAAATTTTGGTCATAGAGAGGAAAGATTGGAGATTGGAGATTGGAGATTGGGAGTAAACTTAATCTCCAATCTCTAATCTCCAATCTCATAATTTTCTGCGGCCATTCTCACCGCTTCCGTTACAATTTCAATGCCGCTTTGGGTGACAGAATGGGCGGCAATGACGTTGGCAAAATGGGCAGCGGCCAGGGCATCACGGGTCTGATGGTAATTGATAAAGTAGGCGGTGGCAAAAATATCGCCTGCGCCGGTGGGGTCTACCTGGGTGATGGAGATGGTGGGAATGCGCACGGCCGTCTCCCCTTGCAACACCAGGCATCCTTTTGGCCCGCCGGTTAACACCAGCAGCTTGCACCACTCCCAATACTGCCATAAGGTGGCGATATCAGGCAGGTCTTCCTGACTGAGGACGACCACATCGGCGCGGCTGAGAATGGCCTGTGCCTCCGGCCATTCACGCGGATGCACACGGCCGTCGCTGCCCCACTCTCGCAGCCACCCCTGCGGCGTCAGGCAAACCAGGCTGCCGGGGAAGTAGTCAATGAAGTGGTCAATAAAGCTGTAATCCACCTCATGTACCACCGGGGCCAGATGAATAATGGCCGGTTCACCCCAGGCAGCGGGCAGGTGGTCGGGTGTGAGGGTGGCGGCGGTGGCGTGAACGGTCTGGACACGGCCGTGTGGTGTATACACATTTTCAAATGTTGTGGTTGCCGCTGACAACACATTGTGAACGGTCAGACCGGCCAGCACACCCATGCCGGTGAAATCGGGGGCGTAACTGGTGAGCACGGCCGTGTGATACCCCAACGCCAACGCTGCCCGCCCCGAATAGGTCACTGTGCCACCCGGCTCGTCGCCGTGTGGTGTCAGGTCGCGGGTGATGTGGCCGATCAACAGATAATCCAGTTGACTCATAAAGATGAATTCTAGTGAGCAAGGCGATTGGTGGCAAACCCATTGGTGATATACCCGCCAATTCTCAGTTTGGCAAAACCCGGCGATTAAAATCGCGGCTACAAGCAGCAAAGCCGACCTTCGTCGGCTAAGACCAGCCGGCGAAGGCCGACTTTGCTTTTTGTTGGTGCAGATTTATCTGCCGCCACCAGCCAAACTGAGAATTGCTGGGGGACATCTGACAAGGTGACAAAAATGTGAGAGTATGACCTTTGCCTGTAAAACAGCGGGGTTCAGAGACGCCGGGACGGGGCGATAGGCTAGGCGGCTGCATGGTGGCAGGCGACGGGGTGGGGGGACGAAGCCGTGCCCAAATCCCGCAGCACCGGTACTTCCACGCGGCAAATGTCCGTGGCAATGGGACAGCGCGGATGAAAACGGCAGCCCGTCGGCGGATGCGCTGGATTGGGCGTTTCCCCTTGCAGAATGATCGGCTTTCGCTTCGCTTCGGCGCGGGGGTCGGGTAGGGGAATGGCGGAAAGGAGCGCTTGGGTGTAAGGGTGCAACGGCCGTGCAAACAATTCATCCCGCCCCGCCATCTCCACAATCTGCCCCAGGTACATCACCGCCACCCGGTCACTCAGATAACGCACCATCGCCAGGTCATGGGCAATAAACAAATACGTCAGCCCCAACTCCTGCTTCAAATCGTCCAACAAATTGACCACCTGCGCTTGAATGGATACATCCAGCGCCGAAATGGGTTCATCGGCCACAATGAAGCGCGGGTTGGGCGCCAGAGCGCGGGCAATGCCTACCCGCTGCCGCTGCCCGCCGGAAAATTCGTGTGGATACCGGTTGGCGACGGCCACATTTAGCCCCACCATATTCAGCAGTTCCTTCACCCGCTGCCGCCGCTGCGCCTCATCCCCCAACTTATGCACCCGCAACGGATCTTCGATAATTTCACCCACCGTCATGCGTGGGTTCAGCGAGGCATAGGGGTCTTGAAAGATAATCTGCATCTGCTGGCGAATGGGTTGCAGTTCAGCCTCTGAGAGGGCGGCCAGGTTACGGCCGTCCAGCCATATTTCGCCCGCCGACGGCCGTAACAGCCGCAGCAGCAGTCGCCCGGTGGTAGATTTGCCGCAGCCACTTTCGCCCACCAGCCCCAGCGTCTCACCCGGCAAAATATCAAAATCCACGCCATCTACGGCCTGCACCAGACCCACCGTTTGCCGCCGCCAGCCACGCCGGATAGGAAAATACTTCTTCAAGCCGCGTACTTGCATCAATGGTTCAGTCATCGGTGATCTCCACAGAGATAAACTCTTTGGAACGATAATCAAATAACTTACAGAACTGAGATTAGAGATTGGAGATTAGTCCAATCTCTAATCTCCAATCTCCAATCCTCTGTAGGTTATTTACTCCGCGTTCCTGAGGGTTTCGGAAACCCTTAGGCTCTGGGCAGCCTGGCGCACTTCGGGCCAGCGCCAGCAGGCAGCATAGTGGTCACGGTCAATCAGTTCCAGCGACGGCCGTTCCTCCCGGCACCGCGCTTCCACAAACGAACAGCGGTCGGCAAAGGGGCAGCCCTTTATTTCCGCCAGCAAATCGGGCGGCGCGCCTTCAATGGCCCGCAGCCGCTGCCGCTCCTGTTGGTTCACTTTGGGCAGCGATTCCAGCAGCCCCAAGGTGTACGGATGGCTGGTTTGTTCATATAAATCCAGCACCGACGCCATCTCCACAATGTGCCCGGCATACATCACCGCCACCCGGTTGACCAGGCTGGCGACCACGCCCAAATCGTGTGTAATCCAGATGACGGACATGCCCAGTTCCGCTTTTAGCTCTTTCACCAAATTTACAATTTGCGCCTGAATGGTCACATCCAGCGCCGTGGTGGGTTCGTCGGCAATGAGCAGCGCGGGGCGGCAGGCCAGGGCCATAGCAATGTTGAGCCGCTGCCGCTGCCCGCCAGAAAACTGGTGTGGGTAATCGTCCAGCCGCCGCTCGGCGTCCGGTATGCCCACCATTTCCAACAGTTCCGTCGCCCGCTGCCGCGCTTCCGCCCGACTGAGTGAGAGGTGCAGCCGCAGGCTTTCCATCACCTGCCGCCCTACTGTCAGCACCGGGTTGAGTGAAGTCATGGGGTCCTGGAAGATCATGGCGATGTCCCGCCCCCGAATGCGGCGCAGTTGCCGTTCGGGTAATTGCAGCAAATCCTGATCTTCGAAGAGGGCACGGCCGTTTTCCACTTTACCCGGCGGCGAGGGCACCAACCCTATCAACGATAGGGCGCTGACCGATTTGCCGCAGCCACTTTCCCCCACCAGCGCCAGCGATTCCCCCTTGTTCAATGTGTAAGAGATGCCGTTCACCGCATGAACGACGCCGTCCTGGGTGTAAAAGCGGGTGGTGAGGTTTTCAACTTGAAGTAATGTAGACATGAAGAGCAGAGAGGTGCGACGCACTTTCAAATTGCGTCGCACCTGATATTACACACTATAACGCCGCCGCCAGCGCCGCCGTGGGCGGGTGACGTCCATTTGCCGCCGCAGCCCTTCGCCGAGCATGTTGAAGGCGAAGATGTTCAGGAAGATGATGACGCCGATAAAAGCCACTTCCCAGGGGGTGAGCAGCATTTTGCTCCAAAAATCGGAAAGCATCTGCCCCAATTCCGGGAAACCGGAGGTGAGGCCCACGGGAATGACGCCGCCGCTGGAGGGGTCTTCGGCCATGCGGATAAAGGCGTCACCGATGAACATGCCCAGAAAACCCAGTTCGGCAATGACCAGCAGGGCGGCGGCCAGTTCAAAGGCGATGAGGGCGGGCAGGGCGGGCCACAGTTGGGGGAGTACGTAGCCGCGCAAGATACCCAACGGCCGTACCCCCACCGCCCGCGCCCCTTCAATGTACGGTGATTGTTTGATGACCAGGGTGCTGTTTTTGACGAACACGGCCGTGTTCGCCCAGCCCGTCGCCACCAGCGCCAGCATAAACGTGGACAATTCCCGGTTGCCGATGAAGGAGATGAGCGCCAGGGCAAACAACAAAATGGGCACCGCCAGGCTCACGTCGGTCAATAGATCAATGACGCGCGTGATGGCCCCGCCAAACCAACCGGCGCTCAGCCCCAGGATGACGCCCAGCCCAATCCGCAGCGAGGCGATGATGAAACAGAGCAGCAGCGTGGGGCGGATGGCCCATAACAGGCGGCTGTATAAATCGCGTCCGGCGTTGTCGGTGCCCAGCACAAACTGCTCCAGCGTTCCCGGCGGTACGGGCATCCGCGATGGGGCATAGACAGTGTCACCTACCCGGATCAATTCGTCAAATACTTCCAGAGGGTCTTGCGGGGCCAGGCGTGAACCGACGATGGCGATCAGCACAAAAAAGCCGGCGAGGATAGCGCCAATCCAGAGGGGGTAGTTGCGAGAAGAAACTTTTTTCATAACTCCGAAATAGACCTGACAGGTCTGAGAGACCTGTCAGGTCTTCAGGCCAGCGTCACTTCTGCCTCTTCGGCGGCGTGGCTGAGGCGTGGGTCTAGTCGGTAGGCCAGGACACTGGTGAACAGGTCTGTCAGGAGCAGCCAGCTACCCAGAACAACGGCGATGATGGCGATCAGGTCTTGAGCGCCAAAGAACGCGCCCGGCCCCCGCGCATCCAGCCGTAAGCCGATGGTAAGCAAAAAGACACGGCCGATACCCGGCCAGAGAAAGATCGCTTCCACAATCACCAACGCGCCCACCATCAGCCGCATCGCTTCGCCAATGGTGATGAGCACGGGTGAGAGCATGTTGGGCAGGGCGTGTGCCCAGATAAGCTGCGGCCAGCTTAAGCCTTTGCTGCGGGCTACCTGGATGTAATCCTTTTGCAGTTCGTTTTCCAGCAGCCCGGCGGTGACTTTAGCCAGGTGGAAGGTGGGCTGGATAGCCAGCACCAATACGGGCAGGATGAGATGTTCGTCCAGGCCAAAACCGCTGATGGGCAACAGCGGCGTCTTGTTGCTGGAATAGAGCAGCCGGTACACGATGAAGGAGAGGATGACGGCGCCAAAGACGAAACCGGGCATGGAGGAGCCAGCGGCCAGGAAGGTAAGGGCTACCGGGTGCATCCGCCGCGTGCGGCGCGAGATGGACAGAAAACCGAATAACAGCCCCAGAATAACGGTGGTGAGTATGGCCACAGCTAACAAGATGAGGCTGTTTTTGATGGGGTCGCGGATGATGTCGCTGACGGCCGTTGTGCCCACCATGCCCAGGTCGCCCGCCAGTAAATTTTGCAGGTATTCGGGGTAGTGGCTTTCGATTTCGTGTTCCACGGGACGGCCGGCGGGGGAGAAGAAGAGACGCGGGTGCATCAGGGCGTAATGGTAGGCGACGTAGTTGAGCAGCCCCAAGATGATGAGCATGATGATGAATTTACGGATGATCAGACGGGCCATAGGTGTAGTACACTGACAGGTCTTCCTAGACCTGTCAGGTTTAGGGGGTGATGGGTTGAAACTGAGTCAGGCTCCAGAAGCCGTCTTCATAGCTGATAGAACTGGGGTAGCCGTAGGTCTGGCTGAAGGTGATTTCCGATGGGTGGTCGGGATTGTTCAAATGACCCACCCGCTCAGCGACGATCAAGAGTTTGTCTATGGTGAATTCGGCAGGGTCTATCTTCTGCAAGGTGCAGTCGCGGGGGGGAAAACAATCTTGTTTGTGATCAATGACCGCACCATCCTGCACTGTCAGGTCAATAAACTGCGTGTTCCAACCGGGCTGGTTGTAGCGAACGCTCACGGTGTAGTCGTCTATCTTGTGGGATTCCCACGTTGTTTTGGCGGTTTCAAGCCGTTGTTGGAAGTCGGTATTGTTGCCGGTGTTGGTTTCGCCGGCGTCGCCCGCCATAATGCGCGTGGCCAGGGCGTTGGCGGTGGCTTCGGTGGGGGAGGAGGTGGTGGTCACGGCCGTGTCCCCCCCGCCGCCACACGCACCCAATGCCAGACAAAGGAGGGTAAGCAGGACAAGGATTTTGTTAATAGGTTGTCGGGTCATCTTTCTTCTCTTCCATTCGCAGACAACGGGGTATTACCCACTTCTTGAAAAGTCTACCTGTTATACGCGGTCAGGGCAAAAGATGTGTGGAATAGGGGGAGCAGGTGGCAGGTGGCAGGTGGCAAGTAGTTAGGTACGGCCGTGACCTCTACTGTTCGTCGGGCATTTGGGTGATGATGGACATGGTTTGCACGGGCACGGCCGTTTCTTTGCGGCTGCCGCCATAGCGGATAATACGTTCAACTTTGCTGTGATATTGTTGGATAAGCTGGACAGACATGAAGAGATTATAACCAGAGATTGGTTCAATCTCCAAGATTGAACCAATGTAGTATGACACACTGCATTATGCTTTTCGCCTTTGTATCACATGACACTTGTCACTCTGGCCTGACGCCCCTTTGACCTACAATGTTGACCGAGGATTGTGAATTATTCCACAATTAAAAGCCCACAACTGCACCCTCAATTTCCAGGTTGAATAACCAGACCCGATGAGCAGCCAGATTGTACTGCCTGTTTTGTGTGGGCTGCTGATTGGGGCTGAAAAATAGAGGAGAAAACGATGGTACCTACTCAAGCTACGGCCGTCGGTCTGGACAAAGAAACCCGCGACATGATTCTGGACACACTCAAAAAGTATGCTGACAAAAAACTCACCCCCGATTATCTGCTCAAACTAGACCACAACGACGAATTCCCCCACGAAGTTTTGCAAGAACTGTATGACCCCATGTCCCTGGGGCTGCACCTGCTCTTCATCCCCGAAGCGTATGACGGGCTGGGCGGCGGCGCGTATGACATTTACCGCGTGGCCGAATTGATGGCCGCCATTGACCTGGGTGTGGCTACCGGCGTCCTGGCCACCTTTCTCGGCTCCGACCCCATCAGCGTGGGCGCAACCGAGGAGCAGAAGACGTATTGGTACGGCCGTATTGCCGAAGAAGCGCTGCTCATGGCCTATGGCGCTACCGAACCGCAGGCCGGTTCTGACCTGGCGGCCATGACCACCAAAGCCGAACCCGTCCTCGAAGATGGCGTCGTCACCGGCTACCACATCACCGGCCAGAAACAGTGGATCAGCAACGGCGGCGTGGCCGATTTGTACACGATTCTGGCGCTGGCCCCCGGCGGGCCAAGCTGGTTCATCGTTGACCGGGACAGCGAAGGTTTCACGCGCGGCAAACCGGAAGACAAACACGGTATCCGCGCCAGCAACACAGCCGCCCTCTTCCTCGATCATGTCTATGTGCCCGCCGAGCGGCTGGTGGGTCTGCAAGAGGGGCAGGGATTGGCCCAGGCGCAGGCCGTTTTTGGTTACACCCGCCTGATGGTGGGGGCGTTTGGATTGGGCGCAGGTTGGGAAGCGCTGCGCCGCGCCATTCGCTATTCACAGGAGCGTATTCAGGGCGGCGCGCCATTGAGCCAGAAACAGGGCTACACCCACAAGCTGATTGTGCCCAACGCCGCCCGGCTGGAAGCAGCCCGCAGCTACATTGAATGGGTGGCGGAGCGGTTGGACAGCGGCGAAGAAGGGCTGCAAACGGAAGGCGCAGTCGCCAAATATATGGCTACCGAAGCGGGCAACAAGGCGGCCGAAGACGCCATCCAGGCGCACGGCGGCTACGGCTACACCAAAGAGTACCTGGTGGAAAAAATCAAGCGCGACGTGCGCATCACCACCATTTACGAAGGCACGTCAGAAATTATGGAGTGGACGATTGCCCGCGACCGCTGGCAGATGCACCTGAAATCACGCGGCGATTATTACAAAGAGTGGGCCAACCGGCTGTCGCTCATTCACCAGGAGCAGCCGGAGAATGGGGCCAATTATGCGGCCCTGGCGCTGCGGGCGTTGGCCGTTATTTTGGAACGCTGCCGCCTGGATAGGCTGACGCGCAACCAGCACGTGCTGTTCCGCCTGGGTGAGTTGATCGCCTATGCGGAAACGGCCGCCATTTTTGCCGAGCGTGTGGCCGATAACCCGACGGAGGCGATCCCCTTGAATATCCCCACACGGCAGGCGCTCAGCCGCATTCACGGCCGTGATGCCGCCCTCAAAGTCGCCACCGAAGGGCTGCGCTGGGCCATCGGCGCCGGCCAGACCGATCCCAATCTCGCCCAATCCCTCGACCTGCCCGCCATCTACGCCGCGCAGGAAGGGCTGGTGGTGGATATGGATTTTGCGGCGGAGCAGTTGAATAGAGCATTTCATTGAGATTAGAGATTGGAGATTAGAGATTGGTCGTCCAATGAACGCCAATCTCCAATCTCTAATCTCCGATCTCCTCTTTGCGGAGGTATCTCATGGACTCAAGTGAACGAGCCATTGCCATTGTGGGGGTGGGGGCCATTATGCCGGAGGCGCTGAACGCAGCCACATTCTGGCAAAACATCCTCAACAAACGATACAGCATCACGGAAACGCCGCCGGAGCGGTGGCGCATTGAAGATTATTACGACCCCGACCCCAAAGCGCCGGACAAAACTTACACCAAAATCGGCGGCTGGGTGCGGGGTTTTCAATTTGATTGGAAACGGTTTCGGATGCCGCCCAAAGTGGCGGCGGCTATGGACGAGGGGCAGCAGTGGGCGCTGACCATTGCCGCCGATGTGCTGGCCGATTATGGCTATCCCGAACGGCCGTTAAACACCGAACGCACCGCCACCATCATCGGCACAGCTATGGGCGGGGAACTGCACTACACCACCAACGAACGGATTGTGTTTCCAGAGTATGCGCGGGCGCTGACGGCCGTGTCCGAATTTGCCGCCCTGCCCACGCCCACCCGCCAGGCCATCCTGGCCGGCTGGCACGACCACATTGACGAGCAGTACCCACCCATTTCCGAAGACTCCATGCCCGGCGAACTGCCCAACATCGTCAGCGGCCGTATCGCCAACATGCTCAATTTGCGCGGCCCCAACTTCATCACCGACGCCGCCTGTGCCTCCAGCTTTGCCGCCGTGGAAGCGGCGCTGGAACTGCTTTTTGAACACAAGGTAGACGCGGTGATCACCGGCGGCGTAGACCGCAATATGGGCATTGGGCCGTTTGTGAAGTTCTGCAAAATTGGGGCGTTGAGTGCGACGGGCACACGGCCGTTTGGCGATGGCGCCGATGGTTTTGTCATGGGTGAAGGGGCGGCCCTCTTCCTGCTGAAACGGCTGGAAGACGCGGAACGGAACGGCGACAGAATTTACGCCGTCATTCGTGGTGTGGGCGGGGCCAGTGACGGCAAAGGCAAGGGCATCACCGCGCCCAACCCCATCGGGCAGCAGTTAGCCATGCAGCGCGCCTGGGAAGCGGCGGGACTGGACCCGGCCACAGCCACCCTGGTGGAAGCGCACGGCACCAGCACCCCGGTGGGGGACGTGGCCGAAGTGGAGAGTCTGGCAGCCGTATTTGGTCATGCCAGGCCAAACAGCATCGGCCTGGGGTCGGTCAAGAGCAACATCGGCCACCTGAAGGCCGGCGCGGGTGCGGCCGGCATGTTCAAAACCGTGATGGCCTTGCACCACAAAATCCTGCCGCCGACGCTGAATGCCAACCCGCCTAATTCCTATGTGGATTTCAGCCAGACGCCGTTTTATTTGCTGCACGACGGCCGTGCCTGGGAACCACCCAACGGCACACCCCGCCGCGCCGGCGTCAGCGCGTATGGCTTTGGTGGTACCAATTTCCATCTGGTGTTGGAAGAGCATCAGCCAGGGGAACTGACAAAACCAAAGAAAGTGTTTGCGGTTGAAAAAATAGAAACGCAAAGTGGCAAAGAGACAAAAGAGGCAAAGGAGTTAAAGCCTGTAAGAGGGATTTTGGCAATTGGGGCAACAACGCCACAAGAGCTAAAAGAGAAGCTAGATCAATATCTCAGTCGGGTGGAGACGGGTTGGACGCCGCCGCGAGAACTGCCCGAACCGATGGTTATTGCCGCCAATGAGCGGCTGTTTATTGATTTTGGCGATCAGGTGGAACTGCTGGATCGGCTGCAAAAGGCGCAGAAGGTGATGGTCTCTGACTCGCCGCCGGCGTGGAAAGCGATGGAGGCGCAGGGCATCTATCGTGGTGCAGGCAAACCGGAAGGCAAGATTGCCTTCATGTTTCCCGGCCAGGGTAGCCAGTATGTGAATATGGGCCGCGAACTGGCGGCGCTCTATCCAGAAGTGCAGGCCGTTTTTGACGAAGCGGATGCAGTGATGACCCCCATTTTGGGTAAACCGCTGACCGATTACCTCTTCGTAGACCCCAACGATAGCACGGCCGTGAACAAAGCCACCTTTGACCTGATGCAAACGGAAATCACCCAACCGGCGATGCTGACAATGGACATTGCCATGTACCGGCTGCTGGAGCGGTTTGGTTTTAGCCCGGATGTGGTGATGGGTCATTCGTTGGGTGAGTATGCGGCGCTGATTGTGGCCGGCATTATGCCCTTTGCCGATGCGCTGGAAGCGGCGGCGGCACGGGGCGGCGAGATGGCTCATTTGAAGCTGGACGACAACGGCAAGATGGCCGCCGTCCTGGCCCCGTATGACGTAATCGAGGCCACCTTGAAGCAGGTGGACGGTTACGTCATTCCGGCCAATATCAACAGCAGCAGCCAATGTGTGATTGGCGGAGCGAGCACGGCGGTGGAAACGGCCGTGACCCTTTTCCAGGAAGCGGGCTTTCAGGCGATGATCATCCCCGTCAGCCACGCCTTCCACACCAGCATCATTGCCCCTGCCAGCGCGCCGCTGCGCCGGGTGCTGGATCGGTTGCGCATTGCGCCCCCCACCTTACCCATTGTGACCAATGTGACGGGTGATTTTTACCCGACGGCCGTAGATGCCATCAAGGACAATTTACAACAACAAGTCGCCGCCACCGTGCAATGGGTGAAAGGGCTGCACACACTCTACGATTTTGGTGTGCGCACCTTTGTGGAAGTTGGTCCCAAACGCGCCCTGCGCGGCTTTGCCAACGACGTATTTAAAGACAAAAACGATGTGCTGGCCCTGATGACCAACCATCCCAAACCCGGCGAACTGCCCGCTTTTAATCAGGCGCTTTGTGCGCTGTATGCGGCGGGTTATGTTGGGAATGAGTTAGCAGTTAGCAGTGAGCAGTTAGCAGTGAAAAGTGAGGAAACAATGTCCACTAAAACAAATGGCTACCCTGCGCCCGAAGCCCAGGTAATCTCCCAATCACCCAATCTCCCAATCTCCCAATCTCCAATCTCGGCGCAGCCGTACAACCGCGCCCATCCCCCTCTCGGCTCCGTCGTCATTAGCGGTACGGGGTTGGGGCTGCCGGGGGCGGAGAAGGCGGTGATGGCCCCGGACAACGCCTGGCGCATTTTGCAGGGTGAACAGTTCGTAGACCTGATCCCCGAACGCTTCCGCCAGAAGATAGTGGCGAAACGGATTACCCGTGTGGTGAAAGCGGCCAATGGTGGGGGTAGTTTTTCGACCATTGATAACCCGGACGAGGTGGTGCGTATCGCTGGTCGCCCTGGTTCATTTGACCTGGTGGAAGAATACGGCGTACCCCAAAAATTGGTAGACGCTCTGGATATAACCACGCAGTTAGCCATGGCTGCCGGGCTGGATGCGTTGCGCGAAGCGGGCATTCCCCTGGTGATGACTTACAAACAGGCCAGCAACGGCTCTTCTCTGCCGCAGCGGTGGATGCTGCCGGAATCACTGCGTGATGAGACAGGCGTGATTTTTGCCAGTGCTTTCCCCGGCGGTGACCGTTTTGCGGAGGATTTTGAAAAGTATTACACCTATCAAAGCCGATTGGAACAATTGGAGATGCTGGATCAACTGCGCCGCACCTGCAACGACAACCAGACATTGCTGGAAATTACGCGGCGAATCAACAGTCTGCGCGAAGTGATGGAACGTGAACCATACATCTTTGACCGCCGCTTCATCTTCCGTATTTTGAGTATGGGGCACAGCCAGTTTGCCGAATATATCGGCGCGCGCGGCCCAAATACACAGGTGAATGCGGCCTGCGCCAGCACCACTCAGGCGATTACGATAGCGGAGGATTGGATCAGGAACGGCCGTTGCCGCCGCGTGATTGTAGTGGCCGCCGACGACGTGACCGGCGACCATTTGATGGAATGGATTGGGGCCGGTATGTTGGCGGTGGGCGCGGCCGCGACCGATGATCGCGTGGCCGAGGCAGCGCTCCCCTTCGACAAACGGCGGCATGGCACCATCCTGGGCATGGGCGCGTGTGCGCTGGTGTTGGAAAGCGAAGACGCCGTGCAAGAGCGCGGGATGTGCGGCATTGTGGAGCTACTGAGCAGCGAAACCCGCAACAGCGCCTTTCATGGCTCGCGGTTGGACGTGGACCACATTGCCCAGGTGATGAACGACCTGATGACTGTTGCCGAATACCGCTTTGGCCTGAACCGCTACACCATCGCGCCACAGTTGGTTTTTATGTCCCACGAAACCTACACTCCGGCACGGGGTGGCTCGGCCTCGGCGGAAGTGGTGGCGCTGCGGCAAACCTTTGGCGAAGCAGCCAAAGAGATTGTGGTGGCCAATACCAAAGGCTTCACCGGCCACCCCATGGGCGTGGGCGTGGAAGACGTGATCGCCCTCAAAATCCTGGAATATGGCATTGTGCCGCCGGTGCCCAATTACAAAGAAGTGGACCCCGATTTGGGTGAATTGAACCTGAGCCGGGGCGGGCGCTATCCGGTGCAGTATGCGCTGCATCTGGCGGCCGGCTTTGGTTCGCAAATTTCGCTGACGCTGACGCGGCGCATTCCCGGCGCGCTGGATCGGGTGGATAACAAACCGCGTTACCAGCAATGGTTGGATGCGGTCAGCGGCTATGATTATGCCGAACTGGAAGTGGAAAAGCGGAATTTACGCATTGTGGCCAGGGGTGCGCCGGGCAGACGGCCGTGTCCCTCCACCTGGCAGTATGGTACGGAGCCGGTAATGCGGACGAGGGGCGGTAATCCGTATGCCGTAATCCGTGATCCGTTTACCGTAGCCCGTGAGCCGTATGCCGTACCAGCGCCGATGCCGGTGCAGCCGAAGCCGGTGAATAATCAGCCGACGGCCGTGACGCCACAGCCCGCCCCCGTGAAAGTGGAAGCGGTGCCGGCAAATGGTGGCGTACAGAAAGTGGGCAGTGAGCGGCGAACGCAGCGTCCGCAGGCAGTGAGCAGTGAGCAAGTCGCTCCGCTAATCTCTCAATCTCCCAATCTCCCAATCTCTACTCTCCAATCTCCAATCTCCGATCCCGTTGCCGACAAAATCCTGGCGATTGTGGCCGAACAGACCGGCTATCCGACGGATATGCTGGAAATGGATTTGGACCTGGAAGCGGATTTGGGCGTAGACACCGTGAAGCAGGCGGAAACCTTCCTGGCGATTCGTACCGAGTTCAACATTCCCCGCCGCGACGACCTGAGCCTGCGCGATTACAACACGCTGGCGAAGGTGGTGGAGTTTGTGCGCGAAATGCGGCCTGACCTTGCTGACAAGGTGACAGGGGGACAAGGTGACACGGTGACAGCCCCCCCCCTCACCGTGTCACCCCCTCACCCTGTCACCTTGCCATCTGACCCGGTTGCGGACAAAGTGCTGGCAATCGTCGCCGAACAAACCGGCTACCCGACGGATATGTTGGAGATGGACTTAGACCTGGAAGCGGATTTGGGCGTAGACACTGTGAAACAGGCGGAGACGTTCCTGGCGATTCGTACCGAGTTCAACATTCCCCGCCGCGACGACCTGAGCCTGCGCGATTACAACACGCTGGCGAAGGTGGTGGAGTTTGTGCGCGAGATGCGGCCCGATCTGGTGAAAAGTGAGCGGCAGACGCAGCGTCCGCAGGCAGTTGGCAGTGAGCAGGCGGCAATGGCCGTAACCGAAGCGCCGGTCACGCATCACGCATCACGCATCACGGATCCTATCGCCGACAAAGTGCTGGCAATCGTCGCCGAGCAAACCGGCTACCCGACGGATATGCTGGAGATGGATTTAGACCTGGAAGCGGATTTGGGCGTAGACACCGTGAAACAGGCGGAGACGTTCCTGGCGATTCGTACCGAGTTCAACATCCCGCGTCGTGATGACCTGAGCCTGCGGGATTACAATACGCTGGCAAAGGTGGTGGGTTTTGTGCGGGAGATGCGGCCTGATCTGGTAGTTGTTGTGGAGCAGCCGTCGGATTTAAAAGCATAAAGGGTGGCCCGGTGGTTGCCCCGGAGACGACCACTGCGCCACCCCTGATTCTCCAAATTGAACCGGAATTTAGCCTGGCGGATGCGGACACCATGCCCCGCCGCGTACCGATGCCCGCCTTACGGCCGTCGCTCAGCCAATGCAAACCAACCGGCGTTCTCTTAAACGAGACCAGCCGCGTGGTGGTGGCCCTGGACGAGGGCGGCGTGGGTAAGGCGCTGGTTAAAAAGCTGGAAAAGCTGGGCGTGGCCGTGCTGCTGCTGGACGTGGCCCTGGCTGCCGAAGGGGTAGCAGCGCAGGCGCAAACCTGGCTGGCCGAAGGGCCGGTACAGGGCGTCTACTGGCTGCCCGCGCTGGACGTGGAGCCTGATCTGGCAACGATGACCCTGGCGGAGTGGCGGGAAGCGAACCGGGCGCGGGTGAAAAACTTGTCTGTAACCATGCGGGCGCTGTATGACGCTGTGTGCGAACCAGGGGCATTCCTGGTAGCCGCCACACGATTGGGTGGGCTGCATGGCTATGGGCCGGAACCGGCCATCGCTCCGTTGGGCGGTGGCGTCACCGGGTTTACCAAAGCGTATAAACGGGAACGGCCGTCCGTCCTGGTGAAGGCCGTAGATTTTGAAGCCAGCCGCAAAACGGCCGCTTATGCTGACTTGTTGATTGCTGAGACGCTGGCGGATCCGGGTTGTGTGGAGGTGGGGTATTGGCGGGACGGCCGTTACACCATCACCTTGATGGAGCAGCCTGCCGAGTATGACAATGTGGCACGGTGGGGACACCGGCCACAGCCAATGACGCTCAACCGCGATACCGTTTTCCTGGTGACGGGGGCGGCGGGGGGCATTACCAGCGCCATTGTGGCCGACCTGGCCGCGGCCAGCGGCGGCACTTTTTACCTGCTGGACTTGACGCCGGAACCCGACCGCGCCGATCCCCAAATTGCCCTCTTCCGCGCCGACAAGGACGCCTTGAAGCAGCAGCTTATTGAAGAAACAAAGGTGGCGGGTGAAAAGCCGACGCCGGTGATGATTGAGAAGAAGCTGGCAGCGGTGGAGCGGTTGGAAGCGGCGTTAAGCGCGATTGAAGCGGTGGAACGGGCAGGGGGTACGGCCGTGTACCGCAGCGTCAATTTGCTCGACCATGAGGCCCTGACCGGGATCGTCGCCGAAATCCGCCAGCAGTTTGGCCGGATTGACGTGCTGGTTCATGCCGGCGGCATTGAAATCAGCAAGGCGCTGAACCAGAAAGACGCGGCGCAGTTTGACCTGGTGTATGACATCAAGGCAGACGGCTTTTACAGCCTGCTGCACGCCGCCCACGATGTGCCCGTTGGGGCGACGGTGGTCTTTAGTTCGGTGGCCGGCCGTTTTGGCAACGCCGGGCAGACGGATTACAGCGCCGCCAATGACCTGCTGTGCAAACTCACCAGCAGCCGGCAACGGACGCGGCCGGAGACAAAGGCGATTGCCATTGACTGGACGGCCTGGGGTGGCATTGGCATGGCCACACGTGGCTCGATTCCCAAGATTATGGAATATGCGGGCATTGAGATGCTGCCGCCATCTGCCGGTATCCCCACCGTGCGCCGGGAGTTGCTGGTAGGCGGCGGCGAGGTGCTGGTGGGCGGCAAACTGGGTTTGCTGGTGGATGAGTGGGATGAAAGCGGCGGGATTTTAACGCAGAGTGACGACCAAAGGTCGGGCGGAGGCGCAGAGGAGTTTTTGTTGGTTGATGAGGTGAAGGCGGCGAAGGTGTATGGGGGGTGGGAAGTGGAGACGGTGTTGGACCCGAAGGAGCAGCCGTTTCTCTATGACCATGCCATGGAGGGGACGCCGCTGCTGCCGGGGGTGATGGGCACGGAGGCGTTTGCGGAGCTGGCAAAGACGATGGCGCCGGATTATTACGTTACGGCCGTGACCGATGAACAGTTCCACGCCCCCTTTAAGTTTTACCGGATGGAACCGCAGACGTTGTATTTGCGAGGTACGGCCGTGCCGGATGGCGACGATCTGCTGGTACACACGGCGCTCTATTCCCGCCGTGAACTCAAGGCCGGAATGCAGGAAAAACTGCATTTCACAGCCACAGTACGGATGAGCAAAGATGTACCCCAGGTCACGGCCGTTGTGTTCATACCACCTGCTGATCTGGAAATTGGCCGCGAGGCCATCTACAACATCTACTTTCATGGCCCGGCGTATCAGGTATTGGCCGGGGTGCAGGTGGAAGGCAGCCGGGCGATTGGGCTGCTGGCGGAGAATTTGCCGCCTAACATGAATCCGGCGGATGCGCCGGAACTGTTGGCCCCGCGCCTGATTGAACTGTGCTTCCAGACGGCCGGTGTGTGGCAAATCCGGCAGCGGCAAACGATGGCCCTGCCGCTGGGGATTGGTGCGGTGTCGGTTTATCGGCAGGAGCGGGAGGTGGTGGACGGCCGTCGCCTCTATGCCATCGTGGAATCAATCAACGGCGGCGAAGAGTTCAACGCTCAGGTTGTGGACACGGAAGGCGCTGTTTACCTGACCCTGACGGGCTACAAAACAGTTTCATTGCCAGGCCAGGTCACTTTGTAGCGTTAACAAAATAATGTGAACTTTCTCGTGTCATTCCGACGAGTCTTCGAGGAGGAATCCCTCCCATTTGTACAGGTGAGAGATTCCTCACTCCGAAGACTTCGTTCGGAATGACAGGGGGAAGGGGTTTCTCAAAACGATGATGCCGGTTATTGCTCGACAGACGATTACCGATTACTGATTACCATGATTCATTGGTTGACACAAACGCACCACGAGATTCCGGCGTGTGATTATTTGACCGAGACGGAATTGGCGCGGTTTCAGGAGTTGAAGACGGACAAACGGCGCGCGGATTGGCTGCTGGGGCGCTGGACGGCCAAGCGGCTGCTGCAAACCGTCATCTGGGAAACGAACGGCGTGACGCTGCCCCTGGACATGATCACGATCACCAACAACGCGGATGGCGTCCCCGATTACCGATTACCGATTACCGATCACCGCTTTTCCATTTCCATCAGCCATGCACACGGCCGTGCCTTTGTGGCCGCCACCGAAAAAGCACACGCTCCCATCGGGGCCGATATGGAATTGATCCAGTCACGCCCGGCGGGTTTTGCCGAAGAGTATTTTACGCTGGCGGAGATCGCCCTGAGCTATGGGCTGGTGGGGCCAGAGCGGGCGGTTTGGGAAACGGCCGTGTGGAGCGCCAAAGAAGCGGTGTTGAAAGCGTTGCACCTGGGGCTGTCGGTGAACACCCGCGCCGTAAGCTGCCTGATTGAGCCGATGGCCCAGCCGCCGGGGATATGGACACCCTTTGCCATTCGCTGTGATAACGGCCGTTTGCCTCGCCCCGCCCCGCCCTTAACCGGCTGGTGGCGGGTGGAGGATGGGTTTGTGTTGACGATTGCGGTGGGGTGACAACAACGGATGGGGAAATGAACGGATTTTCTTCATCCGCTCATTTCCCCATCCGTTGTAGTCGTGAGGTTGAAGATGATTAAAGAGATGCAGGTCTACAAGGAAGAATTGGATAAGCGGAAGTGCCAGGCGCGGGGGACGGAGAAGGATGCCGCCAGCCAACACGCCAAGGGGCGGCTGACGGCCCGCGAACGGTTGGATTTGCTGTTTGATACGGGCACGTTCGAGGAGATTGATTCCCTGGTGCTGCCCCGGTATGAGAACTACGTAGGCGGCAAGGGGTCACGGTATGGGGATGGGGTAGTGGTCGGTTTTGGGTTGGTCAACGGCCGTCACGTCATGGCCGCGTCTCAGGATGCCAGTGTGATGGGTGGCTCGTTGGGTGAAATGCACGCCAACAAGATCGCCAAGGCGATGCGCATGGCGCTGCAATATGGCTGTCCGTTTATAGCCATCAACGACTCCGGCGGGGCGCGCATCCAGGAAGGGGTAGACAGTCTGGGCGGCTACGCCAAAATTTTTGACGCCAACTGCGAAGCGTCGGGCGTCATCCCCCAGATTTCCGTCATCATGGGGCCATGCGCGGGTGGGGCGGTTTACTCCCCGGCGCTAACGGACTTTGTCTTTATGACGGAGAAGAGCTACATGTTCATCACCGGGCCACAGGTGGTGAAGGCGGTGATGCAGGAGGACGTGACCTTTGAGGAGTTGGGTGGCGGCCTGATGCACAGCCAAGAGAGCGGCGTCTGCCATTTCCTGACGGGGGATGACAAGGAGTGCCTGGCGCGGGTGCGCGAACTGCTCAGTTACCTGCCCGGCAATAACCAGGATGACCCGCCGTATATGCGGCCACTCGATGACCCGCATCGCGCCTGTCCCGAACTGGAAGAGATCGTGCCCACCGACCCGCACAAGCCGTATGAGGTGCGCCGGGTGATTGCCAGTCTGGTGGACGACGGCCGTTTCTTTGAAGTGCATCAACTGTGGGCGCAAAACATGGTGGTGGGGTTTGCCCGGCTGAACGGGTACGTGGTGGGTATCGTCGCCAACCAGCCGATGGTGCTGGCGGGCTGCATTGACATCAAAGCCTCTCTCAAAGCCACCCACTTCATCCGCATCTGCGACGCCTACAATGTGCCCATCATTACCTTGCAAGATGTACCCGGCTTCCTGCCGGGCAAAGACCAGGAGTATGGCGGCATTATCCGCAACGGGGCGCGACTGATTTATGCCTACAGCGAGGCCACCGTGCCCAAGCTGATGGTCATTTTGCGCAAGAGTTACGGCGGCGCATACTGCGTGATGAGCAGTAAAGGATTGCGCGGCGATTTGCTCTACGCCTGGCCCAACGCCGAAATTGCGGTGATGGGCGCGGAGGGGGCGGTGAACATTCTCTTCCGCAAAGAGGTGCAGGAAGCGCCCGACCCGGACGCCAGGCGGCAGGAGTTGGTGGAGGATTACGAGACGCGCTTTAACAATCCGTATGTGGCGGCGGCGCGGGGGCTGATTGATGATGTGATCCAGCCCCGCGATACGCGCCGCACCCTGATCCGGGCGCTGGAACTGACACTCTCCAAACGGGAGCGGCACGTGGCCCGCAAACATGGGATTTCGCCGATGTAGAGAGGGTGGCAAGTGGCAAGTAGCAAGTGGCAGGTGAGTGCTTTTACCTGCAACTTGCAACCTGCAACCTGCCACCCTATTCAGGAAGGTGGAGATGTTCAACAAAATTTTAATTGCCAACCGGGGTGAGATTGCGGTGCGGGCGGTGCGGGTATGCCGGGAGATGGGGATCACGGCCGTTGCCCTCTATGACCCCTCCGACATGAGTTCATTGCATGTGCGGCTGGCTGATGAGTGTGTGAAAGTGGATTCGCCAGACTTTTTTATGGATGTCCCGGCCATTGTGCGATTGGCGCAGGCGCGGGGGGTGGACGGTATTTATCCGGGCTATGGTTTTTTAGCGGAGGAGGCGGATTTTGCCCAGGCGTGCCTGGATGCGGGGCTAACGTTTATTGGGCCGCCGCCGGAAATTTTGCAGCAGACGCGGGATAAGCTGGCGGCGCTGTTTTGACAGTGCAAAGCTCGCCGGAGGCTTACGGCCGTGAGGATGCCATTGAATTGCAGCAAGCGGCCGACATGATGGGCTACCCGCTGGTCATCAAGTCATACCAGGGCGGGCGTGGGCGTGGCTCTCGTCTTGTCCCGTCGTCCAAGTGGCTGGCGGCTGCCATTCGCCAGGGACAGGAATCGCAGGCCGACTACAGCGATTTGCGTGTGTATCTGGAAAAAGCGATCATGCCCGCTCACCAGATTAGCGTGCAGGTTTTGGGCGACCGGTACGGCAACCTGGTTTACCTGGGCGAGCGGGAAGGCTCGATTATGTACCACAACCAGAAGGTGGTGGAAGAGTCGCCCGCTCCTTGCCTGACGCCAGCGCAACGACAGAAGTTGTGTGACACGGCCGTGGCCATTGCCCATCTTTTCCACTACCAAAATGTCGGCTCGGTGGAATTCCTGGTCACGGATGAGGGCTGTTTCTACTTTAGCGAAATCAAAGCCCGCATCCAGGTGGAACATTCACTGACGGAGATGCGCGCCGGGGTAGACCTGGTGCAAGAGCAACTGCGCGTCGCGGCGGGAGAACCCCTCTCATTTCGGCAGGCGGACGTTCAGTTGCGCGGTTGGGCCATGTTGGCCCGTATTTATGCTGAGGACCCCCAGCGCCACTTTTTGCCCAGTCCGGGAAAGTTAACGCGGCTGCGGCTGCCAACGGGGCCAGATATTCGCGTAGACACCTATGCTTATAGTGGTTGCCCGGTACCGGCGGCGTATGCGCCGCTTTTTGCCAAACTCACAACCTGGGGGCCGGATCGGGTGGCCAGCATGGCCCGGCTGCGCCAGGGGTTGGCCGATTTTGCGGCGGCGGGCATTCCGACGAACATCCCGTTATTGCAGCAGATTGTACAGGCGGAGGGGTTTGTGAACGGCCGTTACCACACCGGCTCGCTCAAAGAACCTGCCCTGGAAAACGGCGCAGCCGCGCCCCATTTGCGCGACCTGGCGGTGATCGCCGCCATCACCTATATCCGGCGGCACCAGCAGTTTGACCCGGCGGCCCCGGAACGGCTGGCGACGGGTTGGCATCGGGAAAGCCGGAGAATCGGTAATTGAGTAATTGGGTTATTGGGTAATTACTCAATTACTCAATTACTCAATTACAACGGGTAGAAGAATGAGCAACTTACAAGTCACCATAGACGGGCACACGTATGATGTAATGTTGAATTTGCCGTCGCCGAATGGGTCGGGCTATGAGGTGGAGGTGGATGGGCAGCGGGTGAAGGTGCTGCTGCCGGAGGCGGCGCTGTTGCATGGGGAGTTGGAGTGGTTGGTGGTGGATGAACGGCCGTATGAGTTTGTCATGGATCCCCATCTCACCTGGATCAAGGCGTTTAGCGGGCTGCACCGGCTGGAGATTAGAGACCTGGATGCAGTGGTGAGCCGACCCCGCAGTGGCGACGGCCGTGTCAAAGCACCCATCCCCGGCCTGATCACCCACATTCGCGTCCAGGTAGGGGAGAGCGTGGAAGCGGGCAGTTCCATTCTGGTGCTGGAAGCGATGAAGATGGAAAATGAAATTCGTGCGCCGCTGAGTGGGGTGGTTACGGCCGTGCATGTAACGCCGGGGCAGACGGTGGCGCGGGATGAGGTGTTAGTGGAGATCGGTAATCCGTAATCGGTAATCGGCTATCGGTGGTGGGGTTTCGGTCTTTGTCTCATATGGTGTATACTGCCGGGCAGCCGGGTAGGACGAAACTGTCTGGCAGGGTGAGAAGCATGATTGCACAACAAGATTTAGTCCAGTCCAAATTGAACGAAGAAGCGCTCATTACCGGCGAGGAATTGGCGGCGATGGGTGACCTGGGCCGGTGTGAATTGGTGGAAGGGAGGGTTGTGAAGTTGAGTCCGACAAAAATGCCGCACGGCTTTTTAGAAAGCCGAATCATTTACCTGTTGCAGCGTTATCTGGAAGATCATGACTTGGGTGTCGTGATGGGAGGTGAAGTAGGGGTTTACACTGGTCGGGACCCGGACACGGTGCGGGGGGCGGATGTGTTGTTCATCTCCCATGAGCGGCTGGCGCAGGTGACACCGGGAGGGTTTATGGATGTGGCCCCGGAACTCATTGTAGAAGTGATGTCTCCATCTGACAGGTGGAGCGAGGTGCGCAAGAAAATTAAAGAGTATTTTGAGGTAGGGGTCACGGCCGTGCTCATTGTTGAACCGGAGGAGCAAACCCTCGCCCTCCACCGTTCCCCTACCGATATTCAAGAATTCACCTTAAACGATACCCTCACCCTGACTGACATCCTGCCCGGCTTTAACCTGCCCCTCCATCAGCTTTGGCCGTCGCCTGAAACGTCCTGAAGCGCGTCACGGCCGTGTCACCAACGGCAAATACACCCGCATTGCACTCGCCCCATACTCCACAGCGCCCAGGTCGCATACACCCACCCGGCTGCCGCCGCGCTGATCGGTGGCCCAACAGGCGGTGGGGTCGCCCGCGTCAATCAGTGGGCTGCCGGTTTGAGGCAGCATCGTTTGCATGGCAAAACTGCCGCCGTTAAAAGCCAGCGGGCCAAGCAGCAGGTCGCCCGTGAAGCCATCTTGATCGGTCGGGTCGGTGAGCGAGGCGCAACTGCCCTGGCTCAGGTTATGCCCCAGCGATTGGAACAGGCCGCCATCACAATTGACCGCCGTGCCGAAGATGACCGTGTTGACAAGCTGCACCACGCCGGGTTCGGCCGGAGTCTGCGGCGAATCTTCGTAAATGGCGTTCCCGGCGCTGCCCGCCTGGTTATTGGCTATCGTGGCATTGGTCAGCACCGCATAACGGCCGTAATGGTAAATCCCACCCCCCAGCCCCGTCGCCACATTCCCGGCAATGGTCACATTGGTCAGCACCAGGTTGTCGTCGGACGCCTGGTAGATACCGCCGCCGTTGCCGGCCGCGTAGTTGCCCAGGATGGTGGCGTTGGTGATGGTTGCCGTGCCGCCGGCGTGGTACAACCCACCACCGTGCGGCGTACCGCTTAAGCCATTGGCATAATTGCTCACCAGGTTCACGTCGCGCATTTCTAACACCGCGCCATAGCTGTTCACGCCGCCCCCTTCGTAGGCAAAGTTGTCGGTGAAGGTTGTCGTTTCGATAACGGCCGTTCCTCCCAAATTCCACAATCCGCCGCCGCTGCCGGTGGTGTTGTTGCCGTCAAACAGGCTGTGCGTCACGGTCAGTGCGCCGCTGTTTTCCACGCCGCCGCCATAACCGGCCGTGTTCTCGACCAGAGTCACGGCCGTTAACTGGGCAGTTGCGCCGCTGGCATTGTACAGGCCGCCGCCATCAGGCGCCGTATTGTTCTCCAGCCGCGTATCGGTCAGCGTCAATGCTCCGGGGGGCTGATTTTCAATCGCCCCGCCCCGACCAAACGTATCCAATGCCCCGTTGCCGCGTAGCGTGGAGCCGCTGATGGTCAGGGCGCAGCCATCGTTATAAATGGCCCCGGCCGTGTCCGAGGCGTTGTTTTCCAGCAGGCTGTTGCTTATCGTCAGCGTGCTGTCATAACAATAGATGGCCCCGCCCGCCACGCTGGAGTAGTTGTTGAGCAGGCGCACATTTTCCAGGATGATCGTTGCCCCAGAAGCTTCAATCGCCCCGCCGCTCACCAGTGAATTACCATCACGCAGGGTGATGTTTTGCAGGCGGAAGGTGACGCCGCCGCCGACAAAAAAGTGACGGTCGTTGTTGTTTGCGTTCAGGGTGATGCGGTCTGCGCCATTTATAGTCACATGGCCCAGGTTCACAATTTTGCTCAGGCTAAACGGGATGGTTGCCTCCGCCGCGCCACAGTTGAAGGTGATGGTTCCACCGCCGGACACGGCCGTTGCCAACGCCGCATCAAACGCCGCCTCCGTACAGCTCGCCGGAGAGCCATCGCCCACCACCGCATCGGCCGCCCGCGCCCGCCCCGCGCCCCACACCAGCGCCACCACACACATTCCCACAACAAACAAAATGAAGTGCTTTTTCATAATTTTTCCTTTTTGGAGTATTGTTCAACCATTTGGTTTTCGCCTTAACAAATGACTACATCGGATTCAGAAATAAACGGATGACCATTGACCATTGACCATTGCCAATTAGCCATCGCCAATTGACAATTTACGGTTCCTGGCACGTCCAGGTCACAGTCAAATCCACCTGCGCGTCCGCGTCGGGGCTGCTGTTTTGCAGGGAGGCCACTTCCACCAGCCCGGTGGCGGTGAATGTGCCGGAACCATCGGCGGCGACTTCGGCAACGGCCGTTGCCCCCTTCCCCCGCTCAAATGTCTGCTCGCCCACAGTCAGCGATGGGAACCAATCCGGCAGTGCGCCGGTTTTGGTGTGCTGCATCTCATAGCGCCCCGGCCCTGTGTATTCCCCCAGCGCCGTTAGCGCCACCACAACCGGCGGCGTTTGCGCAAACGCCTGCACCATCGGCAAATCCAGGTGGCGCGATGCGCCGCCCGCCGCCCATTCGGCGCAGCTTGGCACATTACCGCCGATGCCGCTGGTGAAATCGGCCGTCACGCTGCCGCTGATCTGCACGTGGGTGCAAAAGCGAAAGTAATGTTCACAGCCAGAGTCGGCGGCTGTGTATGGGGGTGCAGGCACAGCCGTTGGCGGATTAACGGCCGTCTGGTTGTTGGTCGTCTCCTGGCTGCTGCCGGTCTCCGATCCGCTCACGGTTTCTTGGCTGCTCGCGGCTTCCACGCCGCCACAAGCTACGCCAAACATCGCGCCGCACAGAAATAAACACAAAACGAGAAGTTGTTTCATCAGGCATATCTCCTTGTTCGTTCATGGTGATCGTTGTGGTTTCGATTGTTTCAATCGTCAAAATCACCCGTTTTGTTTCCATCGCCGTAAGATAGGGGTAACGGCCGTGACAAAGGTGACATTTTGTGACAACCGGTCAGGAATGGATAAAATCCATGATCGTTAAGCCGCTTTGCAAAAGCTGATGGGTTCGTTTCCAATCCACCAACGCAATCACGCTTATACACAGGCAGCCATGACACAAGATGCGACTTCAATCATTCAATCCATTGAACCGGGACAGCTAACGGCCGTTGCCCGCCAATCCACCCAACGCCCCGCTCTGAAAATTCAGGATTGGCAGGTCAGCCAGTTGGGCGGCGGCATGGGCAACCCGGTCAGCATGGGGCTGTACCGCTTCGCTGGCATTGGGCACGAGGGCGCTGAGCCGGTCAACTGGTCGGTGGTGCTGAAAATTCTGCAATCCCCGGCCAACGTTGGTTGGAGCAATATGGGCGAAGGAGACGATCAGAGCCACTGGAACTACTGGCGGCGCGAGCTGCTCATCTACCAATCTGGCCTGCTAGACAGGCTGCCGGATGGCCTGACCGCGCCGCGCTGTTATGGCACAGCTGAACTGCCTGGTGACGTCGCCCTGCTCTGGCTGGAAGATGTGCAAGACGCTTATGCTGGGGAATGGCCGCTGGCCCGTTATGTGCTGGCAGCGCGCCATCTGGGGCGGTTGAATGGGCAATACGTGGCCGAACGGCCGTCTTACCCCTGGTTCGGTCATCAAATCACCCGCCAATGGATTACGATGCTGCCCCAATGGCAGACCATCCCCTGGCAGCATCCCCGCGTCTTGCAGCGTTACCCCGCACCTGATGACAACCCCTTTCGCCGCCTGCTGCTGGAACACGAACGCTTCCTGGCGGCGCTAGACCAGATCCCCCATACCCTGTGCCACAGCGACACCTACCCCACCAATTTCATGTCGCGCCATACGCCCGATGGACAAGAGCAGACCGTCGCCCTGGATTGGGCGCTCATGGGCGTCGAACCGTTGGGGCACGACCTGGGGCAGCTTGTTCTCGGCGCCCATTTGAATGTAACGGCCGTTCAGCCGCAAGAATCAACCGACCTCCTCTTTACCCACTACCTGGCCGGGTTGCAAGATGCTGGCTGCCCGATTGATCCACCGCAGGTGCGTTTTGCCTTCGCTGCCTCGGCCGCGCTGCGTATCGGCCTGTTTGCGCTTTACCTGCTCAGTGAGTCGCTCCGGCAAAACGATGCGCCGGCAGAAGTTCCCCCGCCCCGCCCCCCTGACTGCTTTGAAGTACTCATGGCCCGCGAAGCCTACACCCTGCTGTAAATCCGAACTCTATGCTCCCTTCACCCGCCTTACCCGACTCTTTCGGCCCGGCGCTGCGCTTCCTGCGCAAACGTGCCCGCCTCACCCAGGACGAACTGGGGCGCGCCGTCGGCTACAGCCGCGAGCAAATCGCCCGCCTGGAAAACGGCTCTCGCCTGCCCGATCTGGCCGTCATTGCCGCCTTGTTTGTGCCTGCCCTGCTGTTGGAACGCGACCGCGCCCTGGTGGAGCAGTTCCTGGCGCTGGCCGGGCAAACCCGGCGTGACCGGCAGATCACCATCACCCACACCAAACAAACGCGCATCCAACTGGTGCAAGAAACCGTGACCACCACTGCGCCCGGCCACATACCGCCCGCGCCGCTGCTACCCCTGCTGGGGCGGCAGGCGGAGGTGGCCGAGTTGGTGAACCGGCTGCAAACGGCGCGGCTGATTACCCTGGTGGGTGCGCCGGGCATTGGCAAGACGCGCCTGGCGTTGGAAGTGGCCCACGCCGCCCTGGGGCAGTTCGCCGACGGCGCGGCGTTTGTATCGCTGGCGGAAGCGACCACGCCGGACGACATCCCGTATGCCGTGCTGCGCCAGTTGGATATAAGCCCCACGCCGCAGCAAACGGCCGTTGCCGCCATTCAATCCTACCTCGCCCCCCGTCACCTGCTGCTGGTGCTGGATAACTGCGAACATTTGCTGGAAGGCGTCACTCTTTTCACCGATTGGCTCACACATGCGCCATGCCTGAAGCTGCTCTGCACCAGCCGCACGCCCCTGGATTTGTACGGTGAACAGGAGTGGCCATTGGCTCCATTACCTGTGCCCGATCTGGCGCAACGGCCGTCGCCCGATTGGGCGCACACGGCGGCGATGCAGCTTTTGCTGGCGCGGGCGCAGGCCATAGACCCCACCTTCACCCTGAGCGACGACAATTTGCTGCCGTTGGCGACGTTGTGCGCGGCGCTGGATGGGCTGCCGCTGGCGTTGGAACTGGCCGCCGCCCGCCTGCGCGACCACGATCCGGCCAGCCTGACGCAGCAGTTACTCACGCTGCGCGGCCACAATCAGCTTTCGTCCACCTGGTTGCAGCAGACGCGGCGCAACGTGGCCGAACGGCACCGCACGCTGCACGCGGCCATTGCCTGGAGCGTCCACCTGCTGCCCGCCGCTGCTCAACACGCTTTTTATCGGTTTGGCGTTTTTGTGGGTGGGGGGGCGGCGACGGCCGTAGAAGCCATTGCCCAGGCGGACGCTGCTTTGCTGGCGCAGTTGGCACGGGCGAATCTGGTGGGAGGGCGTGACGGCCGTTTCTACCTGCTGGAAACCCTGCGCGCCTTTGCCCTGGAACAACTGACCGCCGCCGACCAATTAGCTGCCACGCAGCAGACGCACGCCCAGCACTACGCCCAATTCACCCAGGAGGTGTTCGCCGGGCTGTTGGGGGAGGAACAGGGGGTCTGGATGCCGCGGGCGCTGGCCGACCAGGACAACTTTTTGGCGGCGCTGCGTTGGGCGTTGGCAGCGGGGGATGGGGAAACGGCCGTTGCCATTGCCGGGAATCTGTGGTGGTTCTGGTACCGGCGCAGCCTGTTTGCCCTGGGGCGGGAACTGCTCACGGCCGCGTTGCAGCTTCCCAGCGCCGATCTGTCGCAGCGCGCTCGCGCCCTCAACGGGCTGGCCTCTTTTTGCCTGGAATTGGGTGACTACGCCGCCAACCTGGCCTGCCACGAGGAAGGGCTGGCCCTGCGCCGCCAGCTTGGCGACAGGGAAGGCATGGCTACGGTGCTGCACAACATGGGCCTGACCGCTTATACCATGGGCGATTATGCGCTGGCGGCCGAGCGGCTGACGGAAAGTATGACCGTCAACCCGGAGGGCGACCACGCCTCCGAACTGGCCCACCTGGGGCTGATTGCCCAGGAAACGCTGGATTTACCGGCCGCCCGGCGCTATTTGCAGCAAGCCTACGACCAGGCGAAGCAGGCGGGTGATGGCTGGTCGAAGGCTTTTGTGGGCAACTATTTGGCCGATGTGCTGCGCGAATTGGACGAGTTGGCGGCGGCGGAGCAGTTGGCGCAGGAGAGTTTGCGCATTTTCAGTGAGCTGGAAGACAGCCACTTTCTGCCGGACGCGCAACTGACGCTGGCGCAACTTGCGATGAACCGGGGGGAGTATGAAACGGCCGTTTCTCTGGCGGCGCTGGCGTATGCCCACTATGCGGCGCGAGAGGATGCCATCATGATGGCGACGGCCCTGTTGGTGCAGGCGGATTTAGCCGGGAAAATGGGTGCGCCAGCGGAAGCAGCCAATCTCCTCAAGCAGTCCCAAATGTGGCGACAAACGGTGCAACGCGCCATGTCCCCCCATGAACAGGCGCAGTATGAGGCGGTCAACCGCTTCCTTAAAGCCTGATCAATCTCCCAATCTCCTAATCTCCCAATCTCTCAATCTCTCAATTCTCCAGACCCGCATTCCGCGCCTTGACGATGGCTTCGGCGCGGTCGGCCACTTGCAGCTTGCTAAAGATGCTGGTGATGTGGTTGCGCACGGTTTTGGGGCTGATGACCAGGATTTCGGCGATGTCACTGTTGTTTTTACCCCGGGCAATGAGCGCTAGCACTTCGTGCTCTCGTTCGGTGAGGTCAGGGAAGGATGTCACGGCCGTTTCCCGTTCCTCACCGCGCTGAAAAAATGCTGTCAATCGGCCGGCAATCGCCGGGCCAAAGAGCGCCTGCCCTTCGGCTACGGCCGTTACCGTTTTCAACACCTCCGCCTTGTCCGCCCCCTTCAAAATGTACCCTCGCGCCCCGGCGCGCATGGCGGCAAAGAGCGAGTCATCATCTTCCAGCATGGTGAGCATGATCACACCAATATCTGGCTGGTCGGCCAGGATGCGGCGGGTGGCTTCGATGCCGTTCATATCCGGCATCTGGATGTCCATGAGGATCACGTCGGGGGTGACGGCGGCGGCCTGGGCAATCGCTTCCGCGCCGGTAGCGGCTTCGCCGGCTACTGCCGTTTCCGCTGCCGCATTCAACAGGGCGGCCAATCCCTCCCGAAATAACTTGTGATCATCAACCACGAGGATACGAATGGGCTTCATGAGTTTACTCCACGAAAATCGGCCAAAATCTGTTTAACGATGGTGACGGCGTTGGCAACCCCTTCTTCTTGCCGGATCAGGCATCCCAAATCGGCGGCGCGTTGGCGGATGAGGAGGTTGGTCACGGCCGTGTCTATTGCGGCGGCCAATCGTGCGGCCGTCAATTTTTTATAAGGTACGGGCGCTGGCCCTACGCCCAACGCCTCAATGCGCCGCCCCCAATAAAACTGGTCAAACAGGAAAGGGACAAGAACGGTAGGCACACCGGCCCAAAAGCCAAATCCGGTGGTGCCCGAACCGCCATGATGCACCACCGCCGCCATTTGCGGAAAGAGCCAGCCGTAAGGAGCATAATCAAGCTGATAAACGGTATCCGGTAACGCGGCTTGCCCAATGCCCGCCCATCCAGAATGCAGGATGGCCCGTTGTCCACTCTTCTGCACAGCCTCCAGCACCGTTTGCGTCACCTGCTGCGGATCACGCACGGGCATACTGCCGAAGCCGATAAAAACGGGCGGCGGCCCCTCTGCCAAAAAGCGCCGCAGTGGTTCGGGCGGTATCCATTCCGGCTCTTGGGGCCGCCAATAGCCGGTGAAATGAACATGGGCGCCCCAATCGGGCGGGCGGGGCACAATCTGTTCGCTAAACCCCAACAACGTGGGCAACTGCCCCATCTGGCTAAAACGACCCCAGAATGGCTGCGGCGGCAACCCCAATACGTCTTTACGCCAGCCGTTCACCGCCTGGCGAAAGCCAGACCAGACGATTTGCTCGGCCAGCCGGTAGGTGAGCGGGGTGTAGCCGGGCAAAAAGGCCAGACCGGGCGGAAAAGCGAGCATGGGAAAGGCGCGGGTGCGCAGCAGGGGCATGACGGCGGCGGTGATGTGCGGGATGCGTAACTTTTCGGCCAAATCCAGGCCAAACAGACCGCCGGGTAGCTGGTTGATAATGGCGTCGGTCTGCCAGATGGCCGGTTGGGAGAGGGCTTCGGTGATGCCGCTGGCTAACTGCCAGTAGGACGCTTTGAGCGCCTGCCACATTTGCCAGACGTTGTAACCGGATTCGGCCAGGGAGATGCCGCTGCCGCTGGTGGTGATTTGCTCGGCGTTGCCGGGTACGGCCGTGAATTCCAGGTTATGTTTGGCGGCCAGCGGTGCAAAACTGGCAAAGGTCACGACGCGCACGCTAAAACCATGTTGCTGCAAGCCCGCGCCCAACACCACGTAAGGCAGCACGTCCCCCCGCGAACCGAGGGCTAAGATGGTGAGATGGGTCATTTGATCTGTGCCTGAAATCTGGTTCAATGGGAATACAGGGGGTACACCCAGATATGGGTATGCCGTAGAATAGGGGTCATTTTACAACAAGGAGAGCAAGATGGCCTATCATTCGTCA
>JACTMP010000051.1 GCA_014584575.1 Chloroflexota bacterium
TATTGGGGTTTGGGTCCTCGCATCTTGTGTCTATCCTCCAAGCCTGCCATTATCTCAAATTTTTATTCTCGGAACATATTTATGCAATCCTGTACTTAGACTATACAAGGAGACAATCGGTGACGAGTGGGCACCTTTTCTGGAAGACCTCTACCGGAAGTGCAAGGAAACGTGGTTGTATCGTATTCCAGAAAATAAAGATGAACGTCATCAGTTACGTGAAATATGTGGGCAAATTCTGGGCTTCGAGAACTATTACCTCACCCATTACCGGACATTTCTTCTAACTGAATTACGGTCTGGTGACAAACAGCGCCAGCGATTCGCCTTTGAGCGATTGCATGAGACTCATTATCCAGACGAGGAGATGCAAACGATTTTACAGCGCCTGGATCTGGACGGATACTTTAGATAGTGCTTCGCCTATTGTCCCACTAACAAGGGGCGGGAAATGACAGGCAGAAACGTGCGTTCAGTAGCCACCAGTATGGTCTGGCTGGCGATGTTATTGGCTTCATTGACTTCGGCGAAATCCCCATCTTCGTCTACCACCACATAAACCACGTGTGCTCCGGGGGGCACATTGGGCCATAAAACTTGCACGACCGCCACACGCCCACAACCGGCCAATGTCACTGTCTGGTCAGCGCCAATTTGCACACCGCCGCCCTGCGGGTCGCCGTCGTAAAAACGGACAACAACGGGGCCGGTGGCCGTTGCCAGATTGCCACTGTTGGCAATTTGGGTGTTTAGCGTCACCGTCACCGGTTCACCCTGGGAAAAGGCAGGGTCAGCAAAAATTTTGGCGGGGTAAAAATCAATCTTTTCGGGAATAACGGCCGTGTGGTTTGCATAATGTATGCCCATCGCTGACAACACCCAACTACTCCCTGATTGTTGGAACAAATAGCCATTGTAGGGATCACCTGGGTTGCCTGTGCTATACCATGACCAGGTTTGCACCAGCCGGTTATTATCAGCCGGATAACCCAACGCCAGATCAGCCGCTGTGTTCATAAAGTTAAATGTATTGGTCTTGAAATCGTTCACCCTGGATGGTGGAAAGCCAAAATCTGCCGGCATCAACACCCCATACTCGGATACGGTTAACGGCACATCACGATACCCTCTGGCTCTCATCCATTGGCGAAAAGCGATAATCCGATCCTGAAAACGGGTGATGCTATCGTTCTCATCAATATCCACCAGGTCGCCATAGGGCGCGTCTATTCCCGGCGGAATTTCGGCCCCCCAGCAATTGCCGGGGTCGTAGTCACAGCTCACTTCGTTCAAGATAAAGTTGTGAATACTCCACCCATCCACCGGCATGGACATACCATACCGTTCCAGGTAGCTCTGCAACACCAGATCAAGATACAACAACCGCAGCGGTGTGGGTTGCACGATGGTACCGGCATAAATACGAGCGGAGGGGTCGGCGGCTTTTATCGCCAGGTACAAGTCATGGTACGCTTTGGCGTAAACCGCTGGTTCAACATCATCTTGCCAGTCACGGCGGTCTGGTTCATTGCCTATCAGCCAGATAGCGCCAGGGTTGCCATCAGCTACTACCTGAATGTCATTATTGCTGGAGTTGAGCGAGTAGATATAGCTATCTGGCCCGGTTTGGGTGAGGCGAACGGTGAGGACATACTCAATGTTATTTGGCTTCAGAGGGTTGGCCTGGGCACGGTAATCCAGATACCAGCCGGCCCGTAAGGCCCCCAGGTCTACCAGGGTAATTGGTGAGATTATGGCGTTAACGCCATACTGGCACAGCAGCGCACTGCCGCTGCTGTTGTTGGTGATGGGTGCGGACACGGCCGTGTCTGCCGCCACCGGCTTTTGCCATCCCAGACTCAATTGGACGAGCAGCAACCCACCAAGAATGGCTACTAACAGCCCAGTTCGCCCCCAAAACAGCTTACCACTCATTGGTTGATCTCCACATACACTGGCTGACCGGTTACATAAATGGTGACACGGCCGTCGCCATCCGTATCTGTCACCACTTGCCCATTCCCATGGATAATATCGCGCACAGTGGCCTGGGCGCCCCACAGATGGAGCGTTTTTACGGTTGTAGTATCCACCGGGTTTAGCCAGGCCACATAAACCAGACGTTGATTCGTGTGGTCCACAAACCGATACACCTCCATATCGGCAGCGCCGGTTTGCGCATCACTCAGGCGATATTCAAAGTGGGCAGTACCCAGTTGGGCTACGGCCGTGCGGTAAGCATAATAAGCCAGTTTCGGCTGGGGAACTTCTGTGCTAGTCACCAACCCGTTTTCGGTATAAAACCCACCTGGATCATGGAGCATCCACCAGATCATCACATCAATATCGGCAGCCATGCTTTGTGTAAACAGTTCTACAACATACCGGGCCTGTATCTCTGGGCTGCTAGGATTGTTCGGGGGATTATTACTGTGCCAGCCAGCTTCGGTGATGACCATCGGTTTATTTGCCACCCCATAGGCAGCCAGCGTCGCCCGCACTGCCTCCGTTTTTTCCAGCAAACCCGGCCCCTGCGTTGTCCAATTGAAGGCAAAATGGGGGTAGGTATGAAAATTCATGACATCAAAATAGGCCCCACCACCGGCCGCCAGTACGTCATCCAAAAAGTTACGCACAAAAGGCCCATTCTGGTCCTCAAACCAATCATAGGCAATACCACCAAAGACCACCTGTGCCGCCGGGTTAGCCGCTTTCACTGCCGGGTAAGCAGCCGCCAGCAATGCAGCATACTCTTGCCCATGATACCCCCATCCTGGCTCAAAGTAATCATCGTTTGCATCTGGTTCGTTATAAAACTCCCAATACTTAATCACTGGCGATCCGGGCGCATCGTTATACCCATCGCCATCATATCTCTCCACCAAAGCCTGCACAAACTCGACAAAGTCTGGCAACCGCCCGGGATAAAGGGGGGCGCGACGACCAGGTGCGGCCCACTCTGGCGCGCCGTGAATCGTAGCAATCAACTGGTAGCTGCCGTGGTCCGGACGGGCGGCGGCCAACGCCTGGTCGGCCGCACTCCAGTTGTATTGCGCTGGCGATACATCTTGTGGCTCTACAGTGTACCAGGTCACCGGCACACGCACCCAGGTGGCCTGGCTGTTGACTAAGGTGGTGTAATAACGATTGGTTGTCCGGGTATCATTGTACATTTGCACACCAAACAGACGGTATCCCAGGGTGGCGTCATAATTTTTCAGCACGATAGGTAGATGGGTGTGATAAATACTGGCCGGTTCGGCATGAACAGCAGGTTGCTGACTGGCATAAAAGAGAAGCGTTATCATTGCCAACAAGAGAATGAGCAGCGTGGCCCGAACCAGGTTTATTTTCATCAAGATCATGTTCCTTCCTTTATCTCTATACAGATGCCCCAAACGTGAGGTGAAACGATGGAGCTGCCCAATGTAGCGATAATTACCGCACTATCACTGGCAAAAACGAGTTGTAAAATGAGGTAGGGGGCCGCCATTCGGCGATTTGCCCCGCGCCTGTCTGTGCAATCCAGGCATGTTGATTGGCAGCAATGGCAATATCACCGGGTTGGCTATTAGCGGTGGGTAACTGCGCCGCCCAATAGAATGTGATCCCCCCCTGGGGCGTAGTAACTAATTTACCAACGCGATTTCCCGCCGTTTCTACATACCAAAGATGGTTGAGGCCGTCTGGACTGCTAAAAGCAAGCGCGGTTGGTTGACCGCCGGTTGTCCACGTGTTGAACCACTCCCAAAAGCTCAAAGTGCCCGGCTCATACACACCCAGCCAATCTTGAGATGGGGCGGAAATCCAGGTACGGCCGTTACCAATCACAATATCCCCCGGTGGAAACAGCGTCCCACCCGGCCCAGAGATAACGGGGATGTTGGCAAAATGATTCACTTCTGCCCGATACTCGCTCACGCGATTCTGCCCCGGCGCGGTTAGCCAGATACGGGTGTTATTCAGGACTGCAACGTCTTCCAGTTGCCCGTTTGCCAATCCGTAGGGAAACTCTTGAAATTGGGAATTGCCGGGGTTGAAAACGGCCAGTTTGTTACCATTTTGCTGTAAGAACCAGACACGGCCGTCTGGGGACAAATCAATTCCGGTTGGCGCACTGTTAGCCGTAGGCACGGAATACTCAACAATGTTGCCGGTAGTAAGCGTCAACCGCCCAATTTTGTTGCCGACCCGTTCCGTAAACCAGATTGTATTGTTGCCATCATAAACCAGAGCATACGGTTCACTATTAGCAGTGGGAACAGAAAATGAGGTAAACGTATAGTCCACCGTATCAGTTACCACCAGACGACCAATCGCGTTTGCATCTGGCAGCGTAAACCACACAATTGCCGGTGGGCCAACCGTTTCTACCACAATGCGGAAAGGGTGCCCGGTTGGTACCGGGTATTCGTTAATGTAACCGAGGTCGGGCAATCCGCTGGTGTTAACCGGCGCAGCTGCCATATGTCTGGTCAACGACAAAGTGGCGCCCATCAGCGCCACGACCATTACCAACAAAACATATTGCTGTTTCATCTCAACCCACTTCCAATGACCAATGGCGCTGTCCCGCTTCCATGACCATCAGTGATGGTGTTCTTTCAGCATCGTTGGTCGCACATGACCAGGTAGCCGGCATCGCAATCAACCCTTCCATCTCTTCCGCGTTACCTGGCAGCACACGAAACGCATAGGCTCGTTTGTGGAAGACATAACAAACGTGGGTCTGTCCGTCATGTACGGCCGTCGTCACTTCATAACGCGCCGGCAGCAGCGGCAACTGCTCTATGTGGTAACGCACGACACCTGGCCCTTCTAATCGCCCTAAATCCAGCCCGGCCAATTTGGTGTTGGGGCCATTCACGTGTACCCCATCCTGCCGGAAAATCGCCAGCCCAAACTCCGGGTTGTCTACCGGTTGGTGCGCCATATAGTGCATTTCAATGGTCAATGGCTCGCCAGTTAAAAAGGCCTGACTTTCTTCGCCTTGGGCATTCAACAAACGCACGGCCGTAAACTCAATTATCAATGTCTCCGATTGGTAAATATCGGGGTTGCCGGCGCTGGGAATGAACGCTTCCTGCTCATAGGCATAGGCCTGGTACTCCGCGGCCACATCTTCCACCAGGCCCAACGCCCGCGACCGTCCCTTATCCAGCCACAGCATATGGGTACACATGGTGCGCATCACGTTCAGGTTGTGGCTCACCATGATGATCGTTACCCCATCCCGCTGCATTTGCAAGATGGCATCCAGACATTTGGTTTGAAACGCCTGGTCACCCACCGCCAAAATCTCATCCACAATCAAAAGATCGGGCTGCATATGAATCGCCACACTAAACCCCAACCGCATATACATGCCGGATGAATAATGCTTCACGGGCATTTCAATGTATTCGCCCAATTCTGAGAAGGCGACGATCTCTTCAAAACGAGCGTGGGTGGCAGCTTCGTCAAAGCCTAACAAGGAAGCGTTGAGATAAATGTTCTCCCGCCCGCTCAAATCGGGGTGAAAACCCGCACCCAGTTCCAACAAAGCACTGACGCGACCACGGACGATGATACGGCCGTTAGACGGCCGTAATATCCGCGCAATCAGCTTCAACGCCGTACTTTTGCCACTCCCATTTCGCCCCACAATGCCAAAACATTGGCCGGGCAGCACCGTAAAACTTACATCCCGCACCGCCCACAAAAACCGTTCTTCATCCTTCTGCCGTGAAAAAGCCGAAGTCACCGTGCGCCAGACAGAACGCGGTTGCTCCTTTGTAAAGACAAACCGCTTGCTCACGTTTTCAAATGTAATAATTGGTTCAACCCCATCAACCATCAAAAAATGCCCTCTTTTTCATATACGGGAGGGCATTGTAACCAAAAAACGCCACTGAACCAAACCGGCTCAATGGCGCTTTGGTAAGGGCGAGATGTAGGGGCGAGGCAGTTGGGACATGCGTTGCCCGGCAAGACGAAGCGTTAACCAACTGCCTCGACCTTATTTGCGGAACAACTCCCGTACAATGATATTGCGCTGAATCTGGCTGGTGCCCTCGTAAATCTGGAAAATTTTGGCGTCGCGCATCAGCTTTTCCACCGGGTATTCGGCCATATAACCGTAGCCGCCAAAGACCTGCACCGCATTGGTGGTCACTTTCATGGCCGTGTCGGCGGCAAACGCTTTGGCGTAAGCGGCCAACGAGGTGTTGCTGACGCCCGCGTCATACGCCCAGGCACATTTCCACACCAACAGGCGGGCCGCTTCCACCTCAATGGCCATGTCGGCAATCATGTGGCCGATGACCTGATGTTTGTACAGCGGCTGTCCCCAGGTGCTGCGCTCTTTGGCGTAGCGCACACATTCATCCAGCGCCCGCTGCGCCACGCCCACGGAACCAGCGGCCGTACCGGGACGGCTGCGGTCAAACACCTTCATGGCAATGAGAAAACCGTCCCCTTCCTTACCCAACAAATGGCTGGCAGGCACCTTCACGTTGTCAAAGATGACTTCGGCCGTGTCGGAGGCGTGCTGCCCCATCTTGTCGAACGGTTTACCCACACTCACCCCTTCCCACTTGCGCTCCACGATGAAACAACTCATGCCGTTATAGCGCGTGTTGGGGTCGGTGTAGGCGAACACGGTGTAAAAGTCGGCTACCGTTGCCCCGGTGATGAAGGTTTTGCTGCCATTCAAGATGTAATGGTCGCCTTCCTTGCGGGCGGTGGTTTTGATGCCGGCCACGTCGGAACCGGCTTCCGGCTCGGTGGCGCAGTAACTGGCCATCTGCCCTTCGGCCATACGGCCACAGTATTCTTTTTTCTGCGTTTCGTTCCCGGCAATGAGGATGGGCAGGATGGCCAGCCCATTCACGGCAATAGCCGTACTCATGCCGGAGCAGCCCCAGGCCAACTCTTCGCCGACAATGATTTCTTCAAACAGGCTCAGCCCCATGCCGCCATATTCTTCGGGCACATTCTGGCAGGTGAAGCCCATTTCCTGCGCTTTTTTGACAATGGGCCAGGGGTATTCGTGGCTTTTGTCGTAATGCTCGGCGTGGGGGGCGATCTCTTTACGGGCAAATTCGCGGGCTAATTGTTGAATTTCTTGCTGTTCTTTGGTGAGACCAAAATTGACTGTGCTGTGCATGATATTTCTCCTTCAAAAATAATCCACAGATTACGCAGATTTCACAGATTTAATCCGCGTCATCCGCGTTCGTCCGCGTCCAATTTTCATTTATCGTGGTGCGCTACTCCTGTGAAAATACGTTTGTAGTAGGCGATTCATCGCCTTTTGGCGGCACTAAAGCGCCTGCTACGAACGGGTTTTCATTCTTCGCGGATCAGGTTGGTTCTTCAGGCGTTTCTTCTTCTTTGACAGGCGGTGGTGGGGGCGGTGCGGCCAGGTCGGTGGTTTCGGCCAAAGTGAGGTCAATGGTCATAATGCCGTCGGTGTGACCGGTGTCTATGAGGGTGGAGCGGGCAATGGCGCCTTTGTCGGCGACGGGGCCGTCTACGTGGACTTTAGCCAGGGTGAAACCGGCAATGTTCCCCTCTTCGCCGATGACGATGTCGCCGATATTGGCGACTTTGGTGCCGTTGGGGGTATCCACGCCACGGCCGCGCAGTTTGCTCAGGCGCACCCACGCGGCGGCTTCTTCAATTTCAGCCTCTTCGGTAACTACATCGGGGTTTTTCACCAGGATGGCATCTATACCAAAGACGACAACGGCCGTGCGGGGAATGAGGTAGGTTTTGCGCCGGATCATGCCCTCTTGCCCGGTGAAGATGCCGGTGATTTGGGTGAGGTCGTTATTGAGGTAAATGTCTTTGGCGGCGCCGAGATTACGGCCGTCTAATACCGAATAGATTGGTTTATTGAGTAAATCTTTCCCCAGTCGCATGAGTTGTCTCTCCTTCACAATATGAGCGAACGTATGACGCACTGCATCCATCGGGATTATAATCCCACTTTGGTTAGGGGCAAAAAGATGGGTTGAGATTGGAGATTATGGCATCTCCAATCTCTAATCTCTGCTCCCAAATACGATGCAGAGATTGCTGAAGGGGAGTTGCATACCGACGTGTTCCACGCCGTTGACGACGGCGCGCACAGAATAGGATTGGTTGATGAGCGGGTTGGGCAGTTGGGCGGTGCAGCGGTACTGGCCGTTTTCCAGACGGCACGCACCTGTGACCCATTCACCATCGCGCCAGTAAATCATTTGGGCGTCATCCAGGCGCGTGCCGGGCGGCAGTACCATGATATAGGTGATGTCGCTGAGGACGGGCGTTTGCTGGCAAACGTCGGCGCTGAGGTCGGTCATCATCAGCGTACCGGCCAGGTGGATGGCGGGTTCGGGATAGGCAGAGGTGGTGGTGAGGGCCACGGCCGTAAAATCCACCAACGGGCAGCCGACTTCATCACGCTGCACGGGCAGGCTAAACGTGGCCGAGGCCGTCGCCGCCAGGTCGTAGTTTTGCACCCGGTTGCCCTGGCGCAAGGTCAGGTCAACCGGCTGGCTCTCATAGGCAACAACGCCATCTACCAGGCGCATCTGACCCACTTTCGGCAATTCCTGGACGGTGATGGAAAAGTCGCCCACATCACCGGATTGTAGCGGCAGGGCATAAAGCGGGCAGTTGTCACCGTCCTGTTCCTGGCAGATGAGGGGGCGTTCACGGCCGTTGCCATCCATAACGCGCAGTTGGGGCATTGTGTCAGGTGGGAGTTCGATGAGCAGTGGGTTGGGGTCTACGGGGCAGGCCGCATAGGGCAGAATCAACGTCGTCTGCACCGGTTCTTCGCCGCAGGTGAAGGCGGTGATGGGCACTGTGGTCTCGCCGATCTGGTAACCGGGCAACTGCGCCCGAATCTGGTAGGTTCCGGGGCCGCCGTTGAGGGTGACACGGCCATTCACCCGTTCGGGATACATCACCCATTCCCCATCATTTACCCGGTAGCTCACTTGCACTCTGTCCAGTCGGGTGTTGGTCTCGTCGAGTATGGTGATGATCACGGCCGTGTTGGTGGTACAGGGCACGGCCGTTGGCAGCGGCGACGGATCTGCCGTTCGGCACGCGGTCATCAGCAGCATAAGCAAAAAGACAGACCAGAGCGTTTTGTTCATGAGAGTTATTCCCGTATTAGGATTGTCGTCGCTTGAAGAACAAAAAGCCAACCAACAGCAAAGGGACAAGCCCCAGGTTGCAGATACCGGGGTTGTTAGATGAGGTGTCGGCGATGGGCACGGCCGTTGCCGCCGCCGCTGGTGGCGTGGGCAGGCTGGCGGGCAGACCTTCGGGCACAATGGTGGGGATGGCCGCCGGGTTGATGGGCGTGGGGGTGGGCGGGATGTCCCGCGAGGGCAGCCCCATATGCGCCCGCCAGGCCAGTTCCAGGCCGTCCACATTGAAACCATAGACTTCTTCGAGGGCAGCGTCGGTGCTTTTGCCTTCGGCCAGGGTGAGAATGAGATGTTGTAAGGGTTCACGGCCGTGAGTTTCCAACAAATAGGCCACCGTGCTGTAACTCTGGCTGTAGGCGATGCCCGCTTCTGGCCCATGCGCCGAAAATGCGCCGTTCAGACTGCGCAGCGGCTCAAAACTGTTATCGGCCACCCCGCGCTCAATGTCTGCCAGAATACTGGCGGACGGTTCCCCTTCGGCATAGACAGCCAGCCCTTCTTCCAGCCAATTGGGACGACTGCCGCCAACGCAGCTACGGCCGTATTGGGCGATCACCAGATGGGCCAGTTCGTGCGGCACCACATCTTGCCCCCAGGTGTTCGCCTGTGAGGGGGGGATACCCATAAGGATGACGTTGTAGTCGGTAAAAGCCACCCCCCCGGCCCAATCTTGAATATACAGAACGGCGTCACGCATGTCGGCCGTATCGCCATAGATGAACAGGTTGACTTCGTCTTGCAGTTCGATGCCCATCTCGTCTTCCAGCCGTTCCAGCCCGGCGACGGCCGCTTCCAGCAAACCCGGCCCCACATTGCCTTCGTACCAGTGTAGTTTTAGATTGTCGGCTGCCACTGTTTGCCAATCGTAACGGGTATCGGTGAAGGTATGGGTTTGCGGCGACGTGGTCTGAGTATTGCCGTCGGCGTCGGTGAGCGTCCAGTGCCAGGTCACGGCCGTGCCCGGCGGCGGATTCCCGGAGCGTACCATCTCCCACGTCCATTCCAGCGTGGTCCCCTCGATTTCTACGGGCACATCGGCGGCAGCTTCCAGGCAACTCACCTTGCTCACGTCATAATGCAACATAGCCTGGGTGATGACGGCCGTGTCGTCCACATCCAGCCGGAAGGTAACGCGGCGTGGGTAACCGTTGTCATCCAGCGTGTCGCTTTGCACGGTGATCGGGGATTGAGCGAATAGGGGGTGGGTAACGGCCGTGAGGAGCAACAATGCCAACGTAAAAAATGATCCGCGAAGAGCACTAACTCTTGGCGGAGGAAAATTCGTGCCATTCGTGAAATTCGTGGCCTTCATCATTAATCTCATCAAACGTCGTGGAAACACGGTCACTCCTCTTTGTGGGCTACGGCCGTGACCGCCACCACCAGCCCACCAATCCCACCGCCAGCAAGAGGCCGCCGCCAATGAACAGGAAGGAAAGATTATTAGTCGCCGGTGATGGCTCGCTGGTCGCTGATAGTTGTTCATTTACCGTCCGCGTGGGTGGCACTTCAGCAATTTCGGTGGCCGGGATGGGCGTTTCGGTTGGCGCAAGTGTGGCAGTTGGTACGGCCGTGTCCGTGGGGACGGCCGTATGGGTGGCCGTCGGTGTGCGCGTGGGGCGTGGTGTATTGGTTGGCCGGGGGGTGTTGGTCACGGCCGTGTCTGTGGCATCAGTGGTTGGTGTGTTGGTACCCGGCACAGGCGAAGTGACCGTATGGGTGGGGGCATTGGGGTCTGGCGTGGATGTGGGGACGGCCGTGCCTGCCGGTGTGCCCGTCCCGGCAGCAGGTGTAGGGGGTGGCGGTGCGTTGCCACCCGGCGGCGCGCCGGGCACAGTGCCACCCTCCTTGGCCTGAACCAGATAAAACACCGAGCCGCCAATCATGCAATAATCCCCGGCCGTTTGCACGCACAACGCGCCGGGCAAATCCACTGTGAACAGCCCATTTTGGGCGCTGATGGTGCGCCGGCCACCCCACATGTCTACGAGGACGGCCGTGTTGGACGTGGCCTCAATTTCCGCCTGCTGCGGCGCGGGCAGCCGGGAAAAAAGGACGTGCGTCGTGTATGTGCCTTGATCCAGCCGCACCTGCCCCACCTCATTCCACCGTTCCCGGCGCACACCTTGCGCCCCCGCCAGATACCGAATGGCTACCTGATAGCTGTTGAAGGCTGGCCGCCGTGATCCATCCATGCGCAGCAGGCCAAACGGTTCGGGGTTAGCGGCTTCATCACCGGGAATGTCTTGCAGCTTGTAGATGGCGATGCGCTGTGCCCCGGCGGCCATAGCCACAGCCAATGCCTGGGGAATGTAGGCCGCCTGTTCATCCAACGTCACCTGAAATGTCCAGTTGGCAACCGGCCAGGCGGGGTCATTGCTCGGCGGGGCGTTCGTTTCCACCAGCCAGAGCGGTTTCCAGGGAATGCCCCGGCTTTGCACCGCGCCGTAGAAATTCTGGATAAGCGAAAAAACGGAATCGGGTTGGAAGTAGAGATGGGCGGTGATGGCGTCGAAGTAATGGTTATGGTTGGGCGCGGCGGGATCGGCCACCACAATATCCAGAAATTCATAGATATAGTTGGGATTCCAAAAGTAGGTGAAGGCGGGCAAATGGATGACAGCGTTGGGGTTGGTTTCTTTGGCGACCAGATAGGCCGTGCGCTGCAATTGCAGAAAATCCTGCGTTGTGCCGGGCCAGGTGAAGCCGGGGGCGTTGGGGTCGTTGATGTCCGGCTCGTTCCAGATGATCCAGTGGCGGATACGGCCGTTATACCGCCCCACCGCCTCGCGCACAAAGTTGGCCCAGGTGTTATTGGGGTCATTGTGCGGCAGATTTAGCCCGGCGGGCAGGCCGCCATTCCAGGCCCAGTCCGGTACGCCAATGAGCAAACCGACAACGGTACGGCCGTTGGCAATCTCATTGTTGATATGGGCGTCACTGACCCGCGGCGTCCAGGTACCGGGGCCACCGCCCTGTACCTCTGCCCAGTGGAAGCGCACCCTCGTCCAGGCCACACCCAGGTTGTTTGCCTCCGTCGGGTTGACATAACTTTCAACAATGCCAAATCGGGAGTCAACGGGAGCAGTGGCCGGTCTTTTGGCGGGCGCGGCCGCCGCACTGCCGACAAGGATGAGCAAAACAAGTAGACATAACGATAATTTCCAAAACTTCATACACATAAGTTTACTGATGGCTTATTGGGAATGGCAAATTATGGTGGAGCAGATGAGGGGAGATTGAGTCACGGATTAGACGGATGGTACGGGTTTTCACGGATGAGGATTAGTGTTAATCCGTTTTATCCGTATCATCCGTGGTTAATTTTGCGGCTCTTTGAAGTCGTGGAGGCCGTTTTCGACGGGCCATTGGTGGCCGCAGGAGGGGTTGGGACAGGCGAGACGGCTGTCCACAACCTCACCCAACGGCGTTTTGCAGGTGGGGCAGGCGAAGAAGGTATGGGGCACGGCCGTGCTACCCGCCGGCGGGTGCTGTACTTCCAAAAAGACGCTGGGGGAAAGCTGCCACCAATTTCCGGTACGCTGGGCGATGGCGTCTAGCTTTACCAGCAGGCCGGTGGGCACGGCCTTCTTCAGCGGCCCAAAGCGGTAATGAGAGACGGTCAGCGTGCGCTGCGGCGCAAAACCGACGGCCAACAACTGCTGCCGAATCCACTGTGGGTGAAAGTCAAAGTTAAGGGCGGCAAACTCCACCGGTTCGCCGGTAAACGGCGACCACTCCTGGCGGCCGGCCCAATAGCGGGCGATGGCTTTGAGGTTCTTTTTATTGGCGAATTCGAGGATGTAACGGCCGTGTGGCCGGGCAATACGCGCCAATTCGTGAAATAAGGCGGGCGCGTCGGCGGCATGATGCAGGGTGCGAATTTGCACCATCGTGGCAAACAGGCCATCCACAAATGGCATGTTATACCAGTTACCGGCGACATAGATAAAACGGGGGTCATCACCCAAATGCGCCTGGGCTTCGCGCAGCAAGGAGCGGGAGTAGTCAAAGAGAACGACTTGATTATAACCGTGATATTCGTCGGCGAGACGGCCGTAGCCTGCCCCAATCTCAATCAATGTGTCGCCGCGGGGCGGCATCAGGCGACGTAAGGCAATGCGTTCAACCTGATCCTCATAATCACGGCCCTGCCCCTCCCAAAATCGCGTTCGGTAATCTGATCCCTCATAATCACAAACAGGTGGTGTGTCACTCATGAGGCCCAATTATAGCCGATTAGCTATGGCTGGCTTTGTTTATTCTGGCCCAACCGTCGCGCCTGTAGCCCGCTGCACCAACTCTTCGTTGGACGAGGGCAAATTCGTTACTAAGGCGTTGAGGGGGTTAAACAGGTTTTGCAGTTTGGTAAAAGGCACACCCAGGTCTGTCTCGCTCAGTTGGATTTGCACGGGCACATCCGTGGAGACATGCACAGGTTGGTTAACGGGTACATCCAGATTCAGCGCCACAGGCAAGGTGGTATTGGCCGGTAATGCCAAAACAACTGTGCCATTGATAGTGCCGCCACCCGCCGGCAGAATAAAGGTAGCATTCACACTCAACGGCACATCTTGAATGATCCGTACATCGGTGGTGGTGGACAGGGGAATGACGGTATTGAGTTGCAACTCTTTATCCAGGGGAATGGTGGTGGAGATGGTGGCATTGCTCATCATAATGAAGCTGTCATTCAGGCCGCCAACAATGGGTTCGACGGTGTTATTGAGAATGACGGGGAACACCAGCGGCGAGAGCAGTAACAACACAATCAAGAGAAAAAAGTTAAGTACAAAGGAAAAGATGATGGCAAACGATTTGAACGCCTCCCAGGGTTTTCCTTCCCATACCCAGCTACTTCTTTCGTTCATTTTGACCTCCAGTTGCGCATCAAGTTGACATATTATGCAAACAACATTATGGTAACACGAATCAGGCAAAGTGTAAACTGCAATGTTTCACGGGAAACAATTCGGCAAGAAGTTCAACTTCTTTGAGAAGTTGAACTTCTAAAGCAGGGTTGTTTTCAGACGATTCCTTAGAGTAGAATTAGTGGAAAGTGGAAACAAGGGAATCTGACTGAAATCGCATGAATGATGGGTTAAGCAGCCATCCAATTGGGGGTAATACCAACACAAATGATGTTGCCATCTTTTTGGATTTAGACAATTTAGTCATTGGTGCCAAACAAGCCAATTTAACTTTTGACATCAATCTGATACTTGACCAGATCAAACGGATGACGCACGGCCGTATCGTCCTGCGGCGTTCCTATGGTGATTGGCGGCAAAACCAGCAGTTGATGAAAGACCTGGCGGTGGCCGGTTTTGCGGCGCAGTCCACGGTGCGCATCAACAACTTCAGCAAGAATCTGGCCGATATGCAGATCGTGGTGGATACGATGGACACGCTGATTGACGGGCACCAATACAGCACCTACGTCCTCATTACCGGCGACCGGGATTTTACGCCGCTGGTACAGTCGCTGCGTAAACGTGGCAAACATGTCATTGGCCTGGGGCTGCGGCACACGGCCAGCCGGAGTTTTGTGCAGTTGTGTGATGAGTACGTCTATTACGAAGACATTGTGCCTTCGGCTAAATTGAATGATGCCCAAGTGGAAGTGATGTTGCAAACGGCCGTAGACAAATTACTTATAGAAGAGTCGCAAGTGCGCGCCAGTGTGGTGCGCCAGTGCCTTTCTGAACTGAGCAATGGGGCGTTTGACAAAAGCCCTTACGCCGAAGGCAGTTTTCGCAAATTCCTGGAAAAGTATCCGCATATCCTGGAAATCAAACAGGTGAACACCACTCTGTATGTTTGCCGCCCGCAAAAACAGGAAGTGCAACGGCCGTTGCACGAGCGATATCGCAGCCAACTCAAAAAAGCCCGCTTACGCATTGTGCCCGTCGAGCAGCGATTCCCCATCCTCAAAGACCTGATCGTCAATGTGCAAAAAAATGATCAACTGCGCTGGCGGGAATTGATTGACATTCTGGCAGCCAAGTACGAGCAGGAAAACAAAGACATCTCCAAAAACACAGTCAACGCCATTTTGCTGGTGGCGCGACGGGCGCAGGTGATTCGCACTCTCAAAAGCAAATCACTTTCCACCGCCCCGCTGATCTTGGAAGTGAAGGGGGAAAAGGCGTTCCAGGAAGCGGTCATGCGCTGCGACGCGGCTTATCTGCAAGAGATGCTGGCCTTATCTGAACCCTTTGATTTGGAAGAAGCGGCGTTGGCGCTTTATTACACCCCCGGCCACGTCCGGTACCTGAAAGTGGTGATGAAAACGTATGATCCGGGGGAAGTCTAACCCGCCAGGTTCACCTCATCGCGGTGTCCCAGCTTTTTGCTGTTATCAATAAAAAAAAGCCGTTCCGGTCGCAGGCGGTACCAGTTTACCTTTGCCAGCGCCGCCTGCATCGCCGCGTCAGACTGCCCGACGAAGGGGAATTTGTGTGTGTAGAACGTCACGGCCGTCGCCCGCTCATCATCCGCCAGCAGCACCACCTCACCCTCTAGCTGAATGCCTTTGATGTCGCCCCAATCCCGGTAATCTTCCTGGATCGCAGCGGCAATATATGCCCGCCGCCCGATATTTTGCCCATGCCGCGTGTGCGCTGCCGTCAGGAAGTAGAGGTCAAAGCCATCACTCACGTAGAACACGGCCGTTGCCCACACTCCCTCCACACCCACTGTTGCCAACGTCATCACCTGGTGACTGTGCAAATAGGTCAAAGCTGCATCTCGTATGGCAGTATCACTCACCTTTCGCTCCTTGCCAGCGGTCGAACAAATCATCAGGCAGAGCAATGTCCAGCAAATCACACAGCCGGTTCACCGTCTGGTCCACAATGCCCATCACCGACTGCGGCTTGTGGTAAAAAGCGGGCATCGGTGGGGCCACAATGGCCCCAATTTCTGTGGCCTGTACCATCAGCCGCAAATGGCCCAAATGCAGCGGTGTTTCACGGGGAACAATAATCAACCGGCGACGCTCCTTCAGCACCACATCGGCCGCCCGCAGCAGCAGATTATCGCTAAAGGAATGAGCGATCCCGGCCAACGTCTTCATAGTACAAGGGACCACCACCATGCCATCTGTCTTGAACGAACCGGAGGAAATGGCCGCGGCAATATCCATAAAACGGTACGAAACATCGGCCATAGCCACCACCTGCTCCGGTGTGTAGGTTGTTTCCAGGCTGATGGTGATGCCGGCGGCGCTGCTCATGACCAGATGCGTCTCTACATCAGACACGGTGCGCAGCACTTCCAGCAGCCGGATGCCATAGATAACGCCGCTTGCCCCTGTTATGCCAACGATTATTTTTTTCATGTTACGCTCGCTCCATTTTCTGATCGTGAGCGACCACAAGGGTCGCTCCTACAGGATGGATTGTAGCCAGAAAAGCCAAATCCCTCTACAATCTCGCCCGATGAAACAGGAGACACGGCCGTGAAAAAAACATTTGTAGCTGAATTACAAGCCGGACAGTTGTTAGAACATGAACCATTTTTATTACACGACGCCATCACCCGCAAGACGAAAGACGGCCGTGACTACATGCTCGGCAACCTGCGTGACAAAACCGGATTGGTAGGTTTTGTCTATTGGGACGTGCCAGAGCACATCTTCCGTTGGGCCAGGGCGGGGGAAATTGTGCTCATCACCGGCCGCGCCAATAACTACAAAGACAGCGTGCAAATCACCGTCACCGATGTCAACGAATGTTTGAATCCCGACCTGGCTATTTTTTTGCCCGCCAGCCCACGCCCCCGCGAGGCAATGCTGGCCGAATTAAAAGATATTACCGGCCTTTTGGCCGAACCCTGGCGTACCCTGGTCACTCACATTCTGCTGTCCAACAACACCTTCCTCCACCAGTTTTCCGTCGCCCCGGCCGCCCGCAAAATGCACCATGCCTATCTGGGCGGGCTGCTGGAACACAGCCTGAGTATGGCCAATCTGGCGCACACCCTGTCCGACCATTATCCTCACGTGAACCGTGACCTACTGGTAGCAGGCGCGCTGCTGCACGATATGGGCAAGGCGCTGGAATATGATGTGACGAAAGGGTTTGCGTTTTCGGACGACGGCCGTCTCGTCGGCCACATTGTGCGGGCGGTGGTGATGATCGAGCAGGCCGCCTCCCAACTGGAAGACTTTCCCGAAGCCGACTTGCGGCAGTTGGTTCACCTGGTCACCTCCCATCACGGCACGTTGGAATGGGGGTCGCCCACCACGCCCAAAACGCTAGAGGCAATTTTGCTGCACCAGATAGATTTGCTGGACAGCCGCGTCCAGGGTTACTTTGACCATTTGAATGATGACGCCAGCCAGGATAACTGGACGGCCAAAAGCAGCCCCATGTTTGGCACCGAACTGCGCTACCCCGACGATTACCCCCGCTCTTCACAGCCCCTAGCCAACAACGCGGAAAATGAATGAAGCCACCCGCCGCCTGATTACCGCCATCCATAACAACCCACGCCAGATTGTGCTGGTCACTGCTGGCGCTGGCGCTCAGGCATTAGCCGATTTGCTGGCAGTCGCCGGCGCCAGTCGCACCCTTCTGGAAGCCCTGGTGCCTTACAGCGCCGCTGCTTTTGCTGACTTTCTGGGGTATACGCCGGTAAAGTATGTCGCCCCGGACACGGCCATCACCCTGGCCGGTTGTGCGCTTTCCCGCGCCCGCCAGCTTGCGCCGGATATGCCTGTCCTGGGGTTAGCCTGCACCGCCACCATCACCACCGATTACCCCAAACGCGGCGACCACCATGCCCACATCGCCGTCTGGCAGCCGGAAACCGTACTGCTTTACGACTTATACCTGGAAAAGGGCGTCCGGAGCCGGGAAGAGGAAGAGCGACTAATCAGCAATCTTATGTTAAATTCCCTGGCGCGGGTTATGGGAATGCCTGAGTCATTGCCGGTAGACATTTCGTTGGCCGATACGCTAACAACCACAGAAACAGACTTTGTTCACCTTGCCCGGCAACTCATAAACCGGGATATTAGCCACTTTGGTATCAGCGCCGACGGCCGTATCCTGACCACACCACCCGCCGCCATGCTCTCCGGCGCATTCAACCCACTGCACGAGGGGCACATCCAACTGGCGCAGGCTGCCAGCAATTTTCTTGGCATACCGGTAGCATTTGAATGCACGGCCGTAAACGCCGACAAACCACCCCTTCCGCCCGAAACCCTGCTCAGCCGGATGGCCCAATTTGCCGGGCGCTGGCCCATCTTCGCCGGCGCCGCCCCCACTTTTGTGGAAAAAGCGCGGCTTTATCCGGGCATCCCCTTTGTGGTGGGCTATGACACGGCCGTGCGTATTCTCCAACCGCGCTTTTATGGTGATAATCGTCAATCCCTGCTCGATGCCCTGTCCAAAATCCAGGCACACGGCAACAGTTTCCTCGTTGCCGGCCGTTTGGGGGATGATGGGCTATTTCACGACACAAATGACCTCGATATTCCCGCTCAATTCACCAGCCTGTTCCATCCCCTGCCGGCCGAACTTTTCCGCCTGGACATTTCCTCCACGCAGCTTCGTTTGCAGCCAAATACTTGACATAACTCTCAATTTGTCCAACGCCCCAATCCGCTCTACAATGCGCCCCGGCAGAGTGCGCATCTTCAGGTGCGCATCTGAGGATGCGCACTCCTCACACTCTGTGTTAAATCTATTTCAGGAGAACCCGTATGCGTATTTTGATCACCGGCTCCAGCGGGCAAATCGGCAGCAACCTCGGCCTCTATCTGCAAGAACGAGGGCACTACGTCTTTGGCATTGATAAACGGCCGAACACCTGGACAGATGACATTGAGACCCTGCTGCAAGACCTCAGCGCCCCCTACCGTGATTTTGACAAGGGCATTGGCAATGTCGAATACCCGCCCGACCTGGATGCCGTTGTCCACTTCGCTGCCCATGCCAAAGTGCATGAACTGGTGCAGCAGCCCCATCGCGCCCTGGAAAACATCACCATGACCTTCAACGTGCTGGAATTTTGCCGCCATCACAACATCCCCATTATCTTCAGTAGTTCACGGGAAGTGTATGGCGACATCCACCGCTACATCACCGAGGAGTCCTACGCCGACTTTGCCTTCACCGAAAGCCCATACTCTGCCAGCAAAATTTCCGGCGAGGCGCTCATCTACTCCTATGCCCAATGTTACGGGCTGAAATACCTGGTCTTCCGGTTCAGCAATGTCTACGGCCGTTACGACAACGACATCGAACGCATGTTGCGCGTCATCCCCTACTTCATCCGCGAAATCCAGCACGGCCGTCCCATCACCGTGTATGGTGAAGAAAAAGTGTTGGACTTCACCTACATTGACGACTGCGTCAACGGCGTCTACCGGGGCATTGAACGGCTGGTCAGTGGACAAATCACCAACCACACCATCAACCTGGCTTACGGGCAGGGCAACAGCCTGGTTAACATGGCCCATTTCATCGGCGAAGAGCTGGGCAAGATACCGGATATGACCATCGAACCTGCTCGTGTGGGTGAAGTGACCCATTACGTTGCCAACGTGGGCAAAGCCCGCGCCCTGCTCAACTACACGCCCCAGACCCCGCTACGGGAAGGCATTGCCAAAGCGGTAGCCTGGTCGCTGGATTGGTGGGGGAAGAACCCGTGATACGTGATGCGTGATGCGTGAACAGAAAACTCACGCATCACGCATCACGCATTACGCATCACCAGCATGGACTACATAGACATCTCCGCCGCTGTCCACAGCAAAACCGGGTTGGGGCGCTATAGTGAATCATTAGCCGAAGCTCTGATTCAGGCACAGCCGGAACGTTTTGCGCTCTTTTATAATTTGGGCAAAAACGGCCGTTACCCCACCATCTTGCCCACCCACATCCCCCAACGCACCGTGCGCTATGGCTACAAACCGTGGCGAGCCGCCGTGCTTGCCGGTCATTGGACAGGTACCGGTTTTAACAGACTGCTACCTGACGCGCGCTTATTCCACAGCACCGAACATCTGCTCATGCCCTTGCGCGGCATTCCCACCGTGATGACGGTGCATGACCTGATCTACAAACTATTCCCTATCTATCATAAAAAACTGAACCACTGGTATTTGAATCTGGCAATGCCGCTCTACTGCCGCCGCGCCGACGCCATCATTGCCGTTTCGCAGGCAACAAAGCAAGACATCGTCAAACAATATGGCATTGACCCGGCTAAAATTCATGTTGTGTATGAGGCGCCCTCTTCCCTGTTCAAACCCTCGCCCCCGACCAGGGTCGCCCACGTTAAACAGACATACCAGTTACCTGAACGGTTCCTTGTACACCTGAGCACCATCGAGCCGCGCAAAAACCTGAGTCGCCTGCTTGATGCGCTCCGCACCCTCCGCAAAACCTTCCCCAACCTATCCCTCGTCCTGGTCGGGGGCAAAGGGTGGCTGTATGATGATTTTTTCGCCAAAATCGAACGGGATGGATTGCAAACGGCCGTACACATCCTCGGTTTTGTGCCTGATGAAGATTTACCGGCCATCCTGGCAGCAGCCGATCTGGCCGTACAGCCCAGCCTGTATGAGGGATTTGGCCTGCCCATTTTGGAGCATATGGCCTGTGGGCAGGTGGTAGCCGCCAGCCGCACCAGCAGCCACCCGGAAGTAGGTGGCGCAGCAGCGGCTTATTTTGACCCGGAAAATGTGGAAGAGATGACGGCCGTGATCCATCACCTGCTCACCGATAAAGAGGAATACCACCATCGCCAACAACTAGGTTTACAGCATTCCGCCTGTTTTAGTTGGGCGCGCGCCGCTCAGGAAACCATTGCCATTTATGACCGACTCCTCGGAAACTGATTTCGACGCAAAGACCCAGAGAGGTGGAAAAAAATCTTCGCGCATCTTAGCGTTCTTCGCGGATCACCGTCTGGCTCTTGCCTTGCTGCTGCTGATCGTTTTTCTCAGCTACCTGTTTGCCCTGGCCCAAACGCCGGTTTATGGCGATCCAACCGAGTATACTTTTGTGGCGCACATTTTGGGGATTGCACACCCGCCCGGTTATGCCTTCATCACCTTATTGGGCAAATTGATTCAGACGGTCATACCATTTGGAACTGTAGCCTGGCGGATGCACCTGCTGGCGGCTGTGGCCGGGACACTGGCCTGTCTATTTGTGTTCGGCACAGTCCACACAGCTATTCGCAAACTAGAGTTGACAGGTTTGAGAAACCTGTCAACTCTGAGTGTAATCGCCGCTTTATTTGCCGGGCTGTCGGTGGGCACGGCCGTGAACCATTGGCAGCACAGCATCCACGCCAACCCCCACATCATCACCGCCGCCTTCCTGCTGGCAAATTTGTATTTTTTGACGAAGTGGTGGGCGTCTAACGATAAAACGAATGAACACTCGTCTTATCGTTGGCTCTACACCTTCTGCCTCTCCGCCGGGCTGGGCATCACCCACCACCCGTTGACCGTGTTTGGTTTTGTGGGGTATGGGTTGTTTATTTTGTGGGTACGGCCGTCTATCCTGCGGGACTGGAAAACGCTGCTCAAAATGCTCGCCTTTGCCCTGTTAGGGCTAACGGTCTGGCTCTACTTCCCCATTCGCAGCCCCATGAACCCCGGCTTTGGCCCCACCACCATGAACACCCTGGACGGCTTTCTGGCGCACGTGCTGGCGCGCGGCCTGACGGAAAGCCTGCCCACCTTCCCCCTGGCCGAACTGCCCCACCGCCAGCTTGTCTTCTGGACCCTCCTCCGCCTGCAATACACCCTGCCTACCATATTGGTGGCACTCTTTGGTTTTGCCTGGCTGTTTTGGGTGTCACGCATCACGCATCACGCATCACGTACAACCTCTTCACCCCCTCACCTCCTCACCCCGGCGTCTGCGCCGCGCTCACCTGCTCACCTGCTCATCCTCTACACCTTGCCCGCCCTGGGTACCTACGCCTTTGTCATCAGCCTGCGGGCGCAGGACATTATGGCGTACCTGATTGGGCCATTTGCGGTGGTGGGGTTATGGGCAGGCATTGGGCTGTTTGGCTTGCTACGATCCGTTTTTAACGCCGAGACGCTGAGGCGCAGAGGGGAGCACACGGCCGTCGCCGTATCGCTCCTGGTTGTCGCCTTATTTTTTCTGGCGGGGCCAGTTTACCAGTTTGGGCGTAATGCGCCGCTTGTTTCATTACGGCCGTATGATGCAGCCCAACGTTATGTCAATTTTGTGTTTGATCAGTTCGCCGGACAGGGGCAGGGGGCCGTGCTGCTGAATGATTGGGAGCACATGACGCCACTGTGGTATGCGCAATGGGTAGACGGCCGTTGGCCCGACCCCGCCGATGTGCGCCCCGAATTCATCTCCACCGGCGTCGCCAACCCCTGGCTGGAAGCGATCTTCCGTTTCCTGCCCGGCGGCCCGGTATACCTGAGCAATTTCCGCCCCAACGCCATTGCCGGCACGGAGTTTCGCCTACGGCCGTCTGGCCCCTTCTACCAGGTTTTGGAACCCGGCAACGAAACGGTACCGCCGGAGTTGACGCCTGCTTCATTGGTGGGGGGAGAGATTGAGATTGTGGGTTATTGGCTGCCGGATACGGCCGTGTCCGCGGATACGGCCGTCACTGCCGGCGATTTTGTCCCCCTGACTCTGGCAATGCGCGCCCCCCAGGGCACAGCCGATTATTATGTGCCCGTCATCCATGTCGGCGACCTGACCTTTGAATTCACCACCGACAGCCACCTCATTACCCCGGCCTGGTGGGTAAACGAAGTAATTGTGGAACGGTTTGACATTGCCCTGCCCCACGATTTGCCCGGCGGCGACTATCCGGTAACGGTCAGCCTGAAAAATCTCAGCCAGGATGAGGAATACCCGGCCCAACTGGAATTGGGCTACCTGACAGTAACACCTCAGAACAATCCCCCGGAAACTGACGATTTGCTGGCAAACTTCCGACAGCGGGTGGGGTTGGCGGGCGCAAAGGTATTGGCAAACGGCCGTCTCACCCACGCACCCTGGTCAGACCCCCTCTCTGCCCAACCCGGCGATGTCATCAATCTCATCCTGGAATGGGAAAGTCTGGCCCAAACGGAAGAGAGCTACACCGTTTTTGTGCATCTGATTGACGGCGCCAACGTGCCTTATGTGGCGCTGGATTACACGCCATTAGGTGGTTCGTCACCTACCCATTTGTGGATTCCCAAATGGCTGCCCGGCCAACAACTGCTAGACCCCTACCGGCTGGTGATTCCGCCCGACCTGCCGCCCGGCGATTATTGGATTGAAGTGGGGTTGTATGAAATGGTGAACGGCCGTCGTCTGCACATCTCCGACCAACAAGGCAATCTCAACGGCGACCGGTTTATTTTGGGGCAGGTGACGGTGCAAGAGTAGAGACATTGCAGTGCAACGTCTCTACTCCTCGTCTTCCTCATCCTCCCACGGCGGTGGCGGGGGAGTGCGGCGGGGCATTCGGCCCTGCTCCTCTTCCTGTTTGTACACATCCAGCAGCACGGCAAACGATTTATGGCGGCGTGTGTCTTCCGCCTCGCGCTGGCGCTCCTTCAAATTCTCAATCTGCTGAAAAATATCGCTCTGAATCACCCCCGGAAATGGCACATGCTCAAATACGATATTGCTGTCCACGCCGGCCGTTTCCACTTCCACAAAACCATAGTTGAAAATAGTGTGAATCAACCCCGGCGTATATGCCTTCACGTTTTGGATATTTTGCAACTGCGCCTGCTTGCGGCTCTCACCAAAACCAAAGGGTATCCGGTCAATATCAAAGATGAAACGGCCGTCCAACTGATACAAATCATTACGCCAGTTTTCCAAATCCCAAATGAGCCACAACAACAAAATCAGGTAAATGGGGGCCAACCCAATGCCCAGGATTTGTGGCGTTACCAGATCAAAACGATAGACCAGAATAGCCAACGCCGTCAAAACGCTGCCGATTACCAACGGCCAAAACATCGAGGCCAGCGCCACCAAAAAATGTTTGTGATACGTGATGACGCCATCCTCTTCCACTCGCCACTGATACCGGTGCATAATCGTGCCCCAGCAGCCCAATTTTTCCTCCTCACTTTTGTCCACACCAGCGCTTTCTTCTCCCACCAATTCATACGGCTGCTCAAAACCAAAGTAAGACTCAATGGAATGGCGTACCAACGTTTGCTCGCGGCTGGCGTCCAATGTACTCACCCGCTTCGTCAGCCGCTCAAGTGCATCGGCCACTCGCCGCGGCTGGCTGATATTGTCAAACAAAATCACCCCATACTGCGACGCGGTCGTTATCTTGACGGTGCCATACTTTAACAGATTGGCTATCAACGATGGCTTTAACACCGAAACACTCTGAATCTGGTCAATACGTGCTATTTTTATGTCAACACGAAAGGCGCGCAGATTAAATTCACGGTGAATGACGCGCCGGTTGGTCACAATAAAATAGTCATTGGTCCAGTCAAAAAAGCGGAAAAGCCCCCAGGCGATAAAAAAGAGCGACAACGCACCTGGGCACCAAAACTGCATGTTATAGAGAATCGAGTCTGGCGGCTGGCTGGCAAGATAAGCGAAGGGCAGCACCGTCACCAATAAAAAACCCAATAATGGCGCAATCAGGCGTACAGCCAGAAACCAGCCACTACGCCGGTCTAAAAACTCGACCAATTCATCCGGCAGTATCTTCATTGTGTTGCTGCGCCGGTCACGTTTGGCCTTCATTTTCAGAGCTTCGGCATGTTGCTCCTCTGGGAACCCGGCTACGCGCGTATCGGTGGCGTCGTATACCGGTTCCAGAGCGTCAATCACATCGTCATGGCCACTGAGAAAAGGTAAAAAGTCCCGGCTGTGCAACACCAACAAACGGACCGGGCGGTCATCATGCGACTTTGCCTGAATGGTGGCCGGATGCACGCTGGGGGCAAAGAGCCAATCAATGCCAAAATAATCGCCGGGCAAATAATGGCGGGTGTGGGTGACAATGCCGCGCTCCACGGTTTTGGCGTAGAGCCGGCCGCTCTTGAGCATATAGAGGCTGTCGGCGGCGTCGCGTTGGTAAGCCACCACGGCGCCGTCGCGGTATTCATACTCCTCCACCAACGCCGCCAGATCGGCCAGGTCTTCGGGGTCTAGCTCTTTGAACAGATGATAGTTTTGCAGAAACTCCAGTTTTGCGGTCATATCCTACCCAGGTTTGATGGGTTCTCCGATTGATTGGTCAGGATTTTAACACACCAAAAAGATTATGTGAAGTAGGGCGGGAGAACAAACGAACCGTCAGCCTGCGGCGGAAAATCCAGGACAGATTGCACGGCCGTGACATTCAACGGCCCATAGATATGCGGAAACAGCATCCCCGTCTCGTAACAATCTTCATACACCAGCGGCGCGGCCAGCAGCGCCGGGTCAATGCACAGCAGCAGCAAATCGGTTTGCCCCCGAAAACGCTCATTCGCCGGCACCAACACCTGCTCAACGGTGGAGCAGTGAATAAAGCCTTCTGTCGCCAATGAATCGGCCGTGTACTGTCCCGTGGTCACGGCCGTTTCCCACTCCCCCCGCCGCGCAATGTGCAAAATCATCATCCCCCCATTATGCCCGGTTATTCCCCCCTTGCCAGTCAGTGTTATAATGACCCCCACGTGCCCGAAAGCCTGATGTTTCGGGGCACATGAGAGCCTATGATCATTTTCTACAACCCGCAGTCTTCGGCCAACCGCAAACCTGTGCTGCCCATGTCGTTGTTGGCGGTGGGGGCGGTGCTGGAGGGCGCGTATGGATATGAAATCGTAGATGGTAATCTGGAAGATGAGCCTCTGGCCGTGCTGCACGGCCGTATCCAACAAGCCGGCCCTGCCCCCATCCTGGCCGTCACCGTCATGCCCGGCCCGCAGCTCCAGCAGGCCGTCCCGCTCTGTCGTGAACTTAAACGCCGCCACCCCCACCTGACCATCATTTGGGGCGGCTACTTCCCCACCCAACATTGGGACGCCTGCCTGCGCGCCGACTATGTAGATTACGTCATTCGCGGCCACGGCGAATACGCCTTCCGCCAGCTATTGGATCACCTGCACGGCCGTACCAATCTCCCAATCTCCCAATCTCCCAATCTCCCAATCTCCAATCTCCAATCTCCAATCTCCCAATCTCCTCTTTCTATCCCCGGCCTCGCCTACAAAGACAGCGACGGCCGTCCCGTCACCAACCCCCTGGCCCCCATCCCTGCCCCCAAAAACCTGCCCCACTGGAATTTTAACCGCGTGTCTGTGGACCGGTATGTGCGTCCTACCTTCCTCGGCAGCCGCACGTTGGGCTACCACTCCTCCTACGGCTGCCCCTTTTTCTGTAACTTTTGCGCGGTGGTCAACATGGTCAACGGCCGTTGGCTGCCCCAAACGGCCGTGCAACTCGAACAAATCGCCCGCCTCTACCATGACAAATGGCAGGTCAACGCCATCGAATTTTACGACAACAACTTCTTCACCCAGGAAGCCCGCGTCGCCGAATTCAGCGAACGCATCGCCGACCTCGGCCTGGCCTGGTGGGGCGAAGGGCGCATTGACACGATGATGCAATACAGTGACCGCACCTGGGCGCTCATGCGCGACGCCGGTCTCAAAATGGTCTTCCTGGGGGCAGAGTCCGGCTCGTTGGACACCCTCAAACGCATGGACAAAGGGGGCCAGATGACCCCCGACAAAACGTTGGAGATGGTGCGCCGCATGAAAAACTATGGCATCGTGCCGGAACTTTCCTTTGTCATGGGCAACCCACCCGACCCCGAAGCCGACGCCCACCAGACCATGAATTTCATTCGCCAGGTGAAACAACTCAACCCCGCCGCCGAAATCATCATGTACCTCTACACCCCCGTCCCCCTGGCAGGTGACCTCTACGACGAAGCACAGGCGGAAGGGTTCGCCTTCCCGCAAACGCTGGAAGAGTGGGTCAGCCCCGCCTGGCTCAACTTTTCGCAGCGGCGCAGCCTGACCATGCCCTGGATTAAACGGCCACTCCACAAACAACTGCACGACTTCGAGCGCGTCCTCAACGCCTACTACCCTACCTCCACCGACACCCGGCTCACCGGCGCGCGCCGCCGTCTGCTCAAACTGCTCTCTTCCTGGCGCTACCATACCCGCATCTACCGTTCCCCGCTGGAACTGCGCGCCCTACACCGCTTAATCGCTTACCAACGCCCGGAAACGTCCGGTTTCTAACCCCCCATGACATACACCTCCCCGCAGTTTTTGAGGAACGACTCGCATGAATAACGTGGTTACAGGCGACTACCCCCGACCACCCATCGCCCCCAAGAGCGCGCCGCCCGCACTGACGCCGCTGGAAACGGCCGTCTGGCGCACCATTGCCTACGCCGATGTGTTTGACTATCCGCTGACGGCCGTCGAAATCCACTACTATCTGGCCGAAACCGCCGCCACTCTGCCCGAAGTGGAAGCGGTGCTGGCCGACAAACGGTTCATCAGCCGCCATCTCTGCCGGGTGGGGGCGTATTATGCCCTGCCCGGCCGCGAAGAAACGGTCGCCATTCGCCAGGAACGGGGACGGCTGGCGCGGCAGATGTGGCCTGTCGCCATGCAGTACGGCCGTCTGCTGGCCAGCCTGCCCTTCACCCGCATGGTCGCCGTCACCGGTTCCCTGGCGGTAGACAACGTGGCCCCCGGTGGGGACATTGATTATTTGCTGGTGACGGCTAACGGCCGTGTCTGGCTCAACCGCGCCTTTGCCATTGCCATCGTCCGGCTGGCTGCCCGGCGCGGCCACGCCCTCTGCCCCAACTACATCCTGGCCGAACGCGCCGTGCATTTTCCCGATCATACCATTTACACGGCTCACGAAGTTGCCCAGATGACGCCCCTTTCCGGCCTGGACGTGTATGCCCACATCCGGCAGATCAACAGTTGGACGACCAGCTTTTTGCCTAATGCCATCGGGCTGCCGCGGGAAATGGGGCACGGCCGTACACCCCACCACCGCCTGCAACAGTTGGCCGAACTACCCCTGCGCACCCCGCTCGGCCGTTGGTTCGACCAGTGGGAGATGCGCCGCAAAATCCGCAAATTCCACCAACCCCACACACCCGGCCACCAAACCGAAGCCGCCTTTACGCCCGACTGGTGCAAAGGGCATTTCACCACCCACAAACAGTACACCCTCACCGCTTACCAGACTCGACTGCGCGACAGACCCTAATGGTTTCAGAAAACCCTTAGGGTCTTGTCTCTACCAGGAAGTTATCCATGACAGACATCCTCTTCGGCCAATCCTACTATCTCCGCTTCGACCCCAAACTGTGGTCGGCCATGCAGCCCTACCCGCCGTTGGGCACACTCTACGCCGCCAGCTTCATGCGCGAACAAGGTTACAGCGTAGCCCTGTTTGACGCCATGCTGGCAGCTTCTACCGACGAATGGGCACAGGAGCTCGACCAACACCGACCCCGTTACGCCGTCATCTATGAGGACAACTTCAACTACCTCTCCAAAATGTGCCTGCTGAACATGCGCGAAGCCGCCTTCGCCATGATCCAGATGGCCCAGGTGCGGGGCTGCACCGTCATCGTCTGTGGCTCAGACGCCACCGACCATGCCGAAGCGTATTTAGAAGCGGGTGCAGATTATGTACTGCTCGGTGAAGGGGAAGAAACGCTGGCCGAACTGTTGCAAAAATTGTCAATTGATCATCGTCAATTGACAATTGACCATTGCGCGTTGATTCCGGGGCTGGCGTATCGCACTCCAGAGGGGGCGCGGCGGAATGGGCGACGGCCGTCTATGCAACACATTGATCGCCTCCCCTTTCCCGCCTGGGATCTGGTAGACGTGCCCCGCTACCGCCAGATATGGCTGGAAAAACATGGCTACTACTCCATGAACATGGTCACAACTCGCGGCTGCCCCTACCATTGCAACTGGTGTGCCAAACCCATCTGGGGCCAACGATACAACTCCCGCAGCCCGCAAAACGTGGCCGAAGAGATGCGCTGGCTGCAAGAAACGTACCAACCCGACCACATCTGGTTTGCCGATGACATCATGGGCCTCAAACCGGGCTGGTGGCTGGACTTTGCGGCCGAAGTGGAAGCGCGGCAAATTCACCTGCCCTTCAAATGCCTCAGCCGCGCCGACCTGATCGTGCGCGACCCGGCCAACGTCCACGCCTTGCGCCGCGCCGGCTGTGACATTGTCTGGTTGGGCGCCGAATCGGGCGCGCAGCACATTTTGAACGCAATGGAGAAGGGAACAACGGTAGAGCAAATCTACGAAGCCGCCCGGCAGCTTCACGCTGCCGGGGTGCGCGTGGGCTTCTTTTTGCAATTTGGCTACCCCGGCGAGACCCGCACGGACATTGAAAAAACGCTGCAAATGGTACGCGACTGCCGGCCGGATGACATCGGCATGTCCGTCTCCTACCCCCTGCCCGGCACCCGCTTTCACGAAAATGTACGTTTGCAGTTGGGGGACAAACAAAATTGGACCGATTCGGCTGACCTGGCGATGATGTACCAGGGGCCGTTCAGTACCGAATTTTACCGCCAGCTACACGTGACACTGCACAAAGAGTTCCGCTCGCGTCGCGGCTGGCAAGAGTTGCGGCGGGTGGCGGGCAAACCGGGGCAGTGGCGGCCGCATCATGCACGGGAAGCGGCGGCGATTCTGTACCGAATGGGCACACTGCCGGCTGCCCGCCGCAAGCTGGACAAACTGGCACATGCTCCCCACAACGGCTTGACAAACCTCCCCCATATGTCGCTAGACGAGGCGGCCCTTCCCACGCCGCAGCGCGACTGAAGCAGACCTTTTTCCCCTGAAATCTGTGGATAACTGGTCAATAGTTGTGGAAAACCCCGTTATTTTGTGGAAAACATCCCCCGGTGATGCTCTCTCCGTTTTTCAAGGTCAGCGCCAGATATGGGGGGTGGGTATGGCGAAGGCGCAGATGTGGGCACGGGGTATATGACGGGGCATAAAGGAAGGGGACGGCCATCTGTTTCCCCCTTCTCTGCCCCGTAACAATCTTCCGCGACTTTTCCAACCGTACCTCGCCCAAATACAGACAGTGGCAGGGCATGAGGGGCATATATACGGCCAAAATCCACTTGTCCACAAATTCACAGACCCTACTATCAACTACTATCAATAAATAATCTTTACGGAAAACTTTTGGGAAAACTGAAAAGGTGCGTGGCAACACTGCGCCCGTATCACGGAACTGACTCAATCGGTGACAATATGATCGCTGTGTCTTTTGCGGCCGTTTGCAGACGTGTTCCATCGGCCGCATACATGCCGACGGCGAGCGTGTGGTTCCCGGACGGGGGCAGGGTGAGGGGGTGTGTGTCCAGAATGTATTCGCCGGGCAGCCAGCCGGTGGTGGGGCGCGCCCAACTGTGGGGCACTGCATCAGACTGGGCTACAATTTGCCCCTGCGCGTCCAGCAGATGCACAAAGACGCGGTAACTGGACGGAAACTCACCCTCAGCACGCCACAACAAATCAATCTGGCACTGGTCGCCGGTTTGCTGGCAGCCCGCACTTAGTGTGTACCCAACCAGGGTGGTCAGGGGTTGGTCATTGTTGTTTAAGGTTGTATTCACGGCCGTGTCCATTTCCATCGGTTCAAATGTGCGTTCCGGTTCTATGAGGGTGAGTGGGTCTGGCAAGACGGCTGTTTGCCCGTTCGGGTCGCTCAGGTGAAAGGCATACACGCCGCCGGGCAGGTCAACAGGCAAGGTGATGGGCAGTTGGCTGCGCCACCAGCCGTCGCCATAAGCAGACAGGGTGAGCGGCCATGTGTGCCAGACGGTATCGGCCTCATCCATCAGGGAAAGGGTCAAAGGCACGGCCGTATCCTGGTTGTGCGACCAAAACAGCGTGTACAGCATCGTGTCGCCAGGGCTGGCGCCTGTACGGTCAAGAAACGCGCTGTGAATGGTCACATCGGGCGTTGAAAACAAGGTAGTATCAAGTACGGCCGTCCCTTCCGGCGGACGCACCTCAATTTCCCCTAAGGGCACAAAGGGGCCAACCGTCTGCTCCTGTTCATATGCCGTCAAGGGGGTGAAGGTTTCCCGGTCAAACAGAGATAGTTGCAGTTGGTAGCGGCCGGGTGGGGTGCCGGGCAGCAGGTCTACCAACAACGCGGTGCGCACGTAGCGGTCAACCGGCCAACCGGTGGTGGGCGGCGCGGCGCGTGACCAGCGATCATCCCGCAAATCATTGCTTGACCAACGCACCCCCTGTTCGTCTACTACCACCAATCCTACCCGGTAATCCTTCTCCAGCGCGGCCAATGCCTGCCAGTACAGGGTGATGGGCACTGGTTGGTCGGCGGGCACGGCCGTAGGCCAATCCTCGTACCCCAACAAACGCACCAAGGATGGGTTGCCAAACATCACCTGAGAGGGTTCGGCAATACCAGTCAATTCACCATCGGCTAACCGGTTGTGGCGTAAGGGGGTGTAACCGGCATCCACCAGCAGCCATTTGGTCGCCAGCAGTGCCGCCCCCACCAGCAGCAGCGCCAGCCACCATCTGGTTGATGGCGTACCAGGGGCCGTTTCTTTCTGTTGAGCAGCAGGTATGCGCCAGAGGATAACAGTCAGCGCGGCCAGACTGAGCAGCGAAATCAGGTCGGCCAGCAGGCGTAACGGTGTTTCGCCAAATGCGACCTTCAGGGTATGACGGCCGTCTGGCACCGGAAAGGTAATCAGCCCATCGGCGGCGGGGGTGATGGGCACTTGTTCCCCATCTACCCAGGCGCGCCAGCCGGGGAAATAAAAGGTGCGGAAGCGGGCGGTGAAGGGCACGGCCGTGTCCACTTCAATTTCGGTGCGCAGGGGATGGGTGACGGCCGTTTGCATCGTCGCCCCTTCCGGCAAGTCAGCCGGCGAAAAGCGCAGTTCCCACACCGGCAGCCCATACGCTTCCACCGGTATGGTTGGGGCCGAGGTGGGCAGCAGTTCGCGGCTGGCCGTCGTGCCCACTGTGTCCGTCGCCTGCTCCCAGGCCACCATACCCACCAGCGTGGTATCCGCCGGGGCGGGGCAATGTTCGGGATACAGCCAGCCCCAATGAGCGGCGGAAAGGAGCGCGATGAAGAGAAGAGGTAATCCGTAATCGGTAATCCGTAAGCCGTGTGTGGTCGTTTTACGGGTTACGGATAACGGATTACGATTTACAGACAACAGTCCGCCCGTGAGCAACGCCGCCGCCAGCGTGGCCGGAGCCAGGAATCGCCAGGGGAATTGGAACGTTTGCAGCAGGGGTAAGGCGTCCCACAACGGCCGTGAGGCGGCCACCGTCAGCCAGATATACCCGGCCAGCGTCAGAAACAAGAAGCCGGTCAGCCAGCGTTGGCCGGGGAGTCTGCGCCAGGCAACGGCCGTGCCCGCTACTGCCAGCACGACCAGCAACAGCCCCAGCCCACGCTCCGGCCAGTCGTTGAGCAGCGCCGGGTCACTCTGGTGTGGTAGCGCCAGCAGTTGGTTGAGCGGCAGAAAGTTGTTGTAGTAGAGAAACGGCCAGGCGCTAGTCGCCCGGTCGAACTGCACAAAGTGGCGTTCGGCGATGGCGGGCAGCCAGAAAAAGGCGCTGCCGCCCAGTCCTAACGCCAACGCCAGCAGCCCGCACCACAAACTGCTACGGCTGCGCTCGTTTATGGCTATGACGATTACCCAACCGACCATGAAGGGCAGAAAAGCGTAGGCGGTCACATCATGGGTGAAGATGAGCAGGATGAAGGTGAGCACGGCCGTAACCAACCCCACCCGCGTCCGCTCCACCTGCCAGCGCCTTAATCCCCATAACACCAGGGGCACCATGGCCCAGGCGACTGTTTCGGACAGGCTGGCGCGGTAGAGAGTGACGTAGGCATGGTAAGGGGCGTAAAGGTAGGCGACGGCCGTGACTACCGCCCCCTTCTCGCCCCACAAATCCCGCGCCAGCAGCCATGCCGCCCAACCAGAAGCCACTACCGCCAGCGCGTAAACGCCATTCAGCGCCCATTCCCAATTAAAACCGACCATATGGAGACCGGCCGCCAGATAAGCCGAAAAAGGTGATTGAAACTGGTAGAGGGGGTAGCCATAGCCGTGCGCCATATGGGGCGCCCACCGGCTGAATAACACACCTTGCCGCAGCAACGCTTCTATTTGCACCGCCCGCCACAGATGAAACGCATTATCGAAGCCGCAGGTGAGAATACCAGAAAGCAACGGTTGGATAGCCGGTAAAGCCAGCAAAGTAACCAGTGCCAGACTGAACCAACTGCCCCGTTTGGGGGACGGCCGTTGCCTCCTAATTTGGTCGTTCATGTGGGCGGAATGTTAACATACCTCTGGCAAAACAGTGATTTCCTTAGCAGTGTGCTAGAATCAACGGCCGTCTACTGGCGAAATCAAAGATTGCGCTATATTTTTGTGGGCGGGCCAAAGATACTTTGGCCGCAAAATATACAGGGTGAGTACCGGGAAGAGGACACCCCGTGGAGGTTCAAAAAATGAAAATCAAGATGATGGGATTGCTGTTCATAGCAATCTTGATAACGATGTCAGGCGTAAACCGGCCGGCATCTGCCCAGGAAGTGATTTCCGGCAATCTGCTGACCAACCCAGGCTTTGAAGAAGGTTATTATTATCAGGATGGGATCCCCCAAATCGCTGCTCCCAATGGTTGGCGTTATGTGTGGCTGGACAATACACCCTATGAAGGTACCAACGGACAAGACGCCTACCGTCCAGAGACTGTGGTTTGGTATATTGAAGATGCGCCACCGCACGAACGGCCCTTATTCTTCCGGGATGGCAGCTATACGGTCAAAGTGTTCCGAAATTGGGCACCTATCCTGGCCGCCCTTACTCAGGATGTGAGCGGGTTGGAGGTTGGCCGCAAATACCGCATTTCCGCGCCCATCTATATTGACATGGTTGAAGATTATGATGATAGTGGAAAAGTTGCCCCGGAGGAGTTGTGGACAGCATTTGTTCGTTTAGGTGCGGGACCAGTAGGCTCTACGTGGTTGAATAATTCACAGATCAACTACAGCCCCGGCTGGTCGGCCGAGAACGTCAGCCCATTCTTTTTCAGTATGCCTACGTTTACCTGGGATTTTGTGGCTACCCAGCCCAACATGACCATCTATATTGAAGTTGGCGTGAAACAACCCCTCATCAATGGTGGTTTTTTCATAGATGGGGTGGGACTTTATGCGTTGAGTGAAACGAGCAGCCCGCCACCGGCGAGCAGTGGCAGTGGCAATAGCGGCAGCGGTTCATCTGGCTCGGCTGCGCAAAATACACCTGCCCCCACCGCGACGGTGGCGGTGACCGAGCGTGAGGATGGCTCTATTGTGCATATGGTGGTTGCTAATGATACATTCTGGTCTATTGCCATTCAGTATGCGCCCGTTCTGGGGGTTCCGGCAGAGCAGGCATTGACGCAAATTCGAGAATTGAATGGTAACCCACAATTTGTGGTGATGGGCCAGGAATTGCTGATTCGGGAAGCGGGAAACTTTGTGCAGGGGGGCACGTCTGACACTGAATCTACCCCTGAAGCCACCGCTGAATCTGGTGATTCTACATCTGAAGGTGACGGCGAAACGGGCGAGACGATTGTGGTAGAAGGGGAGCCTTTGGCGGAGGCGGCGACACCCGAAGCCACGGCCATTGCCGAAACACCACCCACCGGCATATGCGCTGCCGCTTTTGATGATACCAATGGGAATGGCGAGTTTGAGGCGGGCACAGAGGTGCTCAAGGCGGATGCCGCCATTACCCTGTTCAAAGATGGGCAAACGGTTTCCACTCAAGTTACGGATGGCATTTCCGATGCTCATTGTTTTGAGAACCTGGAACCGGGTGCATACCAGGTACAGCTATTTCCACCGGCCAACTTTGCCCCCACAACGGCTGATTCCTGGACGATTAGCGTGGAAGAAGGGACGGAAACAATGGTGCAGTTTGGGGTACGGCAGCAGGAAGCGGCCGCGGTGGCTGAGGTCAGTAATACGGATGTTGCTGCGGGCGACACGGCCGTGACCGATTTACCTACCCCCACGACAGCCCCCGCCAGTGCCGAAACGAGTAGCGACGATGGTGGCTTTCTGGGTAACGTTGGCATCATTTTGATTGTGGCGGCAGTGGTGCTGGTATTACTGGCTGGCGCGGGCGTGGTCATGCTGCGGCGCGGTTGATGGATAGGGAAGTAATTGAGTGATTGGATAATTAGCATCAATTACCCAATTACTCAATTACTTTCTTTGGGGCGGAGCCGTTCATATTCTTCTGGTGTGTCCAGATCACAAATGACCGACTCGGTCTCTACCGACAGCAGGTAGAGTGCATCGGGATGGGCTTGCAGCAGGGCGCGGGGGGCTGCGCCGACGGGTAACCGGAGTAGTTCATCAAAATAATGACGGCCGATGAGGACGGGATTTCCACGACGGCCGTTAAACACCGGCGCGATCAATTCCCCTTTGCCTTCCCAGAAAGCCACCAGCAATTGGTCATAGGTGCTGGATGCTATCATCGGTTGGTCGGCCAGAATGACGAGTACGGCCGTGACCCCCTCATCCAATTGCTTCACGGCCGTTTGTAGCGAAGACAACATCTCCCCTTCTCGATAACGGGCATTGTGTATCAGGCGTGGTGGCGGCCAGCCATCAAAACGGGCTACTGCGGCGCTGATGGTTTCGGCCTCGTGCCCGGTAACGACGATGGTCTCATGCACCAGACTGTGGCTGACCTGATGCAGCGTTTCGCCCAACACGGTGCGCTGGCCCCAGGGCAGCAGTTGTTTGGGCTGGCCCAGACGCTGTCGCATACGAACTCCTTCACCGGCGGCCAGGATCACGGCCGTGACCGGCGTAACTACCTCCCGAACCGGCGGTTCCTCTTGCATCGCACCAATGACCACGCGCTGGATACGGCCGTGAGCCTGGGCCAATACCTGCCGCGCAATCTGCCGGGCGGCTGCCAGTTCTGTTTCACTTTCTACCTTGTTGATCAGGGGTATGACGCGGGCCGTCTCCGGCACATTCTTCAATCCGCCTGCCGGGTGGGTTAACAAATGAGCAATCGCTTCTGGCGTGAGCCGGTCATCAGGTGACAGGCCAGTTAATGCGCATACGCGCTCCGGGCGGTGGGCGACGGCCGTAATCGGCCGTTCCAACGCATCAATGCCCACGACGGGGATGACCAGTGTGCTTTGGGGAGGGATGACCGGTTCGTGGTCGGCGGGTGCTTTCACCGGGCGCATTCGGGAGCCGTCGGCTTCTACCAGGACGTGATGGACAGACGGCCGTTGCCACAATGCCACCACTTCCTCCGGCGACAGGCCAAACGCCTTTTCCCGTTCCACGCGCCCCACAACCAGGGTCATGCCATATTGTTGTAACTGGTTTTCCAGGGGAGATAAATCATCAATGGTGGTCACAACCGGTGACTGCCGGATTTGCGCCTGAAAAATGCGCGTGGTGGTGCTGGCAACAACACCCGGCGCCAACGCCCGCGCCAGGGCAAACAGCAAACTGGTCTTGCCCCCCCCGCCCACAATAGCCACTAATTCCGGCTCACCTCCAAAACTAAATGCTTCTTGGAGATTCATAATCGGATAAGTTGTAGGGTCACGAGGTTTCCGCCGCTCCTTTAAGACAACAACACACGGAGGAATACGCGGATAAATTTCCCAAAGAGAATCCGTTTAATTCTTTATCCGCTGTAGTCCTGGCGAAAAACAAAAGATATTACCGCAACGCTATTCGGGTTCAATACCCAATGCCCGCAACTGCGCCGCCAGCCGTTCGGCCCGTTCCTCAGCCAGTTCAGCCCGTTCTTCGGCCAGATCGGCGCGTTCTTTCCCTGTGAGCAATAAATTGCCTTCTTCATCTTGCCAGCGCAGCCAGGTGGCTTCCATGTCCCGGTAAACGCCTTGCCACAGCGTGACGCCCACGCCCACCTCGGCAAACCAGGTTTTTTTGCTCTCCTGGTACCGTGTCCCTTTCAGGGTGTAAATGTGCAGCAGTTTATTGCTTAGCTGGCGATTGGGATCAAAAACGACATAAAAACCAATGCCCAGGCGGGCGTATTGTGTCAACTTATACCCGGTTTCCTGCCCCTTGCGGTTGGAGACAATTTCGACAACAACATCAGGTGGTTTGCCATATTCCCAGATGAAATAGGAGCGGTTTTCCTTTTTCCAGACATCCGCCGGTGTTTCTACGTCCAGACTGATCAAGGCATCCGGCACGAGTGGTTGCTGGCGCGGCGTAAAATAGAGGGCCACGTTCGCCATCGCCAGATAGGGACGGCCGTCCGCCGGCCCACCCCACGACGCATACAGGCTGTCAATCAGCAAATCCATTTGTCGTTCGGAAAAGAGATTGTCCACGGGCGTATCATCCTCCGTTACCAGGTGGCTGACATCTACAGGGTCGGGCAGTTCGTGTTCTTCTTGATAGATGAAGGTGCGTTCCAAAACGGGTTCGGCCATTTTTCTATACCTCCGCTACGGCAATTGTACCGCATATTTCCCGTTGCTCAATCGTCCTCTGGGCGACGGGTGGGGAATGAGGGGAGATTGTAGAATGACGCTATATTGTTTTTGAGATTGGGAGATTGAGAGATTAGGAGACTTGTTCAATCTCCCAATCTCCCAATCTCTAATTGATGGTGACACAATGCAAAACGAAAAGACACGGCCGTACACCTCCTACCAACCTGCCCCCACTGCCCCACCCAAACGAGGTTGCCTGGGCTGCATGGGCAAACTGTTCCTCGGCGGCATTTTGCTGCTGGCGCTGGCAATCTTTGCCGGCGTCCTCATCGCTGGAACGCTGGTATATTCCAACCTCTCGGCGGAAATTGAAGAGGGCATTACCAAACTGGATGCCGCCCGCGACCGGGAAACGTTTGAGACCACCCAGATTTTTGACCGCAACGGGGAACTGTTGTGGGAAATTTTTGGCGAGGGCAAACGCACGGCCGTGCCCATCAGCGACATTCCCCAGGAGTTAATCAACGCCACTATTTCGGTGGAAGATGACAGCTTCTATGAAAACGTGGGCGCAGATGTGCCCTCGTTGGTGGCGGCGATCATTGCGAACTTGCGGAATCGGGACGGCCGTCCGGTAGGCGCATCTACCATTACCCAACAACTCGTCCGCCACCTGGTCTTTGACTACGACGAGCGCACCGAAGTTTCCTACAACCGCAAAACCAAAGAGATCATCCTGGCCTGGATCATGAACCGGGATTACAGCAAAGATGAAATCCTGGAAATGTACCTGAACGAAATTTACTACGGCAATCTGGCCTATGGCATCGAAGCCGCGGCGCAGACCTACTTTGATAAACCGGCCGAGGCGCTGACATTGGCCGAAGCCAGCCTGTTGGCCGGGCTGCCGCAAAGCCCGGTAGAACTGGACCCGCTGCGCAACCTGGAAGCGGCCAAAGCCCGCCAATGGCTGGTGCTTAACCTGATGGTGGGCGACGGTTTCATCAGTCAGACCGACGCCGAAAATGCTTACCAGCAGCCGCTCACCTTTGCCGCCCAAACAGTCAGCCTGACCGCGCCCCACTTTGCCGTCTATGCCCGGCAGCAGCTAGAAGAGATGTTTGGCGCGGAAATGGTAGCGAATGGTGGGCTGCGCGTCACCACCAGCCTGGATTTGAACTACCAACGGCTGGCCGAGCAGTTGGCCCGGCAGCATGTGACTTCCATTGACCCGCAGCACAATCTGACCAACGCGGCCATGATTGCCCTGAACCCAAACAATGGCGAAATTTTGGCGATGCTGGGTAGTGTGGATTACCACAATGATGTGATTGACGGCCGTGTCAACGTCACCCTCTCACCCCAACAGCCCGGCAGCTCCATCAAACCGCTCACCTACGCCGCCGCCCTCTCGCCGGTTGGTGAAGAAGCGCCCGCCTGGACGGCCGCCGACCTGCTCTGGGACGTGGAAGTGGAGTACCCGCAATTTGACGGCAGCAGCTACAAGCCGGTCAATTACGATGGCGCGTATCATGGCCCGGTGCGGCTGCGGGGGGCGCTGGCGAACAGCTATAACGTACCCGCCATCCTGACGCTGCAAGACATTGGCGTGCCTCGCTTCATGGAATTTGCCCGGCAAATGGGCATCACCACCTGGGGCGATGACCCGAATAATTATGGCCTGTCGTTGACGTTGGGTGGTGGCGAAGTGACGCCGCTGGACATGGCCGCTGCGTATGGCGTTTTTGCCAACGAAGGACAGAAGGTCGCCCCGGTTGCCATTTTGCAGGTGCAAAAGAGCAATGGTGAGGTGCTGTTTGAACAACCGCCAGTAGCCGGCGAACAGGTGCTTGACCCCCGCGTGGCCTTCTTGATTAGCGATATTTTGGATGATGATGCGGCGAGGGCCGCGGCCATGGGACGGAACAATCCGCTGGCGCTGCCATTCCCGGCGGCGGCCAAGACGGGCACGACGAATGATTTCCGCGATAACTGGACGATGGGTTACACGCCTGATCTGGTGGTGGCGGTGTGGACGGGCAATACGGACAACAGTGAAATGGTGAACATCTCTGGGCTGACGGGGGCTGCGCCGTTGTGGCGCGATTTTATGACGGCCGTGTACGGCAATTACGATCTCCTGTCCACATTAGGTGTTGAGGGGCCGCGGGAATTTACACCGCCAGCCGGGTTGGAGAAACGGCCGTTGTGTGCCATCACTTCGATCACACATGGGGCAACGGAATGTGCGCCGTCCGGGGAGGAATGGTTCCTGGTGATGGACGAGGCGACTGTGCCAACCGTTGATCCCAATGTGGTGCGCTGGGAACAGATGGAACCGGCGGTGTGGCGGGCAACGGCCGTGCCCCTCCCCCCACTACCCGCCGAGATTTTGGCGGCACAACCGGCCAATGACAATGCGCCGCCGCCACAGGTCTTCTGCCACTTTACCCAGGGGACGGATGTGACCGTTTTGCCGCCCGATGCACGGCCGCAGCTTTTCCTGTCGCCGCCCCGTAACCCGGAAAGTCTGAAAGCGGCTCACGAATGGGCGCAGGCGCACAATCTGCCGCTGCTGCCCACACAGACCTGCACCGATGACTTGCTGGCGCTGGCGCGTGATCCCAACCGGGTAGCCGTCTACCGCATCACCAGCCCGGCGCAGGGGGACAAGGTGAGTGGCGTTTTGCCCATTGTGGGTACGGCCGACTTTGACCCACAGGTGGTACAGTTCTACAAAATTGAACTGGGCATCCCCAAAGGAGATGGCAATTACGACTGGGTGACGTTGGGTGATACGCACAACACGCCGGTTATCAATGGCCCGTTGGAAATGTTGCACGCCGATGCCCTGCCGCCCGGCGACTACCTGCTGCGGCTCATCGTCGTCAAAGACAGCAACTACGTCGGCGAACCACACACGATTTCGATTACGATTGGGTCGTAATTCCTCTCCCCACTTTTTGTTGATGATAAGCCCTGACTGAAATGTTTAGTCAGGGCTTTTTTTATACCATTATCCGAACAAATTTGCTAGAATAAGCGGCGAATTATTCCTGACAGGTTGAGACTGCCCATGAAAATTACGCCACAACAATACCCGCGCATTGATGATCCTAAAAGCAAAGATCACGGTTTGATAGACGCTACGGCATTGGCTCCACATACCGGTAAGATCGCTTACGAATTGATGGAGCAGATGGTGCGCAAAGCGATTCGTCAGGCTAATCAAAAATCGAGCCGGGAAATTCTTTCCATACCGGACGAGGCGACTGAGGCTGAAAAAGAGGCCATCTATGAAAAAACAGGCAGGAAGCTGTTCAGTTACTTCAAACGTTATTGTGGTGATCCGGCTTCTACTGCTCATCAGGTGCATACAAAAGATTACCGGGTAGTTGGTCAGGAACAGTTCCGCAATTGGATGGTACAAAAAGGACGCATGAACTCTGGCTGGCGTTACCAGTTTTTGCTGTTTGATTGCACGGTGGCCAGTGGCCGTTTTCGTTCCGTCTCTGATCTTGGTACGGCCGAAGCCGATTTTAACGCGGTGATTGAGTTTGTTGATGCACAAACAAAACCACTCAGTTTGTACGTTTCAGTTAAAAATCGACGTAATACAATGGGTGGGCAGGATTGGCCGAAGGCAATTCAGGCGCTAGAAGTGATGGCCAATACCGACAAAAATCGTGTTGGGCCTTATTGTTGTGTATTTGCCATTACCATGGACAAAGGCCAGCGGCACATTAAGGTGGAGCAAAGGACAAAACGGCCGTATTCACACAACACAGAGGTCTGGCTATCTGATTTCTTGTGGCCGTTTTTTGCTAACCACACCTATGAAGAGATCATGACACTTGTGTTGGATGTGCTGATCGAGATGCAGGCGCAGGTGGATTTGTCTTCAGAAATTGAAATTCCAGAAGCTGTATTGGAATCATTTGGCGCGGCTTGCCAGCAAAAAGGTTTGCTAAATGAAGATGGCGTTTTCGACGACCCACACAAATTAGTGCGGTTCTTTTGCGGCTAACGAGGTAGACAGATGCGAAAAACATTGATCAAAAATAACTCAAATGGCCTTGATCTTTCCTGTACTGTCATCTGTGATGACAGCCGACAGGCTTTGCGAGACTTGAAGGGGCAGGTTGATCTGATCGTTACATCGCCACCCTATGCGGATGCCCGAAGGCGGCATTATGATAGTGTGCATCCTGATGATTTTGCTCAATGGTTTTTGACATTTCACGAACCGTTTTATGAGGCGTTGAAACCAACAGGCAGCCTGGTAATCAACATTAAAGATCGGGTGGTCAATGGAGTTCGCCACCGGTACGTCTGGCATATGGTCGAGGCGCTTTGTGAAAACGGGTGGTACGCTATAGATGATTATCTCTGGCATAAGACGAACCCCATGCCTGGTTATTGGCCTACCCGTTTGCGCGATGGTTGGGAATACTGTTTTCATCTGGCAAAGGACAAAAAGCCCTTTTTCAACCCGGAAGCGGTTAAAGTGCCGATTGGGGATTGGGCGGAAACACGTCTAAGCAATCTGGGTGAGAATGATTTAAGTCGCCACAATTCAGTTAATGCCAGCGGTTTTGGGCGTGATGTATCTCGGTGGGTAGGCAAAGAAACTGTTCTACCAAGCAATGTGCTTACCAGCGCCGTTGTGGGAAAGAACAAACAGCATCCGGCGGTGTTTCCGGTAGATTTACCCCTTTTCTTCATTCGCTTGTTAAGTCCTGAACAGGGGTTGATCGTTGATCCGTTTGGGGGGAGTGGGTCAACGGCCGTAGCCGCCCTCACCGAAAACCGAAATTGCATTCTGATTGATAACAACGAGCAGTATTGTCAGGTAGCCATTGAGAGAGTGATCAAAGAGGTTGGGGCCAGGGAATCGAAAGACGCGACGGGAGACTGGGAGCAGGTGCGATACAAGCAGAATGGTTCCAGCTACCAGCCAAGATTACTAGAATCCGGTGTTACAGAAATGGAAGGCCCTCAGTAAGCGGCTGCTGCCCCGTCCCGTACCATTGCGGAAAACAATCATTCACGAACGAGCCGAATTTCCAGATGGCCGCCAACAGCTTTAGCATATTTCTGCAAGGTAGCGATGGAGGGTGAATGTTTTTGGCTGCCGCCGCCAGCTTCCAGACGAGCAACGGCCGAGGTCTTGGTGCCCATTCTCTCGGCAACTTCTGCCTGGGTTAACCCTGCTTCTTTGCGGGCCCGTAATAGTTCATCAAACAGGGAAAACTCAGCCTCAAGCGCGTCATATTCCTGTTTGAACTCAGGATCTTCCATCCATTTATTGATCATTTCATTATGTGTTTTCATCATCTACCTCTACCAGTTTTCCAAAACGTCAGCCATTCGGCGACGCGCAATTTCCAGTTCCTTCTGTGGTGTTTTTTGTGATTTCTTGATGAACGCATGAAGGATAACAATTCTCCGGTCTACGATGGTGCAGAAAAAGGCTCGACCAATTCCTTCTTTGCCTTTGGCCCGAATTTCAAACAAGCCTTTACCCATTGCGCGGGTGAAGGGCATACCCAGATTGGGGCCAAAGATGATCATTCTCTCACTGATTCTGGCATAATAAGCACGAATGCCAACGGGCCAGGATTCAATATCTTCTTGTACATGCTCATCATAGTAAATGATTTCCCAATCCATGTGAGGATATTAACGTATTTGTTAATAGTTGTCTATCCGAGATCAGATTAACCCGGTCTGATGTGCAGGCCGGGTTTTTGTTATACTTTGGGCGCTATGGAAGGCAAACCTATTGAACACATGACCAGCGCCCGCATTCCCACCGATTTTGGGTTGTTTCAATTGGCTCTTTATCGCAGCCACACCGATGATAAGGAGCATCTGGCATTGGTGATGGGGGAGGTGGCCGGGCAGACTGAGGTGTTAGTGCGCATCCACTCCGAATGTTTTACCGGCGATGTGTTGGGGTCGCGGCGCTGTGACTGTGGGCCGCAATTGCGCCACGCCATGCAGCAAATTGCCGGTGCAGGGCGCGGCGTCATTGTTTATTTGCGGCAGGAGGGGCGAGGCATTGGCCTGGCCGATAAGTTGCGGGCGTACAATTTGCAGGAGATGGGGTATGACACGGTGGACGCTAATTTGATGCTCGGCCATCAGGCGGATGCACGGGATTACACGGCCGCCGCCCACATTTTGCATGATTTAGATGTTCGCTCCGTGAAATTGTTGACCAATAACCCGGACAAAATTGCCGGTATGCAAGCAGCGGGCATCCCGGTGGTGGCGCGGCTGCCCTTGACAACGGCCGTGACCCCCGAAAATGCCGCCTACCTCAAAACCAAAGTGGAAAAGATGCGCCACTTGCTTGATCTGGACACAATGCTGGTGGCAAATGGGGTGGCACGGCCGTTACTTTCTCGCCCCTTTGTCACCCTCAGCTACGCCCAAAGCCTGGACGGTTCCATTGCCGCCCGGCGTGGCCAGCCCACGCCGCTGAGCGGGCCAGAGGCCATGCACATGACCCACCACCTGCGGGCCAGCCACGATGCTATCCTGGTGGGCATTGGCACGGTGCTGGCCGATGATCCCCGGCTGACGGTGCGCTTGGTGGATGGGGATCAGCCGCAGCCGGTGGTGGTGGACGGCCGTCTCCGTTTCCCCCTTACCGCCCAATTGCTGCAACACCCCAAACGGCCGTTTATTATGACCACCACGCAAGCTGACGAGTCCCGCCAAAGAGACCTGGAATCAGCAGGGGCGGAAGTGATACGGGTGGCGGCAGCGCCGGACGGCCGTGTCTCCCTTTCGGCGGTGTTGGCGATTTTGCAGGGGCGTGGTCTGCGCAGCCTGATGGTAGAAGGGGGAGCACAGATCATCACCAGCTTCTTGACCGCGCATTTAGTAGATCGGGTCGTCATCACCATTGCCCCCCGCCTCCTGGGCGGCCTGCCCGCCATCACCTACCTAAACGGCCACACCTTACCCACTTTGCACAATGCCCACTATCGCCAGCTAGGTGCGGATATGGTGTTGATGGGGGATGTGGGAGCGGGAGGGTGAGCAGGTGATAAGGTGACAAGGTGACAAGGTGACAAGGTGACCTCCAATCTCTAATCTCCCAATCTCCCAATTACCTATGAACAATAACCGCCTATGGTTCACAGCCCCCGGACGGGTAGAGGTACATACCGAGCCTTTGCGGGGGTTGGCGGGGGATGAGGTATTGGTGCAAACGGCCGTGTCCGCCATCAGCGCGGGTACGGAAATGTTGTTGTACCGGGGGCAGTGGCCGCCTGATTTGCCGGTGGATGAAACGATAGAAACGTTGCAAGGGGCGTTTGCCTATCCGTTGTCTTATGGGTATGCGTGTGTGGGGCAGGTGGTGGATGTGGGGAAGGAAGTCGCGGCGGGTTGGCACGGCCGTTGGGTCTTTGCCTTCCAACCGCACCAGAGCCACTTTGCCGCCCGCCCGGAAACATTGCTGCTGTTGCCGGAGGGCATGTCGCCGGAAACGGCCGTCTTTCTGCCCAATATGGAAACGGCCGTCTCCTTTGTCATGGACGGCCGTCCGGTCATTGGTGAACAGGTGGCGGTGTTAGGGCAGGGCGTGGTGGGGCTGCTGACGACGATGCTGCTGGCCGATTTTCCGCTGGCGGCGCTGGTTACGGCGGACGGGTACGGGCTGCGGCGGGAATGGTCGCGGCGGTTGGGAGCAACGGCCGTGTTTGACCCCACCGCGCCCGATATGCTGGCCGACATGCAGGTGGCGCTGCAAAACGGCAGCCCGTATCCCGGTGCAGACCTGGTGTATGAACTGACCGGCAATCCGGCGGCGTTGGATATGGCGATTGGGCTGGCGGGCTTTAACGGCCGTGTTCTCATCGGCTCCTGGTATGGGCAAAAGCGGGCCAACGTTGACCTGGGCGGCGCGTTTCATCGGGGGCATATGCGGCTGATCAGCAGTCAGGTCAGCCGGTTACATCCCCGCTGGCACGGCCGTTTCAGCAAAACCCGCCGCCTGCAAACTGCCTGGCGCATGTTTGCCCAACACAACCCGGCCCAACTTATCACCCACCGTTTTCCCCTGGCCGAGGCGGACAAGGCGTATGAATTATTGGACAAGGAAGGGGGGACGGCCGTGCAGGTTGTTCTTGTCTATTTGTAGAAAGTCAGCAGTAAGCAGTCAGCGGTAAGCAGTAATCGTCCACTGCTCACTGCTTACTGCTAACTTGATTTCAGGAGACATTTATGTACACCGTAGCCGTTAAACGCAACTTTGTGGCGCAGCATTTTTTGATTGGCGGGGATTGGGGCGCGGAGAATGAATGGCATTCTCACCATTACGCGGTAGAGGTGCAGTTGCACGGCGAAACGTTGGATCGGCATGGGTATTTGGTGGACATTGTAGATATTGAGACCCATCTCAATGCGCTGGTGGCCCATTACCGCGATAAAACACTGAACGATTTGCCAGAATTTGCCGGGCTGAACCCCAGCATTGAGCATTTCGCCCGCATCTTTTGTACCCAACTGGCAGAGCGGATACAGGCGGAAACGCTCACGGCCGTGACCGTCCGTTTGTGGGAAAACGAGATTGCCTGGGCTTCTTTTCAGTTAGCAGTGGGCAGTAAGCAGTGAGCAGTTTGCTCCACCACTCACCGCTCACCGCTTACTGCTCACCGCTCACGCAATGAAAATCGGCCTCCTCATTTACGGTTCGTTAGGCACCGTCTCCGGCGGGTATCTGTATGACCGGATGTTAGTGGCTCAATTGCAGGCATGTGGGGATGAGGTGGAGGTGGTGTCGCTGCCCTGGGTGGGTTACGGCCGTGCCCTGCTGCACAACCTCTCCCGTTCCCTTTACCAACGGCTGGCAACGGCCGATTTTGACCTGCTGCTGCAAGATGAACTGAACCACCCTTCCCTGTTCTGGCTGAACCGGCAGATCAAACGGCACGTTCAGTATCCCATTGTGAGCATTGTCCACCACCTGCGCCAGAGTGAGCAGCACCCACCCGGACTGCTTTGGCTATACCGGTGGGTGGAACGACGCTATTTGCAGAGCGTGGATGCCTTCATCTTCAACAGCCAGACGACTCGCCAGGAAGTAGCCAGGTTGATGGGGGAGACTTCGGATGTCTGGCAACCGCATGTTGTGGCCCATCCCGGCGGCGACCGTTTCCAGCCAGTTATCACCGAAGCGGAAATAAGCCAGCGCACTCACGAGCCAGGGCCACTGCGGGTGCTGTTTGTGGGCAACTTGATTCCGCGTAAAAGGTTGCACACACTGATCGAGGCGTTATGTCAATTGCCAGCAGCGGATTGGCGGCTGGATGTGGTGGGCAGCACGGCCGTACACCCCACCTATACCCGCCGCATTTTACATAATCTGCCAACGGCCGTAACGCTGCATGGGTCGCTCCCGGATGCGGCGCTGGCAGAATTGATGCGCCGCAGCCATGTGTTGGCAGTACCTTCCCAATATGAAGGGTTTGGCATCGTTTACCTGGAAGGGATGGGATTTGGTTTACCGGCGATTGGCACAACAGGCGGTGCGGCCAAAGAGATCATCACCGAAGGGGTGAATGGCTACGTGATAAACGCAGTGGAAACGGCCGTACTCGCCCACCATTTGCACCATCTCCACCAAAACCGGGACGCCTTAGCCGCTATGAGCCTGTCTGCCCGCCAACGCTTCCTGGCACACCCCACCTGGGCGCAGAGTATGGCAAAGGTGCGCGGGTTTTTAGGTGAGCAGGTGAGGGGGTGACAAGGTGGCAGGGTGACAAGGTGACAAGGTGGCAGGGTGATCTCCAATCCCCAATCCCCAATTACCCAATGAAAAAGGACAAATGACTATGGACTTTCCTCGCTATCTGGCGGCTAAAAAGACGGTGGATGACCGGGCGTTGAATAAGGATGTGTGGTGGGCGCTGCGGGACCATTTGCCGCCGGAAGCGGCTGTTCTTGAAGTGGGGGCGGGTATTGGCACCATGGTTGAACGGTTAGTCGAACAAGGGTTCATAGAGCGGGGAAGGTACACGGCCGTAGACCAGAACCCCGCCAACATTGCCCTCGCCCGCCAACGGTTGACCCACTTGCCGCCGGCACTCCATCTGGAACTGGTGGCCGATGACCTGTTTGCTTTTGCAGAGCGGGCGCACGGCCGTGACCGTTGGGATGTGCTCATCGCCCATGCCGTGCTGGATTTGCTGGATGTTCCTACGGCGCTGCCGGTTTTGTTTTCGCTGTTGAAACCGGGCGGTCTCTTTTATTTCAGCCTGAATTTTGACGGGGCTACCATTTTGGAACCGGCCATTGACCCGCCGTTCGACGCCCTGGTGGAGCATCTGTATCACCGCACAATGGATGAGCGGCTGGTGGGCGGACGGCCGTCCGGCGACAGCCGCAGCGGGCGACATCTATTTACGCATTTAAGAAAACAAGGGGCTGAGATTCTGGCGGCGGGTAGTTCTGATTGGGTAGTGTGGGGGCGGCACGGCCGTTACCCGGCCGATGAAGCCTATTTCCTGCACTTCATTATTAACACCATGCACAAAGCATTGCAAGGCCATCCCGAATTGGATGCCGCCCAGTTTGCCCACTGGATTGCCCAACGCCATTCCCAAATTGAACGCGGCGAACTGGTCTACATCGCCCACCAGGTAGACTTTTTAGGTGTCAATATGTAACACGATTTGCCAAATCGTGTTACACACAACTCTACCGAAACGGCTGCTGCAAAATAAAAGACCACAGCCAGGCGGCAGCTACCCCACCCAGGAAACCAAAGAAGTGGCCGACATTAGACACGTTTCCTTTTTGGGGAATGAAAATGAGGCGCAACAGGCCATAATAAACACCCAATATGACAAAGCCGATAATGACGGCGGCGGTATCGCGGGTAAAAAAGCCGCGCAGCACCAGAAACCCAAAATACCCGGTGATCATGCCGCTGGCCCCGGCCGTCACCACATTCCCCTTTTCAAACAGCCACAACCCCAGGTTATCAATGAAGATGATCACGGCCGTAGCCAGCAAAAATTCTTGGGGGTCAGGCAGGGCAATAATCGCCGCCATCGGCAGCCAACCGACGCTGTTGCTCCACAAATGCCGCCAGTTCAAATGGATAAACGGGTTGAGAATCCAGGCCAGAAAATGGTTGCCCTTTGGCGCCCGCAAGCCGCGCAGACCAAACCGGTTGATCATCCCATCCCGAAAGATAATCCAGTCAATCAGCCGGATAACCAGCATTACCCCATACAATCCCAGGACAAGTTGCAGACCCTCCGGCAGGTTACGAAATAGTTGCAGCAGCGAGTTGCTATCCATGGGGTGTGGTAGTCAGGAGATTGAAGGGAAGCAGTCTAAGACCCAAATTCTGGGGAAAATGTCATTCCGAGGTCTTCCGAGGAATCCCTATAGTACAATTCTAAGGGATTCCTCGCTCCGAAGACTCCGCTCGGAATGACAGGTGGAATATAAAAGTTAAGAAGAAGTATTTAATCCTGTACTGAATCTCCAATCTCTAATTATCATTCCTATCCAACCACAACAGGATAATCAGCGCCAGTTCTACTGCTTTATCCAGCAGGCCTACGGGACCCCAAATGTCCGGCCAATTACGGACGAAGTAGAGAATGAAGGTCACGGCCGTGTACCCCAATAAGGCATAACGAATCAGGCTGCGTTGTGACCGCAATTGGGGCACAAAATAGAGGCACACAATCAGCACCAGATAACCAATGCCGTTGGCAATGAACAACGGGTTGGCCCAGCCGCCGCTAATCCCCAAATGGATGAGCGCCGTCACCACCACCAGTCCGGTAATCACCCATTGCCGTGTAGATAATGATAGATTCATGGTCAATTCCTCCTTTTCACAGAGACGTAAGCGTTCAGCCCCTCAAGAGACCTGACAGGTTTTTGGCCTGCAAGGTTTCAAGTTGAACTGGTAAAAACCTGTCAGGTCTGAACGGTTACAAGTGTAGAAACACCAGTGTAAGCGAGCTATTACAACTGTAATAGAAGTTGCCCAGACAGGCAAAAACTCCTCACCCCTTCACCCCTTCACCTGCTCACCGCATCATCCGCCAGCCCCACCACAGCCCCACCAGCCCCAACGCCACATCCCGCCCCCGAATGAGCAGGCTGGCGCTGAGGCCAATGGCCGGATCGGCGCCCAGCAGTTCCAGCGCAAAAACCTGGCTGGCTTCCAACGCTCCCAGGCCGCCAGGCAGCGGCAGCAGATACGCCAGCCGCATGGCCGTCAGCGCCACAATGATCTGTACCGGCGACAGCGCCGCACCCAGAAACGTGAGCATGAGGCCATATTCCAGCAGCAGCACCAGCCAGCTTGCCGCCGAAAACAGCAGCGCCAGGGCAAACAGGCGCGGCGAACGGCGGCAAAGCTGATGAGCCTGTTCTTCGCTGGCGGTTAGAGCGTTCACGGCCGTCCCATACCACCCCCATCGCTTCCCCACCGGCTGCATCAGGCCAAACGCGCCGCTCAACGGCCGTCGCCCACCCCATATCGCCGTCAGATACCCCACCGGAACGAGCAGCAGGCCCACGCTGATGCCGATGGCCTCTTCCCCCACACCCGACCGCAGCAGCCCGGCGCGCAGTGTGACCAACACGCCAAACAAGAGAAAGCCAAAATTAACCAACAACTCCAGTGATTTATCCAGCGACACAGCGGACACGGCCGTGTGCCGGGGCACACCATGCACCTTTTCCGCCAGCAGCACCTGCACCGGCTCCCCGCCAAAGTGCGGCCCCGGTGTGAAGTAGCTGACGCCAAAGGCCGCCAGCCGGTGACCCACGGCCATAGCCAACGGCAGCCGCCAGCCCATGCCCCACAGCATCAGCCACCAGCGCCCCGTCAACCAGACCAGCGCCACCCCATTTAGCACAACCAGCGTACCTACTTGCCGCCACGTCAGATCGCGCACTGTTTCCAGCACGGCCGTCAGCGGGACCGCCCGCACCACCCATGCCAGCAGGAGGACGGCCGTCAGCCATAACAGCCACACGACACGCTTCTTATTACACATTTCCCAAATGACTACGCCCGGTGAATAATAGCGCAGGTGTAATCACCGTTGAGCCAGGCAAGTTGAAACTCTTCATGCGGGATGGCTTGTTGTGTATGGGGAGAAGCCGGGTCCAGAACCAGCACACTGGTTTCATCGAGGCCAATGACAACCACTGCATGATTGGTGGCTCTTGACCAGTAGTGAAGTTCGGCCGTATCTATGAAAACAATTACAGGTTCAGCTGCTTGTAGATAAGTTTCAGCCAGAATATCTAAGGTCGCTTCACGGTAAGTGACACTCACTCCCAGACGAGATAAATTTGTGATGTTGCGGCGCGGAGCGCCTACAGGGCCAATTTGTAGGGTTTTGAGGAGTTGGGGGTAGGGTACAGGGTGGCCGATATATGCCAGGGACATGGCAGCGCAGGCCGCCAGACAATCCGATTCACCTTCTTGCCTAAGGTGTGGTACTGGCAATGGTGGAATAATAGGCAGCTTTCTGCTCGGCATTTTCTTGAATTTGATGGGTCAATTCCGGTGTAACGGCTAATTCACCAGTTTCGACATCCACATCTATCTGCCCGACTGTACCAACCACACCATGTCCAGGTAGCGCCAGTTCCACCGGTACACGCCAGACTATGCGCTCCTTGACAACTAATGTTGGCTCACCACTTCGCAAAAGATAAGCAATTTCGCCAGCTACATACCGCCCCACTAACCGACGGGCAGCTTCGGCTGAATAATGTATGTGGCCGGAAATCTGAATAGTGAATTGCACCTCCCCAAACCGGGGAATTTGTTCCACACTTGCTTCCATAAGGTTTCTCCTGACAGCGCATTCTAGCACATCTCAGGCAAGTTCGGGTAAATTGTCAACTGTTCCGATTTTGTTACTGTTTTTTTTATCCTTATCGTCCGTCGTGGCAGTAAACGGCCAATAACGGCGATATTGGTTTTGTTACGGCCGTAAAAAACCAAGCGGCATTGACGGCAAACAGCCCGCTGTTGGTTCTTTGTTGGGGTCGGCTAGAAAAGCGGCGACCAGGTCTACACCACAGGAGTGGTTAAAGGTGACGGCATGGGACACGCCAATGAAGGTAAAGAGAAAGCTGTTGGGCAGGTGTGCGGCGGCAGTTTCGGCATACGCTGGCGGCGTGACGGGATCATAATCGCCGACCAGCAGCAGGGTAGGCACATCGCTGATTACCGGCTCATTCTCCTTTGGCGGGGCAGGTGCTATTTGCCAGGCGGCGCAGATTTTCAGGGTATTGGCTGCGTCCCCGGCAAATGTGCGCCCCAACTGTGGCGGCAGGGTTTCGCTGCCCGCGGCGATCTCGGCTTCGGTTGTGAAAGGGGCTTCCTCGAAGCACTGCACCGAATAGCTCATCCCTTCACTGCCAAAATCGGCATCATGCAGTCTGTCGCTCATATACTCTGCCAATCTACTACTGTAACCATTTTCAATTTGGCGCAGCATCTGCGGCAGGGCGCTAATCAGTTGGCGGTTATACATCATCCTGAAAACGATCGCGATCAACGTATCACCGTTCACGGGAACCCGGTAATTGGCCAGATTCACATGGTCGGAGACCGTCACAGTCAGCGGTTCGGCATTCAGGGCATCCACCAACTGATAAAAGCGTGTTTCCAGGTTGGGGTAAGCGGCATTGCAGGCAGCATCAGCGGCACAGCGGGCAAAAAGCAGGCTAAAAGCGCGCTGAGCGTTGGCGCCCGCTGCGGCATAAGCGTCCACCTGGGGTGGATAAACGGAATCGAGAGTGACGCTGCGAATGGCGCCGGTGTAGCCGAAATCACGCACGGCCGTTAACGCCAGCCGCGTCCCATAGGAAACCCCCAGTAAATTCCAGCTTTCGTAGCCCAAGGCCTGGCGCAGGTCATCCAGGTCGGCGGCGCTGGCGGCGCTGTTGTAGGCAGCCAGGTTGACGCCGTCAGCGATCAGCCGCTCGCGGCAGGCCATAACGGCGGCCATGACCATCGCCTGCTGCTCATCCGCGTCTAACGGCCGTTCGATATTCGCCAACTGCGCCTCCGGTAGTTCCGGGCAATTCAGCGAGGGTTCGCTGTAACCGACGCCGCGCTGATCAAAAATGATCAGGTCGCGCTGGTGCAAGATGTCTTGAAATTGAGCTACCAATAAGGAGGTCTGGTCCAGCGCGTGCCCTCCCGGCCCACCGGCAAGGTAGACAACGGGGTCAGGCTGCGGCGTGGGGCTGTCGCTGGCGACAATGGCTACCGGCAGGCGGATGGTGCGCTGCGGGTTAGCCCGGTCTTCGGGCACGGTCAGGTAGCCGCAGCGAATACTCACATTTTCCGGCATGGCAATCGGGCAGTCGGCCGGCGTGAAGCGGGGGGTGTAGGCCGGGGTCGTGGTGGGGGTAGGAAGTGGCTGGGTGGGAAATGGCTGGCTGGTAGGCGGCAGCGGTGTGGGCGGCACGGCCGTGTTGCCAGGCGTCGTCGGTGGTGTGTTACAGGCAGCCAGGCTGACGATAAGTACCAAGAGCAACAGCAACGGCCGTTGCCAACGCCAAATCCATTGGTTGCGCATCTTGATACTCACTCTCAATCTCACCGCTCCGCAGCCGTAGAGATTGTCTTCTCAAGCAGAACCAGTAGATCAAAGCGGAGTTCGCATCCTCAGATGCGAACCGGGGGCATCTGAGGATGCCCCCTCCTCCCATTGCGATCTACTGAGAGTAGCGCCTTAAAACCCGCAGCGCCCGCAGCGTATTCCAACGGCTGGGTTGGCCGGGGGTCTCCATGTCGAAATGGACCTGGCCGGGATGTCTGGCCTGCAACGGCCAGGCGCCGTCCTTGCGCTGTTTTTGCTGCAAAACATCCAGCGCATCCTTCATCCGGGGGTCATACGCTGCCCCCACACTCTGAAAATAATCCAGGGCGCGCAGGATGTCATAAAACCAACGCGACGGGTACGAAAGCAGCAGAAAACGCGGGTTTATCACCTCACCGGTGTGGTCAGAGCGGAACAGCCTGTGCCGCAGGATGAATTCCTGCGCCTGGCGCGCCATGTCGCCCAAGTCGGCGGCGCGATAGGCATAGCCATTCGCCAGGTACGCGCCAATCCCCTCCAGCACCGAGATTGTTGAGTGCAGCGAACTGTGGACGGCCCCGTGCTGGTTGGATTCGCAGTTGAAGCCGCCATCAGGCATCTGCACCCCAATCAAGAAATCCACAATAGATTGGAGTCGCTCGGCCGGGACGCGGAAATAGGCGGCGTAATTCAGAAACATGCCATTGACGCAAACATCGCTGTTTTTGATGGTCTTACCGGGGTTGACGCCGCCATCGGCTTCTTTATGATTGTCCAGAATGTGGCTGATGCTCTCCCGAATTTGCAGATTGTCAGGCGCCAAGCAAAGATGCCGCAAATCAAGCAGTGTGTAATGGGTTGAAATCCATTTGGGCTGGTAGAACCCCCGCCCCCAGTGGCCTTCTGGTTGGCGGGCGCGCAGGAATTGTGCGCCCCAGCCTTCCGTGGCAATGCGCGCCCGCAAATCCGGGCGCTCTTCGTCTAGCAGATCACGGTAAACCTGGTACTGAATAGAGACATCACCTTCCAGCAGCCAGTTGATAAGGATGGGGGTGGGCATCATAGCATTTCCTCCGCTTCCAGCACCTCACCAAACAAAACACAGCTAACCCTACGCATATCTCTGGCAAAGGTTTCGTGTTTTTTTTCACAAATTCTGGTGATGTGGCTGTTGGCCGGTGGTCGGTATTCGGTGAATTATGCCCCTTCTCCTGCTCGCCAGACCATCCACTTTTCCTCCGGTCTTATGGGGTTTTTTAGGCGCCCCTTGACTCTCCCCAAAGGGCAGGCTGTATACTCCTGGCATGAGTAAGCCCAAACACCTGATGCGAATAGGCCAATTCGCAGACGCCTCTCTTCTCTCCATCAAAGCCCTTCGTCTGTATGACCGACTGGGTATCTTGCAGCCAGCCTACCTGGACCCGGAAACGGGGTACCGGCATTACCAGCCTGATCAACTGGAGACAGCGCGGTTCATTCGTACCTTGCGGCAGATGGACGTACCGCTGGCGTTGGTGCGGGAGTTGGTGACGGCGGATAGAGATACGGCCGTGTCTCTATTGACCCAATATTGGCGGGCTTACGAAGCGCGCGTTTTACTTGTCCGGCGGACAACGAATGAGTTAATTGCCCAACTACAAAACGAGGTGAAACAAATGACAATGGAAGTTGAAGTAAAAGAATTGAGTGTGCAGCAGATTGCCAGCATCAGTAAACATATCACCGTGGCGGAATTAGATGCCACTATTCGGGACAGCCTGGCGGCCTTAGGCCAGTTTGTGGAAACACAGCATGGTCAAACGGCCGGAGAACCTTTCGGCATTTATCATGGCCCGATTAACGAGACAGAAAACGGCCCCATTGAGGTTTGCTGGCCGGTGAATGGCAAAGTCACGGCCGTAGGCGACATTGTGGTCAAAGAACTGCCCGCCACCAAAGCGGCCAGCGTCACCGTGCGCAATGAGATGTGTGACTTCCCCCATATCCTCAAAGCGTATGATGCGGCGTATGATTGGATTCAGGCCAATGGGTATGAAATGGCCGATTCGCCCCGCGAAGTGTGGTGGACTGCTCCTGGCCCCGATGCAAAAATGGAAATTGTCTGGCCGTTCCGGGAACGGTAAACAGAGAGGGGTGGGCCGCCGGGAGGCCGCTCACCCCTCTCTATTCATTCTCCTGCCCGCCGCACCATGAAACGCTCTTCCGGCCGCCAGAGAGAGAATGCGCCGGTGCCGAACAACAAAATGAGGATGGTGCAGGTCACGGCCAGGATGATCCCTTCGTTTTCTCCCTGTGTCAGCAACGTAAACCCCAACGGAAACAGCAGTGGCAGCGTCATCAGCCGCCCCATGATGCCCAGACTGACCAGCACGGCCGTGACCACCCCCACCACCAGCCAAAACTGTGCCCACAGCGCGGGAGAGGGCAGCCCCCAGGTGGTGAATAAGGCCGTCCATTGCCCCGTGTCGAAATTTATGTAAACATAACTAAGAGAAATAAGCAGGATCAGGCGCAAAATGGGGGGCAGGTACACGGCCGTGACCACATACACCCGCCGCTGCCATTGTTGGTACACGGCCGTGTCCGGATCAAGCCAGCCAATCGTCACCAGCCAATCCCGCAAAAAGCTGGCCGACGTGGCCAGGGCAAACAACGTCCCGGCAATCGCCGCCCCCACGGCGGGCACAATCGGCCACAGCACCACGCTCATAAAGGCCATTTGGAACCCGGCAAAGATGCGGCGGTGCCAGCTAAACGGCAGGGCATAGGCCGGCAGCCCCCGTTTCTGCCGCAGCCACAGGCCAAAAACAAACAAATACCGCGCCAGGCCAATGGGCAAATACCAGGTGGGGAGCTGCCCATACCACACCGCCAGCAGCGTCACCACCACCAGTCCCAGGCCGTCAAACTCCATGTCCAGCCGTTCACCCAGGCGGGTGGCGTGGTTGGTAATGCGCGCGGCATAACCGTCCAGATAGTCGGCTACGTCAGCGATGGTGTAAAGGATGGCGGGCAGCCAGCCGATCCAGCCGCCGGGCCAGGGCGAGAGCAAAAAACCGGCGACCAGGCTGATCATCAGTCCACGCAGCAGCGTCAGCCGGTTGCCCCAACCAAAACGGGGCAGCAATTCCGTTTCCCCCGGCCGATGATTTTCCGGCAAATGTCGCCACACGACCCAGAGCGAATAAGCGGCGGTCACGGCCGTCAGCCCCAACCACCGTTCCGCGCAGCAAGGCCACACCCCCCGCCACAGCAGGTAGAAAACGAGGATGGTGAAGAGGGACACGGCCGTGACCACCCCCCACCGCCTCTTCAATTTCCCAATCTCCAATCTCCCAATCGCCAATCTCTTAATCTCCAGTTTATAACGCACTGCGTCGTATTGCCTGCCCCACCCTTACTCGTTATAATTTGCACAATCTGAGTATGCACTCAATTTTTGTGTTTGCCCACTGTACGGGCGAGGCAGTTGGGAAACGACCGATTCTGCGAGAGATGTTCAACCCCAACTGCCTCGCCCCAACCTGAACACACAAACACCTGAACACAAGTTTATGGCTCAAGTCAAAATCAAAGTCCGCCCCAAAGAAATTGTCGAGTTCCCCGGCATTTGTGTACATTGTGGGCAGCCGGCGCCCCACACCATGACCATTCGCAAACGGCTGAGCCGGGTCACGCGGCTGATTGATGTGCCCGTCTGCGCCGATTGTGCGGCCCAACTGCGCCGTCGCTCGATGGAAGAGGAGCGGTTGACCAAACTGAAATATGTGGTGGGCAGTGCGGCTTTTTTGGTGACGTTGTTTGCCGTTTTTATCGTCTTGCCGCCGGGGTTGGCTACGGCCGTGCGCCTTTTAGCCGGTGTGATGGTGGGTGGGGTGGTCACGGCCGTCATCTTCGCCATCTTCCGCCGCCAGATACAGCACGTTTACCTGCCGGAGAAAAAAGCGGTTTTGCAATCGGCCCGCATCGAAAATTTCTCCTGGCGCGCCACCACCTTTGCTTTTGAAAATGAAGAATTCGCGCAGCGATTTGTGGCAATGAATGAGTCGCTTTTAATGGAAATCTGAGATTGGAGATTAGAGATTGGAGATTGCCCAATCTCCAATCTCTAATCTCCAATCCCCACTATTTTGGAGGAACATACATGAAAGTAGTAGTCTGCATCAAACAAACGCCCAGCACCACGGCCGTACTCACCGTAGACGCGGGCGGCAATGTCACCTGGGATGATCCCGGCGGCAAGCCCAACGTTCTCAACCCCTGGGACGAATACGCTGTGGAAGAGGGTATTCGCCTCAAGGAAAACCATGGGGCGACGGACGTGATTGTCCTTACCGCCGGGTCAGAGGAGAGCCAGGAAGCGCTCAAAACCAGCCTGGCCATGGGCTGCACGGAAGCGATCCTGGTTTCCGACGCCACCTTTAGTGGCAGCGACACCACCGGCACCGCCCGCATCCTGGCGGCAGCCATCAACAAAGTGGGCGGCGTGGATATTGCCGTTTTTGGCAAGCAGGCCATTGACGGCGACACCGGCCTGACCCCCATGCAGGTGGCTCGCAAACTGGGCTGGACGCCGCTCACCTACGTCTCTGCCATCAAAGAAGTGGGCGGCGGCAAAATCACGGTGGAACGGCTGCTGGACGATGGCAAAGAGACGGTCACGGCCAATCTGCCTGTCATTATCAGCGTGGTCAAGGAGATCAACGAGCCGCGTTATCCCTCGCTGATGGGCATCCGCAAAGCCAGCCGCGCCGAAATCCCCACCTGGAGTGCGGGAGATGTGGCCGTAGCCGGTGGCGCCGGGGCCGCCGCCAGCAAGGTGAATTGGAGCAAAATCTATGCCATCCCGCCGCGGGTGGGCAGCGTGCAAATGATTACGGCCGACAGCGTCGAAGAACAGGCGCGCCTCCTGGCCGACAAACTGTTTGAGGAGAAGGTGATATGAGCGGCGTATGGGTTTTTGTGGAAAACAAAAATGGTGAAATTCCGGCCGTCGCCCAGGAAGCGATTGGCGCGGCGCGGCAGGTGGCCGCTGGCCTGGGCCAGCCGCTCACCGGCCTGGTCTTGGGGCAGGGCGTCTCCGGCGTCGCCGAGGCTGCCTTTAACCTGGGCGTGGACGCGGTGGTCGGCGCGGATGACGCTACCTTAGCTCCCTTCCGGGTGGAAGCAGCCGGGCCGTTGGCGGCCAAACTGGTGGGCGAACGGCAGCCGTCTGTTTTGATTGTGGGTGGCAGCACCTACGGCCGTGACCTGGCGGCCTGGGTTGCGGCTGACCTGGATGCCGGTATTGTGGCCGATGCCATTAACCTGAAAGTGGACGGCGGCGTGGTCAAAGTGACCCGCCCCGTTTACGCGGGCAAACTGCTGGCCGACGTACACGTGAAGGAAGGGGTGCAAATCATCACCCTGCGCAGCCGCGCTTTCCCCAAAGCGGAGCCGGTGGGCAAAAGTGGGTCGGCCGAATGGGTAGGTACGGCCGTCAGTGAAGACAACATCCCCACCAAAGTGGTCGGTTTTGCGGGCAAAGAAGGCGGCGTCAGCCTGACCGACGCCAGCATCATCGTCTCCGGCGGGCGCGGTGTGGGTGGCCCCGAAGGGTTCGCCCCGGTGCGAGAACTGGCGGACACGTTGGGGGCGGCGTTGGGGGCGTCGCGCGCGGCCGTAGACGCGGGCTGGATTCCGTATGAACATCAGGTGGGGCAGACGGGCAAGACCGTCAGCCCGGACTTGTACATCGCCTGTGGCATCAGCGGCGCGATCCAGCACCAGGCCGGGATGCGTACCTCGAAGGTGATCGTGGCTATCAACAAGGATGCGGACGCGCCCATCTTCAAACTGGCACACTACGGCGTTGTGGGTGATCTGTTTAAGATTCTGCCGGCGCTGTCGGCCGAGTTTAAGAAACGGCTTGGCTCGTGACCGGTAATCGGTAAACGGTAATCGGTGAGAGCTGTCAGGTTTCAAAAACCTGGCAGCTTTTTTTTGTGTAGTCGGGGTAATGGGCCGGGTATAGAAAGGTTTATTAACACGACTTTTGCACCTTAAAAACAGATACGCCAAGCGGCTAAAATAGCCCACTTTTGTCTAAGCCTGGCTGACCACTGGCAGCAGACCAGCATCTC
>JACTMP010000054.1 GCA_014584575.1 Chloroflexota bacterium
ATACGAGCTTCGTCACACTTGACCGAACCGCCGGATGCGGACCCGCATGTCCGGTGGTGTGGGAGGAAGGGGGCTAGTCGCCCCCTCCTATCCCGATTACACCTTCCGCCCCTTTAATGACCTGAACCGGCTGGACATTCATATTGTGGAGGTGGAAACGGGCCAGATTCGGGAATTGACGATGTGGCCGAAAGTACGGAATTGGCACGGCCGTTGGTCGCCCGATGGATCGCAGATCGCCTTTCTTTCGCAGCAATCCGGCTGGAACGAGGTGTGGCTGGTGCGACCGGATGGGGGTGGTCTACGCCAACTTACGCACCTAGGGCGGGATGTGGCCGATATTGCCTGGTCGCCGGACGGGGCGCGGCTGGCCTGTACACTGAATCACGGCGGGGCGCTGCACCTGGCGTTGCTGGATGCGCAAACCGGGGAGGCGACGACGCTGCGGGCGGATGCGGGCATTTACAGCAGGCCACAATGGTTCCCCGACGGCCAATCGCTCATCGCCCTGTTTGAAAGCCCATTGCAGCCGCCGGATGTGGTGAAGGTGGGGGTGGGGGACGGCCGTATCACCCCCCTCACCTTTTCCCAACTGCCCGCCCTGACACCCAACCGGTTGCAGCTGCCGGAAACGGTCAGCTACCAGAGCACCGACGGGCTGGAAATCCCCGCCTTCCTTTACCGCCCGGAGAAGCCCAACGGCGCGGCCATTGCACATCCACACGGCGGCCCTTCGCTGCAAAAGCAGTTGGAATGGGATGTGATGGTGCAATACTTCGTGGCTAAAGGGTACACCTGGCTGCAACCCAATTACCGGGGCAGCACCGGCTACGGCGTCTCTTTTGAACAGGCCAATTACAACGATTGGGGCAAAGGGGATACGCAGGATTGCCTGCATGGGGCGCGTTTTTTGCAGAAATTACCGGGCATTGACCCGGCGCGGATTGCTATTTATGGGGCCAGCTATGGCGGCTACATGGTGGCCTGTACCCTCTCGCGTGACCCGGATTATCTCTTTGCCTGCGGCGTGGATAAGTTTGGCGACGCCAACACCATTTCCAGTTGGGCACAGTGCAACCGGGATTTGCGCCTGTACAGTGAAATTTTCATGGGACATCCGGCGCAAAATCGGCAGGTTTATCTGGATGCCTCGCCCATTTATCAGGTGGGGGCGGTGCAAAAGCCGGTGCTGATTTGTCATGGATTGGAGGATGACGTGGTGCCGCCGCAAGCATCGGAAGAGTGGACACACGCCTTGCGGCAGGCGGGCAAAACGTTTGAATACAAGACGTATGCCGGGGAAGGGCATGGCTTTTTGCAGCGGGCGACACAGTTGGATTTTTACGGCCGTATGCAACGCTTCCTCGACTGGTATTTACTGCCTTAAGAAATGGGACCACGGATTTGACGGATAAAACGGATTTTTGCGGATGGATGACAATCATAGATTACGCAGATTTCACCGATTAAAAATCTGCGCAATCTGCGTAATCTTTGATTATTCTCAAGGCAAAGGAGTATCATACTCAGGATGAGTGCATTTGCTGGTAAGACCGTTTTTGTGACCGGGGCGGGGGTGGGCATTGGGTTTGGTTTGTGCCGGGCGTTTGCGGAAGCGGGGGCGGTGGTGGCGTTGAATGATGTGAACGAAGGGTTGGCACAGACGGCCGCCGCTAAACTAAATGACAGCCTGCCCACCTCGACCGTAACGCCGTATGCGTTTGATGTAGCGGAGGTCACGGCCGTGCAAAACGCCATCACCCACTTTGCGCAACAGCACGGCCGTCTGGACATCGTCATTGCCAACGCCGGCATCACCCAGTACGGCAAATTCCTGGAGTACACGGCCGTTGATTTTGACCGGGTGATGGGCGTGAATCTGCGCGGCAGTTACTTTACGGCGCAGGCGGCGGCGCGGCAGATGATCGAGCAAGGTACGGTAGACGGCCGTATCCTGCTCATCTCTTCCGTCACCGGCGTGCGCGCCTTCAAGAGCCTGGGTACCTATGGCGTCAGCAAGGCGGGCATCATCCACATGGCGCGGGTGCTGGCGCTGGAATTGGGGGAATATGGCATCACCGTCAACGCCATCTGTCCGGGGGCCATCGTCACCGAGCGCACGGTGACCGACGACCCGGATTATGCCGCCAAGTGGGGAGGAGTGACGCCCGACGGCCGTGCCGGAGAAGTAGATGACATTGTGGCCGCCGCCCTCTTTCTGGCTTCCCCTGCCGCCCGCCATATCACCGGGCAAACGATCCAGGTTGACGGCGGCTGGTCACTGCGCAGCCCCATCCCTGACGACCACCCGGATTGAGGCTGCTCATGATTTTACGCTTGCGTTATCTGTTCGCCTGTTTATTACCCCCTCTCTTGTTGCTCGCCTTGCTGTGGCCCGCCTTCACGGATGCCGCACCCATCCGGCAAAACCACTATTTGCCGCCCTATCGTCTGTCGCCACAAGTGGCCGCCAAAATTGACCAACCGTTGCAGGAAATAATGGCCGCCGCCGCGGACGAGTCGGTGCGTTTTTTGCTCTACTTCTCGCCGCAGGTAGACCTGGCGCAACTGCCGGAAACAGACCCCTCTACTTCGACCCGGCCTGGTGCAGTCGTTGCCCGGCGCGCCTACATCGTGCAACAATTGCAACAAACGGCCGTCGTCGCCCAATCTACTGCCCTGGCCGAATTAGAGATGATGCAACAGGACGGCCGTATCCACGCCATCCGTCCCCTGTGGATCATCAACGCCATCGCCGCCAGCGGTACAACCGAGGCCATCCTGGCCCTGGCGGCCAACCCGGACATTGCCGAAATTCGGTTGGACGCTGTTGTAGATCACATCCAGCCGCCGCCTGACGACCCCAGGTTATCCTTGCTGCATGAAGGTTCTGGCCCTTTTGTGGCGCCGGCGGGCGGTCTGCCGTTGCCCTGGGGCATTGGCCGCGTGAACGCCCCCCAAACCTGGCATGGCCTGGGCATCATTGGCAGCGGCGTCACCGTGGCAATCATGGATACCGGCGCTGACTATCAGCATCCGGTTCTGGTGGGCAACTACCGGGGTAATCTGGGTGGTGGTAATTTTGACCACAACGGCAACTGGTATCACGCATCCCAACCCACCATCACCGTTCCCATGGACAATATCGGGCATGGCACCCACGTGGCGGGCACGGCCGTAGGCGGCAATGGCATTGGTGTGGCCCCCGGCGCGCAGTGGATTGCCGTCAACATTGCCTCCCCCGGTGGCCTGATTTACACCAGCGATGTCCACGCCGGTTTTGAATGGCTGCTGGCTCCGGCCAACAACCCCGCCCTGGCGCCAGATATTGTCAATGGTTCATGGGGCGGGAATGGCGGCAACATTGAGTTCTTGCCAGACATCAATCTCTTGTTGGCCGCCGGTATCTTGCCCGTCTTTTCGGCCGGAAATATGGGGCCGGTGACGGGGACGGTAGGCGCGCCAGGCAGCTACCCTGGTGTGCTGGCGGTGGGCGCCAGTGATGACATAGACGGCGTGACCTGGTTTTCCTCGTCCGGCCCCTCGCCTCTGACCAATGAAATCAAACCCTGGCTGGTTGCCCCTGGCGCCCGGACGCTTTCGGCGCTGCCGGGGGGGCTGTATGGCTATTACAATGGCACTTCGATGGCCGCGCCCCATGTGTCCGGGGCCGCAGCCCTGGTGTTGTCCGCCAATCCTGGTTTATCGCTGGATCAGGTGCGGCAGCGGTTGGCAGACACGGCCGTGCCCATCACCACCACCCATCCCAACATGCAGAGTGGATGGGGGCGGCTGAATGTTTATGCGGCGGTGCGCCCCGATGCGCCACACGGCCGTCTCACCGGCGACGTTACCAGCAACGGCCAGCCCCTCCCCTTCACCACCATAACCATCACCACCCCTGGCGGCCAATCACTACCTTACCAGACTAATGCCAACGGTGTGTATGAAGCCTGGCTTCAGCCCGGCGTCTATGCCATCTCCGTATCCTTGTTCGGCCACCAGCCACTCCAGGTGAACGGGTTGTCTGTGTCTCTCAACCAGACGACCGTCCGCCACCTTTCGCTAACGCCGCTGCCGACCGGCGCTGTGTCCGGTCAGATTGTAGATAGCCAGACGCAGACGCCGTTGCCGGGGGCGCTGGTGCGGGTGGTGAATACGCCGGTCACGGCCGTGACGGACAACAATGGTCAATATACACTCTCTCTCCCTGCCGGTGTTTACACCTTCATCATCCGCGCCGACCATTACCGGCTGGGACAATCCACCGTCAACGTCGTGACCGGTGGCAACGTCAACCGTAATTTCTGGCTATCGCCAGGGCCAATGACCCTGTTGGTAGATACCGGGCAATGGTACTACCAGTCCCAGGCCAGCTATTACCGCGCCACACTGGAGGCGATTGGTTATGCTTTTGATGAAGTGACGGTGCGCCACCCCTGGCATGATGTGCCCACCGACGCCCAATTAGCCCTTTATGAACAGGTGGTGTGGAGCGCGCCACGTGATGCGCCCGGTGTTTTGGGATTGAATAATGTGATTACCAACTATCTGGGCCAGGGGGGTAATCTCTTTATTAGCGGCCAGCATGTGGGCCAAAACGACGGTTTTGGGTTTGGTTCTCAAATCTGGTGGTATGATGACCTGGCGGCCACGTTTCTGGGGAAAGAGGCGGTGACGCAGACTATCTCCGGGCTGCCACAATCCATATTTGCCGGGTTGTCGCTGACGCTGAATGGCCCAGACAGCGCCAACAACCAGGCGCTCACAGATGCCGTGGAGCCACGCTACCGCGCCCTGTCGCAACCGACGCTGACCTATGCCAACGGCCGTGCTGCCGGCCTGGTATCCAGTTTGTGCAAACCAGGGCGCATCGTGTACCTGGGTTTTGGTCTGGAAGGGGTGACACATGCGGTGGACCGGCAGACGCTACTTTATCGCAGTTTCAACTACTTCACAACGCCGCGCCAATTGGATGGGATGCGCTGGCTGCCAGCCCAGGTGGATGATTTTGCCGTGCCCGGCTACCAACTGGTGTATACGTTGACGGTGCAAAACCTGAGCGAGACGTTGACCGACACATTGACGCTGACAACGGCTACCACCGGTTGGAACAGTTCATTGGTCACCAGCACACTGACGCTAGGGCCGTGCCAGTCTGGCCAGACGGTGCTGCATCTGGATGCGCCCGCCAATGCGCCGCGAGATTATTATCACACCACGACCGTCACGGCCGTGTCTGGCAACAATCCGGCCACCAACAACGTCGCCACCCTCACCCACAAAACACCGGGCCAGATTCTCTTTGTGGATGATGACCGCTGGTATGACCAGGATCATGCCCTGACCGACGCACTGGATGCCATGGGGCTGGCATATGATGTATGGGAGACGGGCTGGCGTGGTTTGGAGCGGCGCGAATCCCCCCCGGCTCATTTGCTGCCGGCGTATGATTTCATCATCTGGTACACGGGTTATGATTGGTTTGCGCCGGTGCTGCCCCAGGAACGGCAAGCCCTGACCGCTTATCTGGCCGGTGGTGGGCGGTTATTTCTCACCAGCCAGGACTTCTTGTATTATCATCACCAGACGCCGCTCGCCAAAGAGTATCTGGGGGTGTGGGATTACCGGGAATCGGTGACGCCGACGCAACTCTTTGGCGGCAATTCCCCGTATGTGGGTGCGGATCTGGCCGGGCCACTGACCTTAACACGCGGCCCCTATCTGAATAACGGCGATGGGCTGATCTTGACCCCGGCCAGCCAGCCGTTTTTCTGGCATGACAGCGGGATGCCGGCCGGTGTGGCCAAAACCGGCCCCACCTGGCGCTCCATTTTTTGGGCTGTGCCGTTTGAGTGGCTGCCGGTAACTGACCAGGCCGCAGCCATGAATCGCATTATGGGGTGGCTGAGTGACCTGGGTGACTCCACGTTTTTGGTGGATGCGCGGGTGGGCGCAGACGCGGCGCCGCGCACCTACACCATTACGCTGCGCAATACCACGCTGGCCCCCACGAATCAGGTGCAGATGGTGAATGACCTGCCGCCGCAACTGGCGCTGTTGCCGGGTTCGGTGCAGGGGGGGGCTGTGTATGAGGCGGGCGCGCACCGGTTGACATGGCAGGGGGCTATCCCCCCCGATGGGGTGCGGCAGATTGTGTACCAGGCCACGCCGCAGGCCGGGCTGCCAGCAGGCACGGCCGTGACCAACACACTGACCATTCACTATAACCGGCACAATCTGGCTTTTGAGCGCACGACGGTGTTCTGGATTGATGCGCCTGATCTGGCAGCCTCCACGTTCACGGCCGTGCCCAACCGCCCCCAGGTTGCCACCCAGGTAGCTTATTTGCTAACGGTGCGCAATGGTGGGCTGGCGTCTACCGGTCTGATCTCGGCCTCGATGCGCCTGCCGGATGACCTGACGGTCTGGCCGGGTACACTGCGCGCCAGCGGTGGGCAGACATGGTTGGAACTGGAAGAACGGCGCGTTTTCTGGCAAGGCGTTTTAGCGCCGGGGCAGGAGGTGATGGTGCGTATTGTGACCAGCCGCAGCCAGGAAGAACTCTACCGGGATTGGTGGCTGCCGGCGACGGCCGTGTTGGTTGATGGCGTCACCGGTACCGTCCTCAAAGAGCAGATTTTGCACCTGCCGCCGCACAAACAGTACCTTCCCCTTATGTTCAAAAATTAGTTGTGTGGTATCCTTGCCGGTGAATCTACTTCACAAGTAAGGATACCATGCACAATAAAGCCCATAAACCGATCCATGTAACCTATGTTGAAGATGAACCCAACATCGCCCAGTTGTTGGTGAGTGGTTTGGGTTTGTTTGGCATTGTGGTGCATCCGGTGTATATGAGCGCCGAGGATTTGCTGGCGCGCATTGATGAACCAGTTTTCACGGAAGCGGACATCTTCTTTTTTGACATTCGGCTGCCCAAGATGACGGGTGTGGAACTGGCCCAGGAATTGCGGCGGCGGGGAGAGACACGGCCGTTTGTGCTGGTGAGCGCCTGGCCTCGCCCCAATGAGGAGACGCTGCGCCAGGTCAACGCCGCCTTTTTACCCAAACCGTTTGACTTCCCCGATGTGGTAGAGACCATTCAAACATTGACTGAAAATCACAGTGGGAATTAGTGGCCCGGCGTCGTTGCCGGCCACTATTCTGTTAAATCTTCCACCCGCGCCCCCGTTACTTTTACCAGATCAGCCACCTTCAATTTCACATCCAGCCCTCGTTGCCCGGCGCTGACGTAAATCTGGTCATACGCCTGGGCTGAGGCGTCCAGATAAACAACAAACCCCTTATTCAGCAGCGCCAGCGCCGAAATCCCCCCAACCTGCAAACCGGTCATTGCTTCCGCTTCTTTGTGGCCGGCCATCTGCACTTTTTTAGCGCCTACGGTTTGCGCCACCTTTTTCAGGTTGAGTTGGCGGTCGGCCGGGATGATGGTCAGCAGGGGTTTGGCGGCGCGCCCGCTTGTGCCCGGTGGCAGCACGACCAATGTTTTGAACAGTTGCCCGGCGGGTACACCAATTTCGGCGGCGATCTCCTCAGCGTCGCGCATGTGGTTGGGGTAAGGGATGACTTCATAGGGGATTTTTTTGCCCTCTAATACCTTCATTGCCAATGTTTTGTCGGTGGACATACATACGCTCCTCTCAAGTTGGCCTCACAATTCGCCAGTCGCTTTGTTTTTTGGTAAATGTTGGGGCATGAGTATAACCGAACTTGGCGTTAACCTGTATCGCAAGACGTTGAAGCGCATCCGCCCGGCACACCGGGCGACACATTGGCTGATGGGACATGGGGTGATTCCGCTGCTGGAAAAAAGCAGCGGGTTTGCCACGATGCCGGATGATCCGTTCTGGTTTCGGCTGGAGCTGCTGACGCAGCGGCACGAACGGGAAACGATGGCGGTGCTGGATCGGCTGCTACGGCCGTCCGCCATTATGCTCGATGTGGGGGCGCATGTGGGCTATTATGCCCGTCGTTATGCGCCGGTTGTGGGTGGTGACGGCCGTGTCTTTGCCTTTGAACCCCATCCACGCACCTTTGCCACGCTGCGCCGTAATGTGCAGCCGTTTGCCCAGGTGACGCCGGTGCAGGTAGCGCTGGCCGAAGTGGGGGGCACGGCCGTGTTGCATGACTACCTGATCATGTCCGCCAGCGGCTCGCTGCATTACGACGAGGCCATGGTGGCCTTGCAGCAGGCGCATGTGCATGAGGGGGATGTGGCCCCGCGCATTGGGCAGGAGTTCCGGCCACAAACATTCACCGTGCAAACCATTCCCGGCGACGATTTTCTGGCGGAACAGGGGGTCAGCCGGGTGGACGTGATCAAGATGGATATTGAGGGGGCGGAGATTGGCGCACTGCGTGGGCTGCGCCAGACCATAACCCGGTCGCCTGGTTTGAAGCTGGTAATGGAGTATAACCCGGCGGCGCTGAAGGCGTTTGGGCACGAGCCGGCGGCGGCGCTGGCGGAAGTGTGCGCCCTGGGTTTTCAGCAGGTGCAGGCGATTGAGGCCAACGGGGAATTAACGGATTTGACGGGGCGGGAGACGGCCGTTGCCCAACTGACAACGCAGTTAATGGAACATATGGGGGTGGTCAATTTACTGTTTTCGCGTGATGAGTGATGGGTGTTGACCCATCACCCATCACCCATCACCCATCACACCTTTATTGTGAAGCGCGGATTTTCTTGCCGCTGAGCGGGGAGCCAAACAGGGGGGCAAACACACAGAAGTCAAACAGCCCGGCCAACAAGGGCAGCAGGCCGATAATCGCCACAATGATGCCAACCGTGCCGCCCAGACCAAACCAGCCCCAGGCAACCAGGGCAATGCCCGCCACAATGCGCACAATCCGACCGGCCGTTGAAGCCATAAATGCAATAAAGGGGTTCATGTTCATATCTCCTTTTGGGTAGACCCTGAGGGTTTCCTGAAACCCTCGGGGTCTATATCGTTATAACTTACCCATACTATAGGAGATAGACGCGCGGGTGTCGGTGACAAAGTCACATTGCGGCGCGCTCTTCGAGGGCGTCCAGGTCTGCCAGTTCAATCCAGCCCCGTCCGACGCGGATCATGCCCTGGCTGGCAAATTCCTCCAGAATGCGGCTGATCACCTCCCGCGAACTGCCCAGGTCGGCGGCAATTTCCTGGTGGGTGATCTGGATGGGCTGCTGAACCTGGCCGCGTTGTAGCAGCAGGCGGGCGACGCGGGTATCCATGCGGCGAAACAGCACCTCATCCACCACTTCCATGACCCGGTTAAGCCGCTGCGAGAAGAGGTCAAAAACAAATTCACGCCACAGGTCATAGCGGCTGACCCAGTCGCGGAAGGTGGCCGCCGGAATCATCACCGCTTCCGCTTCTTGCTCCACAGTAGCAATGGCGGGGAAAGTTTGCTGGCTGAGAATGGCGTTGGCGGTGAGCACGCAGGATTCACCCAGGCCAAAACGGTACAGCGTAATCTCCCGTCCCGTTTCGCCAATTTTGTAAACGCGCACAACGCCGGAGAGCAGCAGGGCGATGGCCTCAATACGACTGCCCTCGGCGAATACATCGTGGTTGGCCGGGATGCGGGCCAGGAACGCGGCCTGCCTGAATTCACGCACCAATTGGGGGTCGGCGCGGCGCAAGACGGGCAGGGCGTGGGCGATGCGGTCGAATTGGGTCTGAGTGATCATAGGGTGAGATGATGCGTGATGCGTGATGCGTGACTGGTCTCACGCATCACGGATTACGGCTTACCATTCTTTTCCGTCTACTTCCTACTTCTGCTGAATTTCCTTAACGCTGCATTGTCATTCCGAGCGGAGTCTGCGGAGCGAGGAATCCCGTTCCTCTCGTCATGCCAATGCCTCTGGGATTCCTCGGACGGAAGCCGTCCTCGGAATGACACGTTCTCCTGTCATTCCGAGCGTAGCCTGCGGAGCGAGGAATCCCGTTCCTCTTGTCATTCCCACGCCTCTGGGATTCCTCGGAATGATAATAACTATTCCCATTCTTCGCTCAAGTCAGCCCATTTTGGATTCATGGACTCAATCAAGTTCAGTTTTTTGCGCCGACCCCAACTTTTAATTTGCTTCTCGCGGGCAATAGCCTCACGCACATCACTGAAGATCTCGTAATACACTAATCGGTTGACATCGTACTTGCTGGTGAAGCCCTCGTTGAGCTTATGTTTGTGTTGGGAGACGCGCCGCTGTACGTCATTGGTCATGCCTGTGTAGAGTGTGCCGCTATTGCTCGTGAGGATGTAGACGAAGTATTGCTTCATTTTTCGATTTGTCATTCCGAGGAGTCTGCGACGAGGAATCCCGTTCCTCTTGTCATGCCAATGCCTCTGGGATTCCTCACTCCGAAGACTCCGTTCGGAATGACAGGTTTACGGCTATTGTCATTCCGAGGAGTCTGCGACGAGGAATCCCGTTCCTCTTGTTATTCCAATACCTCTGGGATTCCTCACTCCGAAGACTTCGTTCGGAATGACACGGCCGTTGCGTTGGCGCGCTGTAGGTTGAGGGCGAGCAGGCGTTCCAGGATTTCTTCGTCGCTGAGGTGGTGGGGCCAGTTGTAGGCATCCAGGACAGCGTTGTCCAGCGCGGTGTGAATATCATCCAACTCCTGAACCTCCGCCCGGCTGACGGAACGGCGCGTCACCTTGTCAAACTCCGCCCTGTCAAATTGTAACTGCTGTGGCCGGTCTCCCGACCGTGCCACCCCCGCCGTCTCCCGGTAATAGACCAGGCCGTTGTATAGATTGGTGAGGGTGCGGTTTTGCACCATTTTGGCGTAGGCCACGTCAATGGCATTGCCGGGCGGCGGCGGCGGGTTCAGCCAGGCTTCGCGCCAGGTGTGCAGCGCCCGCGCCCAATGGGCAATCTCCGCCACACGCGGGTCGGCACTTTCGGCCGGTTCCTGGCCCGGCGGCCAGGGGAAGGGGAAGGTTTCAAAGGTAGAAGTGGGTGTGTATCTTGGGCGATCTTCCAATGTGGTACCTAACCTCAATGCCCAAAGCTGGTGTGCCCATGAATTTAACATGCCATAAAAGTAATCATCCTCGCGGGAAATCACAATAATGAGATTGGCAGGTAGAATATCCGGCGACAACCATTGAAAGAAGCGATGTTTGGACACCATAGACGTGCCCATGTATCGCTTGAGCGGTTTCAAGGTATTACGCATTCCTGAACGGGACTCGGCCAACAGCCACCATTTCTCCCGATAAGCAGCCCGATTGTTTTGTTGGCGCAGAGGGTAAACGGTTTCTTGAACATATCGCCAGGGGAGTTCATAAAGGCGGGCTTCGGCCAATGGCATACTGACCCCAAAATCGACAATCCATACATCACGCGGCCGTTTGCTCAGATCGTTGCCGTTGTAGTACGGCCGTATCACATCACCATTCAAACGGCCGCTGCTATTGCTTGCAACCAGCCAGCGCCGGGCCGTTACCCCGTCAATTTCAAACGGGCCGGCGGGTGTGACGCCCATAAACGACAAACCGATATTTTCTTCCAGACGGTGCGCCCGGCTCAAATCCAACGTGTTTGCCAGATTGGGGTAGATGGTAGCGGTTGGTTTGCCATCCAGTACACGATGGGTTTCACGGCCGTCGTCAAACCCCACCATAGATACTCGCACCGCTGCTCCTTCCAGTATCCAGGGGCGATCGCTCCAGGCCATAAAAATGTCGCCAGATTGTTTGATGCGATCTAACACCTGGCGATTTGGGCCCCCGCGAATGGAGTTTGTCGCCAGCAGCCCGGCGCGTGAAACAGCGCCTGTTTCAATCATCGCTCTGGCTTTTTCAAACCAATAACAAACGAGATCGGCTTCGTGCGATACCCGACCATCATAAATTTGAAAAAGGTGCTCGACATATTCACTCCCCAACTCTGTCTTAAGTCGTTTGCCACCTAAAAAAGGTGGATTGCTAATGATAATGTCGGCAGTGGGCCAGGGAGGTTCAGTGGCACGGCCGTCCGCATCAAAAGCTCGAATCGCGTCCATCCGTTTGATATTGTTCAAAGGGGCCAAGATGGGCGTTGGCAACTCTTGAAAGCCATTCTCATGCCGCCATTGCAGGTAGCCAATCCAGGCCGTAATCTGCGCCAGTTCATGCGCATACGGGTTCACCTCGATACCCAACAACTGCTCCGGGCCAACGGTGAGGGCTATGGCAGGCAGGTCACGCCGGGCGGCATAGGCGATCACCTGCTTCTGCAAATCGAGCAACTGCCGCAGGGCCACATAGAGAAAGTTGCCGGAACCACAGGCCGGGTCAAGCACGCGCACGGCGGCAATCTCGGCGGCAAAGTTGGTCAACAAGTCGGCCACACCTGACAGGTCTTCAAGACCTGTCAGGTGTCGCTCAGCCTGCCGCCGCACCTCATCCCAGCGGCGGCGCAGCGGCTCCATCAGCACCGGCTCCACAATCAGCATAATGTCATCTACGCTGGTGTAATGCGCCCCCAACTGCGCCCGCTTCTCCGGGTCAATAACCCGCTCAAACAGCGTGCCAAAAATGGCCGGGTCTACCTGTGCCCAATCCTGCTCGGCCGCTTGCAGCAGCGCCCGCGCCAGGTCGGCGGGAATGGTGGGCACAAACTCATCATCAAACAGCGTGCCGTCAAACTCGCGGATGCGGTAAAAACCAAAGACGCCGCCGCCGCGCATCTCCCGGAACAGGTTACGCAAGCCAAACTGCAAATCGGCATGTTCCACCCCCTGTGAACGCACAATCTGCGTAAAGACCTTATGCGGCAGCAGTTCCAAATCTTCGGCAAAGAGGCAAAAGAGCAGCCGGGCCAGGAAATGGGCCAACTGCTCCGGCGTATAGGCCTCGCCCGTAAACTGCAAATGTTTCTTCATCGCCTCCGCCACGGCCACAAAGGTGTCCGCGCTGGCCTTCGTGATCTCTGCCTGCGTCTTGTCCGGCCGGAAACGCTCCGGCTGGAAGAAGGCCCAACGCAGCTTTTCCACCCCCTCGCCGCGCAAGATGTCATCAAAGGTGATAGTGTGCTGCACGGTGGGGTAGTTGTTGAAATTGGTGTGGATGATGATGGTGTGGATGTCGCTGGTGATCAGCAGGGGCGGGTTTTGCAGCGATTCGCGGTACAGTTGCAGTTGGGCGTAGGCTTTGCCCAGCTCTTTGTGCGGCCCCTTGTACTCCCAAATGAAATGGTCGCGGAAGTAGACATCGGCAAAGCCTTTTTGCCCGCCTGGTTTCAGGGCGTAAGTCTGGAAGGAGAAGTTGTGGCCGGAGGGATCATACGCTTCGGGCTTCAGATGGCCCACCAGTTCACAGAGATCGTAAAAGTGGCCTTTGTCTACGGCCGTTTCCTTCTGCTGAATCTTGCTCCACTTGGCAACGAATTCTTGTGGCGTCATAGTGTTGGTTGATAATCTGGCGATTTTCCAAATTGTAACCCGTTAGCCCGTGTTGGCAAAAATAAGGGGGTGGGTGATGGACGAGACAAGTCACGCATCACGGCCGTAAGCCCCCGCCAATACCTGGTCAATGAACTGCTCCGCCATCCCCATATACCCATTCTCATCCCGCAGGCTGGCCCAATCCAGCGGCGCATCTGTCCTGGCCTGTACCACGTCCACCAGATGGCGCTGCTGGCTGATGGCTTCCCGGCAGGCAGCCTGCACCAGCTCTTTCGCCGCCGTCCGCCCCAGCGCCGGCACCAACGCATAGGTGAGCGCCTCGGCCAACATCAACCCTTGCGAAGCGGCCACAGTGGCGCGCATTTGCGCCTCATTCACCACCAGATGCTGGCTCAGAAAGAGCGCCTTTTGCAGCGCCGCGCCGGTCAGGACGAACATTTGCGGCAGCGTCAGCCACTCCATTTGCCAGCCATGTGTGCCCCGTTCGTGTTCCTGAATTTGCGCCTGGTGCATGGCCGCCAACAGCGCCGCATTGGTGCGGGCGGCGGCCACAATCGTCTCGCTGATGATGGGGTTTCTTTTTTGGGGCATGGTGCTGGAACCGCCGCGACCGGTATCGTCACTTTCAACCAGTTCACCCACTTCGCTTTGCGCCAGCAAGATGATGTCCTGGGCCATTTTGGCCAGCGATCCGGTGAGTAAGGAGAGCCAGCCGGCCAGTTCCGCCAGATTATCGCGCTGTGTGTGCCAGGGCATGGGCGGTGTGTTCAAATTGAGTTCCTGGGCCAGGGCGGTTTGCACGGCCGTGCCCTGCTCTGCCAATGCCGCCAACGTCCCGGCGGCCCCGCCAAATTGCACACACAACAGACGGGGTTCCAATTCCGCCAGCCGCTGCCAGTGGCGCAGTAATGGGGCCAGCCAGCCAGCCACCTTCAAGCCAAAGGGGATGGGCAGGGCTTGCTGGCTGTGGGTGCGCCCGGCCATCAGGGTATGGCGATGGCGATCTGCCAGCGCAGCCAGCGCCGTGATCACCTCATCCAACCGGGAACGGAGCAGGGTAAGGGCGGCGCGGCTTTGCAGGATGACGGCCGTGTCCATCACATCCTGCGTCGTCGCCCCCCAATGCACAAAGTCGGCCGCTGTTGGTTCAACCGCTGCCCGCAACTGCCGCACCAGTTCAATCACCGGCACGCCCGCCTTTTCTGTGCCTGCCTGCATCTGGGCCATATCCACCGTTAGCGTGGTGGCGGCGGACGTGATGTGCGCTGCCGCCGCTGCCGGGATAATGCCCAACCGCGCTTCAGCCCGCGCCAGCGCCGCTTCCACCGCCAACATCTGGCGCACAAAGGCCGCATCGCTAAACAGCGCCGCCATCTCCGCATCGCCAAAAAGCGGCGCATAAAGCTGGGAATCGGTGGGAGAAAAGGTCATAACAGGCGGTATTACTCTTCAGACAGGATTTGTTTGGCAATGGCTACGGCCGTGTTTGCTGCGGGTACACCGGCATAAATGGCGACCTGCAAAAACAACTCTTTCAATTCCTCCGGCGTCACCCCGGTGTGGCGGGTGGCGCGAATGTGCATCGCCAGTTCCGCTTCCCGGCCCAACGCCGCCAGCATAGCAATGGTCAACAAATGGCGTGTCTTCTGGTCTAATCCTGGTCGCGCCCAAACCGACCCCCAGGCCGTCTCGGTGATGAACTGCTGGAAGTCGGCGTCAAAATCACTCTTATTGGCCTCGGCCCGGTCTACATGGGCGTCGCCCAATACCGCACGCCGGACTTTCATGCCTTGGGTGTATTTTTTGTCAGTCATGGGGGAGAAGGTAATTGGGTAATTGGGTAATTACGTAATTACCCAATTACCCAATTACTCAATTATTCCATCAAAAACTCATTGATTAACGCCGCCATCATCTCCGGCTGCTCAATGCAGGGCAGGTGGGCGGCGTGGGGGATGAGGTGCAAACGGCCGTTGCCCAACATCCCGGCCAGGTCACGCCCTAAATCCGGCGGCGTAGCCATGTCCTCTGCGCCGCACAGCACCAGGGCCGGAGCGGTGATCGCCTGGGCCGCCGGGCGCAGGTCGGCGTCCCGAATAGCTTCACAGGCGGCAATGTAACCGGGCAGCGGCGTGCGGGTGAGCATGTTGCTGTACCCCTGGTACGCGGCCGGTTGGGCTGCGGCAAAAGCGGGCGACAGCCAACGGGCAACAATGGTGGCGCCCAGGTGAGTAAACCCATCCGCTTTCAGCCCGGCAATGCGCTCGTTCCACATCACGGCCGTGCCGATCACTGCCCCCGTGTCACACAACACCAGCCGCGGAAACCGCGCCGGGTAACGGGAGGTCAATTCCAGCGAAATCAACCCACCAATGGAGATGCCGACGGGCACGGCCGTAGCCACGCCCAAATAATCAAGCAGCCCAATCACGTCCGCCGCCATCTGGCTGATGGTATAAGGGCCAGGCGGGCAATCGGACAGGCCATGCCCGCGTTTGTCGGCGCGAATGACAAAGAAGCGGTCGGCCAGGTGGGCGACCACCCCGTCCCAAATACGCAGGTCGCTGCCCAATGAATTGATGAAGACCAGCGCCGGATTGTCGGCACGGCCGTTTGTCTGATAATGCAGCGTCACGTCATGGATCGTAGCAAAGTTACTCATATTCCCTTCCTGCTCCCGCTTTTTCCACAGATTTTACCTTAACAAACCATTTTGGGTGAGCAAATCACGAAAGGCCCCAGCAATTCAATATCTGGCTTGCGGCGGCAGATATACCTGACAAGGTGACAAGGTGACATCTGACAAGGTGACAAAAATGTCAGATTATGACCGTTGCCAGTATAAATCTGCACCAACAGAAGGCAAAGCCGACCTTCGTCGGCTGTAAATAGTCGGCGAGGGCCGACTTTGCTTTCTGTTGCCACGATTTCAATTACCGGATTGTGTCAAATTGGGAACTGTTGCCCAAACGTCAGTTGGATTGTCGCCCGTAGCCGTGCCTGACGAAGGGCAGGCGTGGCTGGATGACCTGATGGGTGAGGGTCGGCTAAAGCCTCCCCTCTTTTTAGAAAGCGGAGGGGAGGCTTTAGCCGACCAAATCTTTGAAGCGGTAGTATTGGGCGGCGAAGGGGAGGAACCAGGGGCGGTTGCGGTAGAAGAAGCGGGTGTCTTCGGGGATTTCCTGGAAGGGGCTGCGGCTGATTTGCCCGGCGAGCAGTTTGCCCACCTCTGTGCCCACGTAAGTAGCAATAGACAACCCATGCCCGCAGTAACCAAAGGCGTAATGGATGCCATCCGCCCGGCCGATATGCGGCATCAGGTCAAAGGTGAGGCCAAGCTGTCCTGTCCAGGTGTGGGTGATGGGTATGTCTGCCAGTTCGGGGAAGGCGTGGTTCATGCTGGCGCGCAGCCGCCGGGCGCTTTCCTGCGGGTCGAGGTTGGTGCTGAGGTTATTACGGCCGCCCCAGAGCATACGGCCGTCCGGCGTCAGCCGAAAATAGTGCAAAAAGTTCTGCGTCGTGTAAAACATGCGCCCCCGGGGGCTGAGTTTCTGTTGTTGGTCGGGGGGTAATGGCTCGGTGACGATGATGTAGCTGCCGACGGGGAAGATTTTGGGCTTGAGAGCGGGCACGAGCCGGTCAGTGTAGCCATTGGTAGCCACCAATACCTCCTTTGCGTTCACGCTCCCATTCTTTGTGTGAACCAGGAAGCGGGTGGGTAGCCGTTCGATGCGCTGCACATCGGCGTTTTCGCAGAGGTGGACGCCGTATTTGGCGGCGGCCCGTGCCAGGCCAAAGACGTATTTGGCCGGTTGTAGACCGCCGCTGTAGTTATCAGCCAGACCGCCAAAGTAGATACCTGACCCAATTTCGCTGCGTAAGTCGCCCGGCGCGACCAGGGTGGTTTCGTGGCCGAACTCGTTTGCGAGCCATTGGCTGGACTGTTTCTGGCTTTCATAGTGGCTGGCTTTGGCGGCCAGGGCGATGTGGCCGTTCCGTTTCCAATCGCAATCAATCCCTTCCTCGCGCACGAGCTGGTCAATCAAATCAATGGCGTCGAGGGAGGCTTGCCAGAACTGGTGGGCGTAGTCACGGCCGTATTGCGCATAGATTTGTTTCAACGGCCGTTTAATCCCCGGTGTGGCCATCCCCCCATTGCGCGAACTGGCCCCCCAGCCGATGGTGTGCCGCTCCAACACGGCCACCGTCGCCCCCGATTTTGCCAGCACCCGTGCCGCATTCAGCCCGGTGTAGCCGCTGCCGACAATAGCCACATCTACCTCATCAGGCAGGTTTGCCGCCACCGGCAAATCAGCCGGGCGGGGGAATTGGTCAGTCCAGAAGGGGGTGGTTTTCATAAAGATTGGGAGATTGGCGGTGGGGAGACCGCGAGATTGAGAGATTGGAGAGTTGATCTCCCAATCTCCCAATCTCTCAATCTCATTTTCCTAACACATGCTTCACCGCGTCCTCAAACACCTGCAAGGTGGTAGCGGCGTTTTCTTCGGTGTGGTCGGAACAGAGGAAGTACGGTTCCAGGCCATCGGCTTCGGGTAAGACGCCGTGCTCGATCATGTGGCGGGTGATCTCTTCGTACATGTCCCAATCCGCCTTGTGCAGGTCGCGCCAGTCATACATCGGCTCGTCCGTCATCAGCGCATAGCCGAACATGGCGGGCACGCCGTTGATGACGTGGGGCACATTGTGGCGGGTGAGGATTTCATGGTAGCCATCCATGATCATCCGGCCTACTTTCTCGATTTTGGGGAATACCTGGCCGGTAGCCATATATTCCAGCACGGCATCGGCGGCGGCGGTGGAGACGGTGTTGCCGGTGTAGGTGCCACCCTGGAATACTTTACCGGGAGCGATATTCATCATGATCTCCCGCTTACCGCCAATGGCGGCGATGGGGTAGCCGTTACCGAGGGCTTTGGCGTAGGTGGAGATGTCCGGCAGGACGCCGAACGCATCACGCGCGCCGCCAGGGGCGATGCGGAAGCCTGTTTTCACTTCGTCAAAGATGAGGACAATGCCGTATTGGTCACATTGTTCGCGCACGAATTCCAGGAAGCCGGGGCGGGGCATGATGGCGTTGCCGTTGCCCAGGATGGGTTCCATGATAATGGTGGCTACCTTGTCGCCTTTTTCTTGCAGGAAGTCGCCCAGGATTTCCACGTCGTTGAAGGGGAGTACCTGGATGAGGTCGCGCATCACTTCAGGGATGCCCCAACTCATTTTGTAGGCGGTGGGGCGCTGGCGGTTGCCCACTTTTTCGGGGTTACCGCCGGCCGTTGACCAGAGGGTGTAGTCGTGCGCGCCGTGGTAGCTGCCTTCAAACTTGACGACCAGGTCGCGCCCGGTGTAACCACGCGCCAGGCGCAAGGCGTGCATGGTACATTCGGAGCCGGTGTTGGTCAGGCGCACCATTTCCACGCCGGGCACCATATCAATGATGCGTTCGGCGACTTTGACTTCCAGTTCCTGGGTGGAGGCGAAGCTGATACCATGATCAATAGCGGCCTTGACACGGCCGTTCACAAACGGATCCGTATGTCCCAGGATGATGGGGCCAAAACCGAGGCGATAATCTATGTATTTACGGCCGTCAAAATCAAACACATATTGATCTTGCGCGTCGGCTACAACGGGCGTATTGTAATCGTCGTGGTAGCGGAAGTTGGAGTTGACGCCATAGGGCAGCACCTTTTTGGCGCGTTCAAAAAACTCGTGGGATTTGGGGCCTTGGTAGGGCATGGGGTTTCTCCGTAATCGGTAATCCGTAATCGGTAATCGGTTAACAGGGAACCGTTTGCGCGATTACGAATTTCGTAATAATATGGTGAATCAATACGAATATCGTAGGAATCGGCGAGATGATACTGGATTTTCGTAAATTGGGCAAGAGATGGAATGAATGATCTGGATTTAGCGATTATTGAACAATTGCAGCGGGACGGCCGTAAACCGTATACCGAGATTGCCAGAGAACTGAACGTGACGGAAGGCACGGTGCGCAACCGGGTAGGCCGGCTCTTGGAGAGCCAGGCGTTGCAAATTATCGGCGTCATTGATCCCCATAAAATTGGGTATGACGCCCCGGCCTGGATTGGGGTGACGGTGCAGGCGCCCCACCTGGAACAGGCAGCCATAGACATTGCTGCGCTGCCGGAAGTCAGCTATCTCATCATGGTTTCCGGTGAATATGATTTGATAGTGGAAGTTCTTTGCAGAAATCGGGAACATCTGGCATTATTCTTGCGCGACAACTTGCAGAACGTGGTGGGCGTGCAGCGCACCCAAACCTTTTTTATTTTGCACACGTACAAAATGGCGCATGGAGCGCGGCCTGTTTTGTCGGTAAGCGGTAATCAGTAAACGGTAATCGGTCACTATTTCTACTGATAACCGATAACGGATGACCGATTACCGCTAACGGAGGAAAGGGATTGGGAAAGACAACTGGGCAATCAAGCACAGGTGCGGTGGGGGTAGTTGATGTCACGAAGCGGTTTGGGGAGTTTACGGCCGTAGACAACATCTCATTGGATATACGGGACGGGGAGTTTTTCTCCATGCTGGGGCCAAGCGGCTGCGGTAAGACAACCACGTTGCGCATGATCGCCGGTTTTGAGCAGCCGACGGATGGCGAGATTTTGATTCATGGGCAACCGGTTGCCGGTATTCCCGCCTATAAACGGCCGGTCAATACCGTTTTTCAAAACTACGCCCTGTTTCCCCATATGACGGTAGCCCAAAATGTAGCTTTTGGCCTGGAAATGAAAAAGACGCCGAAACCGGAGATTGAACGGCGTGTGGGTGAGGTGCTGGAACTGGTGCGGCTGCCCCATTTGCGAGATCGCCGTCCTAAACAGCTTTCCGGTGGGCAGCAGCAGCGCATTGCGCTGGCGCGGGCGCTGGTTAACAAACCGGAGGTGCTGCTGCTGGATGAGCCGTTGGGGGCGCTGGATTTGAAATTACGCAAGGCGATGCAGCTTGAACTGAAGCAAATCCAGGCCGAAGTGGGCATCACTTTTATTTATGTGACCCATGATCAGGAAGAGGCGCTGACGATGTCTGACCGGATTGCGGTGATGGACGCGGGGTTGGTGCAGCAGGTGGGCGAGCCACGCGAAATTTATGAACATCCACAAAACCGCTTTGTGGCCGACTTTATTGGTGAGACAAATTTTGTTACCGGCAGGGTGGCAGAATTAGGCCAATTTGCCGCCGTTGATCTGGGTGGGCTGGTGGTGTTGGGCAATGCTGACGGCCGTGACCTTTCCACCGGTGATGAAGTAACCCTGGCAGTCCGCCCGGAGAAGATCAACCTATACCCCACCGGCGAGGTAGACGTGATGAAGGCGGGGGTGGATGTGGATGAAATTGAGCAGTTGTTTGGTGGGCAAATCCCGGACAAAAAGATTGATATGCGCGAATGGCTGGCCACGGAGCAAAATAATGTGGTGATTGACGGCCGTGTCCAGGAAGCGATTTATATCGGCACCGACACCCGCTATCGGGTGGCCCTGGCCAACGATGCCAGCATCTTTGTGCGCGTGCAAAACTTTGGCTCCCGCTACGATCAGTTTTTTGACATTGGCAGCTCCGTCTACATCCATTGGGCGGCGGAAAATGCCCAGGTTTTGACGGAGTAAGCGGAGGGATCATGGCAATCTCTACCACTGACCAACAGGCAACCACACCACCGCGCGTGGTGATGGAAGCGGGCGTAGACTCGATGTGGCAGGCGGCCGCCATTCTGTCGTTGGGCGGGGCGGCGTTGTGGGCTTTTTTGCTCTTTCGCTGGTTGACCTTCAGCGCGTTTAATTGGATGCCTTACGGCGTGGAACTGGCGCTCACCAACTGGCCGCCTGTGGCGCCTTATCTCGTTTATGGCGGCCTGTTGGCGGCCGATCTGGTGGTGGGCGTGGGTTTGTGGCGGGGGATGAAGTGGGCGCGGGTGATGGGGTTGGTCACGGCCGTTGTTGCCATCCTCTTCGCCATCACCTATTTCGCCCTGCTGCGCGAGTTTTGGGGGACGGCCGTCATTCTGGCGCTATCGCTCTTTAAGCTGCTGCTGCTCACCCGCCAGGTGGGCTGGTCGCTGGCCTATCCCGCGGCCTTCTGGCTGGGTGTCTTTTTCGTTGCCCCTATGATCATCGTCTTCATTGTCAGCCTGGGTGAACGCAGTCGTCTTGGCACCGTTAGCTACCCACCGTTTGAGTTAAACAACATCGGCATCTATTTTAATGACTATGTGCGCTTTTTCAGCCGCATCGGCGGTGAATTTATCTACCTGCGCATCTTTGCCCGGTCGGTGTGGATTGCCGTTCTCAATACCATCATTTGCCTGGTGGTGGGTTATCCCTTCGCCTATTGGATTGCCCGCCAGCCAAAGCAGTATCGCGGTATGCTCATCTTCCTGGTGATGATCCCCTTCTGGACCAATTTCCTGGTGCGCACCTATGCCTGGATATTGATCCTGCGCGATTCCGGCCCCATCAATAATTTTTGGACAATTACCCTGCATCAGCAGGCGCTTATGCTGGCCGACAATTCCGCCTTTTTTGCCTGGCTGGCCGAGGCTACGTCGAATAAACTGCCGCTATTGTTTAACCAGCCGGCGGTGATGATGGGGCTGTTTTATGGCTTTTTGCCCTTTATGATCTTGCCACTGTACAGCAATCTGGAGCAGTTGGACTGGAATTTGCTGGAAGCGGCCGCCGACCTGGGGGCCAATGCCCGCCAGAGCTTTATGCGCATCTTGCTGCCGCTTTCTATGCCCGGTATTGTGGCCGGATCGGTGATTGTGTTTATTCCCTCGTTAGGGGCCTACGTGACGCCCGACCTGATGGGCGGCGCCAAGGTGTCTCTGTTGGGCAATTTGCTGCAACAGCAATTTATGACGGTGCGCAACTGGCCGTTTGGTTCAGCCATTGGCTTTATTATGATGGCTATTATGTTGGCGGCGACGCTGGTTTATTTTCGCACGCTGGCGAAGAATGAGCAGTTAAGGTGATCGGTTATCGGTGAGATGTTTTTGTGGAAAATGACCCATGAGTACAGTGACGACTTCTCCTCCTAAGCCGGCTGTTATGGTTAAGCCACGCCCCAAGCGGGAAAGGGGCACGGCCGTGCGCGCCCGCCTGCTCAACTGGTTTGCCTACAGCATTTTTTTGTTCCTGTACCTGCCCATTCTCATCCTGGTCATCTATTCCTTTAATGCCAACAAAGTGGTGGGCGTGTGGACGGGGTTCACCACCGATTGGTACCGGGTGCTCTTTCACAACCAGGCGATGATCAGCGCCTTCAAAGTGAGCATGTGGGTGGCCACCTGGTCCACGTTGATCAGCACCATCCTGGGCACGCTGGCGGCCATTTCGCTGGAGCGGTATCGTTACCGGGGCAAGCTGCCATTTGACGCTGTGATGTACCTGCCCATTATTATCCCGGACATCGTCATGGCGCTGTCGGCGCTGCTCTTTTTTGTGATTGTAGCCATTCCCCTGAGCCGCTATACCATTCTGATCGCCCATGTGGCCTTTAATATCTCCTTTGTGGCCGTCATTGTGCGGGCGCGGCTGGCGGATATGGACCGCAATCTGGAGGAAGCGGCGGCCGACCTGGGCGCCAATGAGTGGACGACGTTCCGCCGCGTTACCCTACCGCTGCTTATGCCGGGTATCGTTTCCGGAGCGCTGCTGGCTTTTACACTATCGCTGGATGATTTTGTGATTACCTTTTTTGTCTCTGGGCCAGGGTCAACCACCCTGCCGGTGCGAGTGTATTCGATGATTAAATTTGGCGTGACGCCGGAGGTTAACGCCATCTCCACGCTCATGCTGTTGGGATCAACGTTTTTAGTGATCTTGTCGCTGTTAATACAGCGCCGATCGTAACGGAGGAAAAAGATGAAGAAAATGTGGATTGTATTCATGTTATTGGCAACGGCCGTGCTGCTGCTGGCGGCGTGTGGCGGCGGGCCGGCCGGTGGGCCGGGTAGCAGTGAGGCGACGGCCGATGCCGGATCCGACGCCGCCCCGCAACTGGCATCCGAACTCAGCGTCTATAATTGGGCAGACTACATTGACGAAGAACTTCTCACCGAGTATGAACAAGAATACGGCGTCAAAATCATTTATGACACCTTTGCCTCAAATGAAGACCTGCTGGCCAAATTGCAGGCCGGCGCTACGGGGTACGATGTCATTGTGCCTTCGGATTATATGGTGGAGCAGATGATCGAACTGGGGCTGCTGGCGGAGATTGACGCCAACGCCATCCCCAACTTTGCCAACATTGATGAAGATTTCAAAAATGCCCCCTTTGATCCCGGCAACAAACATTGTCTGCCCTACCAATGGGGGACCACCGGCATTGCCTATCGCGCCGGGCATCCTTACTTTGAGGAAAACCCACCCGATAGTTGGTCTTACCTGTTCGACCCAGAACTATTAGCCCAATATGCCGATGGTGGTATCAACGTCCTCAACGATCAGCGGGAGTTGATTGGGGCTGCGTTGTTATACCTGGGTTATTCGCCCAACTCCACCGACCGCAGCCAACTGGAAGAGGCGCGTGATGTCATTGTGCGCGCCAAACCGTATTGGAAAACGTTCAACAGCGAGGATTACGACGATTCTTTGTTGATCGCCGACGAAGTGGTATTGTCCCAATCCTGGAGCGGCGACGCGGCCAATGCTTACTGGTCAACCTATAGCGATGAGACCGAGGACGGCAACTGGTATTACACTATTCCGCAGGAAGGTGCAGTGAAATGGATGGACAACATCTGCATCACCGCTTCCAGCACAAAACGAGACACAGCTCTCCACTTTATCAACTTTCTACTGGATGCCGAAAATGGCGCTGCCATCACCAACTTTACGTATTTTGCCAGCCCCAATGAAGCGGCTAAAGCATATATTGAGCCGGATATTCTGGCCGATCCGGGCATATTTCCACCGCCAGAGGTGGAAGCGAAGTTGCAATGGTTAAACGAATTGGGGGATGGTTTGTTTACCTGGGACGAGATGTGGACGGTCATTAAGGGCCAGTAGGATAAAAAGTGTAGGGCGATTGATCACAAAAATTGCCCTACACCAGATTCAATTCAAAGGGGCTGGTTACCATACGGGAGAGCGGGGGAATAAAAGCGTCAATGTGTGGGGCCAGGTCACTGGCAGGTACGGTTGGTTGCAAGAATTCGGCGATTCGAGTGGCTAACGGCCGTAACTGTTCCTGCCATTGTGGGTCGCCCGCATCGTCAGCGCCTACCATTTCCAGATGTTCATCGCGCCAACGTGTTACCCACTTTTGTATCAACCCGGCTGTGTGGTAGACGCCGAGCATTGTCACCCGAATCTCGCCGCTTTTTTCTTCGATCAACGTCACATAAATGGGTACGGCCGTTTCCTGCATGCAGGCGCTCCGGGCTTCTTCCATCTGTTCCATCGCTTGCAGGTAGGTCGCTATATCCGCCAGCAATACCGCCGGTGACATGATATGTTCATGGGCAGCCAGTGTATTGCCATAGCGTAGCGTCAGATTAACTAATTCATGGGAATCAACTGCCCCACGACAAAACAGCAGTTTGAGCGGCCCCAGCCATACCTGGTCATCATTGTGTAAGACATATGTCTGACCTGGCGTCAGACGATTGCGATTTAGCCATGTGCCATTGGTGCTGCCCAAGTCTTCAATACTGTATTCCCCATTGACAAAACGAATTTGGGCATGTTGGCGCGAAATACCCTGTGCCAGGTCGCCATAGCGAGACATATCTAACACCAGGTCTTTATCCGGTTCCGAGTTTTCTCGACCGATAATCAATAATGGCTGGTTCCGTATTACCAACGGTTCGGCAAAGTCAAGGACAAAGAGCGCAAAAGAATCCGGCGGCAGATGTCCAATGCGTCCGGCACAGTCGCCTTCTTCCCGACTTTGTGTGCCCGAAGGGGAAGTCACACTCATCGTAGTGAATGCGCCTGGCCGGTGGGCAATCAGTAGCACACCGCAGTGCGCGCAACGGATGGCATCTGGTTTATTTTTTCGTTGGCAAAAAGGGCAAAATTTTGCTTCCATCATCCATCGCTTGATACATTACATAATGGAATGTCACTTGTATAATAATGTAATTATGGCGCTATATTCTTGCAATAACAATAAATTAGACGTGCAGGTTGGGTGAATGTTCCCTACGCGCGATCTTACGAACGATCAGTTGGTGCGTGGCTGTCAGATTGGCGACTATTCGCTGTTGGAATTGATTGGGCGAGGTGGGGAAGGGGTTGTCTGGTCGGCCTGGGACGGCCGTCGCCAGCGGTTGGTAGCCATCAAGTTCATTTCCACGTTGGGCAATGACCCCACGATGATGACGATGGTGTCGCGTGATTTTGAACGCCAGATTCATCTCCTGGCCAGTCTGGAGTACCCTGGTATCTTGCCCCTTTATGAGTTTGGTGCTGATGAGACAAACTACTACTTTGTTATGCGCTACAACGCCACGGGGTCGTTAGCCACACGGTTATTGGGTGGGCCTTTGCCTTTGCCGGACGCCCTGCCCATTATTGCCCAAATGGCCCATGCCTTAAGTTATCTGCACAGTCAGGGTGTTGTTCACCGCGATTTGAAGCCAACCAATGTGCTGCTCAGTAGCCAGGCCCATGTGTTCCTGTCTGATTTTGGCCTGGCGCGGCAACTTTCACAAGAAACATTGCCTTTCCACACCGGGCGCGGGACCGGCCCCTATGCGCCGTATGAACAGCATATTCATTTTTCTATGTCGCCGCAGTCGGATATTTTCAGCCTGGGCATTGTGGCATATGAGATGCTGACCGGGCATTTGCCGTGGGAAGGGTCAGCCTTTTTAGCCATTCAACAAAAGCAGGAAGGCGCCGAACTGCCCGACTTGCGCGAATCGGTACCGTCGTTGTCGAGTAATCTCACGGCCGTGCTGCGCCGCCTGACAGCCTTTCATTACCGTGACCGGCCAGAGACGGCCGTTGATGCCCTGAACCTGCTGCTTTCGGCCGTGCCAGACCTGCCGCCGGCCCTCATCAATAACCTCAGAAAACCACCTCAGCCGGTAAATGAGGTGGAGTTTATCCGGGATGATGCTGCTTTCTTGCTCAATCTTCTGATGCTTGATTGGCAAAGTGATGTGGAAATGTTCCCGGCGCGGTTAACACATCTGGCCTTGATGGACGCCGCCATTAACCAGAAGGTTAAGCCATTGCCGATAAACGATCCGCAAACCGCTTTTATGTTGCGGGGCGCCCTGGCCCACGATTACCGGTTAGAAGAATGGTGGGAACGGGTAGCTGAACGAGACACGCGGGTGCGTGTATGTGTGGAAACGGTGGTCAATGAAGGCGACACGGCCGTGCCCCAGGCGCTGTCCCGTCTGCTGGAACTGGCGCGGCAGTCGCCGCAGATGGCGCTTGAGGCGGCGGCGCAGGAACGGTTGCTGGCGCTCTGCCAGAACGCAGCTAACAGCGGCCAACGCCAGGATGCGCTGGAAATTTTGGCGGCCACGTTGACGTTTGCCATTCACTGGCAGCCGATAGCCATCTCTCCCACAGGTGATACCCGATTAGCCGAAATGGCCCTGGCGCGCTCGCCTCAGGCCGTGCAGGTGGCGGCATTGATCGGCCGGGTGCGCAGCGAAACGGCCGTGCAGACCATTCTGGCGACGGCCACACCCCAGGCGGCGGTGGAAGCCTTGCGGCATATTCGGGATGCAGCCGGAAGTTTGCCTGGTGTTGTGCCCACCCGTATGCGCTTCCAGGTAGAGTTGATGCGGCTGCAACAACGCTACTTTAACGATACCGGTCTCATTTCCGCGCCACGAGCAGCAATTGGGCTGTTGGCCGGGCTGATCATCAGCTTGTTGATGGTATGGGGCCTTTTTTCCCAGCCGGCTACCCAGATGCAGGACGTCTTGTTAGCGCCTTATCCGGTTAGCGGCATTGTGACTATTGTGACGGTGGATGATGCCAGCCTGGCGCGGTACGGCCGTTGGGATGGCTGGTCGCGGGCTTTACATGCCGACTTGATTGAACGGCTGGCTGCCGCGGGCGCACGTGTTATTGTGTTGGATGTAATGTTTGATGCGGCTTCGGCGGATGCAGAGGCAGACGGCCGTCTGGCAGAAGCGATGGTGGACGCCGGTAATGTGGTGCAGCCAGTATTGGGGCAGGGAGACGCTTATCACGATGTACCGGGTGAGCTGCGGTTTGAGGAACGCATCCTACCTTTTACTCCCTTCCTGGCAGCCGCCGCGGCCGTGGGCCATACCAACGTTTTGCATGACCAGGATGGCTACGTCCGTCAGTTGCCTACAGTCGTTGCAATCAATGAGGAGCATCATCTGAGCCTGCCCCTGGCGGCCCTGACGGTGTATTTGCGGGGCGCTGTTACCGGGTTGGAGATACCGGCTATACAGGATGGTGTTTTGCCTTTCCTGGGCCGCCAGATACCGGTCGAGGATTGGGGACAGATGAGCATCTATTTTGCCGGCCCTCCGGCCACACCAGAGCAACAAACGTTTTCTATGGCAAGTTATGTAGACGTGCTCGACGGCCGTGTGCCAGACAATCTATTCAATGGCAAAATCGTGTTGGTGGGCATTACCGCCACTTCTGAGCCGGATAGTTATCTGACGCCGGTCAGCCGGGGCCGCCCCATGTTTGGTGTGGAAATTCTGGCTAATGTCATCGAATCTATCTGGTCAGAGCGTTTTATTGCCTATCCCGGTCTAGTCATCAGAATTATTGTGTTGTTGCTCTTGGGCGCTCTGACCGGGCTGGTGTGTGTACGTCCCTGGACTGGACTGCTGCTGGCGGCTGCGCTGGCGCTGGTTTATTTTGGCCTGGCCATGCTCATTTTTGATACCCGTGGGGTCATGTTGGATTTGCTCTACCCCTTTATGACTATTGCCTTGAGTTATGCCCTGGTGACGGCCTATCGCCTGTCGGCGGAAGTACGCCGCCGCCTTCAATTATTATCCCTGAAAGCGATGCCTGAATAGGGTGGCTGCCTATTGGCAAGGGCCAAGATAGTCGCCATGTGCCAGATGCCCGGCTACATCTTCAGGAGGCACCTGGATGGTTTGGGCGTTGTTGGGATTCCCCGCTGGAACGTGGCATAACGTCACCAGCTCCGGTGTTGGTGGCAGTGGCTCTGATGTGGGGGTCTCTGTAGGCGGTGGTGGCAGCGTGGCCGTAGCTGTTGGCGGGAAAGTGGCTGTTGGCGGCGCCAGGGTAGCTGTCGGTAATACAACAGGGGTATCGGTGGCGGCTAAGGGTGGTGTTGTTGGCGGCACGGCCGTGACTGTGGCCGGTACAGTGGCCGGGAGTGTGGCTGTTGGCGGCGGGGCGATGGTGTCACCAGGTAGGGTAGGTGTAACAGCATTATTGTTGGTAGCCGTAGCGGATAAAGTTGAAGTGGCCGCAGACGATGTCACGGTGGCGTTTTGGGTTGTTGGTGAAGGGCTGACCGGCGCTGCCGCCGTAGCCGTGTCGGGCGGGGTGGAGATGGCTGGTTCGGTGGGCATACTGCCGGTCGGGGCGGGCGGGGGCAGTTGTGGTTGTACGTGCAGTGGTTGGCCGACAACGGCCGTGACCATCTCCCCCGCGCCCACATCCACCATATCCACACCCAGAGTCACACGCACAACACCTTCATCAACCTTGACCAGGGTCGCTGTTTCCGATACCACCTCAACTGAAAACAGTGTGCCCCGCACGGCTGCTGTCGAAGAGGGCGTTTGCACCCGAAAATAATCGCTCGTTCCCAATAATTTTTCTACCCGGTTGGCTGTTTGCCCGGCCAATAACTGGATCTGAACGCGAAAATCGCTGGCGGTGATGACCAATTCCGCCATCACCAGCGTTGTCCCGGCGGTGAGGTCAATGGCGCTGCCATCTTGCAAGCGAAGCTGCCCGGCGCCGCTTTCCTGGACGATGACATCCCCCTGGCCAATGGTGACAACGTCGCCAGCATGGAAGGTTACATCAGCGGTTGTGGTTAAGATGCCCAACCGGGTGTGGCTTTGGGTGATGGTAGCCTGGCCTTCACTGACGAGCAGGGTGGCAACGGCCGTGTCGTCTTTCGCCCATACTGCGATGACGGCGGCCAAAATAAACAACCCTACCACGCTAATTATCACCACTCGTCGCATCAGTTTATTTTCACCTTATCATTGCCTGAGATTTATTCGCTCGCTCTGTTTACTCAGCCACGTTACACCTCAAGTATTTCACAACTTCTGACGGTTTACCAGCGCCGACACTGATCGCACCTTGACGGTCTGGTGTGCCTGGGTTAGAATTTCCCGTCTTGTCTGCCAAATGTAATCTGGCAATAAAACTATTAGTTTACAGTACGATAACGGGTTTGATGGCTACCATCAACCCGTTTCATTTTCTGGGTAACATACTTTGTTTGAAACTTTAGGCGAACGCCTGCAAACTGTTTTTGATAGCCTGCAACGGCGCGGCAAATTGACCGAAGCGGACGTGGATAAGGCCATGCGCGAAGTACGCCTGGCCTTATTAGAAGCGGACGTGAACTACAAGGTGGTCAAGAGCTTTGTGGAGCGGGTGCGCGAACGGGCCATAGGCCAGGAAGTGATGGGCAGCCTGACACCCGGCCAGCAGGTTGTCAAAATTGTCCATGACGAATTGATCACCACGCTGGGCGAGCCAGGGCGGCTGAACCTGGGCATGCAGTCGCCGGCGGTGATCATGCTGGTGGGGTTGCAGGGTGCGGGCAAGACGACGATGGCCGGTAAGCTGGCGCTGCATCTGCGTAAACAGGGGCGACGGCCGTTGCTGGTTGCCGCTGATGTGTATCGCCCTGCTGCCATTAACCAACTGCAAACACTAGGCCGTCAACTAGACATCCCGGTTTATGATGAAGGCCCGCAGGGTAATCCCGTCAAGGTTTGTACCAATGGCATCAACCGCGCCAAAAGTGACGGCCTGACCACCGTCATTCTGGATACGGCCGGCCGCCTGAACATTGACGAGATGATGATGGACGAGATTCGGGCCATCAAAACGGCCGTCAATCCGGTGGAAATTTTGCTGGTGGCGGATGCCATGACCGGCCAGGAGGCGGTGCGCGTGGCTACCGATTTTAACCAGGCGGTACAAATTACCGGCCTGATCATGACCAAGGTAGATGGCGACGCACGCGGCGGCGCGGCCATCTCCATGCGTGAAGTGACCGGCGTACCCATCAAATTCCTGGGCACGGGTGAAAAGCTGACGGCCATTGAACCGTTTTACCCTGACCGCCTGGCCAGCCGCATCCTGGGTATGGGCGACGTGCTGACGCTGATTGAAAAAGCACAGTCAGAGATGGATCAGGAAGAGGCAGCCAAAGCAGGCGAGCGGCTGATGAAGGGGGAGTTTAATCTGGATGATTTCCTGAAACAGATGCAGCAGCTACGCAAATTAGGCCCTCTGACGCAGTTGATGGAAATGATTCCGGGCATAGGCAAGATGACGCAAGGGGTGGACATGAGTACGGCCGAACAAGATTTGAAGCGCGTTGAGGCCATTATTCAGTCCATGACGCCGCAAGAGCGCCAGGACCCCAAAATCCTGAAGGCAAGCCGCAAACGGCGTGTTGCCATGGGGTCGGGCACATCGGTGCAAGAAGTGAACCTGCTCTTGAAGCAGTTCCGCGATATGCAAGATATGATGAAACAAATGCGCAAGGGGCGCGGCCGAGGATTGGCTAACCTGTTGGGAGGCCGGTTCCCTGGTATGTGACAAAGGGAGATTAGAGATTGGAGATTAGAGATTGCTACATCTCCAATCTCTAATCTCCAATCTCATTTGGTTGATTTTATAGAGAATGTTTGGAGAGAAAAAATATGCTCAAAATTCGTTTAGCTCGAACTGGCAAGAAAAAGCAGCCCAGCTACCGCGTGGTGGTGGCGAACAAAGATGCACGGCGCGACGGCCGTGTGGTGGAACGTATCGGTCATTACAATCCGCTGGTGGACCCGGCCGAGTACCGCATTCAGGAAGACCGCGCCCTCTACTGGCTGAGCGTAGGCGCGCAGCCCACCGACGCGGTGCGCCGTCTGCTGGAAAAACAGGGTACTATCAGCCGCTTGCAGCGTTTCCATGCCGGTGAACCTCTGGAATCGCTGGTGGCCGAATTTAGCGGTGCGCCGGTCACGGCCGTAGCTGCGCCCGCCGAAGCTCCGGTAGTGGAAGAGGTTGCGGCTGAGGTTGAGGAAACGGCCGTTGTGGAAGTGGTAGAAGTTGAAGACACAGCCGAGCTTTCCACTGAAGAAGAAATGGTTGAAGAAGAAGCGGTTGCAGAAGTAGTTGAAGACACAGCCGAAGAAGTTGTTGTCAATGAGGTGGTTGAGGCTGAGGCAGGGGTGGTCGAAGAAGAAGCCAGCGATGACAGCGCCGATGAAAACGAGTAAAATGCCATGGCCGACGAAACAGGCGGCAGCAAGGCGCTGCTGGAATACATTGTCAAAAGTGTGGTAGATGACCCCGACGCCGTGCAGGTAACGGAAACAGGCTACGCCAGAGAAAAAATCCTGCAATTACAGGTAGCGCCGCCGGACATGGGGCGTGTCATTGGCAAGGGCGGGCGGGTGATCAATTCCATTCGTGCCCTGGTGCAGGTAGCTGCCGCCAAAGAAGGCGCGCAGGTGACGGTGGAGATTTTGGAGTAATGGGGAGATTGGAGATTAGAGATTGGAGATCAAAAAAATCTCTAATCTCCAATCTCCAATCCCCTTCCAGGAGTGTACACCGTTGATTGAAAAGCCTGACACCTCCCATTCCTCACAGTCAACACAAGGCTCGGTGGAAAACGCCACTGAGCCTTCTTTTTTGACCATTGGGCAGGTGAGCAAACCACATGGCGTTCAGGGCGAAGTCCGCGTGATTGTGCATACCGATGTGCCGGAGCGGTTTACCTGGCTGAAAGAAGTATACATTTCCCAACAGACGCGGCAGTTGGTGGTGGTGGAAGGGGCGCGTTTGCACCAGAATATGGTGCTGCTCAAACTGGCCGGTTATGATGACCGTGACGCCGCCGGGATGCTGCGCGGCGCCTGGCTGCAAGTGCCGGAAGCGGAAGCTATCCCGCTGGCGGAAGGTGAATACTTCCTGTATCAGCTTGAGGGTCTGACCGTTGTTACCGACACGGGTGAATCGCTGGGCATATTGTTGAAAGTGATCGAAACCGGCGCGAACAATGTCTTCCGGGTGGAGGGACCATTGGGTGAAGTGCTGCTGCCGGACACCAGGGAAGTGATTCTGGATATTGATTTTGACAACGGCCGTGTCCTGGTTCATCTGCTGCCGGGGTTACTTCCTGAATGACGGCCGTGTTTGCCTCGCGTCCACCGTGATGATATGCTCATAAAATGCCCGAAGAGAAGTATTGGTTGGGATTCAACCTGGTAAATGGCGTTGGGCCGGCCAAAGTGCAGGCGCTGTGGGACTACTTTGGTTCGCTGGCAGCCGCCTGGCAGGCCACCGAACTGCAACTGGCGCAACTCGGTTTTGACCGGCGCACGATTCAAAATCTACAGGAGACGCGCACGGCCGTAAACCTGGATCGCGCCTGGGAACAGGTGCATGCCGCCGGGATTCACCTGCTCACCTGGGAATCGCCTGACTATCCCGCCTATTTGAAAGAGATACCGGCGCCGCCGCCGCTGCTCTATATGCAGGGGGACTTGTTGGAAGCCGACCGTTGGGCCGTGGCGGTGGTGGGCACGAGACGTTTAACGAGTTACGGCCGTCAGGTAACGCAAGATTTGGTCGCCGGTTTGGTGCGGCACAACATTACCATTGTCAGCGGGCTGGCGCGGGGGATTGACGCAGTGGCCCATAAGACGGCCGTGGAGATGGGCGGGCGTACCATTGCCGTGCTTGGTTCCGGCCTGGATGCCATCTACCCCGCTGAACACCGCCAACTGGCGCAGAGCATTGTCAACGGTCATGGCGCGCTCATTTCGGAGTATGCCCTGGGTGCGCAGCCGGAGGCAAAGAATTTCCCGCCACGTAACCGCATCATCAGCGGCCTGTCGCTGGGTGTACTGGTGGTGGAAGCGGCGGAACGCAGCGGCGCGCTCATCACCACCAATTTTGCCGCTGAGCAGAACCGGGACGTGTTTGCCGTACCGGGTAACATCAACAGCCCGGCCAGCCGTGGCCCCAACCGGCTCATTCAGCAAGGGGCCAGGTTGGTAATGAGCGTTGAAGATATTTTGGAAGAGTTGAATATTCACATGGTGGCGGAGCACACGGCCGTGCAAATGGCCTTGCCGGAAACGGCCGAAGAAATCGCTCTCTACAGCCACCTGTCCACCCAGCCGGTGCATATTGACGATCTGAGCCGGGCCAGCGGGCTGCCCACCGGCATGGTCAGCAGCACCCTGACCATCATGGAACTCAAAGGCATGGTGCGCCAGGTGGGTGGCATGAACTACATTCTCATTCGCGAAGAAGAACCGGTGTATGAGGTGAGAGATTGAGAGATTGGGAGATTGTCAATCTCCTAACCTCCACCTGACGAGATCACATGAAAATAATCATCTTTGCTGGTGGCTCTGGCCGCCGCTTGTGGCCCATCAGCCGCCAAAAATCTCCCAAACAATTTGAACAAATTATCGGTAATCAATCTACACTGCAACTGGCTGTTGAACGAGTACGCCATGTGTATGGGGCAGCTAATATCTTTGTCTCCACCAATGAAAAGTATGTGGAGATAGTACGGGGACAGTTACCAGAAATCCCACCAGAACAGATTATTGGCGAGCCAGCACGACGTGATCTGGCAGCGGCCGTGGGGCTGGCGCTGGCCCATCTAACTCGCCACACGTCGAACCCCGACGAACCAGTTGCCATTTTGTGGGGCGATAATTACATGGATCAGGTAGACAATTTCCGGTCTGTGTTACAAACGGCCGAAACTCTGTTGTTGCAAAAAAAGGCCAATATCTTTTTCATTGGTGAAACGCCTCGTTTTGCTAACGAGAATCTGGGCTGGATCGGGTTAGGGCCGGAACAAGGGCGGCTGGATGGGCAGCCGTATTATGGCTTTGAGTCATTGACCTATCGTCCACCGCTGGCAGATTGCCGTCGTATGTTTGCCGAAGGGACGCACGTCTGGAATACCGGTTATTTTGTCACGACAATAGGTTTTGTGCAGTCGCTTTACCGGCAACAGCAACCCCATATGTGGGCGCAGCTAGGCCAGATTCAGGCTGCTATTGGTCGAGATGATTACCAGGAAATGTTGCAATCCATTTATCCGCAGTTAGATGTTATGAGTTTTGATGACGCCATATTGCAGCATATTCCCGCGCACCAGGCGTTGGTGTTGCACAGTGAAATGGGGTGGAGCGATCCTGGTACGCTATATGCATTGAAGGAAGCGATCAACCCTGATCCGGCAACCAATGTGACAATGGGGCTGGTAAAGGTGGCTGAAGCTGAGGATTGCCTGGTTTATAACTATGAGCCGGAGAAACTGGTGGCAGTTATTGGCCTGGAGGGGGTGATTGTGGTAAATACGGGTGACGCTCTTTTGGTGGTGCATAAAGATAAAATCCCGTTGGTAAAAAAACTGGTAGATGGGCTAGAAGGTACGGAATTGGAGAACTATAGTTAGAGACTAAAGATTGGAGATTGGAGATTGAGGAGCAATTCTTCACTCTCTTTCATGCGCATGGAAGAAATTATTGGTTATTGTTTTAAGTGTAAAGAAAAGCACCCGATGGTGAACCCGCAGGCGGAGTGGTCGGCGAATGGGGCACCGGGGGTGCGGGGGACGTGTGCCAATTGTGGCGGTGTGGTGTATAAGGCGATGCGGCTGCCGGCCCACGATACGTTGCCCAAGCCGGAGATTAAGAAGCGGACGAGCCAGACGGCCGTGTCCAAATCCAAAAAAGGCAAAAAGAGCACGGCAAAGAAGGGGAAAACGAAGGCGGCTAAGAAGACAACGGCGGCGAGTACGGCCGTGACCACCACCCCCACGCGCCGCAGCGGTAAACTGGTTGTCGTCGAATCCCCCGCCAAAGCCAAAACGATTGGCCGCTATCTGGGCAAAGGGTATGTGGTGAAGTCCAGCGTTGGCCATGTGCGCGATTTGCTAAAATCCCGGTTGAGTGTGGATGTTGAGAACAATTTTGAGCCAGAATACCGCATTTCCAACGACAAGCGGGATGTGGTGAAAGATCTGAAAGAAGCGGCAGCCCGGGCCACGGAAATTTACCTGGCAACTGACCCGGACCGCGAAGGAGAAGCGATTGCCTGGCACGTGCTGGAAGCCGCGGAGATGGACCCGGCGCGCACCCGGCGGGTGGAGTTCCACGAAATCACCAAACCGGCCATCCAGAAGGCATTTGAACATCCACGTGATATTGATATGGATCGGGTAGATGCTCAACAGGCGCGGCGGATTTTAGACCGGCTGGTGGGGTATAAACTCAGCCCGTTGTTGTGGCGCAAGATACACGGCCGTCTCTCTGCCGGGCGGGTGCAGTCGGTGGCGGTGCGGCTGGTGGTAGACCGCGAGCGCGAAATTCAGCAATTTGTCACCGAAGAGTATTGGACGTTGGCGGCAGAATTGAGCCAGCAGGAAACGGCGGGGGTGCGGAAACGGCCGTTTTTCACGGCCAAATTGTTCAAACTGAAAGGGGAAGACCCCGTTTTTCGCCAACAGGCAGATGTGCAGCCTCATCTCGATTATCTGGTAGATGCGCATTGGCTGGTGGGGGAAGTGCGCCTGGGCAAACGGACGCGCCGCCCGGCAGCCCCCTTTACCACCAGCACCTTGCAGCAAGAAGCGTCGCGCCGCCTCAGCTTTGGTACGGACAAGACCATGCGTATTGCCCAACAGTTGTACGAGGGCATTGACCTCAATGACAACGAGGGCACGGTTGGTCTGATCACCTACATGCGCACCGACAGCGTGACCGTTTCCGCCGATGCGCAGGCGGAAGCACGGGATTACATTCACAAGCAATATGGCGCGGCTTATGTACCGGCCAAACCGCCGGAATACAAAACGAAAACCAAAGCGGCTCAGGAAGCGCATGAAGCGATTCGGCCAACGGCCGTGCTGCGCACCCCAGCGCAGATCAAAGAGCACCTCAGCCGCGATCAGCACCGGCTATATGCGCTCATTTGGGATCGTTTTGTAGCCAGCCAGATGGAACCGGCCCGGTACGATACGGTCTCGGCTGATGTGTGGGTGGGGGATGAGAAGGTGGCGGCGGAGAAACGGCCGTATCTCTTCCGCGCCACCGGTTCTACTCTGGAATTCCCCGGTTTTCTGGCTTTGTATGAGGAGAGCCGCCCCGAAGACCGGCCCGACGATGGCGAAAATCAGGTGCCGGCCACGCTGAAAACAAAGGAGCAGCTTGATTTGCAGCGCCTATTACCAGAACAGCACTTCACCCAGCCCCCTCCCCGTTTTAGTGAAGCGACGCTGGTGAAGGCGTTGGAGGAGAATGGCATTGGCCGTCCCAGCACCTACGCCAGCATCATCTCCACCATCCAGCAGCGGGGCTATGTAGAGCGCCAGGAGCGGCGGCTGACGCCCACGGAAACGGGCCAGGTGGTCAATGATTTGCTGGTGGAATACTTCCCGGATATTGTGTCAGTGGATTTTACGGCCCGCCTGGAAGATGAACTGGACAAAATTGCGGAGGGTGATCCCTGGGTGCCGGTGGTGGGCAGTTTTTATGGGCAGTTTGTGGAGAAACTGGAAATTGCCGATGAGTCTATCCCCAAAATTGATGTGCAGCGGGAGCAGGAGCCGGTGGGGCGTGATTGCCCCACCTGTGGTAATCCGCTGGTGTATCGGGAGGGGCGGTACGGCCGTTTCATCGGATGCAGCACCTTCCCAAAATGTCGTTACACGGAACAGATTGTCAAAGTCATGGCTGCCTGTCCCCGCGGTGGGCAAATTGTGGAGCGGCGCAGCAAACGAGGCAAGGTTTTTTACGGCTGCAACCGCTACCCGGATTGTGAGTGGGTGAGCTGGTACAAGCCAGTGGCGGACCCAAACAGCCATTGTGACGGCGTGGTGGTGCAGCGCAGCGAAACGAAGACGGAGTGTGTGGCCTGTGCGTTGAAGGAAAGTGTACCGGCATGATGTGACCGGGTGACAAGGTGATCGGGTGACAAGGTGAGAATGTGGGCAGGCTGGTGGTGTGCCTTTTATGGGCGAGGGGTGGGCGTTACGGCCGTGACCCTTTTCTCTGTGTGGTTGTTCGCCGCCTGCCAGGACGTTAACCCTACGGCGACCCCTGCTCCCCCGACAGCACACACAGATACGGCCGCGTTACCCACCGCAGACCTGCCTCAACTGGCGCCCACTGCCACGCCCACGCCGACACCCCAGCCCACAGCAGTGGACACGGCCGTGCCCCTGCCCACCGCCACCCTCATGGCCGCTTTACCGGTTGATACCCCCGCCTGTTTATTCACTTATACCTTGTTAGAGAGTCGTTCTACCCCTGATGGTGATTTGCCACCTGGCGTATCTTTTTTACAGACCTGGCGGATGCGCAACGATGGCACCTGCGCCTGGGGGGCGGGCGCAGCCTGGGTCTTTGCCGGTGGTGACCAGATGGGTGGCCCTGACCTCATTGCCCTGCCACCGGCGGGGCCAGGCCAGACGGTGGATGTGAATCTGGCCCTGATTGCGCCCACTGTTCCCGGTTTTTATACCGGATTTTGGCAGCCGCAAATGGTGGATGGGTTGATTTTGCAGCCACCATCTGCGGTGAGCGTTAACGTGACTATTCCTCCGGTAAACAATACACCGACGCCGGTAGTGGTAGCGCCAACGGCAACGGCCGTGCCGCCCACCCCCACCGCCACTCCGGCCATCACCGGTTGGCGCGGCGAATACTTCAGCAACCAGACCCTCTCCGGCGCACCCGTTTTGGTACGTGATGACCCGGAAATCAACTTTAACTGGGGTACGGCTTCGCCAGGTGATGGGCTGCAAAATGGTAACTTTTCGGTGCGTTGGACACGCTCGATTGCCATGCCAGGTGGTGTTTACCGCTTTCTGGCGCGCAGCCAGGATGGGGTGCGGGTGTGGGTAAATGGGGCCTTGTTGTTTGACGAATGGCGCAGTGGTCAAAATGCAACGTTTGAAAGCGAAATTACCTTGCAGCCTGGCCAAATGTTGGATGTGCGGGTGGAGTATTACCATGCCTCCGGTTTGGCTCGTGTGCATGTATGGGCTGAACCACAGACACAGTACCCTCAGTGGCGCGGCGCTTATATGGCGGATCCCAACCTGCAAGGGCAGCCAGTTCTTATTCGCAATGATCAGGACATCAACTTTGATTGGGGTACTGGCGCACCGGCAGCCGGGTTGCCCGCCAATAATTTTTCTGTTATCTGGATTCGCACACTTTCGTTTATGACCAGCGCCTACCGGTTTAACGCGGTGGTGGATGACGGGATGCGGTTATATGTGGATGGGGTGTTGGTGATTGACGCCTGGCAAGATGGCACAGCGCGCCAGGTTTCAGGCACAGTTAACTTGATAGGTGGGCAACATGATATTACCGTCACCTATTATGAAAGAGTAGATACGGCGCAAATAAGGGTGTGGTGGGAGCCAATTACTGGATTCGAGTAAAATCAGGCGTTAGTAGAGGGTAGAGATAGATTATTCTCGCACCTCTTATTACAACTTTTATGGAGGCACAATGAAACTTAAGTTGATAAACGAACAATCCGGCCAAACCATTGGCGAGGTGAATGAAGTGGAAATGCGTTTTCTGGTGGATATGTTGGAAGAGGAATCGGTTGAAGATGCCGATTATTTTATTAACCAGGATACGATTGATATGCTGGAAGTACGGGGCGGCGATCCCGAATTGATCGCCATGCTGCGGCAGGCGGTGGGTGACTCGGACGGGATTGAGATCACCTGGGAACCGGCTTAGTAGGTGGCGTTCGCATCTGAGGATGCGAACGCCACTTCGATTGGTAAACCCAAAAGGATTTCATGCGCCTGAAAGCGATTTTGCAGCTCAAGTGCTCCCACTGCTGCCGGGGGAGCGTTTTCCGACGGCCGTTTGTCATGCACCGCACCTGTCCCCACTGTGGCATTGTCTATGAACGGGAGCGTGGCTACTTTATGATGTCGGTCTTTGTGGGCTATGTGATGGGCTTTTTTATAGTGATACCGGTGCTGCTGGGTCTGTACGTGACGGTACGGCCGTCGCTCAACGGGTATCTCTTTGGCGCTATTGTGGCCCTGATACTGGCCATTCCCCTGATTTTCCACTATGCGCGGGTCATCTGGCTGCACCTGGATGAGGTGATGGATCCGCGGCCGAATCCGCCGGCATAAAGCCACCAGTTTGACGCCGACGGATTCGGCTATTTGTCATTCAGGAAACGGCCGTTTGTCACTTCCCCTCTCCCCCCTTTTTTGTCATACTGCATGGTAGGTGGATTGGCTTTATTTACCTGGAAGGAGGCCAATGATGTCCGCAAAATATCAATTTTCTCCCCAAGAACGGGCGCCTTATATGGCGTATTTTGGTGATGGGTTGTGGGATATATGGCTGGCACTGTTGTTACTGGCAGCCGGCATGGGTTTGCTGACCCAGGAATTTAACCTGCTGGTCATCCTGCTGGCGCTGGCGGCGCCGTTTATGTGGGAAGCTAAACGGCGCATGACCGTGCCCCGGCTGGCCCCCATGCGTTACAACGCGGCCCAATTTGCCGCCGACGAGCGGCGTAAAGGCATTTTGCTGGCGACTGCCACGACGGTGTTGTTTGTGGGCATACTGGTGTTCATTACTGCCACGTATCGGCCTGATATGATGGCCTGGCTGGGGCAGTTTAATGGGTTACCCTGGGGCATTTTGTTGGCGCTGGCGGTGGGGCTGGTGGGTTACCTGTACCGTGCGTTGAATTGGGCGGTGTATGCCTTTATGATCATGGCGTTGACGTTCGCTTCGGCCTGGTTTAGCATCCCCTTTGCCATGTGCCTGGTATTTGCCGGGGCGTTGATCTTGCTGTCCGGCATTGGCTTACTGTCCCATTTCTGGCAAGAACACACACCGCTGGCCTTTTCGTAACATTCACCCTGTCACCCGGTTATCTTGTCAAGTATAATCCCGCCATGCTTAAACATCTGATGAGAAGCCTGCATCCTGGCGCGCCGGGTGTGGGTTTTCATGCGCAGGAGTTTTAACATGGCAAAAATTTACCGTCACCGTAACAATGCCCCTGATTCCTATATAGGTAGAGTTGATGTGGCTAACGGCCGTGTCTACAGTGAACGCTTTGGCCCCGATGAGTACATTGGCCGGGTGGAATACGGCAAGGGGGAGCTTTATGCTCACAGAACTGGCCCGGATAAATACGTAGGTCGGGTAGATGATGAAGGCCATATCTTCGCCCACCAGTTTGGCCCGGATGATTACGTGGCCTGCGTGGATAAAGACGGCAAAATCTACCGGCACGTGCGCCTGGGACGGGATGACTATGTGGGGCGGGTGGAAGATATGCGCCACCCGGTAGAAGCCGCTGCCGCCTGGTTTTTCTTCCTGTCGCCAACAGTAGATGAAGCGGCCAGCAGTCAATGACGGCGGACCGTAAATGACGGCGGGGAAGAAGGCATCAAACCGGCGATGGGTGCGACGTGGCCTATCGAACCGCTGGACGGGGCTGATTGTGATAGTGGGCGTGGTGTTAATGATGGCATTTTATGCCGTAACGGACCCTACGGCCGTACCCCATGACCACCTGTTGGATGGCGCTGACTGGATGGGAGCCGCCCTGTGTCACCGGATTACGGAGCGGTCGTTTATGATTTACGGCCGTCAATTCCCCTTGTGTGCGCGCTGCACCGGCATGTATCTGGGCGTCTTTCTGGTGTTTATGACGCTGCTGCTGGCGGGCCGGGCGCGCTGGAGCGAACTGCCCCGGCTGCCAATCTTGCTAGCGCTGATCGGTTTTATCGGCATCATGGGGCTGGATGGCGTCAACTCGTACACCCACTTTTTCCCGGAGTTCCCGCACGTGTACGAGCCGCGTAACTGGCTGCGGCTGCTGACGGGCATAGGGGCGGGGCTGGCCATGGGGCTGTTTTTGTTCCCGGTGCTGGCGCAAACGGTGTGGGCGCAAGGCTGGCGACGGCCGATTATTGGCAGTTTCAGGGAATTGGCCGGGCTGGTATTGGTGGCGGGCACGGCCGTATTGCTTTTGTTAAGCAACCAGCCCCCACTCAACTACGTACTGGCGTTAGCCAGCGTGACCGGGCAGTTGCTGGTGCTCATGGGCATCAATGCCGTGCTGCTGCTGGTGCTGCTGCGGCGAGATGGGCAGGCGAATCGGTGGCGAGACACGGCCGTGCCCTTAACAATTTGTATGATTATTGCTATTGGCCAGCTAGCCATTCTGACCTTCATTCGCCTGCAAGCCTTTGGCACAATCGCCGGCTTTCCCGGCCTTTGAAGCGGTAATCAGTAAGAAGTAAACGGTAATCGGGAACATGACGGCCGATTATCAAATAACGGAGAGGAGTAGTATTGTATGTTAAATATCATTAGTGCATTTGGTTTAGCCGGGGCCTCTGGCCTCAACGCCTATATTCCGCTGCTGATTGTGGCGGTGGCGGCCCATTATCCTTTGGGCGACCCCGCCCTCAAACTGGCGGAGCCGTATAACCTGATTGGGGAGTGGTGGGCGATAGTTATCATTTCCATTTTGTTGATTATCGAAATGTTGGTGGACAAGATACCGGCAGTGGACAGCCTGAATGATGGCATCCAGACGTTCTTCCGACCGGCGGCGGGCGCCATCCTGTTTGCCGCCAACGCCAACCTGATCACCGAGATGCACCCGGCGGTAGCCCTGGTGGCCGGTTTATTGGTGGCAGGCGGCGTCCATGCGGTTAAGACCACGGCGCGCCCGGTGGTGACGGCGACGACGGCGGGCACAGGCAATTGGGCGGTGAGCATTTTGGAGGATGTCACGGCCGTGATCGTCACCCTGCTGGCAATTTTTGTGCCCATCCTGGCGGCCATTCTGTTTATTATTGGTGGTATATGGGCGATTCGTTTTATTCGCCGCCGTCGGCAGCGCAAGCAATACGCTTTCCTGTCATAACCAATGAACGAAGCCACAGCGGCCCGCGACCGCACCAAAGGCTATTTTTCTTGCGCGTTTATGCTGCTGGCATTTATCTTGCCCATTGTTGGCTTCGCTGCCGGGTGGGGGCGTTGGGATGCGCAGACCGGGTTGATGATCGGTGGGGGTGTGTTTGTGCTGTTGATGGGCACGGCCGTACTCATCGCCTTCACCATCGAAAATCTAAGCTGGCTCTTCACCTTTCTCCCCCTCCTTTCCAGTTTTCTTTACACCATCGCCCCCGACTTTGTGCCAGGGCCGGTGGAAGACGCAGCAGTCATCGCTATCGGCGCTTTTTTCACCCTCACCCTGCTCGTGAAAAAGATCGCCCCCAGTTATGTGCTACTGGCAGTGGTGGTGACGGGCCTTTACGCCTGGTTTGCTCGTGAATGGGTCCCCGGCCCGGTGGACGAACTGGTTTTATTCCTCGTTGTTTTACTACTGGGGTTTGTCACTTATCGCCATTATCGGCAACGGCCGTTAGATCAGTCACCATAAGGGCTAACCTTTCTGGTCTAGCAACGCTCTCAGCCGGGCAATTTCTGCTTCGGCCACCGTGCGTGCCTCTCGTTCTGCCTGTAATGCCGCTGCCGTTTTAGTCAGTTCCGATTCAGTCTCTGCCAGCATAGATTCAGTCTCCGCCAGCATAGATTCAGTCTCCACTAACATGGATTCGGTCTCTTCCGGCATACGCAAATAGGCATCCGTTTCCGGATCGTACAACCGCAAATCTGGCCCTGCTGTATGTAAAACCAGCCCCAAGACCAGGCTCTCAAGCTGCCATTCCCCGGCTCGGAGCGGTTGCGGTTTCAAAGGGTCATAATACCCCTCATCTGTAAGCCGGAAGCCTTGCAGCGGTGGGCGCAGGTACTCCCGCAAGGGATCAAACAAGAAGTATTCACGCACCCCCAAATCTTCATAAAGCAGGCGTTTGCGGCCCAAATCCGTTTCAAAAGTTTTACGTGAGGTGAGTTCAAAAACCACATCCGGCGCACGCCCCTCTTCCCATAATTTGTAGGTACGCCGTTTTTGTGGGGAGACGCCAAAAACCACCAGCACATCTGGGGCCACAACAGCCTCCCGATTCCCTTCTTCGTAATAGAAGAACAAGTTACCAGAAATATACACGTTCCCTTGCGCACGATACCGGGCACGCAGTGGGTGTATGAGGGCGTCGGTCATTTGAATGCGGTGTTCATCGGTTTCGGCCATAGGCATTCCATCCGATTCGGGATATTCAATTTCGCTTGTTGGTACTGTCCTTAACATAGCGTTGCCTGTTTGCAAACGATGCCAATAACAAAGAGATTGTACTGCTACCGTCGCTCTTTGTCATCCATCCGGCTCTGCCAATGTTCTGAGTTTTAGCTGTGCTTGCAGGCCAGTGATATGGGCTTCCAACTCGATAAGTTGGGTTTGTTGGTTGGTTAGTTTGTCGCTTTCGGCGCGCACAAAGCGGGCAAAGGGGGCGACGGTGTCTTCAATGCGCTGTGCGCCACGCCGCATTTCCCGCTCAAATTGTTCGGTCAGGCTGGTAACAAGCTGCTGGCGCATGTCGGTGATTTTGTTTTCCAGTTCGATTTTGGCCTTACGTTTGCGCGAGGGCAGGATGAGAACGCCGACGGTTGCCAGGGTGATGCCGGCGATGATGCCGGTGATGTCCAGCATGGAAGCGGTGATGCCGCCGGCAATGACGGCGCCCAGGGTAGCTACCGAAGCCACGCCGGCAATGCCCGCCCCGGCTACGGCCGTGCGCGCTCCTTCGGCCAGATGGGCCGCTTCCCGCTCTTTATCATAGCTGTCTACGGCGCGATGGGTGGCGGCGCTGATGGTATCCAGCAGGCGGGCGCGGTCATAGGCCAATGCGCCATCACGGGGGCCGCCCTGGCCGACGATGCGGTGTTGGTGGGCGTCTTTGCGTTGGGCCATGTGGTCGGCAACGGCCGTCCACTGCCGTAAATCTTGCTCCACCATCCAATCTACCAGTTCATTTACGCGACGCTCAATCTGGTCAGGTGTATCGGCCACCACCTGCTCTTCAAATGCGCTCTCTACCTTTTTGGCGCGCACCAGGTCGGGAATGCGCCCCAGGCGCAGCATTTCATCAAAAAAAACATTGCCCCGTTTCTCCATCTCGTAGAGGGTATTGTCAATTTCACTCATCCGCGCCCGGAAGTTGCGTTGCATGTCGTCGTCGTAATAGACCATCTGCCGCTGTATATCATCAAGCAACTGGCGGTCGGCTTGCAGCGAGGCCAGATCATGGTGAATGTTGTCTAGCTGCTGGCGCGCCAATTTGAGACCCACACCCAATGGATTGAGCAGTTTCAGGCGAAAACGGCCGTCGTCATCCAGCGTATCATGGATAAAAGTCTCCAATGCCTCAAACCCGCTGTCTGCCCATAGCTGCGGTTTGCCCGCTTTGGCTTCCTTAGCCTGCCGTGCAGAGACGGCAAACAGACCGGAAATCTCACCCACCAGGCTGTTGGCCGCCTGCGACACGAAATCTATTACCTGTTCCCGTTCGGCCGTACTCGGCAAAATATCTATCTTGTTGATCACCAGCACAATCTTTTTGCCCCAATCCCGAATTTGCGTCAGGAAGGCGCGCTCACTCTCCGTAAATGGGCGGTCGGCGGAGGTGATAAACAGCACCAGGTCGCTGCGGGGGATAAATTCGGTCGTCAGCGCCTCATGTTCACGCATGATGGCGTTGGTGCCTGGTGTGTCCACGATGGTGATTTTTTGCAACAGGTCAAAAGGCGCGGTTTTGATCCACACGCCCTTCGGGCCAGGGAGTTGTCCGGCTTGCTCGCCATACTTGAGCAGGAAAATCTGGCTGGTGGTAGGCGTCACCCCTTCTTCTTGCAATGGCTGGCCGAGCAGGGCATTGATGAAGGCGGATTTGCCAGCGTTAAACTCCCCGGCAATGACCAGCAAGAACAGGTCATCTAGCTGGCGAATGGAGTCAGCCAGCGTGGCGCGGTCATCGGGGGAGGCGTTGGCGTCTGCCAGCACATCGCGCAGGTGGCCGAGTGTGTCCCGTGCCCGGCTGAGAATCTCTTCTTGTTCAGCGGTGAGTATGGCTTTCATAGGCTGCCTATTGTGAAGGAAAGTAAGTAAGTGTCAAGTGTTCTGTATTCAGGTGTTTACATGAGCACGTGAACACATGAGAACAGGATTGATCTTCCTGCCAGTTACGGCCGTTTTTGTTATACTGCCCGGCTGCAATGCACATACCACAGGTTTGGAAGCGGCGCATGGCCCGGTGGATGCAAATTCCCGGCCTGCAAAAAGTGATGGTGTGGGTAGTTCACCTGACGACGCCCCGACATTTAATAGGTGTTAACCTGGTCGTCTTGAATGAACAGGGAGATATTCTCATGCTCAAACATGTGTTTCATCCCTATGCGCCGTGGGGATTGCCCGGCGGCTGGCTGGGGCGAGATGAAGACCCACGAGATTGTGCCTTGCGGGAATTAAGGGAAGAGACGGGGTTAACGGCCGTGTTAGACCAGGTACTTGTCTTACAACGCGAGACGGGGGTATCCCAGATTGGCGTGATTTATCGGGCGTTTGCCCAGACAGCGCCGCTGCAATTGAGCAGCGAGATACTCGAAGCGGGCTGGTTTGCGCCCGATGCCCTGCCGCAACCGTTGACAGTCAGTACCAGGCAGGCGATAGAGACGGCCGTTACCCGATGAAGACTCTGGGTTTTTTAGGGTCTCTGTACCGGATTGCATGAACCGACGATCAACACCTGGCGTAGGACAATGGGTTACCGTCACCTTGCTGGTGGCCGCCAGCATCTTCCTGCTGGTCAGGCTCTTTCAATATGCCACCATTCGCAGCAATTACCCTACCGGCTTGGTGGTCGCCGGCGTGGATGTGGGCGGCCTGTCTAAACAGCAGGCCAGCGAAGTGTTGACCAACCAATTCATTGAAGCGCCCGTTTTCATTTTTCATCAAAATGACCGTTTTGAAATCAGCCCCAGCCAGGCCAAATTCCAGCTAGACCTTTCTACTATGCTCAACCAGGCCGACTACGAGCGGGCGCAGCAAGACTTTTGGGCTGGTTTTTGGGGCTATTTGTGGGGACGCCCGGTGGAAGTACACCCCATCCCCATTGCGGCTACCCATGACCGTGAGGCCCTGCGGGATGTCTTGCTGGATATTGCCACGTTGATGGACAGACCGTCGCAACCGCCGCAGCCGGTGCCACAGAGTTTTAGCTTTCAATATGGTGAGGCGGGGACGCGCACCGATGTTGAAGCCAGTTTTGCCGATGTGGAGGCTGCCTTGTATCGGCCAACCAACCGCGAATCGCGCCTGGTGGTGCGGCCCGGCCAGGCGACGCCGCCAGAACGAAACCTGCTGGTACGCCTGCTGGTGAATAACTTGCAAGATTTTGAGCAGCTACACAACGGGGTTGCCAGCATGTTTATTATGGATCTGGCCAACGGCCGTGAGATTGCCATCAACGAAAAAGCGCCCATGACCGGCATGGATATGCTGAAAATCCCCATCGTATTAGAGTTTTACCGGATATGGGATCAACCCCCCACGCTGACACAGCAGCAGCATATCTCCAACACCCTGGCTGCTACCCAGGATAACAGCAGCGCCAATGAACTGCTCAAGATCATCAGCGGTCAGGACGACGCCTATCTGGGGGCGCAGCAAGTGACCGGCACCATGCAACGATTGGGCTTGCAGAACACGTTTATTACCGCGCCGTATGATGAAGAGCCGCGCCCCGGTACGCCCCGGCCACAAACGGAGGCCAATAGCGCCGCCGATGTGCGTACCATGCCATCCCCCCATGTGCAAACCACGGCCGAAGATATGGGTACATTGCTCTCTATGATTTATTACTGTGCCGAAGGGGTGGGTGGGGTGTTCACGGCCGTGTTCCGAGACGCCATCACCGCCGAAGAATGTCAGGCCATGCTCGGCTTTATGACCCAAAACAATATCGGCAGTCTCATTCAAGAAGGTGTACCCGCCCAGGTGCCCATCGCCCACCGGCATGGCTGGATCGCCGACACCCACGGTGACGCCGGCATCGTTTTCTCGCCCGGTGGCGACTATGTTATCGTGCAATTGCTGTACAAACCCAGCTGGCTGGAGTGGGAAGTGAGTTCGCCACTGCTGGCCAATATGTCACGCGCCACGTATAACTACTTTAACTTTGATGCGCCATTTCTGGGCAGCAATTAATGGCGACTTGAGATTGGTTACTCTGATCGCCAACTTGTGTAAACGTCTATGCTCAAATCCATTCAACGATTCCTCACCGGCACTTTGCTTCTTCTGCTTTTTCTGTTTTTAGGCTACCGGGCGCTGCAATACTGGCTGGCTCAAGACCAGTTGCCGACCGGTCTGACGATAGCCGACGTGGATGTAGGCGGTTTAGATCGGGAGGAAGCCGCCACCCGCATCCGCCAGGTGTACAGCACCCCGCTTGTGTTGCAGCACCAGAGCGAACAGGTAGCTATCGATCCGGCAGATGCCGGTTTTGCCCTGGATTTGGATCAGATGCTGGCGGAAGCCGAAGCCTATAGAGATCAGCTCACCTTCTGGCAAGGATATGTGCAATTTCTCCTGGGGCGCGTTCTGGACCCGACGCAAATTCCGCTACAAGCCACGTATGATCAGACAGCGCTGCGACAACAGATTGAGACAGTCGCCGCCTACCTGGACAAACCGGCCACATTGCCCCAATTGCAAGTGGCCGAAGGGAATTACACACCGGGCGAACCGGGATATGTGACCGATGTGGAGGCCAGTTTACCCCTGGCCGAAAAGGCGCTTTTCCAGGCAAAACCTGAGGCGCGCCAGGTGACTTTGGTGCTGCAAGTACAGGAGCCGGAAGAGCTGAACATCCATGTTTTGGAGGAACAACTGCGCCGTGAGGTAGACCGGGCCAAAGCGCGGGGATACTTTGGCAGTGTATTTGTCATGGATTTGCAGACGGGCGAGGAGGTGAGTATCAATGCCGATGTCGTGTTATCGGGGTTGAGTATTTTGAAGATTGCCATTTTTATTGCGGCTTACCGTGCTTTAGACCAGCCGCCCAATGAGTATGAGCAGCAGTTGTTTTACAGCACGGCCGTACAGTCTAGCAATTACGGTGCAAACCAACTGCTGCACATTGTTGCCGGGGAAAATAATACCTATGAAGGGGCGGCCCAACTTACCGAATTTGTGCAGCGGTTGGGGCTTGTCAATACCTTCATGGCTATCCCTTATGATGCTGCTTTTGTGCCCACCCGCCCCCAAACCTACGTTACCCCGGCCAACTCGCTCCCTAACACATCTACCAAACCCGATATTGCCCGCCAGACGACGGCCGAAGACGTTGGTACCCTGCTTTCCATGCTCTACTACTGCGCTAAAGGCGGCGGCACACTGCTGGCGTTGTTTCCCGGCGAAATCACCCCGGAAGAGTGTCAGGCGATTATTGACGTGATGATCCTGAACGTAGAAGGCAACCTCATCCGCCTGGGTGTGCCGGAAAATGTGCCCGTCTCGCACAAACATGGTTGGGGGGATAACCTGACACATGGGGATGCCGGGATTGTGTTTTCGCCGGGTGGTGATTACGTGATTGTCACCTATTTGCACCAGACCGAGGGGTTCATCATCTCTGACATCACATTTCCGATCTTGTGGGAGTTGTCGCGGCTGACGTATAACTATTTTAACTACACGGACCCGTATCTGGATGATCCCATGGTGCGGGCAGAAGCGGCGGCGCTGGAACGGGAGCAATCGCTGGCCACAGCCACAGCACAGGCGTTGGCGGCCGAAGCGACGGCAACGCCAGAGCCGTAATGTGATTCATGTCTCGTCAGATGCGCCTGGCGTTGGCAGGTATGGCAGGATTGCTGCTGCTGGCCTGCCTGGCCGGGTTGCTTTACCTGGTTTCTGCCTATCCGCTGCTGGCACGGCCGTCGTCCGGCGCCCGTCTCACCTGGTCTGGCCTGCCACAACCCGTTGTCATTCACTCTCAATGGACGAGTTTCACCGCACCGCAGCGTGTAAACGATGCGGTTCTGCAAGGTGATTTGCTTTGGGCAGCCACCGATGGGGGCGTGGTGGTGTGGGAGTGGGCCACCGGGGAAGTCGCTCGATTTACCACCGAACATGGATTAGCCGAAAACGTTGTCACCAGCACGGCCGTTGGCCGCGATGGGGCATTGTGGTTTGGCACGCAGTCCGGCGGTCTGAGCCGGTATGACGGCCGTTCCTGGCGCACTTTCACCACCGCCGACGGGTTGCCCTCCAACCATATCACCGACCTGGCAGTTACGGCCGACGGCATGATGTGGGCAGCGACGGATGCGGGCGTGGGGCAGTATGACGGCCGTCGCTGGTACAGCCACACCCGCGCCCGCAGCTTCTTCCAGCTACCCGGCGAGCAAATTCGCGCCCTGGCTGTGGCCCCGGATGGGGTGACGGTGTGGGCCGGGACGGATAATGGTGTGGCGCGGTGGGACGGCCGTCGCTGGCAAGAAATCGCCCACGTGGGCAGCCTGAACATCAATGACATTCAAGACATTGCCATTACCCCCGATGGCATGGTGTGGGCGGCCACGCCCGCTGGCCTGAAGCGGTATGATGGGGCGCGCTGGCAAATTTTCACCACCGGTGATGGGTTGGCAAGTGATGCTCTACAAAACGTCACGGCCGTGCCCGATAACACTATCTGGCTGGCCTATGCTGACCCGGCTGCCGGGCTGACCTTGTTTGATACTACCGGCCCCGTGCCCGCTGCCAGCACCGCCGCTTTACCCCTGCCCACGCTGAAAGTAGCGGCCGCCCTGCCTAATGGCCTGCTGCTCACTGTGCCGGGCGGCCTGTTTTACGCCGACGACAGTGGCGACGACCGGTTGTTTACCACCCCGGCCGATTTGCCCGACCAGCAGGTGGCCGGGCTGGCGGCGGCTAATGGCGCTGTATGGGCCAGCAGTGGGGCAGGGGTGAGCCGATTTGATGGCGCAAGCTGGCGCACCTATATCACGGCGCATGGGTTGGCGAGCACGGCCGTGTCCGCCCTCACCCTCGATGCCAATGGGCAGCCGGTGGTGGCGTTCACGGCGGCCAGCCAGGGCATTGCCCGGTATGACGCCGCGCTGGATGGTTGGGAATCGGTGGTTTGCCCGGCGCCAGGGCCGCCTTCTGTTTATGTGCGCGCCGGGCTGCAAACGGCCGATGGCGCGCTCTGGTTTGCCACTGACCGGGGATTGGCCCGTTTTGCCGGGGAAAGCTGGCGCATTTTTACCACGTTGGACGGCCTGCCATCTGATAACGTGCAAACCATCTCCCTGAGTGGGGAGACGCTGTGGGCGGGTACGGACAAGGGGTTGGCCTTTTTTCAGGATGGTGAATGGCGCACGGCGCTGTTGGATAATGTGCGGGCGCTCAGCAGTGGGCCAGAGGGCACGCTCTGGTTTTTTAATGCCGATGGTTTGTTTGCCTTTGCGCCGGACGGCCGTGCCCTGACCCCCATTCCCTTGCCCCCAGTGCAGCAGGTGTATGACCAGTTGACGACGGCGGATGGTTTCTGGCTGGCGGCGGACGCGGGTGTCTTTTTCTGGTCAAACGCGGACGCCGAATGGCAGACGTTCCCGGTGGTGGATGGACAGCCGATGGGGGAGATGACGGCGCTGGCGCAAACGGCCGACGGCCGTATCTATGCCGGATCATCCCAGGGTTTGTGGCCGTTGGCGCCGGAGGGCGTGTGGTTGTTACGGCCGTTGCCGGAACAGGAGCGTTCGCCCATGACGCGGCTGGTGGTTGACGCCGCTGGTGACTTGCTGGCGGGCACATTTGACGGCCGTGTTTACCGGGTGGTGGCAGGCGAGATTGTCATCGAAAAACCAATGCCTACAGGCAGCGAACGCGCCCCGGTCAGCGCCATTTTATCAGTGGCAGAAACGTTGTGGGTGGCCCATTTTGGCGGCGGCGTTTCCTGGGGGACAGGTAATATCGGGGAGCGAAATTGGCAGCGCGTGGCCACGGATGAGGGGTTACAGGCGGCCGTGAACAGCCTGGCGGTGGGCGTGGGCGATGATGCCTGGTTGGGCACAGATAAGGGGCTGCTGTTGCTGACCAGCAGCGAAGTGATCGTTTGCCGGATTGAGCAGGGCGGCGAACCGTCTACCTGGGCGGGGGTGGTGGTAGACCGGCAGGGGCAGGTGTGGGGGGTGAATGGCCCTACCTTTTGGCGGTTGGATGGCGGGAATCGGGTGCGGTCGGGGTCGTTGGTGAAGGCGGTCACGGCCGTGGCCCCGGATGGCGCGGTCTGGGTAGTGACGGAAAGTGGGTTGGTGCGCCATATAGCAGGCCGCCGCCAGACGGTCAACACGCCAGCCGCGTCCGGGTCTATCACGGCGCTGGCGCCAACGGCCACCGGCGCTGTGTGGCTGGGCACAACGGACGGGCTGTACTGGTACGACGGCCGTGCCTGGACCCATTTCACCGCCGCCGATGGCCTGGCGGCCAACCATGTGACGCATGTGGCTGCTGCTGCCGATGGCACGGTGTGGGTGGGAACGATGGGTGGGGTGAGTTGGTTACGGCCGTAAGGTCGAACTTGTTCTTCTGCCATACGCCGATTTTCCCAGAGGAGCGGGCTTTGGCAAAAACAGACTTTCGGGGGTTAGACGAAATTGCTGTGTCACTTGTAAGCGCACCTTTACGGAGACACGGGGCACGCCGCTGTACGGCAGCCACTATCCCGTCTGGGTCTTTGTGCTGCAGGTCTGTGTCTTCAACACGGCCTACATCGAACGGCTGAATGCCACCTTCCGTACCTGGATACCCGCGCTGACCCGCCGTTCGCGCACGCCATCTCGTTATCGCCTTCACCTGGAGGCAGCGATGTTCTGGACGGGGTGTGTGTACAATTTCTGTCGTGTTCATGCCACTTTGGAGGGAGCGCCAGCCATGGCGGCTGGCCTAACGGAGGAGGTTTGGTCGGTGCGCGAACTGCTTTTTTGCTTCGCTATCCCACCCGAATCACTCCACGCTAATTTGTAGTCCTACCTGCCACCTCTGTTGCCGTGACATGTGTGGGATTCAGCACGGCCGTGTTTTTGTGTGATGGGGTGGGGTTACCGCCGTGCCGCCCATCACCCCCACATGGTATAATCCCGCCATGAGTATCCACAACGATACCTTCAGCCGCCCGGAAATCGTGCGCATTACCTGGAAGAGTACCTGGCTGCCGATTTGCTGGCGTTGCTCGACCTGGATATTTTCCTCCTGCAAGATGGTATGACTGCCGAATGGAAAAACTGTCTGGACATATCACTATCGCCGCTGTCGGCAAACTGAAATCGCTGCAATATCGTTTTATCCAGGATGATTTTCTGAAGCGGCTGGGGCGTTACACCGACGTACAGTTGGTGGAGGTGAAGGACGTGGTGGGCAAGGGGCTGCCAGATGAAGTTGCCATGCAAAAAGAGGGGCAGGCGCTGCTTAAGGCGACGGAATCGGCCAGCCGGCGTATTGCCCTTACCTCAACCGGGCGAATGTTGGACAGCCCGGAACTGGCGGAATTTGTGCGCAATCAGATAGGGGTATACGGCCGTATTGCCTTCCTCATTGGCGGGCCGGTGGGGCTATCCGTAGAAGTGCGGCAGAATTGCCAGGAGGCGCTCTCCCTCTCCCGCCTCACCTTCCCCCACGAAATCGCCCGCCTTCTGCTATTGGAACAACTCTACCGCGCCGGCACCATCATTGCCGGCGAGAGTTACCACAAGTAACCCGGCTAATTGGTCAGTCATTCCGAGTGGAGTCTTCGGAGCGAGGAATCTTTAACTTGTTCTCCTATCGGATAATCCCGAAAATCCGTGTCCTCTACCCTGAAAGCGCGCCCAGGATAGTGGGGAGAAGCTGCTTTTTGCGTGATACCACGCCTTCGGCGCGCAGCGTGCCGTCTTCCAGCGGCGGGTAGGGAAGCTGGTCAAGCTGGGGTACCCGGTCGGTGAGCAGCAGGCGGCTGGTTTTGCGCACCACGTCCGTCACCATCAGGATCATAAAGTCTAATCCCTTACTATCCCGTAAATGTTTCAGCGCCTCCAGCAGCGCCGCCTGATGCTCGGCCAGTTCGTTTATCGTAGTCACTTCCACCTGGCCCACGCCAAATTTCAGCCCACCCTCTTCATACAACTTGAAGTCGGCGCTGACAATCTCTTCCGGCGGGCGTGATGCCAACCCGGCTCCTGCGCCCAACAATGCTTCGCCAAACGACTGGATCGTCTCACCCGCCAGCGGCGCGCCGCCCACAAAAGCCCACCGCTTGAGCCGTTCGGCCGCTTTGTGGTCGCGCGGTGTGGTGGTGGGCGAGGTGAGAATGAGCGTATCTGAGAGCAGCCCGGCGAGTAGCAGCCCGGCCAGCGGCGGCGGCGCACTCAACCCGGCCTCAGCGATCTGTTCACAGACCAGGGTGCAGGTGCTGCCCACAATGTCTACCGTGAAGCGAATGGGGGTGTGGGTGGGTGGATTGCCCAGCCGATGATGGTCGAGGATTTCGATCAGGTTGGCCTCGTTGAGCGCGCCCAGCGCCTGGGCCGGTTCGTTGTGGTCAACCAGGATGATGTTCAGGCGGGGCGGGTTGAGGGCGTCACGCTGACGGCAAATACCCAGATAACGGCCATCTTCATCCACCACCCAAAACTCCGACCGCTCTTCGTAGAGGATGCGTGACAGCACATCACGGATGCGTGTTTTGGCCTGGAATTGGGGCACGGCCGTGTCACATGCCTCTGCGCAAGGAATATCCATAATGTCCTTGATGCGCGTTTCTTCATTGCGGGTGTGAGCGCCGACTTTTTCCTTCAAAAAGTTAAAGAGGCTGATGACGGTGATCAGGCCGTATGGTGTACCGTCCGGGTTGACCACAGGCGCCACACCGCCGGTAATACTGGCAATCGCCCATACGTCGCGCAAGGGTGCATCCGGCGTGGCTGTGTCATAGCGATGGGCAATCTCGGCAAACCGGGGCGACGCGTCCGGCAAGTATTGCGGCGGTTCCATTTCTAGCTGCTCCAGCACCCAGGTGGTTTGTGGATTCAGGTGTCCGGCGCGGGCGGCAATGACTTTAGCGCCATCCCTTTCGCTTAATAACCAGGCGTAGCCCATCGCCGAGGCAATGGCGTCGGTATCCGGGTTGAGGTGTCCAATCACGTAAGTGTCGCTTGTTTTCATCATAGATGGGTAATTGCTCAATTATAGTCTGCAAATGAGATAATTCTAATCACTTCTTAACTCGTTGGCTAACCGGCAAGTTAACCGGGTGAGCTTATGGTACACTACCGGGCAGAGCCAGAAGTTCAACTTCTTTTGAGAAGTTGAACTTCTACACATAGGAGGTCTATCATGTGTACACAATTACGGCCGTTATCCGGCCTACTATCCCTGATTTTGCTGACATTGGCCCTGACGGGGCGACCGGCCCAGGCACAAACCACAAGCTGGCACGCCGAATACTTTAACAACCGCACCCTCTCCGGGACGCCGGTATTCAGCCGTTTTGAGGACCGGATTTTCCACGATTGGGGCGAGGGGTCGCCTGACCCGGCGGTGAATGTGGACAACTTCTCGGCCCGTTGGAATGGCAACATTTATCTGAACCAGGGCGGCGTCTGGCGTTTTACAGCCACCATGGATGATGGGATGCGGGTGTTCATCAACAACAGCCCCATCATTGACGTGTGGTATGACAGCCAGGTGCATACCGTCACCACCGACATTTACCTGGCGGCAGGTAGCTATCCGGTGCGGGTGGAGTATTACGACGCCGGCGGTGGGGCCATTGCCCAATTTGGCTGGTCGTTGGCGACCACCATCAACGCCTGGAAAGGGGAGTATTTCAACAACCGTTCGTTAAGCAATCAGCCGGTGCTGGTACGGGATGATCCCGCTATCAATTTTGAATGGGGAACCGGCTCACCTGCGCCCGGCATTGTGCCCTCGGATGACTTTTCGGTGCGGTGGACGCGCACGCTCCAGTTCAGCCCCGGCACGTATCGCTTCTCTGCCACCACCGATGATGGTGTGCGGCTGTGGGTGAACAATCAGCTGATTATCAACAACTGGGTGGACCAGCCGGTGACGACTAAAACGGCCGACATCTTCCTCTCCGGCGCTGTCTCTATCCAGATGGAGTATTATGATGCGCGGGACAATGCTACGGCGAAATTGAGTTGGACGGCCGTGACCACCGCTCCCCCGCCAACCACCCCCGCCATGCCCGCTGCCATCAACTGGGACGCCGCCTATTACAACAACTTCTCCCTGGACGGCAGCCCGGCCATGACCCGTATTGATCCCCAAATCCACTTCACCTGGGGTTCCAGTTCGCCTCAGCCCAATCTGGTGAACGCCAACAACTTCTCTGTGCGCTGGACCAAAACCCTTAACTTTGCGCCCGGTACCTACACGTTCAAAACAACGGTAGAAGGTGGCAACCGGTTGTGGGTCAACGGGCAGTTGCTCATTGACCAGTGGAATCCGCAGTACAAAGTGGTAGAAAGCGCGGCCAATATCACCCTGCCCGGCGGCGCTGTGCCGGTGATAATGGAATTCCGCAAGGATTACGGATTGGCGCAGGCGTGGTTAGAATGGTCTGGCGCGGGCGGCCAACCGGCCAGCGGCGCCGCACCAACCACCCCGGAATTGAGCGGCAACACGGCCGTGATGACCGGCGCCCGTTACCTGAGTGTGCGTTCTGGCCCTGGCGTCGAATACGAAGCCATCGCCTACCTCTCCAACGGCGAGGTGGTGACGCTGCTCGGCCGTGACCCGTTCAGCATCTGGATTCAGGTGCGCCGGGCCGATGGCACAGAAGGGTGGGTGAGCGGCCGTTACCTGACATCCAACGTGCCTTACAGTAGCTTACCCGTTGTCAACCTCAATTGATCGGCAACAAAAAACGCCCGCAGGTTTCCCTGTGGGCGTTTTATTTAACACCAGACAGGTCTTCAGAGACCTGTCTGGTGTGCCTATCCGGCTAAAAATTCATCCAACGCCGCTTTGCTGATGCGGTAGGCGCTACCGATTTTGCGGGCTTTCAAGTCACCCGCTTCAATTGCCGCCATCACATCTTCCGGTGAAACTTTCAGAATATCGGCCACCTGCTGCGGCGTCATCACGTCGGGCGTGCCGCCAGCAGCGGGCGCTGGCGCGGCCTGCGGCGGGGCTTGCTGCTGCATCGCCTGTTGCTGCTGCATGGCTTGTTGATTTTGCAGGTTTTGCATGGCGGCCATGCCCATTGCGCCAATACCAATTTCGCCCATATTGCCACCCGCCGGATTCTGGGCGGCGGCCACAAAAGCGTCGGCCTGCTGCTTCTGGGTATAGCTGGTGCCATAACCCATGTTGGTGACAACCTCCAACGATTTGGGATGCAGCCCCATGCGGATGTTGAAATCCACCAATGAGAGACCCACCGCGTCGAAATCTTGCTGCAAGAGACCTACCAGCAGTTCGTTCATGTCCTGGCTGAAGGATTGCAACTGCGCCGGCCCCAGGTTTTTGGCCTCGGCCAGTTCGCTGATTTTGTCTTGCATCATAATGCCCATCATCGGGTCGAGGCGGTCTTTCAGTTGTGGCTGGCGCACGCTGTCGCGGAAGGCGTCGAAGGCGTTCAGGAAGCGCCAGGGATCCTTGACCTTGACCACGTAGGTGCCGTTGCCGACGATGGCGCTGGCCCCCGGCGGCCGGTGCAGGTGTTCGATGATAATGGGGGAAGAGGTGCCCCATTTCATGGTCATGTCTGTGGTTTTGAGGAAGTAGACGTCGGCGGTAAAGACGTTTTTGCCGCCAAAGAGGCCCCGTTCCAGCATGTTGGTAAGGAAGGGGATGTTGTTAGTGGTCAGGACGTGGGTGCCGGAGGTGAAGGTGCCTAGCGGTTCACCCTGGCGCACGAACACGGCCGTTTCTCCCGGATTCACAATCAAGGGCGAGCCTAACTTAATATCACCCAGGCCGCCCCGCGGAAACTTCTGCACAATTTCATCCATGAGCCATGACTCAATGGCTACGCGGTCAAATACTTTTGCCATGATTTCTCTCCTTGAAGAAGGTAATTGGGTAACTGGGTAATTGAGCAATTACCCAGTTACCCAATTACATTTTTAACTGATCCCCATTATTACCTCATCCCGTCCGCTCCAATCACGGTTGCCTTCCTGGATGGTGTTGTTCAGTTCACGGATAGCGCTGCCGATGTCGCCATTGTCGCGCACTGCTTTGGCCAGGGCGTCCACACCGGCCTGCACTTCGTCGGCCACGTTGAGCATCTTTTCGTCAAAGGCGTAGATGCGGGCCAGGTCGTCTTCTTTCACCTTTACGGCGTCAAAGAAACCGGCATACCCTTGTGGCGCATCTTTAATCTTGCCTGCCAGGCCGCGCAGACCGGTGTCTACCCGTCCTAACGGTTCGGCGTGGTCCATTGCTTTGATGATGTCGCGGCTCAGTTCGGCCTGGACGCTGCCCAACTGCACACGGGATTGTTCCAGGCGGGAGGAGATGGTCTCGCGCAAAAGCTGGTCGGCTTCGCGCCGCCGCCCTTTTTCCATGTATCCGGAGAGGCCGGGGATTTTTTCTAACAGCTTGCCCAGACCGGTGGATTCACCTTGAATTTTGTCGTACAAATCGGGAACCTGACCTTCTTTCATAATGTCCTCCTATGTGGGATTTTAATGCCTATCTGATGGTCATCCAGATAGGGGTGAGTATAACATACCTCTTGTATTTTTGTCTTTATTGGAGATTGAAGATTAGAGATTGGAGGATTCAATCTCCAATCTCCAATCTTTGATCTCTAATCTCTCAAACAGTAAAGCAAATAAATACCAAGCGCCAACTGGGGCGCTGTGAGCAACAGCAGTCCTAACAGTGCACCGATCACGGCCGTACCCCCCGCCAACAATCCCTCATTCACATACAGCCGCATCAACCAGACGACCACACCGCCAACCAACACGCCGCCGATAATGAGAGCTGTTCCTAAAAGTTTTTGCATCTGCTCACTTGCCATTTGTGAGAACCAGGCGATTGAAATCGCGGCTACAAGAGGCAACGCCCACCTTCGTGGGCTGTATGCCAGTTGGCGAAGTCGGCCTTCGCCACTTGCCACTTGCCACTTGCCACTTGCCACCCCCTCTCACTCACCTAACCAGTGATTGGTCATCTCATCCAGTTGGCCGCTGCTTTGCAGGCGCGCCAGGCTGTTGTTAAGTTCGGTCAATAAACGACGGTCGCCTATACGGGTGACGAGGGCAAATGGTTCTACTGTCACGGGCACGGCCGTGCGTTTCAGCCCATCCATTTCCCGCAAAAATAAACGACCGCTGATGGCGTCTACCAGGGCGGCGTCGGCTTCACGGTTGATGACGGCCGTCAGCGACTCATCGGCCGTTGGGTAGGGCACAACCGTCAGATTGGGCAGCCGTTTGGCCCAGGCGATGGCCTCCACATGGCCGAGTGCGCCTAATTCAACGGCGAGGGTACGGCCGTTCAAATCGGCCATCCGGCTAATCGTAACCTCTTCCGCGGGCACGATCAAAATCTCACCTGCGTTAAAATAGGGGTCGCTGTAGGCAAAATCCTCCGTCCGTTCCGGGGCGATGACCAGCGCCGAAATCAACACGTCCACCTGCCCCGTAGCCAGCGCGTCATACAGCCCATCGTAGCCAAACAAAACAAATTCCGCTTGCAGCCCCAAATCGGCCGCCAGCGCCTTTGCCAGATCAACATCCAGGCCAAAAACCCCGCTTTCATCCGCTGCCTCAAACGGGGGGTAGGTGGGGTCCAGCCCCACTTTCAGCACCCCGGTTTCCTGAACCTGTTGCCAGGCATTTTCCTGACTGCGGCAGGCTGCTAAAAGCGCCAGGAGTATCAAGCCAACAGCCCAGGCGAATCTGTTAGGGTACATTCTCTTATGCTCAATCATACTGATGCACCGATCCGAATTCGATCCCATGAGTGGCACTTGGGTCATTACCCCAATTACCCCATTACTCAATTACCTGTGTACTCCTGCACGGCCGTATAAATCGGTTTCTCCAAAAATTCTGGCGTCACCAGCGTGTAATAGTCCATAAAACTGCGGGTGGGGGCGGGGAAGCGGAATACCCACAGCGCCATCATTTCCACGTAGGGCCACTGTTCTTCGGCGTAGGTGAAGGCGTCCAGGGTGTATTGGATGCGCTGCGCCGGGCGCACGGCCATTGTCCAGCGGGGGTGGTCGTTCCAGCCGGTTTCGGTGATGTAAATTTGGGTTTCGGCGTCGCCATACGTCTCCATCACCTGGCGCACCAGTTCCACGCGGCGAAAGTTGAGGATATCGGGGGCGGGTTCGGCGGTAGCGGGGAAGGTGAGGCCATAGGCGTGGACGGCCAGGCCATCAAAATAATCGGCCGCGCCTGCTTCGTACAACTGCGCCAGGTACTCCAGGTCGTTCAGTCCCCAGGGTGAACCGGCGGGTTCCAGCGTAGGGGCCAGCGCCCCGGCCAATACCACCATATCCGGGTTGGCCGCTTTGATGGCCGGGTAGACTGCTTTAAGTAAATTCGCATAATCAACAGGGGATGTTAAGCGATAGCCCCACTCATAACTGAGATTGGGTTCATTACCGATGATCATGTGGGAGACACGGCCGTGATACCGCTCAGCAAACCGCGCCGCAAAGTCGGCAAAATTATCATACGCTGTTTCGTCCAGGTAGGTAAGGGGGGTGTCCGGCGGGCGCGCCCACTCCGGCGTCAGGCCGATACGGGCGATCACCTGTAGCCCCTGCGTATGCGCATGGCCGATGATCATATCAGGCCGCCCCCAGGCAATACTGCCGTCTGCGGCATGGTAGTAAGCCCAGGGGAAAAATTCGATGATCCAGGGCGCGCCCATTTGCCGCACCATTTGCAAAGTGCGTTTAATCTTCCACTCTTCCACCTCGTCGGTGAGGCGGGTGTGGACGCCGACGATGGGGTGTTCGGTGTATACGGTTTGTGGTGGCCCCAGGCTGACAATGCTGGGGGTAGGGGGTCTGGTTAGCAGCAGCGCCAGCACGAAAAGGGCGGTGACGATCCGCAAAGGACGCGAAGAAGCGCGAAGGTGAGGGGACACGGCCGTTACAGTTGGATCGCGTAAAAGTCGGCCCACCATTCCAGGTGTTGGAAGAGGGCGGCGATACGCTCCGGGGCGGGTGTTTCCCGTCCCGGCACGGGCGTGGGTGGTTTGAACCGTTCCACCAGGCCATAGCGCACCAGCAGTTCATGTTCTAGTTGCACGTTGAGCATCTTGTTTTGGAAGTCGTGGATGATTTTGTGCTGCACCTCTTCCGTCGCTTCCTGGGTCAGGTAGGTATTGGGCAGTTCATCAATCAATATGCGTGAGGGTACGCGGGCGGAGTAGCGCATGATCTGGCGGGTGGTGGGGTTGAACGCCGCCAGGAAGTTTGGCCCCCAAGTATGCTGTAATTTCTTAAAGCGCAAGTCCAACGGCCGTTCAAACATAATCGAAAGGCTCATCTGCTCAACGGTGGTCAGTTCCAGGCCGGTGGTACCTGCGGGCAGGCGGGAAGCCAGCTTGTTCCAGTCGGTCTGGATAATTTTCTGTGGGGACAGCTCGGTAAAAACAAGAATAGTTTTGTTGCCTTCCTTGTAGATGGTTTGCAGCCCCGGCAGCAGGGGGGTGGTGGTGTTCCTGGGCACCATGCCGGCCACTTTGCGGGCGGCGGGCAGCGAGGCGATGATGGGGTTGAGGAAGTGTTGGATGCGGGCGAAGGATTGCACGGCCGTTTCCCCTTCGGGTAATGGCTCCTGGCGTAAACGGCGCGCCAGCCGTTGCAGGCGGGAGAGCGCGACGACGGCCGTGTCCTTCCCCAATAGTTCCGGCGCTAAAGCTGCCGACGCCTGCATCGCTTCCGTCACCAGATAGGCATACGCTTCGTGGGGTTCGATGGTGGCCATGCGCCTGTCCAGGTATTCCAGCGGGCCGGTCAACTGCTGCGCATCGCGCACCAACTGCTGCGCCAGAAGGGGGTTCAACTGAAGATGGCGTAAAAACGCCGCTCGCGTGGCCACAAATGGCGCACGTTTCAAGTGATGCTGGTGCTGTTGCCAGAGAGGCAAAAAGGATTGTTGCACAGCAGGATAGGCCGTGCTGTCGGCCAGAATCACAAACAGGTTTATATCTGAATCACCGGGAACATAGTGCCCCTGGGCCAAGCTGCCAAACAGGTAAACGGCTTCAAGCTGGTCTCCACATTGCGCAGTGAGCGCCTGGACGATGGTGTCTACGACTTTAAGCATGGTGGCAATTATACTTGACAAGGTGACTAGGTGACAGGGTGATAACGGTGTATGGAGAAATGCCGCCAAAAGTAATAGGAAATATGTACAAAAGATTGACAAGATGATAGAATTTGTATAATATCAAGAGCATATTGTTTATTGTTTACGACGTATTTCCCATTACGCTAGAAATCTCAAGGAACAACTGACTATGAAGACCGCAATCCTGCATACTTTTTACAACCGCATGATGCCCCTGTTCACGCCGCAGGCCGAGCGAATTTTGGATAGTGTGCAGCCGGCGGCGCTGCAAGACCTGGCTTTTCGGTACACCTTTTCAGTAGATGCTATGGTTAAAATTAGCCACATCATTGAAGATGCCGTCATCCATACGCCGCGCACGGCCGTGCTCCATGCCTCCTTCCAATATCTGTCCCGCATCGTGCCGCAGCAGGCGCGTTACCAGCAGGTGGCCCAGGCGGCCGAAGGGCTGTGGCTCTATTATGCTGCCGACAGCGACCCGGCTCAGATAAGCGCCTTGTTGAAAACGCCCCGTGTATTCAGCATTGACACGACGGATACACCGCTGGTCCATTACTGGTATGTGGTGGCCTATGGCGGCGGCGTCCATATGACATTACTGGCCCAGGAAATACCATCGTTAGGCGGTAAAGAGCGGTACTATGAAGGGTTTTACACCTTTGAAGCCGACGCCGCCTACCAGATTTTGCACATCCTGCATCAGATTTATCCGGCCGAAGTCCCCTTGCCCCTGCCGCCGGATTTGGAGCACTATCGGTAATCATGACCCCATTTGACTTTCATTTCACCGTATCTGCACCGCTCACGGCCGTACACGATTTCCACCACGACACGCGCATCCTGAAAAAGCTGACGCCGCCGCCGCTTTTTGTGCAGATTCACTCTTTTGAGCCGTTGGCTGAAGGGTCGCGGGCGGAATTTACGCTCTGGTTTGGGCCGCTGCCGCTGCGCTGGACGGCCGTACACCATCACGTCGGCCCTCACGGTTTTACTGACCGCCAGGAGCAGGGGCCGCTCAAATCGTGGGAACATACACACCGTTTTACGGCCGTTGACGCCCACACCACCCGCGTTCACGAACGGATTGTGTACGAACATTCTCCCGGCCGGGGTGGCTGGCTCAGCCGCCTGCTGTTCAACAAACCCGGCCTGTACCTGCTTTTCACCGCCCGCAAATGGCTCACCCGTTACCATCTGCGCCATGCTGCTGCCCATGCCTGGCAATCTCGTGGTGAAAGCCATTAACCCCCTGCGGGCAGGTGGCAGGTTGCAAGTCACCTGCAACATGCAACCTGCCACCTGCAACGAGTGACCTTATGCCCCACTCTCTCATCATCGGCGGCGGTATTGGCGGCCTGACGACAGCAGCTTTACTGCTTCAAGCCGGACACCGGGTGACGGTGTTGGAGGCTCACGTCTACCCTGGCGGCTGCGCCGGGACGTTTTTCCACAAAGGATTTCGGTTCGATGCTGGCACTACTCTGGCCGGTGGTTTTGCACCCGGCGGCCCCCATGCCCGGCTGGCGGAGATGCTGGATTTAACCTGGCCCGTTGACCCTGTTGATCCGGCCTGGGTGGTGCATCTGCCGGACGGCCGTGCCGTTACCCAATGGGCCGACCCGGCACGTTGGCGCGCCGAACGGCGGGCGGCATTCCCCCAGGCCGAACCCTTCTGGCAAACGCAGGAAAAGTTGGCGGCGCTGGCCTGGGATGTCTCCTCACGGCCGTTTCCCTGGCCGCCCCAATCCACTGCTGACGTGTTGGCCCTGGCGCGGGCGCTGCGGCCACAAACCACGCGGGCATTACCCTACCTGTTCCGCACCATCGGCCAGATTGCACCGGCAGACGATCCCCTTTTCCGCGCTTTTTTGGATGCACAACTGCTCATTTCGGCGCAGACCACCAGCCAGGACGCCCACGCCCTGTATGGCAGCGCCGCCCTCGACCTGCCCCGCCGCGGCGTCAACCATGTGCGGGGCGGCATGGGCGCGCTGGCGAAGACGCTGGTGGCCTGGATTCGCCAGCACGGGGGAGCGGTGCATTTCCGGCAGCAGGTGGCGCGGATTACAGTGGAGAAGGGACGGGCAACGGCCGTGACCACCCGCAAAGGTCACTGTTTTGCCGCCGACCATATCATTGCCAACGTCACTCCCTGGGCGCTGAACGACTTATTGGGCCAGGCAGCGCCGCGCTCCTTGCAGGCAGAGACGCAGCATCGCCCCCCAACCTGGGGCGCATTCACCCTTTACCTGGGGTTGGAGGAGCGGTATTTGCCCGCAGACCTGGCGACGCATCATCAGGTGATTGTGGGCCACACACGGCCGTTGGGGGAGGGCAACAGCGTCTTCATTTCATTGTCAGAACCAGGAGATACTGGCCGCGCCCCGGAGGGAATGCGGGCGGCGACATTGTCTACCCATACGGCCGTGACTCCCTGGCAGCAGCTTCGCCAGGCCGGATCCCCCGCCGCCTACTGTGAACGGCGCGAGGTGTACATGAACCGGCTGCTGGCGGCGGCCGAACCGGCCATCCCCGGCATCCGCCGCGCTGTGCGGCTCAGTTTGCCGGGCACACCGGTAACGTTTGCGTATTACACGCGACGGCCGTCGGGCATGGTGGGTGGCTTTCCCCAGACTTCCCTCTTTCAGGCGCGCGGCCCGGCAACCGGCATCCCCAATCTATGGCTGGTGGGCGACTCCATATTTCCCGGCCAATCTACAGCCGGGGTAACGTTGGGTGGGATGCGGGTGGCGACGGCCGTGTTATCAGGGCATCAGGTGGCGCATCATGTCGGCGACGGCCGTGTACACCGGTGAATCGTCGGGCAATTCGATTAACGGCCGTCCGCTGTATTCAAACACCACCAACTCCTCATCCGCCGGTACCAGCCCCAACAGCGGCACATCCATCTGCCCGATACGCTGCTGCAACGGCAGCGGCAGTTCCAGCGGCGCCCGATTGAGCACCAAATAGCTATTGGCGATGTGAATGTCCAGTTCGTGCCGGAAGGCGGCAATGCGTTCGGCGGCCACAATCCCCCGCTGCGTGGCGTCGCTGACGATGATCAGGTGATCCACGTCCCGCGTGGTGCGGCGGCTGAGATGCTCCATGCCCGCTTCGTTGTCAATGACCACGTACCGGTACTGACGGCTGAGGCTGTCTATCACCTCGCGCAAATTGTGGTTCACGGCGCAGTAACAGCCCGGCCCTTCTGGCTGGCCCATGGCGATCAGGTCAAAGCGGTCGCCCTCCGCTAACGAGGAGCGCACACTGTAATCCAGGTACTCCCGTTTGCTCACACCGCCAGACAATGCCCCCATCGCCGCCCCCGTGGCCGTGAGCGACTGTTTCACCTGGGCTAACATATCTTCCCGAATCTCGCCAATCGTCCAGCCCAGTTCCAGCCCCAACACCATGTTCAAATTGCTACTGGGGTCGGCGTCAATGGCCAGCACGGAACCAGACTGGTTCTGTGCCAGATATTTAATCATCATGCCGGCGATGGTGGTTTTACCCACCCCGCCTTTTCCGGCTAAGGCAATGGTTGTGGTCATGGTTTTGATGAGATTGGGAGACTGAGAGATTGGGAGATTGCCCCTCCAACCTCTCAATCTCCTAATCTCCTAATCTCTCCATCATCCTCTTCGTTTCTTCTCTTAAAACGGGCACATGGTCATACACGGCCGTACCCATCCGATCTGCTTCCTGTACCCCGGCGTCTGTGGGCAGGAGTCCTAAAATGGGCATCCCGGCGGCCTGGGCACGCAGGAATTCGGCTTCGGCCTGGCTGCCCATCTTGTTGCCCACCAGCCACAGCCGTTCCAGGCCAATATCATGCGCGAGTTTTTGAATTTGTACGGCCGTGCCTACACTTCTTCTCGTCGGCTCTACCACAATCAACAACGCATCCACAAAATCCACCGTCGCCCGCCCCAAATGTTCCACCCCGGCATACATATCCAGGATCAACACCTCATCTTTGCGGAAAAGCAAATGGGTGAACAACGTCTTGAGCATGGCGCTCTCTGGGCAGATACAGCCGGAACCGCCCGTCTCCACCGCTCCCATTTCCAGCAGCCGCACGCCACGATGCACCACGCTGAACCGTTCGGGAATATCGTCTACGCGCGGATTGAGGGTAAAAAAGCCGCCAAACGACCCCGGCTGCGCCCCGGTGCGTTCGGCGATCAGCTCTTCCATCTCCACAATCGGCCGCAGCCGCGTCCGCAGCTCCGCCGGGAAGCCCAATGCCCCCGCCAGGCAGGGCGACGGATCGGCATCCACCGCCAACACCTGCTGCCCGGCGTCGGCATAAGCCTGCGCCAGCAGCGCCGCCAGCGTCGTCTTGCCCACACCCCCTTTGCCACTAATTGCTAATTTCATTCGCTATTGACCAAAAAATTAACCACAGATTTTACGGATGTGACAGATGCCAACGGATAAAAAAATCCGTAAAAATCTGCCCAATCCGTCCGATCCGTGGTTAATTCAAACATAGCTCCGGCTGCGCCAGTTGCGGTCGGGCCAGACCCGCCTCAGTGACAATACGCGGCACAATCTCTTCCCAGCCCACCGCCATCAGGTGAATGCCGTTCACGCCCTGTTTGCCCTTGATCGCCTCGATGAGTTCCAGGGCAATCTGCACCCCTTCTTCGGCCACGCCATCCCCGGCTGCTTCCAGCCGCTTGAGGATGGGCTGCGGAATGAAAACGCCGGGCACGTCATCGTTCATGTAGTGGGCCATTTTCAAGGTCTTGAGCGGCGTAATGCCGATGAGGATGTATACCTTGTCCAAGATATTGCGTTTTGCCAGTTCGTTCAGCCAGATTTCCAGCCCGTCCGGGTCATAGACCAGGTTGGTCTGGAAGAACTGCGCCCCGGCGTTCACCTTTTTGTGTTCGCGGATGGCCTGGAATTCGGGGCGGGAAGCGAAGGGCGCGCCGGCCGCGCCCAGGAAAAATTGGGGACGGAATTTGAGGTTACGGCCGTCCAGATACTTCCCCTCATCCCGCATCCGCCGCAAAATCCAGAGCATCTGCACCGCGTCAATGTCAATCACGTCCATCCGGCCCTGCGGCGGCGGCCCCATGCGGGCATGGTCGCCGGACAGACAAAGGATGTTGCGAATGCCCAGCGCGCTGGCCCCCAGCACTTCGGCCTGCAAGCCGGTGCGGGTGCGGTCGCGGGCGGCAATTTGCAGCACCGGTTCGGCGTCGTGTTGCAGCGCCATCGTGGAGCAGGCAATGGAGGACATACGCGGCGTGGCCGAGGGACAGTCGGTGAAGTTGACGGCGGCTACATACGGCCGTACCAGCTCCACATTACGGCACATCGCCCCCGTAGCCGCGCTCAGCGGCGGCGCAACCTCGGCCGTCACCACAAATTCACCCGCCTTTAGCCGTCGCTCCAGTTCCGAAACTGGTTCATCGTAAGCGGGTGCGTGGTATTCGGCGTCACCCTGCCACCAATCCGGCTGGCGCACCGGGCGAAAGACGGCGTCCCAGGTGGCAGCGCGGGCTTCTTTGTCCCGTTTCACCAGGGCAGTGAACACCTTTTTGGTGCCCACCACCTGCACCTGCCGCATCACGTCGCCCCACGTCTCGCCACCTACCTTGTCCCAATCCAGCGGCGGCAGCACTTCCAGCAGCATCTCCTGCCGCCCCATTTTGAAGGCGCGCTCGTAGATTTCATACCAGATGCACGGCCGTGTCTCATCCACGTAACAATGTGCTTCCGTCGAGCCGCCGCACGGCCCATTACGCGCTCCCTTGGGGCACTCCATCGGGCAGATAAAGGCCGTCTCTTGCAGCAAACAATTGCCACACATGCGGCAGCCAAACAGCGGCCCTTTGCTCACGCGCTCCACAAAAGCCAGCGCCCGCTGCCCCTTGCTCACTTTCTTAAACGGATAATAGGCCGGCTGCCAGCGCCGTCCGGGGGTAAAGAGAGGCATATCAACCTCCTTCTGAGATTAGAGATTGGGTGATTGGAGATTGGGAAATCTCTAATCTCCCAATCTCCTAATCTCCAATCTCTACAACATCGGCAACAAGTAGTCATACGCACTCAGCGCCGCTTTCACGCCTTCGCCGACCGCCACCAACACCTGCTCGGCGTAAATGTTGGTCACGTCGCCAGCGGCGAAGATGCCGGGCACACTGGTACGGGCGTATGGATCAACTTTGATGAAGCCACGGCCGTCCAGTTCCACCAGCCCCGCCACCATTTGTGTATTCGGCCGTAGCCCTTTCTCCACAAAGGTGCCGTCCGCTTCCAACTTCGTCTCCTGGCCCAACCGGTCTTTGACCACCACCGTGTGGCAGTAGCCGTTGCCTTCCACCCGTGCCACCTGGTAATGGGGCAAGATGGTGACGTTAGCCGCCGTCTGTAACTTCTGCCCCAACGGTGTGTGCAGCGCCCGCTCCGACGGCCCTACCACATGCACATGGTGCGCCACCGTCGCCAGTTCCGCCGCCGAACGCAGCGCCAATTCGTCCTCGCCAATGACCACCGCGTCCTTGTCAATAAACAGCGGCGCATAGCTCAAAGCCGAGTAACACAACCCTTTGGACAGGTATTCCCGCTCGCCGGGCACGTTCAACCACTCCTGGCGTGTGCCCGTGGCCAGCACCACCGCCCGCGTCTCCAGCTCGCTGCCCTGCATGGTGCGCACGACAAAACCATCTATTGTTTTCTGCACCTGCTCTACCCGATCCATCAAACGAGTAAAGTGCAGGTACTCCAGTTCACTCTTAAACTTATTCACCACTTCGATGCCGCGAATCACCTGGTAGCTTTCCACGTCCGGCAGATTGAGGTGATAGTTCGTCTTGCCGCCCAAATCCTCGGAAACGAGCAGCACATTCAACCGTTTACGAATGGCATAAATGGCCGCCGTCAAGCCCGCCGGCCCACCACCAATGACAATTAAATCGTACATTTCGAGCCTCCTTTCAGGAGGAGATTGGAGATTGGTGATTAGAGATTATGGTACGCAAATCTCCAATCTCTAATCTCCAATCTCTAATTCTCAGGAACCGGGGCAATAAATCCCTCATCCATCATCATCTGCGTCAGGTTGCGGGAACGGCCGATCATTGCCAGCGCATGTTGGTACAGTTCGTCGTAGCTCTTCGTCAGACGGGCCACGCCTTGCTCTTGCGCCTTCATGCCCACCGCCGCCGCTTCACGGGCAAACACCTGCCAATCTTCCATACTCGGCAGCAGATGTTCGTCGTCCAGGTCATCGCCAATAAAATCGGCCAACGCCTCGGCCGCGGCAAAACACATCTCGTCCGTAATCGTCTTCGCCCGCACGTCCAGCGCGCCCCGGAAGATGCCGGGGAAACCCAGCGAGTTATTCACCTGGTTCGGGAAGTCCGACCGCCCGGTAGCCACAATGCGCGCCCCCGCTTCCAACGCCTCCCAGGGCCAGATTTCCGGCACCGGGTTGGCGCAGGCAAACACGATGGCATCTTTGTTCATCCGTTCCACCCACTCCGGCAAAATGGTGCCCGGCCCCGGCGTGGAGAGGGCAATGACCACATCCACCCCTTCCATCGCTTCGGGGATACCACCCTGGCGCAGGTCGCCGTTGGTAATCTGGCACAGCCGCCATTTGTCCACGTACTCGTGGCGGCGCATTTCCAGATCGCGGCGATGCGGCCCCAGGATGCCCTTGCTGTCTACCATCGTGCATTTGGTCGGGTCGGCCCCCCGGCCAAAGATGAGCCGCGAGCAGGCCACATTGGACGCGCCGCTGCCGACAAAGGTGATGCTTACGTCTTCGATGCGTTTGCCTACCAGCTTCAGGGCATTCATCAACCCCGCCAGGGTGACGGTAGCCGTGCCTTGCTGGTCATCGTGCCAGATGGGGATTTCTGCCTTTTCGCGCAGGGTGTCCAGGATGCGGAAACATTTGGGTTGGGAGATGTCTTCCAGGTTGACGCCGCCAAAGGCCGGTTGCAGCATCAACACGGTTTCGATGATTTTGTCCGGGTCTTTGGTGTCTAACATGATGGCCACGCCGTCCACGCCGCCCAGGTATTTGTAGAGCAGGGCTTTGCCCTCCATCACCGGCAGGCCGGCTTTGGGGCCAATGTCGCCCAGCCCCAACACTCGTGTGCCATCGCTGACGACGGCGACGGTGTTCCATTTGTTGGTGTAGTCGTACACGCGCTCCGGTTCGGCATTGATGGCTTTGCAGGGTGCGGCCACGCCCGGCGTGTACCAGATGGAGAAGTCATTCAAATCACGCACGGCGCATTTGAGCGCCATTTCCACTTTGCCCCGGTAAAACGGGTGCAATGCCATGGCGTCGGCCGACGGTTTCTGCGCTTTTTTGAGCAGTTCGTCTATGTCAACGCGCTTTTTGTCGGTGAACATATTGGCCTCCTTGGCGGGGATCCGTAATCGGTAATCCGTAATCGGTCATCGGTTTACGGGTTACGGTTCACGGATTACCGGCCTTAAGCAAACGCCTCCTGTTGTAGATAGGCATCTGCGTAAATCACTTTGTTCAATAAAATTTCCACGGTCTTCCAGATAGCGGCCTGTTCCGGGTCGTAGAGGTCTACGTCGTTGATGTCTGGCTCTTCCATGTTGGCGATGTGGTCGTGGATGGAGAGGTAGAGGCGGTTCACGGCCGTGCCCCCATCCCGCTCCTCAATCACCCGCACCACCTCCTTCAACTGTTCGTCAAACGGATCGGCGATCATCATTTGCAGCCCCACGCCCATGAGCATGGCGCAGTAGACCCGGTTGATCAACGGCCGATTTTCGCGGGGCACGGCATTGGAGACGTTGGACAACCCCACGGAAATGGGCGGCGGCGGGTCCCAGGCAAATTGCAGGGTGCGCACCGCTTCAATCAGATGCGGGCAGTATTCCTGGCAGCCGGAAACAGTGAGTACCAGCGGGTCAATGATCAGGTCGCTGATGGGGAAATCAATCTCCAGGGCGCGGGGGATGAGCGATTCCAGGGCGATATTAACCCGTTCATCGGCCGCGACCGGGATGCCGCTCTTGCCCATCGTCAGGGCGATCAGGCGGGTGTTGTACTGTTTGGCGACCAGGGGCACTTTTTCCAGCCGTTCCGGTTCCGCCGAAGTGGAGTTGATGATGGGCTGTGCTTTTGTCACCTTTTTCAGCCCGGCTTCAATGCCCACGATGTTGGTGCTGTCGAAACAGAGGGGCACGTCCACCACTTCTTCCATCAGCCCCACCATCCAGGGGAATATCTCTTCACCATCTGCTTTGCGCGGCCCCAGGTTCAGGTCGAGGGCGTTGGCCCCCGCCGTCACCTGCCGCACGGCCAAATCTTGAAAGAAACGGCCGTTCCGCTCCTTGAGCGCCTCTTTGACATTGGCCGAAATAATGTGAATGTTCTCACCAATGATGTTCATAGCTTTCTCCTTTAGGGAGATTGGAGATCGGAGACTGGAGATTGGTAATCTCTAATCTCTAATCTCTAATCTCTCAATCTCCATCTCCTGCGCCACCGACGGAAAGCGATCCATTTCCGTGTGTGGCAGGAACAGGGCTGAAGTAAACGCCTCATAAAAACTGTTATCGGCCGATAATTCAATGTAGGTCATGCGGGCGGCAATATCGCTAATACGCTGTTGGGCGGTCTGGCTGAGCAGGGCGTAATAGGCGCCCAGCACGGCCGTATTGCCCAAAAACTTAAATTGCTCCCAGGGCTTGTCCGGCAGCAGCCCAATCTGGATGCCCTTCTCTACGTTGATATATTTGCCAAACGAGCCGCCGATCAACACCTGTTCCACGCTGTCTAACGGCAGGCCCACGCTGTCTGCCAGCACGGCCATGCCGGCATACACGGCCGCTTTGGCCCGGATGAGGTTATCAATGTCCACGTGGGTGATGGCGATGTCACGGCCGTGCCAGCTTTCCTCCCCCCAGGCCACCACATACTCCGGCCCATTCTCCCCCTGGCGAATCCGGTTGGTCGCCAGATGTTGGTTCAAATGGCCGCCCTTATCAATCACCCCGGTCAGGAATAGTTCCGCCAACAGGGAAATGAGACCACTGCCGCACAGCCCACGTGGTTTGTCGTTGCCAATGACGCGCCAGGTGGGTTCGGCGGTACGGCCGTCAATCCACACTTCTTCAATCGCCCCCCGTGTGGCCCGCATTCCGTCTTGTACGCCCGCCCCTTCAAAGGCCGGCCCGGCCGAGCAGGCGCACGTCACCAGCCACTCTCGGCCGCCCAACACAATCTCGCCGTTGGTGCCGATGTCCATGAACAGGCTCACCGCCAACGCATCATCCAGCCCGGAGGCCAGCACCCCGGCGGTAATGTCCGCGCCCACGTAGCTGGCGACGCCGGGCAAACAAAGCACCGTTCCCGCCGGGTGCATGTCCAGGCCAATTTCGGCGGCGGTGAAAACAGGGGGATGGTTCACGGCCGTGACAAACGGACTCAGCCGGATGCTCTCCGCCGGAATCCCCAACAGCAGGTGCATCATGATGCTGTTGCCGACGATGGTGGCTTTGTAAATGTGAGATTGGAGATTGGAGATTGGAGATTGGGCAATCTCTAAATCTCTAATCTCTGATCTCTGATCTTTACCCACTTTCTGCCCCACCCGCTCGATCAGCGTATTGATACTCTGCAACACAAGGTGTCTTAATTCCGCCTGCCCGTTGTTTTTGCTGGCGTAGATGACGCGGGAAATCACGTCCTCGCCGCAGCGAATCTGGCGGTTGTATTCGGCCGCCTGCGCCAACACTTCGCCGCTGATTAAATCCGCCAGCCAGACGGAAACGGTGGTCGTGCCGATGTCAATGGCCAGGCCGAGGAGAGGTATTTCGGTGTGGCCGGGGAGGAGGGTGAGGAGGTGGGGAGATTGGGAGATTGGGAGATTGGAGATTGGAGATTGGGGGGTGGCGATGACGGCCGTGACCTGCCACTCTCCCGCCCGTAAAACAGAACCCAATTGGCGCAGCAGGGGCAGGGAGATTTGCAGATTTTCGAGGCCGGTTTGTTGGCGGACGGCCGTTTGCAGGCGGCTCCAATCGTCTCGTTGGTCATCTAAACTCGGCGGCGGTAGGGTCAGATAAAGCCGCCGGATCGTCTGGTCGCGCTGCGGGTCATACCCGGCGGGCACGGTTACTTCGGCCGCCGTGCGATCCGTCGTCAGCGCGCGTTCTAACGTCTCCTGGGTAGGTACGCTGACCTGAGCATCCCCCTCCACCACCGCCTGGCAGGCCAACGCATACCCGGCAGCCACATCCGCCGCCGACAGGCGCAGCGTACTGCGCCGCCGCACGCCGCCAGCGGCGTCAGCGCCACCCAAGATTTGCACCGCGCAGCGCCCGCACCGCCCCTGCCCGCCACACGGCTGGGCAATTTGCACCCCGGCGCGCACGGCCGCTTCTGTCAGCAGCGACCCACCTGGTACCTGAACCGGGCCAAACCCGTCGAAGGAAACGGTAAATTCGGCCATAACGGGTAATTGGGTAATTGGGTAATTGGGTAATTACGCAATTACCCAATTACTTCTTCACGCCGGCAGTCTGCCCATGGCGCCCAAGACCCATTTCATACACTTGTGACCAAAGTCGAAGAACATCAAGGGACAGCCGCCGTCAATGACGACGATATTGTTTTCACGGCACACGGCCGTCGCTTTTTCCGATACGCTCGTGCCACCGAAGGTATTGTTGTGCATCCACACACGGGGCACATGGGCGGCCACACAATCCTGCACCACCTGTTCTGTCACCGCCGGGCTGGTGACAATCACCATGCCATCCACGCCACCCGGCACCGCCTGCACATTGGGGTAACAGGGATCACCCCCAGGTACGGCCGTCATGTTGGGGTTGATGGCAAACACCTCATACCCTTTAGCTTGAAACGCTTTGTAAATCAGGTTCGCCGTCTGTTTCTCATCTCGTGAGACACCGGCAAAGGCAATCCGTTTTTGTGAAAGAAATTCGTTGGCTAATTCGTTAAAGTTGCTCATAAGTTTTTTCGTAATGCGTGATACGTGATGCGTGAAACAATTCTCACGGGTCACGCATCACGCTAATGCCTGTTTCATAAACTTGGGCACATCCACCGCTTCACGGGGGCCGACCTTCACTTCCCAATCGGGTAGTTCACCTTCCACTTCGCCGGAGAGTACGGCCGTGTGCCCCGGCAGCACCAGGCGTTTCCGACTTACTTTGTCGGCCACGTTGAACCGCTTCACATCTTTGGCAATCCGTTCGGCGTCAAATTTGCCCGCCGCCCACGCCGTCAGTACGCTCATGCCTTCGGACTCGGTGACCAGCAGCCAGGCGGGTAAGCCGGCGCTCTCCACCTCGTTTTTCACGCTGAAATAGGTGATGGAGAAATTGGTCGTCACCAGCACCGGGTCATCGGGGCCGGGATTGTTGATTTCGTACAGGCCGGGCTGCACCTGAATCGGCTTTTGTGGGTCGGTGTAGATGTTCTGGCGCAGCACCAACAGCGGGTAGGCCGTCTCTGGCGCAACGTGGTCCAGGATGACAAAACTGCCATATTTGCCAATCGCCTGCGCTGCCCACACCGTTTCCATCTCCGGCGTCGGCGCGTCGCCAGGGATGTTCAAAATGGGGTAGCCCAGGGCACGGAAGGTTTGTTTGAGCGCCATGCGCCGGGCGGTGCTGTTGGCCGTCAATGTACCGTGCAGACCGCGCTGCGCCGGGCAAATAACAATGTCATCCACGCCGGCCGCCTTCACCTTCTCCGTCAATTCGACCATTTCATCAATGGTTTCCGCCTGCACCGCCAGCGCCGCCTGGTGGGCCTTGGCCACATCCACCATCGCCTGCCAGTTATCGGCGGTGGCAAAGGCCAGCAGCAGTTTGCCGTCATCCAGTTGCGCCAGCGCCGGTTTGAGCGCGTCCGGCTCGCCGATGAGGATGAGGGGCAGGTGGGTAATGGCGCGCACGGCCGTGACTGCCCCCACAAAATCACCCCCTCTTTCCTGCACAGCAATGCCGTCCCATTTCAGGTCAATGCCCACGTAGTCAACGATGTATCCGGCAACGGCCGTGACCTTCCGCTTTATCTCCTCTACCGGCTCATCGTCATAGACCCGCAAAAACAACCCGGTGGGGCTGAAAAAGCGCTTTTCGTGCCGGAACAGGGCCACCTCATTGCCGGACAACACTTCATAGCCGTTCGACTTGAGCGTAATCGGCCGTACCGGTGGTGCGGCTGCTTCTGAGAGTTGCGCCTTCGCCTCCTCGCTCACCGTCGGGCAGAGCGACAATTCCACCTGCTTCGCCGCCAGCTTCATGGCAAAGGCCAGACAGGTGGGAAAGCCACACTCCTTACAATTCGTCTGCGGCAACAGCTTGTAGATTTGGATACCTGAGAGAGCCATTGTTTTCTCCGTAATGCGTGATGCGTGATACGTGATGCGTGAAAAATGGGTCACGCATCACGCATCACGTATCACGCCGCTTTCACCAGATCATTGATCGCGGCTTGCACCCGCCGCACCGCCTCCGGGTGGCGCAGGGTGAGGATGTTGGCGCCGGATTCGATGAGCATCACGGCCGTGAGCGTTTCCCACGTAATCGCCCGTTCCGCCCAATCGCCCCAGGCCGCCGGGACACCAACACCGACTTTGGCCTCTTTGGTCTTCCACGCCTCTTCACCGGGTGTAACCATCATCGGCAGTTGGGTCATGCCGTCCCCTTGCAGCGCCGCCAGCCGCAGCCGCTCCATCACCGAGTAGCCGTACTCAAAGCCATAACCGAGCGCGCCGGTCGTCGGATCCATGATCACCCGATCCAGCGGCAGCCCCATATCGCTGATGAGGATGTTGAGCTGCTTGGCCAGGTTCACATCCATAGCGGTGCGGGCAATGACCAGGTGGTCGTTGGCCATGGCGCTGGCGACGATGGTGCGGTAGTTTTTGTCTTCGCAGATGCCCAGCGCCAGCCGCTCGCCTTTGAAAGCGTCGGCAATGGGGACGAGCAGTTCGTTGTCTTTCTCGGCCTGGCCTGGCCCGACGACAATCAACGGTAAACCGGTGGCTTGTAAGACGGAGCGGACGGTGGCAACGGCCGTGTCCACCCCATTTTCCAGCCCCAACGACAACTGAATCAGCCCCGCGCCCGCTTTCTCGGCCGTCTGCGCCCACCGCACCGGGTCGGCCACCACGTCGCCCCATGCCTCCAACAGCAGCGGCGACCAATCTGCCGGCTTCCGGTCTCTGATCTCCACGGCAATCACCGGTGGATGGGGCATCACCCCTTCAAAACCCAGAAATGGCATCGCCGTCTCCCCGCCCACCGTCACCGTTTTGGCGCGCGTGCCGCCCTGCACGGCCGTTGCCCCCAGGGTCACTTCCCGCACCTTGCCCGCCCATTTTTCTTTGGCGAGCGGGGTTTTGGTGGTGGGCGGGAGCCAGGGTTTGTCGGTAATCGGTAATCGGTAATCGGTAATCGGTGGTTGGACTTCGGGCTTCGAGCTTCGGATTTCGGGTTTTGGTTCCGGCGCTTTGGCGATGATGGGAACCTCTTCCACAGGCGGAAGCGCCTGTTTTACGGGTTCATGTGTGGGTGGTGGGGCAACGGCCGTTGCCGGAACCGCGCCGCCCAGTGCGCCCAATGCGGCCGTTAATGCCTGCCGCAAACTTTCCACTGCTTCAGCCGGGGTAGCCGGTTGCGCGGCCATTTCTCTGGCCTGGCCCAGCAATTCCGCCTGCCGCAGCGCTTCGGCCGCCGCCTGCTGCAATGCCTGCGCCTGCCGCAGCGCAGCCGCCTGCGCCTCTTGCAAGAGGTCGGCCTGGGAGATTGGAGATTGGGAGATTGGGAGATTGGGAGATTGTGGCGGTTCTGCCATTGTCATTCCGAGAGCCTGTGCTGAGACTGCCGAAGTATCTTCCGAGGAATCTTCTTCCTGTCCCACTTGAGGGATTCCTCGCTCCGAAGACTCCGCTCGGAATGACACGTCAACGAGGCTTTCTTCTTCTTCCTTTGCGTCCTCTGCGAGCTTTGCTTCCTTTGCGTCAAAAACGACTTCTTCTTCCTTCGCGCTCTTTGCGTCCTTCGCGGATAAATCGGCCATGGCGGCTTCGACTACGGCCGTTGCCTGCGCCATCAACTCCTCATCCGGTTCCGGCAGTTCCGCCGGTTCGCGGCCCATCGGCCCCAAATCCAGCACCGGGTGGTGAACCTCCTCCACCCAATCCTGCAACTGCTCCACCGTGTTGATCTTGTCGCCGTCAGCAATCCGGTCAATCAGGTCGGGGATACCTTCGCGTTCGGCCACGTGCTGCAACTCATCGGCCATCGTCTCCTTGATCACCTTGCTCAACCACACCACCCGCTTAAAACCGCCGTCGGCGGAAATAAACTTGGGGCTGACCAGGTAATACTTGCCCACGCCCATCACCCCTGGCGTTTGCACGCCGCCGCCGGCCATACCCGCCAGCGTGCTGAACTTCATGCCCGCCGGGGTCATGCCCACGTCCTCGCGGCTGACCACCATCACCCCCTCCACTTCCGGGATGTACATGACGATGCACTCAAAACAGCCGCAAGCCGTCATGGGGTTTTCCATGATGCTGTACATGGACACATTCTGCACCGCGCCATGTGAGCCTTTGCGGGCATAATCAATGGTGCCGCTCCAATAACCTACGTCGGGGTCGAGCAGTTTGCCCAGCTTGATCGGCTGGTTGGGGCCGGTGGGATTGATGCTGAAGCTGGCTTTGCAGTCCAGCCAGTTATACGCGCCACACAACCCCAGCCGCTCCGGGCTGACGATGCACACGTGGTCGGGGGCAAAGCTCTGGCAGAGGGTACAGGAGTAGAATTCGTTCACGGCCGTGTCCGTCAAATCCGCCAATCGCTGGTTGCGGAAGCTGTACGCCTCCCGCGCTTTCACCAACCATTCGGCTAAAGCGGCCGGGTCGGTGTAGAGCGTCACCTGCACCTTGTCCACAATCGCGCCGAAGTCCGCATGGAAACGGGCGTGCAGAATCTTGCCGAAATGTGTCAGGTCGAAACCTTTGTCTACGGCCGTTTGCGACAACCGAATCCAGGCAATGTCCCGCTGCCCAATGTGCTGCACGCCAGACGCGCCATTCACAAAATAATGAATTTGCCGCTCCAGCACCGGCTCAAAATCCTTCTGCATTTCCCGCCCCGCCACCTGCACCACAATGCCCAAATCCATGGCCCCCTTGGCCGGAATCTGGCTGAAATCGGGGCCGACAATCTCAATTTTGCCGTCGGTGAGGGCGTTCAGGTCGGCCATCGTCAGGAATTCAAAACAACGAGAGTGCTGGCCGCCAAATTCCACGCGCATATCGGCCTTGCGCACCACTTCTCCTTCAAAGGCTGAGCCATACGGGACGGGTACGGGCACATCCGTCATCTTGATCTTCACGCCGCGAATCTCGATGCACTTTTGCACCAGCCGCTCCGCCCGTTCCAGGTCATCCGCGCCGGGGATTTCGTTAAATGGCATACTGACCACGTGTTCGTAGGTGGTGATGCCGGTGGGCAAAATTTCGGGGATGACGGTGTCGGCGATGACCGGGAAGCCGAAGTTGATAGCCCCGGCTGCGGCCGCATATTTCAAATCGTCCACCTCGCCCAACGCCAGCACAAAGGCAAAAACGCGCTCTTTGTTGTAGAGCAAAATGTCCCGCGCCTGCCCCGCTTTCAACCCACCAAAAGTGAGCGCGGAGCGGGTGGCAAACCCCAGGGCGTAAATGGCGCTCAATGTATCCGTCCCAAACGGCACGGTGTAGGTGTCGTAGCCCAGTTCCACTCCTTCTTCGTGCAGTTGGTGGATGATGGAACGGCCGTTGACGTTCCCCGACAAAAAGGTCAGAATGTTGCGCCGTTGTAGCTCCCGCACCAGCTTGACGGCCACCTCGTTTGATTTGGCGCAGCCGACGATGGCCGCAAATCCGGGCATACGGCCGTCTACCAACTGAATCCCCCACGACCGCAACTGAATATCGTCAATGGGGCCGTTCAGATGGCCGTCGCCGTTTTTGAATTTGGCCTTGCCGTTGTCCGGGCTGGTAAATGCCGTGCCGCCAGAGAGGTGGAAACCGGGCATCAACTCCGGCTGTGCGCCATAGACAAACCGGATGGCCTCAATCACCTCGGCGGCAATCAGCGTGGCCATGCCGCTGTCCAGCGTCTCGCCCAGGTAAGGCGTCCAGTTTTGCGCCGAGGGCAGCGGATGCAGCAGTTCGTGGGCGTGGGCCAGCGCCGGCTGTAAATCGGCCAGCGTCTCCACCTTTTGCCCGGTCATGCCGTAAATCAGAGGTAAGTAATAGGCGGTATTGGGGAAGGAGACCGGCGTATGCGGCTTCTTCTCCCGCAGCGCCTTTTGCAGCATCACCTCCGCCTCATGCACCAGGGCATTTGCGCCCCGGATCGCTCGTGTGGCTATGTATCGTGACATGGTTCCTCCGTGACGTGATGCGTGAAACGTGATGCGTGACGTTTCTCACGCATCACGTTTCACGTTTCACGCTGCTACGCCGTAAAGCGCCGCCCGCCGTTCCGCCAGCGGCAGTGCTTCCAATTCCAGCATCCGCTCATCGCCGCTGTCGCCGAAGTTGTGGGGGTTGTACGGCCGTAGACCCAACGCCGCTCGTTTTTTATCAATGTGATCCAGCGCCCGCCGCACCATCTCGTCCGGGTCGCCCACAAATTCCAGCTTGCCGCCGTACAATTTCTCCCATCCGGCGCTGATGTAATGGGAAACGGCATCGCTGTCGCTCACCTTGTCCGGCATCCCGCTCACCGGCGATGCGCCGCCAAACATGACGTAAGCGCCGGAAGCGACGCAGTACGTGCCAATCGCCAGCGCCTTCTCGCTCATCCATTCGGGCGCCAGACCTACCGCCGGAACCTGGTCAATATCGTCGCCCAGGCCACCTTCTTCCACCATTTGCGTCAGCACGGTCAGGATGCGGGTATTGTCCACGCATGACCCCATGTGCAGCACCGGCGGGATGCCAATGGTTTCACACACTTCGCGCAAACCGGGGCCAACCTGATCCAGCCCGGCTTCGCCGAGCAGCAGCCCCAGCTTGGCGGCGGCAATCGCGCCGCAACCTGTTTCCACAACCAGCACATCCTGTTGCAGCAAGTCACGGGTCACTTTGACGTGCAGATAATCCTGTTTGCTGCGCGGATTGTTGCAGCCAACGATAGCCGCTACGCCGCGGATACGGCCGTCCCTGATAGCATCATTCAACGGCCGGAACGACGCCCGGTAGCTGCCGCCCAACATATAATTGATGTACTCATGCGAAAAACCGGGGATGAGTTTCTCTTTCACCTGTGGAATTTTCGTCTGCCCACGATTGGCGTAATTGTCAATGGCTACTTTGAGGATGCGTTTGGCCGTCGTCAGGGCATGTTTTTCGTCAAATTCAATGTGCGTGGCCCCCTTAATTTTCACCTTTGGCGAGGTGGTAATCACCTTCGTGTGGAACTTCTCTGCCAGCCCCACCAACGCCTGCATAATGCACTGCACATCCACCACCATCGCCTCCACCGAGCCGGTGAGGATGGAGAGTTCCTGGTGCAAAAAGTTCCCGGCGGCAGGAATGCCCTGGCGCATCAAAATCTCGTTGGCCGTGCAGCAAATCCCGGCCAGATTGACCCCCTTTGCCCCCGCCTTTTTAGCATATTCGATGATTTCCGGGTCCTGGGAAGCGGCGACGATCATCTGGCTGAGGGTCGGTTCGTGGCCGTGGACGATGACGTTGACCATATCGTCCTTGAGTACACCCAGGTTAGCTTCGCCCAAAATGGGGGCGGGGGTGCCAAACAAGATGTCGGAGATGTCGGTGGCCATCATGCTGCCGCCCCAGCCGTCGGCCAGAGCGGTGCGCACGGCATGGTTGAGGATGTGTTCCGGGTCCTGGTCATCGCCGATGTGGGTGCGGTGCAGCGCCTCTACCACTTCGCGGTCAATGCCGCGCGGAATGACGCCCAATTCGCGCCACAGTTTCAGCCGCTTTTCCGGCGCACGATTGACGAGCACCACTTCCCCTTTTTGCTGCCCGTATTGGGCGATAAAGAGGTCGGCCAGTTCGTCGGCGATCTCTTCGGGCGCGCGACCTTCAATCTCAATACCGTATTTGCGGGCGACAATACGCAGCTTGGCCACATCGCGGATGCGGTAGCCTTCTGTTTCGCCGTTGGCGACGGCTTTGAGGATAAAGGCCATGTCACGGCCGTGATCAGAATGAGCCGCCGCCCCCGCCGCAATGGCCCGGATCAGGTTGCGCGCCTGAATGGTGTCAATGGTGGCGCCGCAAACGCCGGTATCGCCCTCTTTGGTCAGGCGGCACGGCCCCATGCCACAAATTTTGCAGCACATGCCCGCGCCGCCGATATTGCAGGGAACCATCTGGTCGGCGCGGCTAAAAGCGGTGCCAATTTCCAACTCATCGGCCCAGACGAGCATCTGCTGCGCCGCCGGGTCAATGGTGCGCTCTTCGGGGGTTCGCATTTTCTTCGCCATAGTTCTCTCTCTTGGGGTTCGTTTGTAGTAGGCGATTTATCGCCTTTTGACGGCGATAAATCGCCTACTACAAACGTTTAACCGGTTACTTTTCCAGGCCAGGGCAAGGCCACAACGGCCGTGCCAGTTCCGGCACATCCTGGGCAAAGGTGATGGTGCGGTCAGTTTGGGGGAACACGGCCGTGTGGCGGAAAAACGGCTTGCCCTTCTCAAAGGCCGGGCTGCTGCCAAACTCCACGGCAACAGGCAGGTCCGCCAGATACCCGGCCTGCGCCAGTACGGCCGTTATCTTCTCTTCATCAAGTTTTGCTTCATCAAAGCTCACTTCAACAATCTGGAAACTGCTGCTGGCATACACATCGGCCACGCCGGGCAAAGCCAGCAACAACTGGCGCACCGCCAGCACATGATGATCCGCATATAACATGGGCAACGGTAGGGAAATTGTGGTCATGGGGGTTTCTCCAGGTTCCAAAAAGGCCATCGGCCATCGCTTCACTTGTGGCAGGGGTGTGGGCGGCAAGGTGGGAATACAGCCAGAATCACCAAATGTTGGCATGATCTTCCACTTTTGCTAAGGGGCTGGTCAAGTGATCATTTCCCCCCCTTGTGATGACAGATGTCACCAGTTTATAGTAGCAGGCATCAGCAATACTCAGTGTGAAACATCTTCGGCCCATGCTACCGATTGAAATCGGCCGCTAAAGCAGAAAAACCTGATGAATCAGGTTAGAGAAAGGTTTATTTCAACGTGTTTCAACACGTTTCAGCCACAAAGTCGGCGAAGGCCGACTTTGCTTTCTGTTGCCGCGATTTTAATCGCCGGGTTTCGCCAAATTGAGAATTGCTGCCAAACGGATTACGGATTACCCATGAAGGTGCATAATTTGTATAATTGTTGGCTGTTTACAAAGAGGATGAGAGATCAGGCATTTTGGGGCAATGTGGGCACAATTGCGATAGAGTAACCTGTTAATTTTAGACCCTAAGGGTTTTGTGAAACCCTTAGGGCCTTTGATGGGAAGAGTTTGTATGATAGATCGGTTTTTCTTTGGCAATGATGGCGACGATTGGGACGATGACGACTGGGACGACGATGAAGAGTGGGATGATGAAGAGTGGGACGACGAAGAGTTCGAAGATTTACCAGCCGATCTCATGGCGCTGATGCAGCAGGCGCGTGTAGAAGAGGAAGACCAACTGGATCATGCCCTGCGGCAAATGACGGTGAAGGAGCTACGCCAGATCGCGCAGCGGCGCGGCTGGCGGCTGGCGGGCGTAGCCAAAGATGACCTGGTAGAGCAAATGCAAACGCTGCTGCTGGAAGCGCGTGAAGACCCCTATTTACTGACCGGCCTCTCCGACAAAGCCCGACAACTGCTGGCGGCAACCCATACCCTGTACAACATCAACAACGCCATTTTTAGCAGCCAATGGGAGTATGTGTGGCGTACCGTTCTCAACCATAAGGAGATGGTCTCACCGCTGGTGAAGGAACTGGAGGAGTATGGCCTGATTTACCGCTGCCGGGAGCATGGGCACGAAACACACCATCACCCGGTTCTCAATTTGCATGATGGCCTGATACCATCCATCGCCCTCATTCCCCGCCGTAAAGCAACCATCTCGCCGCTCAAACGGAACCTGCCGGCGGCACGGCCGTTCCTGGAAAACGTGGAGCAGGTGGCCCATTACCTGGCGGCGGGCGGCGCCCTGCGCCTGACGCCGCGCGAAGGCGACCAAAAACCGGAAGGGCATTCATCACCCTGGGTAGGCAACTGGCCTTATCTGCCAGACGAGGTTAAAAAACTGCCGTCCTACAATGTGTACGCTGCCTTCTATAAACGCCACATTCTCACCGTGCCCTTTCGCCTCCAGGTGATGGATGAGAAGTTGGCGGCGGCGCTGGTCACGGCCGTTGGCAACTCCGATCTCCTGGTGTGGATCTTCACCGTCTTACAAGGTCTCCAGGTAGCGGCGCTGGATGAAGAACTAAACGTGTCCCTCTCACCGGAAAAATGGAATATGCTGGTCAGCCTGCCCCGCCAACAACTGCTGAGTACCCTTTACCGGGTCTGGAGCGTTAACATCACCGACATGTGGGAAATACGCGCCGTTTTGAAGAAAACGCCGGGACTGTCTGTCTGGCGTCTGGCCGATCCCGAAGTGCCCTTTCAGGCGCTGGCGATGGAACTCATCATGGGGCGGCAAACGCTGCTCCGCCTGCTGCGTGGCCTGGCGGAAGACAGCGGCCGGCAGAATGAATGGTTTAGCCTCTCTGACTTTGTGCGCGACCTGTTTCAATTACAACCCGACTTTTATTACACGCTGCTGGAGCCAGAGGCATGGGGCTTCCGGCAGGGCGACAAACAACTGCAACCGGACAAAGAGAGTGATTGGCTCAAAACCAGCGGCGAGATGATACGCGCCGCCATTTGTGGGCCGCTGTACTGGATGAACATGGTGGAATTGCGCGGCAGCGCCGATGATGTGGCTGCCTTTCGCCTGACGGACACCGGGCGCTTTTTGCTCTCGCCGTTTGCGCCGGACACGGCCGTGCCCCAAAGCACCTCGCCCGGTGAAGCTATCTGGCTGGATGACCGTACCGTGCAAATTTCCCCCGGTTATGAAATGGGCGGCTTTCTGGCGTTGATGACACAGTTGGGCACGGCCGTGCCCAACCAACCCTTCACCTATCGCCTGGATGGCGCCGGCCTGGAAAAAGCGTTTGTCGCCGGCGAATCACCGGACACCCTCAACCGCCTCTTTCTGGAATCCGGCTGGCGGCTGCCGGACGCCGGTTTGGAATACCTGGAAGAGGTGTACCGCCGTTTTGGCCTGGCCCACCTGTATGAAGACCTGACCGTCATTGAATTCAGCGACGATATGGCCCTGACCGAACTGCGCGCCGCCGGGCTGCTGGCGGATTGTCTGGTGCATGAATTCTCCCATCGCCTGGTGGCCATTCGCCCGGACATGGTAGCGACCCTGCTCACCCGGCTGGAAGGGCGTGGCTATACGCCGCGTGTGACAAAGGATGTGGCCTGATGAGTCAACCGCCTGTGAAATTAGAAACACTGCTGGACAGCTACAACGCCAACACCATTAAAGAGATGTTGACCAATCTGGGCAAGCAGCCCAAAGTGGCCAAAGGGACCAACGTGCCCTGGCTGGCAACCGAATTTGCCCGGCCGGAACGATTGCCGCACGAGTTGGGCCGGTTAAACGAGCCGGAAAAAATTGTGCTGGCGTACCTGCGCCAGAAAAATGGGCGGCTCAACTGTGACCGGCTGCGGCAGCTAATGGCTCTACACGCTGATTTGCTGGAAAAATCACAACCTTCCCCGCATATGATTGTGGTGAATGGCGAACGCCAGCCGTCCTATCGGGCAAACCCGCACTACAAAGGCAAACCGACGTTTGAGGATTTGCTGGCCGGGCTGGCGATGAAGGGGTTGGTGTTTAGCCAGCAACCACTGGACGACAGCCGCACCACGTTGGATTGGCTGTACGGCCGTGTCATCATCCTGCCTGATTACGTGCGGCAGAAACTGGACAGCATCCCGTTGCCAGAACTGCCCAACCCGGCCAGCATTGAACCGGCGCACGTGGCGCGTGGTTCCAGCCAGAACTTTTTGCGCGATTTGGGGCGCTACGGCCGTTACCTGCGCCGCAAAGGTAAGCTGCCCCTCACCACCCAAAACCAGTTGTACAAAGATGACCTGAAAGCGATTGCCGCCGAGATGAGCTTCCCCACCGACCTGGGCAGCGGCAAAAAGGAGACGGACAACGGCCGTCTCTACTTCCTGCGCGGCCTGCTGCCCAAAGTAGAACTGGCCAAACAACGCTATGCCGGTGAAGGGCTGACGGCCGTGCCCGATTCCCGGTTCTGGCAAATGGACATGGCCGACCGCGCCGAACTCGCTTTCCGCGCCTGGCAAGATGAAGGCGCCTGGTATGAACTGCCCAACCTGCGCCATTTCCAGCGCGGCAACCGCACCGACTTTGCGCCGCAAGGGCTGGTGGACGTCCGCAAAGCAATTATGCGCCACATTACGGACATGGGGGCGGGCTGGGTCAGCGTCTCAGAATTGACGGAAACCATCAAGAGTGAAGATTACGGCTTCTTCATCAAAGAACGGAAAGTGAGCCATTGGAGCTATTACGGCCGTTATACCTCCTCTCCTTACGAGGGCAGCAACAACCCCTATGGCGTCACCTTTGGCAACTTCAAAGATGAAAAAGATGGCTGGAACAAAGTGGAAGCTGACCTGATCAACCACGTCATTGCCGGGCCGCTGCATTGGATGGGGTTGGTGGATTTGGGTTACATGCAAAAACCAGCCACCGACTTGAGCGGCACGCAGAAAATAGACGGCTACCGCTTGACCGCCATGGGGGAATGGCTGCTGGCGCTGGGGCCAAAACCGGAAACTGTGGCTGGCGAGGGCAACGTGGTGGTGCAGCCTAACTTTGAAGTGGTGGTGATGGCCCCCTTTGACGACGAGATATTGCTGGCGCTTGACCATTTTGCCCGCGCCATCAAAGAGGGCGACCACGTCATCACCTACGAAATCAGCCGCATCAGCGTCTACAACGGCCAGAAAACCGGATGGCCGGTGGAGCGTGCAATCACCTGGCTGGAAACGATCAGCAAACAACCGCTGCCGCAGAACGTGCGCCGCAGCCTGGAAGAGTGGGAGGCGCTGCACCAGCGCATCACCATTCGCCAGCACGTCAACCTGCTGGAAACGGCCGCGCCCGCCGTCGCCGACCAGCTAGAGCCGGCGCTGGCCGATCTGGTTCGCCGCACCGCGCCCACCGTCTTTCTGTCCAAAGTCAAGGGGGATCAATTGGCGCAAAATTTGCGCCAGGAAGGCTGGCTGCCGCTGCGCACACCCGCCGGGATTACGGCCGCACCTAACAGCGTTACCATTGACCGCGACGGCCGTGTTGTTTACAACCACCCCACCCCCAGCATCTACGCCCAGGGTATCATCGCCCCTTTGAGCGTGGAAACGGGGCACGGCCGTGAACTGACCCCCACCCAGGTCAAAGCCAACATTGCGGGCAAGGATGGCCTGGAAAAACTGCTGGCTTCCCTGGCGGCCATCCACGCCGGCCCCCTGCCAGACGCCCTGGTGGTGAAATTGAAGGCGTGGAGCCATTACTACGGCAACGCCCACCAGGAAACGCTGACTCTGATCGAATTTAAGGACATCGCCACCCGCGACGAACTGCTCCAGGACGCGGAATTGGGCCAATACCTGGCCCCCTTCAACGCCCCCGTCCGCGCCCTGGCCATCGTCCACCCCCAGCACGAAGCCACCGTCCATGCTCTGCTGGCGGAGCGGGGAGTGAAAATTGAAGAAGGAATAAAAAAATGAGATTAGGAGATTGAGAGATTATCCAATCTCCCAATCTCCCAATCTCTCCATTATCATGTACAACCCCCAAAACCCCCTCATTGTGCAAGGCGATAGTACGGTGTTGTTGGAAGTAGACAACGGCCGTTACCCGGAAGGGCGGGATTTGCTGGCTCGTTTTGCCGAACTGGAAAAAAGCCCGGAATACATTCACACCTACCGCATCAGCCCGCTGAGCCTGTGGAACGCCGCCGCCGCCGGGCTGACGGCCGAAGCCATTCTGGCCGGCCTGGATGACCTGGCCAAATACCCCCTGCCAGACAACGTGCGCCATGACATCCGCGACTACATCAGCCGCTATGGGCTGGTGAAGCTGGTGCGCCAGGAAGAAGAGCTGCTGCTGGTTGCCAGCGACGAGTTGATCGTCACGGAGTTGGTGCGGCATAAACAGTTACGGCCGTATATCGCCACCCAACTCGACCCCTGCACCCTGCGCATGGACCCGGCGCGGCGCGGCCACATCAAACAAGCCCTGGTCATCATCGGCTACCCCGCCGAAGACCTGGCCGGTTACGTCGAAGGCGAAACGCTAACCCTCAACCTGCTGCCCATCACCCAACAAAACAAGCCGTTCAAACTGCGAGACTACCAGTATGAAGCCGCAGCCACCTTTCATGCGCAGGGCCGGGCCAGCGGCGGCAGCGGCGTCATCGTCCTGCCCTGCGGCGCGGGCAAAACGATGGTGGGCATCGCCGCGATCAACCAGTTGCAAACCAGCACCCTCATCCTGACGCCCAGCACCGTCGCTGCCCGGCAGTGGATTGATGAACTGCTGGACAAAACCAGCCTGGCCCCGGAGCAAATCGGCGAATACACCGGCGCACGCAAAAGTATCAAGCCGGTCACCATCAGCACCTACCAGACAATGACCTTCCGCAAGCGGGGCACACGTGGCCGCAGCCTGCCGCTGAATGAGGAGTTTCCCCACTTCTCTCTTTTTAGCGAACGAGATTGGGGGCTGATTGTCTACGATGAAGTCCATTTGCTGCCCGCACCCGTCTTCCGTGTCACGGCCGAATTGCAGGCGCGGCGACGGCTGGGGCTGACGGCCACGCTGGTGCGTGAAGACGGTCAGGAGGAGGACGTTTTCTCCCTCATCGGCCCTAAGAAGTATGACGTGCCCTGGCGCGAACTGGAAAAACAGGGCTGGATCGCCACCGCTCACGTCACCGAAGTGCGCATCCCCTTGCCGCCAGAAACCCGCGTCAGCTATGCCGTCGCCGAAGAGCGGGAAAAGGCGCGCATCGCCGCCGAAAACCCGGAAAAGCTGAACACGCTCGACCAGTTATTGGCTCGCCATTATGGGGACAATACGCTGATCATCGGCATGTACCTGGGGCAGTTGGAAATGGTGCAGCGGCGGTATGGCTTCCCGCTGATCACCGGCAAGACCCCGGTGAAACAGCGGCAGGAGTTGTTGGGGGCGTTTCGAGACGGCCGTATCAAAACCCTCATCATCAGCAAGGTGGGCAACTTCGCCATTGACCTGCCCGAAGCCAACGTGATGATCCAGATTAGCGGCACCTTTGGCAGTCGCCAGGAAGAAGCGCAGCGGCTCGGCCGTATTCTGCGCCCCAAACAAGAAAACAGCCTGGCCTACTTTTACTCTCTGGTGAGCAAAGACACAAAAGACCAGGAATTCAGCGCCAACCGCCAGCGATTCCTGACCGAACAGGGCTACCGTTACCACATCCTCTATGGCGATGAGATCGCCGATTATGTGCCACCGGAACGATAATCGGTTGTCGGACGATTGGGACAATCGTCCGACAACACTAATCCTGAACGGCTTGCACACGGCGCAGCGGCTGCCACTGCCAATAGGTAAGCGAGCGCCAGAGCCATTCAAAGGGGCCAAAACGGAAATGATGGAGCCAGATAGGTGAGACTATCAATTGAAAGGCCCAAACACCCAAAACAACCAAGACCTGCCCGGCACGGTTTACCTGGCCGAACCAGCCCAGTCCGTGCCCATAAAAAAGCGTGGTACAGATGAGTGTTTGTAAGAAGTAGTTGGTCAACGCCATGCGGCCAACGGCCGCAAAACGATTCACCACCAAGGGCATCCGTTCCGATTTGGCGATGAGCATGACCATGCCAATATAGCCAAAGCTAACGAGTAGGCTACCCCAGTAATTGTATTGGCTGCCGGTGAACATGGAGTAAGAGAAGGCCCAATCGTGGGCAAAGTTTTGGACGACGCCCACAAGCACCAGCGGAAAGCCAACGAAGAAACCGAACAGCATCAGGCGCGTGAAAAATTGCCGGGAACGTTCGGCCGTTAAGACACCCCATTTGAACAAGGCCATGCCTATGAGCATCATCCCGCAAATGCGCCAACCCATGTAGACCAGGAAGATAAAGGTGTGCATTTCCAGAGAAGTAGCCACGCGGTATTCCATTTGCGCCAACCAGCCGCTCTGGAATGCGGTTACTTCGTCGGCGACCATTTCCGGGGTGGGCTGCCAGGAGAGGGTCATTTCGTGAAGTTGGTCCGCGGGCAGGTTCGGTAGTGACGCCTGCCCTAAAAATTGAATGAGTGACGGGATGGCAAACAGGAAGAAACCCACTACAACCAGCCATTTAGGAGACCATTTGCGGAAGATATAGACAAAAAATCCACAAACCGCGTAAGCGGCCAAGATGTCACCCGACCAGAAGAGGTAGGCGTGCATCAGGCCAAAAATGAGCAGCCAGAAGTTGCGCCGGTAATGCAGTCGGGCCGGGCTGACTCCTTTCTTTTCGGCGCTGCTGGTGATGAGAATGATGCCGGCGCCAAACATGATGGCGAACAAGGCCATAAACTTGAGGTCAAAAAAGACGTGGCCGAATATCCAGACCCATTTGTTCAATCCGGTCAGGTCGCCGAAGGCGCTGGGGTTTTGGTAGGCGGCATAGATCATGGCAAAACTTTGCACGTTCATAACCAGGATGCCGAGGATGGCAAAACCGCGCAATGCGTCCAGGGCGGTGATGCGCTGGCTGGGTTTGGTGGGCACGGCCGTAGCCATAACCGCATGTTCTTGTGGCAAATCAGTGGTGATTTGACTCATGGACAGGTTACCTCCTTGAAGGGTATGTGTAAGATGCCCTTACCATACCGGACGCCAAGGGGAGGCAACAGTGCCGGAGGTCATGTCGGGGTCATACGCTGGTCTATGACCATTTCTCTGAAGAAGTTGAACTTCTAAAATTTAGAGCAGGTGTTCCGGGCCGAAGTGGTCGGGCAGGAGGGCATAGAGGGTGGTGACACGGCCGTGTCCCGCTGCATCCACCAGCCATACCGGCACATCTCCGGCAAACTCGGCCAATACCTGGCGGCAGGCGCCGCAGGGGGAACCGGCATTTTCGGTAGCCACAGCGACGGCCGTAAAGTCGCGGCAGCCTTCGGAGATGGCTTTGAACACGGCCGTGCGCTCGGCACAAATGGTCAGCCCATAGGAAGCATTTTCCACGTTGACGCCGGTGAAGATACGGCCGTCGGCCGCCAGCAGCGCCGCGCCCACTTTGTACTTTGAATAGGGCGCATAAGCCCGCTCTCGCACCGCCACCGCTGCCTGAATCAATGCCTCTCGTTGACTGTTGCTGATCATCTTATTGTCTCCTGGCCTGGATTCGAGGCCCGAAGCCCGACTTCGGGCCTCCGATTCCGATTACCGTTCACCGATTACCGAAAAAGGTGGTACGGCCGTGCCTGCCGCCACTGTTGCCTTTACCACCATCGCCATCTCCACCCGGCTGCCATCTCCCACCTGAGCATCCCGTAAGATGGTATTGGGGCCAATGATACAGTCTGCGCCGACGGCCGTATTGCCCTGCAAATAACTGTTCGGCCAGATAACCGTATCTTGCCCGATCTGTACATCGGGGTCAATGTAAGTGCTGTCCGGGTCAATCAACGTCACCCCATGCGCCAGCCAATGGGCATTGGCGCGGCGGCGAAACGCCTTTTCCACAGCGACCAGTTCCGCTCGTGTACCGGCCCCCAACCCCTCATCTGGGTCATCGGTAATTACCGCGGCCACGCGCCGGTATTGGCGCACGGCCGTGTCAATCAAATCCGTCAGGTAATACTCTGTGCCACTTCGCGCCTGCCGCGCCGGAAGCGCGTGGATATTGGCCCACAGGAAGTCGGCGTCAAAACAGTAGACGCCCACATTCTGCTCGCGGGTATTGAGCAGGGACTCACTGTTCGGCCGTTTTCTGGCTTCCGCTACCTCCACAATTTCCCGCACCGACCCATCTTCACTGCGCACAACGCGGCCAAAAGAACTGGCAGGGTCGCCCATAACGGTGAGCATGGTAATGGGTGCCATGGTTTCCGCCTGCATTGTCGCCAGCCGCCGCAGCGTCTTCGCCCGCAGCAGGGGCATATCACCATAGGTCACAATGACCTGCGTGGCCTGCCCTTTTAATGCCGCCTCGGCCATCATTGTGGCATGACCTGTACCTGATTGTTCTGCCTGCACCACATACACAGCCTGGTCGCCCAACAGCGCCCGTACCCCATCTGCGCCAGGGCCAACCACCAAAACCGGCGGCAAATCGGCGACCTGCGCTGCCGCCTCAAAGACATGCTGCACCATGGGTTTGCCACCCACCTGGTGCAATATCTTCTGATACCTGGAATTCATGCGCGTTCCCTGCCCGGCCGCGAGCAGGACAATTGCTAGTGTCATATTTCTCCTCAATTCAATATCTTGATAGACCCGTGTTATTCGTCCTGATCCATCCCTTATCGTTCCTTTGGCCATCCTGCTTCTTTATGCTTTTTGCGGTGGCAATTTGCACACCTGACCTCACATTTGGCTATCTCTCTCTCAAGAACGGCCGGATCAGATTCACCACAATCCACGCAAGGGTGCACTGCCAGGTGGCTTTGTACAAACTGACGGCTGACCAGGCTCGTTTCTTGCTTCTTTTTAAGCATGTTTTTCTTATGAACTGCCTTGTTCCTGGCGCACCATTCATTCTTCTGAATCTTCTGGCACTCGTGGCAGGTTCTTTGTCTCACACCCCGATTCTTCCACCGCCAGTTAAATTCAGACTCTTTCTTGGTTTCTGAGCAGTGATTGCAGGTAATCATTTCCATCGCTATCTTACTGAAGCAGCTCTCATTGGAATTCAGTCATGAGGAGAGTAGTGTAAATGGGAAGGGCTGTAGAAACAAAAAAGAGGCTATAAGAAATAACCTCTTTGTCATCCATTCATATAGCTGCGGTGCTAGGATTCGAACCTAGGAATGGCGGGTTCAAAGCCCGCTGCCTTACCACTTGGCGACACCGCAGTAACGAGCGCGGATATTAACACAACGAATTTTGGCGCGCAAACTTGCGCCGCCTGCGGCGTGGCGATTTTGGCCCGCCAGCCATCCGCCGTCACTTACAATTCTTGCCGTCCTTCCAGGGCACGGCCGAGCGTAATTTCGTCCGTATATTCCAGGTCGCCGCCGACGGGCAGGCCGCGCGCCAGGCGGGTGAGTTTGGGTACGGTGTCTCCCAGCCGCCGCTGCAAGTAGAGGGCGGTGGATTCCCCTTCGAGGGTGGGGTTGGTGGCCAGGATTATTTCCTGAAACTGATTTTGGGCGACCCGCGCCAGTAGTTCCTCGATGCGCAAATCTTCGGGGCCGACCCCTTCCACCGGGGAAATCGCGCCATGCAGGACGTGGTAACGGCCGTGAAACGCCCGCGACCGCTCAATGGCCAACACGTCCAGCGGCTCTTCCACTACACAAAGCAAGGTGTCATCCCGATTCGGGTCGCTGCACAGTTCACACGGGTCCGCCTCCGTGATGTTGAAGCAGACCGAGCAAAAACGAGTGCGCTCCACCAGGTCGCGCAGGGCGTCGGCCAGTTCCAATGCCTGCTCGTCCCCCACCCGCAGCAGGTAAAAGGTCAGCCGCGCCGCCGACTTCGGGCCAATACCTGGCAGCCGCGCAAATTCGTTGATCAAGCGTTGTACCGGTTTGGGAAGTGCGTTTGCCACTTTTTTCTCCAGTAATCGGTTATCAGTAAACAGTTATCGGTAAATCACTCGCCGACAACCGATTACCGTTTACCGATTACCCCAATCCAAGTCCACTCAACATATCTTCCAGTCCACCACCCAGGCCGCCGGTGATGCCTTCCATTTTCTGGGCAGACATGGCCTGTGACTGTTCGATGGCTGAGTTGACGGCAGCCGTGAGCATGTCTTGTAGCATTTCTACTTCGGACGGTTGCAGCAGGTCGGGGTCAATCTGGATAGACTGTACTCGCTGATGGCCGGAAATGACGATGCTGATTGCCCCACCGCCGGCCGTGACGGTAATAAATTCGTTTTCCAGGTTGGCCTGGGCGGCAGCCATTTCCGCCTGCATCTGCTGCACCTGGGACAGCATCGCGTTTGGGTTACTGACCTTTGGTTTGCCGCCGCCCTTTTTAGCAGTTGAACTGCGGCGGCTAAATGAACGTTTTGACATATTCTCTCCTTCGTTAATAGGACGCAGATTCACGCGGATGACGCGGATGACGCGGATGACGCGGATAAAATGTTGTTAACATATCAGCGGCTATTACAAATAATTACTCCTCACTACTCATCACCCCGCCCAACTCGTTGGCCAGGGCGGCAAAATCCTTTTTGTCAATGGTGACGGTGTATTCGCTGGTATTGACGGCGCGGATGGTGCAAGGCTGCCCGGTCAAGTCGCTGAGGATGGCCCCCAGCAGTTGCGCCGCGCCGCGCGTATCGTCGAATTTCATTTTGAAAATGGGGTAGTCAAAGCCAATCACGGCCGTACTCCCCTCCACCGCCAATGGTTTACCCATATTCAGTAGGGGGGGCAGGTTCTTGTTTTCCGCCCCGGCGCGGGTCACCATCTCGCGCCAGTGGGATTGGATGGTTGCCAGGCTGAGCGGTGGCACGGCCGTAGGCGGCACGGCCGTAGCCACCCCATCCTGTTTTTGCTCATGCTCCTGTGGTTTGGCCGCCGCCGGGGAGAGTTTCTCCACGACAGGCGTGCCTGGGGTCGCCGGGGGTGGGGCTACGGCCGTAACCGGCGGCTCCGGTTTTGGCTGTGTGGCTGCTGTTACCGGCGCAGCCGGCGGCACTGGCTCTCCTGGCAGCAGTTCAATGAAAGCCAGTTCCAGTGGCAACTGCGGCTGCCAGCTTGAAGCCGGCGTCAGCGCCGCTTCGTTGAATTTTTTAACCGCTTCAATAAGACCCTGTCGCGGCGCGCGCTGCGCCTGAGACAACATCACCACTTTTTCCTCAGCCGTAATCTCCAGAGAGATTTCAGCGCCGGCGGCTTGCAGCAGCAAAAGCTGGCGCAAATAGGCCACCATCTGGCGGCAAAACTGGCGGGCGTCTGTGCCCGCGCCGAGCGCCTGGTGGATGAGCGCCAACCCACCGGCTCCGTCCCGGTTTAGCCAGGCGTTTACCAGTTCCATAACGGCCGTGTTCGAGGCCACCCCCAACACGCTCTGAGTCCGCTCGGCGGTGATCACGTCACCGGGGGCGACCACCAGTTGATCCAGCAGGCTTTCGGCATCGCGTAAGCTGCCTGCTCCTTGCCGGGCAATCATCGTCAGCGCTTCTGGTTCGATGGTGAAATATTCCTGTGCGGCCAACCATTGCAGCCGGGTGGTGATTTCTGCTTCGCTGAGCAGGCGAAAGTTGAATGGCTGGCAGCGCGATTTGATGGTGACAGGGACTTTGTGTTCTTCGGTGGTAGCCAGCACAAACTTGACGTGCGGCGGCGGCTCTTCCAACGTCTTGAGCAGGGCGTTGAAGGCGGCGGTGGAGAGCATATGCACTTCGTCAATGATATACACCTTGAAACGGCCGTCGCTGGGCGCAAAATTGATCTTATCTCGCAGATCACGAATGTCGTCCACACCGGTATTCGAAGCGGCGTCAATTTCGATCAGGTCAAGGAAACGGCCGTCGGCCACCGATTGGCAGATGCGGCATTGTCCACACGGCCGTTGCGCCGGGTCTTCGTGTAGACAGTTGACCGCCTTGGCCAGCAATCGCGCCGACGTTGTTTTGCCCGTGCCGCGTGGCCCGCAGAAGAGGTAGGCGTGCCCCACCCGATCCGCCGCCACGCTGTTTTGCAGCGTGCGGGTGATGTGTTCCTGGCCGATCACATCGGCAAAGGTTTGCGGCCGCCATTTGCGGTAAAGTGCCTGGGACATGGGGCAAGTTTAGCGTAAGCGAGGGAGGGCGGCAAGGTGAGGAAGCGATGGGCAAAGGGGGGGATTGGTTTGCCATTTACCGCGCCTATTCCCCCTACCGTTCTATAGCCTGTGCCCCTTAATGATGATACATTTAGGGTATGATGACCACGCAGATGCCCGCCGCCAATCCATACAGCGTGGCCGAGCCAGCCGGAAAAGATCGTCCATTTTACGGCCGTGAAACTCTCTTCACCTGGATTCGCGCCGCCCTGTTGCAGGCAGTACCGGAAGAAGGCCCCGACCACCCGGTGGTGCTGCGTGGTCCCCGGCATATTGGCAAAACATCCATCTTGCTGCAAATTGAGGCCGGGGCATTACAGCCGCCGTACACGGCCGTGTACATTGACCTGGCAGCTATTCCGCTGGATACATCCAGCGCCCTGCTGTGGGAAGTGGCGCAGATGGCGGCGCGGCGGTTGCAAGCGGCGCACATCGAGTTACCCCCGCTCAGCCATACCCCGTTCATTGGCGACCCCTTGCGCGCTTTTCGGGAACAACTGCTGCTGCCGGCGACGGTGGCGTTGAATGAAGCCCGCGCCGCCATGTACGATGGTCGCCCGACCAGTAAGCTGTTGTTCATGTTTGACAATCTGAACGCGCTGGCCACATCAGACAAACAGCATCTATTGAAGGAAGATTTTTTGCTGGCCCTGCACCAGACCATCTATCGCCACCACCGCGCAGCCTGCCTTTTTACCTGGGAAACCGATGATCGACCTTTCCCGGGAGTGATGGATGCACTGTTTGCGCAGGCTCAACTGTATGATGTGGGGCCGTTGGAGAATGAAGAGGCGTTGGCGCTGATTCGCCGCCCCATGAATGAAGCGATTTTCAAAAATGTGGCCGAATACATTGCCAGTCTGACACAAAACTACCCTTATGAAACGCAGTTGATTTGCCAGGAGTTGTATGAGCGGCAGCAGCGGCTGAGGCTGAAGTTGATCACGGTGGCAGATGTTAAAGCAGTGCAGCGGGCGGTGATGGATTCCGACCAGTATCGGGCGCGGTGGGCGGCCAATCCTTCGTTTCATATCAGTCCTAAGGGGACGGCGATTCAGACGGTGCAGCGCACCACCCGCCGTGCTATCTGGCAAGAGTGGCCGTTTCTGGCTGTGCTGCTCTTGTTATTGTTGGGTTTTATGTTGGTCACGGCCGTGCCTCGCGTCACCGGGCAAAGTTGGTCGGCGCAGTTGGCCGGGTTGGGCGGCGGCGGGGAGGTTGAAGTGGTGGAGAGCACGGCCGTGCCCACCTCAGGCCCTACAATCCAGGTAGTCGTTATCGTGGAGTCGCCCACGCCGCAGCCGACCCCTACCATTACCCATACCCCCACGCCCACAGAGACGCCAACCCCGACGGAAACACCGACGCCGACAGAGACGCCAACCATTACGCCTACACCCACGCCCAGCGTCTTGCCAGACACCTTTATTCGCCGCCAGGACAATATGCCCATGGTCCTCATTCCCGGCGGTACGTTCCCCATGGGGTCTGGCGACCTGGATTTCCCGGCCGCCCCCGATGAACGGCCGCAGCACATGGTGACACTGAACACTTTTTACATTGACCAGTATGAAGTCTCGGTGGCCCAGTTTGCGGCGCTGCTCAACCGGTTGGGTGGGTATGCGGGCCTGTGTGACGGTTATGATTGTGCCCTGCCGCGGGCGGCCGCCGGTTTCAGCAGCTATTTGCTGGAGGAAGATTTGGGTGATGGTGTGCCCCAATTTTACGCTCTGACCGGATATGCCAATTATCCCATTAACCATGTGAGTTGGTATGGCGCCAGCTTTTACTGCCAGTCGGTGGGTGGGCGGCTGCCTACGGAAGCGGAGTGGGAATATGCGGCGCGGGGCACTGACGGCCGTATCTACCCCTGGGGCAATGAGCCACCCAATAAAGAGCGCGCCGTCTACCAGAGTGACAGTTTTAACGATCTGTTGCCGGTGGATGCTTTGCCGCGTGGCGCCAGCCCCTTTGGCGTGTATGGCATGGCGGGCAGCATGTGGGAATGGGTGGCTGACTGGTATGATGAAAACTATTATGCCAAAAGCCCGGCCGAAAACCCGACCGGCCCGGAAATTGGGCTGACCAAAGGGATACGGGGCGGCGCCTGGCCCAGTAATGTGGGCCGGGATCGTATCCGCTCCGCCAACCGCAGTGAGTTAGACCCCACCTTTTTTAGCTCGACCGTCGGTTTCCGTTGTGTTTATGATCCCTGATGCACTAAAATCAATCGATCAAAATGGCAGGAGCGGGCATCCTCAGATGCCCGCCGGTTCGCATCTGAGGATGCGAACTCCTCTTCGATCTATTGAAAATGCGTAACACGATTTGCCAAATTGTTTTAACTTCGCAAAGTGGTAAGGAGAAAAATGAGCGATTATCAAGCCCCCCCTATTAGTCCAGACCTGTTAGAAATTTTGCGCTGCCCCCTGGCTGTGCAATCCGACCAATACGGCGATGATCCCGGCCGGCTGGAACTGGTGCATGGCTGCTGGCTGGTGTGCGCCGACAGTGGCATGAAGTACCCCATTCGTGATGGCATTCCGGTGATGCTGATTGACGAAGGCGAAAAGTGGCGGGATACCCCCGTTGACCAATTGCCGGTGCCGCCGCCAGCGGCCTAAGAGGATTAAATAACCCAATCATCCAGTGTCATTCCGAGGAGTCTTCGACGAGGAATCCTTACCACTTGTACAAGAAAGGGATTCCTCGCTCCACAGACTTCGCTCGGAATGACAGGTGAAGTGTTAAAGTTAAGAAGTCTAATTTAACGGTATATTTGGGTTCTAGCGACAAATCAAAAGTGGTATATCAGACGCCAATAGCAGCCGGTTAGCCACGCTGCCACGCAGCAGGGTGCGCAGCGGACTGTAAGCAAAACTGCCGATGACGAGAAAGTCTGCCTGGGCGATCACGGCCGTTTGTGGCAACACCTCCACCACATCCCCCTCCTCGGCATAAAAGTCGGCCGTTACCCCTGCCTGCTGTAGATATTCCCGCACCCGCGCCAATGCCCGGTTGGTCTGAATGTTGTCACCCACACTAAGCACCGACAACCGAATCTGATAATGGGCTGCCAGGTACGTGGCTACAAACAGCGCCTCTTCGGCCGGGGTTTGCCCGCCGCCGTAAGCGAGCAGGGCATGGGACAAGGATGGTATTCCCTCTGGCGGTGTGGTTAAAATGGGGCGGGGACAATGGCGCAGAATAAATTGCAGCCCCGATGTATACCGGTCGCTCACCGATTCCGGGGGGTGGTTGACCGGCAACACAATCCCATCGGCGTAGACAGAACGCTGCACAATTTTAGAGGCGACATGACCCCACTCGACGGCAAATTGCCCTTGCACCCCGGCGGCGGCGCAGCGCCGCTCGAATTCGGCGCGGATGGTCTCTGGCGGCAGGGCGTCGGCGGGCAGGTTGTCTTCATCCACCACGTGCAACCCCAGGAGGCGACTTTGCCCCAGTTGGGCAATGCCAATGCCCACATCCAGCACCCGCCAATCGGCCGGGTGTGTACCCATGGGGATGAGGATGTCGTCAAACAGGCGGCCCGACGGCCGTTTCCGCACCAGTTCCGCCCGCCACACACCCGGCGGCGGGCCGCTGCCTAATTCCGCCGGTATCACTGCTTCCAGGACGGCCTGGATGGGGGAGCGTTTTTCTTTGGCAAGCTGGCTCACGGCCGTTTCCGGCGACACTTCCCACCCCAATATCTCGGCCATTTCCGCCCGGTGTTCGGCCAACAGCACATACATGTCTGCTTCGGTACGGTTGGGGAAATAACGCAAAATTCCCTGCTCGCGCACAATCTGAATGACCGGCAGATAGACATTGTCATACCAACTGGCAATGGCTTCTGCCTCAGGAATGAAACGCTGCTGCTGTAGCCCCAGATAATGGCGGTGTACGGTGATGTGTTCCAGAATCAACCGGTATTGCCCGCAAAAGGTCATCAGCAGGTCGGCGTCCGGGCGGATTTTGTCCAGGTCGGTTTGGTCCAGAAATTCGGCGTAGCGCGCTTTGCAGATGATCTCGTTCGGATCATCGTCAGCGGACAGGGGGACGCGCGTTTTGACTTCGGTGACATAGGCGCTGATGGTGGGCAGACCCATCTCTCTGGCGACGGAGACGCGGTGGTTGCCGTCAATGACGAAGTAGGCGTCGCCTAACTGGTAGACTTCAATCGCAGGCACACCGGTCAGGTCGTGTACGGCCGTTTTCACTTTGGCCCAGCGGTGTTCGATGCTGTCTTGCCGGGGTAGAAAGGAGCGGGTGAAATCTTTATACCGGCCCACGCTGCCCACGATTTTGTCCAGCGGAATCTCTTGCAAACCACGCGGCGTTTGGTTGACGACGCGCAATTGCTGCCGCAATTCTTCATACGACAGCAAATCGGCCGACCGCCCGGAAAAACGGGCCAGTAGTTGTTCCATGGCCGCTTTCCGCCGCGCCCGCTGGAAATCATCCAGGGCCAGAGAGTAGGTGGGGGGGTGCATGGTCATAACAAAACGTGTTGCATGATGCGTGAACTTTTTCACGCATCACGCATCATTCATAACTCATTACCGGGCGGTAAACGCAGCCGCAGTGACGCCCTTTGGTGCAGGTGGGCAGGGGCAGGTGGGGGGCGTCGTCGGGGTGGTAGACGGCTGTGTCGTCCAACTCCTGGCAGGCGTTACACCCATCCCGGTCTCTTTCAATGCGCACACCCACAATGGAACCTTTGGCCTTCATGCCCAGCCGGTATTGGGCTAATGTTTTCTCAGCATAGTTGTCCGGTTTTTCCATTTCCCGGTGAAAATCGTTGAGCCAGTTAAATGACATAGCGTATTGTGGGCACAGTCTGGCCGTTTGTCTTTAGGCAAACTGTGCAAAAACAGGTGAATGGGTAATTGTGTAATTGGGTAATTGACAACCGTGCCCTTTTCGGAGTGGCGGCTTTAGCCGTTAATGTAACGGCTAAAGCCGCCACTCCCGGTAGATTATTCGCGGACCACCACCGGCAGATAGATATGGTGGATGCTTTCCCACACATATACCTGTACCGGTATGGTTTGGGTAGTAGTCAGGCCGGATGATGCCGACAGAGCGGTGATCGTGCCGGTGTAGAGGCCGGTGGGTTGCAGGGGCAGGGTCAACAGCACGGGCATGGTTATATTTTGCCCGGCGGTCAGTGTGCCGGTGGGTGTGAGCGGCAATGTCAGTGAGAGCGGGGCCGTGGCGGTGGCGGCGATGGCATAAGTGAGGGAGGTGACGCCGCTGTTGTGCAGGTGGAGCACGGCCGTACTCGTCAATGGCAGTTGTCCAGGGGTAATGATCGTTGTCAACGCCAGCGGGCTGACTTCCAATATACCGTTGGCTGGCGGCGACACTTTGGGCATGTCGGTGAGCGCCTGCTCGGCCGGCCGTCCCATTACGGCATAAAAGCGCATCTGCTCACACTCTGGGTAATAGGGCGCTTCGTTGAAGTTCAGATTGAAGATGAACATCGCTTCCATCCAGGGCCAGTTCGTGGTGGCGTATTCAAACGCGCCGACGAGATTGTCTGCCTGTTTTTGCGGCGACACAATCTGCCACAGGCGGCCTTGCCAGCTTGGGTCATTCAGGCAATGGTCGGGCGGCTGCGTAATCCAGCCAAATTCGGTGGCCCACATCTTCTTGTGGCCCAGGCCATTTGCCGCCATCAATTCATAGAGCTTTTCCGCACCGCGAAAACAAAAGCCGTTGGTGCAATTTTGGGTGGGGTCGCCAGAGGGAACATCCGGTGTGGCGTTGTAATCGGCGCTGTAGCCGTAGGGATGGTAGCCCACGCCATCCAGGCAGTTGCCGCCACCCGCGGCCACAAATTCCAGGAAAAATTCTCGTTCATCCTGGTAGAGGCCGTTGTGGCCGGGATGCCCATTCCAGTTGCCCTGCACCCGCCCGGTGGGGGCCAGCCCGGCGGAGATGACCAGTGCGTCGGGGTCGGCGGCTTTAATACGGCCGTAAGCCTCACACAACACCGCTACATAATCGGCGGCAATCGGCGGTGCGGCCCAGCCATAACTGGCGTCCAGATTGGGTTCATTGCCAATTTCATAAGCATCTACAAAACCCGCCTGCTGCTGGGCCAACTGCTCCACCTCGTCGCCAAAGGCGTCCAGGTTCGTAAAGTCGGTGGCATGGGCGTCAATGCGCAGCAGCACCCGCAGCGGCAGGCGGCTGCCAGGGCCGTTGAAGACCTTGATCCAGTTGAAACCCATCGCCTGCAACTGGGGCACATCCCAATCGGCCACGTTGAAGCCATAACCAAACGTGTTGTTGTTTTGTTGTGGTTGGGCGTGCATCAGATGGAGCACGGCCGTTAACAAAACCACCGCCCCCATCAATCCGGCCATCAAGCGAGAGAATTGGCGTGAAATCATGTCTATCCCCTTTGATGGTAATTGGGTAATTATGCAATTGCGTAATTACCCAATTACTCAATTACTCAACTGATGTTTGACAATACGAAACCAGCCACGCAGTTGAATGCCCGCCAGGATCACGGCCGTGACCCAACCGGGATACTGCTTGCGGTAAAACTTCTGGTAAAAAATCTTCATGGCGCGCACCGATTCCTTCGCCACCCGCACCCGTGTCTCTTTGGGCGGGCGGGCAATCTCGGCCGATTCTTTGCGCAGGCCAGAACTGGCCCCTTTGTAATGCAGCACGTCCACATGAGGATAATAAACGATTTCATAGCCCGCCTGCCAGATGCGGTAACAAAAATCTATATCTTCGCCATAAAAAAAGTACGTTTCGTCCCAACCGCCCAACTGGCGGCAGAGCGACATGGGCATCATCATAAACGATCCGGCAATCACTTGTACCGGATGCGTGTCGGCGAAGTTGGCGTAGCTCTGGAAATAGCCATTGAAATGGGGATTGTTTGGAAAGAGTTTGCCCAGGCCGGCAAAGTGGCAAAAGGCGTTCCAGGGGGTGGGAAAACCACGATGATTGTCCGGGTCGCGCTGCCCGTTGGGGTAAATGAGCCGCACGGTCAGCGCGCCAACTTGTGGATGGGACTGCATGTAGGCCAGCGGCTCGGCCAGAGCCTGTTCGCTCACCCGCGTGTCGGAGTTCAAAAAGAGAACATATTCCCCGGTCGCTACGTCCAAGCCACGATTGTTACCGGCGGAAAAGCCCACATTTTGCGGCAGGGCTACGACCTGCACGGCCGTATACTTTTGCCGCACCATGTCCACGCTGCCATCGGCGGAGGCATTGTCCACGACGATGATCTCCACGCCACCCGGTGGGGGTACGGCCGTTGCCAATGAGACCAGGCAATCATCCAAAAGCTGGCGGGTGTTGTAGTTGACAATGATGATGGAGAGGGTAGGCATTGGATAATTGGGTAATTGAGAGATTGGGGATTGGAGATTGGGGATTGGAGATTGATCGTTCACCCCATCACCCCTTCACCTGCTCACCTGCTCACAAATGTCTCAGATATGCCTCCGGGTCATTCAGGAAGGAGCGGGTGACGGTGACGTGTTCCAGTTCTTCATAGGCCACACGACGGGCGGGGGCGTAGTCAAAGCTGAGGATGGCGGCGCCGGGGTAGGCCATGAGAATGGGGGAATGGGTGGCGATAATAAACTGGCACTTTTGGGCGGCCATTTGTTTGATCATCGCCAATAGCGTTAACTGGCGGGTGGGGGAAAGCGGCGCTTCCGGTTCATCCAGCAGGTAAAGGCCGTTGGGTTGCAGGCGGGACTGGAACAGTTCCAGGAAACTTTCGCCGTGTGAATAGCTGTTCAGGTCACGGCCGTATTGCTGCCGCATCTGGTGTAATTGCCCGGCGAACGGCATCCGCGCCAGATTTTTGGCTTGCTGGGAACGGCCGTTGTACTCCCGGTCTACTCGCTGCAATTCTGCCTGCAATTCCGCTTCCATCTGCGCCAACCGTTTGATATAGCCGAAGAAGTCCTCCGCCCGCAAGAAAAAGCCGTGCCGGGTCTTGATAGACCAGACCAGCTTCAAATGCCCGGCCAACTCCTGGGCGTGGGCCAATGTGTCGTCCTGGGCCAGTTCGGCCGCGCCGACGGTGTGTGCGCCGACGGCCGTCGCCAATGCCTCTAGCAGCGTAGATTTGCCGGAGCCATTTTCACCGACCAGGATGGTCACGGCCGTGTCCAACACAATTTCCGTATTGCCCTTGATGGCCGGGATGTTGAAAGGAAATCGCTCCTGCTGTTCAGAGGGAATGGGCCGAATTTGTATGGCGCGTAAATGGTTGTGCATAGCCTAAGTAACGTGGAGTAAATAACCTACAGGAGATTGGAGATTAGAGATTGGGGATTGCACCAATCTCCAATCTCTTCTTAAAAATAGGCCAACAGCGCGGCTATATCCGCATTACCGCCGGAAAGGATAACGCCGACTCTCTGGCCGGGGGCGGTGTATTGGTTGCTGAAGAGGGGGGCCAGCGCCGCCGCCCCACTGGGTTCCACCACCAGTTTCAGCCGCTGCCAGAGGAATTTGAGCGTTTCCATGATGGCGTCGTCGGGTACGGCCGTCATGTCATGCACATAGCGCGTCATCACCGCCAGATTGCGCTCGCCAATGGCGCGGGTGCGCAGGCCGTCGGCAATGGTGTTCGGCACACTGTCTAACTTGACGATACGGCCGTCGCGCCAGGATTGGTTGGCATCGGCCCCCGCCGCCGGTTCCACGCCGACGACGCGGGTGTGCGGGTTGTGCCCGGCGGCGGCTAACGCGCAGCCGCTAATCAACCCGCCGCCGCCCACCGGCACAAATAGCAGGTCTAAATCGCCCACTTCGGCCAACAGTTCTTGCGCGGCCGTACCCTGCCCGGCAATGATCTGCCAGTTGTCAAACGGGTGAATGAGGGTGAAGCCATATTCACCCATCAAATCGGCGCACACCCGGTCCCGGTCAATGGCCGGGCAGGTAACGATGTGTGCATCATACCCGGCGGTGGCTGCCTTTTTCACCGCCGGTGAATCATCGGGCATGACGATGGTAGCCTGCACGCCCAACAACTGCGCCGCCAGCGCCAGCCCTTGGGCGTGGTTGCCGCTGGAATGGGTGACGACGCCGGCCGCTTTTTGGGCGGCGCTCAACTGGCTGACGGCGTTGTACGCGCCACGAAATTTGAAAGCGCCGACGCGCTGGAAGTTTTCGCACTTCAGGAAAATCTGGCGACCGGTTAACCTGTTCAGGGCGCGGGAGGTCATCACCGGGGTGCGGTGGGCAATACCTTGTATGCGGTGGGCGGCCTGGGTCACGGCCGTGGGGTCAATCATGTTTCTCCTATCAATCAACTTTTGCCTTCGCCGACCTATTTTCTGCCACAACGGGGGGAGGGGCAAGTAAATTGGAAGGGGCTGCTTTTTCACGCCGACGGCCGTTGCCGGAAAAACATGAGAATCAACAGCAACAGCACACCCAAAAGCAGAACGAGGATTACGAATCCGGCGTCTGGCCCGGAGGTTGCCGGGAGCGGCTGTTTTGCCAGGGGGGTGACCGCGGGGGTGGGGGCGGCCCTGGTTTGCCCAATGACTTGCAGCGGCTCCGGCGTGGGCGCTGTTTGCGCCAGCAAAAAAGTAACCAGCGTCTCGATCTGCACGGCCGTCAGGCGGTGGCCATAGTCCTGGGGCATAATGTTGGGCAGGCAGGCGCTATTGGGGCAGTGCGGGGCCAGGTATACATTCGGTTCCAGGATGGATTGGCGAATGTAATCGGCCGCCGCCAGCCCCGGCCGCCGCTGCCCGGCAGCCCGACCAATGTCAGACAGGTCTGGTCCTACTTTGCCCGCCTCACCCAGGGCGCCAATCTGGTGGCAGACGCTGCAACCGGCGTTGAGGATGATCTCCTCGGCCGTCTCGCCATCAATCGGGCGCGGTGTGGCCGTGGCGGCCGGGGTTGCCGTAGGGGGTGGCGTGGCTGTTGGCGCTGTGCTGGTTTGTGGCGGCGGCGCAGTCGGCAGGATGATGGCCGGCTGGTAAAGCGCCAGGGCCGGCTCGGCGCGCAAGATGGCGTAACATTGGTTTATATTGGGCTGCGGATCAGGCATACACCACCAGGGGCCGCCCTTTTTGGTTTTTAGCAAAGGCACAAACCACAATACCACATCTTCGCCGGTGAGGGTTTCTTCGTCGAGCCATTGGCGCGGCGGTTCGTAGCTGTCACCGGGGCCGGTGAGGATGGGGCCATCTCCTTCATTTTCATGGGCGCGCAGCAAAAAGAGGCGCGCCTCGTCCTGCCCAAGCGGGTCGGTGCGCGCCATGCGCCATTTGTAAAGCTGTGCCTGGTTTTGCCATGCCAGTTGGTAGCCGTCTGGTGAAAGAGGCTGGACAACGGGGTGTATCTCTTGTTCGATTACGGCCGTTACCCATTCCCCCTCGCCACTGGGCTGTAGTTCCCGCTCCAGGCCCGTAGCCAGCCAATCGGTGGCCTGCCAATGCCAGAGTTCCTGCGAGTCGGCCAGGGCAATGCGCCAGAAGGGGCGGTAAACGGACAGGTCGTCGCAGCCTGGCCCGTGGGAGACAAAATCAAACTCAAAAGCGCCATCGGCAAAAAGGCGCACGCTTTGTTCATAGCGGTAGCAGCAAATACAGTTGGGCCAGCGCACAAATTCGGTAAATAGCTGGCGCACTTCAAAGCCATCCGCCAGTTCGATCAACTCGGTGCCGCCATACGGCCGTACCGTGGCATTAAACCCGATTTCATCCCGGTAGCCACCCGGCCAACTGGGGTACCAGGTTTCCACCTGCCCCACTTTGGCGCTGTCAAAAACGGGACGGCCGTTAAAAGTCGCGCCGGTAAAATTGAGGCCATCGTCGGCCGTCATCTCCCAACAGATGCTCCAGCCATCTTGCTGGTGGCAGCCGTCGCTGAAAGCGTCGCGCTGGCTGAAGGGCGGGGGCACGTTGAGCACCGGTCGGCCGCGTGTGTAAAAGGTGCGCGCCACCCGGCCCTGTTCCAGGTTGACGAAAATGTGGTAGATACGGCCGTCGCCCTGTGGCGCATGAAAGGTCAAATCCACGCACCAGTCGCGGCGGCAATCATCGTCCGCCAGCCAGCCAGACATGGGGATCATGGCCGGTTCGGCCGCGCCAATGTCGCCCAACGTGGCCTGCACCTGTGGGTCGGCGGCGGCAATTTGCAGCGCCAGCGGCAAGATGTGGATGCTGCCCGCAGGCCGGGCGTGTGGCTCCTCCCAGGCAGCCATGACGGTGTTGCTGGGCAGGTCAATCACCCGGTTCAGTGTGACGCCGCGATCCAGGTCATAAAAGGTTGCCAGGGCGCAGGTGTAGGCCGGGCAGCCCCAGGGAGCGGCTTCACTTTGCCCCAAACGCACCGCCTGTACAAACTGCGCCTGGCTCAAATCAGGCGGCAGTTCTGCCAGGCTGAGGGTGCGTGAAGGGTCGCTACCCATGGCCATCATCTGGCTGCTCTTGGCCAGGGCAATGGCGATGCTGTCGTCGCGTTTTCTATGGTTATAGATGAGAAGGGCGGCCAGGAGAATGGCCGTTACTAACAGGAGGCGAACAATCGCCCGTTGGCTAGATGAATGCACTTAGCCCTCCAGCAGCAGCGTTTCCGGCTCTTCGATCAATTCTTTCAGGCGCACCAGGAATTGTACGGCTTCACGGCCGTCTACAATCCGGTGGTCGTAACTCAGCGCCAGGTACATCATGGGGTGGATGACTACTTCGCCGTTTTGGGCAATGGGGCGTTCGTCAATGCGGTGCAGCCCCAGGATGCCTACCTGCGGCGGGTTCAAAATGGGTGTACTCAGCAGCGAGCCAAAAACGCCGCCATTGGTGATGGTAAACGTGCCGCCGCGCAAATCTTCCAGCGTCAGTGACCCATCCCGCGCTTTGGTGGAAAAGTTACGCACTGCCTGTTCAATGGCCGCAAATGACAGCCGGTCAGCGTCCCGGATGACGGGCACTACCAAGCCTTCTTCCGCTCCTACCGCCATGCCAATGTCGTAATACTTTTTGAGGATGATCTCGTCGCCGTCAATTTCGGCGTTCAACTGCGGGAAGACCTTCAGCGCGCCCACGGCCGCCTTGACAAAAAAGGACATAAACCCCAACTTGACGCCGTGCCGCTTCAAAAAGGCGGGGCCGCGCCGTTGACGCACTTCTATCACCGCGCTCATGTCCACCTCGTTGAAGGTGGTGAGCATGGCGGCGGTGTGCTGCGCTTCCACCAGCCGTTGGGCGATGGTGCGGCGGCGGCGGGACATGCGGATGCGCTCCTCAGGACGGCCGTTGCCAGATTGGGACACGGATGGGGCAGGATGAACGGAGGATGGCATGGGTGATGGGGTAGGCGGCTGTTTTTGCAGATGTTTTTCCACATCCTGGCGGGTGACACGGCCCTGCGTCCCACTCCCTTCTACTTTTGACACGTCCACCCCTTCAGCGGCGGCTACTCTTTGGGCAACAGGGGTAGCGGTTGGTTGGCGGGCTGGTGTTGGTGGGGTGGCAACGGCCGTCCCCTCGCCATCCGCTTTATCCGCTTTCCCATCCGCTGCCGCTCCATCTGGTTCAATCTCCGCCAGCACGTCGCCAATCTGCACATCGGCCCCCTGTTGGTGCAAAATGCGCGCCAGCACCCCGGCCGTTTCCGCGCTTACCTCCAGGTCAACCTTGTCCGTTTCCAATTCCACCAGCACGTCGCCTACGGACACGGTCTCTCCTTCCTGTTTGTGCCACTCCCCTACCGTTGCCTCTACCACCGATTCGCCCAGTTCGGGGACGGTTATTTTGATGCTCATGCTTTGCTTCCTTGTTGTTGATGAGATTGGGAGATTAGGAGATTGGGAGATTGCGCCAATCTCTCAATCTCTCAATCTCTAATCTCCAAATTCAAACGCATACTCCGTAATTGCCTGCTGATTGCGCCGATGCCAGGTGGTGGAACCTTCGGCGGGGCTGGTGCGGCGGGGGCGGCCAATGTAGCGTAACGGCACACGGCCGTCAACCCATTGTTCCAGGCACGGCCGTACAAATTCCCACGCCCCCATATTGGCCGGTTCCTCTTGCAGCCAGACCACCTCTTCCAGATTCGGATACGCCGCCAGCGCCGCCTGTATTTCCTCATCCGGGAACGGATACAACTGCTCCACCCGCGTCAGCGCCACCGGCAATTCATTCTTTTCGGTCAAAATCCGCTGCTGTATCTCCACCAAATCCACAAACACCTTGCCGCTGCAGAAGACCAACCGCCGAATCTCCTCCGCCCGCGCCAACGCCAGCGCGTCCGGGATGACCGGCTGCCAGCCGCCCTCCGCCAGTTCGCGGGGGGTGCTGGCGGCGCGGGGGTGGCGCAGCAGGCTCTTGGGCGTCAGCACCACCAGCGGCAGCGGGTCTGTCACCAGCACCGCCGCCTGCCGCCGCAGCAGATGGAAGTATTGTGCCGCCGTTGTCGGGTAGGCGATACGGAGGCTGTTTTTGGCCGCCAGTTGCAAAAAACGTTCCGGCCGGCCGCTGGAATGGTCTGGCCCCTGCCCTTCGTAGCCGTGCGGCAGCAGCAGCACCAGCGACGGCGTCTGCTCCCATTTGGCTTTGCCGGAGACGACAAATTCGTCAATGATCGCCTGGGCAGTGTTGATGAAGTCGCCGTACTGCGCTTCCCAGATCACCAGCCGCTCCGGGGCCTGGATGTTGTAGCCATATTCAAAGCCGATGGCCGCATTTTCGGAAAGCGGGCTGTTGCGGATTTCAAAGGCGGCCTTTGCCTGGGGCAACTGCTGCAGAGGGCAATACTCGGCCCCCGTTTCGGCGTCATGGAAAACGGCGTGGCGGTGGCTAAAGGTGCCCCGTTTGACGTCTTCGCCGGTGAGGCGCACGGCCGTGCCGTCTGCCAATATCGCCGCCAATGCCAGTTCCTCGGCCGTGCCCCATTCCACCGTTGGCCGGTCGGGGTCGGCGAACAATTCCTGCCGTTTGCCCATGCCCCGCCGCAATTTGCGCTCCAATTGGAAGCCGTCGGGGAAGTTGAGCAGCGATTGGTTGAGGGCGTTCAGGTCGGTCAGGGGCACGGCCGTGACCGCCTGCCGCGCCGCCCCCACCGGTGGCAGTTCCAACTGCGGCTCTAACTCCTCGGCCACTTCTTCCACTTCCAACGATTCGTACAGCGATTGCAGGTCGGCCAGATAACGTTCGGCCAGTTGTTTCGCCTCGTCGGGCTGAATATCGCCCCGCTGGACGAGTGTGTTTGCCCATTGCTGGCGCACGGTGGGCAGGTCGTCAATGCGCTGGTACATCAGCGGTTGGGTGAAACGCGGTTCGTCCCCCTCATTATGCCCATAACGGCGGTAGCCGATCAGGTCAATCAGGAAATCTTTGTGAAACTGCTGCCGGTAGGCGATGGCCAGCCGGGCTACTTCCAGGCACGCTTCCGGGTCGTCGGCGTTTACATGCACGATGGGGATTTTGAACCCTTTGGCCAGGTCGCTGGCATAAATGGTGCTGCGCCCTTCGGCGGCATCGGTGGTGAAGCCTATCTGGTTATTGGCGATGATGTGGATCGTGCCGCCGACGCGGTAGCCGGGCAGCCGGTGCATGTTCAGCGTTTCGGCCACGATGCCCTGTCCGGGAAAGGCGGCGTCGCCATGAATGAGAATGGGCAGCGTGACAGCGTGGTTGAAGCGGGGTGCGCCCGGCCCGTCCACATACGTCCCGGCGGCGCGGGCCATGCCGATGACCACCGGATTGACGTGTTCCAGATGGCTGGGATTGGGGGCCAGGGCAATGGTCATGTCTACCACATCGTCGGCGTTAAAGTCCAGGGTGTGGTAGCCGCCAGCATGGTACTTCACGTCGCCCGTCCAGCCCATGATGTTCCGTTTGTCGTAGAAGTCGCGTTGGGCGGGGTCTTTGAACATGGTCAGTAGTTGGGCATACGGCCGTTCCATCACATGCGCCATCACATTCAGCCGCCCCCGGTGGGCCATGCCGATGAGGACGGAATGAATGCCGACGGTGGCGGCGTCGCCGATCATCTCGTCCAGCATGGGCAGCATCATGTCCAGCCCTTCGATGGAGAAGCGGGTCTTGCCGGGGTAGACGCGCTGCAAAAATTGTTCAAAGGTTTCTACCTGGGTGAGGCGTTGCAGGAGGGTACGGCCGTCCAACGGGGTGTGGGGTGGGGCGAAACGGCCGCTCTCGGCCATCTCGCGCAGCCAGCGCCGCTCTTCGTGGTCGCGCAGGTGGTCATAGTCGTAGCCAATCGCGCCGGAGTAGACGCGGCGTAAGGCTTCAATGGCCTCTAGCGCATTCGCACAATCGGCCGCCGCCGGGCCGCCAATCAGGCTGGCGGGCAGGGCGCGCAGGTCTTCGGCCGTCAGCCCATGATAGGCCAGCGCCAGCGACGGTTCACCGGGTGGCTCTGTGCCCAGTGGGTCCAGCCGCGCTGCCAGGTGCCCAAATTCGCGGATGGCCTGGGCCAGATTGACCGCGCCCATGATTTTTTCGGTAGGAACGGACACGCTTGCACTGAGCGCAGCCGAAGTGGCCGTGTCCGTTCCCACTTTCCCATTTTCGCCCGCGATGATCTGCCGGATTTGGGCGGCGTTTTGTTGGAAAAGGGTTTGGGTTGATTTATCCAGCGAGGCCGGATTTTGTTCGTATTGGGCAAATAACTCTAACAAATAGGCCGCATTCGGCCCATGAAATTCACGCCATACATCCATGGAAATCCTCAGCGGGGATTGGATTTGATTTAATTTGATTGGTGTTCCCGCTCCCCTGATTTTATCATGGGGTAGGTGAATGTCATTAAGATTCCTGGAAGTGGTGGCGGTTTTTCATGTGGGTGGCTCTGGCTAAAAAAACGAAAAAGACGGCGGTTAGGCCGTCTTTTTCTTCCCACTATTTCCCACTGAACCGCGCATTTCAGCACAAGTCACCGAGAGTATAGGGAAAACAGCATGCGATTTCTATTGGCAGTTTGAACACAATTCTCCCTCTGTTTTCAAACAAAAGTACCAATTTCCTTGTCAGCCAGACCTATTGTTTGGGGTGGGTGGCAAAAAATTCCCAGATCAGGGACGAAGCGGATAGCGATGTAACCGGTTGGTCGGCCCCAGGCCACCCTGGCTTGCCGCCCGGCCAGGCATGGCCGCCGCCGATGATGGTGTAGAGTTCTACGGCCGTTGCCGCCGCACAGCCTGTCCATACTTCATTATTGAACTGGTCTGCAATGTTAGTTTGCGCTTCCGGGCTACACTCGTTAGCCGAGACCCAAAAATCAACTGAATCTTGAACCGAAACAAAATCTACATTTACCAGTGATTCCGGCCCTTTGCCGCCTTCATACGGAACGTTTTGATCGTCTGTGCCATGAAATACAATGATGGAGACAGGTTGTGATGGGCTGCACGCCGGGAAGTTCAGCGTGCCCGCTACCGGGGCCACAGCGGCAAACAAATCGGCCGCCTCGCAAGCCAGCCGATGAGATACCATCGCCCCATTAGACAGGCCGGTGGCATAGATGCGTTTCACATCAATGGTTGCCTGCGTTTGTAGGTCGGCGACAATATCGCGCACAAAGCCAACGTCATCCACGTTTTCCGCCTGGGCGTAGGCGCAGCAATTGCCGCCATTCCACGTCAGCAACTTGTCATCACTCAAGCGACCTGTGCCGTTTGGATAAACCACGATAAATCCGTTTTGGTCCGCCACGTCATTCAAACCGCTCATGGTGATGGCGCTCTGAGCATTGCCTGAGCCGCCGTGAAAGACAAAAACGAGTGGTAGGGGCTGGTTCCAATCCACAGAAGCTGGCACGTACAAGAGGTAACTGCGTTCACGGCCGTCGTGGGACAGGGTATGGACGCTCTGGCCCGGCGGCAAAGCGGTCGTGGCGGTAGGGGTGGAGCGGGGACTGCCGGTGCGGCCACAGGCCAGACCGGCCAGGAAGAGCATGACAAAAACAACCAACAATCTCGTCCGCAGCGTCCATCCAGACATCCGCTCCCCGCTCCCCACTCACTGCTCACCAATTACCAACTACCGCCGCCCCCGCCGTCGGTTGGCAAACGTAAATGGCGGGCGTCAGGCTGGTGGCCTGTTTATAGGCCGCGGAAATGGTTTGGGTGAAGGGCACGGCCGTGTCCACCGCTACCAGCGCCACCGCACAGCCGCCAAAACCCGCTCCCGTCATCCGTGCCCCAAAACAGCCGGGCTGCGCCTGGGCCAGTTCCACCATGATGTTTAATTCCCGGCTGGAGACTTCAAAGTCGTCACGTAGGCTGAGGTGGCTCTGGTTCATCAACGTACCCAGCATCGCCGCGTCATCATTGAGCATGGCGGTAACGGCGTTGAGGACGCGAATGTTTTCCGTGACCACGTGCCGGGCGCGCTGGCGAATGAGCGGCGCTAACTGGTCTTCACTGGACAGAAAGTCGGTGATGGAGACATCACGCAAATAGGGGACGCCAAAAAATTTGGAAGCCTGGTCGCATTGTTCGCGGCGTTCGTTGTAGGCAGAATCTACCAGGCCGCGCCGGGTGTTGGTGTCCAGGATGACCACGGCCGTGCCCGCCGGCAGTGGCACCGCTTTCGTATCCAGTGTGCGACAGTCAATTAGCAGGGCGTGACCTTCTTGTCCAGAGGCGGAGATCATCTGATCCATGATGCCACAGTTCACGCCCACCCACTGGTTTTCTGCTTTTTGGCACAAGAGGGCCATTGCCGCCGGGTCCCATAGCTGGTTGGTGACGCTTGTGAACCCCCGCGCCGTCGCCAGTTCCAAAGCGGCCGAGGAGGATAGCCCGGCCCCTTTGGGAATATCCCCGGTCATCACTCCTTCCCAACCGGCCAGTGGGTAGCCATCTTCTTGCAACGCCCAGGCCACCCCCTTGGGGTATTCCAGCCAATGGTTGGTCTCTTTGAAGAGGCGGTCGAGGTGGAACACGGCCGTTTCGTCAAAATCGAGCGAATGGATATGCACCTCGCGGTCGGGGCGGGGGCGCAGGGCAATCCAGATGGCCCGGTCAATGGCCAGCGGCAGCACAAAACCATCATTGTAATCGGTATGTTCGCCGATGAGGTTCACCCGCCCTGGCGCACGCACAACAAAAGTGGGGGGGGCACCGAAACGGCCGTGGAAATGTTGAGTAACGGTATGGGCTAATGTGTTCACAGGAAATCGGAATTGAGATTGAGAGATTAGGATATTGGGAGATTATTTAGTCCCCCAATCTCTCAATCTCTCAATCTCATAATCTCATGATCTCATTTCAAAGCCGCCAGCACACGCGGCGCGGTCATAGGCAGTTGGGTGACACGGCCGTCCGTGGCGGCAGCAATGGCGTTGGCGACGGCGGCAGCGGTGGCGATGATGGGTGGCTCACCGGCCCCTTTGGCCCCAAAGGGGCCATGCGGCGCGGGCACTTCCACAAAGACCATCTCAAAATCGGGCACAGCGTGGGTGAAGTGGGGCACGGTGTAATCTACCCAGGAGCCGGTGAGGGGTGTGCCGTATTCGTCAAAGGCCATGCCCTCATACAGCGCCCAGCCGAGGCCCTGCATGACGCCGCCCTGCATCTGCCCTTCCAGCGTCAGCGGGTTAATGACCCGGCCCACGTCCTGAATGGCGGCCAGGCGATGTACGGTGACTTCGCCAGTCTCCCGGTCTACTTCCACTTCGGCGATTTGGGCGCAGAAGCCGGGCGCGCCTTCAGTGTTGGCATGACGGCCGTTGCCCACCACCGGCGCATATTTGGCCCCAAAATCCATCGTCTTTTTGGCTAACGCCCCTAAGTCTAATGCTTTGTCGGGGACGCCGCGCACCTGGACACGGCCGTCTACAATCTCCATGTCCGCCGGGTCGGCTTCCATCTCCTCGGCGGCAATGGACAACACCTGCTGCCGGGCGTCTTCACACGCCTTGATGATAGACGGCCCCACCATGTAGGTAATTTTGCTGCCGCCGGTAGCCCCGGCATAGGGCATGTTGGATGTGTCGCCATAAACGATGCGCACCTTGTCCGGCGAAACACCAAACGTTTCGGCGGCGATGAGGGTGAAACCGGCAGGGGTGCCCGTCAAGTCCACCGAGCCGATGTGGACGTGCAGGGTGCCATCGCGGTGTAGTTGCGCCTGGGCGGAGGTGGGTTCTGTGCCGCCGGGCCAGCCGCCAATGGCGATGCCCACGCCGCGCCCATTGGCCTGGGCCTGCGCCCGATTTTGGTAAAGGGGGTGCGATTGGGCCGCTTGCAGCACTTCCGTCATGCCCATCACGGGCCAGGGTTTGCCGTCGGCCAGGGGGTCGCCCGGTTTGCTGGCGTTTTTGAGGCGCAGTTCCACCGGGCCGATGCCCAACTGCCGCGCCATTTCATCTACGACCGATTCCAGGGCAAAGGTGGCCTGGGGTGCGCCGGGGGCGCGGTAGGCGGCGGGGGAGACTTTGTGGGTGAACACTTCGGTGTAGCGGGATTCCAGATTAGGCGTCTGGTAATAGCTGCCCAGCAGCCAACCGGCGACGCCGTGATAGCTGGGGAAGCAGCCGGTATCTACTTTGATGTCCCCTTGCAGGGCGACGAATGTGCCGTCTCGTTTGGCCCCCAGTTTGACGCGCAGTTCGGCGGCGGGGGCGGGATTGGCCGCCAGCATCTCTTCGCTGCGGGTGAGGTTGAGGCTGACCGGACGGCCGACCACGCGGGCGGCCAATGCCACGAAGGATTCATAGAGGAAAAATTTACCACCAAATGCGCCGCCGGGCAGGGTGGGGATGATGCGCACGGCCGTTTCCGGCACACCCAACACCTCCGCCACCTGTTCGCGGGCGTAAAAGGGGGCCTGGGTGCTGGCGTAAATGGTGATGCCATCGCCGTAGGCGTCGGGCACGGCCACATGGGCCATCGGTTCCAGGTAACTTTGATGCACCATCGAGGTGATGAAGGTGCGCTCCACAATGACATCGGCTTCGGCAAAACCGGCGGTGATGTCGCCCCGTTTCATTACAAAACCGTTGGCGATGTTGGGGCCGGCTACTTTATCTTCGCTATCTTCATCTTCATCGCCAACGTCTGCCCCGTGTGCGCCCGCTTCGCCGGATGCGCCTGGTTTGCCGCCCGGCCAGACCAGGGGCGCGCCGGGAGCCAGGGCTTCGGCAATGGTGATAACCGCTGGCTGTGGTTCATACTCCACCCACACCTGTTCCGCGCCGTCCTGGGCGGCGGCAGGGGTTTCAGCCAGCACCAGGGCGACAGGCTGCCCGGCAAAGATGACGCGCCCGCGGGCCAGAAAGAGCTTGTTGCGCGCTTTGGGTGGTATGTCCGGCAGGTCGGCGGCGGTGAGGACGCGGACGACGCCGGGCACTGCCAGGGCGTCGCTGGTGTCTATGCTGGTGATGGTGGCGTGGGCGTGGGGGCTGGTGACGAGACGGCCGTGTAACATGCCGGGTATGTGGATGTCGGGTGCGTATTGCACACGGCCGGTAATTTTGTCACGGCCGTCGAGGACAGGGGTAGGAGTGCCGATTGATTTGTACTCAGACATGGTTTTTCTCCGAAATGGTTGATGGGCTGATCTTATGGGGAATTGAGTGGACGGGCAACCTTTTTGTCGCGCAGAGATGTGAAGGCGCGGAGGTTATCGGGTGATTTTATGCTTGTAGGGCAGTTTGAGTTGCTGAATTTCGGCCTGAACCTGCTCAAATTCCGGGTCTTTGTGAACTTATATTCCTGGCTCATGTTGTCTGCACCGGTTGTGGGCGGCGTATGGTAAATTCGGGCACGGGGTCGTTGGTGATTTGGGTGATGAGAATGGGTTGGAATTACCCTGTCACCACCCCAGTACCTCCCGGATTTTGGGCAGGAGGGCGGCGGCCATTTTTTGCTGGCCGGTGACGTTGGGATGGTAGTCGCAGCCGTAGTCGTCGGGCATGACCAGGTTGTTGGGCACACGCAGGTAATGGATGCGGTGGTCTTGTTGGGCGGTGTTCAGGTGGGTTACGGCCGTTTCCACATACCCCGCGGCATAATCCGGTAAAATCGGCCCGGCCATGGCAATGATGGGCGCAAACGGGTAACGGCGGCGGATGTCGTTGAGCAGGTCAATGTATGCCTGCACAAAAACTGCCTGGGTGGGCTGCGGGTTGGTGGAAAAATCGTTTGCGCCTAAATTGATGACCACTAAATTGGCGCGCCAGCGTTGGAAATCCCACTGCGGATGTGGTTCGTTGGCCAGGGCACGGCCGTACCGCACGGTCATCGGGTCAGTGCCAATCATCTCCGGGTCGTTGTAATTGCGAATGACGCCCAGGCCAGACACGGCCGTGATCATCATCTCTGCCCCCACCGCCTCTGTTGCCAGCGCCGCATAGGTGCGCGCCACATTCTCCGTAGCCACGCTAAACGGGCAGGTGGGTGAATCCCCTTCCACGCCATAACCGGCGGTAATCGAATCGCCCACAAACTCAATGCGCCGTTCCGGGCGCGGCGGCGGGTTTTCAATAGTGCCACCGGGCGCTAACACAAACCCATGCAACGTAGATTGCCCCACAATGGACTCGGTGCGTTTGAACAGCCGGGCGGTATGCACCCCTTCGCCCAACCCCGTTGCTAGCACATAGCGCTCCTGGTTCCGCAGCGTTTGCAGCACGAATGTTTCGCCATTGATGGTCACGTCATACCAGTTGCCGCTGTCGGCCAGCAGCACGGTGAGAGAGTCGCCGGTAAAGGACAGGGCAACGGCCGTGCCCGGCCAATCAAACGTCGGCGCCGCCGGGTTGGTAAAGTTGAAACGGCCGATGTAACTGAGTCGGGGGTCGTCGGCAGGGATAGTGGTAGGGTGATTGGGTGTTATTGTGTTTGTGTGTTCAGGTGTTACTGTGTTGAGGTGCTCAGGGGTGGGGGTGCTGAACTGTTCAGGTGTAAAAGTGGGAAGAGCGTTGGTTGGGGGCACGGCCGTGTCCAGTACAGTAATGGCCGGTTGGGGCAGCGCCGTGGGTGTGATTAAATGAACAGGCGAAGGCGTAGAACTGTGCATGGTGGTGGGTGAAGGCAGCGGTGTGACGGCGCAGGCGGTGAGGAGGGTCACGGCCGTGATAACTGCAAAAATAAGCAAAAATCGCCCAAACTGTCGCCGCCCATTTTTATTACCGTCGAAAAAGAAAACGAGAATGGGAGCACGGTTTTTCGCAAAGCGTATCATGGTGGCAATTGTCCCGTATCAACTTGTTTTTGCCCAAATTGGCAAACCGTGCCACAATTCCCGCCCGTCTGTCTAAACCCACTATACAACTCGGTGGAGTACTCATCATCTGGAGTAAAACAAAATCATGCAAAGAATCTTCAAAGCCCTCGTTTTTCTGTTTGTTTTCCTGGCTATTGGTCTGTTGCTGACACGCCCGGCTGGTAGCTTTGTTTCTGCGAATGTCCCGGATACGGCCGTGCCTGCACAGCAGTCATTCACGACCGGTCAGGCCGTCAGTTATGCCCTTAGCCCCCCCGCCCGTGACCTGGGGCCAGATGTGGGCGGCCTCACCCTGGAACGCGAAATCAACCCCCGCCACAACCCGCTGGCCTTTGAGCCAGACATGGGGCAACGTGGCACCTGGGATCGGGACAACGTACCCACCGATCCTCTCATTGTTTACTCACAGAACAGCAACCAGACACCAGGCCTGGACTTTGACTTTGAAGGCACCGGCAACCCCACCGGCTGCGGCAGTTGCTCGCCGCCAGACACTGTTGGTGATGTGGGCCTCAATCACTACATCCACATGGTCAACGCCACCAAAGTTGCTATTTTCGATAAAGCTGGCACACTGCTTAATACTCCCTTTGATCTCGGCTCGCTCTGGACGAGTGGCAACTGCACCGGCAATGCCGGCGACCCCATCGTGTTATATGATTCCCTGGCCGACCGCTGGCTCTTGAGCCAGTTTGCCTTCTCCAGCCATATGTGTATCGCCATTTCGCAAACGGCCGATCCCCTGGGCAGTTACCATCTGTACACCTTCAACGTTGGCTCCTTCCCCGACTACTTTAAATTTGGCGTCTGGCCGGATGCCTACTACATGTCCGCCAACGAGAGCAGCTACACCGCCTATGCCTTTGACCGCGCCAAAATGCTCACCGGCGACCCCACCGCCACCTTCCAGAAATTTACCGGACAAAGCAACCTGCTCTTGCCCGCCGATGTAGACGGCCCCACGCCGCCCCCCGTCGGTGCACCTGGCCTCTTCTATACCTTCAAAGATGATTCCTTCCACGGTGGCGCTGATCGTTTGGAACTCTTTGCTCTTGATGTGGATTGGGTGACGCCGGGCAACACTACCTTCACCCTCATTAACACCATTCCCATCACTTCCTATACTTATACCCCTTGCGGCTTTTTCAATTTTAACTGCCTGCGGCAGCAAGGTACGGCGCAGCGCCTGGATGCCATCGCCGAATGGCCCATGTTCCGTTTCCCCTACCGCAACTTTGGCGCGCACCAGGCGCTGGTGGGTAACTTTACCATTGGCGGCGGCGCAGGCGACGTCGGCGCGGCCATTCGCTGGTTTGAACTGCGAAACGATGGTAGTGGTTGGGCGCTTTACCAGGAGGGTACCCATGACCCTGGCGATGGACACGACCGGGCTGTGGGCAGTATTGCCATGGACCAAGCCGGTAATATCGCCTTGGGCTACACCGTGTCCAGCAGCACCATGTTCCCGGCGATTCGTTACGCCACCCGTCTGGCGTCTGATCCCTTAGGCACTTTGCAGGCGGAAGCCGTTCTCATCAATGGCAGTGGCGCCCAAACAGCCTCTAATCGCTGGGGCGATTACAGCGCCATGGGCATAGACCCCGCCAACGACTGCTCTTTCTGGTATACCAACGAGTATTATCAATTCAGCAGCGCCAATCGTGAATGGAAGACTCGGGTCGGCGTCTTTACCATTCCCGGATGTGAGGGGCCTGACTTCACGGTCACGGCCGTACCTCCCAGCCAACAGGTTTGTATTCCTAACGATGCCACCTATACGGTTGATATTGACACGGCCGTTGGTTACAGCGAAATAGTTGCGCTAAGCGCCAGCGGCTTTCCCAGCGGCGCTACAGCTGAGTTCAGTGTCAACAACCAGCCTGTCCCCTACACCAGCACCCTGACCATTGGCAATACCGGCGCTGCTGCGCCTGGCGACTACAGCATAGACATTGCCGGTATGGGACCAACCAGCACCCACACCGTTACCGTGCAGCTCAATCTCTGCGCCCCAGAAATAGAAGTTGATCCCACCAGCGTCAGCAGCACCCAACAAACCGATACCGTTGTTACCCACACCCTGACCATCAGCAACACCGGCACAGGTACATTGGATTGGACCATCAACGAATATGCACCTTCCACCTTTATGCACAATTTAACGGTGCAGCCCTATGAGGAAGAGGTGGAAACGGCCGTGAACCTCACCCCACGTATGCAGGCATTCCTCAAAGATAAAGAACCGCCACAAGACCTACAGCCCATGGGTCTCACAGAATGTATTGGCGGGATGGCCGGCTCTTATCCTTGCCACAATGTAGATTTGCTCGCTTTCCTGCCATTAGCCAACATAGGCGGCGGCAACGGCAATGATAGTTGGGGCTGGACGGGCTGCGGCGGCCGTGAATTTGCTCTCATGGGACGCACCAGTGGCACTTCCTTTGTGGAGATTACCGATCCCGTTAACCCCATTTACCTGGGCAACCTGCCCACACACACCAGTAACTCCACCTGGCGTGACATCAAAACCTACAGCGACCATGCCTTCATCGTCAGTGAAGCCAGCGGCCATGGGATGCAAGTGTTCAACTTGAACCAACTGTGCAACATCCCCAGCCCGCCCGTTACCTTCTCTAATTCCGCCCATTACAACGGTTTTGGCAATGCGCACAACATTGTGATCAACGAGGACAGCGGCTATGCCTATGGGGTGGGTACGAGTACCTGTAGCGGGGGCTTGCACATGGTGAATATCCAAAATCCGCTCAGCCCCACCAATGCTGGCTGTTTTAGCGCCGATGGTTACACCCACGATGCCCAATGTGTCATTTACAACGGCCCCGATACCCAACACCAGGGCAAAGAAATCTGCTTCAACTCTAATACCGATACCCTGACTATTGTAGATGTCACCAATAAAGCAAACCCGCTACAGCTTTCCCGAACAGGTTATACGGGCAGCGGTTACACCCATCAAGGTTGGCTGACTGAAGACCAGGTTTATTTCTTGCTGGATGATGAATTGGACGAACAGCAATCTGGGCACAATACACGCACCTATGTCTGGAACGTATCTAATATAGACGCCCCGGTGCTGATTGGGAACTACACATCAACGATTGGGGCAATTGATCACAATCAGTATGTCCGGGGCAACTATGTCTTCCAGGCGAATTATCGCGCCGGTTTGCGAATTCTGGACATTTCCGACGTTGCCAATGCCAATTTGGTTCAAGAGGGGTACTTCGATATTTATCCCGCCAACAACAGCGCCAGCTTTAATGGGGCCTGGAGTACTTATCCCTATTTTGACAGCGGCGTGGTCATTATTAGTGGCATTGAACAGGGATTGTTTATCGTCCAACCCACTTCGCTGCCAAATCCCAATCCAGTACCATGTGAAACACCGGCCAATATCCCCTGGCTCTCGGTGTCTCCGGCCAGTGGCTCTACGGCCGAAGGCGACAGCACCGCTGTTGATGTCATCTTCGACTCTACAGGGTTGACGCCGGGTGAATATACGGCATCCCTGTGTATTGGCAGTAACGCGCTGACGACGCCGGAGCTATTTGTACCCGTTAGCCTGACGGTGGCGCCGCCGCCGGAGATCATGATTACATCGCCGCTGAGTGGAACGGTATTCACGGCCGTGAACGGCACAAATATCAGCACCACCATCACCGTCACTACCCCCAACTTCACCATCCCCGACGACGGGCACTGGCATTTGTGGGTGGATGGCGTAGACACCGGCCCGGTTTACGATTACACCCAATCCGTCACGCTGACCCTGGGAACACACGTCATCAGCGCCCAATTGCAATACCCGGATCACACGCCGGTTGGCCCGGTAGACAGTATCCAGGTAGAGGTGCTGGACATCGGCATCACCATCCTCTCACCGGCGGATGGCGCAGTCTTGACGGCTACCAATGGGGTGAATATCAGCACTACCGTGACAGTGACAACTCCCAACTTTACTATCCCGGACGATGGTCACTGGCATCTGTGGCTGAATGGTGTGGATACCGGGCCGGTGTATGGCGCCAGCACAACCATCACCCTGACCGTCGGGACGCATATCATTACGGCTCAATTGCAGGCCCCAGATCATACGCCGCTTGGCCCGGTGGATACCATCACGGTGACGGTAGTGGCGGAGCCAGACGGTCCCATGTACTACCTTTACCTTCCCGTTATTGTGCGAGACGAGTGATATTCTGAGAGACCCGAAAGTTTTCAAAACCCTTCGGGTCTGGGAATGTAGATTAAAGAGGCGACCCAATTGGGTCGCCTTTTTATTTGTGGAAAATTGGGGAAGCCAGCGCCATGTGGTACAATCCTGTGGCAAGGGGTCGTAGCTCCTCTTCAAACGCATACCACTAAGTACCACAACCATCTAAAAAACATCGCCGCCGCACATCGCCGCCACAGAAAACAATCACCATCTAAAAAACAGATGAATACGTTACCTTCCAAAAAGACCATTGGCATCCTCCACTATACCGCGCCGCCTGTTGTGGGTGGTGTGGAAAGTGTGATTGCCCATCACGCCCGTCTGTTAACCACCGCCGGTTATCCGGCGCGGCTGTTGGCCGGGCGGGGCGGGGAAAAAGACGGCCCTATCCCGTTTGTGCATTTGCCGTTGGCCGACTCGCTGCACCCGGCAGTGTTGGCGGCTAAAGCAGAGCTAGACCAGGGGAAAATCCCGGCCGATTTTGAGTCGTTGGTGGGGCAGGTAGCCGGGGAATTGGCAACGGCCGTTGCCCACACCAACATCCTCATTGCCCACAACGTAGCCTCGCTGCACAAAAATCTGGCGCTGACGGCGGCGCTGCAACGGGTATGCGCCCGGCCCGGCGCGCCCCGCCTCATCCTGTGGCACCACGACCTGGCCTGGACGACGCCCCGTTACCGGGCGGAACTGCACCCTGGCTGGCCCTGGGATTTGCTGCGCCAGCCCTGGCCCGATGTGCCCACGACGCATGTGGTTGTCTCCGAACTGCGCCGCCGTGAACTGGCCGAATTGTTCAGTTTGCCGCCAGAAACGATTCAGGTGATACCGTCCGGGCTGGATAGTGATGCGTTTTTACGGCTGGCGGAGGGTACGGCCGTGTTGCTAGACCAGCTATCCTGGCGACAGGCCGGCCCACGCCTGCTGCTGCCGGTGCGCATCACCCCGCGCAAAAACATCGAACTGGCGATACAAACCATCGCCGCGCTGCGCCAGACCATGCCCCAGGCCACGCTGCTCATTACCGGGCCGCCTGGCCCCCACAACCCGGCCAACCGGCATTATTTTGCCGAACTGCGCCAGCTTCGCGCCGACCTGGGTCTGGCCGGGCAGGTGCATTTCCTCGCCGAGATTACCGATGAGTATGTGCCCGATGAAGTGATTGCCGACCTGTACCGGCTGGCCGATGCCCTCTTTTTCCCCAGCCGCGAAGAAGGTTTTGGCATTCCCATGTTGGAAGCGGGACTGCTCGGTTTGCCCATCTTTTGCGCCGACATTCCACCACTGCGCGAAATTGCCGGGCCATACGCCACTTACTTTTCGCCAGACTGCGATCCGGCTGAACTGGCGGCACAAATATCCGATTGTCTGGCGAGCAGCGCCACCACCCAGCTTCGCCAGCGGGTGCGCCGCTTGTATACCTGGCGCGGCATTTTCGCCGAAAAAATCGCGCCCCTGTTGGAGGGAATATGATGTTTGAATTTGATGAAACGGAAGAGACAGATGTGTTGGATTTGCCCGTTTACCTGCGCCGACCGGCCCAGGTGCTTATCCCACTCATGCCTGGCAGTGACAATGAGTCGCTGCTCAAGCTGGCCCGCTGGTTGGCGCACGAGATTGTGGTGTTGCTGGTGGGGGTTGTGCCTGTGAAGGAAGGCGAGAATCTGAGCGCAGGCGCAGGGCAGGCGCGGGAACTGCGCTTGTTGATGAACGAACATGCTGACCGGGTGAACTTGCGCGCCAAACCGCGTATCCGTGTTTCCTACAATCCCTGGGATGAGATCCGGGCCGTGTTACTTGCTGAGCCTACCATTGATTTGCTGGTACTCGATTGGCCGCACCACCTGGAGGCGCTGCAATTGACGCCGGCCGAAATCCTTTCGCACCCGCCGTGTGATGTGGCCCTGCTGCGTGGGCCGCTGCCAGAGCGATTGCAGCGGGTGGCGGTGCCCATGCGCGGCGGCCCCCATGCCGAGCGGGCGCTCTATCTGGCGCTGACATTGGCGGCCCAGGATGAGGCGCAGGTCACGGCCGTGCGCCTGCGCAGCGGCACGGCTATGTTACAGGCCGAACAGACGTTTGCCGGCATCGCCATGGTGTTGGCCGAGATGCCCCAGGTGACGCAGAAAGTGGTGGAAACAAATGACCAATGCCAGACCATCCTGGATGTGGCGGAAACGGCCGACCTGGTGATTTTGGGCACGTCCTCGTTGCCCACGCAGAGTACGGGGTCGTTTGGCGAAATTGCCGATGCGGTGTTGCAGCAGGCCGCCAGCAGCGTGATTGCCGTGAAAACGAAGCGGGTCGCCATGCCGGAACAGGGCGTCAGCTTTAGCGCCAAAGCCATCTCCATCCTGGTAGACCGCTGGTTTGCCGAAAACACCTTCCACGCCGACGAATTTGCCGATTTGAACCATTTACTGGCGTTGAAAGAAGAGCGGGGGCTGACGATTAGCCTGGCCTTACCGGCGCTGAATGAAGAGCAGACGGTGGGCGAAGTGATCCGGGTGGCGCAGCGCGCCTGCGTGGAAAAAGTCCCTTTGCTGGATGAGATTGTGTTGATTGATTCCAACTCGATAGACCGCACCAGGGAGATCGCCGCCGGATTGGGCGTGCCGGTTTTTATTCACCAGGAGATTTTGCCGCAGTATGGGGCGCGGCGGGGCAAAGGGGAGGCGCTGTGGAAAAGCCTCTTTGTAACCGGTGGCGACATTGTGATTTGGGTGGATACAGATGTGACGAACTTTCATCCGCGTTTTATTTATGGGCAGTTGGGGCCACTGTTGCAGCGGACGAAGGTGCAATTTGTAAAGGGGTTTTACCGACGGCCGTTGAAAGTGGGCAAGGAGCTAAAAAGTGGCCGGGGGGGACGGGTGACGGAATTGCTGGCACGGCCGTTGCTCAATCTCTTTTACCCGGAACTGTCCGGCATTGTGCAGCCGCTCTCCGGCGAATATGGCGGGCGGCGCGACCTGTTGGAACAACTGCCCTTTTCCTCCGGCTACGGCGTGGAAATTGGCCTGCTGATTGACGTGTTAGAAAAGGTGCATCTGGGGGCAATCAGCCAGGTAGATATGGTGGAGCGCATCCACCGTAATCAGTCATTGGAAAGGCTGAGCAAAATGTCTTTTGCCATCGCCCAGACCTTTTTTGGTAAACTGGAACGGCGCTACGGCCACACCATGCTGCAAGATGTGAACCGCACCATGAAGCGGGTGCGCCAGGATCAAGGCCACCTGTTTTTGGAGGTGGAAGAAGTGACCGAACTGCAACGCCCGCCCATGATCGAGATTCCTGAATACCGGCAGATGCGGGGATTGCCCATGTTGGATGGTGTTCATAATCTGTCGTTATCGGGAGTGGAGATTGGAGATTAGAGATTGGAGACTGGCATAATCTCCAATCTCTAATCTCCAATCTCTGCCACAATTATGACCACGTTACTCCTCATTCGCCATGGTGAGACCGATTGGAATGTAGACGGCCGTTACACCGGCCAGTCTGACATTCCCCTGAATGATAACGGGCGGGTGCAGGCGCGGCAGGCGGCGGCGCAGTTGGCCGCCAACCCGCCCGATGTGGTGGTTTCGTCGGATTTGGAGCGAGCACGGGAAACGGCGGAAATTATCGCCGCCCCTTTTCAACTGCCGGTGCATACCGACCCCCGCCTGCGCGAGATAAACCAGGGGGTTTGGGAAGGTATGTACTTTCCTGACATCAAGGCGAAATATGCAGCCGAGTTTGCCGCCCGCGAGGCTGACCCCTTGAGCGTGGCCCCCCCCGGTGGGGAGACGGTGGGGCAGGTACGGGAAAGGGTGCTGACGGCCGTAGCCGACATTCACCAGAAATATCCGGGCCAACGGGTGGCGGTGGTGGCGCACGGCCTGGCCCTGGCATTGATCAAAGCTGCCGCCATCAACCACCCCATCACCCAGGTCTGGGACCTCATCCCGCCCAATGCGCAGGTGGAGGAACTTATTTTTGACGATTTTGAGAGTGACGTGATGCTTGACACCTGACACCTGACACCTGACACCTGACACCGTTCCTCACGCATCACGAGGAGTTTACCTATGACAGATCAACCCATGAACCGCCACTCCCTCCACATCGGTTTTGTCTCCACTCGTTTTGCCGACACCGATGGCGTGTCATTGGAAACGGCCAAATGGGCCGCAGTATTAGAGGGCATGGGGCATACATGCTACTACTTCTCCGGCCAGAGCGACCGGCCGGCCAGGCGCAGCATGGTTGTGCCCGAAGCGTTTTACCGCCACCCCGAAATCAAAGAGCGGCACGACCGCTTTTTTGCCCTGAGTCGGCGCACCGGCGAAGATACGCTGTGGATTCACCACTGGCGCGGCAACTTCCGGCGGCATCTGTACCGCTTTATAGACAAGTTCAAAATTGACGCCCTCATCCCCGAAAATGTGCTGGCGATTCCCCTGAACGTGCCGCTGGCGCTGGCGCTGACAGAAGTGATCGCCGAAACAGGCATACCCACCATCGCCCACCACCACGATTTTGCCTGGGAGCGCAAACGCTTTTTGGTAAACGGCATTCAGGATTACATCAACATGGCCTTTCCGCCGGATTTGCCTTCCATCTCGCATGTGGTCATCAACAGCCAGGCGCAGCACCAACTGGCGCGGCGGCGCGGCGTGGGGTCGGCCATTATTCCCAATGTGATGGATTATGAAACGCCGCCGCCGGGCATTGACGACTATTCGGCCGATTTGAGGGAGCGGTTGGGCATTGCCCCGGACGAACTGTTCATCTTGCAGCCGACGCGGGTGGTGCAGCGCAAAGGGATTGAACATGCTATTGAACTGGTGCGCCGTTTGCAACGGCCGTCGCGCCTGGTCATCAGCCATGCCTCCGGCGACGAGGGGGATGAGTATGAACAGCGGGTGCGTGAATATGCGGCTATGTTGGGTGTGCCCACCATTTTTTGTGCTGATGTTTTTGATGATGTGCGCAGGCTGACGGCCGATGGGCAGAAGGTTTATAACTTGTGGGACGCCTACAATCATGCCGATCTGGTGACGTATCCTTCCGTTTTTGAAGGGTTTGGCAATGCGTTTTTGGAGGCCATCTACTTCCGCAAGCCGATTGTGGTGAATAATTACTCCATCTATTCCACCGACATCCGCCCCAAAGGGTTCCGGGTGATTGAGTTTGATGAGTTTGTGACGGATGAGACGGTGGCGCAGGTGCAGGCGGTGCTGGATGATGCGGCGCTGTGTGCGGAGATGGTGGAGCAGAATTATGAACTGGCGCGGCACCATTACTCCTACAGTTTGCTGCGGCACAAGCTGCGGGTGCAGTTGGAGAATGTGTTTGGGGTGAATGGGGTATGAAGGCCAGACCCGAAGGGTTTTCAAAACCCTTCGGGTCTTTCCCCATATAGATGACCGTTGCATGAACGGTGACGGCCGTAGGGGAATCGCTGTTTGCCGGGGCAGTGGGGGCTGGTTACAATGAAATTGTGGTTGGTTAAGCAATCACAATTTCATTGAGGATGAGGAAACATGGGGAAATTTATCATTGAAGGGGGCCATCCACTCAGGGGCACGATGACAGCCAGCGGCAATAAGAATGCCGCGCTCAAGCTGCTGCCCGCCTGCCTGCTGACGGATGAGCCGGTCATTTTACACAACATTCCAGACATTCAAGACGTGCGCTCCACCTTTGATGTGCTGCATGATCTGGGAGTGGAAACGGAAAATTTGGGCGAGGGAAGCTGGCGCATTCATGCCCAAAATGTGAAAAAGAGCAAATTGGACAGCCACCTGGCGGGGCGCACCCGCGCTTCGTTTGTCTTTTCCGGGCCGATGCTGGCCCGGCTGGGACAGGTGGAACTGCCGCTGCCGGGTGGGGATGTGATTGGCGGACGGCCGTTGGATACCCACATTCGCGCCCTCAAAGCATTGGGCGTGGATGTGAGCATGTATCCACGTGGTCACTTCAACATGAACGTGGACGGGCTGCGTGGCGCAGGTTATCTGCTGCTGGCCGAAGCCAGCGTCACCGCCACCGAAAACACGCTCATGGCGGCGGTGCTGGCGAAGGGGGAGACGGTGATTGACAATGCCGCCAGTGAACCGCACGTGCAGGATTTGTGCCATTTCCTGAACCGGATGGGGGCGCAAATTGGCGGCATTGGCAGCAGCCGCCTGACGGTGCAGGGTGTTGACCGGCTGGGTGGGGCCGAGTTCCGCATTGGCTCGGATTTTATGGAGGTGGGCAGTTTTATTGGGGCTACGGCCGTGACCCGCGGCGAAGTGCGCATCCAAAACGCCGAACCGCAAAACCTGGGCATGATTCGCCTGGTCTATGAAAAATTAGGCGTCCACTGGATTGATGATGGCAACGACATCATCATCCCCGCCGACCAATCATTGGAAATTGAACCGGCGCTGGGTGGCCGCATCCCCGAAATCAAACCCATGCCCTGGCCCGGTTTCCCGCCCGACCTGATGAGCATTGCCCTGGTGATGGCCACGCAGGCCAACGGCTCCATCTTGCTGCATGACTGGATGTACGAAAGCCGCTTCTTTTTTGTGGATCACTTGGCCTTTATGGGGGCGCGGATTGTGTTGTGTGACCCGCATCGGGTGCTGGTGCAGGGCGGCAACGGAATGCAGGCCAACCCGCAGGGTGTGCCCAGCCCGGACATCCGCGCCGGCATGGCTCTGATTATGGCCGGGTTGTGCGCCAAAGGGGAAACCACCATCCACAACATCCAGCAAATTGACCGGGGCTATGAGCGTGTAGACGAAAAACTCCGCGCCCTGGGCGCTCATATCCAGCGCACGGAATAGGTGTGTTTCTTAGCTCACCACCTGATATTGGGACACATCAGCACGCACGATAAGTTCGGTGAGTGTGTTGTCTGGGCCAGAGCCGCGAAACGTTTCCAGTTCGGCTTCTGAGTCCCACTCCTCATAGACATTGACGCGATCAGGGACGATAGGGTCAGCCGCCACCACAAAATCATGGCATCCTTGTGTTTGCCGGGCCAGCAACATGGCTTCGTGCGAAGAACGGAGGAAGGTTTCCCGTTGGCCGGCGGCGATAAATAGCTTTCCCGAAACAATGATCATGTAAATCCTCCAGATGCTTGTGCAAACAACCATGAGCTGGTTGAGTTTGTTGTTGATAGCGTCACGCAACATGCATTAATGCGAATAGGCGCTGGCGCAGTAGCGGCTGAGTAATCGCCTCTGCTGCCAGCTTGTCTGTGCCCAGAAACGTGGCGAAGCGGGCAAAGCCACGCGCCAAAGCCTCGGCAAATGCTTCATCCTGGCCCATTGCCTCATCCTCTAGCCAAAAGCCCAGGATGATGAACGTGTTGGTTGCGCGGTCGAGTTTGCTGTCAAACCGGGCTACCAGCCGGTCGCCCCACAAAACCGGCAACGTGTAGTAGCCATATTTGCGCTTCTCCACCGGTTTATACACTTCCCACACATAATCAAAGTCAAACAGAACTTTGGCCCGCCCGCGCGCGCTGACGGGATCAAGCGGGGCCAGGAAGACAACCTCTTCTGTCGTGGTCGTGTCCAGCGGCGTCCACGCCTGCGGCACACGCCCGGCGCTCAACTCTTGCAATATCCCGGCGTCGCTGCCCAGCGCCAGGTGCAGGGCTTTCCAACCTTCCACTTTCACTTCGATCAGCTCGCCGTCAGCTAACATCCCCGCAAGCATCTTCTTTGCCGCGCGATCCGGCTCGCCACGCCCCCATGCTTCACTTGTACGTTTGATTCGCGACAGTCCGCTGCAACTGACTTCCTTTGTGATCAGAAAGCGATCAGTCTCGGCCTCGCTGCTCTCATAAATCAGGTGGGCGGGGGCGACTTTTTCGGTGAGTGCATAGACGCGCTCGAAGTTTTCGCGGTGGTGGGTCATCACTTCGCCGGTGCGCCACAGATAGTACAAAGCCAAGGCGCTGTCTTTACGGCCGCGATAGCTTTCGGTGCGTTTCCGTGTCTCCATCTTGAAGTCGCGGTTGCTGACGACATCACGCTCTTGCAAAATGGCGCGCATCTCGGCAATGGCTTCGGCATGTTCGTGGGCCATCTGGCGAATGCGGGCATCGCCATAGTTCCCATCCCGCTCGCGGTGCATGACCACGCGCCAGTGTGGCAGTTCCTCCATGGGCCGGACGGCCAGCCAGCCACCCCAATCAAAGAATTGGCGTTGGGAGTAAGTCACTTCCTCCCACAAGCCAGGGGTGTAATCGAGGACACGGCCGTGCAGCTTGATGTCCTGGCTGCGGGCGATGATTTGCAGGGGGTCCAGTTGCAGGTATTCGATGGCGCGCATGGCCTGGGCTGTGCCTGCCACGCCGCGCCAGCGCCGCCCCGGCCACAAACCTTGCTTGCCGAGGATGAAACGCCGGGCTGTTTCGACGTTGATTGTTAACATGATGACCTATCGGTAGGGCCGTTTTTAGGCGGCGGTTCAGCAATGAGTACCGGGATGACACGGTCGGTTTTGTTCTGATAATCCTGGTAAGGCGGAAATGCTTTTACGGCGATAGCCCAGAGTCGTTCTCGCTCAACTGGATCCACTACTTCACGAACGCGCATGGTAAAAAGTTCCGTCTTGTCTCGGATTTCCACATGGGGATCCGCCTTCAAATTGTAGTACCACTGCGGATGCTGGGGTGCGCCGCCTTGAGAGGCCACCAGGATATAGTTTTCTCCGTCCACCACTCTCATTAAGGGGGTTTTGCGGATCGCCCCTGTTTTCCAGCCTCTATTGGTCACAATGATGACGGGCAGCCCTGTGTCTCTTAAGGTCAAACCGGCCGTACCGCCGCTGCCTTCATAGAGTTCAACTTGTTCGGCCACCCACTGCCGGGGGCTGGGTACATATTCGCTCATCACGACCTCCAATGTTTTGCTTCAGGTATGCCAGATCATGGGCACAAACCTGTGAAAGATTCCTACAAATAACATCGTGAGTATGACATATCCCCTTTTCCTGTCAACGACCTGATCAAATTTCATTGCTGGCGGTTGAAGTACGATAGCATTGCGAAAAATGACAAACCTGGCGAGACCACCGCGAGCAGATGCACGGTGCATGAACGTGCGGCGAGGTCGCCGTGACCGTGATCACGATTTTAGGGTGATGATGAGAGGGGAGGGAAGGGGGTACGGCCGTGAGCCTGCAAAGATTGGGTGGCATGGTCTAGAAAGCCAGTCACAGCAAGTGATTGGGAATTTGTTATCCGATGCTGATTTAACAACAAGACTGAAATCAGTGTGCACTTAAGTAAAGAGAATAATCCGTGGCATCGTAACTAAATTCCTCTAGCCAGATAAGATATAAACCTGTTTCTGGTAGCACAATGTCTATAACCGATTCTTCAATGTATTCAATTGGATTGCCATGTTCGTCCTCAAGCACATCAGCTTGTGAATCATACAAGGATATGAGAATGAGGGTGTCTAGTTCAGCAGTTGTTGTAATGGAGATGGTTTCTCCCATTTGACCGTTGAAATACCAAAAGTGCCGGTGATTTTCAGGAAGATAATCTTCACGGGTCTCACCATAGTTTAGGATGCCCCGCGAAGAGAGAACTGCCGGTACTTGATCACCAACAATTGTCAAATAGTAAGCGCCACTGTTACCATTTTCATCAAAAACCTCGACAGTGTATGTCTCATCTGGATTGACAGTAAGTTGGATGATCTCTTCAAGATACCCTTTACCCGACTTGTTCTGTTCAATGAGTAAGTCACCATTCGAGTTAAATACAGCAACAGTAGCATTAACCGAAGATTCAGCTGCCACACTGATAGTGATTATTTCACTTTCAATGAGAAGTAACGTCCAATGATGTTTTTCCCAGGCTCCCAATTCTTCAACTCCATACATATAATCATCTGGATTTATTGGGCCAACATCTACAACGGTGTGCGTCATTTCGCCTGAATTAAAGATAGCTGGTAAAAAGCTCACAGGTTCCGGTTCGCCGGAATTATTGATCCTTTGTGCTTGAACAATAAACGTGCCAGTTATCATCCCCATGCCCATCACGAAAAAGCCGAACAGTATAAGTTTTGACACACGCAACATAGGAACTCCTTTGTCTACGCCCCTTTGGGCAAGGCTGATTCGTAGGCGGCGATGATGCGATCCATGAGTTGGTCGAGTTCGGTATTGACGACCTGCCGCGCCGGGTCGGCGTCATACCAGGCCATGATTTCGCGGGCACCCTGGGCGAAGGGGATGGCGGCGGCAAAGTCGGGCACCAGGCGCTTGATTTTGCTGTTGTCGAAGATCATGCTGTGGGTTTTGTCGCCGAGCAGGCTGTCGCCCCAACTGCTGCTGAAACGGGCGATGAAGTCGGAGGGGATGTGGATGATTTGGGCTTCTGCGCCCGCCGCCTGAGCGACCAGTTCTACGATCTGATTCCAGGTGAGCAGTTCGTCGGAGGTGATGTGGAAGGTGTCGCCGATGGCGTGGTTGTTGCCCAGCAATCCCACAAACCCTTTGGCGAAGTCGCGGTGGTGGGTCATGGTCCACAGCGACGTGCCATCACCATGCACGATCACTTTTTTGCCCTGGCGCATCCGGTGGACGTTGGTGTAGCCACCGTGCATGGGCAGCAGGGTCTGGTCGTAGGTGTGCGACGGCCGTACCACTGTCATGGGAAAGCCATCCTCCCGGTACGCCCGCAGCAGCCGCTCTTCACAGGCGATCTTGTTGCGTGAGTAGGCCCAGTACGGGTTGTGAAGGGGTGTGCTTTCGGTGACGGGCAGGTTGGCGGGCGGCGTCTGGTACGCGGAGGCGGAACTGATGAAGATGTATTGGTGGGTACGGCCGTGAAACAGGCTCAGGTCAGTCTCAACATGCTCCGGCGTAAAGGCGATCCACTCCACCACCGCATCAAATTGGTGGTCGCCCAAGGCCTGCAAAGCCGATTCCCGGTCCCGTATATCGCCATGTAGAACCGTTGCGCCGGGCGGCGACGGCCGTGTGCTCTGCCCCCGGTTGAGCAAATACAACGCCATGCCCCGTTCCACCGCCAGCGGCGCACACGCCGAACTGATGATGCCTGTTCCCCCGATAAATAACACTTTCATACGCTGCTCCTTTGCAAAATTGGACGCAGATTTATGCGGATGGCGCGGATAGAAAGGGGAAATATGCGTCCTGTTTTTATACATCGCCATGTCCAGGCGTGGCGGCAATGATACTCTGTGATGGGGAACGGGCAACTGGCAGCAGACTGGTAGCAGACTGGCAGCAGACTGGCAGCAGACTGGCAGCAGGTAAAAACGGACTATTGACGACGGCCGTACCTCATACCCATAATGCCCCTATGTTTCAAGCGATACGACAGGTGATATTTGCGTTTACGGCCGTGTGTTGTGGCCTGATTGGGTTGTTCTGGCTCTGGTTTATGTATCAGTTTAGTCTGCGATGGCTAGATGCCGATGGAGAAGTGGGAGCAGTGATGGGTACGGCCGTTGTCTTTGGCCGTGAAGGCGCCTATTGGATTGGTGGGGTGGCTGTTGGCTGGCTGTTGCTCGCCCTCTTTTTTGGTTTTATGCAGTGGCGTATCTCTCGAAGCCCAAAGTCCGAAGCCTGATAACCGATTTCCGATTTCCGATCACCGATCACCGATGACTTGACGCTCCGTCCATGTCACCCGGTTGGCGTCGAAGTGGGCGACGGCCGTTTCCGCAAAGGGCGCCATCTTGCGACTGAAATAGTGGGGCAGTCCTTCGGCGGAGAGATTGTCCAGCGTTTGGGCGTAACTGCGCAGGATATGTTCGTCGAGCAGGTCGCCGCCGGTTCGGCCAACGGCCGTGACCGCCCCCACGCCCTTCTTGCCCCATTCCACCAAATCCAACGTCATCAAGCCGCTGACTTTGGCGGGGCTGGTTCCTTCTTCTTCGGCCACCGTTTCCATTTGTGACCAGAGCGTTTCCAGCCGGGGCAGCAGATTGGTGGTGTTATTGAAGAGACGGCCGTAGCTCTGGCGCAGTTCGTCGGCCGTTTGTTTGATGTCGTCGGCGGCGAGCGGCGGGATGTTAACCGTTTGTGCGCTTTTGTCTGAGGCGGTGTGCAGGGCGTCCAGCAGTTCGTCCAGGCTGTCAATTTGTGTTTCTTCGGCCAGGACGCCGTTCTCTTTGAGTTGGGCGGTCAGCCGGTGCAAGAACACTTTGCTGCCGGTGGCAGCGTCGCTGGCGATGGCAAATATCCACAGCGGCGAAAAGCGTATCCACAGCAGCCCGGCCATATCCACAAAGGAACCGGCCATGCGGCGGGGCATAAAGTTGCCTTCCAGATTGCGGGTGGGCACGGCCGTGAGCACACTGCGATCCATCTGCGCCACCTGTTCAATCAAAAACTGCTGCAAATCGCCGATGGTGACGCGGTAGAGGGTGGATTGTTGCAAGGTCGGGGGGATAAGGGTTTCGGTGAGCAGCACGGCCGTGCCGCCGCCCACAGCCGCCAGTGAACGGATAGTGCGCTCGGGGATAGAAAGTAAAAAACCAAGTTGCTTACGGGTTTGGGGGTGGAGATTGTTGAACATAGCGCCTCACTGTGTAATTTAATGCAAACTTGTGTTGAGCAGCGTCGAAGTAGGTGCAAAGATGCAAAGATGGTAAAGAGAATAAGAGAAGGGAATAGGTTTTGCCATGCCAGGGAATACGCAACACGAAGGGTAGGGTTGCGCAGCTATCGCAGCTATAGCCTGTTTCATGGTATACGAAGGGACGGTGCTGCACGTCGTTTTGCACGGTCAGACTATACGCTGTGAACTGACCCCACTTTACCGGGCCTATGCTACCTGTGTAATTCCTTAACGGCCGTACCCTCACCCCGCTCCCCTTCATACAATCCAACAAAGACGTGTCAAGTGATCCCGTGTCAGGTGTCAACTATACTGACAACGGTCATAATCTGACATTGTCCGATTGCAGCAATCGGCGTCACCTTGTCAAATGTCACCTTGTCACCTGGTCAGGTATAACGTGGTACCTGACACCAAAATGTGAGGTTATCATGCGCATACTCATCACCGGTGGTACCGGTCTCATCGGTACCCCGCTCAGCCAACAGTTGGCCGCCAGTGGCCATGAAGTGATTGTTCTCAGCCGGAATCCGGGAAAGTATACCTTGCCCGTTGGCGTCACGGCCGTAGCCTGGGACGGCCGTACCAGCAGTGGTTGGGCACACCTGGCCGACGGCGCCGGGGCCATCATCAATCTGGCGGGGGAGAGCATTGGCGGCAGCGGCTTTCCGCCGCCGCGCTGGACGGATGCCCGTAAACAGCGCATTTTGCAGAGCCGCCTGCACGCCGGGCAGGCGGTGACGGCAGCGGTGCAGGCAGCCACAAACAAACCGGGTGTGGTCGTCCAGATGTCCGGCATTGATTATTACGGCAACGTGCCCGGCGATACGGCCGTCACCGAATCTTCGCCCAAAGGCAGCGGCTTTTTGTCTGATGTGACGGAGCAGTGGGAGGCGTCTACGGCCGTTGTGGAAAGCCTCGGCGTGCGCCGGGTGGTGCTGCGGACGGGCATTGTCCTTAGCCTGGAGGGCGGCGCGCTGCCACAAACGATGCTGCCGTACCGATTTTTTGCCGGAGGGCCGTTGGGTAATGGGCGACAGTGGTGGCCCTGGGTTCACCTGGCCGATGTGGTGCGCGCTATCCAGTTTTTGGTGGAAAACGAAAGCGCCAGCGGCGTTTTCAACGTTTGCGCGCCCAATCCGCTGCCCGAAAAAGAGTTTGGGCGCGTCTTGGGGCAGGTGATGGCTCGGCCGTCGCTCATCCCTGCGCCTGCTTTTGCCCTCAAACTGATGTTGGGGGAAATGGCGGCCATGGTGTTAGACGGCCGTCGTGCCCTACCAACCCGCCTGCAAGAACTCGGTTTTACCTTCCAATATCTGGAGGCGCGGGAGGCGCTGCTTGACTTGCTCAATCATTGACAATTGATGATTAACAATTGTCAATTGCCCCGGCGGGGTTACAATCCCGGCATTATGCGTTTACCATCCCCCCCATTTTGGCGCTTGCTTTTTGTCACGCTTATTTTGTTTCTGTGGCTGGCGGCCTGCCAGCAAGAGCCAGAATCGGAACCGAATTTACAGCCGCGCGCTAGCAGGACACCGGCCAAAACAGGGGTATTGGCGACGGCTGCTCCTACCAGAATAGCCACTATGCGGGCTACGGCCGTAGCTCTTTCCCCAACCGCTGCCGCCACCAATACCCCCGGTTCACCACCTACCCTCACCCCACCGCCAACTCTCACCTCCCTCGCGCCGCCTCCCGTCGCTGCGTCACCTGCTCCATCACCAACCGCCGCCGGGGTGCAATCACCCGTCGGGGTACAATCACCTACTGGCGAGCCGGGCGCGCTGATCCGGCTGAATATGAACAGCAGCGTGGGCGTTTTATTGGATGAAATCCCTCAGGAATCCCGTGATCGGGTGGCGGCAGCGTTGCTGGGAAAGCCGGACACATACTGGGAAACGCTGGCCCGGCAGCAGATACTGCTTACCTACAACCGGCTGCATTTTCGCCCCTTCTTCTATGAAATGCTCAAAGGCCAGTTGCCCCTGCCACCCGAATCTGTGTGGGAAATCGCCTTAAGCCAGGATGGCCCGCGCCGCACCACCATTGGCGGTCATGACTACGTGCTGATTGACTATGCTTATTCCAGTATCTTACTTACCGACCCGGAATCGCCGGGTAAGGCCGAATTTTTACTCGGGCAAGAGGGCGGCCGATGGACAGAGCCATTTGTGCTGCCCGGCGACCCCCATTTGCTCTTGCAGCGCACTGATAATGCCTGCATCAACGAAAGCGGATTTCCCCCAAATGGCTACGACTCCGAAAATGTGGAATTCTTTTACGACTACACCTGCACGGCCGACAGCGGCGGGCCGTTGGGCTGCCACCGCAGCCGCCTGCCCAGCCTGTCTTGCCTGGAAGCGTTGGGCGCGCGCGTGGGCATGGTGGAGACGGGCATGCAGTTTGAGCGGCTGCCCTGGGACGCCGACCTGGCAGATGCAGTGCGGGTGGCGCAGGTATTAAGCTTCGGCGCGCCTGATCTGATCGTGGTGGGGGATGAACTGGCAGTCAATCGCATTACGTACCAATACTTCCCGCCCAATTCCTGCGCCGCCCAGGAAGCGTGCATCAACGGCGACGGTTGGCGGCGACTGCTGAAATTTGACGCCATGGTGCATAACCTGGGCACGGAGGCGCTGAACATCGGCCGGGTCATCCGCAGCAATCCGCTGAACACGATGTTCCAATACAACGCCTGCCACGACCATTACCACTTTGCTAACTTTGGCGAATTTCAGTTGGGCCTGAACAACCAGCCGAGCAAACAGGCGTTTTGTGTGGAAAGCACCAGCCGCCTGAGCAACAACGAATTATCGCCGCTGACGCACGATTTCACGTGTAATAACCAGGGCATCCAGGCGGGGTGGGTGGATGAGTACCAGGCGGGGTTGGACTGCCAGTGGATTGATATTACCGACCTGGAATTTGACGGCGAATCCATGACGATGCCGCTGATCTTCCGCTTTAACCAGAATGGCTTTTTGTGTGAAGGGCAGCCGGTATTGAACGAAAATGGGGAATTGATGTGGGAGCCAACGGGTGAACGCACGGCCGAAGGGCTGCCCATCAGCCGGCCGCAATGTGATTTTGTGGAGGGGTGGGATAGTAACAATGAAGGGTCGCAGGCAGTAGTCATTCCGGCGGTGGGCAGTTTTGTGACCGCGCCTTGCACCCAGGGGCAAATTGGCCCGCTGCGGAATTGTGGTTTTAGTTTGCAGCCGCTGCCGCCCCTGCCTACGCCGACACCGGCCGATGATGAAGAAGACCAAACGCCGTTGCGCTGTACACCGGGCCAGACAGTGCAACTTAGCTGTTCCATCCCCGCAGATGCCCAGCCGCAAACGCTTCGTATTTGTGAAACCAGCGCGGCTTTGGGCGTGGGTACCGCCTGTACGTTTGAAACGGCTATGGTGAACCGGGTGATTGGGGCCGACGGCCGTGACATCTCCTTCACCTGCCCCCTCCCCCGCGACGCCAACGAGCCGGGCGGTGACTATGCCTTTTACGTGGCCCCCGTTTTCCCGGAAGATGCGCTGGCCCAGGTGAGCTGCACGGCCGTACCCTAACGTTTGGTTTTCCATAAAACTGCTGCCGCGAGGTCTTTTGGCTTTGTGGAATTATACGGCCGTGACCCTCAACGACATCACCTTACCTGAATAAACGCGCCAACCTTATTCAGGAAGCTGACAGCCCCTGACTTGATATATCGCCGATGATTTTGTACAATTAAATTGTACACAATAGATAGAAACAGCAAATTATCTGTCAGTGGAGTTAAGGTGATACATGACGCAGCTAAGTATAGGTGTCAGCGAATTTAGGGAAAGTATGAGTATGTTTTTGCAACAGGTGCAGGCAGGCAACGTTATCCGCCTGATGTATCGCGGGGCCGAAATTGCCAGAATCGTACCGCCTGATTATGCTCAAAGCATGGCCCGGCAAGAGTTAGCCAGTTTGCGCGAAACGGCCGTACTCGGCGACATCCTCTCTCCCATTGATGAAACGTGGGCGGCCGGGCAGTAACCCAACAGGCAATCCAATAATCGGCCATGATCCTCGTAGATACCCACGTGCTTATCTGGGACGCGCTCGCCCCTCAACGATTATCAGCACACGCGGTTCAGGCTTTAACCCAGGCGAATGAGACAGATGGCCTCTTGATTTGCGACATTACCCTGTGGGAGATAGCTATGCTGGTGCAAAAGGGGCGGGTGCAGGTTGGCACAGATTGCCAATCCTTTATCACCTTGATTTTGCAGGCAAACAACTGCCAGGTGCGCCCCATTACCCCTCAAATCGCTGCGCTGGCTGTGCAATTGCCGCAGACGGTTAATCTTGACCCGGCGGATCGTCTGATTGTGGCTACGGCCGTTGCGGAACAGGTTCCCCTGGTAACAGCTGATCAAAATCTACGGGCCAGCAACCTGATTGCAACTATCTGGTAGCTTGTTCCACAAGGCGGCCTGGTAAAAACCCGGCCGTGACCCCTCGACGACATCACCTTACCTGAATAACCGCGCCAACCCTATTCAGGAAAATGCCGTTCTGGCCTTGCGGGGGAACGGCCATACCGCTGACAGCCAAAACCTCCATTCCGGTTTGTTTTCGCGTATAATGGCGGTCAGAAATAGCGAAAGAGGCTACCTATGACCATCCAACATGTAACTTTACCCTTACCGGAACATCTCTATTTGCGGCTGGAGCGAGCGGCTAAAGCGACACAGCAATCAGTGACCGATGTGTTGCTCCACGCTGTAGAAGTAGGCAGTCCGCCCGGTTGGGATGATGTGCCGGCCGAATTTCAAGCTGATCTGGCTGCTCTTGATCGTCTGGATGACAAAACTCTATGGCAGGTTGCTCGCAGCCAACAAAGCGAAGCTGATATGGCCCGCTATGAAGACCTCTTACAGCAAAACGCCAACGATGCCCTGACAGCTGCTGAACGCGATGAACTCGTGCGCCTGCGTCAGGAAGCTAATCGGCTCATGCTGCGCAAAGCACATGCCGCCGCCCTCTTGCGCTGGCGTGGCCACCTGCTTCCTCCAGCCGATAAACTATAACTTACCATGAGCGTTTATCTCCCTGAGGAATTACGCCGCCAATTAGAAGAGACGGACGACCATCGGTGTGCTTACTGCTTCACTTTACAGGCCAATTCGGGCCAGCGAATGGTACCTGACCACATTATTCCCATGAGCAAAGGAGGAGAAACGGCATTTGCTAATCTCTGCTTTTCTTGCCGTCTGTGTAACGAATTCAAAGGCTCGTGTACTGCCTGGGCAGATCCATTAACGGGCGAAGTAGTGCCGCTGTATCATCCACGCCAACAAAAGTGGTCTGACCACTTTGCCTGGGATGGTAGTGGTGCAATAGTGATTGGTGTTACGGCCGTTGGGCGGGCCACTGTGGTGAGATTACAGATGAACCACGAAGTGATCATACCGGCGCGGCGAAAATGGGTCAGCGCCGGCTGGCATCCGCCCCGATCTCAGTGATAGAAGGGGAAGGGACTTTAGTCGAGATGAAGCTGGTCGGCTGCCAGAGGCATTTGTGGAACGGCGGCAGGGGATTGAGGACACGGCCGTGACCCTTCACGACATCACCTTACCCGAATAACCACGCCAACCCTATTCAGGAAAATGCCGTTCTGACCTGGTGGGGGGACGGCCGTGAGGCTGAGGCAACACGTGAGGATACAGGTGACAACAGTAGTGTGGACGGTCTGGAAGAGCATCCCTACGGGCTAAGAGGCGCCACAATGGAGGGAGACTATATTACATCTGAGCTTGGCTTACCCATTGATTCCTAACTTATCAAACAGAATTTTATTTCTCTGCATCGCATCATCTAGTAGCTTGTCATAGCTGATTACCTCTACATATGCTCTTACATCACTCGCAGGGTTATAGACAAAGTAACCTTTGCCATCAGGGGTCTCTAACATACCACCATCGCTAAATTCTGTTCTTAATTTTGGTGTTAAATCACAGACAGCATAACAATAGAAAGGTGTGTTTTCTGGCAGTCTAATGTAACGGCCGTCCCTACCTTTTGCATTGCTACTTCTCAATTCCCTAACGTATCGATACATTTGAGTAACGGGATTGCCATGTGGTTTCATTGGCCTTTTGAATTCAAAAATCGTCACTCCATTTCTTGGGTCACCTTCCACAACCGCGATGGGGAGATCGAAAATTAACAGATCGGGTCTGTCCAACGAATTAGATTCGGTCTTATCACTGTCTTTGAATCTCATATCAGATGCAAGATACTCATGGAACGAAAGTTTCTCGTCAATTATCCATAGATTCTGTCGATCATACGGAATTTCGTCCGATGTTTTTTGCATAGGGAAAATCAGGTTGTGTATGGCACTTTCTCTAGCATAACCATCTTCATCATTTATTTTCATGTAACGTTCTAAAAGTGCCAAAGTTTTGCGCCGTTTCACGATATATTCTGCTAAAGCTGCTTTTCCAAGTTCATTGATTTCAAGTAGATATTCGTTGTACTTCTTGTTAATCGCCTCTTCGGGATTGAGGAGGACGGAATCTGGAGCCTCCAAAATATCATCCATTACCTTCTTGATCTCAATCTCTTTTTCTTTGTTGATTTTATAAAGCTCCAGATCAATCGCTGATTCTGGTGAATCGGGAGGAATCCGATCAATTACATCAGGGTAGTTGTTTAGTAAATATCTAAATTGGGGAGCTTTGGCTTTTACAAACTCCTTAACAACTCGATCCGTTTCAACTTTCTTTTCTTCTGTAAAATCTCTCAGATACTTTTTTGCCTCGCTAATTGCAGCATCTTCAATATCTGACCAAACTATGTCCCCCATGTATAAAAGCTCTCCCTCTGCATATACATCAAAGCCAGTCCGTTGTAAATTTACATGTGTATCTAAAAAGGGGCTTAATACATATGTCATGTAAACCAAAGAATCTTCGTGGCTGTTGGAAGTAATACGCCGGGGTAAATGAGGGACGTTTTTGTTAGTGAGTCTCGTAGGATTAACAACCCGTCGTGCAGCACAATAATTAATCTGGTGACTCAGACCCGCACGAGCCTCTAGCAAGAAATGTAAAAATTCAAAACCATTCCCACCGATTTCCTGTTCCGTTTTTTCGGCCTTTTTAACAAACTCTTGATACATTTTGTTGATGTCATAAGTTTCATTACCATCTATTACCAACAGTTTGGGCATAATGCCAACTACAAAATAGGCGAGGCAGTGTTCTAAAAGGTTATGTGCCAGACTATCTACTCTGGCTGGTATATGGTTAGCGTAATCTCCCCTGAATCCCCGAAGTTTAACGGCCGTTTTTATTCTTTCTGAGTGATTAACATCCACCAGTTCGTGGTTTTGGATTGGTTCGACTTTGTTCAAAACAAAATTGAATGAACGTTTTTGTTTGATTTCGCCTTCAACAAAAACACTTTCTATTTGGACATTTTCAAATACCTTTAAGTAGAAAAATCTACCAACCCCCTTTCCTCCAATCTGCGCTTTTTTTGTGGAATCGGATGTGTTAAATGAATTGTAATTTTCGGGGGTGAAGCCGCTACCATTATCAGTGATATTAAAGCCACAAATCGGAGCATGTTCCCGAGATTCTGTTTCAACAAACAAACCATCTCGAACCACATCAATAACTATGTGCCCATCATCTCTGCCACATTCTTCAATAGAATCTATTGAATTAATGACAGCCTCAAACAATGCGATTATTCCTTGCTTATGGGGTAATGAGGCGTTGCCAACGCGACCCACTATGTCAACTTGCATCATCTCCTCCTCTAGGTTTTTATGACTATTGGCCGCATAAAAAATGGGTGTAACACAATCCATTTGCATGTTAGCACACTATTCCTTCGCTTACAATTTGGGGATAGATGAAATGTCCCCTTGTGTAAGTATAAATAGCTGAATCGGCCGTAAATGCACGTTTCCCCTACGTTTTTAGAAATTATGTTCTAATTTTACTGTGGAAGAATAACCGCCCTCACCCTCCATTCAACGCCTGTGCCAGGTCGGCAATCAAATCATCCACATCTTCCAACCCCACCGAAAAGCGCACCAGGCCGGGCTGCACGCCGCTGGCGGCGATGGCTTCGTCATCTTTCAGGATGGCGGAGATGGTGCTGGCGGCGTGGGTGATCAGGCTGTGGACGCCGCCTAGACTGACCGCCAGTTTGATCAACTTAAGCCGCTGCAATAATTGGTATCCGGCGGCCCGCCCCCCTTTCAAGTCAAAACAGACCATGCCGCTGTACCCGCCGGGCATTTGCCGCTGTGCCAGGTCGTGTTGGGGGTGCGTGGGTAAACCGGGATAGTGCACTTCGCGCACGGCCGTGTGCCCCGCCAAAAATTCCGCCACCGCCTGTGCATTCCGGTTGTGCCGCTCCATGCGCAGGTCAAACGTTTTCAGCCCCCGTTCCAACAGCCACGCTTCCATGGGGTGCAGCACCGCGCCCAACATGACGTGGGTGTGCCATAGGGCGGTGATGTGTTCGGCTTTGCCCACCACGACCCCGGCGACCACATCGGAGTGCCCGGCCAGGTATTTGGTGGCGCTGTGCAGCACAATGTCAATGCCCAGGGTCAACGGCCGTTGGTTATACGGCGTGGCAAAGGTGTTGTCGGTGGCGGTGAGGATGCCATGGGCGCGGGCGATGTTGGCAACGGCCGTCAGGTCCGTCAGGCGCAGCACCGGGTTAGCCGGGCTTTCCACGTAGATCAGCCGGGTGTTGGGGCGGATGGCGGCGGCAAAGGCGGCCGGATCGGTCTGGTCTACAAAGGTGGTGCTCACGCCATACTCGGCCAGCTTTTGTTCCAGCACCTTGTAGCTGGAGGGGTAATGGGTGGTTTGGGCCACCACATGGTCGCCCTGTTTCAGAAAGGTGAAAAAGACGAGCGAGACGGCCGCCATGCCGGAAGCCACTGCCAGTGCTGCTTCGCCCTGTTCCAGCGCGGCCACTGTCAGTTCGACCTGTTTGGTGTTGGGGGTGGCGTAACGGCCGTAAAACTGCGGATGTGCCTGCGCCGCCATCGCCGCCGCAATCTCCTCCGGCGTCTCAAAGGCAAAGGTGGCGGACTGGTAAATGGGGGCGGACACGGCCGTGCCTGGATTCGCCGCATCCCCCGCATGAATTTGTACGGTAGCCATATTCCCTTTTTCCGACATGCGTTTCTCTCCTCGTCAATAATGATATGCGGAGTGGGCATCCTCAGATGCCCACCGGTTCGCATCCTTCGGCAAGCTCAGGATAAGTTCTGAGGATGCGAACTCTGCTAATTGTCTGCTTCATTTCCCAGATTAAACCGGGCGACAACATCGTCAAACGACACTTTGTCTGACAGCACCAACAACGTGTCACCGCCCTGCACCACCGTGCCGCCGCTGGGCAAGACAAAATCATTATCCCTGGCAATCAGCACGATCAAAAAGTTGGCTGGCAGCCCCAATTCCACAATCGCTTTCCCGGCTATCACCGACTCCGGCAGGATGGACAGTTCCTTTAGCTCCCCTTTCAATCCTTCCATCGGATTATATTCAATGGGATAAGCGCGTTTGCGTGTGGCCGGGGCATCCACCCGCAGCCAGCGGGCGACCGGCGATAGGGTGGTGCCTTGCAGCAGCACCGAGGTCAACACGATGAAAAAAACCACGTTAAAAATCAGGTCGGCCTGGGGCAGCCCGGCCAGCAGGGGAAATGTTGCCAGGATAATGGGGGCCGCGCCGCGTAGCCCCACCCAGGAGATGAATGTTTTGGCCCGCCAGTCTAAAGAACTGGGTAATAAACTGATAAACACACTCAGCGGGCGGGCCACAAACATCAAAAAGGCGGCGATGAGCAGCCCGACGCCGACAATGGGTGCCAGTTCGGAGGGGAAAACAAGCAGACCGAGCGCCAGGAACATCGTGATCTGCATCAGCCAGGCCAGACCGTCGTGGAAACGGAGCAGGCTGCGTTTATGGATGAAATCGAAACGGCCGAGCACAATACCCGCCAGATAAACCGCCAGAAAGCCGCTGCCGTTCAGCGCATCGGTCAGGCCAAATGTCAGAAAAACGAGAGAGAGCGTCAACACCGGGTAGAGACCTTCATAGCCCAGCCGGGAACGGTTGACAAAAAACAACATCACCTTGCCCATACCATACCCCATGACCGCGCCAACCCCCATTTGCAAAACGAATAGACCAACCAGACTGAGCGGTGAGGTGTCCGGGGTGGTCAACAACTGGATCAGGCCAATGGTGAGGAAGATGGCCATGGGGTCGTTGCTGCCGGATTCCAGTTCCAGCAGCGGTTTCAGCCGCCCTTTGAGGCTGATGCCTTTGGAGCGCAAAATGGAGAATACGGCCGCCGCATCGGTAGAGGAAACGATAGCTCCCAAGAGCAAACCTTCTGTCAGTGACAGGTCGAGCAGCATGGTGGCAAAAAGGCCCACCGCCAGCGCCGTCAGGAAAACGCCGAAGGTTGCCAGCAGCATTCCTTCTTTGAGCACGGGCCGCACGCGATCCCATTCGGTGTCCAGGCCGCCGGAAAAGAGGATGAGGATGAGGGCCATGACGCCTAAAAACTGGGCTAATGCCGGGTCGTCAAAGTAGATGCCGCCAGGGCCATCCGAGCCGATAAACATCCCCAGAACTAAAAATAACAAGAGCGCCGGTATGCCAAAGCGGTCGGAGATTTTACTGACGAGGACGCTAATGAGCAGGAGGGTAGCAGCACCAATCAAAATATATTCATTCATAAGCAGTTGACGAACTTTGAAAAGATATGATGAGCAATGCCCTATGTAAAAAGGTGTTTTTCATCATCGTTTCACCTATAATTTGCGGTAGTTTCAACAAGGATGGTCTGATATCAATTGTCAAAAGTCTCCCTATACAGGGTCTATAACTTGATTGTTACAGTTGGGGTCCCATCCTATCCCCCTTCACCCATTTTATCGCAAAACGTTTTTAGGCTGTTAATAGAAGCCTGCATGTAAACATGAGGAGTAAACACCTGTGGAAACTGTTATTCGAGAAACGGATTTGCCCGGTATCGGGCGCAAATGTCAGGTCAGCACCCAAAGCGGTGACAAACTGGTTATTGTTATTCATGACGACGGCCGTCGTGAACTCTATCACTTCAAATATGAAGACCTGGACGAAAGCATCTCTATGATCACCCTCACCGACACCGAAGCGCGGCAGGTCGCCGGCATCATTGGTGGCCTCACCTACAAACCAAAAGCGTTGGAATCGGCCGAAATTGCCCTGGACGATCTGGTGATTGAGTGGGTGAAGATGGAGCCAGGGTTTTACGCCGCCGATAAAAGCATTGCCGACTTACGGGTGCGCCAACAAACAGGGGCCACCATCATCGCCATTGTGCGCAAAGAAGGCACAAAAATCAGCCCCGGCCCCGACGAAATCTTCACAAAGGATGCAACGCTGGTTGTGGCCGGCGAGCGCCATCAACTGAAAACCTTTAAACAACTCGTGCAAACAGGGAACACATAAGCCAATGGAATATCATCACCTGATTTGGGAGTTAGGTCTGGCGTTAACCCTGATCTCCGTGTTCGCCTGGCTTTCCAGCCGTTTGCGTTTCTCCATCGTCCCCTTTCTCATCCTGGCCGGTTTAATCGCCGGCCCCCACATTCCCACCTTCGGGCCGATCAGCTTCCAGTTTGAGGAAAGCGCGGACATCATCCATTTCCTGGGGCAAATTGGTGTGTTGTTCCTGTTATTTTATCTGGGGCTGGAGTTTTCGGTGGGGCGGCTGGTGCGGGCCGGCCGTTCCATTGCCGTAGGTGGCGCCATTTACATTTCCATCAATCTGACCCTGGCGCTGCTTTTTGGCTGGCTGATGGGCTGGCCGTTACTGGAAATTCTGGTCGCGGCCGGTATCATCACCATCTCCTCCAGCGCCATTGTGGCCAAAGTGCTGGTAGAGCTAAAACGTACCGCCAACCCGGAAACGGACATGATTCTGGGCATCATCATGTTCGAGGATGTCTTTTTGGCCGTTTATCTCTCCATCGTTTCTGGTCTGGTACTCAGTGGGGCTACTTCAATTGGCGGCATCCTGACCTCGGCCGGGGTAGCCTTAGGCTTCATGCTGGCCTTTCTCATCATTGGCCGCCAGGCCGCGCCCTGGCTCAATCGGGTATTGAGCATTCCCTCTGATGAGATATTTTTGCTGATTGTGCTGGCCTTTTTGTTTCTGGTGGCCGGTTTTTCAGAGACCATTCACGTGGCGCAGGCGATTGGGGCGCTGTTGGTGGGGTTGGTGCTGGCGGAAACAACGGCCCGACGGCGCATTGAACACCTCATCATTCCCTTCCGCGACTTGTTTGGCGCGTTTTTCTTTTTCAGTTTTGGGTTGACCATTGACCCGCTGGCTCTAGGTGGGGCGGTCTGGCCGGCGCTGGCGGCCGTGTTGCTCACCATCGTCGGTAATTTTATGGCCGGTATGATCGCCGGCCGCTCTGCCGGATTCTCCCCCAAAGCATCCACCAACATTGGCCTCACCATCGTCTCGCGCGGTGAGTTTTCCATTATCATGGCTAACCTGGCCAATGCCGGTGGCCTGCTACCTATCTTGCAGCCATTTGCGGCCCTGTATGTGCTCATTCTGGCTATCTTGGGGCCGTTGCTGACCAAAGAGTCCTCACGTATCTATCGCACGCTTAATAGAGCCGTCACTGTCGTGCGGCCGGCAGCCAAACCTGGTGGCTAATTTACCGTGTTATCTTCGTTTTCGTCCTTTTTCTCTTCCGCATGGGCTTTGGCCGGGATTTTTACCTTGAGTTGCTGACGGCCGTCGGCCACCGTAATCACCGTCTGCACATCAATATCCAACGGCAGCAGCCCAAAATCTTGCAGCGTCCAGATGGTGGTAATGCGGTCGCTCAGGTTCGGCCATTGGTCTTTGGCCCACAGATAGCGGCGGCGGCTAAATTGCCAGATCGGTTCCGGCTGCCGCTCCGGTTGGAAGGCGCAATACTCCTGCCAGATTTGTTCATGGGGCGTCAGGGGGAAGAGGATGTCTAACATGGCTTGCTGCACGGTGGCCGCGTCACGGCCGTGAACCTCATCCACCCAGTTAATGTGATAATTGTTGATAAACATGAAAATCCCAAAGTGGGAGAAATCCTCAATCCGCCGCGCCAGTTGTTTTTGCTGGTTGTAGGCCGCTTCATACGTCGCTTCCAATTCCAGACTTGGCTCTTCAATGCGCTCGTGGTGTTCATCGTGCCGGTCAAACAGGCGTGGGTCCACATTATACAGATAACTCACCAGCGTCGTGACCCGCTCCGGCCCCACGTTAAACTTATTCAACGCCCCAGACTCGATCAACTCCACCACCGCATCCGCAATCCCCCGCTGCCGCGCCTGATCATGCGCCCGTTGCACCCCGGCGTCATACTGCAAACGGCGCGTACCCGGCGCAAATTCCGGCGGTTTTACCTTCTCCGGTTGCTGTTTTAGCCCATTGCGCGCATAGAGAATCTGGAAAGCGGTCACGGCCGTGCCAAACAAAATAATCGCCGGCAGCGCTTCCGTCTTTTGCGTCACCAGGACAATGAGCATGAAATAACTGGCGATCATCCCCCGCAGCCCGGCAAAACGCAGCGACTTGGCCTCATCTGAACCAGGCTCAATCTCATGTTCCCGCAGCGCATCCTGGCGCACAAAAAAGACGGTGGTGCTGGTGATGGCAAAGGCGCTGACAAAACCAAAGGCATAATACGCCTCCACCACCACCACTTCGCGGATAATAGGGATGAGTACGGCCGATACCCCCCAGATCACGGCAATCCCCAGGCGATCATCCCCAAAAAAGCCGGGCAGCCGCCCCAGCCGGGCCGCATTCGCCGCCACCGCCGCCCCGCCTACATAGCCGCCCCCCTGCGCCAGCAGCAAGATAATAGCCAGCAGCGTCCCGGCCACCACCAAAAACGTCTGCCCTGGCGTCCCCACCATCGCCTCATTGAGCGCCCGCGATAACGCAATGTCATAGGATACCAGTTGCACATAGGCTTCTTCAGAAAGCAATGCCAGTTCATCAGCCTGCCCCACACTGTGCCCGGTCAGTTCCTCCTGGGCGCGTTGTACAGGCAGAGCGGCATACATTACTTCGGCCGCCCGCCGGTCAGCATTCGTCACCTGCACATCTTCCGGGGAAACCCCTTCGCCCATCGTTTGCACGGCCACAATTTCATACTCAATCAGCAGCGTGCTGTACCCTTCCGTCGCTGGGATATTCCACTGTTTGGCCGCGTACAACTGCACAATGCCCGTGCCAATCAGAAATACCGCTGCCAGCGTCAAAGCCGTGTTGATCACCTTCCACTTCGGCCGTGCCGCATGTTTGCCGCTGGCCGGAATCACTTCATACCCGGAAAAACCCAACATGGCGCTGGACATAGAGCGCAAAAAGAGCTGGAAGACGATGACTGTGCTGATGGCCGCCAGGTCTTGCCGGGCGCGCACCACATGTTCCGTCACCCCGGTCAATTCCAGCCGGGTGACAATACCGCCTGTCAGGAACGCCCATTCGGGATTCACGGCCGCCATCACCCCCACCAGCCCCAACGCGCCAATGGTAAACAGGGTAAACGCGCCACCACCCATGAGAAAGAGCGGCACGGCGCGCCGTGGGCCAATGGCTACCAGCACCGCCATGATGAAAAAGGCAAACCCCTCGGCCAGAATGATGCGATAAGGGGCCAGTTCCGGCAGCACCAACATCGTCACGTCGGCCGCAGAGATGGAACTGATGATGATGGTCAACACCGCGTCCAGGAAAAACAGACTGGTACCCACCCAGGAGAGCCAGCGCAATCTGGCCGGGCCGATGGCTTCCACCAGCGGGCCGCTGCCGCCCGCATTCGGCCGCAGGTAAGCGCCCGCCTTGTAGGCCGGTACAATGCCCAAAAACAACAGCACCGAGAGGAACATGAACGCGCCTATGGCAATCTCATGGTAACCGCCCGCGCCGTGAATGGCCAGCAAGGTCTGGTAAGCGGCCACACTAAAGGCATCGGCCGCTATCTCAAAGATGAGCGCCAACACGCCCATCCCGGTGCCGCCCATCAGCAACCCCTCAAACATCAATCGCGGCAGTTGGCGCTTGGCCTCCTGCCGCTCCTCTGCGCGAATATAATTTTTGAACATATCGCCTCCGATTATGGGGAATGGGGCCGTGAACCGTAAACCGTAATCCGTAAACCGAAGTCCGATTACGGGTCACGGATTACGGTCTACGGATTACGACTTAGCCCGGTACGTGGAACGGTACATCTATCACCACCACATTTTTTAGACCGCGCAAACGCACCCGTAAAACATTGGCTGTCTGGTTATGGAGCAAATGTCCTGTAAAAGATTCGGGCACAAATTCAGGGATGACAACGGTAATTAACTGACCGGGAAATTCTGTGCGGCTTACCTGCTCAATGTAATCTACCAGAGGTGTGAGAATGTCCCGGTATTCATATTCAATGCACTGGAGGGTGACATCATCCGTCATTTCCGGGAAGCGCCGCCAGCGCACCATAAACCGCTCTTTTTGCTCGTCGTCCGTGGCAATGGTCACGGCGCGCACGTCATGGGAAATGCGTTTGGCGTAGCGCAGCGCCCGCAGTGTGCCCCGGTGGATGTCGGCCATGGGCACAATAGCCACATCGCCAATCTCGTGCAGCATATCCAGCGTTAAGTCCTGCGTGGAAAGCGCCTGCCGGATGCCCACGTAATGATGCTGAATCGAGCGCAGCAGATAGACCAGCAACGGAATAGCAATGACAATAAGCCACGCCCCCTCGACAAACTTGGTGACCATGAGAACGATCAACACGATGCCGGTGACAATGGCCCCGGTCACGTTGACTGCCTGTTTCCAGCGCCAGCCCGGCTCGTAATGAATGGTGGTGACGCCGGTGAAGACGGAACTGCCCGGTTTCAGGCGACCTATTTTGCCCATCAACCGGCTCATGCCAAATTGCGACAGGGTAAAACTGAGCATCACGCCCAGGGCATAGAGCGGCAGCATGGCGATTTCGTTAGCGTCGAAGGCGATGACGAGCAGGGCAGACAGAGCCGCCAGCACAATGATGCCGCCGTTGTAAACCAGGCGGTCGCCCCGATTTTGCATCCAGCGGGGCATAAAGCCGTCCCGCGCCAGGAATGAACTGAGCCGGGGAAAGTCCTGGTAGCCGGTGTTGGCCGCCAGCACCAGGATCATCATGGTGAAGAACTGCACCCAGTAATAAACCGGGCCGCCGCCGGTAATGCTGCGCGTCATTTGGGAGAGGATGCTCTCTTCTTCACTGGGCAGCAGGTTCAGTTGGGTAGCCAGGAAGGTGATGCCCAAAAAGAGGGACATGGCGATGATGCCCATGACGACCATGGTCTGGGCGGCATTGCGGGATTCGGGATGTTTGAACGCTTTGACGCCATCGCTAATGGCTTCGATCCCGGTGAGGGCCGTACAACCGGCGGCAAATGCGCGCAGAATCAGCCAGATGGTGAGGAAAGAGGTCAACGGCCGTGCCGCCGCCACATCATGCACTTCCGGTACCAACGGTGCGGCCCCAAACAATCCCAGATATTTAGCCATCCCTATGCCGATCACCACTAACACACCGCCTACAAACGCATAGGTGGGAATAGCAAAAATGGTGCCACTTTCCCGTGCCCCACGCAGGTTCACCCAGGTCAGGATCACAATTGCCAGCAGCGCCAAAATCAGACGATACTCCAGTGTAGCCGGAAAGGCCGAGGTAATGGCCCGAATACCTGCCGAGACAGATACCGACACCGTCAGGATATAATCCAGCAGCAGCGCCGAAGCCGCAAACAAAGACGGCATCGTGCCCAGATTATCCTTGGCAACCATATACGCGCCGCCGCCTTCGGGATAATGCAAAATCGTCTGCGTGTAACTGAAAATCACAAACAGCACCAGCAGGGCAATGCCCAAACCCAGCGGCAGCGTCAACGCCAGCGCCGCGCTGCCCATCAGAATCAGCACACTCATGATCGCTTCTGTGGCATAGGCGTTACTACTGATGGGGTCAGAGGCGAACACGGCCAGCGCCCGTTTTTTGTCCAGCCGTTCATGTACATCATCGCGGGTCGGGAACGGCTCACCGATCAGTTTTCGTTTTAAGGAGGTTATTGTCATTGTCAAAGCTCCAATGCCTGAGATTAGAGATTGGAGATTGGCTAATCTCTAATCTCCAACCATTCACACATCGTGAAACACACAGCCTGACCGTGTGTTCTTACAACTCCTGACCATTTTTGTGAATGGGGTGGGAATTAACTCGCCTGTTTAATCGGGGGGAGGGGTGCAGATGCCCCTGCCATACACTCAAAAACGTAAGTCGAAGCCGGAAGTTCGAATACCGAACGCCGATTACGGATAACCGATAACGGATTACGGGTTATCATCCTTCAAGGTGGCAGCGGTGGCAAAATCAATGGGACCAAAATCAATAACCTGTTCATCTTACTTCGCGGCGTAGTGTAACCCAATATCATTCGCCCCGGCAATAGGCAGCAGGTAGCAGGGGATATGAGGGTGTCAGGTGTTCAGGTGTCAAGTGTCAGGTGGTTGGGGGGTGGAGGCTGGTGGTACAATGTGCCTGGGGATGGAATCCCCAAACCTCTTTTTCTCTGCGCTTCCGCGCCTCTGCGTTAAAAAAAGGAGAACCAATGAAATCCCTACTCGAAAAACTCAACCTTGTTTCCCTGAACAACGGCGTCTGTACCGGGCCGGATGGCTGGCTACCCAGCAGCACCGAACCGATTATTTCCACCAACCCAACTACGGGCGAAATCATCGCCGCCGTCAGCCCGGCCACGCCGGCCCAGACAGACCAGGTAATCCAGGCCGCGCAGACCGCTTTCCATACCTGGCGGCAGATGCCCGCGCCGCGGCGTGGCCTGGTGGTGCGTGACCTGGGCAACGCCCTGCGCGAACTAACCGAGCCGTTGGGTGAACTGGTGACGCTGGAAATGGGCAAAATCCGCGCCGAAGGCATTGGTGAAGTGCAGGAGATGATTGATATTTGTGACTTTGCCGTGGGGCTGTCGCGCCAGTTGTATGGGCTGACCATGCATTCCGAGCGCCCCGGCCATCGCATGTACGAACAGTGGCACCCGATGGGGCCAATGGGGGTGATTACTGCCTTTAACTTTCCGGTGGCGGTCTGGTCGTGGAATGCAGCTATTGCCGCGGTGTGCGGCGATACGGTTATATGGAAGCCGAGTGAGTTGACGCCGCTCACGGCCGTTGCCGTGCAGCACATCACCACCCGGGTCATGGCCGACTATGGCCTGACGGGCATCTTCAACCTGGCGGTGGGGGACGGGTCGGTGGGGCGGGCATTGGCCGAAGACGGCCGTCTGCCACTCATCTCCTTCACCGGCTCCGTGCGTACCGGGCGGCTGGTGGGGGAAACGGTAGCCCACCGCCTGGGGCGCACCATCCTGGAACTGGGCGGCAACAACGCCATCATCGTTGCCGCCGACGCCAATCTGGAACTGGCGACGCGGGCCATCCTCTTTGGCGCGGTGGGCACGGCCGGGCAGCGCTGCACCAGCACCCGCCGCCTGATTGTGCATAAAGATGTGGCCGACCACCTGGCCGACCGGCTGGTGAATGCCTACCGCCAGGTTCCAATTGGCGACCCGCTCACTGAAGGTACATTGATGGGGCCGCTGGTGACGGAACAGGCGGTAGCCACCATGCAGCGCGCCCTCACCCAGGCGGTGGCCGAAGGTGGCGAAATTTTAACCGGGGGGCAGCCCCGCCCCGACCTGGGGCCGCACTTTGTGGAACCGGCCATCGTGCGCATGCCCGCGCAAACGGCCGTTGTGCGCGAGGAGACCTTTGCCCCCATTTTGTACCTGCTGACCTATGCCGATTTTGACGAAGCGGTGCGGCTGCATAATGACGTGCCCCAGGGTCTTTCCAGTGCCATTTTCACCGACAGTCTGCAAACGGCCGAAGCGTTCCTCTCCGTCGCCGGTTCCGATTGTGGCATTGCCAATGTCAATATCGGCACGTCCGGGGCGGAGATTGGCGGTGCGTTTGGCGGTGAGAAGGAGACGGGCGGCGGCCGGGAATCTGGCTCCGATGCCTGGAAGGGGTATATGCGCCGCCAGACGAATACCATCAACTGGAGCCGCGATTTGCCGTTGGCACAGGGGTTGAAATTTGGGGGGGAGGCGTGATGCGTGATGCGTGACCCGTTATCCGTAAACCGTGAATCGTAGGGGCGGGACGGGCGGGTAAGGCCTTTGCCGTTCACCAAAACGGTTTATCCCGCCCGTCTCGCCCTTTTTCCCGGCGGGTAATACTTTGCCGTTCACCAAAACGGTTTATCCCGCCCGTCTCGCCCCGTTTCAGATTGTCACCGTGCCCATCGTAGGGGCGGGACAGGCGGGCGGATCGTTTGCCATTCACCAACACCCCGTTCCCGCCTGTCTGCCGTTGGCACAGGGGTTGAAGTTTGGGGAGGATGCGTGATGCGTTATCCGTAAACCGTGAATCGTAGGGGCGGGACGGGCGGGTAAGGCCTTTGCCGTTCACCAAAACGGTTTGTCCCGCCCGTCTCGCCCCATTTCAGATTGTCACCGTGCCCATCGTAGGGGCGGGACAGGCGGGCGGATCGTTTGCCATTCACCAACACCCCGTTCCCGCCTGTCTCGCCCCGTTTCGACCGTGTTGCCGCGCAGGGGGGCGAGATGGCGCGGGATGGGGTTTTGCGCGGCGGCCAGGTTTTGGCCGCGCCATCCCGCCCCTACAATTTCGCTTCAATGGCGGCCAGGTTTTCGCGGGCGGAAACGGTGTCCGGGTGCTGCGGGCCAAGCCGTTGTTCCCAAATCGCCAACGCCCGGCGCATCAGCCGCGCCGCCTCCGGGTAATCCCCCTCGTAATAGGCCAATATCGCCATGTTGTTCAGGCTGCGGGCGGTGTCCGGGTGGTCTGGCCCCAGCCCCTTTTCATGGATGTCCAGGGCACGTTGGAGGTACGGCCGTGCCGCCGCCAGGTCACCCATGGCTTGCAGCAGGAAGCCCAGGTTGTTCAGGCTGGTGGCGGTGTCCGGGTGGTCTGGCCCCAGCCCCCTTTCCCGTATGTCCAGGGCGCGTTCGTAGTACGGCCGTGCCGCCGCCAGGTCGCCCATGGCTTGCAGCAGGAAGCCCAGGTTGTTCAGGCTTTGGGCGGTGTCCGGGTGGTCTGGCCCCAGCCCCTTTTCCCGTATGTCCAGGGCGCGTTCGTAGTACGGCCGTGCCGCCGCCAGGTCGCCCATGGCTCGCAGCAGGTAGCCCAGGTTGTTCAGGCTGGTGGCGGTGTCCGGGTGGTCTGGCCCCAGCACTTTTTCATTCACAGTCAGGGCGCGTTGGAAGTACGGCCGTGCCGCCGCCAGGTCGCCCATGGCTTGCAGCAGGCTGCCCATGTTGTTCAGGCTGTTGGCGGTGTCCGGGTGGTCTGGCCCCAGCGCTTTTTCATGGATGGCCAGGGCGCGTTCGTAGTACGGCCGTGCCGCCGCCAGGTCGCCCATGGCTCGCAGCAGGCCGCCCATGTTGTTCAGGCTGAGGGCGGTGTCCGGGTGGTCTGGCCCCAGCACCTTTTCATGGATGTCCAGGGCGCGTTCGTAGTACGGCCGTGCCGCCGCCAGGTCGCCCATGGCTCGCAGCAGGTAGCCCATGTTGTTCAGGCTTTGGGCGGTGGATGGGTGATCTAGAGGAAGTGATTGTTCACAAATTGTAGATGCATCTTGTACACATTCGAGAGCCGCCTTATATGCACCGTGCCGTTGCAGATACTCTGCCGTCTGATTCAAGAGCCAAACGCATTTTTCAGGAACTACTTCATATGGCCCGGCCAGTTTGGCTGCAAATTGGTTGTGTTGGAGTAACCGACGACTTGTTTCCCAAGTGTTGAGGTCATATTCATCAAAAGAATAGATTTCCACCAATAAAATTACGGCTGTTTCCGCCCACTGCCGCGCCACTTCCGGCGGCATCCGGTCACGGGCTACTGTTTGCACCAGCCGGTGCAGCCGCAGGCTGTCGCCCTCCCGCGCCGCCAGCGAATAACGGCGCAGCGCGGCCACCGCGTCTGCCAGCGACAGCGGGTCGCTCAATGAGACATCCGATTTCTCTAAGAAATCGGATGTCTGGTTGCCAATCAAATCCAGCGGAATTTCCTCGGGGGCCAGGAAACAGCACAGGTTCAGCAGGGCCACCGCGCCCGGCGTCTTTTGTATCTGCTCAAAGGCCATCTGCCACGTCGTCGTAATCGTCCCGTGGTAGCGGTCAGGCGGCGTGGCCCGCCGCCACACCTCCTGCCGCTTTGCCTGGTACAACTGCCGGTAGGCGGCATACCCCATCTGCCCCGCCTCCATAAAAGCCGCCGCCTGCTCCAGCGCCAGCGGGAAATCCCCCAACAGTTCCGCCAGCCTGTCCATCTCCGCCTCCTCTTCGTTTTCGTTCGTAGTAGGCAATTTATTGCCGTCAACGGCGATGAATCGCCTACTACGAACGGGGAGGCGCGTACGCAGGAAGGTCAGGGACTCGGCGCGGGTGAAGGTGTCCAGGGACAGGATGGCATCCGGCCCTACCAGGCCGCTCCAATTGGGGTTGCGGCTGGTGATGAGGATGTGCCCTTTGCCGCCGGTGGGCAGGTAAGGATTCAGGGTGCGCGGCGGCAGGTCGTCGGCATTGTCCACCAGCAGCAGCCACCGTTTGTCCGTCTGCGCCAGCCAACGGCGGACGGCGTTCAGCGCCGCCTGCTGGTCAGCGTTCTCCGCATCAATGGCCCCCACCGCCACCGCCAGCGCGGCCATATCGGCCGCCAGGTTCACCACCGTGTCTGCTCGCAGCCACCACACCAGGTCATACGCCGTCTGCGGGTCGTCCTGCTGCCGGTAAATGTATTCCACCGCCACCTGCGTCTTGCCCACGCCACCCAACCCGGTAATGGCCTGGCTGACCACCACTGTGCCCTGCGCCCGGCGCAACTGCGCCTCCAGCCGGGCCAGCATCGGCTCCCGCCCGGTAAAGTTGGGGTTACGGCCGCCCGGCGGCAGGTGAAGGAGGGGGAAGGGAGGAAGGGGTGACATCGTGACAGGGTGATCGGGTGATGGTTGTTACCTATAAACGGTTTGCACGGCTTTGAGCAAGGTGGCGGCGAGAGGGGCCGCTTTGAGGGCAATTGCACCTACATTTTTAGCGGCCGTGGCTACTTGCTCGGCCTTGTTCAGAATTTTGGTGGCCGTGTCCAGTTTCCGTGTAATATAGTCGCGGTCTGGGTTTTCGTTTTTGGTTTCCTCTATCACTGCCTCTACATCTTCAGCCGCTTCTTTGGCGTCCCGTGCGGCGCTAATTTCACCGTTCGCAATGGCCTCTTGCAATAATGCCTGCAACTGTTTCAACTGTTCGGCAAACTCATCACGGGTCTTGGGTTCTGGGCCGATAATGATGTCCCGGCCGGCGACGTTGATGTCACCGCCAGCCTGATACTGGTTTTTGTTTATATCGCCACCGGCAATATCGCCCGTTTGCACGTTACCGCCAATGGCCGCGCCTACCATATTGCCCTGGACGGTGATGTTGTAGACAGGGGCGGTAGGTGCGGTGGATGATTGGCCGGTGGCCGGGATGCCGGCCTGTGCAGTTGAGGGCATATCACCCATACGGGCATTCGGCCGCGCGGCCTGGGCATGGGTGACGACGGCGTCATACAGGCCATGCCGTTGGGCATATTGCACCAGCGCCAGCACTTTGGCGGCACGGGATTCACCGCCTTCCAGGTCTTCATAGGAAATGCCCAGCTCAAAACAGAGAGCGCGCAGCTCACCTAAACTGAAATGTTGGTTGAGGAATTGATTGAGTTGTTGGGGGGTAACAGCCATTTTTGATCTCCTGGGTTATTGGTTTTGGCAACTGGGGCAAATGATAACACGAAAGTCACAAGAATGGATAATTGACAGGCGCAAATTTCAATTGACAGGCACGCCTTTCTTAATCACCGTCTGCACCAGATTTGTGCCAAAGCGGTAGCCAAGCTGCCGATAATCGGCCGTGTCCAGAACTACACCTTGTTTCTGGCTGGTGGTATATGCCAATATGCTGATTGTCCTGCATGATCTGGCGGAATTGTCTCTTTACGGTATAACATTGGCCTACTATGATCAGCCAATGCCCGTTTGTAGTAGCCGCGTCAGCGGCAGCAGAGGGCGATAAATCGCCTACTACGAACACTACGAATGGGAGCAAGATGGAGGTAAATGTGAAAGGAAAATTTGCCGGGCGCATGGCGACGATGCAGCGCTCATTCATCCGCGAAATTTTGAAGGTGGCCCAAGACCCAAATGTCATCTCCTTTGCCGGTGGGTTGCCCAACCCGGATTATTTCCCTATTGAGCCATTGCGGGTAGCGGCCGACAAGGTGCTGGCCGGGCAGGGCGCCAGGGCGCTGCAATACGCGCCCACGCTGGGCAACCCGGAACTGCGCCAGTTTATTGCCGAGCGGTACCAAACGACCTGCGGTCTGGACGTGCCCGCCGATGACATTTTGATCACCAATGGGTCGCAGCAAGGGCTGGAACTGGTGGCGAAAATTTTGCTGGACCCCGGCGACCACGTCATTTTGGAGTCGCCCAGTTATCTGGGGGGCATTCAGGCGTGTTCCCTGTTCCAGCCCCGTTTTGTGACCACACCGCTGTTGGCCGATGGGCCGGACACGGCCGTGCTCGCCCAACACGCCGCCCATCCCCAGGCCAAACTGCTTTACGCCCTGCCTAATTTCCAAAACCCGACCGGCATCACCTATTCGGCCAGCAAACGGGAGGAAGTAGCCGCCATTTTGCAGGAGAACGAACTCTTTTTCATTGAGGATGATCCCTACCGGGAACTGCGGTTTATGGGGGAAGATTTACCGCCGATAACCGTTTACGGCCGTAGACGTGCCTTCCTCCTCGGTTCCTTCAGCAAAATTGTGGCCCCTGGTTTCCGCATGGGTTGGATTGTGGCCCAGCCGGAACTGATGGACAAACTGATCATCGCCAAACAGGCCAGCGATCTGCATTCCAACTACGTCTCCCAACTCATCATCGCCCAATACCTGCAAGACAACGACCTGGACGCACACATTGCCACCATTCGCCAGGCTTACGGCCGTCAGCGGGCGTTGATGGTGGCAATGATCGAAGAGCTATTCCCCGCCGATGTGCAATACACCCTGCCCGAAGGCGGCATGTTCCTCTGGCTCACGTTGCCCAACGGGATGTCCGCCATGCGTCTGTTTGAAACGGCCGTGAAACGCAACGTCGTTTTTGTGCCCGGTGACCCGTTCCACGTGGATGGAACCGGCCAAAATACCCTCCGCCTCAACTTCTCCAACTGCGACGCCGCCGAAATTGAAACGGGCATGACGCGGTTGGCGGAAGTGCTACGGGAAGCGCTGATCCGCAAACCGTAAACCGTGAACCGTGAGCCGTAAACCGATAACCGATAACGGATAACGGATTACGGATTACGTCCCCAGCCCATGCTCGACGTATCCCTCAACCGCCACCACAGCCAGGCGCTTTACCGGCAAATTGCCGAGCAGATTAAGACGCAGATTGGCAACGGCCGTTTACCGGCCAATACCCGCCTGCCCACCGTGCGCCAGTTGGCCCAGGAGCTGGGCGTCACCCGCCTGACCATCCAAAATGCGTATGGCGAATTGCAGGCCGACGGCTGGATTGAAGCTACGGTGGGGCGGGGCACCTTTGTCAGCCCGGCGGTGCAGCCGATGAGCCTGCAACCCACCATCGGCCAATTCCTGACGCCGGACAGCGCCCTCAGCGATATGCTGGAAATCAGCCAGATCATCGGTGTGCGCTCCATGGCCATGGCCCATCCCGACCCCACCCTATACCCCACCGACGAGTTTTACGACTACCTGAACCGGCTGCGCCCTATCGCCAATCAACTGTTCAGCTATGGCCCCATTCAGGGTGACGCTGAACTGCGGGTGGAGGTGGCTAAACTCGTGCAGGAAACAGGCATCACGGCCGTGCCCGAACAAATCCTCATCACCGCCGGCACCATGCAGGCCATTTCGCTGGTGACACAGACATTGGCCCAGCCGGGCGATCTGGTGCTGGTAGACCAGCCTACCTTTTTAGGCACGCTCAACATCATCAAGGCGCAGCATCTACGCAGCCAGGCCATCCCCTTGCAACCGGACGGCCCCGACCTGGAGGCGCTGGCCCAGGCCATGCGGGAAAAACGGCCCCGCTTTTTTTATACCATGCCCAGCTTCCATAACCCCACCGGCTACAGCGCTTCCCCGGAAAAACGGGCGGCGCTGCTGGCGCTGGCCCGGCAATATGACTGCCTGATTGTGGAAGACAATGTGTACGGCAATCTGGCCTATGATGGCCCACCGCCGCCGTCGTTGAAAGCGCAGGATACGGACGGCCGTGTCCTCTATCTGAGCGGCTTTACCAAAGACATCATGCCGGGGCTGCGCATCGGCTACGCCATCGTGCCGCCCCATTTACGCACCCATTTGCTCACCCTGCGCCGCTCTACCGATATGTGCAGCCCGGAGTTGACGCAGCGGGCGCTGGCCCATTTCTTGCGGGATGGCGGTCTGAAACGCCACCTGCGCCGGGTGCTGCCCGTGTACAAAGAGCGGCGGGATACGCTGCTGACGGCGCTACAAACCTTTATGCCCGCGTCGGTAACGTGGAGCCAGCCCGGCGGCGGTTTTAGCTGTTGGCTGCGGCTGCCGCGTTACTTTGCGCCCGGTGAACTGTACCGGCTGGCGCTGCAAAACGGTTTTGCCTTCACCCCCGGCGAGGCGTACCTGATGGATGAACCGGACGCCGAACATTTGCGGCTCTGTTTTGGCAACCAGAGCGCCGCCGGCATCCGCGCCGGGGTGCAGCTTTTGAGCGAGTTAATCAAGCAGCGGATCCAGGCCGGGTCACGGCCGTCTACCTGGCTGCCCATCGTGTAAAAGTGTCATGTGTCAGGTGTCAAGTGTCACGTACATGCTACTTGACACCTGACACTTGACACCGACACACACCCACAAGGAGTTCAATGACCACCCCATCCCTTACCTACCCCACGGCCACTTTCCCGCGTATGGCTTTGTTTACCCTCTTGTTGGGCGCGTCGGCGATTGGTTTTGCCCCGATTTTGGTGCGGCTGAGCGACGCCGGGCCGATCTCCACCGCGTTTTGGCGGCTGGCACTGGCGCTGCCGCTGTTGTGGCTGGGTGTGCTGTGGGCGAAACAGCGCACCCCTGTAACGGCGGCCCCCTTGACCCACAAAGATTATGCTTTCCTGGCGGCGGCCGGTTTTTTCTTTGCCGGTGACTTGATTCTGTGGCATCTGGCGATTGACTACACCTCGGTAGCCAATGCCACCTTGCTGCCCAATATGGCCCCGGTTTTTGTGACCATTGGCGCCTGGTTCTTTTTCCGGCAGCGGGTGACGGGTGTATTTTTGCTGGGGCTGCTGCTGGCGATTGGCGGCGCGGCACTGTTGATTGGCGAGAGCTTTAGCCTGAGCGGCGACCATCTGTTGGGGGATTTGCTGGCGTTGGGCACGGCCGTGTTTTATGCCAGCTACCTCCTGGCCACCAAACATCTGCGGCAAAACATGACGGCGCTGACCTTTATGGCCTGGAGCGGCACGTTTTGTGCGGTACTGTTGCTGCCTGTGGCCTTGTTGTCCGGCGAACCGTTTTGGCCGGGCACGGCCGTTGGTCTGTTTGCCGTGTTGGCCATGGCCTGGTTTGCCCACGCCGGCGGGCAGGGATTGATCGCCCAGGCGATGGCCGCGCTACCCGCCACCTTCTCGTCGGTCAGCCTGCTCTGGCAGCCGGTGATGGCGGCACTGCTGGCCTGGCTGCTCTTGGGTGAACGGCTGTCGCCGCTGCAAATTCTCGGCGGCCTGGTGGTATTAACCGGCATCCTGGTAGCCCGGCGCGGCAGCAGCTAATTTGCCAGAGGAGCGGGGCACGCCCTCGTGCCCCGCGTGGGACGTAGGCGTCCCACGCTACTCGATTTACAGGACAAAGTAGTTGTTCAACGCTCAAAACGAGAGGAGTGGGCATCCTCAGATGCCCACCGGTTTGCATCTGAGGATGCAAACTCCGCTTTGAGCGCGTTATGAATTACATGATCCACGAGGAAACCATGACACCCCGCGAGTCGCCCCGGCAGGCAGAATTATGGGCGGGCATTAAGTCGGAACTGCCGATTGCGTTGGGCGTGATTCCCTTTGGGCTAATTTATGGCGTCATTGCCCTGGCCGCCGGGCTGACGCCCGCGCAGGCGCAGGCGATGTCGGCCATTGTGTTTGCCGGGTCGGCGCAATTTATTGGCGCGGAGTTGATGGGTGCGGGTGCGCCGCTGCCGGTACTGTGGCTGACGACGTTTGTGGTGAATGTGCGCCACGTGTTGTACAGCGCCCAGCTTGGCCCCGATTTGCAGCACCTATCACGCGGCTGGCGATTTTTGCTGGCGTATCTGCTCACCGACGAGGCTTATGCGACCACGGCCGTCCACTACGCCAACAAGGAGATTGCCCTTACCCACAAACATTGGTTTTACCTGGGGGCGGGTTTGATGTTGTGGTTGACGTGGCAGACGAGTACGGCCGTTGGCGTCTTCCTCGGCGCGGAGATTCCCGCCAGTTGGGGGCTGGATTTTGCCCTGGCGCTGACTTTTATCGGCATTGTGGTGCCCCTGCTGACCACGCGCCCCATGTTGGCGGCGGCGGTGGTGGCGGGGGTCACGGCCGTGCTCGCTCACGGTCTGCCCTACAATCTGGGTCTGGTTCTGGCCGGGCTGGCGGGCATTTGGGTGGGTGTGTGGATGGAAAGGCAAAATTCGTGATACGTGATGCGTGAGGCGTAACCAGAAAAGCCTCACGCATCACGTATCACGCATCACGAGGTATCGCTATGATTACCTGGTTGACAATCATCGGCATGGGCCTTATCACCTATGCCATCCGGCTGACGCCGGTTTTGTTGTTGGAGCGGTTTGAACTCAGTCCGGCGCTGCGGCAGGCGTTGAAGTTTGTGCCGGTGGCGGTACTGTCGGCCATTATCGTGCCGGAACTGGTGATGCCGGGGGGTGGGGTGGATGTGTCGTTGGGCAACGGCCGTTTGCTGGCCGGTTTGCTCGCCATTTTTGTTGCCTGGCGCACCAAAAATGTGCTGTGGACGATTGCCGTGGGCATGGCCGCGCTGTGGCTGCTGACGTGATAAAAACTTGAGCAGCGGGACACCTGTTACCCAAAAGTACAGGTTGACAAAATGACAGAATTACCGTATTATTTTCGATGTTATCACTGAAAATCCGAATTAAATACGGCAATAATCAGAACATTATGAAGAATTAACGAGAACGGCGGGGGAGGGCATGTGGCCCCAATATGGCAGATCGGGTTGGCGCCCATGCCCAATCACCAACCACAAGCCTCCACTTTCAGGGCACATGGGCTGTCCACTTGCGCAAGATTCGGATTGAGCTAAAGGGATAACGGCCGTATGATTTTGTAGTCAAAACCCAGGGAATTGCGCAATCGCCCAATTACCCCATATTCTTTTTCAGGTGCAACATGAATTGGAAAAATATCTTACTGATGATCTTGTTGGCTGCTCTGTGGGGGCCATCTTTTGTGTTCATTAAAGTAGGTGTGGAGACTATCCCCCCTCTGACGCTGGTGTTTGGCCGGGTGGCGCTGGCGGCGGTGTTGTTATATCTGGTACTGCGCTGGCAACACGGCCGTTTGCCAGATTCGCTCGACACCTGGAAGCACATCTCCGTGGTGGCGCTGGTACACAATGCGGCTCCCTTTTTCCTTTTTGCCTGGGGCGAACAATATGTAGACAGCGCCCTGGCTTCCATTCTCAACGGCACCATTCCGTTGTTTACCATCCTTCTGGCGCATCTGTTTACCCAAGATGACCACCTGACGCCGGCAAAAGTTATCGGCGTTTTGGTGGGTTTTGGCGGGATGTTGGTGCTGGTCTATCCATCATTCCAGGGTGGGGTAATGGCTACAGCCTGGGGGGTGATGGCCCTGGTGCTGGCTTCGTTTCTGTATGGCGTGGCCATTGTCTATGCCCGTAACCATTTGCGTGGGCTGCCCCCCCTGGTCGCGCCAACCGGGCAGATGATCATGGCGTCGGTTTATTTGCTGCCGCTGATGTTGCTGTGGGAACGGCCGTGGCAACTGCCCCCTCCCTCTATGGCTTCCATCGTTTCTATGCTGGCGCTGGCTGTTTTTGGCACAGCATTAGCCTTCATCGTCTACTACCGGCTGCTGGAACGCGCGGGCGCCAGCTACCTTTCCATGGTGGCTTACATGATTCCTGTCTTTGGCATCTTCTTTAGTGTTATTTTGCTGGACGAGAAGTTAACCGGGGAGATGATTGTGGGCGGGATGTTAATTTTATTGGGCGTGATGATTGTCAATGGTCTGTTTGACGCCTTATTTGCCCGGCGCCTGGCGCAGCAGGCGAATGCCTGACAGGTCAATTCGGGATAGGAGATCGGCAAGGCTGGCCAGCCTTGCCGATCTCCTATCCTCCTATCACCAACACCGACGTGTCAACTTTGCTCACGATCTGGTGGGCCAGATCATCTAACAAAAAACGCTCCCAGCCGCTATTTTGATGGGCGCCAATGACCACCAGGTTGTAATCTCCGTCGCTGGCTTCGGCCAATACCTCATCCACTACCAGACCATGCCGCACTTTGGTTTGCAGGTGGAGGGGAAGTCCTTGCAAAACGGCCGTGTAATGCGCCAACAACTCTCCTTCACGGGTGTGTTTAGCCATCAGTTCGGCCGCATCGGCGCGTAGCTCCCAACCAGGTACCCCTGGCGCGGCCGTTATTTGGGACATCACATGCAGGACTGTCAGTTCAGCGACTGTCCCCAGCAAGGGTTCCAACCGGGCTTGCAGCCGTTCCAGCAGCGACGGTTCACGCCCACCTTCACAGAGCAGAATCCGCGCCAGGGCGCTGCCATTTTTGCGGGCGATTAACACCGGGCATGGCATATGGGCGATGACGCGATCTGCCGTGGGCCCCAACAACCGCTTGATAAGCCGGTGCCCGGGGCGGTCGCCCAACACCACCAGGTCATACCTTCCTTGTTGCGCCGTGTGGACAATCTCCTGCGCAACCGGGCCAACGCCAATTTGTGTTTGTGGCTCGATCTGAAAGGGGGTGGTTAATGTGGCGGCGCGTTTCAGAATCGCTGCCGCCTGTGGACGATCTGCTTCGCTGCCAATTACGGTTAAGATCGTCAGTTGGCCTCTGCTTTTGTCTGTCAGGGAGGCAGCCAGGCGCACGGCCGTGTCTGAATGAGCCGCCCCCCCGGTTGCCGCTAAAATACGCATGTTGTGTCTCTCCTATAAAAACAGCAAGATAATGGGGACGATCAGGATCGTAAACATGAACAGCGCCAGGTTCCGATTACTGCTCATAATCCCGTTGACCAACGCCAGCATCCCGCGTTCATACCGCCGGTAGATGAGCGCCAGAATGAGGATGGAGATGATCGTAATGCTGGTCATTTCCACCAACACCACCGTAAAAGCGGGTGGGTTATTTAGTAGAACGGCTGCCAGCAAGGTGTCTATAAACGTGGTAATGTTGGCGCCCATGATGTAGGGGATGGCATTTTCGCGGCGGACAAACCCCCGTTGGCTCAGCGGCACCAGGATGCTCAAGGACAGGCTGACCGACATGGAGATCATGGTGATGCTGGCGCCTAACAGGAACATCACCCAGGGGCGATAGACCAGCCGCGACATGCGCCCTACCTGGCTCTCTTTCAGCGCCATTTCCGGCAGGCATTTGTCGAAGAGATTAAAGCTGACCATGATAATCCCCAACCCCACCAGAAAGAGTGACCAGCGGGGTAAAAAGGTCATAAAGAAAGCGGCAATGGGGTCAAATACCGCATCAGTAATGGATGTAAGCGCTGCGCCGGAGTGGAGCTGCACATGGTCAAAAGTGCCGGCTTGCAGCATGGCAATACCCACAAACAGGGCAGCGATGTAAGTGGTACCTGTGACCGTCAAGGAAAGCAATCCCATACCCAGGCTGTTACTCCGGTTACGGCCACGCAGCACGTAGATGAAACCGATGAACAGCACAATAAAACTGGCGCCCAACCGGCTGCCGGTAATCATGGTGAAGGTACTCATCTGGTCAATGATACCGGCGTCAAAAAACGCCAGAGCGGCGGCGGCAACGGGGGAGCCGCTCATGACGATATAGGCAAATAACCAGCCAAATCCCAGGCTGTTAATGGGATTGCTGACGGCAAAACGGTCTTTCACCAGCGGCCCCAAGTCGCGCGCCCCTTCTTTCATCAGGGTGATGGCTAGAATGAATAGAAAAAGGCTGGTGATGAAGATGCCAATCTTTTTCCAGGCGATGCGCCGCCAGAGGGGGCGTGTGGGGGAGACAGCGGGTGTGGTCACGGCCGTGTCCAACTCCCCTCCACCTGTGCCGGTTTCGGCCATAACTTCGTTGGATTCATTCATGGAAATACCCCTATCTTGGGTGCAACGGCCGTACCCCATAAATCTCCATCACCCCTTTGCCCTTCACCTCAATCATACGCGATGACTCCCCATCCACCAGCCCAATCACCTTCTCCCACGCTGCCTGGCTCAAATTAACACTGTTCGCCGCACCGTGGCTTTCAATCCGCTGTGCCGTGTTCACCGTGTCCCCCCACACATCAAACAAATACTGTCGCCGCCCCAAAATCGCACCCAAGACCGGCCCCACGTGAATGCCCACCCGCACCTGCCAGGGGTCTGGTAACTGCCGCGCCAGTTCCACCATTTCCCAGCCACACTGCACCGAGCGTAGCACCGGGTTTTCCAATCGGTCAAACAGACCGGCGACGGCCATAAAAGCATCGCCGTCCGTCTTGATTTTTTGCAGGCCATGTTTCAGGGCGGCGTTTTCATAGACGGCGATCATCTCCTGCAAATTGCGTACCACGTCCACCAGCGGATGGGTATCGCAATAGGGTGTGAAGCCGACCACATCGGTGAAGAGCACGGCCACATTTTCAAAGAGGCGCGGCCGTACCCGGTTGGTGCGTTTCAATTCGTCAATGATCGCTTCCGGCAGGATGACCCGCAGCAGTTCGTCGGCGCGCGCTTTTTCGCGCTCAATTTGCTGGATGTACATCTTTTCCCGGTCATGCCACTCCTTCTTTTCCAGGCTGGCGTTCAGGCGGGCGCGCAGCAACACCGGGTCAAACGGCTTGGGCAGGAAATCTTCCGCGCCCATCTCAATGCCGCGCACCACACTGGGCAAATCGTTGGCGGCGCTGATGACGATGACGGGAATATCGCGGGTGTAGGGGTCAGACTTCAAATGGCCCAATACCTCAAAACCATCCATGATGGGCATCATAATGTCCAGCAGGATCACATCCGGCGCTTCGGACATCACTTTGATGAGCGCCTCCTGCCCGTTCATAGCCGAAACCGTCTCGAATTCCAGGTCTTCGAGTTCCTGTTCCAGGTAATCTACGTTAAACGGTTCGTCGTCAACGATGAGGATTTTGGGGCGTTTTTCCATATGTGATGCGTGATGCGTGATGCGTGACCTGATCTCACGCATCACGCATCACGGGTATTGTCAGGGTAAATGCCGAGCCGACGCCGGGTGTGCTCTCGACGGTGATACGGCCGTCCAGCAAACGGGCCAGGCTGCGGCTGAGAGCCAGACCCAACCCCACACCGTCGTACTGCTGGCGAATGGCCGGGCTGGCCTGCTCAAACTCTTCAAAGATGCGGGGCAGGGCGTCGGCAGGGATGCCAATGCCGGTGTCCGCAATAGTCATGGCGAGCGTATCACCCTCTGGAACGGCTTGAATGGTGACACGGCCGTGTGCCGTAAACTTTGCCGCATTGCCCAACAAGTTTATCAGAATTTGCCGAATTTTGTCCTGGTCAGAATAAATGACCGGCAGATCGGCGGGCAGATCTTTGAAGATGGTGACGCCGGGTTTCAGGCTGGGCTGCACGGCCGTGACACACAAATCCACCACCGTGGCCAGATTAAACTGGGCCGTCTGCACCTCCATCCGCCCCGCCTCAATTTTGGCGATGTCCAGGATGGTGTTAATGATGCTCAATAGCTGCTCGGCGCTGACCAGCACCCGATCCAGATTCGCCTGTTGCCGGTCGGGCAGGGCGTCGCTGCTGCGGCGGCGCACAATGCGCGTGAAGCCGATGATGGCGTTCAGCGGCGTGCGCAGTTCGTGGCTCATGTTGGCCAGGAAGGCGCTTTTGGCTTCGTTGGCCTGGATGGCGATGGCGCGAGCGGCTTCGGCGTCCTGCGTGGCCTGGGCCAGTTCGGCCGTGCGCTGGGCTACTTTTTCTTCCAGGGCGCTGTTGTAGCTTTCCAAACGGCCGTACAACTGCGCATTCTCCAGCGAAATGGCCGTCTGCGAAGCCAACATGTTCAGCACCGCCAGGTGATTGGCCGTAAACGCGCCGGTCGCCAGGTTGTTTTCCAGGTAAAGCAGACCGGCCAGATTGCCCTGTTGCAGCAGGGGCAGGCACAACACCGACTGCGGGCGGCGGCTGCGAATGACCGGGTCCTGGGCAAACTGGCTCTGGCTGGCGTTTTCCAGCAGCACGGCCGTCTGTGACCGGGCCACATGTTGAATCAGGGATAACGGCAAAGTGACCTCTCCTTCACCCGCCCAGGCTGCCGGTTGCCAGCCGCCTTCAGACCCCTGGCCGTTTTCGGGGGGCAGCAGCAGGCAGCCCGTTTGCGCCCCGGCGTTTTCAATGACAATGCCCATCAACCGTTCCGTCAGGCGCGGCAGCACAATTTCGCTGGCGATGGCCTGGGACGCTTTGATCACGCTGGTCAGGTCGAGTACGGCCGTGCTGCTCATCGTCGTGGAGGCCATCGTGGCCGTGCGGGTAGTGGCGGTCACGCTGATCGTCTCGCCGCTCCGCTCCGGCGGGGCCAGGAAGGGCAGGCGTTCGGCCATTTCCGCCGTTTTGCTGGCCGCGCCCCAGGCGGCGTAGGTCTCATACGCCTGCCGGTAGTAAAAGGCGGCCAGCCCGTCTTCTTGCGCAGCGTGGAAATTGCCCGCCAGTTCCATGGCCAGCGCCGCTTCGTGTGGGTAATTGTGGGCAGTGGCTTGCTGGATGGCCTGGTCGTACAGGTCGGCGGCGGTTACGGGATCGCCCTGCACACGGGCCAGTTCGGCCGCCACCAGTGTCTGTTTGTGGGTGAAATTGACCGGAGCAAAGGGGATGAGTTTGGCCAGTTTTTTCTGGTTGGCGGCCACTTTTTTCAGCGTTGTTTTTTGTTCTGCCGGGCTGAAGGTGGGGTAAAGCGCCAGCCGGATGAGCGAATCATACAAATAAAACAGCGGAATGGAATTGGAGCCGGGGATACGCGCCAGCAGGTCAGACGCTTCCTGGCTGTAGGGCAGCCCCAATTCTGGCTGCCCAAACAGGTAACACAACATCGCTTTTTGGATGTCAAAGGCGCAGAGGGCGCTGCGGTCGTTGGCGGCGCGGTAGGCGGGCACGGTGGTTGACTCGTCGAAATACTCCCCTTGCAGCAGGTAGGGAATGGGCGTGGGTTGGGAGAGGTTCACGGCCGTTTGCACATAAAAATTATGCACGTAATGGATTTTCTCTTTTTTGTAGTAGGCCATCACCTCGCCGTATTGAATCATTTCCGGGGTGAGCTGCGCCAGATTTTCGCCCACGTGCAGGGCGTGTTTGCTGTAGCCGTAGGCGCAGTAGGTGGCAAATTCCGGGTCGCCGGCCGCCAGCGCCGCCTGGTAAGCCTCTTGCAAAGCGGGCAGCGTGTCCCGCAGATGCTCCTTCCAGTGGCGCACAAAGACGTTAAAGACCATGTGGGTGGAGCCGGTCATCTCGGCTGCCTGCAACTGATCCAGCAGCTTAATCGCCATCTGGCAGTAAGCGTAGCCGCTGTCATAATCACGCAAGACGCTGACCAGGATGAGGCCATAGGTGGCAAAGGCGCGGCAGGCAAAGGGGGTGTTGCCATATTTGATATATCGCTGCGCCAGGTGCAGCACAATCAGGGCAAATAGTTCGGTGGAGACAAAATAGGCGGTAACGCCGGCCCGCGCCAGGATACTGGTGATGGCTAACTGTTCGGGGTCGCTCATGCGCGGCAGGGTGAGCAGGTCATCGGGGCTTTTGCTACGCAGGGCACGCCGTGTTTGCAGCAGCGCGGGCAGCAGGTGGCGGCGGCTGGGATGGCGGGGGAGCTTGAGGCCAAATTGTTGCAAGACGGCTACGGCCGTGTCCAACGCCTCATCTAACCTGTTCTGGTGGGTTTGCGCCTGGATGATGGTCTCGTACACGGGGGTTTTGTCCAGCAGGGTACGGCCGTGCCGGATCACCGCGCCCGTCCACTGCCCCATTTCCTCATATTGCCCGCCGAGGTTGGCAGCGGCGGCAGCCTGCGTGTGCAGCGCCAACGCCAGATCGTAGTTCCGCGCCCAGGCGTCGTCGCCGCCCAATAAACGAATGCCCGTGTCCAGATATTCCAGTGCCGGTAAAAAGGCGGCGGACTGCATCGCCTTTTGCCCGGCGGCCAGATTAAGCCCGGCCAGTTCGTCCCGTTCCGCCTGGGTTGCCAGCAGTGGTTGGGCCAGGTTGAGGTGGTTGAGGATGGTGAAGATGGTGGCCTCTCGCTTTTCTGGCCCGGCTGCCTGTAATAAATAGTTGCCAATTTGTTGGTGGGTGGCCTGTTTTTCGCTCTCGTTCAGCAAGGCGTAAGCGGCCTGCTGGATGCGGTCGTGGGCAAATTTGTAGGCGGCGTTGGTGGGAGTGTCAAACACCGCCAGCCGGTATTCGTCGTTGAGCGGGATGATGAGGCCGGCGACGATGCTTTCCCAGAGGGCTACGGCCGTGTCCTGCCCTGTCTGGTTATAAGCCAGCGCCAGCGTGGACAGGTCAAACCGGGCGCCAATGCAGGCCGCCAGTTTCAGCACCGTTTGCCCGGTGGGTGATAGCTGCTGGATGTGCCCGGTGATCAATTCCACCACGTTGTCGGTGATGTCGGTGGCCTGGATGCCAGGCAGGTCCCATTGCCAGCGCCCGGCGTCGTAATCAAAGGCGATCAGGTCGGCGGCTACCAGCGACTTCAAAAATTCGCCGGTGAAAAAAGGATTGCCGCCCGTTTTAGCCAGCACCAGTTCCGCCAACAGCCGGGTTTCGGTGGCAGGGGTGTGCAGCGTATCGGCCACATACTGGTTGATGACGGGCAGCGTCAGCGGCGTCAGGGCAATGTCGTTGACGGGGATGCCGCTCTGGCGCAGGTTGTTGACCATTTGCCAGACGGGGTGGGTTTGCCCCACTTCGGCGTCGCGGTATGCGCCAATGAGCAGCAGGTGGCGGGTGTTTGGCGCGGTGATGAGCCGCTGCAACAACTGGCGTGACCCGGCGTCCATCCACTGCCAGTCATCCAGAAAGAGCACCAGGGGATGATCGGCCTGGGCAAAGACGCGGATGAAGTTCTGGAAGGCCAGCGTGAAGCGGGTTTCGGCTTCGCTGGGCGGCAGCGGCGGCGGGGTGGGCTGCGGGCCGATGATCCATTCTACCGCCGGGATCACGTCTATGATGACCTGTCCGTTGCCGCCGAGAGCGGCCAATAACTGCTCGCGCCAGGCGGTGATGCGCGTTTCGCTCTCGCTGAGAAGCTGGTTGACCAACTCTTGAAAGGCGTTGATGAGGGCGGCGTAGGGGGTGTGGTGCAGTTGGTCAAATTTGCCACTGATAAATGCGCCGCGCTGGACGGTGGTTGCCCGGTGCAGTTCGCGCGCCAGGGAGGATTTGCCCACGCCCGCCGCGCCGGTGACGAGCAGCAGTTCGACGTTGCCTTGCTGCCGGTCGGCCACGCGGCTGAAGGCGGCGAGCAGGGTTTGTAATTCGGCTTCACGGCCGTACAGCAGTTGTGGTAACTGGAAACGGGCGGATATATCGTGTTGTGCCAGGGGGAAGGAGGTGATACGGCCGTGAGCCTGCCACTGCCGCCAACACTCCTGTAAATCCGCTTTCAGGCCGTAGGCGGATTGGTAGCGGTCTTCGGCGTTTTTGGCCAGCAGGCGCAGGATGATGTCGCTGAGGGGGGTGGGCACGGCCGTGTTCAGCGTGTGCGGCGGCTGCGGTGGGCGAGCGATGTGGGCGTGAACCAGTTCGATGGGGTCCTGCGCCGTGAAGGGGGGCTGCCCGGTGAGCAACTGGTAAAACGCCGCCCCCAGCGAATAATAATCGGCGCGGTAATCCATGGCCCGGTTCATGCGCCCGGTTTGCTCCGGCGAGATGTAGGCCAGGGTGCCTTCCAGTATGCGCGGGCTGCGGATTTCCGGGTTTTCGCGGCTGAGGGAGGTGGAGAGGCCAAAGTCTATGATTTTGACCACGCCGCTGTCCGGGTTCCAGATGATGTTGGCGGGATTGATGTCTTTGTGGATCAGGTTTTGTTGGTGGATGGCATCTAGCTGGTCGGTGATGTTCAGCGCCAGGGGCAGGAAGCTGTCCAGCGGCAGTGGGCCGCTGACCAGCCGTGCCAACGACTGCCCGCCAAAATCTTCCACGACCATGACCAGGCTGTTTTGGGAACTTTCCAGGGCGTGTACCTGGATCATGCCCTCGCCGGTTAGCTGGCGGGTGATTTCATATTCGCGGCGGAAGCGGGCCAATCCCTGTGGCGTGGCCTGGGCTGGTTGCAGCACCTTCAGGATGACGGGCTGTCCTTCGCTGTTTTGGGCGCGGTACACGGCCGTGTGGCTGCTCTCATACAGCTTGTCGGTGATGGTGTAGCCGGGTGGGGTCATAGAAATGATGCGTGATGCGTGAGGTGCGTGAACGATGTCACGTTTCACGTATCACGTTTCACGGTAATAGACAGGTAAGGTCAACGTAAACCTCGAACCCTCGCCCAGGGTGCTGGCGGCGGCGAGGTCGCCGCCGAGCAGGCGGGCCAGGCTGCGGCTGATGGGCAGGCCCAGACCGGTGCCGCCATATTGCTGGCGGATGGTGCTTTCGGCCTGTTCAAACTCTTCAAAAATGCGCGGCAGGGCGGCGGGCGAGATGCCGATGCCGGTGTCGCTGACAGCCAGCGTCAGGGTATCACGCTGGGCGGCCAGGCGCACGGTGATTTCTCCCTGGTGGGTAAATTTGGCGGCGTTGCTGAGTAGATTGATGATGATTTGCTTGACTTTTGCCGGGTCAGAGTAAACGAGTGGCAGATTGTGGCCGAATTCGGTGTGCAGGGCCACGTTTTCTTTGAGCAGCGGCTGCACGGTGGCGATGCAACCGGCGGCCAGGGCGGCGGCGTCAAATTCGGCCGGCTGTACGTCCATGTGGCCGGTCTCGATTTTGGCGATGTCTATGACGGTGTTGATCAGGCTGAGCAGGTGGTCGGCACTGACCAGCACTTTGTCCAGGTTGTCTAGCTGTTTGTCGGGCAGGGTGGCGGCGCCGTTTTGTTTGACGATGCGGGTGAAGCCGATGATGGTGTTGAGCGGGGTGCGCAGTTCGTGGCTCATGTTGGAGAGGAAGAGGCTTTTGTTTTCGTTGGCGACCTCGGCGGCGGCGCGGGCGGCCTGGGCGTCCAGGTTGGCCTGCGCCAGGGCGGCGGTGCGCTGCTCCACCTGCTCTTCCAGGCTACGGCCGTATTCCTGCAAATAGCCATACAGCCGGGCGTTCTCGATGGAGATGGCCGCCTGGGAGGCCAGCAGGTTGAGCACTTTCAGCCGGTCGGCGGTGAAGGCGCCAGGCGCGAGATTGTTTTCCAGGTAGAGGATGCCGGTCAGGCTGTCATGGTGCCGCAGCGGCAGGCAGAGGACGGAGCGGGATTGGCGCTGGCTGATGACGGGGTCGGCGGCAAACTGGCTGTCGGCGCTGGCGTCATCCAGCACCAGGTGTTCGCGGGTGCGGGTGACGTAGTTGAGGATGGATTGGGGTGGCTCGGTCGGGACACCGGCCACAGCAGAGGGTGGCTCGGTCTGAAGACCGGCCACAGCAGTGGAGTCGCCGCTGACAGCCGCAATAGTCCAGTTGTCGGCGTCGGGCAGGAGCAGCCAGCCGGCCTGCGCGCCGGCGTTTTCGATGAGCAGCGCCATCAGCCGGTTGAGCAGTTGCTCTAGCTGGATTTCGCCGGAGAGGGCCTGGGAGGCTTTGACCACGCTGCCCAGGTCGAGCACGGCCGTGCTGCTGCTGCTGGCGGTGGTGGTGGGGCTGGAAATGGTGGCGGCCTGGGTGGTGTCTCCGGCGGCAGCGGCGGGGAAATAAACCGGGTATTGGCTTTCCAGGTGGCGACATTTGGCCCTGGCCCCCCAGCGCTGGTAGGCGCGGTGCGCCTGCTGCATGTGGTATTGCGCCAGGCTATGTAGGCCGCGTGATTCGTAGTATTGCCCGGCCAGTTCATAGGCCAGCGCTTCTTCTTGCAGATAGCCGCTTTCGTGGGCGTGGGCGATGGCCTGGGCGTAGAGGGGGCGGGCGGCGGGTGTACGGCCGTAGACCCGCTCTCGTTCGGCGGCGACCAGTTCGTATTTGTGGCGGAAATTCATGGGGGCCATGTCCGCCCAGACCGCCAGCTTTTTCAGGGCGGCGTCTACCCGTTTTTTGCTCTGCTTTTGGGCGGCGGCGGGGACGTCCGGGTAGAGGGCCAGGTGGTTGAGCGCATCCAGCATGATGATGACGGCCGTCATGTACGTCGCGGCGATGCTTTCCTGCACGGTTTCAATTTCGGCAAAGATGGGTTGGGCAGCCTGGTGGTGGCCGAAGAGGGTGAGCAGAGTGGCCTTTTGCACCAGGTAGGAGCAGAGGGCGGGCTGGTCGCCGGTGGCGCGGTAGGCGGCTTCGCCAGCGGCCTCGTCGAAGTGGTCGCCGGTTAACTGCCAGGGGGTTTCGGGGGCGGTGTGCAGGTTCACGGCCGTTTGCAGGAACATGGTCAACACGTAATGCAGTTTGTGTTGGTTAAACTGCTCCATCGCTGCCGCAAATTGATCCATCTGCGGGATGACCTGGCTGAGGGGGACGCCCGCATAAAAGTTGTGTGTGGCCAGGCTGTAGCCGCAGTTCATGGCAAATTCCAGTGCGCCCGTTTCCAACCCAATCTGGTAGCCATTGGCGAGCGGTTCCACTGAGTCGCGCAGGTGGTTTTTCCAGTGGTTGAGGTAGTGATAAAACAGTTGCGCCGTGCCCGGATAATGCGCCCGGATGTGCAGCCGCTCCACCAGGTTTAGCCCCAATTCGCCAAAGGCATAACCGCCTTCGGTGTCATTCAGATAGCCGGCGAGCATGAGGCCGTAGGCGGCGAAGGCGCGTGCGCCTTCGGGGTGGTTGCCGTGTTGAGCGTAGAGCCGGATCAGGCGCAGCACCACCAGGGCAAACAGCAGCGGCTCGGTAAAGTAGGCCGGGCCGCCGCACTGGGTCAATATCTCGATGGTGGCGACGAGTTGGGGGTCGGTGATGACGGGCTGATGCAGCAGGTCGGTGGTGCTTTTGCCACGCAGAGCGAGCCGGGTTTTGAGCACATCTACCAGCAGGTGGCGGCGGGTGGGATGGCGTGGCAGGTTGATGCCCAATTCATGTAAGAGTTGCAGCGACATATCCAGGTCTTCGGCCAGTTTATTTTGGGCCAGGAGGGCGGTGAGGATGTGGCGGTAGATGGCGACGCGGTCGAGCAGGGTGCGGGCGTGGGGTAGGGCGGCCTGGCTGATGCTTTCGACCAGGGGAAAATCGGCGCTAAAGGTGGCGGCGGCGACGGCCGTGACATGCAACCCCAGCGCCAGTTCGTATTCCGTTTGCCAGGCGTCGCCTGCCCCGGCAGGGGACGGCAGCAGTTCCAACCCAATCTGGGCGTACTCCAGGGCAGTGGTGAAGGCGTTGGCTTCGCTGGCGGTCTGGGCGGCGGTCAGGTTGAGTCGCGCCAGTTCCAGCCGGTTGCTGGGCTGGCTGAGCAGGCCGCGCCCCAGATTGAGATGGTTGACCATTTCAAAAATGGCGCTGCCGGTGGACTGGCCTTGTTTGAGGTGCTGCCCAATTTGCCAATGCACGCTTTGCCGGTCGGCGGCGGGCAGCAGGTCATAGGCGGCTTGCTGGATGCGGTCGTGGGCAAATTTATAGGTGGGGTTGAGGTCAATGTGCTGCTCGGCCAGCCGGTAGTTGTCGTTGAGGGGAATGAGCAGGCCGTTTTGGATGGCGGGCCAGAGGATGACGGCCGTGTCGGCGGCGTCTGCGCCGGAAACCAGAGCCAGCGTGTGCAGGTCAAACCGGCCACCAATGCAGGCGGCCAGGGTGAGCGCCATTTGTGTTTTCAGGTCTAGTTTTTGGATGGCGGCGGTCATCAGGTTGACGACGTTGTCGGTGATGGCGGCGGCCTGGACGCGGGCTAATTCCCATTGCCAACGGCCGTGTGCATGGTCGAAGGTGATGTAACCGTCGGCGTAGAGCGATTTCATAAATTCGCCGACAAAGAAGGGATTGCCGCCGGTTTTGGCGTGGATGAGTTCGGCCAGGGTGTGGATGGTGGCGTCGTCAGTGTGCAGTGTGTCGGCCACGTAGGTGGTAACGTCGGCCAGGGTGAGCGGGCTGAGGGTGATGGTGTGCACGGCCGTGCCCAGGGCGCTCACTTTTTCGATGGTCAGCCAGACGGGGTGGTTGGTCGTCAGTTCGTTGTCGCGGTATGCGCCGATGAGCAGCAGGTGGGCGGTGGGCAGGCTGCCGCTGCCGCCGGTGAGCAGGCTTTGCAGCAGGTGGCGGGACGCGCCATCCATCCATTGCCAGTCATCCAGAAAGAGCACCAGCGGGTGGCTGGCCTGGGCAAAAACGCGGATGAAGTTTTGGAAGGTGAGGTTGAAGCGGGTTTCGGCTTCGGCGGGGGGCAGGTCGGGCACGGCCATCTGTGGGCCGAGAATCAGTTCCAGGTTGGGCAGCACGTCTATGATGACCTGCCCATTACTGCCCAGAGCAGTCAACAATTTCTGACGCCAGGCGGCGAGGGCAGTCTGGCTCTCGGTGAGAATCTGGTTGAGCAGGTTGTCGAAAGCGGTGATGAGGGGGGCGTAGGGGGCGTTTTGGAGCTGGTCAAATTTCCCGGCGATGAAGTAGCCGCGCCGGGCTGTGACGGGGCGGTACAGTTCTTGCACCAGGGCGGATTTGCCGATGCCGGCGGGGCCGGCGACCAGGGCTAACTGCACCGTGCCGTGCTGCGGGTCGGCCATTTGGTGGAATGCTTGCAAGAGGGTGGTGGTGGGTTCGGCACGGCCGTACAGCTTTTGTGGCAGTTGAAAACGAGACCCCACATCGTGCCGCGCCAGAGGGAAAAGGTTGATGGCCCGGCTGTCTTGCCACTGCCGCCAGCACTCTTCCAGGTCGGCTTTGAGGCCGTAGGCGGATTGGTAGCGGTCTTCGGCGTTTTTAGCCAGCAGGCGCAGGATGATGTCGCCGAGGCGCTGCGGGATTTGGGGGGCGATTTCGTGCGGCGGGCGGGGCGGGCGGGCGATATGGGCGTGCAGCAGTTCCAGGGGATCTACGGCCGTAAACGGCAGTTCCCCGGTGGCAAGCTGGTAAAAGGTGATGCCCAGGGAGTAGAGGTCGGAGCGGTAATCCATGGCCCGGTTCATGCGCCCGGTTTGTTCGGGGGAGATGTAGGCCAGGGTGCCTTCCAGTACGTTGGGGCTGCGTAGTTCCGGGTTTTCGCGGGGCAGGGTGGAGGCCAGGCCGAAGTCTATGATTTTGAGCACGGCCGTGTCCCGGTTCCAGACGATGTTGGCCGGGTTGATGTCTTTGTGGATCAGGTTTTGTTGGTGAATGGCGGCTAAAGCGTCGCTGGCCTGAATGGCCAGGGGCAGGAAGGCGGACACGTCCAACCCGCCGCCGTTGAGCCAGTGGGGCAGGGATTGGCCGCCAAAATCTTCCAGGGCCATGGCCAGCAGACCGTCCCGTTCCAGCAGGGCCAGGGCGCGGATGACCCCGCTGCCGGTGAGGGCGGTGGTGAGGTGATATTCCTGGCGGAAACGGCCGTGTACCTCCGGTGAATTCTGTCCCGGCTGCAACATTTTCAGCACTACCGGGCAGCCATCATGCTCAGTCTGGGCGCGGTATACGGCCGTGCGGCTACTTTCGTATATTTTCTCTTCGAGTTGGTAGCCGGGGAAGGTGGGAAACATGGGAATGGAGACTGAGAGATTAGGAGATTGGGAGATTTGGAGATTGATAATCTCTTAGTCTCCCAATCTCTCAATCTCCTAAAAATTTGTCCAACACCGCAAACAGGCTCTCGAAATTCACCGGCTTGGTCAGGTAATCGTCGCAGCCGGCTTCTTTGGCCCGTTCGTCGTCGCCGCTCATGGCGTGGGCGGAGAGGCCAATGACGGGGATGGCTTGCAGGGCGGCGTCGGCCTTAATCTGGCGGGTGGCCTCCCAACCATCCAGCACCGGCAGGGACATATCCATCAGCACCAGGTCGGGCCGGTGGGCGCGGGTCATTTCCACCCCCGCCGCGCCATCGGCGGCGATGAGCAATTCATACTCATCCTCCAAAAGCTGGACGAGCAGTTCCGTATTCAGTTCCACGTCTTCAACAATCAAGATTTTTTTCATTGATGATCCTTTCACACGGGTCACGGGTCATATGTCACTTGCTTGACCTGTCACGAACTGTGTTTAGTGCATCTAATTACCTGTCATTCCGAGCGGAGTCTGCGGAGCGAGGAATCTTTCTCCTGGAACAACACGGAAGATTCCTCCTCGAAGACTCGTCGGAATGACACGTGAGAGCTAGTTTTTGCAAAGCCCGAAGCCTTTTCGGAAAAGCCACCTGCTCACCTCATCACCCCTTCACCCCTTCACCTGCTCACCTGCTCACCTCATCTCCCAATTCCCGCAGGGCGAGTTGCAGTTCGTGGATGAGGTGTTCTTCTTTCAGCCCTTGTTTTTGCATGATCTGGCTGACGCTCTGGCGCAGATGGTGGGCTTCGTCGCCGGAGAGCGCCTTGGCCGTCAGGATGATAACCGGTATTTTGTGGTGTTCCGGGTGTTGGCGCAACTGTTCAATGACGCCAAATCCGTCCAGGTTGGGCATCATCAGGTCGAGCAGGATGATGTCGGGCGGGTTTTGCTCAATCAGGCGCAGGGCGATGTGGCCGTCGGCAGCGGTGTCTATGTGATACGGCCGTTCCTCCAACATCTGCGTCACCATATCGGCTACCTGGGGGTCGTCGTCCACCACCAGCAGGCGCGCGGCGTCGGTACGGCCGTTGGCCACGGGCAGCCGGTTCAGCACTTCCAGCACCGCCTCGCTGTCAAACGGTTTCACCAGGTAGTCGGCCGCGCCCAGGCGGTAGCCCAAATCTTTCTTGTCTACAATGGTCAGCATGACCACCGGGATGTGGCGGGTGGTGGGGTCGGTTTTCAGTTCGTGGAGTACCTGCCAGCCGTCTTTATAGGGCATGATGATGTCCAGGACGATGGCATACGGCCGTAGCGCCCGCGCCTTGCGCAGCCCATCCTCGCCGCTGAGCGCGCCAATCACCTGGTAGCCGGCTTCGGCCAGATTTTCTTGCAGCAAGTAGATGACGTCCGGGTTGTCGTCAATGGCCAGGACGACCGGTTTGGTGGAGGGTGAGGTGACGGCCGTGGCCGGCCACTCTTTGCCCGTTGTCTCGGCGCGGCTGGCGTAGTGCAGCGGCAGGCGCAGGGTAAAGATGGAGCCGGCCCCTTCTTCGCTCTCGACGGCCAGATCGCCGCCTAAGAGCCGCGCCAGATGCAGGCTGATGGGCAGCCCCAGGCCGGTGCCGCCGTATTGGCGGGTGGTGCTGCTGTCCGCTTGCTGGAACTCTTCAAAGACGCGCCCGATGGCGTCCGGGGCGATGCCAATGCCGCTGTCGGCAATAGAGATGATGACTGCATTTTCCTGGCTAAAGGCGCGCACGGTAATATGGCCGTCATGGGTGAATTTGGCGGCGTTACTGAGCAGGTTGAGCAAAATTTGTTTCACTTTTTCCTGGTCGGTAAAGAGGCGAGGGATACCGGGGATGATTTCTTTTTGCAGCAAAACCTGATCGCTTTTGACCAGAGGGCGGGTGGTTTGCAGGCAAACGTCCACCAATGGCTCCAGGTCAAAGGCGCTGGGCTGCACGTCCATACGCCCGGCTTCAATTTTGGCGATGTCCAGGATGGTATTGATCAGCCCCAGCAAATGCTCGGCGCTGATCAGCACCTTGTCCAGGTTGTCTACCTGTTTTTCCGGTAAATACTGCGCGCCGCGCCGCTGCACCAGCCGGGTGAAGCCGATGATGGCATTCAGCGGGGTGCGCAGTTCGTGGCTCATGTTGGCCAGGAAGGCGCTTTTGGCTTTGTTGGCGGCTTCGGCGGCGGCGCGCGCCTGCTGCGCTTCGCTAAAGAGGCGGGCGTTTTCAATGGCGATGGCGGCCTGCTGTGCAAGGTTGACCAGGAATTCCAGTTCGGCAACGGTGAACTGGGGATCGTCCGGGCTGCGCCAGACGACCATGGCGCCGACGGCTTTGTGCTGGAACAGGAGGGGGGCGGCGAGCAATTTTTCGCCAACGGCCGTTTCCTTGGTCCCCTTCAAATGCACACGCCGCACATCGCGCACAGTGTCCTGGACGATTTCGGCGACCCCGGTTTGTACCACGTGGCCAACGAAGCCGACGCCAATTTGGGTGGGGAAGGTGAGGACGGCCGTGGCGATTTCGCCGACAGCGGTGATGGGTTGCAGAGTACGGCCGTCGTCCCGCAGCAGATAGACGGCGCTGGTGTGGCCGTGTAGCAGGTTGTGGGCGTGGCTGGCAATACGTTCCATCACCGTCTGCAAATCCAGCGTGGCCGAAATGTCCTGGCTGACTTCGGCCAGGGCGGCCATTTCGTTGGCGTGGCGCTGTGTTTCCAGGTAGAGGCGGCCGCTTTCGATGGCGTTGGCTACCTGCCGGGCCACGCTGCTGAGGAAATGCAGTTCGGCCTGCATAAACAGCCCTTCGCTGTGTTTGCGCCATAACATGATGACGCCAATTACCTCGCCATGAATCACCAACGGCGCAGCCATAATGCCTTCGTCATCTTCCTCCGGGTCTGGCGTGCCGTCAATGTGAATGGCGCGGGGGTCGCTGATGGGATAATTGACAATTTCGGCCACGCCGCTTTGGGCGATGCTGCCGGTAATGCCTTCGCCCATGCGAATGGGATTCGCTTTGAGGGCGTCAACGTAATCGCCTCTGGCGACGTAAGTACGAAAGACGTTGTTTTCCTTATCAAAAAGCATCAAGGCAATATCGTGGACGCGCATTAACTCTTGAATGCGCCGCACAATTTGCTCCAATACCGGTTTCAGGTCTTGCGTGGTGGCGATTTCGTTGCCAATTTCGGCCAGGGCGGCCATTTCGTCGGCGTGGCGGCGGGTTTCTTCGTACAATTGGGCGTTGTGGATGGCCTGGCCCACGGTGGCGGCAATAGTGGTGAGCAGGCGCAGGTCATCTTCGGTGAAGCGCCCTTCTTCGGTGATACTCTGCACGCTGACGACGCCGATGGCCTGGTTGTTGACGGTGATGGGCACACCCAGGTAGGAGCGGGAGTGTTTGCCAATGCGTTCGGTCTTGAGTTTGACGTGTTGCCCGGCCAGGTCTTTGTTGATGAGTAGCGGCTGCCCGGTAGTGATGATGCGTTCGGTGAGGCCCTTGCCAAACGGCCGTGACTCCATCTCTTCGCCATATTGATAGACAAAATGCACCATATTGGTGTGCGGGTCATGCAGGGCCACGTAAGCCAGGTCGGCGTGAAAGGTGGTGCGAATTTGCTCGCCCACCAGGTGAATGAGTGCATCCAGTTCCAGTTGGGCAGATAACACCTGGCTGATCTCATTGACGGTGGTCAGTTCAGCCGCCTGACGGCGTGTTTCTTCCAGCAACGCCTGGGTTTGGGCAAACAAATGGGCGTTTTGCGCCGTTGCCGCTACCTGGAACACGATGGTTTCCGCCAGACGAAGTTGTCCCATGCTGAGGGTGCGCCCCTTTTCCAGAATATCAATACCCAACGTGCCAATCACATCCTGCCCGGCGAAAATGGGCAAAAGGGCCAGCGTTTCCACCTTTTGCAGGCGCAGCAAAGCGTGGACGGCTTCTGTTTCTGGCGCATGTTGGGCATCCTGCACGATGAGGGAATGTCGTTGTGATAATACCCTTTGCGTAAGGGCGTTGTCTTCGACCATTATTTCGACGCCTAATGCGCTGCGGGCGATTGTTTCATCGTATTGTTCAGCGACCACAACCAGCCGGTCACGGCTGGCATTGAACAAGGCAATACGCACCTGGCTCACATTCAGCGCCCTGGCCAATTCTGTGACCACCACCTGCATCACTTCGTGCAAATCCAGCGTGCCGGCGGCCGTGGAAACCACCTTGTTGATGACGGTCAGTTCGGCCATGCGCTGCCGGCTTTCGGCCAGCAGGCGGTTGGTTTCTTCAAACAGGCGGGCGTTTTCGATGGCCACGGCGATGGTGACGGCGATGGTTTGCAGGAATTCGATGTGACGTTCGTTGAAGGAGCTGTCATTTTCTACGGCCAATACGCCAATGATCTTGTTGGCGGCGATGAGGGGCAGCCCTAACCAGGTGGAAAGGTGTTCGCCGACGATGACGGTGGTGATCTCTTTGCGAATGGGGTCGTTTTGGGCGGAGACGTATAACATCTGGCGTGTCTGGATGACCCGGCCGCTGTAACCCACGCTTAATGGTTGGGGCGGAATGTTAGACAGGTCTACTTCGAGGCCCAGTTCGTAGCCATATATCCAGTGGAGCAGGGTGCCTTCTTCGTTTAACAGGAAGATGGACATGCCGGTGGCGGGCACGATGGACATGATTTCGCGGCGGGCGCCTTCAAAGACGTGGCGCAGGTCGGGGGCTTCGGCCAGCAGCAGGCCAATGCGGTTGGTGGCGGCCAGTTCGGCTTCGCGCTGGCGGTATTGTTCCTGGAGTTGGACCACGGCCGTAGATAATTCGGCCAGTGACCATTCTTGTGTTTCTTCAAAATTCGTAAACGAATCAGTCATAGACATTTCCTGCAAATAAGGCGCGGAGAGAATGATGGTTCAATTGGTTGTGGTGGTTTTGTGTGCGCATTAGTTTGAGTCGGATACCTGTATGATTATAAAGCGAACTGCCTTATTTGCATCCTTACCTAAGTCACAAGATTGAGGGGAGGGGAGTGAGGGGGTACGGCCGTACCCCCTCACTCCCTCCCCAATCAACCAGCATTAACCTGAAAACTTTGGCAGCCTGGTACGCTCGTGTACCTGACGATGATGTTAGCAAGTGGGCGGTGGGGTGGGTACGGCCGTTAGAGGGTCAGGTTTCAGTCAGATGCCATAACTACCATCCTTGACGAGTGCATAATTATATGCATAATTTTGTCCATGCGATTCAGTTGGCATGAGTCAAAACGACAAACAGCCCTCAAAAAACGAGGGTTGGACTTTGCGCAGGCCGAACAAGTTTTCTTGGGTCCTACATTCACCTTTGAGGATGACCGCAAAGATTATGGTGAGCAACGTTGGGTCACACTTGGCCTGTTGAGAGAAAAGGTCGTGGTTATTGTGCATACGGAAACCGATAATGAAATTCGTGTTATTTCCATGCGTGAGGCAGATAAAGATGAGCAACTCCTATTCTTCTCCAACTATTGATGATGACGAAGACGAATACCCCAAAGTGACACAGGGTGACTTTGATCGGGCTACCTTCCGGGTCGGACTAAAGCCAGCCCCGCGCAAACGACGGGTAACAATTTTATTGGACACTGTGCTAATTGAGTATTTCCGAGAGAAAGCCGGTGAACGGGGGTATCAAACATTGATCAATGAGACTTTGCGGCAAGCGATTGCGCGTGATGATCTTGAGGAAACTCTGCGGCGCATTGTCAGTGAAGAATTGAATAAGACCTTATCAGAAATTATGGCGTAGTCTGGCACACGGCCGTGCCCCTTCCTCCCCTTCTCTCTTCCCTAACCAACCAGGAGGCTTTGGCAGCATAATACGTTCAAATGAGGTCACGGCCGTGACCGTGTACCTGACGATGTTAGAAAGTAGTAGGGGGTGGTCACGGCCGTGTCCACCACATTCTCCCACTTCTGTTATAATGCCTTCATGTTCGCCCCCTTAAAAGACAAAACTTACTTCGACCAGGTGCGCGTCAATCCTGATATTGGCGCCATCTACTGGCCAAATGAAGCAGATCTGGGAAGCTCATGCAAACACCATTGACGTTCAGTGATGTTTTGGTCAAGCGACCCCCGCCGCGCGGGATTGATGCCGTTTGCCAGCTCCAGCATTTTGCTATCGTCACCTACGCCGTCGCGCCGGAGCGGTTTGCGAGCCTTATCCCCGGCAGGTTTAAACTTTTAGAAGTGGAGATAAACGGCCGTGCCCAGGCTCTACTCTCCGTTGTTCCTTTTCTGGACGTGGATTTCACTTCCGCCGTTTTTCCGTTTCCCAAGTTTCAGATGGGCCAGACGAACTATCGCATCTACATCGTGGATACGGTCACGGGTGAGCGTAGTGTCTGGTTTCTGGGCACGACGCTTGACTCGTGGACGGTGGTCGTCCCCCGGCAAATCTGGAGGTTGCCCTGGCATCCCGGCCACATCACCTTTGACTGTGCAGATGACGCGCAGACTGGCCGGTACAGCCGGTATCATATGCGGACGGAGGCGGAGTGGGCGCCAGCCGTGGTTGAATTGCGCCAGGACACGGAGTTACCCCTGAGCCTGCCGGGATTTCCAGATACAGAGAGTGGGCTTGCCTACCTGACACATCCGCTGGTGAGTTTTTATCATCGCCGCGACGGCCGTGTGGGGACGTATCGGGTATGGCATGAACAACTAATGGTGCAGCCAGCCAGTCTGATCAAAGCGAACTTTGGTTTGCTCAGCCGAACCGGTTTGGTCTCGGAAGAGGAGCAGCAGACGCCCCACAGCGTCCTGGTGCAGCCAATCGTGGAATTCACCATCTATCTGCCGCCTAAAATTGTGGCGTCGGCAAGCTAACAACTCGACGTTCGCTTAAATTTTGCGAATAAAATCAAATTTGGTATACCTACCATATAATGGTGGATATCAACAACATCGATGCACAAATAGAAAATATTGACCAATTACCCGTCATCTATGGATTGCTCCAAAAGATGAACATACAAGCAACGATTGACAAAACCATCCAACCATACGGTAACTGGCCTTCCGCGAATGCCTGCACCTGCCCGCGTATGGTGTATCGGCGTAACAAGGAAATTGTCCCGGCACAGGGACAGTTGGTTGAGGGCGACAGCAAGATGGGCGCCTTGCCGCCCCGTGCGTTTATCGTCAGCTGTGGCGACCATTACTTGACTCCTCTGGCTCATTTGAAAGATGAACCGAACCTGTTCCCGAGGTTTATGTGCAAAGAGATGACCATGCTCAGGGTCTTTTTCATTTGCTACCAATTGCTGCCCGCCTGTTGGCTTTGGGCGATTATACTGCCAAAGAAGTCTTGGCTCAGGAAAAAGAGGAGTTGACCGGCATTTTCCCTGGCAACCCCAAGCGGGGC